>NZ_VSZS01000062.1 GCF_008180155.1 Neoaquamicrobium microcysteis | reverse complement strand
GCCAAAATACTTCGTGATCGCCGCCGTCAGAGACGTCTTGCCATGATCGACGTGACCAATCGTGCCGATGTTCACATGCGGCTTGTTACGCTCAAATTTACCTTTGGCCATTGCAACTTCCCTTTGGCGCGTGGATGCGTTTGGATTTCAGATGCGGGCGATTAGCGGCTGACGCCGCAAAAGACAAGCCCCTCACCCAACTCCACAGGTCGGCAGAAGCGGTCGGGGCGCGTCCCATTGGCGCTTAAGAAGGTGGCCGGCCATCAGCAACCCATCCTTCGTCACCCCGCGCAACCCAAGCGTGACAACGCGCGCATGCCTGAAGCATCTCGCGTTCCACCCGCGACGGGCGTCTGTCTGGAAGAACGGTCGAGCCAGCGCGGACCGTTGACGAATTTATTTCTTTTTCGCGCCGGAGGCTTTTGCGCCCTTGCCGTTCGCGCTTTCCGCGCGCTCCTCGAAACGTTCGGCGCCCTTCTTCAAGTCGCTGCCCTTCCGGGCCTCGACCTTCTTTTCTTCCTTGGCTGCGGCGGTCCGCAGGCTGCGTCCGGCCTCTGTTCCGGTCTTCGAAAGAGTCTTTTGGGAAGCGGTCTTTGCCATCACACTGGTCTCCAGCGCGGAAGCGCGCATCAGACAACGCGCAAAATGGGCCGGAGTTTCCTCCGGCCCCTTATCGTCAAAAATCTACTGGCACTGACGTCGCGGCCCGCCGCCGAACGGCTGGTAGGTGTTGTCTTCCGGCCTGTATGACCGATAGCGATCGAAGCAGTAGGCGACATGGTCGGACGCGAAATCGGCATATGCATCGTGCTGTGTCTCACCGTAAGACGACGATCCGGACGCGGCCGCCTCGGCATATTCGCCGAACCCGTCTTCGGACGTGACGACCTCTAGGTCTGCTCCGC
This sequence comes from Neoaquamicrobium microcysteis, assembly GCF_008180155.1. GTDB lineage: Bacteria > Pseudomonadota > Alphaproteobacteria > Rhizobiales > Rhizobiaceae > Aerobium > Aerobium microcysteis. The sequence goes on along the minus strand of NZ_VSZS01000062.1, from coordinate 286,673 downwards.
CAGCCTCGAACTGTTCGGTATAAGGGGAGATGCAGGTGCGTCGGCCGCCGCTATAGGCGATATAGCTGTTGTCCCCGGCGTTGTAGGAACGGTAGCGGCTTGAGCACCAGTCGACATGCGCGACAATCAGCTCTTGCGATGCAGCGTCATACTGCACCTCAGCATCCTGGAAAACCGCATCTTCCAGCACGACGGCATCGCTTACCGACGGCAACGCGGCAGTCGTCAGGTCGTCTACGCCCGGTTCGACCGCCTCACTCGCCGACCGGGGTTCTACGACAGTCCCTATCCGCTCGAAACTCTGGTCAGCCACATCGACGACGCGAGGCTCGTTAGTCCAAACCTCTGCAACATCGACACCCGGACCCGGGCGCTCTTCGGGCTCTACCATGAGCACCATCGTCGCAAACATCAGGCCGCCCACGAACATGCCGAAGGAGACGATCAAACCACCTAGAACCGAAAGAACTGCTATCACAACCCGCTCCTCTCTCCACGTGCAGAGAGAATGCAAAGCAGGGGATGCGGTTCCGTCCGCTCGCGCAAGGCATGCCCATTACCGCGATTTAATGCGGCGGCAAGCCACCTGTAATGTTGGCACAGGCACAGTTGCCGCAAGGGACATCGAAACGAGGAATCCTTTGCCATGAAGAAACTTATCATCGCTGCCGTGCTCGCCTCCGGTTCAGCCGTCATCCATGCCCATGCCGAAACATCCGAAAGCCAGGAGCGTGGTGGGGATCTGCGCGCAGAGATGCGTGCGCTCTTGGAAGGCGAAGGCATGAATGTCGGCGACCTTGCCAACCTCATGCAGGAGCGTTCCTCCGCGCAGTTTCAGGCGATGGACGCCGACGGCGACGGCATCGTCACACGAGACGAGTTTCTTGCCGCAGCGGACGAGCAGGCTCAGGGTCGCTTCGAACGCATGAACCCTGACGAGCAGGGAATCGTTCAGCGTTCCGGCCGCGATGGCTGGGGACGGCATCGCGGCGATGGCCCGCGGGCCGAACGTCGTGGCGAAGGCGAGCGCATGAATTCCGATCAACGGGCGGAGCGGCGGAGCGAACGCACCGCGGAGCGTTTCGCGCGCATGGACAGCGACGGCGACGGCATGATTTCCCCGCAGGAGTTCGAGGCGGCCATGCAGGCGCGTGGCGAGCGCTTCGCGCAACGCGGCCAGCAGCGCGCAGAGCACCGCGAGCGACGGGCGGAGCGCCGTGCTGTAATGCCCGAGGAAATGCGGCAGATGCATGCCCAGTTTCGTGCACTCATGCGGGAGGGAGCGAACCTCGAAGCCTTCTCCGGCCTGATGCAGGAACGCGCAGCTATCCGCTTCGACACGCTTGATGCCGACGGTAACGGCGAACTCACGGCGGAAGAGTTCACGGCAAATGTCGCCGAGCGCGCGCAGGCCTTCTTCACCCGCATGGATCGCAATGACGACGGCGTCGTCACGAGCGACGACCGGCCCCGTTGGGCCGGCAAGCGCAACGGCAAACGCGACTAACGAAAACGAAAGACCCCGCCGACATCCGCCGGCGGGGTCTTCCAGGTCGAGAAATGCGTTGGATCAGTTACGGGCCACCTGTGCACCGTAGGTGTTCTTCGCGAGCCAGCGATGCCAGGCGGCAGCGTCACCTTGGAAGACGTTGAGGTCGATCTCGCCTTTCAGGCCCTTGGACAATCCGGTGCCGGAATACTGCCAGAAAACCCAGTCGCGATTCGGGTAGCGCTTTGACGGATGCGCAGCGACCGAGCGAAGCCAGAACGGGTAATCCTTGAAGTGACCCTTCAGGTTGTCGTCGTAGAAGTCGGGGGTGGCGTAGATGATCGGCCTCTGCCCGTAATATGCTTCCACGCGGTCCATGAATGCCTGCATCTTGTCACGCACCAGCTTCGGCGACAGCTTCTGCTTGCAGCGCGACTGATGGTTCCACTCCACGTCGATCACCGGCGGCAAGGCGCCGGCCTCGCGCGGTACGTTGCGGATGAACCAATCTGCCTGCTCCTTGCCGGTGCGGCACCAGTAGAAGAAGTGATACGCGCCGCGCTTGATGCCGGCCTGCGCGGCTCCGTCCCAGTTCTTGCGGAACATCGGATCGAGATGGTCGCCGCCATCGGTTGCCTTGATGAAGGCGAAATTGGCACCCTGGTTGCGCAGATTGACCCAGTCGATCGTACCCTGCCAGCGCGACACGTCCACGCCGTGGACGAGGTGGTGCTGCGGGGTCACCTTGCCGAAGTCCATCGGCTTGGAGTCGCTGAAGCGCTGCGCCATGACCTGCGGCCGCGGTCCGGAGGCAGGCGGCGCGGAAGGCCTCTGAGGGGCGACCATGGCAACCTGCTGGAGCGCCGACGTATTCACCGCATCAGGTTCTGCAAGTGCGGAGATCGCGGCGGGCGACGAGTCTGGATAGCCCGCGACCGACGCGCCGACTGCGGCCTGAGGCATCACGGGCCTGACGATCGAAGCGGTCGTCTCTCGCGATGGAGCGACGCTCTGCAACGCGTCAACGGTCGAGCCGGTCGAGCACCCGGCAAGGGCAAGGAATGCGGCAAGCGCGGCGGAAAGGTGGATCGGACGCATCACAACTCATACGCGAAACAGGGGGTTGAAGGCGTGCGGGTGATCCCTATGAGCCCACCCGGAATCAGGCTTAACGGAAAATCACCAACAATCACTGAATCCGAGCTTTAACCATGTTGCCCGGCGAAAGCTGGCGGCAGGCAGTTCCCCCAATACGGTCAAGAGGCTAGGAAGAACATCGATTCCAACGCCCCTGCCCCAGTCTGAATGAGCCTGCTTCTCCTCTTCATTGCCCTGCTGGTCGAGCGCGCTTTCGGCTATCCCGAAGGTTTGTTCCGCGCCGTAGGCCATCCTGTCACATGGATCGGCCGTCTTGTTGTCGCGCTGGAGGGAAGCCTCAATCGCGACACGTGGTCGATTCCGAGGAGGAAGCGAGCGGGTGTGGCCGCGCTGGCGATACTTGTCTTCTTGGCAGCGGCCGCCGGCCTCCTGCTGGAGCAGCTTCTCGTCGGCTGGGTAGGTTTCGTCGTTCTTGCAGTGCTTGCCAGCAGCCTGCTGGCCCAGCGCAGCCTCGCATCGCATGTAGAGGACGTCGCCATGGCGCTCGAAAACGGGGGATTGGACGCAGGCCGCCTGGCGGTCTCCCGCATCGTCGGCCGCGATCCGCAAAGTCTGGATGAGGCTGGCGTGTCGCGCGCCGCGATCGAGAGCCTTGCCGAAAATTTTTCGGACGGCGTCGTCGCCCCCGCCTTCTGGCTTGGTGCGGCCGGTCTGCCCGGTGGGATCGCATACAAGGCGGTCAATACCGCTGACAGCATGATCGGACACAAAACGCCCCGGCATCTCGCCTTCGGCTGGGCCGCCGCCCGCTTCGATGATCTCGTCAACCTGCCCGCCTCGCGCTTGTCCGGCTTGCTTATCGTGACGGCCGCAGCGCTCATGCCTGGAGCCTCCGCCCGCGATGCGTGGCGCGCGATGTGGCGTGATGCGAGGTTCCACAAATCACCCAATGCCGGCTGGCCGGAAGCCGCCATGGCCGGCGCGCTGGGGCTGGCTCTGGCCGGTCCGCGCTCCTACGGCGGCGTCCTGGTCGACGACCTCTTCATGGGAGAAGGCGGGCGTCGGGAGGCAAACGCCGCCGATATCCGCCGCGCGCTGAAGCTCTATGCGATCGCCGACGGACTGCTGATCGCGCTTGCGGGATTGTTGGCGGGTCTCGCCCTGCTTTCCGGCAACACCTTCGCGGCAGCCGCCTGAATGCGGATTGTGACCGCGCCGGTTTGCGGAGTTGACCGCTCATTTGATCGTCATCGGCAGCCCGGCCACCATGAAGAGCACGTGATCCGCCCTTGCCGCGACCATCTGATTGAGCCGCCCGGCCGCATCGCGAAAGCGTCGCGCCAGCGCATTGTCCGGCACGATACCCAGCCCCACCTCGTTCGACACGACGAACCACGGACCGCGAGGACGTGAGATGGTTTCCGCAAGTCGCCGTGTCTCGGCCTCTACGTCGAGTTCGGCCAGCATCACGTTGGTGAGCCAAAGGGTCAGGCAGTCCACCAGCACGGGTTGGCCATCCGCAACGCGCGCCAGCGCATCTGCAAGGTCGAGCGGGGCTTCGAGGGTCAGCCAGCCGCTATCCCGGCGCGCACGATGATGCTCGATGCGCTCGCGCATCTCGTCATCGAACGCTTCCGCCGTTGCAATGTAGGTCCACGGTGCTGGAAACGCGGAAACCAGTTTCTCGGCATGGCGGCTCTTTCCGGAACGCGCGCCGCCGAGAACGAACGTCAGTGAATGAGGAAGGTCCCCGACCATCACGCAGTTGAGACCCCCGGACTTCCCGCAAACCATCGACTCGGTCACATTATCGCAATCGCCGACCGCCGCAACGCGCAAGCCGCGCAATGTGGTTTGGCTAGACGAGCGACGAAGAACAGCCGACACGGGAGCAACAGCGTTGCAGCAGCCAGGCCAGAGCTACACGCAGCCCGCCCGATCCGGCGGAGCGAATTCATGACCGGCCGGGTGCCGCCCGCCGATACACTTCTGCAAAATGTCACCACCTGTATCGGCTTCTATACGCGGATACCCGTGCCGGCAGGCGACCGACGGAGCCTTGCCGATGCGCACTGGGCCGCTCCCGTCGCCGGCGCAGTGGCGGGCATGGTGGCAGGAGTATCCCTGTGGCTGGCATTGGCGCTTTCAGTGCCCGCCGCGATCGCTGCGGCTCTCGCACTTGCGATCGGCATCGCGCTCACGGGCGCACTGCACGAGGACGGGCTGGCGGATGTCGCCGACGGGTTCGGCGGCGGGCAGGACCGCGAACGCAAGCTGGAGATCATGAAGGACAGCCGGTTGGGCACGTATGGCGCCCTGGCGCTGATGCTGTCCCTGCTGGCGCGCTGGGGAGCGCTCACAGCGCTGGCGGCCGCCTCGCCCTTTGTCATGCTGCTTGTGGTGGTCGCAGCGCACACGGCCTCGCGGGCGCTCGTGCCGGCCTTCATGCTGCGGGTGCCGCCGGCTCGTTCCTACGGCCTGTCGGCGGATGTCGGCCGCCCGGACCCTGCCCCCGCCCTCGTAGCGCTCGCTATCGGCATGGTGGCGCTCGTCATCTGCGGGCTCTGGTTTGCTCTGATCGCAACCCTGCTGCTCGCGGTTGTTTTCCTGTCGCTCGAAAGACTTGCGACGAGCCAGATCGGCGGTCAGACGGGCGACGTACTCGGAGCGCTCCAGCAAGGGGGCGAGATCGCCGTGCTGGTCGCCGCTGCCTCCCTGCTTGCATGAAAGACGAAGAATGACCGGTTTACCCACATCCATCGATGCCATTCGCGGGCTTTGCGAGAACCTGCCGTCGGGCAGCGACGAGGCCGCGAGGGCTGCAGCCGCCCGGCAGACGACGCTGACCAAGCCACCGGGGAGCCTCGGCCGTCTGGAGGACATCGCCGTCTTCATGGCTCGCTGGCAGGGCAACGTCGTAGCTCACCTCGACAAGGTGGAGGCGCTGGTCTTTGCCGGCTCGCACGGCGTGACCGCGCGCGGAGTCTCAGCCTTCCCCGCCGAAGTGACCGCGCAGATGGTGGCAAACTTCGCCTCCGGTCGGGCTGCCATCAACCAGCTGGCGCGGCACGCCGGCGCGAGCCTCAAGGTCATCCCGCTTCACATTGACCGTCCGACCGCAGATTTCACCCAGGCACCGGCAATGGACGAGGCAGAACTTGTCGAGGCCATGACGAGCGGGATGGCCGCCGTCGACCCAGCATCCGATCTTGTATGCGTCGGCGAAATGGGCATCGGCAATACGACGGCAGCGGCGGCCCTCGCCGCCGCCCTGTTTGGAGGCAAAGGCGTCGACTGGGTAGGACGAGGCACCGGCGTTGATGACGCCGGCCTGAGCCGCAAGGCACAGGCGGTCGACGCCGCACTGGCCCGGCACGGGGCTGCACTGGGCGACCCGATCGAAGCGTTGCGGCGCGTCGGCGGACGCGAACTGGCAGCGATCTGTGGAGCGACGCTAGCGGCCAGGCTGCACGGCATCCCGGTGATGCTCGACGGATTCGTCGCGTCGGCAGCCGCAGCACCTCTGGCGAAGCTGGCACCCGAAGGACTGGCGCACGCGCTCGCAGGGCATGTTTCGGCCGAAACTGGCCACCGCAAGCTGCTGGCGGCACTGCATCTCTCTCCGCTGCTCGACCTTGGCATGCGGCTTGGCGAGGCCTCCGGCGCATGTCTGGCAGTAAACGTGCTGCGCGGCGCGCTCGCCTGTCATGCCGGCATGGCGACATTTGCTGAGGCAGGTGTATCGGGAAGTCCGCCGGCCTGACCGTCGCGGAGCCGGAGACAGGGAGGCGTTGGCCGCAAAAGCCGTAACAGATCGCAACGCTATTTTATTGGCGACCGGTGGAGGTCATACCTACGATCTTGGTATGTCCCGCGTGCCGATCAGCCTTGCGCTGTTGCTATCTTTCCTTCTTGCATTGGCTACCGCTTCAATCGGCCAGGAATGCCGGGCATATGGCGGCGAAGCCGATGATCTTCCTCCGCCTCGCCCCAATGTGTTCGACATGGTTTGCAACCCGACCCACTACAAGCCGTGATTGGACTGCGAGCACGCTGCCGAACAGCAGCACCATTAATTCATAAGATGAGGAAAACCGGCCAAGCGGTTGAAAAGTGGCGCGAGTGACGGGGCTCGAACCCGCGACCTCCGGCGTGACAGGCCGGCACTCTAACCGACTGAGCTACACCCGCGCACCAACGTTTCGCCGCAGCGGCGTTCGTTGTGGGGCGTGAATTAAGCGGTTCTCCGACTAGTGTCAAGCGCGGTGACGGTCGTTTCTCGACAAACTTGCGACGGCTCGACGTGCCTCTGTGTCGCAGCATCACCGGCGCCGTTGCGGCGACCGTCGGCTGACCCAGCGGCGCTTGGGCGGAAGCCCGATCTCCCCCTTTTTGGCTTGCGAAACGACCGACGAACGCTTACACGTCGCCGCCGTAGGGCGATTAGCTCAGTTGGTAGAGCGCCTCGTTTACACCGAGGATGTCGGCGGTTCGAGTCCGTCATCGCCCACCACTATCGCAAGCCGCGGCCTTATCGCCTTTCCCCAAGACACAGAATCGTCATGACTATGGTAGGCCGGCAGCGGCCAGTGCCTCTATTTGGGAGTCCGGGCCGGAAGTGTCCGTATAGAAGAAGCGTTTGCGATGTGTCGCGAGGGACCACGTCGGATCGTGGTCCCGCAGTTTCCTGATTTCCGCTTTTGCCTCGTCTAGGCGCCCGAGCAGGACCAAGGCATATGTACGCAGCAGATAGGTCGTGCGCAGGACCACGTCGTCGCTGCTCCGGATGCTGTCGAGCACCTCCAAGGCAGCGATCGGTCCTTCAGCATGCAAAAGCGCGTAGGCCTCCATGCTCGAAAGCTCCTGCTGCCTGGGGTCATCCGGAGGGTACAGTGCCCTCGCCCGCTCGATCCACGCCAGCGCCAGCGAAGGGCGGCCAGCGACGACAGGTATCTCGGCCAGATAGTAAATCAGGCGCCCGTCGTAAGGGGCAAGCGCTATAGCCGCTTGTGCCTCGGCCACCGCCTGATCGAACCTTTGCTCGACCATGTTCACATAGGCCATGACAATGTGGACGTTCATCCGCATCATCGGCGAGGCGGTCGGGTCGGCCCGCGCTTCCCGGGCCAGTTCCCCGGCTTTCCTGATCTCATTCCATGGGTCGTCACTGTCACTCCAACCCCTTGCAAAGCGCCAGATTATGGACCCCGCCGCCTGTGCCTTGAGAAGGCTCGAGTTGGGGTATCGCGCCAAGCCTTCCCGCAGCATGGCGTCTGTAAGTTCCAACGCCTCCGGCGTCCCCTGCGCGATCCGCGCGAGGACACGCTGCGCATAGTCGTATTCCTGAAGGTTCGCGCTGTCCTTGCCCCAGGCGTCGCGGTACTGAAGCAGCGCGATCGTGCCCGCGGTGCCTGCCAGTGCCGCCACGATCTTCTGCGTGATTTCGTCCTGCAAAGCGCGGGCATCGCCTCCAGTGCCGTCGAAGCGCTCCGCCCAGACGTTCTTGCCTGTCCGGGCGTCGGTCAGTTGCGCGACGATCCGGAGCCTGTCGGAATCCTTTCGCACGCTGCCTTGCAGAACGTGCGTCGCACCGAGGTTCTCGCCGATCCGGCGTATATCGACCAGCTGCCCCTCGAACTGAAAACTCGAGTTGCGCGCGACAACGGTCAAGTTCGGCACACGCGCAAGCATTGTGATGATGTCCTCGCTGACACCTCTTCCGAAATAGGCCAGTTCGGGATCGCCCCCCATGTCGTCAAAAGGCAGCACCGCAACCGACGGGCTTGTTGGAGCCGCAGGCTCCCTCGATCGAAGAGCGCCGGCCCCCAGAACGATTGCAAAGGCTACCAGCAGGGCGACCATAAATGGGGCGGCGACACCGGTTGAGCGGCGCTCGCGACGGCTCTTGATTGGGTCCAGAGTGCTTACATCGCCGGCGAAAAGGTAGCCACGTCGCGCCACGGTACGAATATAATCGCCGCCGATAACCTTTCGTATGTCGCGGACGCACTGGGTGAGCGCATCGTCGCTTACAATGACGTTCGGCCACGAGGCAGCAATCAACTCGTCTTTTGTCACAAGCGTCCCGGCCCGCTCGACAAGGTGTCTGAGCACGTCAAACGCCTTCGGCCGAAGACCAAGATCAACCCCGTCCCGCTGCAGCGCCATGCGCTGGAGATTCAGCACGAAAGGACCGAATGCGTAGCTACGTGCGACGGTCTTCATCATCTTTTGCTACCCGCCTGCGAACAGGGCGTGCAAATTCTATCCGATCCTCAGCAAAATATCAGCCCTTTTACAGGACGGCGCTGCGGCGCCCAGGCAAACTCGCGCCCGTTGCTTCACACATCTTTCAAGGAGTAGACAATGCGCGGCACGCCAAGCGCTCTGGCCGCAGTGTTTGCCCTTACGGCGACGCTGGTTTGCACGCCTCCGATCGTGGCGAGCGAAGCTCTTGTCGGCGTCTGGAAGCCCTCCGCATCCAACGCGGCCGACACGAGCTGGGCGCTACTTGTCTTTACGCTGGAAGGTCGCTTCGCATTGTTTTCAGTGCGTCCATCGGCTCCGTCGTCTGCCATATTGGAAACACTCCCTGACGAGCAGCGGCACGCTGCCGCCTCAGTCTCCCTTCCCATGATGGAAACGGTCAGCGGAACCTGGCTGCTGGCCGAGGACGGCGGCGAGGTAGTGCTGAATTTCGACACCTGGAGCAGCACGGACCCGGCATGGAAGCGCCGTTTGCAGTTGCTCCTCATCGATGCCGAACTCCGTCCCTATCCGGGCATGCGTGGTCGCTCCCCCGTTGCGGGAACATCTTGGCAAAAGGTGACTGACCCGTTTGGTCGGCGCTCTAACCGCCGTTGAACGTGCGGATCGGCAACTCCGTAGGGTGGGCGCATCCATCCACCTGGACATGCTCATTGCGGTCGCCCAGTTCGGCTCACTCCCTGCCTTCTCCAACGTGACTAATCCCGGTGTGATCCACCATCTGCCGCTCCGTTTCGGCCAGCCGGCTCTCCATCAGCGCTCTCGCGCCCTGCGCGTCGCCCGACCGGAGCAACCGGACGAGTCTCAGTTGAAAGTCGAGCGTGCGCTCCTGAAACTCGGGGTCCGGTGCCCAAGCCGCGGCGCGGCGCTCCGCAAGGTCGCGCAGAAGCCGCAGCAGGAAAATGCAGACGAACCCCATGAGCCCGTTGCGGCCGAGATTGGCCAGTACGGAGTGGAACGCAAGATCGGCCAGTCGGTGCTGCAATGCTTCGTCAGGGGTCTTCGGTGCAGCCTCGTAGAGCCTTATCGTTGCCTGCAGCGCTTCGAGCTGCTTCTGCTCGACGTTCCCCGCTAGGTCTGCGACCAGCTCCGGCTCCACCAGCCTGCGCAGGGCGAAGATGTCTGCGATGCCAGGCTGGTTGAAGAGGAAGAGATTGTTGAGAAGGTCCATCGCCTGCTCGCCGGAAAGCGCGGCGACGAACACGCCGCCGCCGGGGCCTGTCCGCGTCTTGATGAGCCCTTGAGTTTCCAGCGCCTTCATGGCTTCGCGCAGCGTGCCCTTCGAGGCCTTCATCTCCTCCTCGGCGAGCCATGCCTGGGGGATGCGGTCGCCGGGCGACAGGCCGTGGAGGGAAATGAGATCGCGGATGCGCGCCGCCAGCAAATCGGAGCGCTTGCGCTTCTTCTCCGGCGCGACAACCAGCGCTGTCTCGTCCCTTGCCATATTCCGCCCTATAGCTGCCCGTCTCCCGCTGTCTCTCCTGTCAGCAGTGGCGGGTGGAAGCAAGCGGCCAGATGCGCGCCATCCACCGCGCCTGCATCGAGAGCAGGCCGCTGCGACCTGCACAGATCGTCGGCCGCCGGACAGCGAGGCGCAAATGCGCAGCCGGCTGGAGGATCGTACGGGTCAGGCAGGTCGCCCTCGCTGCCTTCGCATGCCACTATCGGCTTGCCAGGCGCGGGCACCGAATCCAGCAACAGCCGTGTATAGCGGTGCCGCGGGTCGGCAAAGAGCGCCCTCGCCGGCCCCAGTTCAGCCAGCCGGCCGAAATACATGACGGCAACCCTGTCGCTCACGCTTTCCACCACAGACAGATCGTGGCTGATGAACACGTATGTCAGGCCGAAGCGCGCTTTGAGGTCGGCAAGCAGATTGATAACCTGCGCCTGCACCGAAACGTCGAGAGCCGACACGGGCTCGTCGAGAACGATCAGTTCGGGGTCGGCCGCCAGAGCGCGCGCAATACCGATTCGCTGCGCTTGCCCGCCTGAGAACTCGTGAGGGTAGCGCTCCAGAAATTCGGGCCGCAGGTTGACGGCATCCATGAGCGTTCCCAGCCGCTCCGCGCGCTCTTTTCTGCCAAGCCCAAGCAAATGCTTAAGCGGTGCTTCGAGGATGGAACGGATCGTCTTGCGTGGGTTCAGCGAGGAAACCGGGTCCTGGAAGACGTACTGGATGTTTCGAGCGAGACCGTTGAAGTCATTGCGCAGCGTATCGGCGATGTCCCGGCCCTTGAAGCGGATCGAACCGCCGGTCGGCTGATCCAGCCCCACGAGCATGCGTGCCAGGGTCGACTTTCCGCAGCCAGACTCCCCCACGATACCGAGCGTTTCGCCGGGCATTATATCCAGCGAGACGTCCTGCACGGCGTGGACACCCGCTCTGTGGCCTCCAAAAAGCTTGCGCCGACCGCCGAAGATGCGCTCGACGCCCTCGACCCGCATCAGGGGTTCGACCGTGCTATGCATCGACCACCTCCCGAGCGGCCGAAAGCGGAAACAGGCAGCGCGCCGCGCGCTCGTCAGCCAGCGCAAACAGAGGGATTTCCCCCTTCCGGCACTCGGGTTGCGCAAAGGGGCAGCGCGGTGCGAACGCGCAACCTTCCGGCAAATCGTCGACCGAGGGCGGCAATCCCTCGATGGCGTCAAGCCGCCGGTCCGACTGGCCCAACACCGGAACACAATCGATGAGCTTGCGGGTATAGGGGTGAGCCGGCTTTTCCAGCACCTGCCGTGCCGTTCCGGTCTCCACGATGCGCCCCGCATACATCACCGCTACGCGGTCGCAGATGGCCGAGACGACCCCGAAATCGTGAGTAATGAAAAGGATCGAGGTCTTCTTTTCGCGCCGCAACCCGTTCATGAGCGACAGCACCTGAGCCTGAACCGTGACATCGAGCGCCGTCGTCGGCTCGTCCGCGATCAGCAGCTCGGCGTCGTTCGCCAGCGCCATGGCGATGACCACACGCTGGCGCATCCCGCCGGAGAGCTCGTGGGGATAGGCGTCCAGACGCTGCGCCGCGTTGGGAATGCGCACCATCGCCAGAAGGTCTCTCGCCTTTGTCCGCGCTTCGCGGTGCCCGATCGACTGATGCGCGCGGATGGCCTCAACGATCTGGTCTCCCACCGTGAACAATGGATGCAAGGTGGAAAGCGGGTCCTGGAAGACGTGGCTCACGGCCCCTCCCCGCAACTGGCGTATCCGGGCGTCCGATGCCCCAAGCAGGTCTTCGCCGCGAAAATCTATCGTGCCGCCGGCAATGCGGCCGGGCGGTGTCGGCACCAGGCCCATGATCGACATTGCGGTGACCGACTTGCCCGAACCCGACTCGCCGACGATGCCGAGACACTCGCCCTCGCGCAGCCTAAGATCGACGTCGTCCACCGCGCGCAGCGTCTTGCGACCCAGCTGGAACTGCGTTTTGAGCGCAACGACGTCGAGCACCGCTTCCGTCGCCGGTGCAGGCATGGCGTCGCCGGCGCGTGGATCAATGGCCGTGCGCCCCATCGGCCGGGCCAGAGCACCGGATTTCAGGCGCGGGTCGAGCACGTCGCGTACGCCGTCACCAAAGAGGTTGATGCTCATCACCAGCAGGAAGATGACCAGACCCGGCACGATCGCGACATGCGGCGCGTTGAACAGCACTCGCCGGCCATCGCCGAGCATCGAGCCGAGATCCGCCTGAGGCGGCTGTGCACCGAGCCCCAAGAATGACAGTCCGGCCGTTTCGAGGATCATCCAGCCGACCGTCGTCGACATCGTCACCACGATCACCGGCGCGACATTGGGCAGGATTTCCCCGGTAAGGATGCGCAGGTGCGACTTGCCCGAAAGCCGCGCCGCGTCCACGAACTCCCGCCGCGCCAGCCCGAGCGTGACGCCGCGTATGTTGCGGGCAAAGAAGGGGATGTTCACGACGGCTATCGCATAGAGCGCGTTTATAAGCCCCGGCCCGAGCACAGCCACGATGGCCAGCGCCAGCAGGATGTAGGGAAACGCCATCAGCATATCGACCCCGCGCATCAGCAGGTTGTCGGTACGCCCGCCGGCATAGCCAGCAACGAGGCCGATCAGCGAGCCGAAGAACGCCGCAATCAGGGTCGCCGAGATACCCACGGCAAGGCTGACGCGCAGCCCCCAGAGAATGCGTGAAAGGATATCGCGGCCCAATGCGTCGGTGCCCAACAGATGCCCTTCAGAGAGCGGACGAATGAGCCGATTGGCGGGCGCTGTGGCGTTCGGGTCCGCCAGCGGCAACAGCGGCGCGAGAAGCGCGAGCAGCACCATGACGACAAGTATGACCAGCCCGCCCGTCGCCAGCCGGTTGTTCAGCATCAGCCGCACGGCATCCGGCCTGCCCGACGAACGGGGATTGGCAACGGCACTCATCGCCGCAGCCTCGGATCGAGCATCGACTGGACGATATCGGCCGCGAGGTTGAACAGCACATAGCTGGTGGCGACCACCAGCACCCCGCCCTGCACCAGCAGGAGATCGCGCGTCGAGATGGCGTTGACCAGCATCGCCCCGATGCCGGGCCACTGGAAAACGGTTTCGATGTAGACGGCCCCGCCGAGCACGAAGCCCGCCTGGATTCCGATCACAGGGATGACGCTGACAAGTGCGGCCTTGAATGCGTGGCGGTAGATGACGCGCCGCTCCGACAGGCCTTTTGCGCGGGCCGTGCGGATATAATCCTGCCGCAGGACTTCGAGCATCGCGGTGCGGGTCAGGCGTGCGATGACCCCAGTAGCGACCGCAGCGAGCGTAACCGCCGGAAGCACGAGGTGGTAGAGCAGGTCCGGGAGATCGCCTCCGCCATAGATCGCGTACATGCCACTTGCAGGAAACCAGCGCAGGTTCACCGCAAAGAACAGGATGAGCATCAGCCCGAGGAAGAACGACGGCGTCGAAATGCCGATCAGTACGAACAGCGTGATCATCCGGTCTGTCCACCCGAACTGCCGAACGGCCGAGACGATGCCCGCCAGAAGGCCGAGCACCGAGCACAGCACCAGCGCCGCGCCGGCAAGGATCAGCGTTGCCGAGAACCGCTCGATCACCTCGTCCAGAACCGGCCGGTTGAGCGCGAAGGAGCGGCCGAGGTCGCCCTGCAGCAGGTTGCCCAGCCAGATCAGGTACTGCTGCGGCAGCGGGCGGTCGAGGCCAAGCTGGGCGTTCAGCCGCGCGACGTTTTCGGGCGTCGCGAAGTTGCCGAGGATGGCCGTCGCCGGGTCGCCCGGGATCAGTGCCATCATCAGGAAGACGATGATCGACAGCCCGAACAGCACCGGGATCAGCGCCAGCAGGCGCTTGAAGATGTAGGCGCTCATCGCCATTCCTGACGAGGTGGGAGCTCCGGAAGGGTGTTCATGATGAACATTGGCTTGTCAGGCGAAGCGCCTCAGTTCTTCACCACGTCGTGCAGCATGAGGAAGAAGGACGGCTGAAGCGAAAACCCTTCCACATTGGCCGTCGTCACCGCGCCCTGCACCCAGTTGGCGACGAACACCCAAGGGGCCTCGTCATGAACGATGGCCTGCACCTCCTTGTAGAGCTCGGCGCGCTCCTCCGGGTCGGTCACCATGCGGGCCTGGTCGAGCAGCTCGTCCACATCCGGGTTGGAATAGTAGCCTGAATTGAACCCACCCTCGTCGGGGAATGCCGCCGTCCGCAGCGTCAGGAACGGCAGCGTATCGGGGTCGTTGGTCATCCACGCCATCTCGGCCATGTCAGCTTTTCCTTCAAGACCGGGGTTCACCTGTCCGAGGAAAGTGTTCCACTCGTAGGTTTCGATCCGCACGTTCATGCCGACGGCCGCCAGGTCCGCCTGGATGGCGGTGCCCATCGCAACCGGATCGAGCATGCCGGAGCCGCCTTCGGTCACGTAGAAGACGATCTCCTCGCCATCATAGCCTGCTTCTGCCAGCAACTCGCGCGCACGGTCGGGATCATAGGGATAGGGCTGCACGTCTTCATTGTAGGCCCATGCGAAGGCAGGAGGCACGGGGCCTGCCGACACCTCGGCTGTACCCTGCAGCACGTCGGTCACCAGAGATTCCTTGTTGATCGCGTAGTTGGCAGCCTGCCTCACCGCCTGCTCCGCAAACGGGCCTTCTTTCATATTGAGGATGAGGTACCAGACGTGCGGTCCTGCCTGCTCGAACACCTGAAAATCTGGCGCGTCGCGAAACTGCGCGATCGAATCCGGTGGTACTTCCACCATGATGTCGAGCCCGCCCGACAGCATCTCCGCCACGCGGGTGTTTGCATCGGTGATCGGTCGGAAGACGACCGCCTCCAGCGCCGGCGCGCCGTCCCAGTAGTCCGGGTTGGCAGTTACCACGACGCGCTGGTTTCCCTGCCATTCGCCAAACATGAATGCGCCGGTGCCTGACGGGTTGCGCCCGAAATCCTCGCCATGCTGCTCGACGGCCGCGGGAGAGACGATCAGTCCCGTGGGATATGCCAAGTTCGACAGGAACGGCGCGAACGGCTCGCTTAGCTGGAAGCGCACCGTGTGCTCATCCTCGGCGGTCACCTCCTCGACTGACGAGAAGAAGAAGGCGAGCGGGAACGGTCCCGTATTGTGGAACGGGTGCGCCTCGTCCAGCATCCGGTCGAAATTGAACTTCACCGCTTCCGCGTTGAATGGCGTGCCGTCGTGAAAGGTCACGCCCTGGCGAAGCTGGAACGTGTAGGTCAGCCCGTCCTCCGAGATATCCCACCCTTCGGCCAATGCAGGCTCCACCTCCAGCGTGCCGTCGGCAAAACGCACCAGTCCGTCATACATGTTGACGAGGATGCGGAAATCGTTGGTCGCGGTGACCGCGTGCGGGTCGAGCGACTGGGGCTCGGCGATCTGTCCGACAACGACCACGTTCTGCGGCGTCTGTGCGTTGGCGGTGGGCGAAAGCGCCATGATGCAAGCCGCAGCAGCCGCGGCAATCAATCTTCTCATGGGACCATCCCTTTCTGGCTTTGTGACCTTGAGGGGAATTAATCATGATAAATTATGCCGCGCAATATTTTATCATGATTAATTGGCCATCGCCGGGCGGATGGACATGCGCTTGACTCACATCAATGCCCCAACGCGTCGGGCTCCTACTCTGCATCATCGCAAAAATGGAGCACACGACCATGCCGACAGAGACGATCATCACCCTTGGCGGGATCATCGCGGCTTTCGCTTTCTTCGCCGCCGTCCTCACCTTCGCGGACATGACGTGGGACCGCGGCGGCAAGTCTTTGCCGCGCAGGTGAGCCGACTGACCAAGGATGGCTGAAAAAAGAAAAGCCGGGCAAGCCCGGCTTTTCAAGATGTCGTCCAGGTCGAAACCTTAGTTGACGGCGTCCTTGAGGCCCTTGCCGGCCGAGAACTTCGGCACGTTGCGGGCCGGAATCTTCACTTCCGCACCGGTCTGCGGGTTGCGGCCGGTCGAAGCTTCGCGCTTGGAAACCGAGAAGTTTCCGAAGCCGACGAGGCGTACGTCGCCGCCGCTCTTGAGTTCCCCGGTGATGACCGAGAACACCGCGTCGACAGCCGACTGGGCGTCACCCTTGGAGATCTTGGCGGCGTCCGCGACGGCGGATACGAGTTCGTTCTTGTTCATTAAAGAATTCCCTTCCCTGTGAAAGGCCGGTCATTCGACTCAACCGGCAGGATGCGCACTTTAGAAAATCAGGCCATTCACACCAAGTGCCAAAAGCGTCCGAGGCCCCGGTTTTTCCCGGTTTTCTGCGGGTTACAGGCAAAAAAAGGCCGGGTTAAGACCCGGCCTTTTCGGTTGTAGCGGTTTCCCCAACGTTCAGTGGGCCAACGAGGCCGCACTCGCGTCGTCCGGCTTGGCCGCTGCGGGCTCTACCGGCTCCACCCATTCGATGGGCTCGGGCATGCGCACGAGAGCATGACGCAGCACCTCGCCCACCCGGCTGACCGGGACGATTTCGAGGCCGCTTTTCACGTTCTCCGGGATTTCCGCCAGATCCTTGGCGTTCTCCTCGGGGATCAGCACCTTCTTGATGCCACCGCGAAGGGCTGCCAGCAGCTTCTCCTTCAGACCTCCGATCGGCAGAACACGGCCGCGAAGTGTGATCTCGCCGGTCATGGCGACATCCTTGCGCACTGGAATGCCGGTCAGCACCGACACGATGGCAGTCGCCATCGCCGTACCCGCCGAAGGGCCGTCCTTGGGCGTAGCACCTTCCGGCACGTGGACGTGGATGTCACGCTTGTCGAACAGCGGCGGCTCGATGCCGAAATCGATGGCCCTCGAGCGTACGTAGGATGCCGCAGCCGAGATCGACTCCTTCATCACGTCGCGCAGGTTGCCCGTAACGGTCATCTTGCCCTTGCCCGGCATCATCACGCCTTCGATGGTCAGCAGTTCGCCACCCACCTCGGTCCATGCCAGCCCGGTGACGACGCCCACCTGATCCTCTCCGTCGATCTGGCCGTGGCGGAAACGCGGCACGCCAAGATAGTCGGCAAGGTTCTTGTCGGTGATCTTCACGGACTTCTTCTTGGTCCGCAGGATTTCGGTCACAGCCTTACGGCCGAGCTTCATCAGCTCGCGCTCCAGACTGCGCACGCCTGCTTCCCGGGTATACTGCTGGACCGCTGCCCGGATCGCCTCGTCGGTGATCGCGAACTCCTTCGGCTGAAGGGCATGGTCGCGGATCGCCTTGGGCAGCAGGTGCCTCTTGGCGATCTCCACCTTCTCATCCTCGGTGTAACCAGCGATACGGATGATCTCCATGCGGTCCATCAGTGGCGCAGGAATGTTGAGCGTGTTCGCCGTGGTGACGAACATCACGCTCGACAGGTCGTACTCCACCTCGAGGTAGTGATCCATGAAGGTCGAGTTCTGTTCCGGATCGAGCACCTCCAGCAGCGCCGAAGACGGGTCGCCCCGATAGTCCTGGCCCAGCTTGTCGATTTCGTCGAGCAGGAACAGCGGGTTCGACTTCTTCGCCTTCTTCATCGACTGGATGACCTTGCCGGGCATCGAGCCGATATAGGTGCGGCGGTGACCGCGGATCTCGGCCTCGTCGCGCACACCGCCCAGGGCCATGCGGACATATTCACGTCCGGTAGCCTTGGCGATCGACTTGGCAAGCGAGGTCTTACCCACGCCGGGAGGGCCGACGAGGCACAGGATCGGGCCCTTCAGCTTCTTCTGACGGCTCTGCACGGCCAGATACTCGACGATGCGCTCCTTGACCTTGTCGAGACCGAAATGGTCGGTATCGAGCACGTTCTGCGCGAAGTCGAGGTCCTTCTTGACCTTCGATTGCTTCTGCCACGGGATCGACAGCAGCCAGTCGAGGTAGTTGCGTACGACGGTTGCTTCCGCCGACATCGGCGACATGGTGCGCAGCTTCTTGAGCTCGGCGTCCGCCTTTTCGCGGGCTTCCTTCGACAGGCGCGTCTTCTTGATGCGCTCTTCCAGCTCGGAAGCCTCGTCGCGGCCGTCCTCGCCCTCGCCAAGCTCCTTCTGGATCGCCTTCATCTGCTCATTGAGGTAGTACTCGCGCTGGGTCTTCTCCATCTGGCGCTTGACGCGCGAGCGGATGCGCTTTTCCACCTGAAGCACCGAGATTTCGGCCTCCATGAAGCCCATGGCCTTTTCGAGTCGCTCCTTGACGGAGAGCGTTGCCAGCATCTCCTGCTTCTCGCCGATCTTCACGGCAAGATGCGAGGCGACCGTATCGGCCAGCTTCGAGTAATCCTCGATCTGGCTGGCAGCGCCGACCACTTCGGGCGAAATCTTCTTGTTGAGCTTGACGTAGTTCTCGAAGTCCGAGACCACCGAGCGGGCAAGCGCCTCGATCTCGACTTCCTCTTCCTCGGGCTCGGCCAGAATTTCGGCATGCGCCTCGTGGAAGTCCTCGCGCTCGGTAAACGTGCTGACCTTGGCGCGCGCGGTGCCCTCGACCAGCACCTTAACGGTGCCGTCGGGCAGCTTCAGAAGCTGGAGCACGTTGGCAAGCGTGCCGACATCGTAAATGGCATCGGCCGACGGATCGTCATCGGCGGCATTCATCTGGGTGGCAAGCAGGATTTGCTTGTCGGCGCCCATCACGTCTTCCAGCGCCCGGATCGACTTTTCGCGGCCTACGAAAAGCGGCACGATCATATGCGGGAACACGACGATGTCGCGCAGCGGGAGGACTGCGTAGACACCTGCGCTGGAGGACCGGGTTGATTTGGTCATTGTCCAACCTTTCATTTCACGGCCGCCCTATGGCCAACCGCGAATCTCATATTAGCGATTGCCGGGCAATCCGCCTACCGTCGAAGCTGGTTCGAGGCTTGTCAGCACGGATTTCCAGACCATCGGACAGGTCTTTAGTTGGCGTTGCAGCATCGAAAGATCAAGAGGCCTTTGCCCGCACGCAACGGCAGGGTTGCATTGCACTTGCCGCTGTCCCATGTGGATGTGAACACGGCACGGGCAATCCATGACGGCAATCGAATCTCCCTGCATCCTTGTGTGCTCCATCGATATGGTGACGGGCTATTGCTTCGGCTGCGGGCGCACGCGCGAGGAAATCGGTGCGTGGCTTGCCATGACGCCCGAAACGCGACGTGCCGTCATGGCCGAACTCCCGGCAAGGCTCGAAACCGTGGAGCGCAAACCACGGCGTGAAACGCGCCGGACGAGGCTGGCGCGAGAGCGGGGGGAGACGACGCAGTGAGAGGCGGAAACTTCCTCTGGATAATTCTTGGCGTCATGGCGCTCGGGCTCGTGTTTCTGCTCGCCTCCGGCGACAGCGGCTCGGTGTTCGGCATGGAGGACGAAGCTTTCGCCCGAACGCTCTATCTGGGTATCCTTGCCGCTGTCATCTCCGTGGGCGTGCTGGGCTCCGGCATCCGCTTCGGCCAGGCGGCGCGTACGATGGCGATCTGGGCCGCGATCATTCTGGTTCTGATGGCCGGCTACCAGTATCGCTACGAGCTGCAGGACATCGCCAGCCGCGTCACCGCCGGCCTCGTTCCCGGCAGCCCGCTTTCCATCACCGACGAGGACGGCCGCGCGGCCGTCATGCTCGACCGCATGGCGAGCGGCCATTTCGAGGTACGCGCCGAGGTCAACGGCACGCCCGTCACCGTGATGGTCGATACCGGCGCTACCGGCACGGTGCTGACGGCTGCCGATGCCCGCCGCGCGGGCTACGATCCCGACACGCTGTCGTTCGACGTACCCATCATGACCGCCAACGGCCAGGCGCGCGCGGCGCGCATCGTAGCCGAAGAACTGCGGGTGGGCGAAATCGTGCGCACGCGCCTTCCGCTGCTCGTGGTTCAGGAAGGCCAGCTGGATCGAAGCCTTCTGGGCATGAACTTCATCGGCACGCTGTCGGGCTTCGACATGCGCGGCGAGAGGCTGATCCTGCGCGATTGAGCGCTACAACAGGCTCCAGAAGAACCGCGCCGACACGAAGATACAGAACAGCCCGAAACCCACTTCCAGCTTCCGCTTGGACAGGGCGTGCGCGATCCTGACGCCGTAGGGCGTGACGATCAGCGCGATGGGTATGATGAGAGCAACCGCGATCCAGTTGATGTAGCCGGTCGATGCGATGGGCAGAAGCGGGTTGCCCCAGCCTGCCCAGATATAGCCGATGGTTCCCGGGATCGCGATCAGCACGCCTACGCCCGACGAGGTCGCGACTGCCTGGTGGATGGGCCGGCCGAACAGCGTCATGAAAGTGTTGTTGAGCACGCCGCCGCCGATCCCCATCAGCGTGGACAGATAGCCGATGACCACACCGACGATCGACAGCGCGGGGTTCCCCGGCAGGTCCTGCCCGAGCCGCCAGCTGTCACGGTTGAAGAGCATGCGGAACGCGACGACGATCATGATCACCGCAAACACGATCCGCAGCCCTTCGCTGGAGATGTAGGCGGCGGTAATGGAAGCCAGCACCACGCCCACGGGAACGGGTATCAAGAACTTCTTCAGCAGCGACATGTCGACCGCGCCCTTCGCCTTGTGGCCGGTAAAGGAGCGGATCGAGGTCGGAATGATGATCGCAAGGGACGAACCGACCGCAAGGTGCATGATGACCGCTTCGTCGACGCCCAGCAATTGGAACACCTGGTAGAACACCGGCACCAGCACGGCACCGCCGCCGATGCCGAAGATGCCGGCCATCAGGCCGGATACGACGCCCGAAATGGCGATCGCGAACGCGAATGTGGCGAGTTCGCCGACGGGCAGGTCAAGTCCGGCCATTCAACAAGGTCTCCCGATGGCAGATATGAGGTGACAGAGATCAGGTGATGCGGCTGCTAGCCGGTATGGGCCGCGATGTAAATGTTCAGGCGGCGGCTGCCGGTTCGTCCAGCCGGACTTCCGCAAACGCCCTACGAAGCACCTCGGGGCCTGCACCAGGTCGGGCGGCTTCGGTGGAAAGCACCTGCCGCCAGCGTCGCGCACCCGGCAGCCCGTGGAAAAGCCCGGTCATATGGCGGGTCACATGCACCAGCCGCCCGCCATTCTCGATGTGGCGCGCAGCGTGCTCCGCCATCGCGTGCACCACCGCTTCCCAATCCGGGAGACGCGCCTCCTCCCCATACAAACGCGTGTCCGCCTCGGCCAGCAGGCCGGGATTGTGGTAGGCAGCACGTCCCAGCATCACACCGTCCACCCCCGCGGAAAGGTGCGCCTCGGCCTCGCCCAGCGTCTGAACGCCGCCGTTTATCCCTATGAATCGACTCTGCAATCGCTGCTTCAGACGATAGACGCGTGGATAGTCTAGCGGCGGAATGTCCCGGTTCTCCTTGGGCGACAATCCTTGCAGCCATGCCTTGCGTGCGTGCACCCAAAGCGCGTCGGCGCCGGCAGCGAAAACCCCGTCCGCCAGGCGGTCGAGCGCTTCCTCCACGTCCTGCTCGTCAACGCCGATCCGGCATTTCACGGTGACCGGGATTGAAACGGCGCCCTTCATCGCGGCAACGCATTCCGCGACGAGGTCCGGGACTTTCATCAGGCACGCACCGAACGTGCCTGACTGCACCCTGTCCGAAGGGCAGCCGACGTTCAGGTTGATCTCGTCATAGCTGAATCGGGCACCGACGGTGGCGGCAAGCGCAAGCTTGGCCGGGTCCGACCCACCAAGTTGAAGCGCTACGGGATGCTCGGTCTGGTCGAAACCGAGCAACCGGTCACGATCGCCGTGGACGACTGCGTCGGCTACCACCATCTCCGTATATAGCAACGCATGCCGCGTGAGCTGGCGATGGAAGAACCGGCAATGCCGATCCGTCCAGTCCATCATGGGAGCGACTGCGAGCTTGGTTCCGAACATGCGGTCTCGATAACTTTCCGCGGCCCGTTTGTCCAATGGTGGCGAACGCGTCGGCCGCTGGCTTGGTGCGCGTCGTGCATGTGGTGGCAGAAAGAAGCCGGGCCAATCGGGGCCCGGCAGGGGGAAGGTCGGAACCTCCAGAGGGGAACACCGGCCTGCAACACGGGAGACGAATCGTCAGTCCGGCATAATCATTATGCGGTTCTCTCCCCTGCTTTGGCACGAACCGTTTTCCAACAATGCACAGCTCTTGCGAAATTAGTTTTCGTCTTCGCACGCCGGCACCGACAGGGCCCGGGGCGTCGACCCCTCAGGCGAACGATTTTCCACGAACGGCCCAAAAGTTGGAACAGCCTAACTCTACAAAATCCATAGAAATTACGATTTTTGGTGCGGATCGAAGCCCGCGCCCCTGAAGCGCATCCTTCGCCCGGCCGCTGCCAACCTCAGGAACGGATCTCGCACGCCGGCGCAATGGAAGAACTGCGGGTGCACGGAAAGAAGACATGACGCATTACCGCCTCTCTCTCATATCGCGGAGTTTTCGATGAACATGGCTCCGCGCAACGCCGCACCGGATACCCTCCATCTGGAACCTGTCGGGCTCTTGCAGAACCCCTCGGGGGTGCCAACCGATCTTGTTCGGCTGGAAGGGGTGTCGAAGGTATTTCCCGCCAGCAAGGCAAGTGCCGCTGTAGCCGCTCTCGACGGGATCGACCTGTCGGCTGCGGCCGGTTCGATAACTGCCATCATCGGCAGGTCCGGCGCTGGCAAATCCACGCTGATCCGCCTCATCAACGGCCTTGAAAAGCCGACTACCGGCCGCGTCATGGTCGGTAGCACCGATGTCGCCGCGCTCGCTGAAACGGGCCTGCGAGATATTCGCCGATCCATCGGCATGATCTTTCAGCATTTCAACCTGCTGTCGTCGCGCACGGTATTCGACAATGTCGCGCTGCCGCTCGAAATAGCGGGCACTCGCCGCGCCGACATCGCAAAGCGCGTCACGCCGCTTCTCGACCTGGTTGGCCTTGCCGACAAGCGTGACCGCTATCCCTCCGAGCTTTCCGGTGGACAGAAGCAGCGCGTCGGCATCGCCAGGGCGCTGGCGACGCGGCCCGCGCTGCTGCTTTCCGACGAGGCGACCTCCGCGCTCGATCCAGAGACCACACAATCGGTGCTCGATCTGCTCAAGCGCATCAACCGCGAACTCGGCCTCACCATCCTGCTCATCACCCACGAGATGGAGGTGGTGAAACGCATCGCCGACCACGTCGCGGTGATCGACAAGGGCAGGATCGTGGAACGCGGCTCCGCCTTCGAGATTTTCAGTGCGCCCCGGCACGAGACGACGAAGGTGCTGCTTTCGGGTGTGCCGGGCATGCAGATTCCCGACTATGTGGCCGCCCGCCTGACACATGAGCCCTCGCCGGCGAGCCAGACGGTGATGCGCGTCGTATTCACTGGGCCGCACGCCACCGATCCCGTGCTCTCGCGCTTGACCGGCGAGCTTGGGCTGGAACTCAACATCCTCGGAGGTGCCGTGGATGAGATCGCCGGCGAGCCCTTCGGCACGCTGCTCGTTTCATTTCCCGCCGACGCGGCGAGATTGGCTCTCATGCGTTCCTTCCTTGGTCAGCGCGGGCTCAAGACGGAGGTTCTCGGCTATGTCGCCTGAAATCGCCTGGCTCATCCTGCGCGCAACCGGACAGACGCTCCACATGGTCGCCGTCGCCGCCGCCGTCGGCTCCCTGGTCGGGGTACCGCTGGGGGTATTCCTGGCGACGAGTGGCAAGGAAGAACTTTTCGCGGCTCCGATGACGAACCGGATACTGGGCGCCATCGTCAATGCGACGCGCTCCACGCCCTTCATCATCCTCGTGGTCGCCATCATCCCCTTCACCCGGCTGGTCGCCGGCACGTCGATCGGCACCAACGCGGCGATCGTCCCGCTGACCATTGCGACCATTCCCTTCGTCGCCAGGCTGGTGGAATCGGCGATCCGGGAGGTCGATCCGGGCCTGATCGAGACGGCGCGGGCCATGGGTGCTTCTCCTTTGCAGGTAGTCTGGAAGGTGCTTCTGGCAGAAGCTAGACCCGGCATCACGCTGGCCCTCACGCTCACGGTCGTGAGCCTCATCGGCTACTCGGCGATGGTCGGCGCTGTCGGAGGCGGCGGACTGGGCGACCTCGGCATCCGATACGGCTACCAGCGCTTCATGCCCGACGTGATGCTGGCCGTCGTCGTCGTCCTCATCGTGCTCGTTCAAGCCATTCAGTCCATCGGCGACCGGCTGGCCCGTCACTTCGACAAGCGCATCCGTCCGCGCTGACACATCCATCCCAAGCAAACTGACCCCAAGGAGACTTCCCAATGCTTGCCAGAATTGCACTTGCCGCCAGCCTTACGCTGGGTCTTCTCGCCGGCGCCGCCTCAGCCGAGACCATCAAGGTCGGCGTCACGCCCGGCCCCCATGCGCAGATCCTTGAAAAGGTGAAGGAGATTGCAGCCAGAGACGGTCTCGATATCGAGATTCTCGAATTTTCAGACTATGTCGTCCCCAATCAGGCGCTCAACGATGGCGAACTCAACGCCAACTCTTTCCAGCACAAGCCCTATCTGGACAACCAGATCGCCGACCGGGGCTTTGACCTCGTGGATGTCGCGTGGACAGTGAATTTTCCGATGGGCATCTACTCCAACAAATATGAGAGCTTCGAGGCGCTGCCCGATGGCGCCACCATCGCGATCCCGAACGACCCGACCAACGGCGGCCGCGCGCTGCTCATCCTGGCGGACAAGGGCCACATCAAGCTCAACGAGGAGAAGGGCCTGCGCGTCACGGTGGCCGACATCACCGAGAACCCGAAGAATTTCAACTTCATCGAACTGGACGCTGCACAGCTTCCGCGCTCGCTCGAAGACACCGACGCGTCGGCGGTCAACAGCAACTACGCTATCGAAGCGGGCCTGAACCCTGCGGAAGATCCGATCCTTTCCGAAGGTGAAAAGGCACCTTACGTGAACCTGATCGCCGTGCGGAGCGTGGACAAGGACGCTGCATGGGTAAAGCCGCTAGTCGATGCCTACCACAGCGACGAGGTCAGGCAGTTCGCACTCGATACCTTCAAGGGCGCCGTGGTTCCGGCCTGGTAGCAAGTCGCGCGGGGGGGTGAGCGATCACCCCTCCTTTTTGCTATCCGCCGCCTGCTCCAGCAAGCCGCGCAGCTTGCGCGCGGGTTCCGATGAAAATCCCGCCTCGTCCAACCGAATGACCCGATCGCGCGCTGCCGCTGCTATGTCGGTTCCATCGGGCAGCCCGATAAGCCACGCGAGAAAGACGTCCTCCGGACTTGCCTGTGCGAGCGGCGAACGGACGGGCGAGAGCGCCTCGCATCTGTCGAGAGTATATCCTGGACGTACGATCTCATCTCAGGCCTCGATCGCGATGGCGGAAAGAGGCCTCGAGCAGCAGGCAAGGATAAAGCCCTCGTCTATCTCGTGGTCGAGGATACCGCCATTGTGGCTCATCTCGACCTCTCCCGACAGCTTCATCACCTTGCAGGTCCCGCATAGGCCGAACTCGCAGGCGGCCGGTATGCGAACCCCGGACGCGCGCGCGGTCTGAAGCACCGTCTGCCCGGAAACGCACTGCCCGTCGATATCGGAAAATGCGAAGCGCACCGGCAGGGTGGGTTCAACCTTCCCCTCGCCCGCATTGTCGGCAGATGGCGTCGGCAATGGCTCGGCAACCGGCGCGGCAAAGCTCTCCTGATGATACTGAGCCATGTCGAATCCGGCCGCTTGAAGCATGTCGCGCACCGCGCGCATGAACGGCTCGGGCCCGCAGCAGAACACCTCGCGCTCGCGGAAATCCGGCGCGAGCAGCGGCAGGCGCACGGCATCGATGCGGCCCATATGGCCGAACCAGCTCTCGCGGCTCGAGCGCTCCTCGATCAGGAACCCGAGCGAAAGACCCGGCATCCGGCTGCCCAGCAGTTCCAGTTCCTTGCGGAAGATGATCTCCTCCGGCCTGCGCGCGCAATTGACGAAGGCGACATCCGTCCATGGCGCGCAGTCGTTGAACCAGCGCAGCATCGACATCATCGGGGTCACGCCCGACCCGGCGGAGATGAACAGATACTTGGCCGCCGGGTGGTCATGATGAGAGAAATCGCCGGATGGTCCGTAGGCGCGGATATGATCGCCGCGCTTGAGATGGTCCAGCATCCATCGGGTGCCGAGGCTGCCCGGTTGCGCCTTGACCGTCACCGAGATCGAGAAAGGCCGCGATGGTGACGACGACAAGGTGTAGGTGCGCATGATCGGCTCGTCGCCGACCGGCAACTCCAGCGTGATGAACTGACCCGGCTTGTAGCGGAACCATGTCTGGTTGTCTGAGCGAAAGGTGAAGGTCTTCACGTCCGGAGCTTCGTCGGCAATGCCGATCACTTCCAGCACCTGCAGCCGGTCGTTCCACGGCGCCATCTCGTCCAGGTGGCGGTAAAGGCCGGGATCCGTCATCGCGTTCATGGCCTCGTCCTCACGCCACGCTCTTCAGCGTGGGCTTCTGGCCTTCGCTCAGCCGCGGTTCGATGAAGGACGCGTACCAGTCGACGAACTGGATGACGCCGCCCTCATGTAGTTCAGAATACGGCCCCGGCTCGTAGGCGGGCGACGTGATACCGAACGCGTTCTCCTCGACGATACGGCGGTCCTGATCGTTCGTCTCGGTCCAGACGTGGGTGAGTTCGTCCAGCGTATAATCGACGCCCTCGACCGCATCCTTGTGGACGAGCCACTTGGTGGTGACCGCCGTCTCGGTCGCACTCACCGGAAGCACCCGGAACGTGACCGCGTGGTCGCCCAGAACGTGGTTCCACGTCGTCGGGTAGTGGTAGAGAAGCAGCGAGCCGATGCGGTCAGCCGAGACATTGTCCGACAGGTTCTTCTTCACCGCCCGCTTGCCCGTCATCGTGTAGCTGACGGCATCGCGCAGCAGCGGTGCGCGGGTGGCGCGAAACTGCCCCGCCTCGTCTATGCGGAAGCGCGACGGCAAGCCGGCCGCCTCGCATTTCGCCCAGTGCGCGACCATTTCCGGGTCGCTCTCAGCACCGTTGACGCCTGTCACGGTCGGCGCTTCGGGGAACGTCTTGCACAATTCGGGATGATTTCCGGCGCAGTGGTAGCACTCGCGGTTGTTTTCCCACACGAGCTTCCAGTTGCCCTTTTCGATGATCGTGCTCTCGTAGGCCACCTTGGCGTCGGCCAGCCTGTGCGGCAGGAAATACGGCTCCATCATTGCGCGGAACGGCGCGAAATCGGCAGGCTCCTGCGCGAGGCAGATGAAGATGTATCCGCCGGCCCGCTCGCAGGCCACCGGCTTTAGCGAGAATTGCGAGGGGTCGAAATCGTCGGCCATCTGACGCGCGAACAGCAGCTTACCGTCGAGATCGTAGGTCCATTGGTGGTAGGGGCACACCAGCCTCGCGGACATGCCCTTGTGCGTGTTGCAGACGCGGCTGCCGCGATGGCGGCACGAATTGTGGAAAGCGCGTATGCCGCCTTCGCGGTCGCGTACGATCACCACCGGATAATCGCCCACCTGCACGGTGAAGAAGCTGCCGGGCTTGGGCAATTCGCAATCGTGACCCACGAAAAGCCAGTCGCGATACCAGATCAGCTCCATGTCGAGCCGGTGAAAATCCGGGTCGATATAGAAAGGCTGTTCCAGCGAATATCCCTGCTTGCGGCTGCGTATCAGCCTCAGCATCTCGTTGCGCGCATCCATGTCCTGTCCTCGCATCGTCGCTCACAAGGACTGAACTGGTGGTGATGGAGGAAGGAAGGGCGTCGAGCGGCAGGGGTTCGCCCCAGCCCGAACGTTTCCGCCTCTTGACCGCCCACCGCGATCAGTCGGTTGCATCAGGCCCAGGGCTGGTTTCCGGGCTCCGAAGCCGTCCTGTTGGACTGTCGCGACACCTTCCCAGACATTCTTGTCCAGTGGTCTCCCGTCGCGACTTTCAGCTTCGCTACCGTTGCGGGGGCAGCGCCGGATTTCGACCGGCTTCCCAATTCTCCGCTCCGATCGTCACGAAGCGGCACCTCAGGCATGCGTATCTAAGCATGACCCGCCCTGCGGCAAACCCGCGAAAGCGACACGGCGCGGACGCAAAGACGACACGGGAGGGTTCATCCTTCCTGGGCAACAGCCGTTCCGTTTCGCGCCATTTCGTGCGATAGCTGCTCAAACTTTGACCAAAGGGACAAAAGAAGAGTGCCATGACGAGCACCCCGACACGACAAACCACAGGCGCGAGCCTGCATGCGCTGCCGAAAGCGGCTCCGGCCGGGCATGGCGCCCTCCCGAGAAATCCCGGCATGGCGCTCGACATCGGCTGGCTGGAGGAGATGCGCCACGTCAACCGCTCGGCGCTTGAGCGCCGCGCGCAGACGCTGACGAAGCGTCGTTCCATCAAGGCGGACAACCAGGCGGCTTGGCTGTTGCGTTCCATCTCGCTGATGGATCTCACCACGCTGAGCAGCCACGACACGGACGAGCGCGTCAGGCGGCTCTGCGCCAAGGCGCGCAACCCGCTGAGCGCCGACCTCATCGCCGGGCTGGGCCTCGGCGACACGGCCATCCGGCCGGCTGCCGTCTGCGTCTATCATCCCTTCGTTGCGACGGCCGTGAAGGCGCTGGAGGGCACAGGCATCCATGTCGCAGCCGTCTCCACCGCATTCCCGCATGGCCTTTCACCGCTGGAAACACGCATCGCTGAAATCCGCGCCTCGGTAGGCGACGGGGCCGACGAAATCGACGTGGTCATTCCCCGCGGGCTCGTTCTGGGCGCGAAATGGCAGGAACTGTACGACGAGGTCGCCCAGTTTCGCGAAGCCTGCGGCGAGGCGCATCTCAAGGTGATCCTCGGCACCGGCGAACTTTCGACGCTACGCAACGTCATGCTGGCCTCGATGGTGTCGATGATGGCCGGCGCGGACTTCATCAAGACGTCGACCGGCAAGGAGAGCGTCAACGCCACGCTCCCCGTCGGCCTCATCATGACGCGCGCCATACGCGCCTATGAGGAGCGCACCGGCTTCAAGATCGGCTTCAAGCCCGCCGGCGGCATCTCTACCGCTAAGGCCTCGCTGGACTGGCTGGTTCTGATGAAGGAAGAGCTTGGCCGCCGCTGGCTGGAGCCGGATCTCTTCCGCTTCGGCGCGTCCAGCCTGCTCACCGACATCGAGCGCCAGCTCGAACACCACCTTACCGGCCGCTATTCGGCCGCCCATCGCCACGCGATGGCCTGACGGGGAACGACATTGAACATTCTCGAACGCTACCAAGCCATGGAATACGGCCCCGCCCCCGAGGCGCGCAACGAGGCCGACGCCTGGCTCAAGGCCCGCGACTTCTCCGCATCGCTGTTCATCGGCGGCCAGTGGAAGAAGGCGACAGGCGGCAAGACCTTCGACACCGCCGAGCCCGCGACGGGCAAGCACCTGGCCAGCATCGCTGAGGCGGGGCACGCCGACATCGACGCAGCCGTGGCCGCAGCCCGCAAGGCTTTGCCGAAATGGCAGGCCGCGTCAGGCTATGAGCGCGCGCGCGTCCTCTATGCCATCGGCCGCGCCATGCAGCGCCATGCCCGGCTGTTCGCGGTTCTGGAATCGCTCGACAACGGCAAGCCGATCCGCGAAAGCCGCGACATCGACGTACCGCTGGCCATCCGCCATTTCATCCACCACGCCGGCTGGGCGCAGTCGCTGGCCAAGGAGTTTCCGGGCCATTCCGCGGTCGGCGTCGCCGGCCAGATCATCCCGTGGAACTTTCCGCTGCTGATGCTCGCCTGGAAAATCGCGCCGGCCCTTGCCGCAGGATGCACGGTCGTGCTCAAGCCAGCCGAGTTCACGCCGCTGACGGCCATACTGTTTGCCGAGATTTGCGAGAAGGCGGGCGTTCCAAAGGGCGTCGTCAACATCGTGCATGGCGGGCCTGAGGCCGGGGCCGCGATCGTCAACCATCCCGACATCAACAAGATCGCCTTCACTGGCTCGTCCGAGGTCGGCAAGATCATCCGCAAGGCCACCGCCGGCTCCGGCAAAAAGCTGTCACTCGAGCTCGGCGGCAAGTCGGCCTTCGTCGTCTTCGAGGACGCCGATCTCGATTCGGCGGTTGAAGGCCTCGTGGATGGCATCTGGTTCAACCAGGGGCAGGTCTGCTGCGCTGGTTCGCGGCTGCTGGTGCAGGAGGGCCTCGCCGAGGCGTTCCTGGCCAAGGTGAAGGCACGGATGGCGAAGCTGCGGCTCGGCGATCCGCTCGACAAGAACACCGATATCGGGCCGCTGGTGGACCGCACCCAGCTCGACCGCGTGCGCGGGCTGGTCGCGCAAGGCGAGAAGCAGGGCGCTCTGTGCTGGAGCCCTGAGAGCGAGCTTCCTATGATAGGATGTTACCATCTTCCCGTTCTCGCAACCAATATCGGACCGGCCAACATTCTGGCGCAGGAAGAAGTCTTCGGACCGGTGCTGGTCGCGATGAGTTTCCGCAACACCGAAGAGGCCATCGAGCTCGCCAACAACACGCGCTACGGCCTCGCCGCTTCCGTCTGGAGCGAGAACGTCAACCTCGCGCTCCACGTTGCGCCGCAGCTGAAGGCCGGCGTCGTGTGGATCAACGGCACCAACATGTTCGATGCGGCATGTGGCTTCGGCGGCTATCGCGAAAGCGGTTTCGGGCGCGAGGGCGGACGCGAGGGCATGCTCGAATATCTGGCAACCGCGAAGGTAAAGGCCACGCAGATCAAGGCTTTCGACGCGCCGGGCGGCGTTGCGGAACGATCGGAAGGCGATGGCTCGTTCATCGACCGCACGCCGAAGCTTTTCATCGGCGGCAAGCAGGTGCGGCCAGACGGCAATTATTCCATGGCCGTGCACGACGCCAAAGGCCGCCATGCCGGAGAGGTCGGGCTGGGCAGTCGCAAGGATGTCCGTGACGCGGTTACCGCTGCGCGCGGCGCGAAGGGCTGGGCCTCGGCGACCGCCTACAACCGTGCGCAGGTTCTCTACTTCCTCGCCGAGAACCTCGCCGTTCGCGCCGACGAGTTCGCTGCACGGCTGACCCAGCTCACCGGAGCGTCTGCCAAGGCTGCACAGGCCGAGGTCGACGCTTCCATCGAGCGGCTGTTCGAAGCGGCCGGCATGGCCGACAAATTCGAGGGCACGGTGCACAATCCCCCTGCCCGCACGGTGACGCTGGCTTTGAACGAGCCCGTGGGCGTGCTGGGCATCGTTGCCCCAGACGACGCCCCCCTGCTCGGCCTCGTTTCGCTGCTGGCGCCGGCGCTCGCCATGGGCAACACCGTGGTCGCCGTCCCGTCCGCGCGGTGGCCGCTGATCGCGACCGATCTCTACCAGGTGCTCGAGACGTCCGACATTCCGGCAGGCGCGGTGAACATCGTCACAGGCCGCACCGGCGAACTCGCCGCGGTTCTGGCGAAGCACGACGACGTGGACGGCCTGTGGATCGTTGCCGACAGCGCGACCTGCAAGGCGGCCGAGCTGGAATCGACGGGCAACCTCAAGCGGGTCTGGACCTCGAACGGCTATGCCGTTGACTGGAACTCCCCCGCAGGCGCGCTAGAAAGCTTCCTGCGCCGGGCCGTCGAGGTGAAGAACGTCTGGGTGCCTTACGGCGACTGAGCCGCTGCGAAGCCACAGGGGGAGGCGCGATGAGCGAGATCGTTCTGCACAACTACTTCCGCTCGTCGACCGCCTACCGGGTTCGCATCGCGCTCAACCTCAAGGGCGTCGGCTACGAATACGTAGCGCACCATCTTCGCCACGGCGGGAACCGCGCGCCGGACTATCTGGCGATAAACCCGCAGGGACTGGTGCCCGCGATGGTCTGGAGCGACGGCACCGTCATCGCGCAATCGCTGGCGATCATGGAGTTTCTGAACGAAACGGTGCCGGAGCCGCCTCTGCTGCCCGCTGACGCAATGGGTCGCGCGCGGGTGCGCATGCTCAGCCAGATGATCGCGTGCGACATCCACCCGGTAAACAATCTGCGCATCCTCAACGCGTTGCGCAGCCGCTATGGCGCCGACGACACGGAGATAGCGGACTGGTTCAGGCACTGGGTCAACGAAACCTTCCAGCCGCTTGAAAAGATTCTGTCGCAGAGCCCCGAGACCGGCAGCTTCTGCCACGGCGACACGCCGGGCATGGCCGACATCTGCATCGTCGCACAGGTGGCCAACAACGCCCGTTTCAACGTCGACATGACCCCTTACCCGACGATCTGCCGGATTCGGGACGCCTGCATGCAACTGCCTGCCTTCGCCGATGCCGCTCCCGCCCGCCAACCGGACGCGGAATGAGGCTTATGCTTCGCTGACCAGCAGTACCAGCGTATCGGCAACCAGCGCCGGCCGCTCCTCGCCTTCGATTTCGACGACATTGCTGGTCTTCATCAGATGCTGACCAGGGCTCTTTTCCTCCAGCGATACGAGCGTGGAGCGCAGACGCACGCGCGCACCCACCCTCACCGGCGAAAGAAACCGCACCTTGTCGAGCCCGTAATTGACGGAGGCCGATAGCCCCTTCGGCTGCGCGCCGATCTCGTAGGACATGCCGGCAATCAGCGACAGCGTCAGAAAGCCGTGGGCGACAGGCGCACCGTAAGGGCTCTCCCGCCGCGCGCGCTCGACGTCGACATGGATCCACTGCCGGTCGCGTGTCGTGTCCGCGAAGCTGTCAATCATCGCTTGGTCGACCTCCACCCAACTCGACACCCCAAGTTCCCGGCCAACCATCGTCATGAGATAGGCAAGCGTCATTTCCTCGTCAGCCAAGCCGGCTTCTCCCGTTCCTCAGGCAAGACAGTCGCCGTTAAGTTCGTTCGCGCCGCCAACGCCGCAAAGCGCCAGGGTCAGATCGAACTCGGCGACGATGTTGCGGATGATTTCGGCGACTCCGTCCTCGCCGGCGAGCGCCAGCCCGTAGACATAGGGCCGGCCAACGAGCACCGCGCGTGCACCAAGCGAGAGCGCCTTGGCTACATCGGCTCCCGATCGCACGCCGGAGTCGAGCAGCACCGGCCTGTCTCCGGCAGCCGCGACAATGGAAGGCAGCACGTCCAGCGTCGCCGTCTCTCCATCCACCTGCCTGCCGCCATGGTTGGAAACGATGATTCCGTCGACCCCGAGTTCGGCCGCTTTTCTGGCGTCATCGGCACGGCGCAGCCCCTTCAGCAATATCGGCAGCTTCGTCATATCGCGCAGCCGCTCGATGTCGCTCCAGTTCAGGTCGGGCCGCGAATAGGTGGCGGTGAAATGTGCAACCGCCGCCCTCATCTCGTTCATGGAGAGGCCATGGTGCCTGCCCTTGCGGACAAGGCTGAGGGCTGCGGCAACGACGCCAAGCCCCTTAGGCCTGAAGCCAGAGTCGGGCGGCGAGGCGGGTACCTTCGAGCGAAAAACCGGATCAGTCAGATATTGCGCCAGCCCGAGACCACGCAGGAACGGCAGATAGGCCAGATCGAGATCGCGAGGCCGCCAGCCCAGCAGCGTCGTATCGAGCGTGACGACGATAGCTTCCGCCCCGCATCTTTCGGCTCGCGAGACCAGCGAGCGCACAACGTCGTCGTCGCTCGACCAGTAGAGCTGGAACCAGCGCGGCGCATCGCCCATGGCAGCGGCGCAGTCCTCCATCGCCACCGACGCCTGATTGGAGAATACATAGCCGACGCCCTCGCGCGCGGCAGCGCGAGCCACCGCCAGGTCGGCGTCGCGATGCACCATCTCCAGCACCCCGACCGGCGCGAGCAGGATCGGCGCGCGGTGCGTGCGGCCGAACAGCTCAACGGTGAGATCGCGCGACCCGATGCCGCCGAGAACCTTCGGCGCGAGCCGCACCTTCTCGAATGCTGTACGGTTCGCGCGCATCGTAGCCTCGGTGCCAGCACCGCCGATGATATAGGCTGCCGCCGCACGGCTCATGCGCCTCGCTGCACGCCGTTCTAGCGCTTCGGGCGAAACCGGCACCACCGGCCGTGCGCCGCCTACCCCGGTCACGTAAATCTCGGTCTGGCGCAGCCTGCCCGGCTGAACGGCCGGTGCCTGCCTCGATGCGTCGCTCATCTCTCCCTCCCGCGGCTGGCGAGTCAGCCGATCGCAACCTTAGGAAGATGCGGCCATGGCTTCAATTGTGGAAGATCAGCCGCTCGCCGATGTGCAGCACGAGCCCGGCGATGCCTCCGATCAGCATGCCGTTGAAACGGATATATTGCAGGTCGCGGCCGATATTCAGCTCGACAAGGCGCGTCAGCTGCACGATGTCCCAACGCCGCACCTGATCGGCGATGAAGGTCGAAACGCCACTCTTCTGGCTCTCCACGAACGACGACAGCGCAACCACGAAGCCCTGGTTCATGTCGGCTCGGATCTTGGGATCAGCGGCAAGCTGATGGCCCACCTGAACGAACATGTCAGAGAGGTGCCTGCGAACCAGCGAATCGTCGGATTGCAGATCCTGCTCGACGAAGGTGCGAAGGCTGACCAGAAAGTCCGTCGCCAACCCCTTCAGTTCCGGGCGCGCCAGCAGGTCGCGCTTCAGCTTTTCGGCGCGCTCGGCATAGTCGGGCGAGGTACGAAGCTGCTGGATGAAGCCTTCGACGAAGCGATCGAACTCACGCCGGATCGCATGATCGGGATCGGCTTCCGCCTCTTCGATCAGCGAGCCGGCCGAAGCGACGATCTTCTTGAGGAGATAGGCGTCGGCACGAAACAGGTTTGCGACGCTGGGCAGTTCCTGCCTGATCTTGTCGCGGATGGACGCCAGCGCTTCCTCGTCGTTGAGCAATCCGCCGAAGACCCGCAACAATTCGTCGAAGAGCTGCTGGTGGCGACGGTCCGCCGTGAACGCCGAGAGCATATCGGCGGCAAACGGCGCCACCTGCACCTTCTCGATCTGCTCCGTGATGCGCTTCGAGACGAACTCGCGCAGGCCGGAACCTTCCATCGCTTTCAGAGCCTGCGGCGCGAGGCGGGCAACGAAACGCGAAAGGCCCGATGAGCGCCCGCGGTCCGAAAGCCAGTCGGCAACCAGAAGTGCGAAATCGACTTCCCTGAGCTTTTCGCGAACGGGGCCGGCCGCCAGGAAATTGACCTCGATAAAGCGGCCGAGATTGTCGGCGATGCGGTCCTTATTGGCGGGGATGATCGCCGTGTGGGGAATGGGGAGGCCTAAAGGACGCCGAAAGAGGGCGACGACTGCATACCAGTCCGCCAGACCGCCGATGGCCGCGGCTTCGGCGAATGCAGCCACGTAGGCAAGTGCCGGATAGCTGTCCTGAAGCGCGCGTGCGCCCAGAAACACCGCAACACAAACCACCAGCGCACCGGTAGCTATCGCCTTGGTACGGCGCAGTGCGACAAGCTTCGCCCTGTCTTCTGTCTCAAGCTGTGCGCCCCGCGCCAGCATTTCGGAAGGGGCCGCGCTCATTGCATGTCCTCGCATCGCTTCGTTCACGAGCAATGTGGGGGCCGCAGCCGGTTTAGTCACGCAAAAGCGCTCAGTAGGCGCCTGCCAGGTTGCCGAAATCGCCGATGCCCGGGCGGGCCGGAAGGGCTGCGACGGGCTCGATATCGATCGTGCCAAGCGTCTCTCCATCCGCAAACCGCAGCGTGGCGTTGAACCGCCTCGCCAGCCGCTTCATCGCCTCATTCTGGGGATGGGTGGTGACGAGCAGCCGCTCGTAGCCAAAGGCGCGGGCACTCTCGATCAACCGGGCAAACAGCAGGCCGCCCAGTCCGCGGTGCTGCAGCCGCTTCTCGACGCTGAAGGCGATCTCGCCGGTCGGTTCGCGGTCCTGCGGGCGCTCATGCAGTTCGGCTGCCCCCAGCACCTCCCCATCCTCGACATAGCCGATGACGATGGTGCCGTCATGAAAGCAGCGCTCTGCGTAAGCGGCAACGAAGGCGTCGTTGGCCGGGCCGTTGAAGCGATCCCGGCGGCTGGCCTTGTCCAGACGCAGCAGATGCGCCCGGAACTGCGGGAGTTCGGAATGCCGGAGAAGCCTGACCACCCCGGTCAGCGGGGCGACGGCGCGGGTTATGGGCTGTTGCATGTCGCGGTCCTCGTGGGTCCTCCCCGAGTCGTCGCAACTCGACACACGCATATATTGTGCAATGCAACATGATTTGCAAGCGAGCGGCGATGCGCAATGCGCATTGCTTCCATGCGCGCAGCCATGCCCCCGCCTCATTTAACTTGAAAAAACGACTCCAGATTAATCGATTGCACCCTGGAATGGTTCTAAGCTATATACCATATCCAGACATATGCTTCGCGCCCGTGAAAGGCAGTCTCATGCGGCTCACTCGCCAGACGAACTACGCCATCCGCATCCTGATGTACTGCGCCGCCAATGAAGGCCGGCTCAGCCGCATCCCCGAGATCGCGGCGGCCTATTCGGTATCCGAACTGTTCCTGTTCAAGATTCTCCAGCCGCTCGTGGAAAACAAGCTGGTCGAGACGGTGCGCGGCCGCAACGGCGGCGTGCGGCTCGGAAGGGCCGCTTCCGCGATCACCCTGTTCGATGTCGTGCGCGTGACGGAGGACAACTTCGCCATGGCCGAATGCTTCGAAAGCGATTCGGCCGAGTGCCCGCTCGTCGATTCGTGCGCGCTGAACGAGGCCCTGCGCAAGGCGCTAGGCGCGTTCTTCGACGTTCTTTCCAGCTACACGATCGAGGATCTCGCCAGCGCGCGCTTCTCGCTGCGAGACCGGCTCGGCATCGACGACCTGCCGCGGCTGGCCGCCAACGCCTGACGCGTTACAGCACCGCGGATTGGGGAAGGACGAACGGCGCGTTGCCCTCAGGCAGCGCTCCCACCTTCAGTCTGCATTCGAAGACTCGGTAGATGAGGTCGTCTGTGAAGACGTCCGACGGCGAGCCCGATGCCGCCACCCTGCCCCGATTCATCACCGTCACATGGTCGGCGAACATCGATGTCAGGTTCAGATCGTGCAGAATAGCGACCACACCGCCGCCGCGCGCAGCGAAGTCGCGTGCGATCTTCATGATGACGAGCTGATGCTTGATGTCCAGGCTCGACACCGGTTCGTCCAGGAACAGCCAGCGCGGCTCGCCTTCCAGCACCGGGGCCCAGACCTGGCACAACACGCGCGCAAGCTGCACGCGCTGCTGCTCGCCTCCCGACAGCTCCTGATAGAAGCGGCCCGCGAACCCCTCGAGGTCCACACGCGCCAAGGCACGTTCCGGCAGCCGCTCGTCTTCGCCCGCAAGCGCGCCGGACCGGCCGTTGACGATGCCCAGCCGCACGATCTCGCGCACCGTGAACGGGAATGACAGCGTCGTCGCCTGCGGCAGCACTGCTCGCAGACCGGCCGCCTGCCACGGCTTCATGTCGCGCAGGTCGCGCCCATTGAGCCGGATGGTGCCTTCCGATTTCAGGTCGCCGGAGAGCGCTTTCAGGAAGGTCGTCTTGCCGGACCCGTTGGGGCCGACGATGGCCGTCACCTCACCCGGACGCGCCACAAACTCCACGCCGTGAAGAATTGGCTTGTGGCCGAAGGAAACCGAAACGTCGCGTGCCTCGATCATCGCAGTCCCCTCGCTTACAAATCCAGAATGCCGCGTTTGCGCAGCAATATCCAAAGGAAGAACGGCGCACCCACCGCGGCGGTCACGATGCCGATAGGCAGTTCCGCCGGCGCGACGATGGTGCGGCTGACCGCATCGGCAAGCAGCAGCAGCGATGCGCCCAGAAGCGCGGACGCCGGCAGCAGGTATCGATGATCCGGGCCGATCAGCAGGCGTAGCAAATGCGGGACGACGATGCCGACGAAACCGATACCGCCCGACACGGCAACCGACGCCCCGGTTGCTGCGGCCACCCCGACGATGGCGACGTTCTTGAACCGCTGCACCGGAATGCCGAGATGATGCGCTGTTGCCTCGCCCAGCGCCATCGCGTTGAGCGAGCGCGCCATGAACGGCGCAGCGATCAGCGCGAGCAGAATGATTGGCCCGGCAGCCGTGATCTTCGTCCACGTCGCCCCGGCCAGTGATCCAAGCCCCCAGAACGTCAGGTCGCGCAATTGCCTGTCATCGGCGAGATAGACGAGCACGCCGGAGAACGCGCCGGCCATCGCCCCCAGCGCAATGCCCGCCAGCAGCATGGTGGCTATGGAGGTCTGCCCGCGTCTGGTCGCGACGCGATAGAGGATCAACGTGGTTGCCAGACCGCCCGCGAATGCCGCAAGCGGCAACGCGTAGATGCCGAACAGCGCCACGACCGGCCCCAGCACCGTCGAGCCGAGCACGATGACCGTGATGGCCCCGAGCCCAGCGCCGGAGGACACGCCCACGAGGCCGGGGTCCGCCAACGGATTGCGGAACAGCCCCTGCATCACAGCGCCTGAGACGGCCAATGCGGCGCCGATCAAAATGCCCAGCACGACGCGAGGCAGTCTTATGTCATAGACGATGATCCGGTCGCGCGCCGAAAGCGCAGCATCCGCCGCCTCGCCCGCCACCATCCAGCCGAACACCACATCCCACGCAGAGGCGTCCGAAGCGCCCGAGGTCAGGCTGAACAGCGAGACCACGACCAGCGACAGCGCGAGCACGCCGATCGTCGCCCTGGCACGGGCCGACCGATCTCCTTCGACGGTCTCCGACGGGAAGCCCACGCCCCGGATTCTCTGCAACATCTGCATGCCGGCCCTCAGTCGGCCACGGCGTCGCCGTAGAGCGCGGACGAAAGCTCGCGCGCCGCCGCCGCCGTCCTTGGGCCGAAGCCCAGCAGGAACGCGCCGTCCATCCGCACAACGCTTTTGCTCTGGGCGGCGGGTGTGGCGGCGATGGCGGGGTGCCGCAGCAACTCGTCCACCTGCGTCTCGTGGTCTCCGCCGCGATCCATCGCGAGGATCACATCGGGCGCTGCCTCGATGATCGCCTCGTCGGTAAGCTGCTTGTAGCCCTCGTAATCGGTGACGGCGTTGAGGCCGCCCGCGATAGCGATGATGCCGTCGGCAGCCGTATTGGTGCCCGACGCCAGCACGCGCCCGCCTTGCAGCGACAGCACGAACAGCACCGTCTTGCGCTCGGTTATGTCTGCCGTCGCAGCCTGTGCGGCCTTCAGGTCGGCGTCGGTCTGCGAAGCCAGCGTCTCGGCCTTGTCCTCGACATCGAGCACATCGCCGACGATCCGTATCTTCTCCAGAATACCCTCGGCGTCGAACCTGTCGGGCACGGTCACCATCGGCACGCTGGCCTTCTCGAGCACTTCGAGCGCTTCAGGCGGGCCACTACCTTCGAGTGCGATAATCAGGCTTGGATCGACCGACAACACGCCCTCCGGCGAAAGCGCGCGCATGTAGCCTACGTCGGGAAGCTCTAGCGCCTGCTCAGGGAAGGTGCTCGTCGAATCGCGGGCGATCAGCCGCGCTTCTTCGCCAAGCGCATAGATGATTTCCGTGACCGAGCCGCCGATGGCGACGACGCGGGACGAATCATACTGGCCGTCCTGCGCCATGGCGCCGGCGAACGGGAATGCGACAAGCGCGGCGACACCGAACGCCGCCGCGCGCAGGAAAAGTCGGATTTGCATGGTCGTCTCCTCAGGCGGCGGTCTGCTGCGATACGCGCGGCAGGTTCTCGGCGATCATGCGCCAGTCCGCACGCTCGCCCTCGCCTTCGTGGCGCTTGCCGAAGAACTGGATAATCAGTTCGTTGTCGGCTCCGTAGGCCTCCAGCGAGGTGACGTGGCCATCCTTGGTCGGCTTGCGCACCGCCCACACCTCGCGCACGTGGTCGAGCCGCAGGTGCAGGTGGAACGTCTCGTCCAGAACGTTGATCCACGGCCCCATAGGCTTGATCGTCGTCACCGGGCCCGAGTGGATCTGGATGCAGCCGTGGTTGCCCACGAAGCACATGATGGGGATTTGCTCGTTCGCCGCATGATGGAACATGGCAGTCAGCGCCTCGCCGTCCAGCCGCCACGCATAGTCCTCGCCGACCATGCCGACTGCCTGCTTGCGGTTCAGCTTCAGCGCCCGCAGCATGCCGAAGAATTGGTGCACGTCGGTCATGGTGCTCCAGCGCTCGCGCAGCTCGTCGGCGCTTCCCGACTCGGTTTCGTCGAATGTCGATCTGGCGATGGGTTTGACATCCACGACCTGGGACTGTTCCGGCGAGAGCAGTTCGGCGACGAGCTTCTGGTAGGCGTCTAGGTTCGACTTCGGCCGAAGGTGAACCTTGTGCACCGCGTCCCCCGCCTGATCGAAGAACTGCAGGCTGTGACGCACTTCGTCGCCGTCGCGTTTCTCGACCGCAAAGCCGTACGCCCAGGCACCTGGAAAGATGCGTAGGTCGATATCGGCGCCCAGCACCATCGCCCCACGATCCCCGGTATGCACCTTGTCGTAGATGCCGATCTTCTCATGCACCGCGCTGTCGTTGCGCGTGAGCGCCATCGCCTCGCCTACCGCTTCCAGCCCGAGAAGCAGATCGTTCACGCGCGGCTCGATGCGGCGCACCCCCTCGCCCACATGGGCGGCTACGAGATCGGCCTCGGAAACGCCCAGCTGGCTGGCCAGATCGCGCTCGCGCATCTTCGGATTGTCGGCACGTGCGTGGCGGATCGCCTCCGGCGCGGGTTTGGCTTCAGCACTCATTGTGTCACCTGATGTCATTTACTTGTTGAGGATGAGCTTCCCCTGCCGCGTGATCTTGAGGCGGTACATCGAGCCTTCGTGCTCGATGCCGATCTCGTGCGTACCGCGGAAGAGCGACTCGCTCGTCACGACGCGCACGACGCGGTCGAACGGCTGCTGCACGGCTTTGGACCGGCCATCGGTGACGGAAGATCTGCGGAAGGAGGGATGATTGAAGGGAGTGTAGCTGTTCACGATACCGTTCCTTTCATTGTCCGGGCTCGCGGATGCTGGCTGGGGTGTCGCAAAAGCGCGATTGATTTCTTGACACTAATTATCAGGTTTAATAGGGAGTGCAATACCGGAGTTTGAAGGTCAAGTTATTTGACGCTTCTGCCCGGGAACACGATGCGAGCAAGCGCGACGCCAGCCAGCATGACCTCGAGAATCAGGAGTACGGAGAATGGGGCTGGTGGCACGCAAGACGACTGTTCTGCTTGGCGGAGCGGCGATGGCCATGGTGGTGGGGATAGTTTCGGCAGCTGCGCAGGACGCGGCTCCCGGCGATGCGGTGACGAACCAGGCTGAACGCAGGGACCGTGTCACGCTTTTGCAGCGTCTTGTTGTCGGCGCGGGCCAGGAAAAGGTTGCGATCGACACGCCGCAGGCGGTCAGCGTGATCGAGCAGGAAGAAATCGACCAGAGGCAGCCCGACACGATCGGCGACGTGCTGCGCGGAACGCCGGGTGTGAACGTCACCGGTTCGGATCGCCTGCTGGGACAGAGCTTCAACATCCGCGGCATCGGCGCGCCGGAAAACAGCGGCGACGGCGGCCGCATCATCGTCAACGTCGACGGCGTGAACAAATTCTACGAGCAGTACCGCATGGGCTCGTTCTTCTCCGACCCTGAGCTCTACCGCCGCGTAGAGGTGCTTCGCGGTCCCGCCTCATCCACGCTCTACGGTTCGGGCGCCCTCGGCGGCGTCATCAACTTCGAGACCAAGGATGCGTCGGACTTCATCGCCGACGGCGATACGGGCGCGCTGCGCCTCAAGTCGGGCTGGGATTCGAACGGCAACGGCTGGCTGTTCTCCTCCGTGCTCGCACAGCGTTTCGGCGACGACGCGGAATTCCTGCTGGCGGGCAACTACCGCTTTGCCGATACCTACAAGACGGGCGACGGCACGGAGCTGATCGGCAGCAACTTCCGGGCATGGTCCGGCCTTGCGAAGGCCACTTTCAACGTGGGCGACGAAGGCAAGCTGCGCGTTTCCTACCAGCACTGGGATTCCGATCTCGACCGCCAGCAGCTTTCCCAGACCAGCACGGCGACCTTCTTCGGCCTCGTTGACCGCCATGTGATCGACCGGACCGGTATCGTCGCCTACGAAAATCCGTTCTCCGACAACGACATGGCAGACGTGAGGGTCTCCCTGTCCTACTCCGACACCTCCAACAAGCAGCGCAACGCCGATCTGCGCCCCGCCTGTAGCCCCGGCTCCTTCGCGATCGTCTGCGATTCCGACTATGCCTACCAGACGTGGCAGCTGAACGCGCAGAACACGATGGAATGGCGCGGCGACAACTGGGAGAACTTCTTCACCTTCGGCAGCCAGAGCGCCTACCAGACCCGCGTGGCCGACTCCTATTTCAACACCGGCGTGCCCTTCCCCGTGACGTTCCATCCGGAAGGCACGGACCTGCGGACAGGCGTGTTCGCCCAGAACGAATTCATCTGGGACGAGCGCCTGACCCTCATTCCGGGCGTTCGTCTGGACTGGCGTCGCCTGTCGCCCGACGCCAACGTGATCGATCCGTTCACCGGGCTCACCGCAGCGACAACCGACGACACTGCCATTTCGCCGAAGATTGCCGCCCACTACCGCGTCAACGACACGCTGGCGCTGTTTGGCTCGATCGCGCATACCGAGCGCTTCCCGACCATCGACGAGGTGTTCTCGACCGCCAGTTCCAGCTCGACGTTCCTGCCCAGCCTGGACCTGCGCAAGGAGAAGTCGAACAACTTCGAGGTCGGTTTCGCCCTGTCGGGATACGACCTCGCCCAGCCCGGCGATGCGGTGCAGTTCAAGGCAACTGCCTTCTACAACGACGTGACCGACCTGATCGCGCTGGACTCGCCCTTCACGCCCGGCTTCAACAATCGTCCCGGCTTCCGCAACATCAACCGGGCCGAACTGTATGGCTTCGAGCTGGAGAGCGCCTACGACAGCGACTACGTCTTCGCCAACGCGGCATACTCCTACGTCGTCGGCAAGGACCGTGCGACGGGCGACTATCTCCAGACGATTGCGCCGCACGAACTCGCCCTGACGCTGGGCGGCAAGCTCCCGGATTACGGCCTGCGCTTTGGCTGGACCGCGCGCATCGTCGCCGACCCGCAGGACAGGACGCGCCGTTCGGATACGCCCATCGGCACCTCCACGCGCTACGCCAAGGCTTTCGACGTTCACGACGTCTTCGTAAGCTGGACGCCGGAGGAGGGCCAGCTTGCCGGCTGGCAGGCCAACTTTGGCGTCGATAATATCTTCAACCGCCAGTACAAGGAATTCCTGGAGAACGACGCCGCCAAGGGCCGTACGTTCAAGGTTTCCCTGTCGAAGCAGATCGGATGGTGACGATGCGAAGTGCTGCAGCCTGGGGCCGTATTCTGACCGCGGCCTTGCTGGCAAGCGCGGTGCCGCTGCACGGTGCCGCGGCGCAGGAGGCGGGGGAAACATCCCCCGCCGCCATTCTATCGGTCGAGCTCAACGGCCTGCAGCCGACCGAGACGGGATGCCGGTTTACCTTCGTTGTCAGCAACGGGCTTGGTGGCGAGTTGGCCAGCGCCGCGTTCGAACTCGTCCTGTTCGACAAGGCCGGCATGGTCAGCAGGATGACCATCGTCGATTTCAAGGATTTGCCGCAAGGCAAGACCAAGGTGCGCCAGTTCGACTTCTCCGGCGTGGATTGCGCCAATCTCGGTCGCGTGCTTGTCAACGACGCAACCGACTGCACCGGAACCGGCATCGACGCGCGTGCCTGTATCCGCGACCTGAAGACTGAAACCCGCGCTGATGTCGCGTTTGGAACCTAGGGCCAGCCTCGGGCTGTTGTATTGTTAGCCATGACCGTTTCCTCTCTCTCCCTCGCCCGGCTCACTGCTGCGCTTCTCGTCTGCCTTTTGGTCGCGGCAGCGCCTACATCCGCTTTCGCGCAGGCGATTGAAGCCCCGCAAATATCGACATTGCCTCACGATCTCTCGCCATGGGGCATGTTCATGGCTGCGGACTGGGTGGTGAAGGGGGTCATGATCGGCCTCGCAATCGCGTCCCTCGTCACTTGGACCGTGTGGCTGGCAAAGTCGATCGAGCTTGCCGCGGCCCGGCGGCGCGTCAATCGCGCGCTGGAGCGGATCGTTGCGGCCAAGAGCCTGGAGGACGCCGGGCGCGCGATGGAAGGCGTGGGCGGCGGACCTGCCGTCATGCTGGTGCGCGCCGCCGGCCATGAGGCCGCCCTGTCGCGCGAGCTGGGGTTGAGCCACGATACCGGCAAGGGTCTCAAGGAACGCGTTGCCTCGCATCTGGGCCGCATCGAGGCGCAGGCTGCGCGGCGCATGACGCGCGGCACAGGCGTTCTCGCCACCATCGGCTCGACCGCCCCCTTTGTCGGCCTGTTCGGCACGGTGTGGGGCATCATGAACTCGTTCATCGGCATTTCGCAGGCGCAGACCACCAACCTCGCCGTCGTCGCCCCAGGCATCGCCGAAGCGTTGCTCGCGACGGCACTGGGGCTTGTAGCCGCCATTCCCGCGGTCGTCATCTACAACTCGTTCGCGCGGTCCATCGCAGGCTACCGCCTGATTCTGGCCGACGCTTCGGCGGCGGTGGAACGGCTCGTCAGCCGCGACCTCGACCGCAAGCAGGCGCACGGCCTCCCGGTGCTGCCCGCACGCGCGGCGGAATAGGGAAAGGCAGCGCCATGGCCGGAAGCCTCAATTCAAGCTCCGACAGCGACGATCTCGTCGAGAGCCACGAGATCAACGTCACCCCGTTCATCGACGTGATGTTGGTGCTGC
This sequence comes from Neoaquamicrobium microcysteis, assembly GCF_008180155.1. GTDB lineage: Bacteria > Pseudomonadota > Alphaproteobacteria > Rhizobiales > Rhizobiaceae > Aerobium > Aerobium microcysteis. Next base: position 241,730 of record NZ_VSZS01000062.1, on the reverse strand, counting down.
TCATCATCTTCATGGTGGCGGCCCCGCTCGCCACCGTCGATGTCAACGTCGACCTGCCGGCCTCCAATGCCGCCGCCCAACCGCGGCCGGACGAGCCGCTCTACGTCACGGTGCAGGAAGACCTCACGGTATCGGTGGGTGACGACGCGATCACGCACGCCGACCTGTCAGCCGCGCTCGAACGCGCCACCGGTGGCGACCGGGACGCGCGCGTTTTTCTTCGCGCCGACAGGGCGGTGGCCTATGGCGACCTTATGACGGTGATGAACCTGCTGCGCATGGCCGGTTACACCAAGATCGCGCTCGTCGGCCTCGACGCGGCACCCGCCGGCGCGACTGAACCTGCAACCACGGGAACGGAAACCGACGCGCAGCCATGACCGCAACACCCGACATCGCATGGTCGCGGCAGCTTGCCGGCACCTCGCGCGCTCAGGCGGTTCTCTGGGCGGGCGCGGCCGCGTTCATGCTGACGGCCCATGCCGGCGCTGCCTGGCTGGTTTTGCGCGAGATGCCGGAGCCCCCGGTGCAGGAGGCGGGCTCGCCCGCGATCGAGGTGGATCTGGCCGCATTGGGGTTCACGACCGCAGACCAGGTGTCTGCGGGTGAGACGACCGAGACAGCCCAGCCGGTGGAGAGCCCTGCCGCCCAACCTGTCCTGACCGAAACGACCCAGACGGAAACAGCGACGCCGGTCGAGACCGCACGGGCAGTAGAGACACCGCGTGTCGAGCGGGCCGAGCCTGTCGAAGAGCCTGCCCGCCCCGTCGAGGTCACACCGCAGGAGCCTGTACGCTCCGAAACGGCCCCCTCGCCTTCTCCGCGTCTGGCCGAAGCCGCCTCCGAGGTGGAGATCGCGGCCCGGCCGCCGACCGAGACCGAGCCTGAAACCGCCGTTGATATAGAGGCCGCGCAGCCGCTAGAACCCGAGACCGTTGAGCCGGTGGAAGAAGAGGTCGCGGCCATCGTCAACGTCCCGCTGCCCACCCCGCGACCCGAATATACGCCGCCTGCGCCCCGTGCAGAGCCGCAGAGGACCGAGCGGCCACGACGCGAGCAGCCCCGGCAGCAGGCGCAGCGCCCTGCCGCAGGCAATCAGGGCCAGAACCAGGCGGATGCACGCCGGGGCACGTCGCAGGGCTCCAACCAAGGTCGCGCAGCCAACGAAACCGCCGGCAACCAGCGCAACAGCGCCGCCGGCAACGCAGCGGTCTCGAACTACCCCGGACAGGTCAGAAGGAAGCTCACCCGCGCGGTCAGATATCGCGGGCGCGACCGCGGCGAGGTGCTGGTAAGTTTCACGGTAAGCCAGTCTGGCGGCGTCACCAGCGCGCGGATAAGCCGTGGTTCCGGCTCCGCAAATCTCGATCAGGCCGCGCTCGATGCCATCCGCCGGGCCGCGCCGTTCCCTCCCATTCCATCCGAGGCCGGACGCGCAAGCTGGGACTTCCAGCTGCCGGTTTCCTTCACCCGCTGACCGGAACCTGTATGTCTGGCTTTCTCAGTCTTCACCGTCTTGCCGCCGCGCGCGGCGATGGCCTGCATCCGAAGCTGCGTGAACTGCTCGAACAGCGCGAAGCCATTGCCGCGTCGCAGGACGTCGTCGAGATCGATCGGTTTCGCGAAGGCTCGTTCACGCAGGCCGGCTCCGCCCCCGCACCAAAAGCGTCGGAGTTTCTGCCCGGAAACGTCGTCGCGTTCGCAGCCGCGCAACGCGCGCCGGCCGTAGCACGCAAGAAATCGTCAGCTTCATGATCCTGAAAAGAGGAAGGACGTCATGTACATCGCCATGAACCGCTTCAAGGTAAAGATCGGCTCGGAAGAGGATTTCGAGAACATCTGGAAGGGGCGCGATTCCACGCTCCACGAGATGAAGGGATTTCGCCAGTTCCATCTGCTGCGCGGACCCGTCAACGAGGCGGAAGGCTATACGCTCTTCGCCTCCCACACGGTTTGGGAAAGCCATGAAGACTTCGTGGCGTGGACGAAGTCGCAGAACTTTCGCGACGCCCACAGGAACGCGGGCGACCACAAGCCGGTCTATCTCGGCCACCCCCAGTTCGAGGGCTTTTCCGTGGTCGAGGGGGCATAGGCCCCCTCTCCTGGCCTACTCCGACGCCGCCAGCAGGCTGGCATTGCCGCCGGCGGCCGTCGTGTCCACGCACACCGCGCGCTCGTGCACATAGGCGGTCGGGTTGATGACGGCAGCTACTAGCCGCACGATCGGGCCGTCGCGCTCGCTCAGAACCCGCCGGATCGCCCGCAGCGTATCGGCGTCTGCCGAGCAAGCAACCACATCCACATTGAGGCCGGCGAGATCGGCGGGGTCGATGATCCCGTCGATGGCCTCCACGGGCATTCCCTTGCCTGTCAGCGGCGACAGTGCGGCGCGAGCGCCCGGCGCCACGGCCAGCACCGCATTGCCGCCTGCCAGCGCCTGAATGGCCTGCGCGAACGCCGTGTCCGGATCGGGGCCCAGGCAAAGAACCCGCCCGCGTGGCACCAGCAGCAGCGTATTCGCCTCGCCCGTCGGTCCCGGCAGGTCGACCGGGCCGAAATCGATCGCAGCAGAGGCGGAGATCGCCGCAGCGCCCTTGCCGCGCAGATGCTTGCGCAGTACCGCGATACGGTCGATCCGCGTCGCCCAGCCGCCGCGCGCGGCATCGGGCATGTGCTCGACAAGCGTTTGCGCCGGAACCACGTCGCCCACGGCCGGCTTCATGAAGGTCACTTCGCCCTTACGGAAGCGGCGCAGATAGTGCGGCCCGCCTGCTTTCGGGCCGGTGCCCGAAAGGCCCTCGCCGCCGAAAGGCTGCGACCCGACGACCGCGCCGATCTGGTTGCGGTTGACGTAGATGTTGCCTGCGTGAATACCGTCCACTATGTGCTGAACGCGCGCCTCAATGCGCGTATGCAACCCGAACGTCAGGCCGTAACCCTTTGCATTGATTTCCGAAATGACCTTGTCGATCTCTTCCGCCCCGAACGTTGCAACATGCAGGACCGGGCCGAATATCTCTCGCTCCATCTCGCGGATGCCCGAAACGCGGAAGATATGCGGGGCCACGAAACGCCCGTCGCGCGGTGCATCGAGCTTCGCGATCAGCCGGCCCTGACTTTCCATATCGGCGCAGTAGGACAGCAGGTTGTCGCGCGCCTCGTCGTCAATCACCGGTCCCACATCGGTCGAAATAAGCGCCGGATCGCCCAGCCGCAGCGCCTCCATCGCGCCCTTCAGCATCTCCAGAACCTTCGCCTCGACGTCCTTCTGCACGTAGAGGACACGAAGGGCGGAGCAGCGCTGCCCCGCACTCTGGAACGCCGAGGCGACAATGTCGCGCACCGCCTGTTCCGGCAGCGCGGTCGAATCGACGATCATCGCGTTGAGCCCGCCCGTTTCGGCAATCAGCATCGCCTCGGCCTCGGCGGTTTTTGCAAGCTGGCGCTCGATCAGGCGTGCAACCTCTGTCGAACCCGTAAAGCAGACGCCGGCGATGCGCGGGTCGGCCGTCAGCGGAGCGCCCACGGAAGGACCGTCACCCGGCAGCAGATGCAGCACCTCCTCCGGTATGCCGGCTTGGTGCAGCAGGTCCACCGCGCGCGCGGCGATCAACGGCGTCTGTTCCGCCGGCTTGGCGACAACCGCATTGCCAGTGACGAGTGCCGCCGCCACCTGGCCGGTAAAGATCGCCAGCGGGAAGTTCCACGGCGAGATACAGGCAATCACGCCTCTGGCGGTCGTGTGCCGCTCCACCTCCTCCGCCTGCCCGGCATAGTAGCGCAGGAAGTCGGCCGCCTCGCGCACCTCGGCAACGCCATCCGCGAGCGTCTTGCCGGCTTCGCGTGCGCACAGCGAAAAGAACTCGACCGCATGGTCCTCGTAAAGGTCGGCGGCCTTCAAAAGTGCCGCAGAACGAGTAGACACGGCGGTCTTTTCCCATTTCGGCTGCGCCTTGACGGCCGCCTCGACCGCCTTCTTCACCGCCGAAGCACCGGCTTCGACAACCTCGCCCACCATCTCCTGCGGACGGGCGGGATTGACGACACCCCTCGACTTGCCGGCGTCCCCGGCCTGCCAGCGGTGCGGCGCGGCGAACGCTTTCCTGCGGCTTTCGATGTCGGCAAGCGTCACCGGGTCGGTGATGTCCCAGCCCTTCGAGTTCCTGCGCTCGACCCCGAAGATGTCGACGGGGCGCGGAATAGCCGGATTGGACGCCGGCCCCTGCATGGCGACCGTGTCGAACGGGTCGTGCGCGATATCCTCCGGCGCCACCGACTTGTCGACGATCTGGTGAACGAACGACGAGTTGGCGCCGTTTTCGAGCAGGCGGCGTACCAGATAGGCGAGCAGGTCGGAATGCGCCCCCACCGGCGCATAGATGCGGCAGCGCGTGCCCTCAGCCTTGCGCACGGCCTCGTGCAGCGCTTCGCCCATGCCGTGGAGGCGCTGGAACTCGAATGCCTCCCTGTCGCTGGCCATGGCGAGAATTGCCGCCACCGTATGCGCGTTGTGCGTCGCGAACTGCGGGTAGATGCGGTCGGTCATCCCCAGCAGCTTCCTGGCGCAGGCGATGTAGGACACGTCGGTGTTCGGCTTGCGCGTGAAGACCGGATAGCCGGCAAGCCCCATCACCTGCGCGCGCTTGATCTCGGTGTCCCAGTAAGCGCCCTTCACCAGCCGCACCATGATGCGCCGGTCCAGGCGCTTGGCCAGTGCATAGAGCCAGTCGATGACGAAGGGCGCGCGCGGACCGTAGGCCTGCACCACCACGCCGAAACCGTCCCATCCCGCCAGTTCCGGCTCGGACAGCACCTTTTCGATGACGTCGAGCGACAGGTCGAGCCTGTCGGCTTCTTCGGCGTCGATGTTGAGCCCCATGCGTGCGTGGCGCGCCGCCAGCGCCAGCGAGAACAGCCGCTTGGCCAATACCGGAAGCATCGTCTCCTTCTGCCCCGTCTCATAGCGCGGGTGGAGGGCGGAAAGCTTGACGGATATGCCGTGGTTCCTGGCGATATCAGCGTCTGTCGCGCCGGCGTTGAGCGACGATATCGCGTCCGCATAGGCGCGATGGTAGCGCAGCGCGTCGGCCTCCGTGCGGGCCGCCTCCCCCAGCATGTCGAACGAATAATAATAGCCCTTGCGCGTGTAGTCGCGCCCGCGCTTGATCGCCTCGTCGATCGTACGGCCAAGCACGAACTGCTCGCCCATTTCGCGCATCGCGGCCGATACCGCCTTGCGGATCACCGGCTCGCCCAGCCTGCGAACCATGGAGCGCAGCGTGCCCTCGATGCCGCCTTCGCCCTCGTCGAGCACACGGCCGGTCAGCATCAGCGCCCATGTCGACGCGTTGACGAAGATGGAGCTCGACTCGCCGGAATGGGCCGACCAGTCGTGCGGCGCGATCTTGTCACGGATCAGGTCGTCCATCGTCTCGGAATCGGGCACGCGCAGCAGCGCCTCCGCCAGGCACATCAGCGCCACGCCCTCCTTAGTCGAAAGGCCGTATTCGGAGAGGAAAACCTCCATGAGCTGCGGGTTGGACGCGTTCCGCACCGCTTGCACCAGCCCGGCCGCCCGTTGCGAGATCGCAATGCGCTGCTCGCTTGTGAGATCGGCAAGCGCCACAAGGCGTGCAAGCGCATCCCCCTCGTCCGGCAGCATGTTGGCACGGATAGCGGAACGGAGTTTTTCGAGTTGCTGCGAAGCCATTGCGAACCGTCGGCGATGGAGGTTGTTCGGATCAGTCTGAATATCATGCGCAGAAACAGGCGGCCTTTCCAAACATCTCGACTTGGCAGGCCATACGAACTATTTGCTAACGGTCATCCACGTTTTTTGGCGCGCATAACCCATGACCGAAGATCAATTGGACCGCATCGATCGCAACATCCTTGCCGCGCTGGCGCGCGACGGCAGGCTGTCTATGGCCGAACTCGGTCAGAAGGTTGGGCTTTCCAAGACACCGGTTCAAGCGCGCGTCAGGCGGTTGGAGCGCGACGGCTACATCCGCGGTTATGCGGCGATCATCGACCGCGAGCGCATGGGCGAAGGCCACGTCGCCTTCGTTCAGGTCAAGCTGCTGGATACACGCTCGGCGGCATTGGAGGCCTTCAACAAGGCCGCTCTCGCCGTGCCCGAGATCGAACAGTGCCACATGATCGCGTCGAGCTTCGATTACCTGCTCAAGGTTCGCACGAAGGATATCGCGGCCTACCGAAGGGTGCTGGGCGAACGCATCTCGGCACTGCCGCACGTCGCGCAGACCTCAACCTATGTGGCGATGGAAACCGTCAAGGATCGCTAGAAGCCCAGCCGGTTCCACACCCTCGACACCTCGCCGGCAAACGACCGGGTGATGGTCCAGTCGCTGTAGATCGACTCCCAAAGGATGAATAGCGTTATCGCCATGATGACGAGCACGTAGCGCATGACGTTCTCCCCGAGCCCCCTGCGTTGCCGCTGAGGTTCGGGGAGCAGGCGCCATCAGTCAAGCGTCTTTAGCAAAGCCACTAGGGCCGCACGCCCGCGATCGGTGAAAATCACCCCCCGCAGTTCGCTTTGCCCCCCTGGAGCCGCTGGCGCGGCCGAATAGTGGTCGATCACGTCTTCCAGCGTGGCGATCTGGCCTGCGTGCATATAGGGCAGGCGGTTTGCGGCCCCGCGCAGCGACGGCGTCTTGAAAGCGCCCTCCATTTCCGGGCTGTCGCGCACCATGAAACGCAGTTCCTCGCATTCTTCTTCCTTGGCGTCGCTGTACGGCCCCATGCAGTTGAAAGGGTCGGCAAGCACCTGCTCGACCGCCTGTGCACGCCCCCGATCGCCCGCAAGGCCGGCAACGGCTGGGACGCCCGTATTGTGGAAGAATTCGTCGGTAAAACGTGGTCCGTTGTGGCAGTCGATGCAGTTGGCCTTGCCGATGAACAGCTTGAGGCCCTCGACCTCGAGCGAATTGAACTCGGCATCGCCTTCAGGCCTTCGACCGGCGATCACGGCTTCCGCGAAGCGGTCGAAGCGGGTCTCCTCATGCACGATTGTGCGCTGGAAGGCGGCAAGCGCCTTTCCGAGGTTGGAAAAGACGATGTCGATTTCCGTCTTTCTATCATCCCCTATCCGGTCCCACGCCTCCTGCTGCGCAGCCGTCCCGAGCGGAGAAGCTTCGTCAGGCAGGCCGGAGAGTACGGGCAGAGGACCGAAAACGGCTTCATATTCATCGCGGTAGGCCCGCTCCACGCGATGCGCAAAGGCAACCCGGTTACCCGCATGCTCGCGCGCATCCTCCATCGGTCCAAGCGCCTGCGCCCAGAGGCTGTCCTTGCGCCCGTCCCAGAAGAACCACTGCCCGTGCGACGCGCCCGCCAGCGGCATGGTGCGGCGGTCGGTGGTGCCGATGCCCCGTGCGAGCGGTCGATCGTCTTGAAACTGCCGCTCCGGCAGATGGCAGGTCGCACAGGAAACCGTACCATCCACCGAAAATCCGGTGTCGAAGAAAAGCGCCTCACCGAAAGCCGCGGCGCGCGGGTCGTCTGCGACGGCATTGCTGGGATCGGGCTTCAGCGGACCGAGTTGCGACAGCCGCAACTGGCCGATGAGCGCCTTCTCGTCCTCACTGAAATCCTCGCGCGAACAGGCCTGCAATGCGAGCGCCATCAGCAGGACGATCAGCAGAGGCAACGGCCGCATGCCGATCATAGGACGAGGTTGAACTCGGCGGTGTCGTCTCCTGCTGGCGACGATATGCCGAATTTCAGCACCCACCATCCGCCCATGTTGAAACGCACCCCCTCCACGCGATAGCGCCCGTCGCCGATATGCCCGGCAGAGGCCGGCGCCGTAGGAAGCCCATGGCCATGCTGCGGCATGCCGCCATCCACGGTCAGTTCGGCGTCTGCCACGGCCGACCCGTCGGGAAGTGCCACTGTCACGATCCAGGCATGAAGCTCACCCCGCTCGACCGGTTCGGCCTCCGGCTCGACCGAAACGACATAGGTGCCGCCGTCGCTGGGCTTGGAGCGCGCCAGGTCGAGGTCGTCCGGCGGCGGCATCAACATGCGCACGGCAACCACCACGACTACTGCCAAAGCGGCCAGCACCACGCCTGCAAGAAGCCATTTCCTCATCGTCGGTCTCCGGTTTCGCGCAGACAGCTAGGGCTTCCCCTCACGGTAAGGTCAAGCTGAAATCCGGTGCCGTTGCGCGGGGTCGCGTCGAACGCTAGACAGTGCCGGCCACTGGAGGGATAGCGCGAATGAGGTCCATCGCATCGATCGGGGAATGCATGCTGGAACTGACCGGCGAGGATGCCGATTGGCGTCTTGCCCATTCCGGCGACACGTTCAACGTGCTGTGGGCGATGCGTGCCCTGCTGGCCTCACAAGATGCGACAGACTACGTTAGCGCGTTCGGCGACGACGCCTTTTCGGCCCAGCAGCTTTCGTTCTTTGCGGAAAACGGCATCGGCACGGCGGCGAGCCCGCGCATCGCAGGCGCACGGCCGGGCCTTTACGCGATCACGCTCGATGGGGCGGAGCGATCGTTCACTTACTGGCGCGCGGATGCCGCCGCGCGCAAACTGGCCGACGACCCGGCCATGCTGGCGAAAAGCCTTGAAAACCGGTCACTTGTCTACTTTTCCGGAATCACCGTGGCAATTCTGGAAGGCAAGGCCCGGCAAACGCTGTTCGACGCGGTGGTGGCGGCGCGCGCAGCCGGCAGCTTCGTCGCCTTCGATCCCAATTATCGCCCCCGGCTGTGGCCGTCGCAGGATGCAGCCCGCACTGCCATCGAGGCAGCGCTTACGGTGGCCGACATCGCTCTTCCCACCTACCCGGACGAACAGGCACTCTTCGGCGATGCCTCATTGGAGAAGACCGCTGAACGGCTCACGCACGCGGGTGTCCGCGAGATCGTGGTCAAGGACGGCTCCGAACCTGCCCTGGTCCTCACCGAGGGCGGGACGCAAAGCGTTCCGGCGACCCACGTCGCACATCCGGTCGATACGACGGGCGCAGGCGATTCTTTCAATGGCGGCTATCTGGCCGCACGCCTTCTCGGCCACGACCCGATCGAGGCTGCCGAGCGTGCCCACCGGGTGGCAGCCGCAGTGGTACAGGTGCGCGGCGCGCTGGCACCCTTCCCGGCCCTGAAAGCCGCCTTCGAGGCATAATCACTCGTAGTTCGGCGGCCGGAACCGGAACTCGCTCACCTGCCTGTATTCCTCTCCGGGGCGCAGCACGGCGTGCGGAAAATAGGGCCGGTTGGGCGAATCGGGCCACACCTGCGGTTCCATGCAGAACCCAGCGAAAGAACGGTAGGTGATGCTATCCAATCCAGGCACCTGCCTGTCGGGAAACTGCCCGGTGTAAAACTGCAGCCCCGGCTCGGTGGTCCAGACCTCCATTTCGACGCCCGAGCGCGCACCCTGCACCCAGGCCGCCTGGCTGAGCGGCCTGCGCGACGCAGACAGGCAGAAATTGTGGTCGTATTCGGTCTGCTCGCCGGGCCTGTATCGGATCTTTCGCGGCACCACGAAATCGAACGCCGTTCCTTGCACGGGCAGCACCTCGCCCGTTGGGATGCATTGCGCGTCCACCGGCGTGTAGGCGGCCGCCGCAACGGTCATGCGATGGTCGAGGATACTGCCGCGCCCGCCATCGTCGAGATTGAAGTAGGAATGCTGCGCCAGATTGCACAGCGTGGGCCGGTCGCACGTCGCCTTGATCTCGACCGCCAGCGTCGCCGGCGGCTTCAGCCGGTAGGTGCAGGATATGTCCAGCGCCCCGGGAAATCCCATCGCGCCTGCCGGATCGTGGATGGACAACGTAACGAAATCCGCACCCTGTGCCGTCACCTGCCAGACGCGCCTGTCTAGCCCCTGCGCACCGCCATGCAGCGTGTTGCCGCGATCGTTGGCGTCTGTTTCGAAGCGCTCGCCGTCCAGCACGAATTTTCCGCCGGCGATCCGGTTGGCGTAACGGCCGACGATCGCCCCGAAATAGAGCGAATGATCGAAATAATCGTCCAGACGCGGAAAGCCGAGCGTCAGCGGCGCATCATGCCCTCCAAGCCGCAATTCCTGGATGATCGCGCCATAGGTCAGGATGCGGGCTGAAAGCCCGCCGCCCGCGATCGAGAGCCGCTCTACGGCCTCGCCATCCCCGGTGGCGCCGAAAGGCTCGGAAGCTGTCACGGTGTACCCCCTCAGGCACTCGGCTACAGGCCGAGGCCGCCGATGCAGACATATTTGGTATCGAGATAATCCTCAATGCCCTGATGTCCGCCCTCGCGGCCCAGACCCGATTCCTTCACGCCGCCGAACGGCGCTTCTGGCGTGGTTATCAGCCCTTCATTGACGCCGACCATACCGTATTTCAGCCCTTCCGTGACGCGGAAGGCGCGCCCCAGATCGCTGGTATAGAAATAGCAGGCGAGGCCGAACTCCGTGTCGTTGGCAAGCGCGACGGCCTCCTCTTCGCTCTCAAACCTGAACACGGGCGCGACGGGGCCGAAGATTTCTTCTTTCATGAACTTCATCTGGGGCGTCGCGCCCGAAATCACCGTCGGCTCGAAGAACGAACCGCCGAGTTCGTGGCGCTTGCCGCCGGTCACGACCTTGCCACCCTTGGCCTTTGCATCGGCCACGAACTCCTCGACCTTCTCGACGGCCTTTTCGTCGATCAGCGGCCCCTGCTGGGTGCCGTCTTCGAGACCGGGTCCGACCTTCAGCTTCTTCGAGGCCTCCGCGAGGCGTTCCACGAACCTGTCGTAGATGCCCGCCTGCACGAAGAAGCGGTTTGTGCAAACGCAGGTCTGGCCGGAATTGCGATATTTCGCGATCATCGCGCCTTCGACCGCACGGTCCAGATCGGCATCGTCGAAAACGAGGAACGGCGCATTTCCGCCAAGTTCCATCGAGACCTTCTTGACGGTCGACGCCGACTTTTCGATGAGGATCTTGCCCACCTCGGTCGACCCGGTGAAGGTGATCTTCCTGACCAGCGGGTTGGCGCAGATTTCGTCGCCGATCTCGCCTGCCGAGCCCGTCACGATGTTCACGACTCCCTTGGGTATCCCGACCTCCTCGCAAAGCGCGCCCCATGCAAGGCCAGAATACGGCGTCTGCGAAGCAGGCTTGACGACGCTGGTGCAGCCCGCGGCGATGGCCGGGCCTATCTTGCGGGCCAGCATGGAGGAAGGGAAGTTCCACGGCGTGATCGCGGCGATCACGCCCACGGGCTCCTTGGTCACCAGCACGCGCCTGTCGGCCCACGGGCTCGGCACCACATCGCCATAGGTGCGCCGCGCCTCTTCGGCAAACCACAGCACATAGGCGGCTGACGCGCCCACCTCGCCCTTGGCCTCGGCCAGCGACTTGCCCTGCTCCATCGTCAGCAGTTCGCCCAGCGCATCCTGATTGTCCATGATCGCGTCATGCAGCTTGCGCAGCAGTTTCGACCGCTCCAGCGCCGATGTCTTGCGAAACGACTTGAACGCCGCGTCCGCGGCTTCAATGGCCCGACGCGTCTCGGCCTTCCCCGCCTTCGGCACAGAGCCGATCTTCAGCCCCGTGGCCGGGTTCACCACATCGATGGTAGCGCCGGAATCGGCCTGCACCCATTCGCCGTCGATGAGGTTGGCCTCGCGCATGAAATGGCTGGTTTTCTGCAACATGGTGCTACTCCCTTGTCCCGTCCGGCGCGGTCGCGCCGCTGCAATATGCGTCACCGACACACTTAGTCGCAATCGGGAAGAAGCCAACCCGTCAGCCGAAAACCCATTGGGCCACGCCCAGCCACAACCCCATCGTCAGCGCAGCCAGCGCAGTCGATATGGTCATCGTGTTGGAGGCCAGCACCTGCCCTGTGCCGAAGCGGGTAGCGATGAGATAGGGGTTCACCCCGGTCGGCAGGGAGGAGGCTACCACCATCACCTTCGCGGCCAGCGGCGGCAGCCCTATCGCCACGGCGGCACACAGGACCACGGCGGGCAGCAGCAACAGCTTCAGCACAGATAGCGCGATGGCAGGCTTGACGTTGCCCGAAATGCCGAACTTGCGCAGCCCGAGCCCCATTGCAAACAGGGCAACCGTCCCGGCGATGCCTGCGAAAGCGTCGACGAAACGCATTCCCAAGCCCGGCATCGGAATACCGCTCAGCCGCCATGCCAGCCCGGCCAGGATGCCGATGATGAGCGGATTGGTGAAAAGGTTTCGCAGGAAGCCCTTCAGAACGTCGAGCGGGGACGTGACCTTGCCCTCGCTCCGTCGCACCCACTCGAACATCACTATGGAGGCGGCCATCATGGTCGGCAGATGAACGGCCAGCAGCAGCGACAGGATGTCGATACCTGCTTGCCCGTAGACGCCCATGATGAAGGGAATGCCCAACAACAGCAGGTTGGAGAACGACGCGGCGATGCCCGCCACGACGCCGGCGGCCGCATCCCGGCCAAACCGGCGCGTCGCGACGAGATGGCCCGCCAGCCATACCACCGGCACGCCGGCGAAGTAGGCCGCCCACAGCCCCCACGGCGCCGTGCCCGAAAAGTCGATCCCGATCATGGTGCGGAACAGCAGCGCCGGCACGGCTACGACGATCGCGAAGTCCGTCAGCGCATCCCCCACCTGCGGGCGAAGGAGGCCGGTCCAGCCGGCAGCATAGCCGAGCCCGACCAGCCCGAAGACGAAGGCGATGGTTTCGGCTACGGCAGACATTTCCCGGCGGGTAGCGCAATCGCCTCTCAACGGCAAGCGTTCAGCACGCTATCCGGGCCGATTGTGGCGCCGCGAATGCCGCGCTTGCCTTTCGCCTTTCAATCCCGTCCCTATATGGATCAAGGAAGAAGGATACCGGATGCGCCGTTTCATAACCGTTCTTGCCCTGTTTTTGATCTTTGTCGTGCCGCAGGCGGGCGCAACCGAAGCCGGATGGGCGCTTTTGCGCAATGGCGGCCAGATCGTGTTTCTCGTTAATGCCAACGCGCCCGGAACCGGCGATCCGGCCAATTTCGACATCGAGAACTGCCGGACGCAGCGCAATCTGTCCGATCGAGGCCGCCAGCAGGCGCGGCGTATCGGCGCGCTTTTCGCGGCCAGGGCAGAAACGGTGGAGCAGGTCTATTCGAGTCGCTATTGCCGCGCTTTGGAAACGGCGCGCCTCGCCTTTGGTGACCGTATCGTGGAGACGCTCGACGCCCTGGATTCCGTTTTGCAGGATGAAGAAGCGGCAGCAGAAGCAAAGGAAACGGTGCTGGAGCTGATTCGCGACTATTCCGGCTGGGGTAACCTCGTGCTGGTTACCCACCCTGAAAACATTGCCGCCATGGTCGGCATAACCCCTCGCGAAGGCGAGGCGATTATCGTGGCCCCTGATGAAAACGGCATCCACACCATAGGCCGCATCGTCTTCAACTGACGCCACGCAATGGCCAGCTTTTTGGGGCTGGCTCTTTTCCTGCCTGCAAAAAGCGATTAGAGAGCCGCGATACTTTGAACGGACATCGCCCTGCATTTAGAGGGAATCACAGTGACTTCGACATTTGACAAGGTTGCCGACATCATCGCGGAGACCAGCGAGATCGATCGTGAGACGATCACGCCCAAGAGCCACACGATCGACGATCTCGGCATCGACAGCCTCGATTTCCTCGACATCGTCTTTGCGATCGACAAGGAGTTCGGCATCAAGGTGCCGCTCGAAAAGTGGACGCAGGAGGTCAATGACGGCAAGGTTTCCGCTGAGGAATACTTCGTCATGGAAAACCTCTGCGCCAAGATCGACGCGCTTGTCGCGGCGAAGAACGCCGTTTGACGCCGCAAGGCATGCACTGCAGGTAGGCCGGATATGAGCGCACGCGACGTCGTCATTACCGGACTGGGGCTCGTCTCCTCGCTTGGCGAAGGGGCCGAGCGGCACTGGCAGGCGCTCAGCGCACCGGGCGCGGCTCCCGTGCTCGACGCAGAGCGGTTCGACCCGTATACGATCCACCCTCTCCCGGAGATCGACTGGGGCCTGCAGATCGCCAAGCGCGGCGACCAGCGCCAGATGGAAACCTGGCAGCGGCTGGGCACCTATGCGGCCGGCGTGGCGCTGGACGACGCTGGCGCCAAGGACGAGGCGCTGCTGGCGACCATGGACATGGTTGTTGCGGCAGGCGGCGGGGAACGCGACGTCAACGTGGATCAGGCGATCCTCGACGCCGCCCGCACCCGCAACGATCGCGACCTGCTGCTCAACGAGAAGCTGACGACCGAACTGCGCCCGACGCTGTTTCTGGCGCAGCTTTCCAACCTGCTCGCCGGCAACATCTCCATCGTCCACAAGGTCACCGGTTCATCGCGCACATTCATGGGCGAGGAAGGTGCCGGCATTTCGGCCATAGAGACCGCTGCGGCGCGCATTCGTTCGGGCCAGTCGAGCCACGTGCTCGTCGGCGGCGCATTCCAGACCGAACATCCCGACATGCTGCTCGGATACGAACTCGGCGGCTTCCTGCATCGCAAACGCTGGAAGCCTGTGTGGCAGCGCGCGGCAAACGACGGCGGCGGCGTCATCTCCGGTTCGGGCGCGGCATTCCTCGTGCTGGAATCGCGCGAACATGCCGAAGCGCGCGGCCACAAGCCATATGCCGCCATCAAGGCCGTCGCTTCCGGGCGCGCGCGCCGCGACGAAGGCAATCTGCCAGAGGCCGTTTCGGGCCTGCTGCGGGTTCTCGGCGCGCCTGATGAGCCCCTCATGGCCATCTCGGGCGCTTCCGGCGCTCATTCGGCGACCGGAGCCGAACGTGCCGCGCTTGCGTCGGCGGGTGACTATGCGGTTCGTGGGTTCTCGACGCTGACAGGGCATCTCAAGGAAGCGCAGTTCCCGTTCGCGATCGCGCTGGCGGCACTGGCGATCCGTCATGGCGCGCACTATCCCGCCTTCGATGCCGAGAACGAGACCGCAGCCGAAGGCGCTCCCCGTAGCGTCGTTGCAACCACCATCGGCTATCGCCGCTTCGAGGGTGCTGCCCTCGTCGTGGCCGCGTGAAGGGAGCGGTGAAGATGGCCAGGACCACCGATCATCTGGGCAGGCCGGTCGTCGCCGTTACCGGCGTCGGCGTCGTCACCTCACTCGGCCAGGGGATTACCGACAACTGGGCCGCCCTCACGGCCGGGCGTTCGGGCATCCATCCGATCACCCGTTTCCCGACCGAGCATCTGAACACCACCATCTCGGGAACCGTCGATTTTCTGGAATCGAGCGACAAGGGCGCAAGCGCGCTTACCTACGAGCTTGCCGAAATCTCCGCACTTGAGGCGGTGTCGGCTTCCGGCCTCGGCGTCGGCGATTTCGCGGGCCCGCTCTTCCTCGCCTCCCCGCCGGTCGAGCTCGACTGGCATGAGCGCCTGGCACTCTACGACGCGGCAAACCTCGACCTGCCGATCTACGAGCGTCTGCTGGCAGCCGCTCGCGAGCAGCTTCGCCAGGAGACGTTTGAGGCCTCGCAGTTCGGTGCGATCGCAGACCGATTAGCCGATCGGTTCGGAACCCGCGGCCTGCCGATCACGCTTTCCACCGCGTGTGCTTCCGGTGCGACCGCGATCCAGCTCGGCGTCGAAGCCATCCAGCGCGGCGAGGCCGACCGTGCGCTCTCCATCGGCGCGGACGGCTCTGCCACGGCCGAGGCGCTGATCCGTTTCTCGCTTCTGTCCGCACTTTCCACGCAGAACGAGCGTCCCGAGAAAGCGTCCAAGCCATTCTCCAAGGATCGCGACGGTTTCGTGCTGGCCGAAGGGTCCGCCGCCCTAGTGCTGGAATCGCTCGAAAGCGCCCTTGCCCGCGGCGCCAACGTGCTGGGCATCGTGCGCGGCTGCGGCGAAAAGGCCGACGATTTCCACCGCACCCGCTCCAAACCCGACGGCTCGCCCGCCATCGCGGCGGTCAAGGCGGCGCTGGCCGATGCCGGCATGCGCGAGGACGAGATCGAATACGTCAACGCCCACGGCACCTCGACCCCCGAAAACGACAAGATGGAGCATCTGTCGCTCTCTACCGTCTTCGGAGAGCGTATGAAGACGATCCCGATCTCCTCCAACAAGTCGATGATCGGCCATACCCTGTCGGCCGCCGGTGCGGTCGAGGCCGTCTTCTCGATCCTTACCATGGCCGAGGGCGTCATTCCGCCGACGATCAACTACGACAATCCCGACCCGGCGATCGAGCTGGACGTGGTGCCGGGCGTGAAGCGGGATGCGCAGGTTTCGACGGTGCTTTCCAACTCCTTCGGCTTCGGCGGGCAGAACACCTGCCTTGTCATGGCGCGTGAACCGGTCTAGTCCGCTTCCCCAAACGCCAGCCAACAGCGGATTTTCCCATGCGCGCACTGCAACTCGTCGAGGATCGGCGTCTCGAAACCGTCGATCTGCCCCCTCCTCCCGCTCCCGGCCTCGGCGAAGTCACGGTGCGGATCGGCGCGGTCGCACTGAACCACATCGACGTTTGGGGCTGGCGCGGCATGGCGTTCGCCAAGCGCAAGATGCCGCTGGTGGTCGGCGCGGAAGCCTCGGGCTTCGTCGAGACGGTCGGCGACGGCGTATCTGGCCTGTTGCCCGGACAGCTGGTCTCCATCTATGGCGCGCGGACCTGCGGTCTTTGCAAAGCCTGCAAGGAAAAGCGCGATAATCTTTGCGAGCATGTCGGCGGCGTCCACGGCTTCCATCTCGACGGCTTCGCGCAGGAACTGGTGAACTTGCCGGCCCGCTTGCTTGTCCCCGCCCCTCCCGGCGTTGACGAGATCGGCTCGGCGGTCGCTCCCGTCACCTTCGGCACGGTCGAGCACATGCTGTTCGACAACGCGAAGCTCCAGCCGGGCGAGACGATCCTCGTCCATGCTGGCGGTTCCGGCATTGGTTCCGCCGCGATCCAGCTTGCAAAGCGCATGGGTTGCACGGTCATCACCACCGTTGGGTCCGACGACAAGATCGAGAAGGCCAAGGCGCTCGGCGCGGACCATGTCATCAACTATCGCGAGGACCGCTTCGAGGGCGTCGTGCGCAAGCTGACGAAGAAGAAGGGCGTGGACGTTGTTTTCGAGCATGTCGGCGCCGACACGTGGGCCGGCTCGATGCTGTGCATGAAGCGCGGCGCGCGGCTGGTCACCTGCGGCTCCACGTCCGGCGTGTCCACCTCGATGAACCTGATGCAGCTTTTCCAGCAGCAGCTGAAAATCCTCGGCTCCTTCGGCTGCCGGATGGAGAACATGGAAAACGCCATGCAGAAGATGGCAGCCGGCATCGTCCGCCCGGTCATCGATACCGAGGTCCGCTTCGACGACATCGGCCGCGCGCTGGAGCGCATGGAAGGCCGCGACGTTTTCGGCAAGATCATCCTGCGGGTCGACTGATGAGCGAAGGCCGCGTGCCGATCCTCAGGCCGCTCGTTGCCAGAACCCTTCGGCTGCTGAAGCAGGCGGAATACTGGATCGTGGCGCAACTCGCCATGGCTGTCCTGTGGCTGCTGCGCCGCCTGCCGCCCGATCGCGCGCTGGCCTTTGCCGACCGCACGGCGCGCCGCATCGGCCCCTGGTTCGGCCGCCATCGCGTCGCGATGGACAATCTGCGCCACGCCTACCCCGACAAGAGCGAAGCCGAGCTGCAGGCCATCGCCTCCGACATGTGGGGCAACATGGCGCGGCTGGCGGGTGAATACATCTTCCTCGACCAGCTCTTCGATTTCGTGCCCGGCTCCGACACGCCCGGCCGCGTCGAAGTCGACGGCGAGGAAATCTTCGCGCGTGTCCGCGCCAGCGGGAAGCCGCACATCTTCTTCACCGCCCACACCGGCAATTTCGAGCTTCTGCCGGTGGCCGCTGCCTCCTACGACCTGCCGGTGACCGCGCTTTTTCGCGCGCCGAACAATCCGTACATCGCGAAGTACATCTTCTCCACCCGTGCCGAGGCGATGGGCGAGCTGATCGCGTCGCGTGCGGGCGCAGCCTTCGGCCTTGCCCGCATTCTCGAGCGCGGCGGCAATATCGGGGTTCTGGTCGACCAGAAATTCCACAAGGGCGTGCCCACCAGGTTCTTCGGCCGGGCCTGCACCACCAGCCCGCTTGTTGCCAAGCTGGCGCGGCAATACGAGTGCGACGTCTATCCCGCCCGCGCCATCCGCCTGCCCGGCAACCGCTTTCGGCTGGAGATTTCGGAAAAGCTTGAGCTGCCGCGCACAGAAAAGGGCGCAATCGACGTGCCCGCCACCAGCCAGCTTCTCAACGACACCGTCGAAGGCTGGGTGCGCGAGCATCCCGGCCAGTGGATGTGGTTCCACAAGCGCTGGAAGATGGGCTGAGCTACCCGCCGTAGTAGTTCATCACCGCGTGGCGCGCTTCGGCGAAGAACAGCCAGCGCTCGGTCAACATGCCGACTGCATGGGACAGGACCGCCAGCGCGGCAAGCGCGACGCCAAGGCCGGATGCCCCTGACGCGAGCACCCCAAGGACGAGAACCGCGGGCACGATCCCGCCCGCGATCAGGCTTATCTTCGCCAGCTTGTCGGCATGCTTGCGGGCGACGCGAAACCCCATTTCGCTGGTGAGGTAGTTGTCGTTGATGTGCGGACGCTCGAACAACCGCACGCGGCCGAGATTTCCGAGGCCTGTAGCGCTCTCAGGCGTCGACAACGGGTCCATATTTTCCATGTTGCGCCGCCAGGCAAGCTTCGCCGTCCACGCTGCTCCCAGAAAGGCGATCGACAGCAGCGCGAGGATCGGTGTATCGCCGCCGCCCGCCGCAGCAAACAGCAGGCCGAGCAGGCTGCCGCCGGCACCCGCAAACAGCAGGTAGCAGAGCGGTGTCAGCGGCGTATGCCATGCCTGCACGGATTTCAGCGAGGCATAGATCATCGAAGTGCAATAGACCGTCACCCCTGCCCCGGCGACGCCCAGAAGACCCGGCAGAAGCAGATATCTGGAATGGAAGATGGCGGCATAGGCCGAGATGCAAAGCGGCACGAAGGTGACGATGGCCATAACCCCTTCACGCGACAGCCAGCTCGAACGCCATTGCGAAAGCGCCCGCCACGCCCGCTGGGGGTTGCCCAGATGTAGCGTGGACGACAGAAGCCCGCCGCCGATCAGCGCCAGCGCCACGAAGTGCGCCAGTTTGGTCGAGACAAGCGCCGGGTTCAGGAGCCCCAGCCCGAGAGCGGCCGCCAGCCCGTAGCCGAGGCCCGAGGCGGTCGTAAACACGATGATCGAAAGCGCGGGATGCATGGAAGGTCAGATCCGGTCGAGCATGCCGTCGAGCCAGGCGAAGAACCCGGTTGCGCCGGACGTGTCTTCCCTTCCGGCGGCCGCTGCCGCCAGCGGCAGGCGCGGCCTCGGCGGCAGGTATTTGTTGACGGGCTTCGTGCCCTGCTCCGGCATGAGGTCCATGCCACCCCGCTCCGCGACCATGATCGACACCGCCGAGTTCGGATCGGCGAGATCGCCGAAGTGCCGGGCGTTGGTCGGGCAGGTCCGCACGCAGGAAGGCACCCGGTCCACCTCTTCGATAGTCTCGTTATAGATGCGGTCGATGCACAGCGTGCACTTCTTCATCACGCCGGCCGCAAGGTCCATCTCGCGGGCGCCATAGGGGCACGCCCAGGCGCACAGGCCGCAGCCGATGCACATGTCCTCGTCCACCAGCACGATGCCGTCATCGGCACGCTTGTAGGAGGCGCCGGTCGGACACACAGTCACGCAAGGCGCATCCTCGCAGTGCAGGCACGACTTTGGAAAGTGGATCAGCCGCGCCTCGCCCCGCTCTGCGGCCACTTCGCCGCCTTCGGGCAGCACCTCGAACGAATGGATGCGGTTGAGGAACGTGCCTGACACGTCGGCCCCATAGGGATCCTGGTCCGACAGCGCGGCGCCGTAGCCGCCCGTGTTCCATTCCTTGCAGGAAACGACGCAGGCGTGGCAGCCGACGCACACGTCGAGGTCGATGACGAGGCCGAGCTTCTTTGGGGTCGGGTTGGACGGAAGGCAGGTCACTTCGCCCACTCCTGCCCGTAGCGAAGCTCCGCCGGCACGTCTTTGTCGGCCGTCTGTGCCGCGAAATGCGGTTCGCTGACCTCGCCGGGCTCCGCCTTCTCGATACGCACGCGCAGATCGTACCAGGCCGCCTGCCCCGTCACGGGGTCGGAGTTCGACCAGCGCATGCCGTCGCCCTTCGGCGGCAGCAGTTCATGGATCAGATGGTTGAGCAGGAATCCCTTGGTGGCCTCGGGCGAATCCTTGTCGAGCGCCCACGCCCCGCCGCGCTTGCCGATCGCATTCCATGTCCAGATCGTATCGCGATTGGCGGTAGCCGATCGCGCAATCTGCACCTTGATCCTGCCGTGATGCGAGGTCAGCCACACCCAGTCGTCGTCGACCAACCCATGCTCGTCGCAAATCTCGCCCGGCACGTAGAGCCGGTTCTTCGTATGGATCTGCCGCAGCCATGCGTTCATCGAGCCCCATGAGTGGTACATCGCCATCGGCCGTTGCGTGATCGCGTGGTAGGGGAACTCGCCATCGTCCACTGCCCCCTCCTCCAGAGGCTGATACCAGAGCGGCAGCGGCGTGAAGGCGGCAAGTATGCGCTCGCGATGAATGTCCAGCGCGGCCGGCTCGCGCAGCCCTTCGGCCGACAGGCGGAACTTCTGCAGCTCCTCGGAGTAGAGCTGGAACGTCACCGGCTGTGGTTTGTCGAAGAAGCCCATCTTCACCGCGAAATCCTGATAGGCGGCATTGGCGTGCTTGAAGAACAGCGCTTCCTCGGGGATGTGGACCGAGAAGAAGGAGCCATTTTCGATATAGCGGCGCAACTGGTCCGGGTTGGCGGCCCCCCTGCCCGTCTTGTCGCCTTCCGCGCCGCGAAAGCCCGCCAGCGGCCCGATGCCCGGCCTGCGCTCGTGGCGCACGATGTAGTCCGCATAGTCTGCGTAAAGCGGCTTGCCTCGATGGTCGACGAAGCCCGACAGGCCCAGTCTCGCGCCCAGATCGAGCAGTACGCTCTGGAAGCCGCGCACCTCGCGGTCCGGCTCCACCACGGGCCAGCGGATCGCGTCGTTGACCGAATCCGGCTCGGATATCGGGCGATCCAGCAACGAAATACAGTCGTGCCGCTCCAGATAGGTCGTGTCCGGCAGAACGAGGTCAGCATAGGCGACCATTTCCGAAGAATAGGCGTCGGAATAGATGATCTTCGGGATACGGTAATCGCCCGTTTCCTCGTCCTTGGCCTCCAGCATCCGGATGGTGCCCGCCGTGTTCATCGACGAGTTCCAAGCCATGTTCGCCATGTAGAGGAACAGCAAATCCACCGGATAAGGATCGCCCGCATGCGCATTGGCGATCACCATGTGCATCAGTCCGTGCGCGGAGACCGGCGCTTCCCAGGAAAACGCCTTATCGATGCGCGCAGGCCTTCCCTCGCCGTCGATCAGCAGGTCTTCCGGTCCCAGCGGGAAGCCCAAATGCGGTCCGGCCAGAGGCTGGTTCGAGCCGAAATGTTCGGCCTTGCCGTGCGGGCGCGGATGGGCGTGCAGCGGCTTTGGATATGGCGGCTCGTAGCGGAAGCCGCCGGGACAATCGATTGCCCCGATCAGCACCTGCAGCATGTGCAGCGCGCGGGCCGTCTGGAAGCCGTTGGAATGGGCGGAGATGCCACGCATGGCATGGAACGATACCGGCCGCCCGACGAAGGACTGGTGCCGCTCGCCATGCACATCCGTCCATGGTTGGTCGATTTCGATCGCCTCATCGAAGGCGACGCGCCCGATCTCGGCCGCAAGCCCGCGAATGACCTGAACATCAATGCCGATCTCGTCGGCCACCGCCTCCGGTGCGTGTTTCGGGTCGAGATACTCGTCGGCAAGCAATTGAAAAGACGGCACGACCGGGCGTCCGTCCGCCATTCGAAACCGCCCGGACAGCGCGGGCCGCGCGCCTTTCGTGTGCGCCGGCACGGCGCGCTCCGTCACCGTCTCGAAGATCAATGGCTTGCCGTCGGCATCGCGGGCAAACAGCCCATGCTCCGCGGTGCCGGGCGCATCGATCACCAGCCAGGGCGCGTTCGAATAGCGCACGAGATAATCGACATCGATGCGCCGCGCCTTGAGCAGTTCATGCACGATCGCGAGGATCAGAAGGCCGTCCGTGCCCGGCCGGACCCCGATCCAGTTGTTCGCCACCGCCGAATAGCCGGTGCGAACCGGATTGACCGAGACGAACCGCGCACCGCGCTTCTTCAGCTTCGAGATACCTATCTTGATCGGGTTCGAATCGTGGTCTTCCGCCACGCCGAACATGACGAACAGCTTTGTGCGGTCCCAGTCCGGCGCGCCGAACTCCCAGAAGGCTCCGCCGATCGTCATGATGCCGGCGGCAGCCATGTTGACCGAGCAGAAGCCGCCATGCGCAGCGTAGTTCGGCGTGCCGAATTGCTGCGCCCAGAAGCTGGTCAGCGATTGCGACTGGTCGCGCCCGGTGAAGAAGGCGAGCTTTTTCGGGTCGCGCGTCCGCACCTCGCCCATCCATTCGGTGGCAAGCGCCAGCGCCTCGTCCCAGGAAATCTTGCGAAACTCGCCTGAGCCGCGCGGCCCCGTGCGCAGCATCGGTGAATCAAGGCGAGCCGGCGCATAATGCTGCATGATGCCGGCCGAGCCCTTGGCGCAGAGCACGCCGCGATTGACCGGGTGGTCGCGGTTACCCTCGATATAGCGGATCTTGCCGTCCTTGAGATGAACGTCGATGCCGCAACGGCACGCGCACATGTAGCAGGTCGTCTTGCGGACCTCGTCCGAAACCGGCTGGGAAAGCTCGACCCGATGCTGCGCCATCGCTGTATGCTCCTTGCGCAGACAGGTCTATGCAAGACGGCGTGGGATTGAAATGCCACAAACGCGATATGGCGTGGAATATTTTCGCGGCCAGCCGACTGTCAGTTTTCGACGATTATCCGCGTGTTGCCCGCACCCACCTGCCGTACCAGCGTGTAGAAGGTCTGCGCATTGGGCGTGGCCAGCCGGACGCATCCGTGCGAGGCGGGCGACCCCAACCGGCTCACGGCATCGGTACCGTGCACGGCCCACCCGCGGTCATAGAAGACGGCATAGGGCATGGGCGCGTTGTCGTAGGTGCGGGACAGCCACAATTTATGTACGCGATAGGGGCGGAACTCGCCGCGGGGAGTGGTGAACCCTTGGCGTGCGGTCGATACCGGCCATTCGTACAGCACCTTGCCGTAGTGCGTCACGACCATCTTCTGCGCAGCAACGTCCACCCGCGCAATCAGGGTCGATGCCTTTGCGCTCACCCCGCCCATAAGCAGCATCGCTGCCGCTGCAAACCAGCAAACAAGCTTTTTCATTCCGCAGACCCCGACTTCCCCACTCGAAACACTGCCACACCGATGCGTGGCGGCGACAAGTTTCTCCGGGATTTCCTAACAAAGTTTCGCCGCTGACCGGCTAGCGCAATCAAGACCATGTGATGGGTCTCTGCTGGCCCAAAGCGGGCCGCTTGCCAGAGCCCGCTTGCGCCTGCTCAATAGCGGCATGAAAGAAAAACTGTTCCGTGCCATCGACGACCGCCGCGACGACCTCGTCGCGCTGACCGCAGACCTCATCCGTTTCCCGACGATCAACCCGCCGGGCGAGGCCTACACGCCCTGCGCGGAATATATCGGCGACAGGCTCAAGAAGAGTGGCTTCGGCGTCGAGTATGTCCGCGGCGTGGGCACGCCCGGCGACACCGACCGCTATCCGCGTACCAACGTGACAGCCCGCTTCGACGGACGCAGCCCCGGCCCGACGGTCCACTTCAATTCGCATATCGACGTTGTCGAGGCTGGCGATGGCTGGACCGTCGATCCGTTCGCCGGGACGGTAAAAGACGGCCGGGTCTACGGGCGTGGCGCTTGCGACATGAAAGGCGGCCTCGCTGCGTCGATCATCGCGGTAGAGGCGTTCATGGCCGTCTTCCCGGACTTTCCGGGCGCCATCGAGATTTCCGGCACCGTGGACGAAGAATCGGGTGGCTATGGTGGCGTCGCCTATCTGGCCGAGAAGGGCTATTTCTCCAAGCCGCGCGTGGATCACGTGATCATTCCTGAGCCGCTCAACAAGGACCGCATCTGCCTCGGGCATCGCGGTGTCTGGTGGGCCGAGATCGAGACGCGCGGCTCGATAGCGCACGGGTCGATGCCGTTTCTCGGCGATTCGGCGATCCGCCACATGAGCGCGGTGCTGGCGGCTTTCGAGGACGAGCTGTTCCCGGCGCTCGACCGCAAGCAGACGAAGATGCCGGTCGTGCCGGAAGGCGCGCGGCGTTCGACCATGAACATCAATTCGATCCATGGCGGCCAGACGGAAGATTTCCGGCCCGGCCTGCCCGCTCCGAACGTGCCCGATTCGTGCCGCACCGTGATCGACCGCCGCTTCCTGCTCGAAGAGTCGATAGACGACGTGAAGGCCGAGGTGACCTCGATCCTCGATCGGCTCAAGAGCGAGCGGCCGAAATTCGACTACTCCATCAACGACCTCTTTGAGGTGCAGCCGAACATGACCGACCGCGACGCGCCGGTCGTCACCGCCGTTGCCGAAGGAATCCGCGAGATATTCGGCAAGGAACCCGACTACGTCATCTCGCCCGGCACCTACGACCAGAAGCACGTCGCGCGCATCGGCCACCTGTTCGACTGCATAGCCTACGGGCCGGGCATACTCGACCTCGCCCACCGGCCCGACGAATGGGTCGGCATCGACGACATGGTCGAATCGGCCAAGGTGATGGCCATCGGCCTCGACGTGTTGCTGCGTGGCGCGGGCCGTAGCTGACGCACACGGGATCGGCAGATTTTTCTGTTGCAGCAAACAAACATGAAAACCCCATCGCTCTTGATGCGCTGCAGCGCAACAAAGCCGATTTACTCCCCGCCCGTTTCGCGCTTTGATCGCTGGGGTTCAGTTCCGTACCGGGAGATAGTCATGAAACTTCTGAAATCCGTCCTCGTGGCGACGGCGCTCGCGCTTGCGACCTCGACCGCGGCAATGGCTCAGCGCACCGACGTGGTCATCGGTATGGTGCTCGAACCGCCGCATCTCGATCCCACCGCAGGCGCCGCCGCCGCCATCAAGGAAGTCGGCTACGCCAACGTCTTCGAGGGCCTGACCCGCATCGGACCGGACGGCTCGGTGCAGCCGGGCCTGGCCGAGAGCTGGGAAATTTCCGACGACGGAAAGGTCTACACCTTCAAGCTGCACACCGGCGTTAAATTCCACGACGGCGCAGATTTCAGCGCCGAAGACGTGAAATTCTCCATCGACCGCGCGATGGCCGAGGATTCGGTCAACCCGCAAAAAGGGCTCTATTCGGCCATCCAGAGCGTTGAAGTCGTCGATTCGGCCACGGTCGTTGTCAACCTCAAGCACCCGCAGGGTGCGTTCCTGTGGAACATGGGCTGGGGCGAAGCGGCAATCGTGTCGCCCGCCTCCGCCGACGGCAACAAGGAACGGCCGATCGGCACCGGCCCCTTCAAGTTCGACAACTGGGCGAAGGGCTCGTCCATCACGCTGGTGAAGAACCCGGACTACTGGGGCGAGGAAGTCGCGCTCGACCGCGCCGAGTTCCGCATCATTCCCGACTCCGCGGCCGCCATCCCGGCGCTCCTGTCGGGCGACGTGCACGCCTTCTCAAACATGCCGGTCGGCGACGCGCTGCCGCAGATCGAGAGCGACCCGCGCTTCAAGGTGGTCATCGGCTCGACCGAGGGCGAGACGGTTCTTTCGACCAACAACAAGAAGGAGCCCTTCGACAAGCTCGAGGTGCGCCAGGCCATCGCCCACGCGCTCAACCGCGAAGAGATCATCCAGGGTGTGCCGCCCGGCCTCGGCGTGCCGATCGGCTCGCATTTCGCGCCGCACCACCCCGCCTATATCGACCTGACGGGCACCTATCCGTACGACCCGGAGAAGGCGAAGGAGCTTCTGGCGCAGGCAGGCCTTCCCGATGGCTTCTCGGCGACGCTCAAGCTGCCGCCCCCCAGCTACGCGCGTGATGGCGGCCAGATCATCGCCTCGCAGCTGCGCCAGGTCGGTATCAACCTCGAGATCATTCCGCTTGAATGGGCCGACTGGCTGAGCCAGGTCTTCACCGACAAGAACTACGATCTTTCGATCGTCTCGCATGTCGAGCCGATGGACATCGGCATCTACGCCCGGCCCGACTACTACTTCCAGTACGAAAATCCCGAGTTCAACGCGGTGATGGAAGAGCTGGAAGTCACGACCGACGAGGCCAAGCGCAACGAGCTCTATGGCAAGGCTCAGACGATCCTCGCTCAGGACGCCGCCGTCGGCTTCCTCTTCCAGTTGCCCAAGATCGGTGTCTGGGATGCCAAGCTTGAAGGCATGTGGGAGAACTGGCCGCTCTCCGTCGCCGACCTGACCAAGGTCCATTGGACCGAGTAGAAGACAGGGAAACCCGTCGCCCCGAAAGCGTTTGCGCTTTCGGGGCGGTTTCATTCCGCCCAGCCATCGCATGATCGCATTCCTATCCAAACGCCTCGGTATCGGCCTGGTCACGTTGCTCGTGGCCTCGGCCGTAGTGTTCTTCGTGCTGGAGATCCTGCCGGGCGACCCCGCGCTCCTCATGCTCGGCATGAACGCGACGCCTGAGGCGCTGGCCTCCATGCGCGAGCAGATGGGGCTGAACGACCCGGTGCTGGTGCGCTACTTCAGCTGGATAGGCGGCATGCTGGTGGGCGATTTCGGCCGCTCCTTCACCTATTCCTCCCCCGTCATCGACCTCATCGCCGAGCGCGTCGTCGTCTCCCTGCCGCTGGCCATCATCTCGCTCATCCTCTCCACCGCCATTGCCATTCCGGTCGGCATCTTCGCTGCCGCGCGACGCGGCCGGATGGGCGACACCGTGTCGATGGGCGTTGCGCAGGTCGGCGTCGCCATTCCCAATTTCTGGTTCGCGCTGCTGCTGGTCTATGTCTTCGCGGTCTGGCTCCGCCTTCTGCCGTCGGGCGGGTTCCCCGGCTGGGGCGCGGGCGTGTGGCCCGGCCTCAAGGCGCTTATCCTTCCCGCCATAGCGCTGGCCCTGCCGCAGGCCGCCATCCTCGCCCGCGTTACGCGATCGGCGATGCTTGAGGTGCTGGGAGAAGACTATATCCGCACCGCCCGCGCCAAGGGCATGCCGCGCCGCTACGTGCTGTGGCGCCATGCGCTGCGCAACGCAATGATCCCGGTTCTCACCATCATGGGGCTGCAGTTCGCCTTCCTGCTGGCTGGCACCATCATCATCGAGAACGTGTTCTACCTGCCCGGCCTCGGCCGCCTCGTGTTTCAGGCGATCACGCAGCGCGATCTCATCGTCGTCGAAGGCGTCATCATGCTGCTGGTTGCCAGCGTCGTCGTCGTCAACCTCGTCGTCGACATCCTCTATGCGGTGGTCGATCCGCGGTTGAGGGTCAGCGCATGACCGACGCGCCTCTGCACCTCGAACAGCCGGGCTGGCGCTCCACCCTTCGGCTCGCCTTCGCCAACCGGTCCTTCATGATCGGCTTCGTCATCACGGCTCTCGTCGCTGCGATGGCGCTCGTCTCCTACGTCTGGACACCCTACGACGTCACCCATCTGATCGTCGCTGACCGTATGAAGGGTCTTTCGGCCCAGCATCCGTTCGGCACCGATCATTTCGGCCGCGATATCCTGTCCATGATCATGGTCGGCGCGCGCAACTCCATCGCTGTCGCCGTGGTCGCCGTGGCCGTCGGCATGGGCATCGGCGTGCCGCTGGGCTGCTGGGCCGCCGCAAGGGGCGGCTGGGTTGACGAGACGCTGATGCGTTTCAACGACGTCGTGTTCGCCTTCCCGGCCCTGCTCTCGGCGGTGATGATAACTGCCATTTTCGGCCCCGGCGCGGTCAACGCCATAATCGCCATCGGCATCTTCAACATCCCCGTCTTCGCGCGCGTGGCACGCGCTGGCGCGCTGTCGCTGTGGCCGCGCGAATACGTTCTGGCCGCCCGCGCGGCCGGCAAGGGCAAGACGCTCATCACCATCGAGCACATCCTGCCCAACATCGCCTCGATCCTGCTCGTGCAGGGCACGATCCAGTTCGCGCTCGGCATTCTCGCCGAAGCGGGCCTTTCCTATCTGGGCCTCGGCGCGCAGCCGCCCATGCCGTCATGGGGCCGCATGCTGTTCGACGCCCAAACGCGCATGATGGTCGCCCCGCATCTGGCGATTTTCCCCGGCCTCGCAATCGTTATCACAGTGCTGGGGCTCAACCTTCTGGGCGACGGCCTGCGCGATGTGCTCGACCCGCGATTGAGGCGGCAGAGATGAGCCTGCTCGAGATCGAAAACCTGCGTCTGGAGATCGGCGGTACGCCCATCCTCAGGGATATCGACCTGAGCATCGCAGAGGGCGAGGTGATGGGCCTCGTCGGCGAATCCGGTTCGGGCAAGTCGATGACGGCGCTGACGATCATGCGGCTCCTCCCCGACGCAGCCCGCACCTCCGGGCGGGTCACGTTCGACGGCATCGATATCCTGGCCGCCCCGGAAGCGGCGATGAACCGGCTGCGCGGCGACGACATCGGCATGGTCTTTCAGGAGCCGATGACGGCGCTCAACCCGGTCAAGACCATCGGCGAGCAGGTGGCCGAAGGCATACGCTGGCACGCCGGCGCAAACCGCGCCGACGCAGAGCAGACCGCCCGGCAGATTCTCGACCGCGTCGGGCTTCCAGAGGCGAAGTTCCCCCTATCCCGCTTTCCGCACGAACTGTCCGGTGGCCAGCGCCAGCGCGTCGTCATCGCCATCGCCTGTGCGCTCAAGCCCAAGCTGCTGATCGCCGACGAGCCCACGACCGCGCTCGATGTCGTCTTGCAGAAGCAGATCCTCGAACTGCTGCGTGACCTCGTCGACGAGCAAAAGATGGGCCTGCTGCTGATTTCGCACGACCTCGCGGTCGTTGCCGACATGGCCGACCGCATCACAATCATGCGCCACGGCGAGGTGATGGAGGAAGGCGAAACCGCCCGCACCCTGTCGGCGCAGGTGCACCCCTATACCCGCCAGCTGGCGCTGGCCTCCATGCACGTGCCGGACCGCAAGAAGCATGCACCGTCGGCTGATGATGCCGCGCGACCCCTCCTCTCGGTCGAAAACGTGGTGCGCCACTATCCCGGCCGCCGTACCTCGCTGTTCTCCAGGCCCGAGCCTTTCCGCGCGGTGGACGGTGTGTCCTTTTCCATCCGCGCCAGCCAGTCGGTCGCGCTGGTGGGCCGCTCGGGCTGCGGCAAGTCCACGCTGGCGCGCATGATCCTTGCGCTGGACCGGCCGACGCAGGGCGCGATCCGGCTCAACGGTGCCGAAGTCAGCGCCATGAGCGAAACCGAGCTGAAGCCGCACCGGCGCGACATACAGGTCGTGTTTCAGGACCCCTACGGCTCGTTCAACCCCCGCCACAAGGTCGAGCGCCTGGTGGCCGAGCCGCTTCACCTGCTGGAAAAGCAGCCCGGTCCCGCCGAGCGCCGGGAGATGGTGGCCGCCGCGCTTCACGAGGTGGGCCTGCAGCCGCGCGACATGGACAAGTACCCGCACGAATTTTCGGGCGGACAGCGCCAGCGCATCTCGATAGCCCGCGCCATCATCACCCGCCCGAGGCTGGTGGTGGCCGACGAGCCGGTCTCGGCGCTGGACGTGTCGATCCGCGCGCAGGTGCTGGACCTTTTCGCCGAGTTGAACGGCAAGCTGGGCGTCGCATACCTGTTCATCACGCATGACCTCACCGTCGCGCGCGCCATCACCGACGACGTGATGGTGATGCACGAGGGTCGCATCGTCGAGTCGGGAAAGACGATCGACGTGCTCGATAATCCACAATCCGAAGCCGCGAAGGCTCTCGTCGCCGCCGCACCGGACCTCCACCGCGCATTGCAGAAGAGACTGGCCGAACAGGGATAGCTCAGGCGTTGCCCGTCAACACCTCGTGCGGGTCGAGCTTCAGCACCTCGAGCGTGCGTGCCAGAAGCCGCACCTCGTGCTGGTGCAGGCCCGAATCGGCCTTGGCGATTTCAGCGAGATGACGGGCAAGCTGCACGCGCCGTTCGCGCGGATAACCACGGAAGATCGCCAGCGCCTGCGAGGTGGTGGTCTCGTAGCCGTAGTCGTGCAGGTAGCGCATGACCTCGCCGAAACTGTCCTCGCCGATGCCGAACGCTTCCGCGCAGATGCGCTTGAGCGTATCGAGCTCGGCCTGCTCCACCGCGCCGTCAGCCAGCACCATGCGGAACAACAGCAGAATTTCAGCAGACAGGGCCGGATCGTCGGCCACCTTGCGCACGGCCGGGTCGCCCTCGAACAGTTCCCTGATCCGCGAAAAAACTTCCAGCGCCATCGACTTCGACTCCCTGCTTCTCTGGCCGAAGGCTAGCGCGAAATGGCGCTTGCGGATAGCACGCGCCTGTGGTCGAAGCGCGGTTCCCACGCATCGGTCCGTCCATGTTTTCAGAACTCGCCATCGAAATCGTGCTCCTGCTGGCGGTCGCCGCATTCTTCGCGGGCTTCGTCGATTCGATTGCCGGCGGCGGCGGGCTCATAACCGTCCCGGCGCTTATGCTAGCAGGTTTCTCTCCCGTGCAGGCGCTTGGCACCAACAAGCTGCAAGGCCTGTTCGGAACGGCGTCCGCGACCATGGCCTACGCGTCCAAGGGCCATGTCGATCTGAGAGCGCAGCTACCGTCGGCCGGACTCGCCTTTCTCGGCGCGGTGGCCGGCGCGGCGCTCGCCACCATCCTGCCGGCCGAGATGCTGCGCGCCGCCCTGCCGGTCATGCTGGTGGCCATTGCGCTCTACTTCGCCTTCAAGCCGAACATGGACGATCTGGATCGCACCCGGCGCATCACACCCTCCCTTTTCGGTCTCGTCGTGCCGCCCCTCGTCGGTTTCTACGACGGGCTGTTCGGCCCCGGCGCGGGGTCCTTCTACATGCTCGCCTTCGTAGCGCTGGCGGGCTACGGCGTGCTCAAGGCGACGGCCCACACCAAGCTTCTCAACCTTGCTTCAAACCTCGGCGGCTTCGCATTCTTCGCGGCTGCCGGCGTGGTCTCGTGGCAAGTCGGGCTCTTAATGGGCGTGTGCGGCTTTCTTGGCGCGCGGCTGGGAGCATCGCTGGCGATGAAGAAGGGCGCGAAACTCATCAAGCCACTTCTGGTCTTCACCTGCGTTGCGCTGGCGCTAAGGTTGCTGATCGATTGAGCCTCGCGCGGTGGTTTTGCGTGGGTTATTGTTCCACCCATGAGAGCCGAGCCGCACCTCAGCGCCATTTCAAACCGTCCTGACGCGGCGGTCGTCGAAACCGATACCTTCACACTGCTGAAGGTGCCGCCGCCGGCCGAACTGAAGGGGCTGGTGAACGACATCGCGCTCTATCGCGAAAGCTCCGGCAGGCCGATACGGCAGGTCGAGACCGCTTCGCTCGTGGTCCCGCTGCTGATCGGCTTTTCAGACCCGTTCGAGATCGCGCTGGGCAGGCCGCCGACCGCGCAGGACGGCTATCACAGCTTCACGTCCGGCCTGTGCCTTACGCCCGTCAACATCGCCTCAGCCGGCGCCTGCTCTTGCCTTGAATACACGCTGACGCCGCTCGGCGCGCGGCGCTTCTTCGGCCTGCCTATGAGCGAGCTGAGCGAACGGATGATCCGTCTGGACCAGCTCGGCGATCGATCGCTCGATGGACTGCGCCAACAACTAGGCAACGAGGAGAACTGGGATCGCCGCCTCGAAATCGCGGAGACCTTCCTGCTCCAAAGGATGCGCGCCGCGCCGGCCCCTGCCGAAGCAGTGGCATGGGCCTACGACCGCATCGTCGCGACCGGAGGGCGCGTGCCCGTGGCAAAGCTGGCTTCCGATCTCGAATGGACCCGCAAGCATCTCGCATCCCGCTTCCGCGACGAGGTCGGCCTTCCGCCCAAGGCGGTCGCGCGTGTCGCGCGCTTTTTGCGCGCGCAATCAATGGCCGCATCGGATGACGACAGTGGATGGGCCGACGTGGCGGCCGCCTGCGGCTATGCCGATCAGGCGCATCTGACCCGCGAGTTTCGCGAATTTTCCGGCGCGACGCCTTCGCAATGGCTGGCCTCCGCCCAGAGGTAACATTTCTTCAAGCCGGCGATATCCAAACGGCGCATCCTGCGTGCTTCGACAGCCAAGGAGATTTCAATGCCAGCCCATTCAGAACCGCCGCGCATTTTCGCGACCTTCCAGTTTCGCGACGCCTCGAAGATGATCGACTGGCTCGTCGGAGCTTTCGGCTTCGCCGTTCACGCCCGCTACGAAGACGATGAGGGCCAGGTCAGCCATGCCGAGCTAGCCTTCGGCTCATCCATCATCATGTGCGGGCAAGCGCGCGACACCGAGTATTCCGCCATGGTCGGCAAGCCTGGCGAGCAGGGTGGAAAGTCGCTCTACGTCGCCGTTGAAGACGTCGACGCGCTGTTTTCCCGCGCCCAGAAGGCCGGCGCTACCATCGAACAGGGCGTGACCGAGCGCGACTATGGCAGCCGCGAATTTATCTGTCGCGACCCCGAAGGAAACGTCTGGTGCTTCGGCACCTACTGGCCAAAGACCGGCCGCGCGCAATGAAGCGAGCGCCCATCGTCCTGCCGATCCGCACCGGGCGCAGCTACGCGATGCCGGGCATGACGGCGGTTTTTAAGGCCGATGGGCCGGAGACTTCAGACGCCTATTGCGTATCGGAATGGTGGCTGGAAGCCGGGGCAGACGGTCCCGGACCGCATTTCCACGAGGAGAACGACGAGGTTTTCGTCATCCTTTCAGGCACGATTTCGCTGCTCGTCGGAGAACAATGGATCGATGCGCAGGCGGGAACGACCGTGATCGTCCCGGCCGGCGTGATGCACGATTTCCGCAATCGCACCGGGGCCGAGGCCGGATTGCTGAACGTTTTCGTCCCCGGCGGCTTCGAGAGGCAGATGCCGGCCATCCTCGAATGGTACGACAAGAACTGATAACCTCAGCGCGCGGCAGCCAGCAGGGCGTTGATATCAATGTGCTTTTCCAGATGCGCGGCGATTGCGTCCAGCGCGGTTTCGATGCTTTCGCGGTAGTTCGTGCCCTGCCCCCGAACGCCCAGCTCGGCGAGGAACCTGCGGCGAAAGCCGTCTGCCGCAAACACGCCGTGGAGGTATGTTCCCCACACCCGCCCGTCGCGAGAGGCGGCGCCGTCGGGCACGCCATCGATGGTGACTGGCGGCCGCAAAGTGTCCGGACCGGTCGTTCGTCCGAGGTGGATTTCGTAGCCGGATAGTTCTTCTTCATACATGTTGGAGAACCCGGCCACGTTGCGCACCGTCTTTTCCGGTTCGAGCACGGTCTCGACATCCAGCAGGCCAAGCCCCTCGACCGTGCCGCCACCCTCTATCCCATGCGGATCAGAGACCGTGCGCCCCAACATCTGGTAGCCGCCGCACAGCCCGACGACGCGACCGCCGCGCCGGCGCACGGCCTTAATGTCGCGGTCCCAACCATTTTCCCGCAGCATCGCGAGGTCGGAAATGGTGGCTTTCGAGCCCGGAATGACCACGATTGCGGTATCATCCCCAATAGCTCGACCGGGCGGGACGAAAGTAACCTCAACCTCGGATTCGGCCTTGAGCGGGTCGAGGTCGTCGAAATTGGCGATCCGGGACAGCATCGGCACCGCCACCTTGCAGGCCGGCCCCTCGCCCCTAACCGCACGCTCCAGAACCACGGAGTCTTCGGAAGGCAGCAGAGCGGCCTCCCGCAGCCAAGGCACGACGCCGAAGGATCGCCAGCCCGTGAACAGGGTGATGGCATCGAGCCCCTCGTCGAAGAGGCTCACATCGCCCCGAAACTTGTTTATGAGATAGCCGACGATCATCCGCCGGTCCTCTTCCGGCAGGATGAGGTGCGTGCCAGCGACAGATGCGATCACCCCTCCGCGATCTATGTCGCCGACCAGCACCACCGGCACGTCGGCGCGCGTGGCGAAACCCATATTGGCGATGTCGCGCGAGCGCAGGTTGATCTCGGCAGGCGAGCCCGCGCCCTCCACAATGACGAGCTCGGCGCCCTGCCCCAGCCGCTGCCACGACTCCATCACGGCATCCATGAGCGTCGCCTTCAGCGTCTGGTAGTCGCGCGCCTCCGCCTGCCCGCGCATCCTGCCCTGCACGACCACCTGCGCGCCGATATCGCTCTGCGGCTTGAGCAGCACGGGATTCATATCGACCGTCGGTGGCACGCCGCAGGCAAGCGCCTGCAGCCATTGCGCGCGGCCGATCTCGCCGCCCATGGCCTCGCCGGGAATGTCGGCGACGGCCGCGTTGTTCGACATGTTCTGCGGCTTGAAGGGGCGAACGGACAGCCCGCGATTGCGCGCCACGCGGCACAGCCCGGCCACCAGCACCGTCTTGCCCACGTCGGAGCCGGTGCCCTGGAGCATGATCGCGCGGGCTTTGGCAGGGCTCGACATTTCGCACGCTCCGTTATCGTATTCACGCACAGCGCCTTTGCGGGCCCGAACGTTGCACAGCCCCTGCAATGGTCTAGATTGCCGGTCAAGTCTACGGAATGCGCAGGGAGGATGTCATGGACGCGGCGACCGACGCGACGGCGAGCCAGTTCGAGCTGAACGAGGACCAGCGCGCCATTCAGGAAATGACGGCGGCGTTCGCCGCCGAGCGGGTAGCCCCCTATGCCCTCGACTGGGACAAGGAGCGCTTCTTCCCGCTGAGCGTGATCCGCGAAACAGGGCCGCTGGGCTTCGGCGGCATCTACATCAGGGAGGATGTAGGCGGTTCAGGACTTGGGCGGCTGGATGCGGTGCTGATCTTCGAGGCGCTGGCGGCGGCCTGCCCCGGCTTCTCCTCGATGATCTCGATCCACAACATGTCGGCATGGATGATCGACACGTTCGGCAATGACGAGCAGCGCCAGCGGCTGCTGCCCAAGCTGACCTCGCTGGAATGGCTGGCGAGCTACTGCCTGACGGAGCCGGGCTCGGGCTCGGACGCCGCCGCGCTGCGGACCAAAGCCGTGAAGGATGGCGATCACTACGTTCTCAACGGTGCAAAGCAGTTCATCTCCGGCGCGGGCGATTCGGACGTGTATGTCGTTATGGCGCGCACCGGCGATGAAGGCCCCAAGGGCATCTCCACGCTGGTCGTGCCGAAGGATGCGCCGGGGCTTTCCTTCGGGCCGAGCGAGAGCAAGATGGGCTGGCACATGCAGCCGACCCGGCAGGTGGTGTTCGAGGACTGCCGGGTGCCCGCCGAGAACCTTCTGTCGGGCGAAGGCGCGGGGTTCCGGATCGCCATGGCCGGACTGGACGGCGGCAGGCTCAACATCGCCGCATGCTCGCTGGGCGGCGCGCAGGCCGCGCTCGACAAGGCACTGGCCTATGCCGGCGAGAGACAGGCCTTCGGCCAGTCGATCGACCGCTTCCAGGCGTTGCAGTTCAAGCTGGCCGACATGGAGACCGCCATCAGCGCGTCCCGCATTTTCCTCTACGCGGCGGCGGCAAAGCTCGACCGCAAGGCGCACGACGCCACGAAATGGTCTGCAATGGCCAAGCGCTTCGTGACCGATACGTGCTTCGACGTGGCGAACGATGCACTGCAAATCCACGGTGGCTATGGCTACCTGCACGAATATGGCGTCGAAAAGCTGTTACGCGACCTTCGCGTGCATCAGATCCTCGAAGGCACAAACGAAATCATGCGGGTAATTATCGCGCGGCATCTCATCGGCAGGTAGGCAGATCGGCAGTCGGCAGTCGGGAGAGCGCACCTCCCGATTGCCGACTGCCGAATGCCCATCGCCGACTTTCACTTCCGGAGGAACACATGACCACCATCGCATTCATCGGTCTCGGCAATATGGGCAACCCCATGGCCGCCAATCTGGTAAAGGCCGGCCACGAGGTCCATGGCTTCGATCTCGTGCCTGACAATCTCAAGGCCGCGCAGGGCAACAGCGTGGCGGTGGCAGACAGCGCTGCCGCAGCGGTGAAGGGCGCGAGTGTCGTCATCACCATGCTGCCCGCCGGCAAGCATGTGCTGGCGGTCTACGAGGATATCGTGGCGGCCGCCGAAAAGGGCACGCTGTTCATCGACTCCTCCACCATCGACGTGGATTCCGCCCGCAAGGCGCACGAGATCGCGGCGGCGGCCGGCATGCTCTCGGTGGACGCGCCCGTGTCGGGCGGCGTGGGCGGAGCGGAAGCCGGCACGCTGACCTTCATGGCCGGCGGCAGCGGCGAGGCGTTTGCCAAGGCCGAGCCGATCCTCCAGCCAATGGCCGGCAAGGTCGTCCATTGCGGCGACGCGGGCGCAGGCCAGGCAGCCAAGATCTGCAACAACATGATCCTCGGCATCTCGATGATCGGCGTCGGCGAGGCGTTCGTGCTGGCCGAGAAACTGGGCCTGTCGCACCAGGCGCTGTTCGACGTGGCATCCACCTCTTCGGGCCAGTGCTGGTCGCTGACGACCTACTGCCCGGTGCCGGGGCCGGTTCCCACCTCGCCGGCCAACCGCGACTACAAGCCCGGCTTCGCCGCAGCCCTGATGCTGAAGGATCTGAAGCTGGCGCAGGAGGCCGCGCAGTCGGCCGGCGCGGTGACGCCGCTCGGCGCGGAAGCGACCCAGCTCTACGCGCTGTTCAATGCTATGGGCCACGGCGGCACCGATTTTTCGGGCATCATCAAATTCCTGCGCGGTGACGTAGCGTAAGTCGCGGCCGAGCGAAATCTCTCACGGCTGCCCAAAAAAACGCCGGATTTAGATTTGCTTAAGGTCTCGATAACTCCGCGGTAACGATGTCCCTGTAGAACTCATTGCAAGGCGGTCATCGCAGCCGCCCACCGCTCCGGATCAGGTACTGCGTACCGGAGCTGTTAGTTTCGCAGGTATCGAGTTCGCGAAACGCCATGCGTATATTTGGCAAGACCGCGTTTCTCCCCGCCCGGAGAGCGCGGTTTTTGCTGTTCGGGTCTGCTTCTGCTTTCAGCGCGGCTTGAACTGAACGTCGACGGGCGGACGCAGGCCATTGGAAAGCCTGTTCGTCTCGTTGGCCATGCCCACCACAGCCAGAACCTCCATCAGCTGCGCATCCGTCATGCCCTTCGCGCGCGCCGCCGCGGTGTGCGAGTATGTGCAGTACTCGCAACCGTTGGTCGCAGACACGGCGATGTAGATCATCTCCTTGACCAGCGGATCGAGCGCACCCGGCCCCATGACATGCTTGATGTCGCTCCAGGTGCGCCTGAGCAGTTCCGGATCGTGCGCCAGCACTTTCCAGAAATTGTTGACCCAGTCGATGCCGCGCGATTCCTTGATATCGTCATAGACCGCGCGAACCTCGTCGGACGCGTCCTCGTATTCGATGGGTTGAACGACGGGTTCGTCGGCCATGGCTCTATCTCCTAAGGTCGGCTTCTGCGAGGTCGAGCGCCCGCGCGATACGGTCGGCGGCCATGTCGATCGTCTCCCGCGTCCAGATAAGCGGCGGCGACAGGATCATGGTGTCGCCCGTCGCCCTCAGCATCATGCCGTTGGCGATGGCATGGTCGCGAACCACCACGGCCGCCGCACCGTCGCCGGGGAAGCGCTCGCGCGTTTCCCGGTCCTTGACGATCTCGATCGCGCCCATGAGGCCGAAGCTGCGCACCTCGCCGACGATGCCGTGGCCGGCCAGCCGCTCCGCCAGCGCCTTGCGGAAATAGGGCCCTGTATCGTCGCGCACGCGCTCGATCAGCCCTTCCCGCTCGATGATCTCGAGATTGACGAGCGCCACCGCACAGGCCACCGGATGACCGGAATAGGTGTAGCCGTGGTAGAATTCGCCGCCCTTGTCGACCAGCGTCGAGGCGATGCGCTCGCCCACCAGCAGCGCCGACAGCGGCTGGTAGCCGGAGGTCAGCGCCTTCGCGGTGGTGATCGTGTCCGGCTCGATGCCCATCGACTGGGCGGCGAACCACGCGCCCGTGCGGCCGTAAGCGGTGATGACCTCGTCCAGCATGAGCAGGATATCGTACTTGCGGCAGATGCGCTGGATTTCCGGCCAGTAGCTGGGCGGAGGGATCTTGACGCCGCCAGCCCCCATGATCGGCTCGCCGATGAAGGCCGCGACGTTGTCGGGCCCTGCTTCGAGGATGGCGTCTTCCACCGCTCTTGCCGCGCGGATGCCGAAATCGTGCTCGCGTTCGCCGGGCAGCGCCAGCTCGAAGGCGTAGGGCATCATCACGTGCACGATGTTTGGCACCGCACCGCCGAGCTGCCCGTGCATCGCCGCCATGCCGCCCAGAGACGTGCCGGCCACCGACGAGCCGTGATAGGCGTTCTTGCGCGAGATGATGATGTTCTTTTGCGGCCGGCCTTCCAGCGCCCAGTAATGGCGCACGAGCCGCAGCGCGGTGTCGTTTGATTCCGAGCCGGACGAGCCGTAGAACACTTGGCTGACGCCCTCGGGCGCGATCTCGGCCAGCTTCTTCGACAGCAGAACCGGCGTCGGCGTCGTGCAGCGGAAGAAGGAGTTGTAGTAGGGCAGTTCCTTCATCTGCGCGTAGGCGGCCTCCGCCAGTTCGTGCCGCCCGTAGCCGACATTCACGCACCACAGCCCGGCCATGCCGTCGAGAAGCTCGTTGCCTTCGGAATCGTAGATGAACGGCCCTTCGGCGCGCGTGATGACGCGGCTTCCGGCTGCGCGAAGATCCTTGTGGTCGGTGAAGGGGTGGAGATGGTGAGCGGCGTCGATGTCCTGAAGCTGCTTCAGAGAAAAATTCTGGTAGGTCATGGGGTTGCAGGCTCCGTTTGAATCAGACCGGCAGGGGCCGGCGTGGATTCACGCGGAGGCGTGCGGCGAATAGCCGATGCGCGCGCACAGCCGCAGCAGTTCCGCATGACGCGTCCGAGCCGACGGCGTCATGGCTGCGAAAGGTCTGAGGAGCAGGCGTCTTGTGCGCTTCATCCGCCATTTCTAGCGCGACAGCGAGGACGCAGACAAGTGTTCGTGAACGACGGAACACCCACTGCCATAGGGGCGTTTCTGGGACCGGCCGACCAACACCATCGGCCACGCTCCAAAAGGAGGAGCAACTTCCATGAAAATCGTTGCAACTGCATTGACCGCCCTCGTCCTGGGCGTGGCGGCGGCGCACGCAGCCGAGCCGGCACAGATCAAGACGATGCAGAACGAGAAGGTCTACACCGACTCCCATGGCATGACGCTTTACACCTACGACAAGGACGCAGCCGGCAAGTCCAACTGCGACGCCGATTGCGCGACCAAGTGGCTTCCGCTGAAGGCGGATGCGTCCGCCAAGGCCGAAGGCGAGTGGACCCTCGTCAAGCGCGCCGATGGCTCCACGATGTGGGCGCACAGCGGCCATCCGCTCTATACCTATCACGGCGACAAGAAGGCCGGCGACATGACCGGCAACGGCATGGGCGGCACCTGGCACGTGGCCAAGGCGCTGAACGCATGAAGGAGCGGCGGCGTCCTGCCGCCGTCTCCTTTTTGGAATGTCGATTCCCTCGCTGTAATTGTCGCAGCCTCCGCAATCCGGCGTTTCCAGCCGGTCCACTATGCCCGCAGTTACGCGATTTGCGGGGAAGTGAATGACCGACATGACGCTGCCGGGCGAAGCGCTCGCAGGCACCGAACGGGCAAGGCGCGGCGGGCGCGCGGGCAAGCGCGCCGGTGGCGCCGCCGCGTTCGAGCAGCCGGCCTTTCGCCAGCTGAAAATCCCCTTCGCGCCGACGAAGATCGTCTCGGACGACGAGTTGGAATCCATCCATCTGGCGTCGCTGCGCGTGCTCGAGGAAATCGGCGTCGACGTGCTGCACGAGGGCGCGCGCCGGATCATGAAAGAGCACGGCGCGGACGTGCAGGCAGGCACCGAACGCGTGCGCTTCGACCCAGACATGGTCCTGGAACTGGTGGGCCATGCGCCGTCGCAGTTCACGCTGCATGCGCGTAACCCGGCGCACAACGTCGTCTTCGGCGGCGACAACCTCATCATCTCGATGATGGCTTCGGCGCCCAACTGCTCGGATATCGACCGTGGGCGCAGGCCGGGCAACCAGGAAGACTATCGCAGCTTCCTCAAGCTCGCGCAGATGCACAACATCATCAACATCACCGGCGGCTACCCGGTGGAGCCGATCGACATCCACCCCTCGATCCGGCATCTGGAATGCGTCCGCGACCTGGCGGTGCTGACCGACAAGGTGTTCCACATCTATTCGCTGGGCATGGAACGCAACGTCGATGGCATCGAGATCGCGCGGCTGGCGCGCGGCATCTCACGCGAGCAACTTCTGGCAGAGCCGTCCGTCTTCACCATCATCAACACCAACTCGCCGCTGAAGCTCGACATTCCGATGATGGAGGGCATCATCCAGATGGCCTCGGCGGGCCAGGTGGTGGTGGTCACGCCGTTCACCCTGTCGGGCGCGATGGCGCCTGTCACCATCGCCGGCGCGCTGGTGCAGCAGAACGCCGAGGCCCTGTCGGGCATCGCGTTTGCGCAGATGGTGCGCAAGGGCGCGCCGGTGGCCTATGGCGGCTTCACCTCCAACGTCGACATGAAATCGGGCGCCCCGGCCTTCGGCACGCCGGAATACATGAAGGCGCAGCTCGTCGGCGGCCAGCTCGCGCGCCGCTACGCCCTTCCCTACCGCACCTCGAACACCTGCGCCGCCAACACGGTCGACGCGCAGGCTGCCTATGAAAGCGTGTTCTCGCTGTGGGGCGCGATACAGGGCGGCGGCAACATGATGATGCACGCCGCCGGCTGGCTGGAAGGCGGGCTGCGGTGTTCGTTCGAAAAAACCATCCTCGACATCGACCTTCTTCAGATGGTGGGGGAGTTCCTGACCCCGCTGGACCTGTCGGAAGACGCGCTGGCGGTCGATGCGATCCGCGATGTCGGGCCGGGCGGGCACTTCTTCGGCACGCCCCACACCCAGAACCGCTACAAGACGGCGTTCTATTCCCCGGTCCTGTCCGACTGGCGCAATTTCGAGAGCTGGTCGGAGGCTGGCTCCCCCACCGCGATCGAGAAGGCCAACCGCGTGTGGAAGGAGCGGCTGGCAAGCTACGAGCCGCCCGCCATGGACCCCGCCATCCGCGAAGAACTCGACGGTTTCGTCAACCGCCGCATCGCCGAAGGCGGCGCGCCGACGGATTTCTGATTCAATCTATTCACTGACAGGCAGAACCCCATGAAATCTCATGTCAAAGCGGTTGTGATCGGCGGCGGCGTCGTCGGCTGTTCGGTGCTTTATCACCTCGCCCGCGCCGGCTGGACGGACGTGATGCTGATCGAGCGGTCCGAGCTGACCTCGGGATCGTCCTGGCATGCGGCCGGCGGCTTTCATACGCTCAACGGCGACCCCAACGTCGCGAAGCTGCAGGCATACACCGTCCAGCTCTACAAGGAGCTGGAGGAAATTTCGGGCCAGTCCTGTTCGCTGCACCTTACCGGCGGCGTGATGCTTGCCGACACGCCGGAACGTATGGACTTCCTGCGCCTCGCCCACGCCAAGGGCCGCTATCTCGGCATGGATACGGAACTCATCACGCCTTCCGAGGCGAAGGCCATGTTCCCGCTGATGGACGAAAGCCACTTCGTCGGCGCGATGTGGGACCCCGTGGAGGGCCATCTCGATCCTTCCGGCACCACGCACGCCTACGCCAAGGCGGCGCGCAAGCTGGGCGCGGAGATCGTGCTGCGCAACCCGGTGCGCGAGCTGACGCAGGAGCCCGACGGCACGTGGAACGTCATCACCGAACAGGGCACGGTGAAGGCCGAGCACGTGGTGAACTGCGGCGGGCTGTGGGCCCGTGAGGTCGGCCGCATGGTCGGCGTCGAGCTGCCGCTGCTGGCCATGGAGCACATGTACCTGCTGACCGAGCCGATGCCGGAAGTGGAGGAGTTCAACGCCCGCACCGGCCGCGAGATGGTGGGCGTGCTCGACTTCAAGGGTGAAATCTACACGCGGCAGGAGCGCAACGGCGTGCTGCTGGGCACTTACGAGAAGGCTTGCAAGCCGTGGTCGCCGGTCAATACGCCCTGGGATTTCGGCCATGAACTGCTGGCGCCCGACCTCGACCGCATCGCGCCGTCACTGGAGGTGGGTTTCCGCCACTTCCCCGGCATCGAGAAGGCCGGCATCAAGCAGATCATCAACGGCCCCTTCACGTTTGCGCCCGACGGCAACCCGCTCGTCGGGCCGGTGCAGGGTCTCACCAACTTCTGGTGCGCCTGCGCGGTCATGGCAGGCTTCAGCCAGGGCGGCGGCGTGGGACTGGCGCTGTCCAACTGGATGGTGAACGGCGATCCGGGCTTCGACGTGTGGGGCATGGACGTGGCCCGTTTCGGCGAATGGGCCAGCCTGCGCTACACCAACGCCAAGGTGCGCGAGAATTACTCGCGCCGCTTCTCCATCCGCTTCCCCAACGAGGAGCTGCCGGCAGCCCGCCCCGCACAGACCACGCCGCTCTACGACACCATGGTCGCGCAGAATGCGGTGATGGGCGATTCATGGGGTCTCGAAACGCCGCTGTGGTTCGCGCCCAAGGGCAGCGAGCCGAAGGACATCGTCTCGTTCCACC
Organism: Neoaquamicrobium microcysteis; assembly: GCF_008180155.1. Taxonomy (GTDB): domain Bacteria; phylum Pseudomonadota; class Alphaproteobacteria; order Rhizobiales; family Rhizobiaceae; genus Aerobium; species Aerobium microcysteis. The sequence goes on along the minus strand of NZ_VSZS01000062.1, from coordinate 199,047 downwards.
GCTCCAACGATTTCGAGCATGTCGGCAACGAGGTGCGCAAGACGCGCGAGTCGGTTGGCGTCACCGAGATTGCCAACTTCGCGAAATACGAGGTCTCGGGCGCGGGCGCGGAGGACTTCCTCAACCGCCTGATGACCAACCGGATGCCGAAGAAGGGCCGCATCGTGCTAACGCCGATGCTCAACGAGTTCGGCAAGCTGATCGGCGACTTCACCATCGCAAAAACCGGCGACGAGCGCTTCATGATCTGGGGTTCGTCTGCCGCGCAGAAATACCACATGCGCTGGTTCGAGAAGCACCTGCCCGCCGACGGCTCCGTGCGCATCCATCGGTTCGACCAGACGCTGGTGGGCCTCTCCATCGCCGGCCCGAATTCGCAGGCACTGCTGCAGAAGCTGGTGGATGTGGACGTGTCCTCCAAGGCTTTCCGCTTCATGGATTTCCGCGAGATGGCGGTCGGCGGTGCGCCCTGCATGGTCAACCGCATCACCTATACGGGCGACCTCGGCTATGAAATCTGGATGCAGCCGGCCTACCAGCGCCTTGTCTATGCCGCGATCAATGAGGCGGGCGAGGAATTCGGCATCGTCGATTTCGGCATGCGCGCGCTGCTGGCGATGCGTCTGGAAAAGAACTTCCCGACATGGTTCCGTGAGCTGCGGCCGATCTACGGCCCGTTCGAAGGCGGAATGGACCGCTTCATCAAGCTGGAGAAGAACGACTTCATCGGGCGCGAGGCCGCCGCGAAAGAACATGCCGACGGCCCGAAGCTGCGCCGTGTCTCGCTCATCGTCGATGCGGCCGACGCCGACGTCATGGGCGACGAGCCGATCTGGGCGAAAGTGAACGGCACGGACCACGGCACGATCGAGAAGCCGCACGGCTATGGCGCGCCGCGCTTCGATGCAGAGGGCAAGGAAACGCGCCAGTCGCAGGCAGACCACGGCGCGTCTTCGATCCGCGGCATCCACGACGGCGAATGGTCGGTCGTGGGCTGGGTCACGTCAGGCGGTTACGCCCACTATGTCGGCAAGTCGATGGCGCAGGGCTACGTGCCCGCCGCACTCGCGGATGACGAAAGCGACGGCCTTTTCGAGATCGAAATCCTCGGCCATCGCCGAGCGGCGCGCATCAATGTCGAGCCGCCATTCGATCCATCAGGCGAGAAGATGCGCGGGTGAGCGCCTAGGGGCCACGCGCCGCGGACGGCTCACCCGGCATGTCGAAATCCGGCGGGCGGATGAAAGACAGATTGCAGCCATTGCTGATGGCGATCATGGCGACGAGGTCGCCCAGTTCCTCGTCCGTATGCTCGCAGCCGGGCGCTGCCTGACGCAGCTGCGACACCAGGGCGGGAACGGAAATCATCCGCTTGCCGCCTTTCGCGATCGCCAGTTCGGCCAGCGCCGCGACAGAAACTTTCTTCACCGCAATTCTCCTCGTCGTGCGGCGCGTAAACCCGCTCGCGACGAGTTGGTTCCATCAATTAAGCTGCGGATAATATTGAAGAATCTCAGCCGGCAAACCGCGCGCGCGGATGAACGGCAAGCCCTTGCGGCGCTCGGTCCAGCCAATGATTTGCAGCGCCTGGGCCGTTTCGGTATCGAAACGCCTGATGAGCGAGAGCGTGCGGCAATCGATGGCCGCTATGTCCGCCGTGCCTTCGGCGACCGCCTTCGCAGAAAGCCGATGCGAGCCGGTCTCTGTGCGTTGCGAAAACAGTTCCAGGCTCTCGCCGATCGCCTCCAGATCGCGGGTTATCCCGAGCAGGCCAGACATGGAGTCGTGACTGTTGAAGACGAAGCGTGCGCCGCGAAGCCTGTCGACCGGGATGATCGCATCGCCGCCTTGCGGCGCGCGCACGCTCGGCCCACTGCCCCGCGCGACGATGGCGCTGGAGTAGAACTCGCTCTCCCCGCCCTCATAAAGTGAGTAGTCGCCGGGCTGCGCGACGACTTCAACATGCGCTTCCAGGCCGCTGACCATCGGTCCCCAGCAGGTCTGCGAAAACAGGAGCCTCGGATGCCGCCACAGCGTGAAAAGGTCGAACTCATCGGGTGGCAGCGTCGCCGGATCGAGCGCGATCACGCTTCCCGCCGCGTCCCTTATGCCGCCCGGCACGGCGGGCAGGTCTGCGTTGCGGCGGGCCAGCGCCTCGGGCGCGTCGATGCCGGCAGCACGCAGCCGGTCGCGCACGGCGGCCCACTGGGCGTCGACCTCGGCGCGAAGCTTCGGGAAATCGTACATGGGAAGGGCAGCGACAAACTTGCTCATGCGCCTTGATGGGTCATCGAGAAAGGCAAGGCAAGTGACGTGGCATCACTCCTTGGGCGGTTCGGCCGGCACCGGCGCGGTGCCGAAGCCGCTGACATTGCGTGCCCGGACACGGGGGCGGAACGCCCTGCCCGGTTCCGGCGCGCGGCGCAACGCCGGGTGCACCACCGGCTCCTTGGAGCGGAAGGCAAAATCCCTCAGCAGCGCGAAATAGGTCGGATAGGAATAGCCGTCATTCATCGCCAGCCACTCCGCCCGTCGCTCGCGAAACAGCGCCGGCAGCCTGTACCACGCGACCGTCGGCATCTTGTGATGCACGAGATGCAGGTTGTTGTTGAGGAACAGGAAGGCCAGCGGCGAGCGCTCGACGATGATGGTGCGCCCGTCCGGCCGCTCCGACCACTGGTGCTCGGCAAAGGTGCGGATCGCGATCATCGACTGGCCGAGATAGACAGGAACCAGATAAAGCCAGAACGGCATCTCGAAGGCGAAAAGCACGAGCGGCACGACGACCGCCAGACCTGCGAGATGATGCAGCCATGCACGCCGCACCGCCCGGTCGCCCGCCGCCAGCAGTTTCGCATCGGTGATGAAGAAGCCGACATTGGCGATTGCCGGACCGATCAGGAAGCGGCCGACCATCGTGTTGTTGAGCTTCAGCAGCAGTTTCAGCCATGCGGGCAACTGCTCGTGCTTCCACAGCGCGCGGTAGTAGCTCTCGGGATCGTCGAACGGGTCCGTCAGGCGCTCGTCGGCATGGTGGCGCAGGTGCAGCGTCTTGAACCTGCGATAGGGATAGGCCAGCCCGATCGGCAGGGCCACCAGAAGCTCGTTAAGCGTGCCGCTGCGCGTCGGGTGCCCGTGCGAGGCCTCGTGCATCAGCGAAGACTGGAGCGCGATGGCAAGCGACAAGAGAGCCAGCGCGCCGAGCGGCCAGTGGTGCCAGAGCACGGCGCCCGCCGCCAGCCACGTGCCGTAGCACGCCACGATCAGGAGAACGGTGGGCCATTCGACCCTTCCCGAAATCGCACTTCTTGCTGCCGCTGTGCCCATGTTCGTCGGAAACGCCCCCGTTTCGTGATTCCTGACAGGATGTTGTCAGCAGAGGGCAGATGCTTCAATGCGATAATGCGCAGTAAATGTTGATCTTGAAAATCAAAAGCTACAGTTGTTTACTGAAATTAACATAAAGGGATGACCGCGATGGACAAGCGCGACGTTGCAGGCACCTTTCGCAAGCGACTGGCCACGCTGGTTGCTCGATCCGGCGAGAACCAGTCGGCCTTCGCCGCGCGCATCGGCATCGACCGCTCGGCGATGTCGCAGCTTCTGGCAGGCTCGGCCACCCGTCTGCCGCGCGCCGAGACGCTGCTCAACATCGCCGCCGAGCACAAGGTCTCGCTCGACTGGCTGCTCGGCATCAGCCAAGACGAGGGACTGGCGAGCGAAATCCGCCAAAGCCTCGAGATCGAGGAAGGCGAAGGCGGCTTCGACCGCACGCTGCTTGCGACGTGGCATGCGGAGGCCGCCGGCACCAAGATCCGCTACGTGCCGGCCGGCATACCCGATCTTCTGCGCACCGAGGCGCTGGTGGACTATGAGGCTGGAATCACGCGGCGGGACCGGGAGACCCAGCACGGCGAAACGCAGTATCGCATCGACTACAACAGGCGGCCCGAGACCGACATGGAGGTCTGCATGCCGCGTCACACGCTTGAAATCTTCGCGCGCGGGCTGGGCGTCTGGTCGGGTTTTCCGGCAGACGCCCGCGCCGACCAGCTTGCACACATGGCGCGGCTGCTGGACGATCTCTATCCGAGCTTCCGACTGTATCTCTATGACGGCCGCCAGCGCTATTCGGTGCCCTACACGATCTTCGGGCAGATACGCGCGGCGATCTACATGGGCGACATGTATGTCGTGCTGAACGCCATCGAGCCGGTGCGCACGCTTACCCGCCACTTCGACAATCTCATCCGCGCGGCCGAGATCAACGCACACGAGGCGGCCGGATTCGCGCGGTCGCTGGCAGGCGCGGACGGCCGAGCCGATTGACGCCATATAAAGATTTCTTTATATTGTTATCTGAATATTTCGATCTTCCCCAAGGGCATCCACATGACAAATCCGATCGAGGCGCTGCTGGCCGAAAAGGGCGTTCTGCTGGCCGATGGCGCTACCGGCACCAACCTGTTCGCGATGGGGCTCGAGTCGGGTGACGCGCCGGAACTGTGGAACGAGACCGCGCCGGAAAAGATCGCCGCCCTTCATCAGGGCTTCGTCGATGCCGGCGCCGACATCATCCTGACCAATTCCTTCGGCGGCACGCGCCACCGGCTCAAGCTGCACCACGCGCAGGACCGGGTGCACGAGCTGAACCGCCTTGCCGCCGAGATCGCCGTCGCCGTCGCAGACAAGGCCGGCCGCAAGGTCGTCGTCGCGGGCTCCGTCGGGCCGACGGGCGAGCTTCTGCAACCGCTGGGCGCGCTGACCTACGAGGAGGCCGTTGAGGCCTTCGTGGAACAGATCGAGGGCCTCAAGGCCGGCGGCGCGCAGGTGGCGTGGATCGAGACGATGTCGGCCGTGGACGAAATCCGCGCAGCCGCGGAAGCGGCCATCAGGGTCGGCCTGCCCTACACCTATACCGGCTCGTTCGACACGGCCGGCCGCACCATGATGGGCCTTGCGCCCAAGGACATCCACGGCGTGACCGACGGGCTGGCGGAAGCGCCGGTCGGCGTCGGCGCGAACTGCGGCGTCGGCGCGTCGGACATCCTGGCTTCGCTGCTCGACATGAGCGCGGCAAGGCCGGACGCGACCATCATCGTCAAGGGCAATTGCGGCATCCCGGAATTTCGCGGCACGGAAATCCACTATTCCGGCACGCCAGAACTGATGGCCGACTATGTGCGGCTGGCGGTGGACGGCGGCGCACGCATCGTTGGCGGGTGCTGCGGCACGTCGTTCGAGCATCTGGCCGCCATGCGCAAGGCGCTCGACGCACATACGCGCGCGGAACGCCCCAGCGTCGAAGAGGTTGTTGCCCGTATCGGCCCCCTGCGCAACAAGCAGGCGGCGCAAAGTGGCGCAGCCGAGGGCGAAGGCCGCCGCGAACGTCGCCGCGCGCGCGCCTGACAGGAAGCAATCAGAACCCGGCAAACGCCTTCTGGTGAAACGCCTGAACCGGTGCGGGGTAGCGATACCGTTCGCCGACCGGGCACGCGTTGCGCGCGATGCAGCCGCCTTCGCGACACGTTTGCCCATCCGCCCCGCGCACATGCGAGACGCAGGCGGCATAGGCGAAACCAGCCTCAGAATGAGCGCCCACCGGGCAGGCTTTCAGGCAGGGTTTTCCGTCACATAGCGCGCAGGGATGATTCGATCTCTCAACATTTGGCAGTGCGATTTCCTCGTCGAACAGCAGCGCCCCTCGAAAGGCATGCCACAGGCCGTAGCGCGGATGGATCAGCAGCCCCAGCGGCGACGACTTCAGCCCTTCCGCCCGCATTACCCATTGCTGGAAAGGCGCAAACGGCCGGTCGTTCGGCATCAGCACCCGCGCGCCGGCTTTTTGAGCCACCGCGCCGATCACCTCTCGTGACCAGCAGTCGAGCGGGTCGGCAAGATCGGCAGGCTGCCTAGCCCGCCAGCAGTTGAAGTGGCGCCAGTAATCCGCCCCGGCATTGCCGACGAGCACGACCGAGCCTGCCGGCTCGCCGCCGGGACCGGATGGCCGCTCCTCGCCGCGCGCGAAATGCAGCCCGCCGCGCAGGATGAGACCGCTTTCCCGAAGGCACGCTGCGATCTCCTCAAGCATCAGGCTTACCTGTCCGGCCCACGCATTGCGCTGCGCCAGACTTCCTTGTGGATGATATCGGCCACTTTAGCCCGGCCTGTAACGGGCTCCTTTCACGTGAAGGCGTCGGGCATCGACTCCTTCTTGCGGGAGACGAAGTCGTTGAGCCCGTCGCGGATGCCAGGATCGAGAGGCGGCGCTTCGTAGCTGTCCAGCCAGCGCCGGGCGAGTTCGTTGGCGCGTTGCGGCGCGGTCTTTTCGCCTTCGGCCTGCCACTGCTCGAACGAATTGTTGTCGGCGATCGAGGACCGGTAGAACGCCGTCTGGAAGTTGGCCTGCGTGTGCGAGCAGCCCAGATAGTGGCTGCCGGGCCCGACCTCGCGGATCGCGTCCATCGCCTGCCCGTTCTCGGAGAGGTCGACGCCGGCCGCCAGCTTCTGCGCCATGCCGAGCTGGTCGACGTCCATCATGAACTTCTCGTAGCAGGAAGCGAGGCCGCCCTCGAGCCAGCCGGCCGAATGCAGCACGAAGTTGGTGCCGGCAAGCAGCGTCGAGTTGAGCGTGTTGGCGCTCTCATAGGCAGCCTGCGCGTCGGGAACCTTGGAGGCGCACAGCGATCCGCCGGTGCGGAAAGGCAGGCCGAGACGGCGGGCGAGTTGCGCGGCACCGTAGGACACGAGCGACGGCTCCGGCGTCCCGAATGTCGGCGCGCCCGACTGCATCGAGATGGAGGATGCGAAGGTGCCGAACAGCACAGGCGCGCCGGGCCGCACGAGCTGCGTGAAGGCCGCACCTGCCAGCACCTCCGCCAGAACCTGCGTGAGCGTGCCGGCGACGGTGACAGGGCTCATGGCGCCGGCAAGGATGAACGGCGTTATGATCGTCGCCTGGTTGGCGCGCGCATAGACCTTGGCCGCGCCCAGCATCGTCTCGTCGAACACCATCGGCGAGTTGGCGTTGATGAGGTTGATGATGACCGTGTTCTGATCGACGAACTCGTCGCCGAACAGGATCCTGGCCATCGCAACGGTGTCTTCCGCCCGCTCGGGCGCGGTCACCGAGCCCATGAACGGCTTGTCCGAAAGCGTCATGTGCGCCAGCACCATGTCGAGATGGCGCTTGTTGACCGGCACGTCCACCGGCTCGCACACCGTGCCGCCCGAATGGTGGATCGACGGGGCCATGTAGGCGAGCTTCACGAAATTGCGGAAATCCTCGATCGTCGCATAGCGGCGGTCGCCTTCCAGATCGCGTACGAAGGGCGGCCCGTAGACCGGGGCGAAGACGGTCGCGTCGCCGCCGATCTGCACCGAACGCTCCGGGTTGCGCGCATGCTGGGTGAACACCGAAGGCGCGGTCTTCAGCAGCGAGCGCGGCAGCCCCCTGGGAAAATGCACCCGTTCGCCCTTCACGTCGGCACCCGCATCCTTCCACAGCGCCAGCGCCTCCGCGTCGTCGCGGAACTCGATGCCGATCTCCTCCAGCACCGTGTCGGCATTGGCCTCGATGAGGGCGATTCCCTCCTCGTTCAGCACCTCGTAGAGCGGAATCTGGCGCTTGATGTAGGTGAGCTGGGGCCCTGCCCCGCCGCCCGTGCGCGCCGCGCGGCGCGCCGCAGCACCGCCCCTGTCGCCGCGCCCCCTGCGTCCGCCGCTGGGCTCCTGCTCGACAGCCAGATTGTCTTCCATGATCGCTTCCCTGAACCCTGATTTCACCGCCTCGCGCGGCATTTTGCGGGATCGTAGCCGAGCACCCTTGCAAAAGCGGCCAGCCAGCGCCAGCCCGTGTCGCAAAATAGACAGAAAACGATGCAGGCTCGACCGCAAGCCTTTGCAGTCGCTTTCCTATCGCGGCGCGTCGCAAATCAGCTAAGCAAAGGCGTGCGGCGCAGACTATGAATTGGCGAACGATGCGGGCAGGCCACGCCCGCGCCATGGCCTTTCAGGAGCCCAGCATGTCCGACGACGAAATCATCCTGTCCGAACTGTCCGACGAGGAACTGGTGCAGCAGATGCACGACGACCTCTATGACGGGCTCAAGGAGGAGATCGAGGAAGGAACGAATATTCTTCTGGAGCGCGGCTGGGTGCCCTACAGGGTGCTCACCGAGGCGCTGGTCGAAGGCATGCGCATCGTCGGCGAGGATTTCCGCGACGGTATCCTATTCGTGCCCGAGGTGCTGCTGTCAGCCAATGCGATGAAGGCCGGCATGTCGATCCTGCGTCCCCTTCTGGCGGCCACCGGCGCGCCGAAACAGGGCAAGCTGGTGATCGGCACGGTCAAGGGCGACATCCACGACATCGGCAAGAACCTCGTCGGCATGATGATGGAGGGCGCCGGCTTCGATGTCGTCGATCTCGGCATCAACAACCCCGTCGAGAACTATCTGGCCGCGATCGAGGAGCATCAGCCCGACATCGTCGGCATGTCGGCGCTGCTGACGACGACCATGCCCTACATGAAGGTCGTGATCGACACGATGAAGGAAAAGGGCATCCGCGACGACTATGTCGTGCTGGTGGGCGGCGCGCCGCTGAACGAGGAGTTCGGCAAGGCCGTGGGCGCCGACGCCTATTGCCGCGATGCGGCCGTTGCGGTCGAGACCGCCAAGGATTTCATGAAGCGCAAGCACAACGTTCGCGCCTCGGCCTGAGACGCGAACGTTTCCTGTCGCAGGAATTCCTAGTAGGTTGAACGCTCGACGGTGCGGCCGGCATCCTGCGTAGCCTGTACGGTGTTCGCGGTATCCTGCCCCATGCCGCGGATGGTGTTTGCGCAGCCGGCTGCAAAACCGGCCACCAGGACGAGGACGATTGCCTTGGAAACGATCGAGGTATTCATTGCTTCTCTCCGCATCGGTAAGAACGCGCCGGCTCGGCGCGGGATCAGGTGACGACTATGCAACGCGCGGAACCTGAAAAGGTTCTGGTCATCGGCTGCGGAATGATCGCGCGCGAAGTGCTTGCGGTGAAGGAGCGGCTGGGGCTCGATCATCTCGAACTGACCTGCCTTCCCGCCGAGCTTCATTACCGCCCCGACCGCATCCCCGCCCTGATGGATGCCGCGATCGAGAAGGCGCGCGCGGAAGGCTACCGAAACATCTTTGCAGGCTACGCCGATTGCGGCACCGGCGGGCTGCTCGACCGCGTGTGCGAGAAGCATGGCGTGGAGCGCATCGCAGGGCCGCACTGCTTCGCCTTCTATCAGGGGCTCCAGGCCTTCGAGGCGGTGGAGGAAGGCGACATGACGGCATTCTACATGACCGACTTCCTGTGCCGTCAGTTCGATGCGTTCTTCATCAAGCCGCTGGGGCTGGACCGGCACCCCGAACTCATCAATGATTTCTTCGGCAATTACGAAAAGGTCGTCTACCTCGCCCAGACGGACGATCCGGCGTTGGACAAGGTTGCGCAGGATGCCGCCCGCATGCTCGGCCTCGCCTATGAGAAAAGGCGTACCGGCTATGGCGACCTGGAGCCCGAACTGGCGCGCGCGGCAACCCGATCTTGAAACGGCCGGATTTGGCCGCTCCGATCCCGGTGCGATCATCGGAGAAGACCTCATGCGCCATGCAGCCTGCGCCCTCGCGCTTATCCTCGCCACGCCCGCATTCGCAACCGGGGAAATCCTCAGCATCATCACGGAGGCGGATCAGGCCAGGCTGAACGCATACGAAGCCACGCGCGAAGAAGCCGTCGCCGAAGCGCGGCAGGGCGGCAGCGCCGCAGACATCGCCACGATGGAAGGCGCGCTGGATGCCGAGCACCTGTCGTTCGACGGCTTCGACATGACGGGCGACTGGCAATGCCGCACCACGAAGGTGGGTGGGCTGGCCAATCTCGTCGTCTATTCGTGGTTCAAATGCAGGGTGACCGACGACGGCTCGGGCTGGCGGCTGCAGAAGCTCTCCGGATCGCAGCGCACCACGGGCCGCTTCTTTACCGACAGCGACACGCAGCTGACCTATCTCGGCTCGGGCAGCATCCACAACGACCCTGCGCCACAATACGGCTCGGGGCCTGAGAGCGACCAGGCAGCCTACGCCTTCCGTACCGGCGAAAACCGGTGGCACATCGAGTTTCCCGCGCCGCACTACGAATCGAAACTGGACATCCTCGAATTTCGCCGCTGACCGCGTCGCTTTTGAAGGCGCGCGCGTCGTCCGCCAACAAGCGGGCCTGTCGCGCTTGCGGCAATGCTCGGGACGGAGTGAGGAGGCAGGCGAACATGGCGGATCTCATCGTCGTCTACTGGCGCGATATCCCCGCGCAGGTGATCGTGAAGAAGGGCAGGCAGAACGCCAAGCGCGAGCTGCCGCTGCGCTTCACCGAGGCCATAGACATGTGCGCCATGCGCACCGGGGCCGGCGACACCGACGCCTATCTTGCCGAATGGCGAAAGGCCGACCCCGTGCCGGTTTCCGACGATCTGGAGGCAGAGGCCGACAAGGCCGCCGCCCACCTCGACGCGACTTTCACCCGTGAGCGACTGGTGGCGCTGGTGAAGGCCGGCGGGCTCGAAAATGGCTGAAGCCGGCAACACCGTCACACAGGCCACGCTGGTCAAGCAGGCCGCCCCGAAGACCGCCTACAAGCCTGCCGACGTGTCGCCGCAAAGGCGCGTCCAGCGCCGCTATACGATGCGCCTGTGGTCGGTGCGCCATTCGCGCGCGCTCGAATGGTTCTACGCCCGCTTCGCCGATGTCTTCCTCATGCTGCACCCGCTGTGGAAGGCCATCGGCTACAGCCGCGCCGAAGCCCCGGTGAAGTTCGTCGAGAGAAGGGTGAAGGGCCTGATGTTCGACTGCCGCATGTGCGGACAGTGCGTGCTGTCGTCCACCGGCATGTCCTGCCCCATGAACTGCCCCAAGCAGCTTCGCAACGGCCCGTGCGGCGGCGTGCGCGCCAACGGCAATTGCGAGGTCGAACCCGACATGCCGTGCGTGTGGGTGAAGGCGTGGGAAGGCTCGCGCAACATGGTGCACGGCAACGCGATCCTCAACGTGCAGAAGCCTGTCGATCAGTCGCTTCGCGAAACGTCCGCGTGGCTGCGCGTGACGGCACTTGCAGCCGCCGAACGCGACAAGGCGCGGGAAACCGCATGACGACGCGCCCGCCACAGCCGGACGAGAACCCGCACGGCCCCGACCTGCCGCTCGATCCCCTTCCCGGCCACTCCTCGCGCGGCCGCCTGGAGCGCGTGCTGCGCCGGGGCGAGTTCGCCGTCACCGCCGAGCTGAACCCGCCCGACAGCGCCAATCCCGAAGACGTGTACGAGCGGGCAAAGGTCTTCGACGGCTGGGTGGATGCGATCAACGCGGTCGATGCGTCAGGGGCCAACTGCCACATGTCGTCGGTGGGCATCTGCGCGCTGCTGACGCGCATGGGCTATGCGCCCGTCTATCAGATTTCGTGCCGCGACCGGAACCGCATCGCCATACAGGGCGACGTGCTGGGCGCGGCCGCCATGGGCGTCGCCAACGTGCTGTGCCTGACCGGCGACGGTGTGCAGGCAGGCGACCAGCCCGGCGCGAAGCCGGTCTTCGACCTCGACTGCATGTCGCTGCTGGAAACCGTGCGCACCATGCGCGACGAGCAGAAGTTCCTGTCGGGCCGCAAGCTCACCACGCCGCCAGCCGTCTTCCTCGGCGCGGCGATCAACCCGTTCGCGCCGCCGGTCGAGTTCCGGCCGCTGCGGCTGGCAAAGAAGATCGCCGCCGGCGCGCAGTTCGTGCAGAGCCAGTACTGTTTCGACGTGCCAATGTTCCGCGACTACATGAAACGTGTGCGCGACCTCGGCCTCACCGACAAGTGCTTCATCCTCGTCGGCGTCGGCCCGCTCGCGTCGGCCAAGACGGCGCGCTGGATACGGTCGAACGTGCCGGGCATCCACATCCCGGATGCGGTTATCGCACGGCTGGAAGGTGCCGCCGACCAGAAGAAGGAAGGCAAGCAGCTTGCCATCGACATCATCAACGAGGTGAAGGAGATCGAAGGCGTCTCCGGCATCCACGTGATGGCATACCGCCAGGAGGAATACGTCGCCGAGATCGTCCACGAATCGGGCGTGCTCAAGGGCCGCCGGCCGTGGAAGCGCGAGCCCCGCGCCGACGACGCCCTTGTGGCCGAACGGCTCGAACACATTCTGCACGATACGCCGACGGAAAACCCACAGCAGATCGTCAGCGACGTCGCCCACTGATTTCGCACTTGCGCGACACACCCTATTCGGGACATTCCCGACAACAGAACGGAGACACTGCATGACCCGCACCATCGTCGCCTCCGCGACAAGGGAAATCGTAATCGGCTTCGACCAGCCCTTCTGCGTCATCGGGGAGCGCATCAACCCGACGGGGCGCAAGAAGCTGGCTGCCGAAATGGTCGAAGGCAATTTCGACACGGTCAGGAAGGACGCCATCGAGCAGGTGCAGGCCGGCGCGACAATGCTGGACGTCAATGCAGGCGTCACGGCGGTGGATCCCAACGCGACGGAGCCTGCCCTGCTCGTGCAGACGCTGGAGATCGTGCAGGGGCTGGTCGACGTGCCGCTGTCGATCGACTCCTCGGTCACAGCCGCCATCGAGGCCGGGCTGAAGGTCGCCCGCGGGCGGCCGCTGGTCAATTCGGTGACGGGCGAAGAAGAAAAGCTCGAAGCGATCCTGCCGCTGGTGAAGAAATACGACGTGCCGGTCGTCGCCATCTCCAACGACGAGACCGGCATCTCCATGGACCCCGATGTCCGCTTCGCCGTGGCCAAGAAGATCGTCGAACGCGCCATGGACCACGGCATCAAGCCGGAAGACGTGGTGGTCGATCCGCTGGTCATGCCCATCGGCGCACTGGGCGATGCCGGACGGCAGGTGTTCCAGCTTCTCTACCGCCTACGCAACGAGCTGAAGGTCAACACGACGTGCGGCCTGTCGAACATCTCATTCGGCCTGCCCCACCGCCACGGCATCAACGCGGCGTTCATCCCCATGGTCATCGGCGCAGGCATGACGAGCGCAATCATGAACCCCTGTCGACCGCAGGAGATGGAAGCCGTGCGAGGCGCCAACGTGCTGAACGGCACCGACCGGGACTGCATGACCTGGATCAAGACCTACAAGGACTACAAGCCCGGCGAGCACGCAGCTCCTGCCCCCGTCGCCGTCAACGCGCCCGGCGAGGCCTCGACCGGCGGACGCCGCCGCGGTGGCCGTGAAGCACGAATGGCGCGGGGATAGACCGCACACCATGAACCCGCCTCCCGTCATCACCGACCCGCTGGTCCTGTTCATGCCGTCCGGCAAGCGCGGGCGGTTTCCCAAGGGCACGCCGGTGCTCGACGCGGCACGCCAGCTCGGCGTCTATGTCGAGAGCGTGTGCGGCGGGCGGGCGACCTGCGGGCGCTGCCAGGTGGTGGTGCAGGAGGGCAATTTCGCCAAGCACAAGATCGTCTCCTCCAACGATCATCTCTCGCCCAAGGGGCCGAAGGAGGAACGCTACGAGCGGGTGCGCGGCCTGCCCGACGGGCGCCGCCTCTCGTGTTCGTCCACCATCGAGGGCGATCTCGTCATCGACGTGCCGCAGGACACCGTCATCAATGCTCAGGTGGTGCGCAAGGCAGCGCTGGATCGCGTGATCGAGCGCAACCCGGCCGTCCAGCTCTGCTACGTCGAGGTGGACGAGCCCGACATGCACAAGCCGCTGGGCGACCTGGACCGGCTGAAGGTGATGCTGGAAAAGGACTGGGGCTGGCAGGATCTGCTGGTCTCGCAGCACCTGCTTTCCGACGTGCAGGCCATCCTGCGCAAGGGCGAATGGGGTGTGACGGCAGCGATCCACCGCGACCTGGATTCCTCGCGCCCTACCATCATCGCGCTGTGGCCCGGCCTGCATAACGAGGCCTACGGCATCGCCTGCGACATCGGCTCAACCACCATCGCGATGCACCTCGTCTCGCTGCTGTCGGGACGCATCGTCGCCTCGTCAGGCGCGTCGAACCCGCAAATACGGTTCGGCGAGGACCTGATGAGCCGGGTCTCTTACGTGATGATGAACCCCGACGGGCGCGAGGCGATGACCTCGGCCGTGCGGAGCGCCGTCAACGAGCTGATCGAGAAGGTATGCGCGGAAGGCGGCGTCTCGACCGAGGATATCCTCGACGCGGTGTTCGTCGGCAATCCGATCATGCACCACCTGTTCCTCGGCATCGACCCGACGGAGCTTGGCCAGGCACCGTTCGCGCTTGCCGTGTCGGGCGCGGTCCACACCTGGGGCAGCGAGCTCGGCCTGAAGATCAACCATGGCTCGCGCGTCTATGTGCTGCCCTGCATTGCCGGCCATGTGGGCGCGGATGCGGCGGCGGCGACACTTTGTGAAGGCCCCTACCGGCAGGACCGCATGATGCTGCTGGTCGATGTCGGCACCAATGCGGAGATCGTGCTGGGCAACCGGCAGCGCGTGGTCGCGGCCTCCTCCCCCACCGGTCCCGCCTTCGAGGGCGCGGAAATCTCGTCGGGCCAGCGCGCCGCCCCCGGCGCGATCGAACGCGTGCGCATCGACCCGGCAACGCTGGAACCCAAGTTCCGCATCATCGGCTCGGAGAAATGGTCGGATGAAGAAGGCTTTGCCGATGACGCGGAGCGCCTCGGCATCACCGGCATCTGCGGCTCGGCTATTATCGAGGTGGTGGCCGAGATGTACCTTTCTGGCATCATCTCGGAGGACGGCGTGGTCGATGGCGCGATGTCGGCCGTAAGCCCGCGCATCCTGCAGAATGGGCGCACATGGTCCTATCTGCTGCATGACGGCCAGCCGCGCATCACGATTACCCAGAACGACGTGCGTGCGATCCAGCTCGCCAAGTCCGCGCTCTATGCCGGCATCAAGCTGCTGATGGAAAAGCAGGGTGTGGATCACGTCGACACGATCCGCTTTGCCGGCGCGTTCGGCTCCTTCATCGACCCGAAATACGCCATGGTGCTGGGCCTGATACCCGATTGCGACCTCGCCGAGGTCAAGGCGGTGGGCAACGCCGCCGGCCAGGGCGCGCTGATGGCCCTGCTGAACCGCGGCCATCGCCGCGAGATTGAGGAGACGGTGCGGCGTATCGAAAAGATCGAGACCGCGCTGGAGCCGAACTTTCAGCAGCTCTTCGTCAACGCGATGGCCCTGCCCAACAAGGTCGATCCATTCCCCAAGCTGGCCGAACAGGTGAAGCTCCCGCCGCGCAAGCTGCCCGCGCCCGACGACGGCACTCCCGGCGACAACGCACCGCGCCGCCGCTCGCGCGAGGAACGGGCCGCACGGCGCGACCGGGGTTGACGGCGACCGGCGAAAGCTCTTCATTTTCCTGCAAGAATCCCGCCTGCGCGTCGTGAGACGCCGGGCCAGCAGGAGCCTCAATGCCGAGCCTGAAAAGTCGCCTCGCCGCCCTCGTTCTGCGACACACGCGCAAGAAGGCGTTCATGAGCCCGCAGGGCCTTCACGCCTGGATCGAAAAATCGCGAAAGACGCAGGATCACCAGCCGCCGGTGAAGGTCGCGCGCCGCCTCGACATCGCCCGTCGCACGGTCGAGGGACACACCGTCTACGAGGCAAGGCCGAGACAGGGCGCGACCGGGCGGCGCATCCTCTACCTGCATGGCGGGGCCTACTGTTTCGAGCTGACCTCGTTCCACTGGTTTCTGATCGCCGAGGTGGCCGAGCGGCTGGGCGCGCATGTCACCGTGCCGGTCTATCCGCTTGCCCCGGAGCACGACTTTCACGCCATCTACAAGATGACGCGCGCCGTGTATCGCGAGGTCATGGAGGAAGGGTCGGAAGTGGCGCTCATGGGCGACTCGGCCGGCGGCAACATGGCGCTGGTGCTGACCATGATGGCCGCGCAGGAAGGCTGGCCGCTGGCGAACCGGATGGTTCTGATTTCGCCGGGCCTCGACATGACGCTCGCCAACCCCGAAACGCTCACGGCCGCCGAGCTCGACCCCTGGCTGGGCATTCAGGGCGGGAAGGAAGCCGTGCGGCTCTACGCGGCAGAACTCGACTTCGGCGACTGGCGCATCAGCCCACTTTACGGCGACCTCTCGGTGCTGCCGCCGACGCTGATATTTTCCGGCACGCGCGATCTTCTCTATCCCGACAGCATCGTCTTCGTCGAAAAGGCCAGGCGCGAGGGCGTCGAAGCCGAACTGGTTGTCGGGCAGGGCATGATCCATGTCTGGCCGCTGATCGACATGCCCGAAGCACGCATCGCGCGCGACCGTATGGTGGCGTTTCTGTCGGCCTGAGACGGCGTCAAAACCTGCCCGTCTCCCTGAAGGTCTCGAACGCGGCGCGGATGTGGTCGGCAGCGGCCTGTACCGGTGCGGACGCGTCTGGAGCTACCATCATCGCCAGATTATAGTTCGAGAGCAGCGGCAGCCCCTCCTCCGGCCCCAGCGCCACGATTTCCTCGCCGATGAACGACTTGGGCAGCGGCGCGACCGCGAGATCCGCGAGAATGGCCGCGCGTTGGCCGGCGGTGTGCGCGCTCATATAGGCGACACGGTAGTTGCGCCCCGCACGCCCCAGCGCGTCGAGTGCGTCGGCGCGCCACACGCATCCCTCCTCCCAGAGCGAAACCGGCAGCGGGTCGCGCAGATGCGCGCAACCACCCTTGGCGCCGCCCCAGACTATGGGCTCCGTCAGCAGGATTTCCGCGTCACCGGGAATATCCCTGCGGGCCGTAAACAGGGTGATATCGAGCTGACGCTCCGACAGACGGCGGCGCAAATTGCTGGTCATGTCGATCGTCACGTCCACGGCGATGGCGGGGTGCGTCTTGGCGAACCGCCGCAGCACCGTCGGCAGCACGCGCTCGCCATAGTCGTCGGGAGAGCCGAGCCTGACGATGCCGGCTATGTCGGGCACGATGAACTTGGAGACGGCCTCGCGGTTCAGCGCCAGCATGCGCCGCGCGTAGCCGATCAGCATCTCGCCATCCTGCGTCAGCGAAACCGAGCGCGCATCGCGCGTGAAGACCGACACGCCGAGTATGTCCTCCAGCTTCTTGATCTGCATGGAGACGGCCGAAGGCGTGCGGAAGACTGCCGTGGAGGCAAGGGTGAAACTGCCGGTTTCGGCGATCGCCACGAAGGTGCGCAACACGTCGAGATCGAGGATGGGCATCGGATGATTCAGGGGAGCGTTCATTGGGACCTGCCATCAACAAAACTGAATGAAACCATCATTCCATTTCGTTTGATTGAACATGACGTAGGGGCCATAGTCAAGTCCATGAGCAGCGGAGACGTCGCTCCCCTGCCGAGGAAGGAGATAGGAAATGTCTATTCTCAATTCGATCGCCCGCTTCGCCAACGACTATCGTGCCCGTCGCCGGCGCATGAACAGCTACCTCGAAATCCTGGCGCTGCCTCCCGAAATCCAAAAGGACATCGGCTGGCAGGTAGAGGATGACAGCGCAAATCGCGCCGCCCGCAACTACCGCACCTTCGGCGGGTGACCATCAGGGAGATGACAAATGTCCATGTTTCGCAAACTGAAGGGCTTCCTGCGCGAGTTCGCGGAAATTCACCACCACGCACGCACCGGCCGGTCGCCCGAAAGGCTGCGCCGCAAGCAGCAGCCCGTCGCCTACGCGAACAAGGTCGACGGATGGCTCAACACCAGTATCGATATCGCGACGAAGCGGTATTGACGAGCAAAGGCATGATCCCCGGCGGGGATAATGACCGCCCCGCCGGCCCGCACAGCTTGGCATGCATTTGGGCATGACGCCCATGTTTTAGCCGCATGGCGACGCGCCTGAACGCCAAGCCGATGAATCCGCTGCATATTTGGCCGTTTTTCCGGCAAACGCCGTTTTCAGTGTCGTTTTCGCAGCTTTGCACTTCGCATTTTCAGCTTTGTTTGCGCCGCACAATGCTTATATCCGCGCTATCAAACGAGCGACCCCACTCCATCACGCGAAGGCGCTCCGTGTGAGACCTGACTTTGCATGGAGACGTATCATGAAACTCTTTTCCCGCTTCTTTTTCGCTCGCCGTGAATCCAACCTGACGACCGCCCTCGAGCGCCAGCGCCTCGGCCGCACGATGCCCGGCCAGACCGGCGCGATGGCCGGCTCGCGCTACGGCTTCCTGGTCAACTGACGCCAGCCGCAGCCGCAATCGGTCAAGCGACACAAGCCGCCCGGCAGTCCGCCGCGGCGGTTTTGTCGTGTTTCGGATACACTCGCGACAATTTGACGTTAAGGGGCGGTCGGCTTGTCAAATTCCCCCATCGCATGGCGTTGACATTTATGCGTTTTCCTGATGACGCTTTGCTGATCGCGACATGACCTGTCTGCGGGCCGCTTTACCCCGGAGGCACAAGTGACGCCCAAGCAAACGCTCAAACGTTCGATCGTCTTCTTTCTGGTACCCGACTTCACGATGATCGCGTTTGCGACCGCGCTCGAACCCCTGCGCTCGGCCAACCGCATGCTGGGCTACGAGGCGTATCGCTGGCGGCTCGCAAGCGCGGATGGCCGACCGGTCCGCGGGTCCAACGGTGTGGAATGCGCGGTCGATACCTCCCTTGAAGACGAACGGCGCAAGATGGCAGGGCCCGAGCGCCCGTCCATGGTCATAGTCTGCTCCGGCCTCAACGTCGAGAAGTACCAGCAGAAGAGCGTGTTCGCCTGGCTGCGCGAGGAGTATAACCGCGGCGTCGCCATCGGCGGCCTCTGCACCGGCGCGCACGTGCTGGCGCAGGCGGGCCTGCTGTCCAACCGGCGCTGCGCCATCCATTGGGAGAACCTGCCGGGCTTCGCCGAGGCCTTCCCGAAGGCCAACGTCTACGCCGACCTGTTCGAGGTGGATGCCAACGTCTACACCTGCGCAGGTGGCACGGCGGCGCTGGATATGATGCTCAAGCTCATCGGCGACGATTTCGACGACAACCTCGTCAACCGCGTCTGCGAGCAGGTGCTGACCGACCGGGTGCGTAGCCCCACAGACCGCCAGCGCCTGCCGCTGCGCGCGCGCCTGGGCGTCCAGAACTCGAAGGTGCTGACCATCATCGAACTGATGGAGGCCAACCTTGCCGAGCCGCTTTCGCTGATCGAGATCGCCGACCATGTCGGGCTGTCGCGCCGGCAGATCGAGCGCCTGTTCCGGCAGGAAATGGGCCGCTCGCCCGCCCGCTACTATCTGGAGATCAGGCTGGACCGCGCGCGCCACCTGCTGATCCAGTCTTCTCTGCCGGTGGTTGAGGTGGCGGTCGCGTGCGGCTTCGTGTCGGCCTCACACTTCTCCAAATGCTACCGCGAGCTCTACGCCCGCTCACCGCAGCAGGAGCGCGTCGACCGCAAGCAGTTGATGGCAGCGTGAGATGGCGCGGCGGGTTGCCCCGCCGCCGCCCGTCAATCCATGCGGATGGTGACGAAGCGCAGTTCTCCGGCATTGGACGACAGCATCAGCAGCGCGTTGCGCCGCCCCTGCGTCTTCAGAGCGTTGACCCGGTCAAGCACATCCTTGGGCGAAGAAACCGATTCCTGCGCGATCTCGGTAATCACGTCGCCGACATTCACGCCACGCTCCTGCGCGACGGAGCCGTCCTCGACCTCGGTCACCACCACGCCCGAAACCTCCGACGAGATTTCGTAGGTAGCGCGGGTGTCTTCGTCCAGTTCGGCGATGGTCATGCCCAGCACTGTGGCTGTCGCAACCGGTGCGACCTCCTCCGGGGTGTCCGTCTCGCCCTCGGTCGCCTCGCCCTCTGCAAGCCGTTCGCCGTCCTCGAGCCGGCCGAGCGTGACGGCAACCGTCTGCTCCTCGCCCTTGCGAATGACGATGACATCCACGGCCTTGCCTACGGGGCTTTCGGCCACGACGCGCGGCAGGTCGCGCATGTTGCGGACCTCCTTGCCGTCGAACCTGATGATGACGTCGCCGGGCTGGATCGAGCCGTCGTCCACCGGACCGCCCTTGATGACGCCGGCCACCAGCGCGCCAGTCGCCCGGTCCATGCCGAGGCTTTCGGCGATGTCGTCGGTGACCGGCTGGATGCGCACGCCCAGCCAGCCGCGTCGCGTCTCGCCGAACTCGCGAAGCTGGTCGATCACGCCGACGGCTAGCTGCGAGGGAATGGAGAAGCCGATGCCGATCGAGCCACCGGACGGCGAGATGATCGCGGTGTTGATGCCGATCACGCGGCCGTACATGTCGAAGAGCGGGCCGCCGGAGTTGCCGCGGTTGATGGCGGCGTCGGTCTGAATGAAATCGTCATAGGGTCCGGACTGGATGTCGCGCCCGCGCGCAGACACGATGCCGATGGAGACCGAACCGCCGAGCCCGAACGGGTTGCCGATGGCCATCACCCAGTCGCCGATGCGGATGGACGTGGAATCCCCGAACTCGACCGCGGTGAGTTCGCGGATGGACGGATCGACCTTCAGCACCGCGATGTCGGTCTTCGGGTCGGTTCCCACCAGCTCCGCCTTGAGCTTGCCGCCGTCGGCGAAATTCACCTCGATCTCGTCGGCATCGGCGATCACGTGGTTGTTGGTGACGACGATGCCTTCCTCGGCGTCGATGACGAAGCCGGAGCCAAGCGACTGCACGCGACGGCCGCCGGGCTGGTTGCCTCCGTCACGCTCGCTGAAGAACTCGTCGAAGAATTCCTGGAACGGCGAGCCTTCCGGCAGGCCGGGCGGGGGCACGTTGCGTTGTCCGCCGCTGCTGCCGCGCACGTTCTGCGAGGTGGAGATGTTGACGACGGCGTCGAGCAGCCCTTCGGCCAGATCGGCAACCGAGGCGGGGCCCTGCACCACGGGCGGCTGCGCCTGCGCATGGGCCGAAGGCGGCAGCGACCAGAGGCTGGCGGCGCCGATCGCGCCTGCCGCCGCGCCGATGAGCGCCTTGCGTGTTGCTGACCTGAAAGTCGTCGAAACCATGCGGGCACTCTCCGAAAATGGTGGTGGCTTCACGCCGTCGGCGCACATGGTGGCCAACAATGAGGCGCGTTTGCGACCGAATCCGGCCGCGCGCGACAAATCATTGTGACTGCCTGAAAGACGCCGCACAAGGGTGCGTCGTAGGGGGCGCGTTACAAGGGACCGTCAGCCCCGTACGAGCCAGACGATCGCGACACCCGCCGCGATCGCCACAAGTCCTGCCACGCGCAAAACCTGCTCGGGCATCGAGAGCACGTCAGCGGCCAGCCGCCTTGCAAGCTGCGGCAGGCCGCCGTAAAGAACGCCCTCGATCACCAGAACGAGGCCCAGCGCGACCAGAAGGTCGCTCACGCTATTCCGTCGCGCCGGTGGTCAGGCCGCCGTTTCCGGCAGCGGGTGACGCCGGTGCGGTCGGCTGTGTCGGCTGCTCGCCATTGGTCGGCAGACGGCCGTTGGGATTGCCGAAGAACCGGAAGAACTCCGAATCCGGCGACAGCAGCATCGTCGTGCCCGACCCTTCGAGCGCCGCCGTATAGGCAGCCATCGAGCGGTAGAACTCGAAGAAGTCGGCATCGCGCGTGAAGGCATCGGCAAAGATCGCGTTACGCTGCGCCTCGCCCTCGCCTCGGAGGATTTCCGATTCGCGGCGTGCGTCGGCGATGATCTCCACCACCTCGCGGTCGGCACGGGCGCGGATGCGCTGTGCCGCCTCGCGACCTCGCGCTCTCAGACGCTCGGCTTCGGCAAGACGCTCGGCCCTCATGCGCTCGTAGGTCTGCTGCGAGACCTCCTGCGTAAGGTCCGTCCGGCGGATGCGCACGTCGACGATCTCAAGACCGAGCGACGTTGCGTCCGGGCGAAGCTGCTCGGCCACCTCGCGCATCATCGACGAACGCTCTTCCGACAGCGCCGCCTCGAAGCCGCGCAGACCGTAGACCCGGCGCAGCGCCGCATCGAGACGCGTCCGCAGGCGCTGTTCTGCCAGCGGCACGCTACCGGAGACCGCCAGACGGAACCGGCGGGCATCGTTGATGCGATAGGCGATGAAGGCGTCGACCTCGTAGAAGCGACCGCCCGAGACCTGAACGCGGATGTCGTCGAGATCGAAACGCAGGACGCGGTCTTCAATCATCTGCACGTTATCGGCCTCCAGGAAGGAGAACGGCGCCTTGAAGTAGATGCCCGGCTCGGTCTTAACGTCTACGATTTCACCGAAGCGCAGCACGATGGCCTGCTGGCGCTCGTTGACGACGAAGATCGACGACCAGACGATGAAAAGCAGGACGGCCGCGATGACCAGTATTGCGGGAAGACGGTTTGACATCAGTTGTTTCCTCCCTGGCCCTGCTGCGCCGCGCGCAGTTCAGGCAGCGGCAGGTAGGGGATCACCCCCTGCCCGTTGCCCTGCTCCACGATGACCTTGTTGGAGCTGCGCAGCACGTTTTCCATCGTTTCCAGGAAGAGACGCTTGCGTGTCACGTCGGGTGCCTTGGCGTATTCGTCGTAAACCGAGATGAAGCGCTGCGCCTCACCTTCGGCCTCCTGCACGACACGGTTGCGGTAGGCGGCTGCTTCTTCGCGGATCTGCGCGCCTTCGCCTCGTGCCTGACCGAGCTGCTGGTTGGAGTACTGGTTGGATTCCTCGACGAAGCGGTCTTCGTCCTGTTCGGCGCGCTGCACCTCCTCGAACGCATCGGCCACTTCGCGCGGCGGCGCGGCGTCCTCGATCGAGATGGCGGTGATCGCCAGACCCGCATTGTAATCCTCGACGGTGCCCTGAATGATCTCGCGCACGTTCTCGGCGATGCCCTGACGGTCGTCGCGGAAGATGTCCTGAGCCGGGCGCCGGCCCACGACCTCGCGCATCGCGCTCTCGGCGATCTGCCGCAGCGTCGCGTCCGGATCGGAGACGTTGAAGAGATAGGCGCTCGGATCGGCCACCTGGTAGGCAACCGAGAAACGCACATCGACGATGTTCTGGTCGCCCGACAGCATCAGCCCGGTCGAAGCGCCGCCCGTGCTGCGCGCTTCGCCCACATTGATGAGCTTTTCAGCGACGTTGGCCTTCTCGACCGTTTCAACGGGCCACCAATGGAAATGCAGCCCCGGCTCGGAAATCTCGTCCTTGGGCTTGCCGAAGCGCAGCTCGACCGCCAGTTCGTCCGGCTGGACGGTGTAGATCGACTGGAACAACCACAGCGCGGCCACCACCAATGCGATCAGGCCGAACATGGCAGGGCTGGCCTGCCCGCCGCCGGGCAGCGCCTGCTTCAGGCGATCCTGTCCGCGACGGATGATGTCTTCGAGATCGGGCGGGTTGCCGCCCGGACCGCTAGGCCCACGTGGCCCCTGGCCCCACGGACCGCCACCGCCTCCTCCATTGCTTCCGCCCCCCCACGGGCCGCCTCCGCCACTCTGATTGCTCCAGGGCATGAACTTCCTCTTGTCTAGACTATGTCCTTGGCGGCGGAACCTCCGCCACGTGTTGCCGTTTAACGGGGTTATAGGCACGCAAGCCCACGCTTTCAACGCAATGGATGCCGGGTGCGGCGTTTTCGCGGCAGATGGCCGCGCCAGCGCCTTATTCGGACTGCCGCCGTTCGTAGATCACATGGCGTGTGGCATGGCTGTCTTTTTCACCCGCCGGATACGCCTCGCTGCTTGCAGCATACCATGTTTCGGCATCTATGGGTGGAAATCGCGTGTCGCCATCTATCGTTGCCAGAACATGGGTTACGTCGAGACGGTCGGCCGTCGGCAGCGCCTGTGCATAGATCTGCCCGCCGCCGATAATGCATGCCTCCTCCGCATGGTCCTCTCGGGCTAGAGCCAGCGCTTCGTCCAGCGAGGAAACGACATCCGCCCCGTCAGCAACGTAGCCGCGATCACGCGTTATCACGATGTTGTGGCGGCCGGGCAGCGGCTGCTTGGGAAAGCTTTCCCAAGTCTTGCGGCCCATGACGACGGGCTTGCCCATCGTCGTCGCCTTGAAGCGCTTCATGTCGGTCGAAAGCCGCCATGGCAGCCCGCCGTCCCGTCCGATGACGCCGTTTTCGGCGATCGCCACCACCAGCGTCACGCGCATCGCGATCACACCGCGATCGGTGCGCGGATGGTCGGCTCGGCCACATAGCCTTCCAGCCGGAAATCCTCGAAGCGAAACGCGAACAGATCCCTGACGTCGGGATTGATCCACATCGTCGGCAGAGCGTGGGGTTTGCGCTTCAGTTGCTCCCGCGCCTGCTCGAAATGGTTGGAATAGAGATGCGCATCACCCAGCGTGTGGATGAATTCGCCCGGCTTCAGCCCCGTCACCTGCGCGACCATCATCGTCAGCAGCGCATAGGACGCAATGTTGAATGGCACGCCCAGAAAGATGTCGGCCGAGCGCTGGTAGAGCTGGCAGGAAAGCCGCCCGTTGGCGACATGGAACTGGAACAGGCAGTGGCATGGCGGCAGCGCCATGGCATCCACTTCGGCAGGGTTCCACGCCGAGACGATCAGCCGGCGCGAATTGGGATTCTCGCGTATCTCCCTGACGACGTTGGCGATCTGGTCGATGGACCCGCCGTCCGGCTTCGGCCACGAGCGCCACTGCGACCCGTAGACAGGCCCGAGGTCGCCATTGCCGTCTGCCCACTCGTCCCAGATGGTGACGCCGTTGTCGTTGAGATATTTGACGTTGGTGTCGCCGGCCAAAAACCAAAGCAGCTCATGGATGATCGACTTGAGATGCAGCTTCTTGGTCGTCAGGACGGGGAAACCCTCGGCAAGGTCGAACCGCATCTGCCAGCCGAACACACCGCGCGTGCCCGTGCCGGTGCGGTCGCCGCGATCGACGCCGTTTTCCAGCACGTGTTCGAGAAGGTCGAGATATTGCCGCATGGATGCCGCCGCTACGATTCGTGTATCGACGCATCATAGCCGACGCGCCACGGCGCGGCACGCGTTTCCTCGGCCGCCGCGGCACGGCAGCCGATATCGCTGTGGATAGAAGAGGCTTTGGGAGACGGGGCTACAGCGAGCCGAGCTTGCCCAGATGTTTCGCCGTCAGGTAGTAGAACGTCACCCGGCTCTTGGTGCGGTCGGCGGAGAGTTCCTGACAGACCTTTTCTATGACGGAATTGGCCTTGGCCTCGTCGGACACGCCCAGCTTCTTTTCGATCCAGTTCGTCCGCACCCGGTCCAGTTCCTTCGGATCGCTGCACGATACCAGCGAGGAATCGCGGTTGCGCAGCGCGATGCCCAGATGTTTCACGATCTTGTTGACTGCGTCTTCGCTTGCGCCGGCATCGTATTTCTTCACGTCCGCGAGATAATCGGTCATCCGTAGTCTCCCCTCGTCAGTAAAGGCTTCAAAGAAATGAAGCGGACCTTGCGTCATCCGCAAGGTAAACTTCGGTTCTCGCAAAGGCCGAGTCAAGCCCGGCCGTGGCTGCCGACGCAGCGAGGCGACGCGTCGAACGGGCCTTCCCTTTCGCGCGCCGACTTCCTATATTCGGGCGGTCAGCTTGCCTGACTATGGAAATAAACGGCCGTTGCAATAAGCCATTCGGACCCGGGGGCGGTACCCGGCGCCTCCACCAGGAACCGCAGCATCGCGCTGCGGCTGCTGATGGGGGCGAAACAGGATCGACGAGGGTGTAAAGAGCGGACTTTTTCCCGGCATTGTACCACCGTTATCGGGCTATTCTTATAGTTGCCAACGACAACTATGCTGAGGCACGTCTCGCTGCTTAATGCGGCGCGATAGTCTCGAATTAAGCCCTGTGGGTTAGCACCTTCAGGCGGGGTTCGGAGGTACCTGGCAACAGAAACCTCCACTTCCTCTCCCAGACATTGAATCGAATTGGTGAGCGCTCGTTTTGGTTGCGCTTTTTGCTGCCGCCGTCTCGTCCCGGCATCGCGTCACGCTATATCCAGTTTACGCGCGCCCCAAGCTTCATTACACCATTGCCGTTGATTCAAGGAAAATTGGGCCCCTATGGCTGACGATCTTATCCGCTACGACATTCTCACCCAGGAGGCCCTGCGCGGCGTCATGCGCAAGGTGCTGGGCGAGGTCGCGCGGACCGGCCTGCCCGGAAACCACCATTTCTTCATCACCTTCATGACCGGCGCGCCCGGCGTGCGCGTTTCCAGCCGCCTGCGCGAGCGTTATCCGGAGCAGATGACCATCGTGCTACAGTTCCAGTATTGGGATCTGAAGGTGACGGACACGGGCTTCGAGGTCGGCCTGTCGTTCTCCGACGTGCCGGAGAAGCTCGAGATTCCCTACGCCGCCGTGCGCGGCTTCTACGATCCGTCGGTCAACTTCGAGCTCGAATTCTTCGTCGAACAGCCGAGCGGCGAGGACCTCGTGCCGGAACAGCAGGACGCGCCCGTCGAACTTCCCGCCCCTGCGACCACCTCAAAGAAGGCGGACAAGCAGCGCAAGCAGGCTGCAGCCGCCTCGCCCGACGAGGCGGAGGAAGAAAAAGAGCCCGGCAAGTCCGCCGACGTCGTGTCGCTGGACGCTTTCCGCAAGAAATAGCCGCGCCCATGGGCGAGATCGTCAATCTCCGGATGGCCCGCAAGCGCAAGGCACGCGCCCAGGACGAGAAGGCGGCCGGCGAAAACCGGCTCCTGCACGGCCGCTCGAAGGCCGAGCGCAGCGTCACCAAAAGCGAAAACCAGCGCGCAGAAGCCGCCCACGAGGCCCACCGCCGCGAAAGGCCCGAGCCCGGCGAAGACAGGTGAGCGCCGTCGTCAAACGCTCGGTTTCAATCCGTGGCCACCGCACCAGCTTCTCGCTCGAGCAGGAGTTCTTCGACGAGCTGGCGAAGATCGCGGCCGCCCGCGACGTGCCTTTGGCGCGACTGGTGGGCGAGATCGACGAGGCCCGGCCGCGCACGACCAACCTGTCATCCGCTCTCCGCCTCTACGTGCTGGAGGCCGTGCGCAACGGCGGTTGATCTGTTCAGAATTAGCGGTTCTCGCCGAGCGCGCGCATCAGACCTTCCACCGAAAAGCTTTCTTCAGAGAAGGTGAAGGGCGCGGGCTGCGGCCTCGGTTCCGGTGCGCGGGGGGCAAGCTGCGGGGTGACATCGACGGTGCCGGGCGGGGCCAGCGGCTGGCGCTGCACTGCGTTGGGGTCGGTCGCGACAGGCGTCGAAGGATTCGTCCCGCGGGCCCGTATCAGCGCCTCGACCTCCTCGCGCAGCCGCTCATCTTCGGCGCGCTGGCGCTCGTCCTGTTCGCGCAGCGTCTGTTCCTCGATGCGCCGGCGTTCGGCCTCCTGCTCGCGGCGCTGTCGTGCTTCTTCTTCTTCGGCGCGGCGCTGCGCGGCATCCGCTTCCTCGGCCGCGCGTGCGCGTTCAGCCTCTATCCTGGCTGCTTCCTCGGCGCGCCTGCGCGCAGCCTCCCCTTCCTCGATCAGGCGTTGCTGGCGCTCCAGCCGCTCGGTTTCCTCGGCGGCACGGCGGGCTTCCTCGGCAGCGTTGGCGCGCTCCTGCGAAAGCGCTGCATAGTACCGCACCTCGCGCCGATGCCGCTGCTTTTCCAGAAGCGACGCCTGCATCGCCTCGACACGCTGCTGTTCGAGTTCCAGCGCGCGCTGGGTCAGGAATTGCGCCAGCGGCTCCGTGTCCACCAGCACGCCGATATCGTCGAGCGGCCCTGCCGCCACCAAACGCACCGACGGCTCGGAGCCGACGAGCGCTTCCTGCCCGGCAGCGAAGGTCAGCGTCGCCTCCGCGCCGACCGTCGATTGCCCGAGGTCGGCCCTCACCTCGCCCGACAGCGTCGCGCCGTCCGTTTCCAGCCGCAGCGGCGGCGCGCGCACACCGCCGTTGGCCACCGTGAAGGCGATGTCGGCCCTGTCGGCGCGGAAGGTGCCCTCGCGCACGATGTCCGTCGCGAACACTGCCGTGGCCGCCGCATCGATCGCGGGGCCGATCTTGTCGGCTTCGGCCAGCAGCGCGGAAAATGCATCCGGCGCAACCCCTTCGATGGAAAGGTCGCGCACGCTCACCGTGCCCGAGCCGGCAAGCGCCGACACGATGCCGTCGATCGACTTGCCGCTTGCCGTCAGGGCTGCAGTCAGCGTCGTTTCCCCGCCAAGGCCGACATCGCCGAGCAGTTCGGTGAGGTCGGCATCGTCCAGCCGCAACTGGCTGGAAAGCAGGCCGGTGCCGCTGTCATTCTTGAAATCGAGCAGCCCGGAAATCCGGCCGCCATAGACCTGCGCGCTTACGTCCGAGACCGCAATGCCGTCGCGCCCGATGCGCAAGGTAAGCCGGGCGTCGCGCGCTTCGGCAAGGAAGCCGGCATAGAGGCGGTCGACGGCGAGGTCGAGATCGGCCGTCAGCGGCGTGGCGACCCCTTGCGCGAAAGGCGCGGTCGGCCAGTCGTCGCCGCCACCCTGCAATGCAGCGGCTCCCGTCGCCATTTCGGCCACCGAGGCGAGATCGAAGCTTTCCAGCGCCAGCGCGCCCGTCAGATGCGGCAGTCCCTCGCGCATCTGGGCGTTGATGTCGCCGCGCACGGCGGCACCCGCCACCTCGCCGCTCAGGCCGGACAGGACCAGCAGGCCGTCGTCGATGTCGATCTGTGCCGATCCCGTCACCGGGAGGCCCAGCGCACCGCCCGGCAGCACGATGCCGCTGGCGACCAGCCAGGGCTCAAGATCGTCGGCCTCGAGGCGTCCGTCGCCGCTGGCGGCGATACCCGTCTGGCGCAGCGATGCCTCGCCCTCGAAGCCAAGATCGAGACCGTCGCCGGAAAACGACAAGCGCGCGGCGCCGCCGTCCTGCGGCACGCCTTCGAACGCAAGCTCCAGTTCGCCAGCCCCAAGCATTCCCAGCGGCAGCACCGGAAGGCCCATAAGAGCGTAGAGCGCCTCGGCCTCTTCGTTGCGCGCAGACAGCTCCAGCGTAACGGGCGTCGTGGCAAGCGCGCTGCTTCCGTCTTCAGCGCTGCCGGTCAGCGTGAAGCTCGTGCCGCCTGCCTCGCCGGTCGCGCTCAGCGCAAGGCCGCTCGTCCCGTCGCCATTGGCGGCCGCGCTGGTGACGACCCGTATCGAGGCCTCCTCCAGCAGGCCCGGATAAAGCGCGGCACGACGGGCCATCTCCTGCGCGAGCCGGTTTTCGGGGAAACGCTCTGCAAGTGTCGCGGCCAGCGGTTCAAGGTCCGTCGCGATCACCGTTGCGTCGAGATTGCCCGTCGGCCGGCTGTCGAAGTCCTTGATCGAGCCCGTCGCGCTGATGTTTGCGCCCGCAAGCCCGCCGATCGAAAGCCTGTCGATCTCGAGCTGACCATCCTTGAGCCGAAGCGCGGTGTCCAGCGTCTCCGCCGCAAGCCCCTCCGCCGTCACCGGGCCGGCCGTGATTTCGAAGGCAATGTCGCGATCCTGCAACCGCGTCTCGCCGCTGTCACTAACGAACAGCGAGGCGAACGCCGTCATGCCTTCGACATCCAGCCTGTCGCCGTCGAGCTTCAGCGTCATGGAAGGTTCTTCACCCGCCGGCGTCCGGCTGTCGATCTCGCCGCGAAAGCGAGCCGAGCCCAGCACCAGTTCGAGGTCGCGGAATGCCTGCCGCTGGCTACTCAATTCCACCTGCGCGCTAAAGCCGGCAGCAGGGAGCCGGCGTATGGCGTTGTCTACGTCGCGCGCCAGCCACGTCGCGAAGCCCGAGGGCTGCCCCACCGCCAGCAGCAGCGACCCTGTAAAGCCGAGTTCGTCGGCGACGGCCAGTTCGCCACTTGCTTCAAGCGTCGTTCGGCCGGGCAGCGTGGCGCCGAGCGAGGCAACCGTCCAGCCGGCCTCGGACGGCTCGGCCGCCAGATGAATGTCGCGCACCGTCGTGTCGCCCGCCACGATCGCCGGCAGGTTGACGGCGACGCGGCCGGGAATGGCCGGGCGCGGCATGTCGAGCAGGAACTCGCGCACCGCCGCCAAGCGCTGGTCGAGCGCGGCACCCGCGCCGGCCTCGCCGCCGGCAGCATCCTCGAAACGTATCTGCGCGCCATCCGCCCTTATGTCGAAGCGGGGCTCCGCGCCGAGCACGAACTGCGCACTTCCGTCGGCCGTGTAGGGGTCCTCCAGCGTGCCGGTCTCGAACCGGAACTCGGTGATGTCGAGCATCCTGTGGTCGAAATCGAACCCACCGCTCACCCTGTAGGCGGGTGGCTGCTGCGCGCCCTGCTGCTGTGCCTGCTGAAGCTGCGCGGCAGTGGATGCGTTGACCCGGAACTGGCCGGCATAGCGTGCGCCGCCTTCCTCGATCCGCGCCGCGCCGTCGGTTTCCAGCACGAACGGGAATCGCTCGGGCTCGGCCCGCACGCGAAGCCGCATACGGCCGCTCTCGTCCACCGCGCCCGTCGAGACCTGCAACGCCGTGCGCATCCCGTCCAGCCGCAGCGATCCGTCCATCCGCCACGGGCCGGTCAGGGCGCGCGCCGATATGTCCGCATTGATTTCGGTGAGTTGGTGCGTACGGCCGCTCTCTGCATGCTCTATCGAAACCCGGCCTTCGGTGATGGTCAGCTTCTCGAGCGAGATGTGGCTGGCGCCGATGGGTGCCGAAGGCCGCATCGACCAGTCGACTGCCCCGTCGTCGCCGACGCCGATGCGGATGTCCGGGCGCACCAGACGCATGTCGAAGATATGCAGATCACCTTGCATGAAGGGAGCCAACTCCGCATCCATCGAGAAGGTCTCGACGGTCATCGCGGTTTCGCCGGGATTCACTCCGGCGACCACCACGTCCGTGAACGTGACCGATGGAAACGGCAGCAGGCGGGCATTCGCACTACCCTGCACCTTGACGTCACGACCGAGAATACGGCTGGCCTCGCGCTCGAAGTCGGCGCGATATGAAGTCCAGTCGATGAAGTAGGGTGCGACCAGCGCCACGGTCAGCGCCAGTACGATGAACCCTCCAATGACGACGAATAGCCGGGCCAGTCTCTTTCTCCCGCCTGAATCCCCAAGCTCCCCCGCACTTTAGCGGCAATACGGTGACGATAAAGTGGCAATCGGCCCTATGTCACAGCCGCAGGGAGAACCTTGCCGGGGTTCATGATGTTGTGAGGGTCCAGCGCCTGCTTGATTGAACGCATGATGTCCACCCCCACGCCAAGCTCGTGCGGCAGGAAGGCGATCTTGCCCTGCCCGACGCCGTGCTCGCCCGTGCAGGTTCCTTCCATGGAGATTGCGCGCATGTTGAGGCGCCCCACGAAAGCCTCCGTCGCCTCGATCTCTTTCGGGTCGTCGGGGTCCATCAGTACCAGCACATGGAAGTTGCCGTCGCCCACATGCCCGACGATCGGCGCGATCAGGCCCGAGCGGGCGATGTCTTCTTCCGTCTCGTTGATGCATTCGGCGAGCCGCGAGATCGGCACACACACATCCGTCGACAGCGCCTTGCAGCCCGGCCGCAGCGAGAGCCCGGCCCAGTAGGCGTCGTGCCGCGCCTTCCACAGCTTTGCGCGCTCCTCGGCGACGTTGGTCCACCGGAAAGGCCCGCCGCCGAACTCGGCGACGATCTCGCCGAACGTCTCGGCCTGTTCCTTCACGCCCGCCTCGCTGCCGTGAAACTCGACGAACAGGCACGGCGTCTCGGGATAGCCAAGCTGCGAATAGTTGTTGAGCGAGCGCATGCCGAGCCCGTTGATGAGTTCTATGCGCGCGACCGGCAGGCCCATCTGGATGGTCATGATGACGGCGTTGCACGCCGCATCCACGCTGGGGAACGGGCAGACCCCGCCCGATATCGCCTGCGGGATGCCGTAGAGCTTCAGCGTCAGCCCCGTGATCACGCCCAGCGTGCCCTCCGAGCCGACGAGCAGTCGCGTCAGGTCGTAACCGGCGGAGGACTTTCTGGCGCGTTTGGCCGTGGTGACGGCGCGGCCGTCGGCCATCACGGCGGTCAGCGACAGGACGTTCTCGCGCATGGTGCCGTAGCGCACGGCATTGGTGCCCGACGCGCGCGTTGCGGCCATGCCCCCGAGGCTGGCGTTCGCGCCGGGGTCGATCGGGAAGAACAGGCCCGTGTCGCGCAGATGCGTGTTCAGATCCTCGCGCGTCACCCCCGGCTCGATGGTGCAATCGAGGTCTTCCGCGTGGACGGCGAGCACACGGTTCATTTGGGTGAGGTCGATCGAGATGCCGCCGCCCGGTGCATTCACATGGCCCTCGAGCGACGTACCTGTCCCGAACGGGATCACAGGCACCCGATGCTCGGCGCAGGCGCGCACGATCTCCTGCACTTCCTCGGTGGAATGGGCGAACGCCACGCCGTCCGGCAGCTGCGAGGGAATGTAGGTCGTGGTATGCGCATGCTGGCCGCGAATGGCATGGCCGGTCTGGAAACGGTCGCCGAAACGCTGCTTGAGAATGCCGAGCACCAGCGCGATGCCCGCATCGTTCCTTTCCACCGGCTGCAGATCGGCCAGAGCCATGACATTCCTCCGTGGATCGGCCGCCGCACGTCTTGTGCACGCAGACCCTTTGGTTTTCTCTGTCGGCAGACAGCAAATGGCGCACGGTTTGTCCAGCGATCCGCCGCGACCGCCCGTTCAAAAACAGGAAACCGCAATGTCCAGCCCCGCCCCCTTCGTCTCGCGCGTCCTCGAGATCGAGAAGGATTGGATCGACTATAACGGCCACCTCAACATGGCCTACTACAACGTCCTGTTCGACCGCTGCGCCGACGAGGCGTTCGAGCTTCTGGGCATGGGGCCGAAATATGCCGAAGAGCGCCGGCTGACCACCTACACCGCAGAGGTCCACGTCTGCTACGTGCGCGAACTGCATCTGGGCGACAAGGTGACATGCACCTTCCAGTTGCTCGATCACGACGAGAAGCGCTTCCACGTTTTCCAGGAACTGCACCATGCCGAAGGCTGGCTTGCCGCGACCTCCGAGGTGCTGACGCTGCATGTCGACATGGCGGGCCCGAAAGTCTGCCCCTTCCCGCCCGATGTGCTCGCCAACCTTCAGGCGATGCGCGCCGCCCATGCAGCCCTGCCCGTGCCGGAACGGGCCGGCCGCTCCATCGGCATCCGCCGCAAGCCGGGCTGAAAACAGGGCTTTTCGGCCTCGTTCGTCCGGTTTTGCACAGCTTGATGCCCCGTTCGCCTTGATCGGCGTCCCCCTCTCCCGACAATCGCCGATGAAACGACTCACCGAAACGAGTCCCTCGAAGACCCGGCTCGGAGGCATGCAATGACGAACGGCGAAACCAGCGACGTCGCCAACCTGTCGAGCACGCTCGCGCTCGATACCGCCTACAGCGACTATGACCTGTGGCGGGCGCACAAATCGCTGGACGACGAGCTCTACAAGCTGGAACGCGAGCATCGGCCGATCCCCATCGACGTACTGTACGCGCGGCGCATTCTCAGCGTCGCGCGCACCAAGCGCGCCGAGGGACACGCGACGGGCCGGCATTCCTGACGTACACGGCATTCAGCGCGGTTGGAGAACAGCGCCGAAGCGCAGTCACGTCAGTTGATCTTGGATGAACGTTACGGGAACGCTGGTCTTTCCGTCCCGAATCACTACATTCCCTCGAAATGTCCGGATTCCCAGACGACATCCCGTTCTTCGACGAGGACGATGCACCGCGCCCAAACAGCCAGCCCGCCCCTCGACCGGCCGGCGGCGGCATCGCCGCGCGCGCCATGGCGGCACGTGGAGGCAACCGCGCGCCCGACTATCTGGCGGGCCTGAACCCCGAGCAGCGGCTGGCCGTCGAGACGACCGAAGGCCCGGTGCTGGTGCTCGCCGGCGCCGGCACGGGCAAGACCCGCGTGCTCACCACCCGCATCGCCCACATTCTGGCGACTGGCCGTGCCTACCCCTCGCAAATCCTCGCGGTGACCTTCACCAACAAGGCCGCGCGCGAGATGAAGCACCGCATCGGCGTGCTTGTCGGCGAGGCGGTGGAGGGCATGCCGTGGCTCGGCACGTTCCACTCCATCGGCGTCAAGCTGCTGCGCCGCCATGCCGAACTGGCCGGCCTGCGCTCGGACTTCACCATCCTCGATACGGACGATGTGATCCGCCTCATCAAGCAGTTGATCCAGGCCGAAGGGCTGGACGACAAGCGCTGGCCCGCCCGCCAGTTCGCGCAGATCATCGATGGCTGGAAGAACAAGGGCCTCGGCCCCTCTGAAATCCCCGAAGGCGATGCGCGCGCTTTCGCCAACGGCAAGGGCCGCGAGCTCTACAAGGCCTATCAGGACCGGCTGACCACGCTGAACGCGTGTGATTTCGGCGACCTGCTGTGCCACCCGATCCGCATCTTCCGCGCCCATCCCGACGTGCTGAAGGAATACCACCGCAAGTTCAAATACATTCTCGTCGACGAGTACCAGGACACCAATACCGCCCAGTACATGTGGTTGCGGCTTCTGGCGCAAAGGCCGGAAGCCAGAGGTCACGTTCCGGCCGGTCAGACCGCCGTCGCGGAGGGCCAGTCGCCGCAGGCGGCTGTGCGGCCCGTGAGTGAAAACCAGGTCAACATCTGCTGCGTGGGCGACGACGACCAGTCGATCTATGGCTGGCGCGGCGCGGAGGTCGACAACATCCTCCGCTTCGACAAGGATTTCCCCGGCGCGACCGTCATCCGGCTCGAGCGCAACTACCGCTCCACAGCGCATATACTCGGCGCCGCCTCGCATCTCATCGCTCACAATGAGGGGCGATTGGGCAAGACGCTGTTCACCGAAAAGGCCGACCCCGACGACGCCAAGGTGATGGTCCACGCGGCGTGGGATTCGGAAGAGGAAGCCCGCGCCGTCGGCGAGGAAATCGAGGCGCTCCAGAGTCGCAGGCACAACCTCAACGACATGGCGATCCTCGTGCGCGCCTCGTTCCAGATGCGCGAGTTCGAGGACCGGTTCGTCACGCTGGGGCTGAACTACCGCGTCATCGGCGGTCCCCGCTTCTACGAGCGGCAGGAAATCCGCGACGCGATGGCCTATTTCCGCGTCGTCGCGCAAGGCGCGGACGACCTCGCCTTCGAGCGCATCGTCAACGTGCCCAAGCGTGGTCTGGGCGAAGCAGCGATCCGGCAGGTGCACGACACCGCCCGCGCGATGCGCGTGCCGATGCTGGAGGCTGCCGGCAAGCTTGCCGAGAGCGACGAGATGAAACCCAAGCCGCGCGCCGCTTTGCGCGAAGTCGCGGCCAATTTCGCACGCTGGCAGGGCCTCATCGACACGACGCCGCATACCGAACTGGCCGAGATCATTCTGGAAGAATCCGGCTACACCGAGATGTGGAAGAACGACAAGTCGGCGGACGCCCCGACGCGGCTCGAAAACCTCAAGGAGCTTATCCGCTCCATGGAGGAGTACGAGTCCCTGCGAGGTTTCCTCGAACACGTCGCGCTGGTGATGGATGCCGAGCAGAACGAGAATCTCGACGCCGTTTCCATCATGACGCTTCATTCGGCCAAGGGGCTGGAGTTCGACACCGTCTTCCTGCCCGGCTGGGAGGAAGGCCTGTTCCCGCACCAGCGCGCGCTGGACGAAGGCGGCCGCTCCGGCCTGGAGGAAGAGCGCCGGCTTGCCTATGTCGGGCTCACACGCGCCAAGAAGAACCTGCACCTGTGGTTCACGTCCAACCGCCGCATCCACGGCCTGTGGCAGTCGACCATTCCGTCCCGCTTTCTCGACGAGTTGCCAGAGGCGCATGTCGAGGTGGCAGAGGCCGGCTCATCCTATGGCGGCTACGGCATGGGCGGGTTCGGCGAGCGGCAGGCCGGGCGCCAGAACCCGTACGGTGCGTCGCGCTTCGACAATGTCGGCAGTGGTGCGGGGTCGTTCTCCAACACCTACGCTACGCCCGGCTGGCAGCGCGCGCAGCAGAACCGCACCGAAGCGACAGACCGCAACTGGGGCTCGCGCTCCGGCCACTCGGTCGAGCGCATCGGCTATGGCGAGGTCGATTCCGGCTACGGAGCAGGTCGTGGCTCGGTCAAGGGCCGCACCATCGAGGGCGAGCTTGTCGCCAAGTCGGTCTCCGACAGCCCTTCCCCCTTCAAGGTCGGCGACCGCGTGTTCCACCAGAAATTCGGCAACGGCAACATCGCCGCCGTCGAGGGCAACAAGCTGACGATCGACTTCGACAAGGCCGGCCAGAAGCGCGTGCTCGACGGGTTCGTCACTACCGCTTAGGCAACGTTCGAGACATACAACCGGACACACCTCAAAATTGCTCATGCACGTAAAGCAACCTTTGCGTGTATCGCTGTAGCTTGTTCGTGCAGGCAATGGTGCCTGTACCTTCCGCTTCCGAGCGGTTTACCTCCGGGCCCCTTCCGTTTCACCCACCCCCGCGACGGAAGGGGCGCCTTTGCCGCTCAGGAGGTCGCGCTGCATCCCGTTCGTATCACCATTGCGACCGTCGTTCTGGGGCTCCTTGCGACGGACGCGCGCGCGGGCGAAGCCGAAGGCTCCCACAAGGCCACGGTGACGCTCGCGCGCCACTACACCACGAATGCCCTGGACAGCGACCTCCCCTTCGAGGACTGGTACACCGCTCTGCGCGGCTCGCTGGAAAGCGCCGTCGGGCACGAGCTGAGCACGACGAAGCTGACCGCAGACTTCGAGCTGCGCCGGTACGACACCTACGACATCGAGGACGACAGGGCATTCGGCATTGCGGCCGAGACGACCATGAGGCCCTCAGCGACGACCGAGCTGCGGGGAACGCTTTCCCTGCGCACCATCTCCGACGGCGACGACTTTCCGATAGAAGATTTCATCCTCGGCACCCGCACGCGCAAGACAATACTTGGCGGCGCATTGCAGGCCGGCTTTCTGGTCGGGGCTGATACGACACTGGTGCTGGAAGGCGCGGCATCGCGCGAATTTGCGGGTCGCACCCATTTCCAGCTCGGCGCGATCGAACCAACAAAGCTCGAACCCGACCGTGACCTTCTGCGCGTTGGAACAACCCTGATCCGGACGACCGCACCCTACAGCTACGGGGGTTCGGTGGTCGCAGGCTTGCGCCGCTCCCATGCGGTCCAGCCGCTGCCGGAACTCCTGCTGTCGGAATACTCGGCAAAGCTTCAGGCCGCCGCCAGTTTCTCCAGTGAAGCGACGATCAGCGGTGCGGTCGGCCTGCAGGTGCTTCACCTGCTCAACGGCACGTTCACCGAAATTCGACCGACCGTCGAGCTGGCGGCCGCAATGCCTCTGGGTGAAAAATTCTCGCTGCGCGGATCGTTCCGGGCTGCCTACGACACGACGTCTACCGACGACCCGCTGGCCGTATGGGTGCGCCGCGCCGAGGCGGAGCTCGGCTACCGGGCTAGCCCCACCGTCACCCTCGCTCTGGGCGCGTTCGACGAGCGTCGTGACAACGTCGCCATAGGAAACCGGGACACGGTGTACGGTCTCTATGCGCAGACCGGCTGGCAGGCGAACGAGAGCACCGCCGTCATTCTCCGCATCGACGCCCGACGGCGGCTCATCTCCGTCTTCGACATCGAAAAGCGCACCATTGATGCGCAGATCGCCGTAACCAGGAGCCTGTAGCGAAGGGGCAGGAGGCGCGACCCGCCTGCCCCCGCAATATCAGCGGCGATGGCCGCGACGGCTGTTGCTTTCGGGCACGGCAATCACGTTGTTGAGAAGGCCGGTGCCGGAGCCGAGGATGCCCAGGCCCAGATTGTTGCCCGACAGGATCGGCGAGTTGTTGAGGATGCCGATGCCGCTGAGGACATTCAGATTGCCGGTACGAACCGTCGGCGAGACGTTGACCAGCCCGCTCGAATAGTTGTTGCCGTTATGGTTGCTTGTCGTATTGGACCGCCAGCCATTGGCTTCCGCCGACACGACGGAAAACGAGAACGCGGTAGCGATTGCTGCGAGAGCGGCGAGTTTCTTCATGAGACTTCTCCCTTGTCATGAAGTCCCTCCGCTTCCTTTCGGTCTATCTCCGCGAACCAGAAAGCCACCTATGCGAGAGAATTGCAACCTGCAATCGCAGTATTTCGTTAAGCAGAACCGAAAACGGTACGTTAAGGATAAGCTTTTTCCTTAATTCATAAAACAAGGATAAAATTGTAATGAGATCAGCGGCTGGATGATTACTCCCATTTGGCGAGAAAATCACCGATCGCCAGCGTCTGCATGTCCGGTATCGCTTGAGCGAGCTTTTCAGCGGGCCAGTCCCACCATGCCAGAGCCTGCAACCGGGCGGCGACTTCTTCCGCAAACCGCATCCTGAGGCGTCTGGCGGGCATCCCCGCCACGATCTCGTAGGGTGCGACGTCTTTGGTCACCACCGCGTTCGCGCCCACCACCGCGCCGTCGCCCACGTTAACGCCGGGCATGATTACGGCACCGTGCCCGATCCAGACATCGTTGCCGATACGCACCTGCTTCGCCCGCCGCCTCTCGCGGAACGTCTGGTCGACGCCGAGAAACTTGAAATATTCGTTCGGCCGGTACGTCACCTTGTGCGTCGTCACGCGCTCCATCGGATGCTCCAGCGCATTGATGCGCACATTGGCTGCTATGGAGCAGAACTTGCCGATGGAGGTGTAGATCGCCTCGCCATGGCGCTCGAAATAGGAATAGTCGTCGACCGTCACCTCGCGCAGGATGACCCGCTCACCGATGGAAACGTGGCGGCCGAGCCTGCACGACTTGAGATCGGCGGTCGTGTGGATGCGCGGGTCGCTGTCGGTGGGCAGGAAATCGGCCATGCGCAGCCCATACCTTGCCGTTCGCCGCCGCTCAATCCTTCGTCATCAGCATCCGCGTCAGCGCATCGGATTTGAAGACGAACACCTGCACCAGCGCGCCGATTATGTGCAGCACCGCCAGAATGAACAGCAGCGCGCGAAAGACGCCATGTGCGGCCGACGCCGCCTCGCTGGCCAGAAACCAGGCCGCCGCGCCCGAAAGCGGCGTCAGCACGATCAGCGCATAGAGCGCGATATGCGTCCCCTCGGCAACCTTGCGCAGGATCGGCGGTTCGTTACCCGGCGCCGGCGGGACGCCGCGCGAAAAGCGCAGCGCGATGCGCCAGAGCGCCAGCACCAGAATGGTCATCCCGATGATGATGTGCACGTTGGCCGCCGCCATCTCATCAGCCTCGACGCCCTCGCCACGCATGAAACCGCGAAAGGCATCCTCGATCCCGTCATTGATGAAGAACTGGAACACCACCAGCGTGGCTACGCTCCAGTGCAGCATGATCTGCGTTGCCGAATAGCCCTGCGGTCTTGTCGCGCTCATCGTTCCCCCGGACGTTCACATTCGCGTTGATGCTCTCTCCAGCGTCAAGATGCCATCTTTCGCGCGCTGGCGCGAGGCGGTACAAGCGGACATGTTCACTGCGCGCCACTCCATCGCCCAGCTTGCCGCATTCGCCCTCGTGGCGCTCGCGCTTTCGGCGACGACAGGCCTCGCCTTTGCAGGCTGGATGGAGCACGCGCCCGGCATCTTCACCACGCTCATCGAATCCGGCCTGTCGTGGTGCTTCTGACAAACCTGGCCGCCTGACGCTCACCCACGCTGGATCTCCATCATGATGCGCTCCATCCTCGTCGGAATTCTGCTTGCCATGGTCGCCGGCGTCGGCTGGCTCACCTTCGACTGGTATCGCACGCAAAACAGCGCACGCGCGTTCGGCGAGCCCTTCACATTGGTCCAGGGCGACGGCTCGGAAATCACCGAGACGGCCTTCCGCGGCTCGCCAACCGCCGTCTTCTTCGGCTTCACCCATTGCCCGGAAGTGTGCCCCACCACCCTCTTCGAGCTGGACGGCTGGCTCGCCCAACTCGGCCCCGAGGGAGAGAAGATCAAGGCGTATTTCGTCACCATCGACCCGGAGCGCGACACGCCGGAAATGGTCGACACCTATGTCGGCAACGTGTCGGAACGCATCACCGGCATCTCCGGCGAGCCCGACAAGGTGTTCGCCATGGCCAAATCCTTCGGCATCTACTGGAAGAAGGTCGATCTGGAGACGGGCGACTACACGATGGACCACACCGCCTCGATCCTTCTGCTCGATCGCGCAGGTGATTTCTGGGGCACCATCGCCTATGGAGAGAATCCCGACAACGCGCTGGCGAAGCTGAAGAGGCTGGCCGCCGGCTGATCCACCGGAACCCTCTCTTGTCACAGACCCGTCTGCACTTCATCGCGACCCGGCCGGCCTCGACCGGGTTGTTTGCCGCCCTCGAGACCGAGTTCGAGGACGACGGACTGCCGATCGCCATTATGGAACTCGATGAAGATGCGGGCACCGACGAGATTTCCGTCTATGCGGACGACGGCACGACGCAGGAGGTCGAGCGACGCATCCTCGCCATTGCCGCCCGTCACGATCTCTCGCCTTCGCTCGAGCAAGAGGTGCTGCCCGACATCGACTGGGTGACGAAATCGCTCGAGGGGCTGAAGCCAGTCCGGGCCGGGCGCTTCCTCGTCCACGGATCGCATGATCGCGACCGGCGCCGCACCGGCGATATAGGCATCGAGATCGAAGCGGGGCTGGCCTTCGGCACGGGCCACCACGGCACGACGGCAGGGTGCCTCGAGGTGCTGACCCAGGTGGTGCGCCGCGAATCTCCGCGCAACGCGCTGGATCTGGGCACCGGCAGCGCCGTTTTGGCGATCGCGCTGGCCAAGATGGCGCGCATCAGCGTGCTGGCGACCGACATTGACGCGGTGGCGACTGCCGTGGCGAAGGAGAACGTCAGGCTCAACGCCGTTTCGGCCTATGTCGAAACCGCAACGGCCGCCGGCTTCCAGAACCCGGTCTTTGCCCGGCGCGGCCCGTTCGACCTGATCGTGGCAAATATACTGGCGCGGCCATTAATGAAGCTGGCGCCGCAGATGGCAGCCCATCTGCTGCCGGGCGGCTCGCTCGTGCTTTCGGGCATACTGGATCGCCAGCGCGATGCGGTAGTGGCGGCCTATGCCGGCCAGCGCTTCCGCCATGTCCGCACGCTTCACCGCGAAGGCTGGGTGACCATCCACCTCAAGCGCTGATACGAAAAAGGCGGCCCGTCTCCGGACCGCCTTTTTGTTGTTCCGTATCGCGTCACCCCACGCAACTCAGAACAGATGAGGAATTCCACCGGTGCGCTTCAGTTCGGCGCGGCTGAACCCGCTCGCCTTGAGCGTCTCGTCGTCCAGCGCCAGCAGCGCGTTGGCCACATAACGCTGGGCCTGCTTCTCGCGGGCGGCAACCATGGCGTCGAGGGCATTGCGGAAAAAACCACGCTTTGCAGAGTTGTGTCCCATTTCACGTCTCCAATGAGCAAGTTGTCCTCCACGCTCAAAAGGTAAGCAATGTTGACCTAATCTACCAGCGCCGTTTCCGCATGGGAACCATGCGTTTTCGCATATGCGAAATGGAATGCTGCAATGCACTAGACGACCGGGCAGCCGGCTGCGCGTTGCAACCGCCCTTTGGCAGGGCTACAGCAGCATGCGGCAAGTTACGAAAGCGAGGAAATCATGTTCCAGTCGTTCGACGCGCGTACCGATCCCGCCCAGGGCATCGAGAGGG
Organism: Neoaquamicrobium microcysteis; assembly: GCF_008180155.1. GTDB lineage: Bacteria > Pseudomonadota > Alphaproteobacteria > Rhizobiales > Rhizobiaceae > Aerobium > Aerobium microcysteis. The sequence continues at coordinate 157,522 of NZ_VSZS01000062.1, read as the reverse complement.
TGGCGCGATTGCGCGAACGTCTGGCAGCAGACGGCCTCGACGGCTTCCTCGTGCCGCGTGCCGACGAGCATCAAGTCGAATATGTCGCTGCCCGGTCGGAGCGGCTGCAGTGGCTGACCGGCTTTACGGGTTCTGCGGGCGCAGCGCTCGTGCTGGCCGATCGCGCCTTGCTGTTCGTCGATGGCCGCTACACGCTTCAGGGCCGCACGCAGGTGGATGCGAACACTTTCGAGATCGACAGTCTTGTCGAGAACCCGCCGGCCAAGTGGCTGGCCGCCAACGCGCGTGCAGGCATGAAGATCGGCTTCGACCCGTGGCTGCACACCGTTTCCGAGGCCGCAGCACTACGACAGGCGCTGGAAAAGGCCGGCGCGGCGCTCGTGGCGGTGTTCAACAATCCCGTCGACGCCATCTGGGCTGACCAGCCGGCGGCACCGTCCGAAAAGATAGAAATCCAGCCCATCGGTTTTGCGGGCGAACTGGCGAAGGACAAGATCGTCCGGCTAGCGGATGCCCTGCGTGCGCAGGGCGCAACCCATGCCGTGCTGACCGATCCCTCGTCGCTGGCGTGGGTGTTCAACATCAGAGGCCGCGACGTGCCTCACACGCCGCTGGCTCTCGGCTTTGCGCTGCTTTCCGCCGAAGGTTTGCCGAAACTGTTCCTGTCGCGCGACAAGCTGACCATCGAGACCGACGCCTACCTGACCCAACTGGCCGACGTGATGGAGCCCGATGCGCTGGAAGGCGAGCTTGCCCGCATCGCCACCGCCGGCGCCCGCGTAGCGCTGGACCCGGTGCTGGCCGCTGAAAAGCTGCGCATGATCGTGGATGCGGCCGGCGGCACCGTGCTTCACTTTGCCGACCCCGCCCGCCTGCCCCGCGCCACCAAGAACGCCGCCGAGCTTCAGGGCAGCCGTGCCGCGCACCGCCGCGATGGCGCGGCGATGGCGAAGTTCCTGTGCTGGCTGGATGCGCAGCGGGCCGGTTCGGTGGATGAGATCGCCGCCGTCGAGGCGCTGGAGCGCTTCCGCGCCTCCACCGGCGAGGAGGTACAGATGCCGTTGCGCGACATCTCGTTCGACACCATCTCCGGCGCCGGGCCCAACGGCGCGATCATCCACTATCGCGTCACGACGAAGACCAATCGTCCGCTTGGAGCGGGAGAGCTCTATCTGGTTGATTCGGGCGGCCAGTATCAAGACGGCACCACCGACATCACCCGCACGGTAGCCATCGGCAAGCCGACCCGGGAGATGTGCGAGCGCTACACCATCGTGCTCAAGGGAATGATCGACATTTCCATGCTGCGGTTCCCGTCGGGCACGCGCGGCATGGACATCGACGCGGTCGCAAGGCTCGCCCACTGGAAGGCCGGCCTCGACTATGCCCACGGCACCGGCCACGGTGTCGGCTCGTTCCTCTCGGTGCACGAGGGCCCTCAGCGTATCGCCAAGACGGGGACGCAGGCCCTGCTGCCCGGCATGATCCTGTCCAACGAGCCCGGCTACTACAAGGAAGGCGCATACGGCATCCGGCTGGAAAACCTGATCGTGGTGACGGAGCCCGAAGCGATCGCGGGCGGCGATATGCCGATGCACGCCTTCGAAACGCTGACGCTCGCCCCCTTCGACCGCAGGCTGATCGTGACGGACATGCTCAGCCCCGACGAGCGCGCCTGGCTGGACGCTTATCACGCGCGCGTCAAGGCCGAGATCGGTTCGATGGTGGATGGCGAGGTGCAGGGCTGGCTGGAAGCCGCCACCGCGCCTCTATAGCGTATTGCGCAGCACGATCAGCACGACCGCCCCGGCCACGAACATCGCCGACAGCCCGCCGCGCAGCGCGACGATGCCGGCAACGATCAGTGCGGCCCATTCAGCCGGCCCTCCGGTCGTCGCCACAGGCGCGACCAGCGTGGTCAGAACCGCTGCCGGCACCGCGTTCAGCCCGGCCTCGACGCGCGGATGGATGCGCTCGAACCGCGACAGCACGAGATGCCCGCCGATGCGCGACAGATAGGTCGCGACCGCGCCGGCGAGGATGATCCAGACGGTCGCGCTCATAGGCTAGCACCCCTTTTCGCAGGCGTCAGCGCGGCGGCCAGCGCGATGCCTGCGGCCGCACCGATGGAGACATGCCACGGCGAACCGACGAGATAGAACGCCGCAATCGACACCGCCGCGCTGATCGCCACGACAGGCAGCCACAGCGGCCGCTTGCGGAAATCCATCACGAGACCGAGGAAATAGATCGGCAGCAGGAAGTCGAAGCCCAGCGCGTGCGGGTTGGGCACGAGGTTGCCGAAAGCCGCGCCGATGCCGGCTTCCACCACCCAGAAGATATAGATCGGCGTGGCCATTCCCATGAACCACGCGAACGAAAGCCCGCCATTCAGCGCCTTCTTCTCACCCTCCGCATATTGCGGATCGGTCAGGAAGAAGAAGCCGAACGCCCGCTGGAACGGCGTCCAGTGCGTGACGCGTCGTCCTAGCGCTGCGGAATAGAGCACGTGGCGGAAGTTGACCGCGAAGATCGAAAGCACGATCAGCCACGGCGCGATCGTCTGGCCGAAGAGTTCGAGGCCCACCATCTGGCTCGCGCCGGCAAACACCGTCGCGCTCATCAGCACCGCCTCGCCGACGCTCATGCCGTTCTGCGCCGCAAGCGCACCGAACAGCAGGCCGAACGGCATGGAAGCCAGCAGCACGGGCAAGCCGTAACGCATGCCGTCGAGAAATTCCCTCCGCCGGTCGGGTTGCGTTTCGGTCAGTTCTGCTGTGGACATGGGGCCTCGCGATGCGCCTGTTTAGGTCAGCATCGCTGCCCTGTCACATCAATTCGGTTGAGCCAAGGGATCAGCGGGACGGATGCGCTACTGGCCCACCCGGACGAACCAGGCATCCTCATCGATCACCTCGATGCCCAGTTCGGTCGCCTGCTTGAGTTTCGAGCCGGCCCCCGGCCCCGCCACGACGAGATCGGTTTTCTTGGACACGGACCCCGCGACCTTCGCGCCGAGCCGTTCGGCCATCGCCTTGGCCTCGTCGCGCGACATGCGCTCCAGCGCGCCGGTGAATACCACCGTCTTGCCTGCAACCGGCGACGAAACATCGCCAACCGGCTCTTCATTGATGGGTGTCACTTCTTCCAGCAGGGCATCCAGCGCCTTGACGTTGTGCTCTTCGGCAAAGAACTCCACCAGCGCCTCGGCGACCACGGACCCGATCCCGTTGATGCCGACGAGTTCCTGCCATGCGGCGTTGCCCGGATCGCCCTTGCCTTTTGGCATCACGGCCTCGCTCGCCCCTTCGCGCAGCTTTGCAAAGGACAGATAGTGCCGCGCCAGCCGTTTCGCGTTCGTCTCGCCGATATGGCGAATGCCCAGCGCAAACAGGAAGCGCGAGACGGCTACTTCGCGGCGGCTGTCGATGGCGGCAAACAGCTTGTTGACCGAGGTTTCGCCGAACCCTTCGACTTTTTCCAACCTGTCCAGCGAGCCTTCCAGCGTGGCCGGCAACGCTTCCTGACGCTTCTTCAGCGTAAAGATTTCGGCCGGCGACCTGATCTGCTGCGCAGCCTTTTCGTTGTTGAAAAAGAACTCGATCTGCTTCTCGCCCAGCCCCTCAATGTCCATCGCGTTGCGCGAGACGAAATGGCGGATGCGCTCCACCGCCTGTGCCGGGCAGATGAGGCCGCCGGTGCAGCGCCGCACCGCCTCGCCCTCTTCGCGCACCGCGTGGCTTCCGCAGGCCGGGCAAGTCTCGGGAAATTTGTAAGGCTCGGCCCCGGCCGGACGCTTTTCGGGCACGATGTCCAGGATTTGCGGGATCACGTCTCCGGCGCGCTGAACCAGCACCGTGTCGCCGACCCGGATATCCCTGCCCTCGCGGATCGGCTGGCCGTCGTTCCCGATACCCTTGATGTAGTCCTCGTTATGCAGCGTGGCGTTGGTCACTACCACCCCGCCCACCGTCACCGGCTCCAGCCGCGCTACTGGCGTCAGCGCGCCGGTACGCCCCACCTGTATCTCGATGGCGCGCAGAACCGTCGTCGCCTTCTCGGCCGGAAACTTGTGCGCGGTCGCCCAGCGCGGGCTGCGCGAGCGAAAACCCAGCCGCTCCTGCAGGGCAAGATCGTCGACCTTGTAGACCACGCCGTCGATGTCGTAGGGCAGGCTCGCGCGCTCCGCCTCGATGGCGCGGTAGCGGGCCAGCATCTCGTCCAGCGATTTGCACAGCCCCATATGGTCGTTGATGCGGAAACCCCACTTGCCCAGCCGCTTCACCGCCTCGAACTGCGTTTCGGCCAGCGGCTCACTCGTCTCGCCCCACGCATAGGCGAAGAATTTCAGGGGCCGCTTTCGGGTGTTTTCCGGGTCTTTCTGGCGCAGGCTGCCCGCAGCGAAGTTGCGCGGATTGGCGAAGACGCGGCCGGTCTCTTCCGCCATGCGCTCGTTGAGCGCGAGGAAGTCGTCTCGGCGCATATAGACCTCGCCGCGCACCTCCACCACCTCCGGCGCATCGCCGGGCAATTCCTGCGGTATCTCGTCTATGGTGCGGATATTGGCTGTCACGTTCTCGCCCGTCGTGCCGTCGCCCCGCGTCGCCGCCGTCACCAGCTTTCCGCGCTCGTAGCGCAGTGACATCGAAAGCCCGTCGATCTTGGGCTCGGCGGTAAAGGTTACGTCCTGCCCCTCACGGAGCGCCAGAAACCGCCGCACGGACGCGACGAAATCGCGAACGTCGTCGTCCGAAAACACGTTGTCGAGCGACAGCATCGGCCGCGCATGCACGACCTGCCCGAACGCGCCGGACGGTGCTGCGCCGACGACGGCGGAGGGAGAATCCGTGCGGATGAGTTCCGGAAACGCAGCTTCGATTTCCGCGTTGCGCAACCGCAGCGCGTCATAGTCGGCATCCGAGATGGTCGGCGCATCCTCGGCGTGATAGCGCCGGTCGTGTTCGGCGATCTCGGCCGAAAGCAGGGCCAGTTCTTCAGCCGCCTCTTCCGCGGAGAGGTCTTCTACAGGCTTGCGAGAACGGGACATGGCGCGAATCCGGACTTGTACTGGAGCGCCACACTAGCGCCCCTGCCCCGCCGCTCAAGCCCCCACTGTCAGGAGACCGAGGCGTTCTCGCGCAGCAGCCGCTCGGCGGCAGCCCTGGCCTCGTCGGTGATGGTCGCGCCGGCCAGCATGCGCGCGATCTCTTCCTGACGATCGTTCTTAGCAAGCGCAGCAACCCCCGTCGCCACCTTGTCCGCCCCGCCCGACTTGGAGATGAGGTAGTGCGTGTCCGCCCGCGCGGCCACCTGCGGCGCATGCGTCACAGACAGCACCTGGATGCGGCTTGCAAGCCGCGCCAGCCGCTGGCCGATGGCGTCCGCCACGGCGCCGCCCACGCCGGTATCGATCTCGTCGAAAACCAGCGTCGGCGCCGAGCCCCTGTCCGCCAGCGCCACTTTCAGCGCCAGCAGGAAGCGCGACAGCTCGCCGCCAGACGCGACCTTCATGATCGGCCCCGGCCGTGTGCCGGGGTTGGTGCGCACCCAGAACTCGATCTGGTCAATACCCGTCTCGGCGCGATCGTCCGGCTCGGATGAAATCTCCACGATGAACTCGGCCCGCTCCAGCTTCAGCGCGGGAAGCTCCTTCATCACCGATTTAGCAAGCGACGCAGCCGTGCCTCTGCGCAGTTCGGAAAGGTGCGCGGCCGCCTCGTCATAGGCCACGCGCGCGGCGCGTGCCTCGTTTTCCAGCCCGGCCAGCCGTTCCTCGCCCGCATCGAGATCGGCGAGGTCGGCCGCCATGCTGTCGCGCAGCGCAGCCAGATCGTCCACCGCGACCGAATGCTTCCTGGCCACCGCCCGAAGCGCAAACAGCCGCTCCTCGGCGTCTTCGAGCGCCTTCGGGTCGAACTCGGCGGCTCGCATCGCTGCATCCACCGCCTGCTGCGCATCGTCGAGCGAAATCAGCGCCTCGTCCAGCGACTTGATGATGTCGTCCAGCAGCCCAGGCGCGGCCTCCGCCTTGCGCTGAAGGCGGCGTAGCAGGCTCGCGAGCTGCGGAACGGCTGAGCCCTGCCCGGCCAGCACGTCCTGCGCGTCGGAAATGTCGGAGGCGATCTTTTCGGCGCGCATCATCGCCGCGCGCCGCTCTGCGAGGTCGGTTTCCTCGCCGGGCTGCGGGTCGAGCTTGGAAAGCTCGTCCACGGAAGCGCGTAGATAGTCGGCCTCGCGCGCCGCCGCCTCGACCTTGGCGCGGTGCCGTGCCAGCCCCTGCTCCGCCTCGCGCCACGCCCGCCATGCGCGCGCAACGGATTGCGCGGCGCCGACGTGACCGCCGAATGCGTCCAGCAGGTCGCGATGCGCGGCCGCATCCACCAATGCGCGGTCGTCGTGCTGGCCGTGGATTTCGACCAGCGCGCGGCCGATCTCGCGAAGAAGCGAGACGCTGGCAGGCTGGTCGTTGACGAAGACGCGGCTCCGACCGTCGGCCGACTGCGTGCGCCGCAGGATCAGGTCGCCGCCCACCCCCTCGCCATCGTCCAGCGCGTTGGCGCGCAGGATTTCGCGTGCGGGATGGTTGGCCGGCACGTCGAAGATCGCGGTGACGTTGCCCTGCCCCGCGCCGTGGCGCACGAGCGAGGCGTCGCCGCGCGCGCCAAGCGCCAGAGACAGCGCATCGAGCAGAATGGATTTGCCGGCGCCCGTCTCGCCGGTTAGTACCGACATGCCAGCCGAAAAATCGATGTCGAGCCGTTCGATCAGAACGATATCGCGGATCGACAGGTGCGCCAGCATCTAGGAGATAATCAGCTTCCGGCGATCAGCGCGCCGGCCCGGCTGAGCCACGATCCCTGATTTTCGCGCGGCGAAAGCCCTCCCGACTGCAGCAGCGCATAGGAGTCCTTGTACCACTGGCTCTCGGGGAAATTGTGCCCGAGCACGGCAGCGGCGGTCTGCGCTTCCGAGGCGAGGCCCATCGCGTAATAGGTCTCCGTCAGGCGTGCCAGCGCCTCCTCGACATGGCGCGTGTCACCGTAGACTTCCACGACGTTGCGGAAGCGCTTGACACCGGCGATGTATTCGCGCCGTTCGAGATAGTAGCGGCCGATCTGCATTTCCTTGCCGGCGAGCTGGTCGCGGGCGAAGCGGATCTTTGCCTTCGCGTCGTCGACATATTCCGAATCGGGCCAACGATCCACCACCTCCTGCATCGCCTCGACGGCGCGGCGCGATTCGCGCTGGTCGCGCGTCACGTCACGGATCTGGCGGAAATAGGAGAGCCCGACGATATACTGCGCGTAGGCTGCGTCGTCCGTGCTCGGATAGAGCGAGACATAGCGCTGGCCGGCGGTGATGGCTTCCTCGTACTTGCCCTGACGGTAATTGGCGAAGGCGTTCATCACCATCGCTTTGCGGGCGTGCTCCGAATAGGGATGCTGGCGATCCACCGCCTCGAACTTGCGGGCGGCCTCGGTCATACGGCCGGATTCGAGGTTGGCGAGGCCCTGGTTGTACAGGGTGTCTGCCGGCTCCACGCTGTCGACATAGGCGGCGAGGTCGACGTCGCGATCGGACGCGCAGGCCGATACCATAAGCGGCAACGCAACCGCGCACGCCAGAAGGCCCAACGCGCTGCGTGGCCTGGCGGAAGCGGCTCTGCGGAATTCAGTCATGACGGACGTTCGCCCCTCTGGCTTCGATCAATTCGCTGTGCACCGAACCATCCGAGAGACGCAAACGCCTTCGGCCCGGTGCCTGAATGTGCGGCAGTCATAGTTGAACTGTCGCCCCTCGGCAATCTTGTTGCCGTGCAATGGCACTTTTTTGTGGCGACAAACAGCAAGAAACACCGCGCAAAACCGGCGCTTGCGCGTTCCCTGTCAGATCATCCAGGGCGCGTAGACGGGCGCGTTCACCGCGATCATCTCGGCCTTGCGGCCACGCTCGCGCCGCGCGGTCTCGACGATCTCGAAAGCGGTACGATCGGAAAGCAGCCTGCGCAGTGCGGATGCGTTCAGCCGGTGGCCGCCACGGTAGGAGCGGAAGCAGCCGATGAACCGCGCCCCTGCCAGAGCCAGATCGCCCATCGCGTCCAGCATCTTGTGGCGCGCGAACTCGTTGGAGTAACGCAGGCCTTCCATATTGATGACCCGGTCGTCGTGACCGATCACGACGGAATTCTCAAGCGAGGAGCCAAGCGCATAGCCGGCAGCCCAAAGGCGCTCGACGTCCTTCATGAAGCCGAAGGTGCGCGCCCGCGCGATCTCCTGCCGGAAGGTGTCGGGCGTGATGTCGGCGGTGAAATACTGACGGCCGATCACCGGCGTCTCGAAATCGATCTCGACCTCGAACCGGGTGCCGTCATACGGCCGGAACTCGGCCCAAGAAGCGCCGCTCTCGATGCGAACCGGCTTGACGATGCGGATATAGCGCCGCTTCACGGCCTGCTGGCGCAGCCCGGCGTGATCGAACGCCTCGACGAAGGGAGCCGCGCTGCCGTCGAAGATAGGCACTTCGTTGCCATCGATCTCGATCAGCACATTGTCGATGCCGAGAGACGAAAGTGCCGCCAGCAGGTGCTCGACCGTGGCGACGTGGACGCCTGCGGGATCACCCAGAATGGTGGAGAGGTCGGTGCCGCCCACTTCGGCAACAAGCGCGCGAAGCTCGACAGTGCGGCCGGAGCCGTCGGTCCGAGAGAACACGATGCCGGTGTCGGCGTCGGCCGGATTGAAATGGATGGAGACAGGCTTTCCGCTGTGGACGCCCGTGCCGGACAACGACACGCGCGACTTGAGCGTGGTCTGGTAGTCGTGCAAGTCGATCCCCATAAACCCGTCCCGGTTATGCCCGACAGATCGGAATGCCGATCATGGCTTCTACTTTCGGCTCAGGGGCTCTCATCCCCACGAATCCCTGACCGTTTTGATTGTTGTCGAAGATAATGTTGGGAGTAAGAGAGTCCAAATCACGGTTTCTTACCCTCCGTTACAGCATTGGCCGACTTACACTCTTGCTGCAACCCTTTGTTATCCCTAACATTTCCTTAACGGAAAGCGAGCGCCGAAGCGCCCGCCTGTAACATTCCGTGAAGCAGAAGGAAAGGGCCGTGATCGGCGCGGCGGATGGTTTCGCCCTGCCCCGCCACCACGGCCCTTTTCCGTCGTCAGTTCGCCTGCCGGCGCAGGAAGGCCGGGATTTCAAGCTGGTCGTCTTCCTGATGCGTGCGCGGCTGGACCGAAACGCGTCCCTGCTGGTCGAGCTGTCCGCGCTGCGGTGCGTAGAGCTGCGCGTCCTGTGCAGGCGCGCGGCGCTGCTCGGGTGCAGGCTGGCGCAGGCGCGGCTCGCGCGGCTGTGCGGGCTGCAGACGTGCCGGCTCTTCCTCGCGGCGGGAGGACAGGCCCTGCGTCAGGCGCTTGAGCAGGCCCATGGGGCCGCGCTCTTCATGGTCGTGCGCAAGCGGGGCTTCCAGCTCGGCACGAACGACCGGCGGGAAGTCTTCCACACGCGGCATGCGCGGCTGCACCGGCGCGGGTGCTGCGGCCTGCTGCACCGGAGCGGCAACCGGCGCTGCCGGGCGAGCGAACTCCTGCTGGACGACGGGCTGCGCGACAGGCTCTGCCGCCGGCTGCGCGAACAGCCTGCTCTGCGGCCGGAACTCCTGCTCGGCGGCGGCGCGCGGCGCGGCTGCCAGTTCGGCGTTCATTTCCGCGATGCGGATAGCCTCGGCAACCGGATCGCTGGCGCGCGGTGCTTCCGGCTGTACCGGGGCTGCCGCCACGGCCGGGCGGATTTCGACCGGACGCTGCTGCATGGGCTGCTGTACCGGCTTCTGCGGCGGGCGGATGGAGATCGGCGGGGTGTTGATCTCCGCTGCCGACTTGTCGATCCCGGTCGCAACCACAGACACGCGGATGACGCCCTCCAGTTCCTCATCGAAGGTCGCGCCAAGGATGATGTTGGCGTCCTGATCCACTTCCTCGCGGATGCGGGTCGCGGCTTCGTCGACCTCGAACAGCGTCAGGTCGCGACCACCGGTGATGGAGATCAGCAGGCCGCGTGCGCCCTTCATCGAGGTCTCGTCGAGCAGCGGGTTGGCGATCGCGGCTTCGGCTGCTGCCATCGCACGGCCCTCGCCCGAAGCTTCGCCCGTGCCCATCATGGCCTTGCCCATCTCGCGCATCACCGAGCGAACGTCGGCGAAATCGAGGTTGATGAGGCCTTCCTTGACCATCAGGTCGGTGATGCAGGCCACACCCGAATAGAGCACCTGATCGGCCATCGCGAAGGCGTCGGCGAAGGTGGTCTTGTCGTTGGCGATGCGGAATAGGTTCTGGTTCGGGATGACGATGAGCGTATCGACGCTCTTCTGCAGTTCCTCGATACCCATATCCGCTGTCTTCATGCGGCGCTGGCCTTCGAAGTGGAACGGCTTGGTCACGACGCCGACGGTCAGGATGCCCTTCTCACGTGCCGCACGCGCCACCACCGGGGCAGCGCCCGTGCCCGTGCCGCCGCCCATGCCGGCGGTGACGAAGCACATATGGGTATTGGACAGATGGTCCATGATCTCGTCGATGCACTCTTCGGCCGCCGCGCGGCCAACCTCGGGCTGCGAGCCGGCGCCAAGGCCTTCGGTGACATGCGCGCCGAGCTGGATCATCCGCTCGGACTTCGACATGGTCAGCGCCTGCGCGTCGGTGTTGGCCACGACGAACTCAACGCCACGCAATCCCGCGGTGATCATGTTGTTCACGGCGTTGCCGCCACCGCCACCGACACCGAACACGGTGATCCGGGGCTTCAGTTCGGTGATGTCCGGCTTCTGCAGATTGATGCTCATTGTCCTCGTCCTTTTCGCCTTTCCCGCCGCTTCGCCGCTGCGGCTGCGTGGGGCTTGCCCCTGCTGTTTAGAAACTGTCCTTGAACCACTGGCCGACACGCTGAAGCCTGCCGCCCGTCCCCGTGCCCTTGAAACGCAAGGCACCGCCTTTTCCGTACCTGCTCTCCACGCCTGCAACCTGCGGATAGATCAGCAGGCCAACCGTTGTGGCGAAGGCTGGTCCCTTCGCCGCTTCCGGCAACCCTGTCACGCCGAGCGGCCTGCCCAGCCGCACGTTGCGTGCGAGAATGCGTCGTGCCGCTTCCGGCAGTCCGGCAAGCTGGCTGGCGCCGCCCGTCAGCACCACACGCTTGCCGATCACGCCTGCGAAGCCCGACTTGTTGAGTCGGTCGCGCACGATCTCCAGCGTCTCCTCGATGCGCGCGCGGATGATCTTGTTCATCACCGAGCGCGGCGCATGCTGCGGCATCTCGCCATCATCCGGGCCGATCGGCTGGATGGTCACCATGTCGCGGTCGTCGTCGATCGCCGGCAGCGCGGAGCCGTGCATGACCTTCAGCCGCTCGGCATGTTCGCGCCCGGTCGAAAGACCCTTGGCAAGGTCCATCGTCACGTGCCCGCCGCCTATTGGCAGCACCTCGGCATAGACGAACTTGCCTTCCGCGAAGATGGAGATGGTGGTCGTGCCGCCACCCATGTCGATGCAGGCAGCGCCCATTTCCGCCTCGTCGTCCACCAGCGCGGACAGGCCGCTCGCATAAGGCGTCGCGACCATGCGCTCGACCGAAAGGTGCGAGCGGTTGACGCAAAGCTCCAGATTGCGCAGCGGCGCGGCATCGGCCGTCAGCACGTGCATGTCCACGCCCAGCACGTCGCCGATCATGCCGCGCGGGTCGCGCACGCCGCGCTCGGCATCCAGCGAAAAGCCCACCGGCAGCGAATGCACCACTTCGCGCTCGGCGCGCAGCGCCTGCTTGGCGCCGGCCGCCAGGACGCGCTTGATGTCGCCCTCGCCCGCCTCGTGGCCGCCCAGGTTCACCGACGACGAGAAGATCGAGCTCTTCATCCGTCCGGCCGAAACGTTCACGAAAAGCGATTCGACGGTCAGGCCTGCCATGCGCTCCGCGGCATCCACCGCCAGCCGCACCGCCTGCTCGGCACGATCCAGCTCCACGATGACGCCGGACTTCACGCCCTGCGATTTCTGGTGGCCGATGCCGATCACCTTGATCTTGTGCGTACGGCCCGGCAGCCGCTCGCTCTCCTCGCAGGGCTTCAGCTGGCCGATGACGCAGCAAACCTTGGTGGAACCCACGTCCAGCACGGTGACGATGCCGGAACGCCCGGCCGCCGTGTCCTTCTGTCCGCCAAGCCAGCTCATATGTTACGCTCCGCCGGCTTGTAGTTCTTGCCCAGACGCTCCTTCAGCGCGGCCTCGCGTGCCACCGCCGCATCGGGCGACAGCTTGACGACGAGCCGGTCGGCAAAGCGCATGTCGACAGTTTCGATATCGCGCGACAGGAGCCCCTGCTGCGCATCCAGCGCGACCAGTTCCTGCAGCGCCTTGTCCTCACCGCGCTCCGGCAGCTTCACCGTCACGCCGTTCTCCAGCCGCAGGTCCCAGCGACGCTCGGAAACGCGCACATAGCCGCGCACGCGGCTGGCCAGCTCCGGATAAGCCGCAACCTTGGCGATGAAACCGGAAGCGACGTCCTCGGCGCCCATGCCGACGACCAGCGGAAGCGAATGATGCCGCGCGCTTGCCAGCGGCGCGATCAGCCTGCCGTCCTGCTCGATCAGCGAAAGCCGCGTGCCCTGCTGCCAGATGGCGTAGGGCGTGCGCTCGGCGATCTTCACCTCCAGCGTGGACGGATAGATCTTGCGCACCGAAACGCCCTCGACCCATGGAAGGCTGGCGATGCGGCTGCGCGCTTCCTCGACATCGAAGCCGACCAGCGAGGTCCAGCCGTCGAGGCCGACCCGGTCGAACACGTCGATCTCGGAAGTCTCCTGATTGCCGCTGACGCGAATCTCGTTGATCGCAAAACCGGTTCTCGCGGTCACGCCCTGCACCACAGTTGGCATGTGTCCGCCGAGAACCGCTCCGTAGAGCGAGAAGCCGCCGACGAGCGCGGCGCTCAGCATCGCCATCGCATAGGGCGGAGCCTCGATCTCTCCCGACGCGAAACGCGAGAAGGCGCGCACCGGCTTTCGCAGCCAGCGCGGAAGGACAAAACCGCCGGACGCCAAGGCCCAGCGCCCGCGCGCATCGGCGCCAGCCCCACCACCTCGTCCTGAGGTCAACGCGAACAAGAAGCGTCCTCCACCATCCAACTCAGAAGCTCACCAAAACCATGCCCCGCTTCCGCGGCGATCTCAGGCACCAGCGACGTTGGCGTCATGCCCGGCTGGGTGTTCACCTCCAGCCAGACCAACTCGCCATTCTCGGAATAGCGATCGTCGTAGCGGAAGTCCGACCGGGAGACGCCACGACATCCAATTGCTTGGTGTGCCTTGAGCGCCAGTGTCTGTACTTTTTGGTAAATAAAGGGTGAAACTTTTGCGGGGCATTCGTGTTTTGAGCCGCCCGCGACATATTTCGCATCGTAATCGTAGAACGAGTGGCCGACGGGGATGATCTCGGTCACGCCCAGCGCCACATCGCCCATAACCGCGCAGGTCAGCTCGCGCCCGTGAATGAAGCGTTCCACCATCACCGTATCGCCATATCGCCACTCCGACGAGGTGATGATCTGGGGCGGATGCGACTGGTCTTCCTTGACGATCACGACCCCGAAACTCGACCCCTCGTTCACCGGTTTGACGACGTAGGGCGGCTTCATCGGGTGAGCGTTACCGATATCGAAACGATTCATCACGCGTGATTCGGCGACGGGAATCCCCACCGACTTCGCCACCCGCTTGGCCTGCTCCTTGTCCATCGCCAGCGCCGAGGCCAGCACACCCGAATGGGTGTAGGGGATCTGGAGGTATTCGAGGACGCCCTGGATCGTGCCGTCCTCGCCGTAAGGCCCGTGCAGCGCGTTGAAAGCGACGTCCGGCTTCAGCTCCGCAAGCACACTCGAAACGTCGCGCCCCACATCGACGCGGGTGACGCGGTAGCCTTCCTTTTCGAGAGCGTCTGCACAGGCGTTTCCGGACGAAAGAGAGACCGGCCGCTCGGACGAAAACCCGCCCAGAAGAACGGCAACGTGCTTCTTTTTCTCCATGCCCGGAAATCCCCTCATGCTCGGGCCTTAGACGTGTTTCGTCAGGTTTGAGTCAGAGTCTTCCGGCGAGCGACTCGCCGGCGTCCGCACACTCGACTCAAAACAAGGAAACGATTCTGACCCCAAGGAATCAGACTAACGATTCCGTGACAAGGCCTTGAGATTCGATGGGATTCACTTTTTGCAACAAAGCCGGTGCGAGGGCCGGAAATGCTGGACTTGGGTCAGAGCAGCTGGCCCAGAAATTCCTGCACCTCGTGGCCTGGCTTGAAGTCGCCGATGCGCTTGATCTCCCATTCGAGCCTGATACCCGAATGCTCCAGAACGCGTGCACGCACCGTCTCGCCGAGATACTCTAGATCGTATCCCGTCGCCGAGCCGGTATTGATCATGAAGTTGCAGTGCATGGGCGATATCTGCGCCCCGCCGATCATCAGACCGCGGCACCCTGCCTTGTCGATTTCCTTCCAGGCCGACGTGCCCTCGGGATTTTTGAAGGTCGAGCCGCCGGTCTTCTCACGGATCGGCTGGACTGTCTCGCGATGCGTCTGCACGGCGTCCATCGCGGTCCGGATCGCGTCGCGGTCCTCCGCATAGCCCTCGAACTCGGCGCTGACGAAAATCAGATCCTTCGGCGCGGAGGAATGGCGGTAGGCGTAGCCCATCTGCGCGTTGGAGAACTCGCGAACCTCGCCCTGGCGGTCGATGGCTCGCACGCTCACCACACGCTCCCGCGTCTCGACGCCGTTGGCGCCCGCATTCATGCGTAGCGCGCCGCCGATCGCACCGGGGATGCCATGGTAAAAGTGGAACCCACCGATGCCGACCTCTAGCGCCACGGCCGCGACCTTCTTGTCGGGTACCGCCGCCCCGGCGCGAATCGTGTTGTCGCCCGTGGCTTCGGCCTGACCGAATCCCTTGGCCGACAGCCGGATGACCACGCCGCGAATGCCGGCCTCGCGCACCAGCAGGTTGGAGCCGACACCGACCACGGTTATCGGAACATCGTCCGGCAAAGCCTTGAGAAACGAGGACAAATCCTCTTCGTCTGCGGGCTGGAAAAGCAACTCCGCCGGCCCGCCCGCGCGAAACCACGTGATCGCGTCCATCGGCGCGTCGGGCGTCAGCCTGCCGCGCACGTTCGCCGCAGCATCCCCAAGCCTTCGCAGCAACGCCCCGCCATCCGTCATTCCGCCTCCAGTTCCTTCGGCAGCGCGTAGGCCCATTGGGTGATGTTGCCCGCACCCAGGAACACGACGAAATCGCCGTCCTTCGCCAGTTCGCTTACAATTGGCGCAATCGCAGCCGCCCCTTCGATGTTGCGCGCGTCGCGATGCCCGCCAGCGCGGATACGCGCGACCAGCGTCTCGGCGTTCACGCCCTCGATCGCGTCTTCGCCGGCGGCATAGACCGGCGCGATCATCACCGTGTCGGCGTCGTTGAAGCAGGCTGCGAAATCATCGAACAGGTCGCGCAGGCGCGTGAAACGGTGCGGCTGTGCAATCGCGATCACGCGGCCCTTGCACGCCTCGCGTGCCGCCCTCAGCACCGCCTTTATCTCGACCGGGTGATGGCCGTAATCGTCGAATATCTCGACGCCGTTCCACGAGCCGGTATGCGTGAAGCGCCGCTTCACGCCGCCGAACGACGAGAGCCCGCGCCTGATGTCTTCCCCGGACATGCCTAGTTCGTGCGCCACCGCAATCGCCGCGGTCGCGTTGGAGACGTTGTGGCGGCCGGGCATCGGCAGGCGCAGGCCCTCGATGTCCTCCACCATGCCCGTCTTGCGGTTGCGAATCGTCACGTCGAACACCGACGTCGCGCCATCCATGCGCACATTGGAAAAGCGCACGTCGGCCTGCTTGTTCTCGCCATAGGTGACGACGCGGCGGTCCTCGATGCGAGACACCAGCGCCTGCACCTCGGCATGGTCGATGCACATCACGCCAAAGCCGTAGAACGGCACGTTCTCAACGAAATTGGCGAATGCCTCGCGCACCTTGTCGAACGAACCGTAATGGTCGAGGTGTTCGGGGTCGATGTTCGTCACCACGGCAATGTCGGCTGGCAACTTGAGGAAGGTGCCGTCGCTCTCGTCGGCCTCCACCACCATCCACTCGCCCTCGCCCATGCGCGCATTGGTGCCGTAGGCGTTGATGATGCCGCCATTCACCACCGTCGGGTCGAGCCCGCCTGCTTCGAGCAGCGTGGCGACCATGGAGGTCGTCGTTGTCTTGCCGTGCGTGCCGCCGATGGCGATCGCGTTGCGGAAGCGCATAAGTTCGGCCAGCATCTCGGCGCGGCGAACGATAGGCAGCAGTTTCTCGCGCGCAGCGATCAACTCCGGATTGTTCTTCTTCACCGCCGTCGATACGACGACCACCTCGGCATTGCCGAGGTTTTCGGCGGCATGGCCGACAAAGCAGGTGATTCCCTTGTCGCGCAGGCGCTGCACATTGGCGCTGTCGGCCTGGTCGGAGCCCTGCACCGCATAGCCCAGATTGTGCAGCACCTCGGCGATGCCGCTCATGCCGATGCCGCCGATGCCGATGAAATGCACGACGCCGATTGTCTGCGGCATCTTCATGCCTGCACTCTCCTTTTGAACGCTTCGACGGATTCGCCCGAGGCAATAGCCTCTGCGAGGTCCGCGAGCAACCTCGTCGCGTCCGTACGCCCTGCCGCCTTCGCCGCAGCGGCCATGGTTGTAAGCTGCCCCGGCTGTTCCACCAGCCCGCCGACAAGCTCTGCGATCCGCTCTGGCGAAAGCGTGGATTGAGGATGCACCTGCACCCCGCCGGTAGCCGCCAGCGTCGCCGCATTAGCCGCCTGGTCGTGGTCGAGCGCATGCGGATAGGGAACCAGCAGCGCCGGCCTGCCTATCGCCGCGATCTCGGAGACGGTCGATGCGCCGGAACGTGAAATCACCAGATGAGCATCGGCAATGCGCCGCGCCATATCGGTGAAGAACGGAGAAACATCAGCCCTCACGCCCAGCGCCTCGTAACGCGCCTTCACCTTTGCCTCGTCTTCCGGCCTTGCCTGCTGGGTCACCTCGATCCGCGCGCGCTGCGCGGGTGTAAGAAGCTCGATCGCGCCAGGAATCGCATCGGAGAAGAACTGCGCGCCCTGGCTGCCGCCGAACACCAGAAGGCGGAACGGACCCACTCCCTCCGGCGCGCGATAGGTCGTCCTGGCTGCCTCGACCACTGCGGGCCGCACGGGGTTTCCGGTCTCGACGATCTTTGCGCCATGCGCGCCGGTCGCGGCGAGGAACCCGCCGGCAATCGCCGTCACGCGCCCGGCCAGTGCCCGGTTGGCGCGTCCCATCACCGCGTTCTGCTCGTGAACGATGGTAGGCAGGCCGCGCCGTGTCGCCGCCCAAAGCGGCGGCAGCGTGGGATAACCGCCGAAGCCTATCACGGCCTTCGGCCCGATCTTCTCCATCACCCGGCCCGCCTCCCGCGCGCCCCGCCAAATGGTCCAGAACGCGCGGGCGAGCGCGAGCGGATTGCGGGAGCCGATGGTCGACGACGGAATCGCATGGATCGCGGATGCAGGGAACGACCCCGCATAGCGCCCCGCCCGGCTGTCGGTTGCCAGATGCACTTCCCAGTCGCGCGCCGTCAGTTCGTGCGACAGTGCCTCGGCGGGAAACAGGTGTCCGCCGGTCCCCCCGGCGGCAAGAAGGATAACGCCTTTCGCCATGCTATTCCGCCGGCTGGACCGAGCGGATGAAGGGCGAAGAACCTATCCGCCCCCGCTTCTGCGGATCCTTGCGCGTCAGCGCCAGCACCATTCCCATCGAGATCGCCATGGCGATGAGCGACGAGCCGCCATAGGAGATGAACGGCAGCGTCATGCCCTTTGCCGGCAGAAGTTGCAGGTTCACGCCCATGTTGATGATCGACTGAAGGCCGAACAGCACCACCAGCCCCGCCACCGCGTAGCGCGAGAAGTCGTCGCTCTCGCGCATGGCTCGCGACAGACCGCGCAGCACAACGAAGGCGAACAGGCCGGCGATCAGCAGGCAGACGACGATGCCGAACTCCTCCCCGGCGACCGCGAACACGAAGTCGGTGTGGCTGTCCGGCAGGATACGCTTCACCGAGCCTTCGCCCGGCCCCTGGCCGAGCCACCCGCCACGCACCAGCGCCTCGCGGCCCATGTCCACCTGGAACGTATCGCCCTCACCGGTCAGGAAGCGATCGATGCGGCCTGCCACGTGCGGGAAGGTCGTATATGCCAGAAGGCCCACGCCCGCCGCCGCGCCGCCCAGCACCAGTATCCAGAACCAGGGCATGCCGGCCATGAAGAACATGACGCCCCAGGTCGCCAGCACCAGCACCGTCTGGCCAAGGTCGGGCTGCGCCACCAGAAGCGCCAGCACGAGGCCCAGCAGGATGATGGCGAACAGGTTTCCCGGCACGTCCGGCCGCCTCGCATGCTCGGAAAAAAGCCATGCGCAGATGACGACGAAGGCGGGCTTCATGTATTCGGACGGCTGCACCGAGATGCCGGCTACGTGAATCCATCGGCGCGAGCCCTTGATCTCGACGCCGAAATAAAGCGCTGCCACCATCAGCACCAGCGAGCCGGCCAGCATCACCAGCGCCAGCCGTCTGACATGCCGTCCATCGAGGAAGGAGACACCGATCATCACGATCACGGCGGGCAGCATGAACATCATCTGCCGCGTGACGAAATGATAGCTGTCGAGCCCGATGCGCTCCGCGACCGCCGGGCTGGCGGCGAAGGACAGCACGATCCCCAACCCCATGAGGGTGAGGAATGCCGCGAAGAACCAGCGGTCGACTGTCCACCACCAGTTGGCGACCGGGCCTCTGTCGATACGACTGACCATCAGCGTTTCCCTCCGAAAGGCTCGATCCCCTCGAGCGCCAGCACCGCCTCGCGAAAGGCGTCACCCCTGATTTCAAAATTCCTGAACTGGTCGAAGCTGGCGCATGCCGGCGACAGCAGCACCACCACCTCGCCTGTCTCGTCGCGCGCCGCGTCGGCAGCGGCATGGCCGAGCGCGGCCTCCAGCGTGCCGGAAATCTCATAGTCGGCCGCGCCACCCAGCGTCGCCGAGAATGCGGG
This sequence comes from Neoaquamicrobium microcysteis, assembly GCF_008180155.1. GTDB lineage: Bacteria > Pseudomonadota > Alphaproteobacteria > Rhizobiales > Rhizobiaceae > Aerobium > Aerobium microcysteis. Next base: position 138,340 of record NZ_VSZS01000062.1, on the reverse strand, counting down.
TGCTGCCTCGCCGATGAGATAGGCCTTGGCGACACGCGGGAAAAACGAGCGCAACGCGTCGATGCCGCCTTCCTTGGCCAGCCCTCCGGCTATCCAGTAGATGCGCGGGAAGCTCGACAGGGCCGGTGCGGCGGCGTCGGCATTGGTCGCCTTGGAATCGTTGACGAACAGCACGCGACCGCGCCTGCCAACCTGCTCCATGCGGTGCGCCAGACCCGGAAAGCTTTCCAGACCCGACTGTATCTCGCCGAGGTCCAGCCCCACTTTCAGGCAGGCGGCAACGGCTGCAAGCGCGTTCTGCGCATTGTGCGAGCCGCGCAGCGAGCCGATGCCTTCCAGAAAGCCGATGCGCTCATACTGCCCCTGCACCGCCTCCATCAGGTCGGTGCTGTCGGCGAAATAGCCGTCTGTCAGCGGCAGGCGCTTGGAGATGCGCACCACCTCCTTGCCGACACGCTCAAGCTTGTCGGCGATCTGCACGCAGAAAGCATCGTCGACGCCGATGATCGCCGTGTCGCTGCCGGCTACCAGCCGTTCCTTGATCTCGGCATAGCGCTGCATGGTGCCGTGCCGGTCGAGATGATCGGGCGTCAGGTTCAGGAGGATGCCCGCGCTCGGGTTCAGCGAGGGCGCAAGCTCGATCTGGTAGGACGAGCACTCGACCACGTGAAAGCGGTCCGGTGCCGGCGGATCGAGCGTCATCACCGCACGGCCTATGTTTCCGCCCATCTGCGTATCGCGGCCCGATGCCGCCAGAATGTGCGAGATCAGCGCGGTCGTCGTCGACTTGCCGTTGGTGCCGGTCACTGCGATGAACGGTGCATCCGGCGCACGCGCCGCGCGCTCGCGTGAGAACAGCTCGATGTCGCCGATGATCTCCACGCCCGCGCCGCGTGCGAAGTCCACCGTCCAGTGCGGCTTGGGATGCGTCAGCGGCACGCCCGGCGACAGCACGAAGGACGCGAAGCCGGCCCAGTCCACGCCGCGCAGATCAGCAACCGCGATGCCTGCCGACTCCGCCTTTGCGACGCTTTCGGGGTTGTCGTCCCACGCCGTCACCACCGCGCCGCCTTCCGCGAGCGCGCGCGCAGTCGCAATGCCGGACCCGCCGAGCCCGAAGAGTGCGACCTTGCGTCCGTTGAGGGTGGTTGCCGGCGTCATGGCGCTATCTCAGCTTGAGCGTCGAAAGGCCGATCAGCGCGAGGATCACCGCGATGATCCAGAAGCGGATGACGACCTGGCTTTCGGTCCAGCCGAGCTTTTCAAAATGGTGATGGATCGGGGCCATCAGGAAGACGCGCCTGCCCGTCAACTTGAACCACGCGACCTGGATGATGACCGACATGATCTCGACCACGAAAAGCCCGCCGATGATCGCCAGCACGATCTCGTGCTTTGCGGCAACCGCGACTGCGCCAATCAGGCCGCCGAGCGCCAGCGAGCCCGTGTCGCCCATGAAGATCGCGGCCGGCGGCGCGTTGAACCAGAGGAAGCCCAGCCCGGCCCCGATGACCGCCCCCAGCACCACCGAAAGTTCGCCCGTGCCCGGCGTGAAGTGGATTTGCAGGTAGTCGGCGAAGACGGCGTTACCGGCCAGGTAGGCGATCACGCCGAACGAAGCCGCAGCCACCATCACCGGCACGATGGCCAGCCCGTCCAGCCCGTCGGTGATATTCACGGCATTGCCCGCGCCCACCATCACGAAGGCCGCGAACGGCACGAAGAAGATGCCGAGGTTCAGCACGAAATCCTTGACGAACGGAAATGTCAGCGACGACGAGAACGGCGCGGCTCCGCTCCGCATGATGACGTAGGCCGCGATGCCTGCGATGACGAACTCGGCCGCCAGCCGCGCCTTGCCGGAAAAGCCCAGATGTGACTGCTTGGTGACCTTCAGATAGTCATCGTAGAAACCGATCGCACCGAACCCGAGCGTCACCATCATCACGACCCAGACCAGCGGGCTGGCGAGATTACCCCAGAGCAGCACCGATCCTATGATGCCCGACAGCATCATCAGCCCGCCCATGGTAGGCGTACCGGCCTTCTTGAAATGCGTCTGCGGCCCGTCGGCGCGGATCGGCTGGCCACGCCCTTGCCGGATGCGCAGAGAATTGATGATCATCGGTCCGAACATGAAGACGATCAGCGCCGAGGTGATGAGCGCGCCGCCGGTGCGGAAGGTGATGTAGCGGAAAACGTTGAAGGCCGAAATCTGGTCGGCGAGTCCAGCAAGCAGCAAGAGCATTGGCGGCGTCCCCCGACGTCAGACGTGTTCGTTTGCGCGTACCGAAGCGGCGGCAGCGGGATATTTCGCGACGAGTGCCTCGACCAGCTTCGAAAAGCCGATGCTCTTGGAGGATTTGATCATCACGACATCGCCCGGCCGCACCGTCTCCAGCAGCAGCGGTTTGAGTTCTTCGGCGCTGGTACGGTGCTGCGTCGCGGGCCCCTGCGGCATCGCCGCAGCCAGCGCCTGCATCTCCGCGCCGCCCAGCAGCACCACATCGGCCTTCGCATCGACGACTGGCTTTGCCAGCGCCTCGTGCAGCTTCTGCGAATGAACGCCCAGTTCCAGCATGTCGCCCAGCACGGCGATGCGCCTGCCGCCTTCCGGCAGATCGGCCGAGCGCAGCAATTGCAGGGCCGCCTTCATCGATGCCGGATTGGCGTTGTAGCTTTCGTCGATCAGGACGATCTGGCCGCCTGCGGGGTGGCTCAGCACATAACGCCGCCCTCGCCCCTTCTCGGCCTGGAAACCCGAGAGTGCGGCTGCCGCTTTAGACGCGTCGGCGCCGGCCAGATAGGCCGCGCCCAGCACCGCCAGCGCGTTCTGCACCATATGCCGGCCCGGCGCGCCCACGGTCGCGGCGATCTCCTGCCCGGCCATCTTCACGGTGATGCGGGAGCTCTCGCCGCCAAGCTCGCAACTGGCGAGCCGGAATGTCGCGCGCGCATGCTCGCCGAAGCTCCACACATGCTCCACGCCTGCGTCGCGCGCTGCCTTTTCCAAGAGCTTCCACTGGCGGTCGTCGCGGTTCAGCAGCGCATGCCCGCCCCGCTCGATGCCCTCGAAGATTTCCGCCTTTGCACGGGCAATCTCTTCCATGCTTTTGAAGAAGCCCAGATGCGCCGGCGCTATGGCGGTGATGAGCGCGATGTGCGGGCGCACGAACTTCACCAGCTGGCGGATTTCGCCGGGATGGTTCATGCCGATCTCGAAGACCGCGTAGTCGCAATCCTCAGGCATGCGCGCCAGCGTCAGCGGCACGCCCCAATGGTTGTTGAACGACTGGTCCGAGGCGTGCACGGTGCCGACCGCTCCCAGCGCGCAACGCAGCGCTTCCTTGGTGGTCGTCTTGCCGACGGAGCCAGTCACGGCGATGATCTTGCCCTTGGCGCGCGCACGCGCGGCGATGCCGGTAGCCTCCAGCGCCTGAAGCACGTCCGGCACGACGATCAGCGGCGCGGCGATGCGCCCCATCGCCGGCAATTTGCCCTCGGCGACCACCAGAAGCCCCGCGCCGGCCTTGATGGCGGCGGTGGCGAAGTCGTGCCCGTCGAACTGCTCGCCCTTGATGGCAAAGAACGCCTCGCCGGGCTTCAGCGTGCGGGTGTCTATGGAAATGCCCGTCACGCCCTGCGGCAGCGTGCCGACCGGCCGGCCGTTCATCGCGCCTGCAAGCGCCTGGCTGCGCCACAGAATGCTCATGCCGCCTGCTCCCGAAGCGCGGCGCGCACTTCCTCATGGTCCGAGAACGGCAGCGTCACGTCGCCGACCGTCTGGCCTTCCTCGTGCCCCTTGCCCGCAACGATCAGCGTGTCGCCCGCGTGCAGCATGGCCACCGCCTCGCGGATCGCGCTACGCCGGTCGCCGATCTCGATGGCGCCGGGGGCGGCTTCCATGATGGCGGCGCGGATGCTCCCCGGCTCCTCGGAGCGCGGGTTGTCGTCGGTGACGATGGACACGTCCGCCAGCCGCGTAGCGATCTCTCCCATGATCGGGCGCTTGCCCCGGTCGCGGTCGCCACCGCATCCGAACACGACGACCACGCGGCCGGTGGTGAAGGGACGCACCGCCTTCAGCACGTTTTCCAGCGCGTCGGGCTTGTGCGCGTAGTCGACATAAACCGGCGCGCCGTCGGGCGTCGTGCCGACGAGTTCGAGCCGGCCGGACGCACCTTTAAGCTTTTCCAGCGCGCGCAACGCCTTGCCGCCTTCGAGCCCGGTCGCGATTGCCAGCCCTGCCGCCACCAGCGCATTGGCGATCTGGAAGTCGCCGGCAAGCGGCAGGTCGATCTCATGAAGCGTCCCGTCGGCCTCGATTTCGGCGCGCTGGCGGAAGCGCTCGTGCTCGACCCGCTTCAGTTGCAGGAAGGAGCCCTTGCGTCCGACCGTCAGCACGTCCATCCGGGCAGCCTTCGCCGCGTCGATGGTGGCCGCCGACCACGGATCGTCGGAGAAGATCACGGCCGGCGCACCCTGTGGCAAAAGCTCCGCAAACAGGCGCATCTTGGCGGCGTGGTACTCCTCCACCGTCGCGTGGTAGTCCATGTGGTCGCGACCCAGGTTGGTGAAGCCGCCGGCCGCGAGCCGCACGCCGTCGAGGCGGCGCTGGTCGAGCCCGTGGCTCGACGCTTCCATCGATGCATGGGTCACGCCGGCATCGGCCAGTTCGGCCAGCAGCGCGTGAAGCGCCACCGGGTCCGGCGTCGTGAGCGATCCATATTCCTCGCGGCCGGGTGCGATCACGCCTGTCGTGCCGATAGAGGCTGCGGCAAAGCCCGCCTGCTCCCATATCTGGCGCGTGAAGGAAGCGACCGATGTCTTGCCGCTGGTGCCCGTCACGGCGACCATTGTTTCGGGCTGGTGGCCGTAGAAGGTGGCCGCCGCAAGCGCCAGCGCGCGGCGCGGGTCGTCCACCACGATCACCGGCACGCCGGGAACTTCGCTCAACGCTCCGGGTGCCGCGAGGATGGCTACCGCGCCCTTCTGCGCCGCATCGGCGGCGAATACCGAGCCGTCAGTCTTGGTCCCGCGCAGGGCGGCGAACAGGTAGCCGGGTTCCACCCGGCGCGAATCCGAAGAAACCCCGGTCACCTCGATTTCCCCCAAGGGGCCGAGGTTGGGAAGAACACCGGAAAACTGGCTGAGCTTCATCGAAATCCATTGGTCCGAATATGTGGATGCCCCCCGGCAGAATCACCTTGTGGAAACCAGCAGGGCATCACTTTCATGGCCGAAATCGGGCTTTACGCCAAGAAGCGCGGCAGACCGGCGAATGATGCTGTTGACCATCTGCGTGGTGTTGATACCCGCCGTTGCGCCCATGCCTGGCTTTTCGGGCTGGGGCTCGTCCAGAACCGCCAGCACGATGTATTCGGGGTCGTTGACCGGGAACCCGGCAAGGAACGCATTGAAGCGCTTGCCGCTGACGTAGCGGCCGTTCACGACCTTCTCGGCCGTGCCGGTCTTGCCGCCCACGAAGTAGCCCGGCACCTCCGCGCGGCGGCCCGATCCCTTCTCCACGTTGAGCCGGAACAGGTAGCGCATCATCTCGCTCGTCTGCGGTTTGATGACCTGCAGCGCCGAAGCCTGTGCCTGCGCCTCGTTGCGTGGCAGGAAAGTCGGCTGGATCAGCTTGCCGCCGTTCAGCATCGCCGCGCCCGCCATTGCGGTCTGCAACGGCGTGGTCGCGACACCGTGGCCGAACGAAATGGTGATCTGGTGGATGCGCTTCCATTCCGACGGTTCGGTCGGTCGCGCCACTTCCGGCAGTTCGGTGGTCATGCGGTCCAGCAGGCCGATCTGGCGGAAGAAGGCACGATGCTCTTCAGCGCTGACCGTCTCGGCCATGCGCGCCGTGCCGATGTTGGAGGAATAGATGAACACTTCCGGCACGGTCAGCACGCGGCCCTTGCCGTGGAAGTCGCGGATCGTGTGTCGCGCGATCTGGATCGGCCGCGTGGCATCGAAACGGCTGTTGAGGTTGGCCGTGCCCTTCTCCAGCGCCATCGCCAGCGTGAAGCCCTTGAAGGTCGAGCCCATCTCGTAGACGCCCGCCGACATGCGGTTGAGGCGATCCTTCTCATGCGCATTGAACGGGTTGTTCGGGTCGAAGTCCGGCAGCGACGCCATGGCGAGGATTTCGCCGGTGCGGGCATTCAGCACGACGGCTCCTGCCGCGATCGCATGATAACGCTCCATCGCGCGCTCAAGCTCGTCGCGCACAATGTGCTGGACGCGAAGGTCCATGGAAAGGCGCACCGGCTCGAGATCGCGGGCAACCGCCAGCCCCGAGGCCTGCAAATCTGCAAGCCCCTGGTCGTCGACATATTTCTCCATGCCGGCGATGCCCTTGTTGTCGACGTTGACGAGGCCGACGATATGGGCGGCCGTCGGCCCGCCGGGGTAGAAGCGGCGCTTCTCCGTGCGGAAGCCGATGCCCGGAATGCCCAGTTGCATGATGGCCTGCTGCTGGCGCGGCGATAGCTGGCGGCGCAGCCAGATGAAGCCGGCGTCGCTTTCCAGCCGGTTGTAGGTCTGCTCGATGTTGAGGTCGGGCAGCACGGTCAGCAGCTTCTCCAGCGCTTCGTCCGCATCCACGATCCGGCGCGGCTCGGCAAAGAGAGACGCGGTGTTGATGTCGGTCGCCAGAACCTCGCCATTACGGTCGACGATGTCGGGTCGCGAGGCGGTCACGCGCGACGGGGCGGGTCCGCCCTGCTCCAGCTCCTGAAAGCCGAGATAGGCGAGCCTTCCGGCGATGACGCCGTAGACGGCGAAGAACACCGCCATCGTCATTATGATGCGCGTGCGCGCACGCCCGCCGGTGGACTTGGCGATGCCCTCCACCACGATGCGCTCGGAAGTTTCCGCCGAAGTTTCCTTCCGCCTGCGCCAGCGACCGATCATTGCACCACCCCGCCCGTGATGATTTGTTCAATGCTGGTCTCGGCCATGCCGCCCAGCGGTTCGTCTGCAAACTGCTCGATCGGCAAAGGCCTGACCGGCAACTCGTCGATCCTGCCGATCTGGTACGCCTCGACAGGCACCAGTTGCAGTTCGCTTTGGTAGGCCTCCGCCAGTCGCTGCAGCCGCGCCGGCTGCGTCAGGAGGCTCCAGTCGGCCTTCAGCACGTCGATGGTCTCTTCCTCGAAACGTATCGCCGCTTCCAGCCTGCGCAGTTTGGAAAGCTCTGCCTCCGCGCCGTGCTTGGTCGTGTAGGTAAACGCTGCCGCCGAAACCATGACCGCGATCAGCACTATGTCGGTCGTCCTGAACATTGCGGCTACCTTTCTGTGACCGGGCCGAGAGACGGCAGCACCGGCAATCCGAACAGCGAAAAATCTTCGGCCCGCGCCGGCGCGTCGGTGCGCACCGCGGCGCGCAGCTTGGCCGAGCGCGCACGCGGGTTGTCGCGCGCTTCGGCTTCCGTGGCGGCGACCACCTTGCCCACCTTGTCGAAGGTCGGCGCCTTTTCGGCGACGGCGGGCATGTGGCGCGAGCCGGAAGCCTGGCCCGCGCGGTCGGCGATGAATTTCTTGACGATCCGGTCTTCCAGCGAGTGGAAGGTGACCACCACCAGCCGCCCGCCCGGCTTCAGCGCCCGCTCGGCCGCAAACAGCGCGCGGGCGAGTTCACCCAGTTCGTCGTTGACGAAGATGCGCAGGCCCTGAAACGTGCGCGTCGCCGGGTGTATCTTTTCCTTCGGGTTGTTGCCCAGCACGCCTTCGATCGCATCGGCGAGCTGCCGCGTGCGCTCGAACGGGCGCACCGCGCGGCGCTTCTCGATCATGCGGGCGACGCGGCCCGCATGCCGTTCCTCACCCAGCAATCCGATGATGCGTGTGAGGTCGGCGGCCTTGAACCGGTTGACCACGTCGGCCGCGCTGACGCCTTCCTGCGCCATGCGCATGTCGAGCGGCCCGTCGCCGCGAAACGAGAACCCGCGCTCCGCCTCATCCAGCTGCATCGAGGAAACGCCGATGTCGAGCACCACGCCGTCGACGGAGGCTTCAGCCACCTCGTCCAGATGCGAGAACCGCTCGTGCACCAGCTTCAGCCGACCGCCGAACTCTTCCACCATCGCCCGGCCGGCGGCAATCGCGTCGGGGTCGCGGTCGATGGCGACGACGTTGGCTCCAGTTTCCAGAATGGCGCGCGTGTAGCCGCCTGCACCGAACGTGCCGTCGATGACGGTTTCGCCGGCCTGCGGACGAAGCGCCGCAAGCACTTCAGCAAGCATTACCGGAATGTGGCGGGCCGGTCCGCCATCGGCGATCCCCTCGCCGTGGCCCGCCATCATTCCGAGCCCCCGCCCGGTGCGCCCGTCATACCCGCCTGGCGCAATTTCATCAGCCGCTCGCGCACCTGCGCCCCGTAGGCGGCAAGCTGCGACGGCTCCCACATCTGAAAGAACGTCCCGCGCCCCACGAAAGCCACGTCCGTCGTGATGCCCGTATGGCCGCGGATAAACTCCGTCACCGTTATGCGCCCGTCCTGGTCGAGCTTCAGGAAGTCGCTGTCGCCATGCACGAAGTAGGACATGTCGTCCGCCGTCTGCAGGAAGGGGTCTTCCATGGCGATGCGCGTCTCGTAGCGATCGAGAAGGTCCAGTCCGCCCACATCCAGAGCCGGCCGGTCCAGCGCCTTCAGCGCATACAGTTCCTGATAGCCCCGGCGCTGCACGACCGAGCGGAAATGCGCGGGCACCGATACCCGCCCCTTGGCGTCGATCCTGTTTACGGCACTGGATAAAAAACGGTCCATGACCCGATGCTGTCGATCCCTTGGCGACCGCCTGCCCGCTTTCGCGCATGCGTTGAAATGCTTTCCCTGACCCCGTCCCGCCGCAGCACGCAGACCAAACGAACCCGCTCCGATGCGCCGCTCTGGCGCTCGGTTTTGGGGACGCTTCACCCGGAACTGAACCGAAGTCGTGATTGTGTTCAAGGGATAACATGGGCCTATATGGGCGTCAACGGGAACAGCCTGCACAAACCGCCTAAAGGGTCATCAGAACGGGCGCGCAGGCACGATTCTAAATTTATGCTCTGTTAGGCTTAACGAACGGTTAGGAACCCGCATCCATAGGGCCGCACGGCTTGCGCGAAGCCTGTCGTGAGACTAGCGTTCGGGCCTTCCAGACATCCCGGGAACGCATCCATGACCGACAGCCCGTCCGCGCGCGCAGCGCAAGTCGCCCATCTCCGCCGCGCCGAACTCGCGAAGGGCGATCCGGTTGCACTACCGCTCACCATGGCGAGCATGTTTCACCTGCCCGGCGACCCCGCCGGCTACGCGCAGTATGGCCGGTTCTCGAACCCCACCTGGGACGCCCTGGAGAAGCTGTTGTCGCATCTGGAAGGTGCGCCGGCGCTGGGCTTCCCGTCAGGCATGGCGGCCAGCGCGGCGGTGTTTTTCGCGCTGCTGAAGGCCGGCGACCGCATCCTGCTTCCCTCCGACGGCTACTATACGACGCGCGTCCTGACGGAACGATTCCTCACACGCCTCGGCGTCACCTATGACACGAGGCCGACCTCGACTTTCCTGGATGGCGGCTTCGATGGCTATCGGCTCGTCTTCGTCGAGACGCCGGCAAATCCCAGCCTCGACATCTGCGACATCTCTGCGGTCGCAAGCGCAGCACACGCCGCAGGCGCCCTCGTCGTGGCCGACAACACCACCATGACGCCTTACGGCCAGCGCCCGCTTGATCTCGGTGCCGACATCGTCGTTGCTGCCGACACCAAGGCCCCGAACGGACATTCCGACGTGCTTTTCGGCCACGTCGCCAGCCGCGACGCCGAGGTGATGGCCGCCGTATCCGACTGGCGCAAGCTGGCCGGCGGCATCCCCGGCCCGTTCGAGGCGTGGCTGGTCCATCGGGGGCTCGAGACGCTGCACGTCCGCTTCGAGCGCATGTGCGACACTGCCGAGGCCATCGCGCCGCGGCTGGTGGCGCACAAGGCGGTCAGGGCCGTGCGCTTTCCGGGCCTTGCGGATGACCCGTCGCACAATCTGGCGCGGGTGCAGATGGAGAGGTTCGGATTTCTGATCGGGCTGACGCTCGGCTCGCAGGAACAGGCCGAGCGGTTCATCGACGGCTGCGCGCTGATACAGCCCGCCACCTCTTTCGGCGGCGTGCACACCACGGCCGAGCGGCGTGCCCGCTGGGGCGACGCCGTTGATCCGGGGTTCGTGCGGCTTTCCGTCGGCTGCGAGCCCACGGAAGAGTTGTGGGCCGCAATCGAGGACTCGCTGAACCGTTCAGCCTGATGAAGTGCCAGCCGGCCTGTAAGCCGGGTTCTGTATGGCCACGCCGTCCTTGCGGGCGGCGCAACGTGGCGGCCATTCGTCTTGGGCGGACGTTGCCGCCCGCCTCATGCAACCTACCCGGATGACTGGGCCGGAAACCGCCCTGAGGGTCGCCCCTCGCGTCATCCCTATTCGGTTTTGCTCCCGGTGGGGTTTACCATGCCGCTCCTGTTGCCAGTCGCGCGGTGGGCTCTTACCCCACCCTTTCACCCTTGCCCTGTCGTGAAGACGGGGCGGTCTGCTTTCTGTGGCACTTTCCCTGGGGTCGCCCCCGCCGGCCGTTAGCCGGCACCGTGTTTCCCTGGAGCCCGGACTTTCCTCACCTGCAACCTTTCGGTTCCCGCCGGTGCGGCCGCCCGGCCGGCTGGCAGGGCGTATAAAGGGTTTCGCCGCGCAAAACGCAAGCTGAAACCGGCGTATTACGCACCCGCGAGGTGCTGCTTGACCTTGGCACAGTAGGCCGCCGAGATCTTGTTCATGCGCTTTGCCGCGTGGCCGGCATTGTAGCGCAGGATTGTGCCGCAGGTGTCGCCGCCACCGAGCTGATGCGCCTGGCCGAGATAACGCATGCCGTAGCGGATGTTGGTTTCAGGGTCGTAGAGCCCCTTCACGCTGCCCGAATAGCCCATCGAGCGGGCCGTCGCTGGCTTGATCTGCATCAGGCCGACTTCACCTGCACGGCCGCGCGCGCTGGGACGGAAGTTGCTCTCGATGCGCACCACCGCATGGGCTAGCGCCACCGGAACTCCGTTCTTCGCGGCATACTTCGCGATGATCGAGGAATAATCGCCGCCGCCCTTAACGGCCACCGCGGCCGTCGGCTTGGTGCTCGCAGCCGCCTTCTTCTTGGCCGCCGGTGCCTTGGTGCCTTGTGCGGCCTCATCGGTCGGGATCGAGGCGGTGGTGGTCTTGTCGACGTTGCGGAGCGCCTGCGCCTCTTTCATGAGGGCCTCGTGGGTGTCACGGTTCTCGGCGTGAGCGGCAATAGTCGTCAGGCCGGCGGCAAGGGCCGCCGCCGCAATGATCAGTTTGTTCATGCTTTCCAGTTCTTCAGATATGCCGCAGCAAGGCTCTCGCGGCTGTTTCACCAAGCGGCCGGCGTATGGAGAGCGCCGCCGGCCACGCGAAGGCCGGGATGTGCAGGTGGAGTTGGCGGCAAAAATGACCTCGGCGGTCACTTTGCATGACACTTTGTTACAGTGTCAGCTAATTTACGCTGCGTCAGGCGGGGATCGATGGCAGCGCCTTCAGCAGGCGATGCAGCGTCTCGATGGTCGACTGGTCCGCGACGCCGTCCACGCGCGCCGGCCGGAAGTGGCGCTGAAAGGCCTCCACCGCCGCTCTCGTAGCTTCATCGAACAAGCCGTTGATTTCTATACCGTATCCATAGAGCGACAGCATCGATTGGAAGGCTTCGACAGGCTCGCCTCGATCACCCATGGCCAGGAACCGGCCGCCGCGCACCGCAGACGGTTCGACGTAATGTCCGATCCCCATTTCGGCGAGCCGGCTCCACGGAAAGGCTTCTCCGGGGTCGGATTTGCGTCCCGGCGCCACATCCGAATGCGCCAGCACGCGCTCCGGAACGATGCTCCATCGGGCGCAAATGTCGCGGGCCAGCAATGCAACCGTCTCGATCTGGCCATCCGGAAAGGGCGGAAAATCGGCCAGAGGCCCCGGATTGACGATCTCGATGCCGATGGAAAACGAGTTGACGTCGGAAACGCCCTTCCACGAACCTCGGCCGGCATGCCAGGCACGGTCGGCCTCTCGAACCATCTGCACGATGCGGCCGTCCTCATGCACCAGATAGTGCGACGACACCTCGCTCTCAGGCGCGCAGAGCCATGCTTCGGCGGCCTCGCCGGTTTCCATTCCCGTGTAATGCAGGATCAGGCAGTCGGGCGACATGCCCTCCCGGCGCGGGCCGAAATTGGGCGAAACCCGCACATCGGCACCGGCATGGTCGGGCGCAAAGCCGCTCATGTGCGCTGCATGCTCCGTTCGATGGCTTCATACGCGCCGTTGATGGCGGCCAGCCTGCTGTTGGCGATGGCGAGGAATTCCTCCGGCACGCCGCGCGCGATCAGCCTGTCGGGATGGTTGTCGGCAACCAGCCGCCGATAGTGGCTCCGCACGGCGTCGAACGGCGTGCCGCGCTCCAGCCCCAGCACCCGCCAGGGATCGTTCTCGCCCAGAATGGCGTGCCGCGACAGGATGCTCTCGAAATGGGTCTCGTCGATCTCGAAAATCTCGGCAACGCGGCGCAGGAACGCCACTTCGCGCTCATGGATATGCCCGTCGGCCTTGGCGATATGGAACAATCCGTCGAGAATATCTTCCAGCATCGCGCAGTTGCGCTGGCCGGAACCGCAAAGCCCAGCCATCTGATGCGCATAGGCCTCGAAACCGGCGACGTCCTGCTTGGCGAGGTCGAACAGCAGCGCCACATTCCTGGTCTGGTCGGGCGGCACGACGAATATCTGCTGAAAGGCTCGCACCTCGGCCTGAGTGACGATGCCGTCGGCTCGCGCCATCTTTGCCGATAGCGCGATCAGCGCGATCGAGAACGCCACGCGCCGGCGCAATTCGGGATTGCCTTCGAAGACCGTTCGCACGGCCTCGATCAGGTTCGACAAGGCGTTTGCCGGTACCGTTGTGAGAAATTCGCTGATGCGCGCCCAGATCGACATTGGGGCTTATTAGAGCATCGGGCGGAAAAGTGGAAACCGGTTTTCGGCATGGCGTGGCGTTCATCGACCACCATCGCGTCCGCGCACAAAGATTACGCCGCCCAAAAGAAAAAGGCCGGATGGGGACCGGCCTTTTTCCGCTTGGGCTGTGATCGCTACGGGAGCGCTCTCAGCCCCTGCAGCAAACCTGTGTTAGTCGACCGGAGCCGGCTCAGGTGCCGGGGTCGCCGGCTCAGGAGCCGCCATCGGGGCTTCCTGCTCAGGAACAGCCTGGGTGGTGGTCCCATCCGTATCGCTACAGGCGGCAAGGCCCATCAGCGCAATAGCGGACGCGGAAGCGAGGATCAGCTTTTTCATTTTCAATCTCCTTCTTCATCGACCGCCCAACCTGTTCGATCAGGCGTTCGAGAGAGAAATGCCCGCCGCGCCATACCGTTTCATAACGTTGTGTGACTCTTTGTAAGAGGAATCACCTTCGATAGAAGCGCCCCAGCACTGCCGGGGTGAGGTACATCGGTATCTGGTAGCATCCGATGAGAAGCAGGATGGGATCGACAGTCTCCGCCGGCAGAACCGTCAGAAACAGCGCGACGTTCCTGTTCCCCGCCACGATGCCCAGTGCGGCGGCCCGGCCGTCATGGCCGGCCCGGCGCGCGAGGGTCGCAACGACGATCTGGATGGTGAAGTTCACCGCGCATACGAGAAGAAGCATGCCCGCGAAGATCAGCGGCGTCTCGCGCATCGCCGGCCCCACCGCCGACATCAGCCCGATCACCACGACGGCCATGGCGATCGCCGAAACGCCGTCTATCGAGCGAACGGCGCGCTCGCTCGGGTTTTTCAGCACTGTGGCCCGAAGCAGGAACGCGGCCCCCGTCGCCAGCGCGATGAGGGCCATCAGCCCGCCTGCGGCCGCAAGCACGTCGCCTGCGCGCCCGAACGACGGCGTCAGCCAGAAGACCGGAACCACCGTCAGCGGCAGCAACGCTGTGCCCACCACGATCTGCCGCAGGGCTGGTGCCGGATCGTTACCGCTCATGATGGTGAGGTTGGGGCTGCCGGTCACCGGTGCGGCCGCCAGCATCAGCACGAAGAACGTGGCGATTGCCGCCCCCGTCATCCCGGTCACCGCAAAGAGCGCTATGGCGGCCAGCGGCAGCACCACCTGGAACAGCATCGCCAGGCCGACCGACGCGCCCAGATCGCCCAGCGCCCCGACGGCCTGCTTCGGCCCGACCCGCAGCGCGGCGAGAAAAAGCAGACCCGCCACCATCTCGCCGATCCATGGCCGCATGGCCAGCGCCAGTCCGGGCAGGGCGATGCCGGCCGCAAGCCCGAGCACCAGCACCAGCCTGCCATGACGTGCGGCTGTGGCGAGAAACCCGTGCACGGGAGTTACGCGCTCACAGCGAGGCTGCGGTGCGCGCCGCCTGGTCGTAATGGCCCGAAAGCGCCCTGAGCGTGGCCGCCACGGTGGAGATCGCCTTTGGGTCGAGCCCCAGGCCCTTGACCGACTCGACCAGCAGCGCCTCGCGCACCGCGCGATAGCGTATGCAGGTCTCGACACCCTTCGGCGTCGCCCCCACGAGCTTCTCCTTGCCCGCGCGCGTGCTTTTCACCAGCCCGCGCTTTTCCAGCTTCTTGATGGCGTAGATGACGATGTGCGTGTCTTCTATGCCCAGCATGATGCACAGGTCGGAAAGCCGCTTGGGCCGCCCGCGATGATTGGACGAGTGCAGAACCTGCACGTCGATGGGCGTCAGCCCCGCCTCGCCAGCTGCCGTCATGCACCTTACCATCCAACGCTCGAAGGCGTTGCCGGCCAGCGTCATCCCGAACTCCAGTTCCGAGAGTGCGGGCAGTGCTCCGTCGGCCAGATGGGCCGACGAGACGATGGGACCGAATTCCGGTTTTTCCGACATAAGCTGCCCTCCTCCCTTGGCTTGCCTTACGCTGAGAACATCGTGCGCGGCAGCCACAATGCGATATCGGGAAACAGCGCGAGAAGCACCACCATAAGCAGCAACAGGAAGAAGAACGGCAGGGCCGCCCGCGCGATGGCGAAAAGATCCCTCCCCGTCAGCCCCTGGATCACGAACAGGTTGAAGCCCACAGGTGGCGTGATCTGCGCCATTTCGACGACCACGACGAGATAGATGCCAAACCAGACGAGGTCGAAGCCCGCCGCGACCACCAGCGGCATGATGACCGCCGTGGTAAGCACGATCATGGAGATGCCGTCGAGGAAGCAGCCGAGGATGATGAACAGCAGCGTCAGCGCGGCCAGCAGCATCATCGGCGACAGGCCGAGCTCGCCGATCCACGTCGCCAGCTGGCGCGGCAGGCCGGTGAACCCCATGGCCGTCGTCAGAACCGCCGCCCCCGCGAGGATGAACGCGATCATGCATGAAGTGACGGTCGCGGCCAGCAGCCCCTCCTTGAAGCGCAGCCAGTCCAGCGCGCCCTGCATCCGTGCCAGCACGAGGCTCAGTGCAACACCGACCACGGCAGCCTCGGTCGGCGAGGCAAGCCCGCCATAGATCGAGCCGATGACGCCCGCGATGAGCACCACGACAGGCAGCAGTTCGCGGATTGCCTGAAGCTTCTGCCTCCACGGCACCCGCGCCTCGCGCGGCGGCATCTTGTCGGGGTTCAGCAGCGCCCACACCGCGACGTAGCCCATGAAGAGCGCACCCAGCATGAGGCCCGGAATGACGCCGGCCACGAACAGGCGCGCGATCGATTCCTCCACCGCCGCGCCATAGACGATCAGGATGATCGACGGCGGGATGAGCAACCCCAGCGTGCCGGAGCCCGCGAGGCTGCCGATGGCAAGCCGGTCGTCATAGCCGCGCTTCTGGAGTTCCGGCAGCGAGATTTTGCCGATGGTCGCCGTCGTGGCGGCAGACGAGCCCGAAACGGCGGCGAAAACCGTGCATCCCAGCACGTTCACATGCGCCAGCCGGCCCGGGATTCGCCGCACGAAGGGCGAGATGCCGGTGAACATGTTCTCCGAGAGCCGCGACCTGAACAGGATTTCGCCCATCCAGATGAACATCGGCAGCGCGGTCAGGTCCCACGAGATCGACGCGCTCCAGAAGGATGTCGCCATGACTTGTGCGGCAGGCAGCGCAGGCTTGGACGCCAGCGCAACGAGCGCGACCGCCGAGAGCGAGAACGCGATCCAAAGGCCCGTCGCCAGCGCCACCAACATCACGATGATGAGAAGTATCGAGAGTTCGAAGATACCCATGGTTCAGGCCTCCGAGCTCTGTACGTATTTCCTGTGCAGCCAGGCGCGAAGGGTCACATCCACCAGCGCGATCGTCAGGATCGCGAGGCCGAGGGTCATCGCGCCTTGCGGCAACGCCAGCGGCACCGGGATGAAGCCGTAGGAAACGTCGTTGAAGTTCCAGCTGCGCAGTGTCAGCCGTGCCATTGCGACCGTCATATAAAGCGAGAGCGCGATGGCGCAGAGCCCCACCACCACCTCGAAGACGTGGCGCACGCGCGGACCCACGCGGTGAAGCAGCAGGCTCACGCGGATGTGGCCGCCGGTCGTCAGCGTATAGGCCAGCGCCAGAAAGCTCGCGGTTGCAAGTAGGAAGCCGCAGATTTCCGCTATGGAGGGGATGATGAGACCCAACGGTCGCTGGCCCGCCAGCCGCAGTCCGGCATCGAGCAGCCGCGCCGAGACTTGCAGCCCGACCAGGGCGAAGATCATGAAGATCGAGATCGCCGCCGCCCAACCGGCATAGCGATAGAGCGCGTCGAGAAAACGCCGCATGGGACCGTCCCTTCAAAGAGCGTTGAAGCAGGGGCCGGACGGCCTGCGCCGCCCGGTCCGCCGTCACATGCGGTCGGCTCAGTTGCCGCCGTAGGTCTGGAGCAGGGCCTCGCCGTCGGCGCCTGCGCTCGCCTTCCACTCGTCGGCGATCTTGGCGCCGATTTCCGCGAAGCCGGCCTTCAGCTCTTCCGAGGGCGCCACGACCGTCACCCCGTTGTCGGTCAGCGCCTGGGTCTTTTCGGCCGTCTCGACCTGCGACATCTCCCAGCCCCGGGTTTCCGCCTCGGCCGCAGCTTCCAGCACCGCCGCCTTCACGTCGTCGCCCAGCGCGTCGAACGCCGCCTTGTTGACGATCACCATGTTGCGCGGCAGCCAGGCCTGCGTGTCGTGGTAATGGGTCAGGAAGTCCCACACCTTGGAATCGACGCCCGTAGACGGCGAGGTGATCATCGCCTCGACGCGGCCGGTGGCGAACGCGGTCGGAATGTCGGAAGCCTCGATCTGCGTCGGCACCATGCCGGCCAGCTCCGCCACGCGCTCGGTGCCGAGGTTGTAGGCGCGGAACTTCATGCCTTCCATCTCGGAAAGCGAGGTCACTTCCTTCTTGGCGTAGATGCCCTGGGGAGGCCAGGCGACCGAGAACAGCAGCTGCAGCCCCTGCTCTTCCAGCAGTTTCTCAAGATAGGGGCGCTGGGCGTCGTAGAGCTTCCTCGACAGTTCGTAGCTGGATGCCAGGAACGGCACGGAATCGACGCCGAAGATCGGGCTCTCGTTCTCGAGGCGCGAAACAAGCAGCTCGCCTGCCGGCACCACGCCGTCGCGCACGGAGGTCTTGATGTCGGGGTGCTTGATCAGCGACTGGTTGGCGTGGACCGTGATTGTCAGCTCACCGCCCGTCTTCTCGCCGACTTCCTCGGCAAACTGCAGGATGTTGCGGGTGTGGAAATTGCCGTCCGGATATGGCGTCGGCATGTCCCAGGAGGTCTGGGCAAACGCTGCGCCCGTCGCGAAAAGTCCCGTTGCGAGCACGCCCGCAGCAAATGGCATCGTGTATTTCATGTCGTTCCCCTTTTCGTCGTTATGACGTGATGCTTCGACTTCTGTGTCCGGAGCATGCCGTTTGAACTCCGGCAGAACCCAACGTTGACAGTTTATCGAGAAATCGTCAATAACTTTTGACGTTGGGGCATCGGATGGCCGCTGCCCCCCGCGAGAGGGAGATGGTTCCATGACCGGCAATTGGGATTTCTGGATAGATCGCGGCGGCACGTTCACCGACGTCATCGGGCGCGATCCGCAGGGTGGGCTGCACCCGCTGAAGCTGCTGTCGGAAAACCCGGAAGCCTATCGCGACGCTGCGATTGCCGGCATTCGCCGCCTCCTGCAGGTCTCCGCTGACGCGCCGATTCCGGCTGGCAGCATCGGCGAGATCAAGATGGGCACCACGGTAGCCACCAATGCGCTGCTGGAGCGCAAGGGCGATCGCGTCCTCCTGCTCATCACCAAGGGCTTTCGCGATGCCCTGCGTATCGCCTATCAGGCTCGCCCAGACATCTTCGCCAAGGAAATCATCCTTCCCGAACAGCTTTACGAGCGCGTCATCGAGGTAGACGAGCGCGTGCGCGCCGACGGCACGGTCGAGGCCGCCTTCGACCCCGCCACGGTTCGCGATGCGGTGGCACAGGCGAAGGCAGACGGCATCGACGCAGTCGCCATCGTCTTCATGCACGCATGGAAATATCCGCAGCATGAGGAAATGGCCGCAAGCCTCTGCGAAGAATCCGGTTTCTCGCAGATATCGGTCTCCAACCGCGCTTCCCCGCTGATCAAGCTGGTGGGCCGCGGCGACACCACCGTCGTCGACGCCTACCTCTCGCCCATCCTGTCGCGCTACGTCGCCCAGGTTGCAGGCGAGCTTGGCGCAGACCGATCGGTCGAAGGCCGCAAGCCCGACCCGGCGTCGGCCGGGCAGGCCGCCCCGGCGGAGGCCAGCGAGCGAAGCGAGCGCTCGGCCGCGAGCCCGAGATTGATGTTCATGATGTCATCCGGCGGGCTCACCGCGGCCGACATGTTCCAAGGCAAGGACGCGCTTCTGTCCGGTCCTGCCGGCGGCGTAGTCGGCATGGTCGAAACGGCGCGGCTAGCGGGCTTCGACAAGGTCATCGGCTTCGACATGGGCGGCACGTCGACCGACGTTGCCCATTATGACGGCGAATACGAGCGTGCCTTCGACACCGAAGTCGCCGGCGTTCGCGTCCGCGCGCCGATGATGCGCATCCACACGGTCGCGGCCGGCGGCGGTTCGGTCCTCCACTACGAGGCCGGGCGCTTTCAGGCAGGCCCGGATTCGGCCGGCGCCAACCCCGGTCCCGCCTGCTATCGCCGCGGCGGCCCGCTCGCCGTCACAGACGCCAACGTCATGCTGGGCAAGCTGCAGCCCGACTTCTTCCCCGCCATCTTCGGTCCCAGGCAGGACCAGCATCTGGACACCGAGGTTGTGCGCGACAGGTTCGCGGCCATGGCCGGAGAGATCGGCGACGGACGCGCGCCGGAAGCCGTGGCCGAAGGCTTCATCACCATCGCGGTGGAAAACATGGCCAACGCGATCAAGAAGATATCGGTCCAGCGCGGCTACGACGTCACCGAATATCTGCTCAACTGCTTTGGTGGCGCCGGTGGCCAGCACGCCTGTCTGGTGGCCGACGCGCTGGGCATGGAAGCGGTGCTGATCCATCCCTTCTCCGGCCTGCTTTCGGCCTACGGCATCGGGCTTTCGGCCATCTTTGCATCGCGCCAGCAGGCGCTGCTCGTCCCTCTTGCACAGTCCGCGCTGGGCGACATCGAAACCGCCATCGCCACCCTGCGCGGCGCGGTTGCCGGCGAACTCGTCCGGCAGGGCGTGCCCGAGGATCGCATCGGCTGGAAGCCCATGCTCCAGATCCGCTACGACGGCACCGACACCGCCCTTCCCGTCAATTTCGACGCCGGCATCGACGAGGCCCGCAAGGGTTTCGAGGCCGCGCACAAGGCGCAGTTCGGCTTCGTCTACGACGACAAGCCCATCGTGGTGGAATCGATCAGCCTCGAGGGCGTCGACACCCGCAGTTCCGGCCGTGACGAAACCGACGCCGCAACTCAGGAAGCAGACGCGCGCGTGACCGAAACGCGCCGCGTGTTCTTCGAGGGAGAGTGGCACGAAACCGCCATCCACCGCCGCGAGAACCTGGCACCCGGCCACCGCATCGCCGGCCCCGCTCTGCTCATCGAGAGCCACCAGACCATCGTCATCGAGCCCGGCTGGCAGGCTCAGATCACCGCGAAGAACCACGTCCTTCTGCGCCGCGTCGAAAAGAAGAAGCGCCTCGCCGCGCTCGGCACCGCCGCCGATCCGGTCATGCTGGAGGTTTTCAACAACCTTTTCATGTCGATCGCCGAGCAAATGGGCGTGACGCTCCAGAACACCGCCTATTCGGTCAACATCAAGGAGCGGCTGGACTTCTCCTGCGCCGTTTTCGACCGCACCGGCGCGCTGGTGGCCAACGCTCCGCACATGCCGGTACATCTGGGCTCGATGGACCGCTCGGTGGAGACCATCATCCGGCTCAACGAAGGCGACATCCATCCCGGCGACGTGTTCGCGCTCAACGCGCCTTACAATGGCGGCACTCACCTGCCCGACATCACCGTGGTGACGCCGGTGTTCGACGACGCCGGCAAGGAAATCCTCTTCTATGCGGCCTCTCGCGGCCACCATGCCGATGTCGGCGGCACCGCGCCCGGCTCGATGACCCCGCTTGCCACCACGGTCGACGAGGAAGGCGTTCTGTTCGACAATTTCAGGCTGGTCGAGCGCGGCCGCTTCCGTGAGAAGGAACTGCACCACCTTCTGACCGACCACCCCTATCCGGCCCGCAACCCGCATCAGAACGTCGCCGACCTCAAGGCTCAGATCGCCGCCAACGAGAAGGGCGTGGCCGAATTGCGCAAGATGGTCACGCATTTCGGGCTGGAGACGGTCGAGGCCTATATGGGCCACGTGCAGGACAACGCCGCCGAAAGCGTGCGCCGCGTGCTGGAGCGCCTGCCCGACAGCAGCGAATACGAATACCCGACCGACACCGGCCAGACCATCAAGGTGAAAATCACCGTCGACCGCGACAGGCGCGAGGCAACGGTCGATTTCACCGGCACCTCGCCGGTGATGAAGAACAACTTCAACGCCCCTGAGCCGGTCGCCCGCGCCGCCGTGCTCTATGCCTTCCGCGTGATGGTCGAGAACAACATCCCGATGAACGCCGGCTGCCTGCGGCCAATCAACATCGTCATCCCCGAAGGCTGCATGCTGCGGCCCTCCTACCCGGCCGCCGTGGTCGCCGGCAATGTGGAGACCTCGCAGCACGTCACCAACGCGATCTTCGGGGCCATGGGCGCGCTCGCCAATTCGCAGGGCACCATGAACAACCTCACCTTCGGCAACGAGACCTACCAGTATTACGAGACGATCTGCTCGGGCTCTCCTGCCGGGCGCATGAATGACGGGCGCGGCTTTGCCGGTACGTCTGGCGTCCACGTACACATGACCAACTCGCGCCTGACGGACCCGGAGATTCTCGAGCTGCGCTTCCCGGTGCTGCTGGAGGACTTCCACATTCGCGAGGGTTCGGGCGGCAAGGGCAAATGGAGTGCCGGCGACGGCACCAGCCGCACCATTCGTTTCCTCGAAGGCATGGAATGCGCGATACTGTCGTCGCACCGCGGCGCGCCGCCACGTGGCGTCGATGGCGGCGGCGACGGCGCGGTCGGCGCAACCAAGGTGCGCAGGCTCGGGGGCGAGGTGGAAACGCTCAAGGCCTGCGACCAGACCACGCTGGAGGCCGGCGAGGCGGTGATCCTGACTACGCCGACGGCCGGCGGTTTCGGCAAGGCCTGATAGGCCGAAAGACGGTGTGAAGGGCGCGCCTTGGCGCGTCCCTCAATCGCCTACTCGAAATGCCCCACCAGCGCCTCGACCATCCGCTGCGGGCGATAGGCGAGCCGCGACGGCGTCAGCCCCAGCCTGACCACAACCAGATTGCTGGAAGGCACGACCGCGATCGTCTGGCCGTCATGTCCGCGCAGCCAGAACGTGTCGGCGGGCAACGTGCCGTTTTCTTCCAGCCCGCCCGGCCCTGCCAGCCATAGCTGCCCGCGCCCGTATTGGCCTTCGGAAGCAGGTGCTTCCTCCCGCATCCATTCGGCAAAACCTTCCGGCAGAACCTGCCGGCCCTGCCATGCCCCGCCGTCCAGCAGCATCTGGCCGAAGCGTGCCCAGTCGCGTGCAGTGGCGTAGAGATAGGACGAGCCTACGAACGTGCCGCTGGCGTCGGGCTCCAGCACCGCGCTGCTCATGCCCAGCGGGCCGAAGATCGCCTCGCGCGGATAGGCATAGGCAGCCTCCGCATTGTCGAACGCATTCTGCCATATGCGCGAAAGCAGCACCGACGTGCCGCTCGAATAGTTGAACACCTCGCCCCGCGCGCCGGCCAGCGGCTTGTCGGCGGCAAAGGTCGCCATGTCCGCCTGCAGATAGAGCATCCGCGTCACGTCGGTCACATCGCCGTAGTCCTCGTTGAACTCCAGCCCGCTCGACATCGCCATCAGGTCGGCAAGCGTGATCTCCGCCCGCTCATCGACGGTCCATTCCTCGAAAAGCCCGTCCTGCTCGAGCGAGAGCCTGCCCTCCTCCACCAGCGTACCGATGATCGCGGCGGTGACCGTCTTGGTCATCGACCAGCCCAGCAGAGGCGTCCCGGCCGAGAACCCGTCACCGTAGCGTTCGCCGACGATGCGGCCGTTCTGCACCACCACCACGGCGCGCATCCCGTCGCCCGTCAGCGCGCTGTCGTCCAGTATTGCCGCCAGTGCCGGGTCCTGCGAGGGCTGCACGCCATCGCCCACCGGCCACAGTGCGTTGGCGTCGTTCTGCCGCGGCGTGGCGAATGCCGGCACCGCGGAGGCTTCCGCGCCCGCCGGCACGCTGCTGCATCCCGCACCCTCGCGATAGATCGCGCGGCTCTCGCCGAACGCGCCCAGCAGCCTTGCCGAAACGCTGCCCTCGCCCTGGTTGACGTCCACGGAGATGTATTTCAGCAGCCAGTGGCCCGGCGCCTGCACGTCCAGCGCCAGCACGGCGTCCGCCGGCCTGCCCGAAACGAAGTGGCTGGAACACACGATCTTGGCCGAATAGGCCGTGCCGACGCGGATCAGCGCCGGCGGTGAAAAATAGAGCCAGCCGGCAATGCCCGCCACGACCACAACCACGAGCGCCAGCAGCGCTTTCAGCAATATCCCCAACAGCCGCACGTCGCCCCTCCGCTCCCGCTTCGCAAATCGCCATCGGCGCCCGATGACTTTGCCGTGAACTCTTGTGCAGCCGAGGCCGAAAAATCAATGCCTTCAGCGCAAGTGCCGACGCTGCGGCCATTCCGGGCGGTGACGGGGCAGCACTGTTCAACTATTGCTGGCTGCAATCCGTTGATTCGAACGCCTGCCGGCGAAAAAACCTTGGGGGGAACATGCTGCGACTTGCGGCCCTTGCATTGACCGCGCTGCTCGCCGCCTGCACCAGCGTCAGCTACGATTTCGGCGACATCGCTCCAGGCGCGTCCGCCTCCCCTGCGGCATCGCGGTCCGCCGCGTCTCCCCATCGCGTCGCGGTGCGCAATCCCCGCTTCGGCGACCGCAAGCCCCATCCCTGGGATGGCCGTGCCCCATGGACCTACGCGGTGCACGGCACGGACGTGTCCAAATATCAGCGTTCGGTGAACTGGCAGGAAGCGAAAGCTGCCGGCATCTCCTTCGTCTTCATCAAGGCGACGGAAGGCGGCGACATGTTCGACGAATTCTTCAACG
Source organism: Neoaquamicrobium microcysteis (assembly GCF_008180155.1). Classification (GTDB taxonomy): domain Bacteria; phylum Pseudomonadota; class Alphaproteobacteria; order Rhizobiales; family Rhizobiaceae; genus Aerobium; species Aerobium microcysteis. Next base: position 114,649 of record NZ_VSZS01000062.1, on the reverse strand, counting down.
AGCACTGGCGCGGCGCAAAGGCGGCCGGCATTCCCCGCTCCGCCTACCACTTCTTCTATTTCTGCCGCTCGGCACGCGAGCAGGCGCAATGGTTCATCCGCAACGTGCCGAAGGAGGCCGGCGTCCTGCCTCACGTCCTCGACATGGAATGGAACCATCTCTCGCCGACCTGCCGCCTGCGTCCGCCGGCCGCCACGGTGCAGAGCGAGATGCGCGTCTTCCTCGACATGATCGAGCGCCACTACGGCAAGCGCCCGATCATCTACACCTCGGTCGATTTCTACCACGACAACCGGCTGCACGAGTTCAAGGGCTACGAGTGGTGGCTGCGCTCCGTCGCAAACCACCCCGACAAGATCTACAACAACGAGCGGTTCCTGTTCTGGCAGTACACCGGAACCGGCGAGGTTCCCGGCATCAGGGGCGACGCCGACATCAACGTTTTCAACGGCAGCGAGGCCCAATGGCAGGCGTGGCTGCGCGAGAATGCGCGGTAACGCCGAATTTATGCCCTTATCGGGCGGTTGATGGCTAAAAAACTCGATCCCATTTGCCGGAGAAGCCCGATGAGAACCACCACAGCCGCCCTCGCCCTTGCGCTCGCGACGGCCACCCCGGCAATCGCGCAGGAATGCGGCGGCGACTTCGCGGCGTGGAAGGCCGTCATCGCGCAGGAAGCGCAGGCCGCAGGCGTAGGCCAGCGCGGCATGGCGGCGTTGCAGAATGCGCGCGCAGACCAGCGGGTTCTCCAGCGCGATCGGGCACAGGGCGTCTTCACGCAGACCTTCGCCGAGTTTGCCGGCCGGATGATCAGCAGCTACCGGCTCGAACAGGGCGCAGCACTCCTGCGCCGGCATGGCGATCTGTTCGCGAAGGCCGAGCGTGACTACGGCGTCCCCGGCCCCGTCATCGCAGCCTTCTGGGCGCTTGAGACGGATTTCGGCGCCGTGCAGGGCGATTTCAACACGCTCAACGCGCTGGTCACGCTGGCGCACGATTGCCGCCGGCCGGAACTCTTCCGCCCGCAGGTCGTGCCCATGCTGACGCTCATCGACACCGGCACCCTGCCCGCCGACACGCAGGGTGCATGGGCCGGCGAGATCGGCCAGACCCAGATGCTCCCCTCCGACATCCTGCGCCTGGGCGTGGCCGGCGACGGCGACGGCGTGGTCGACATGCGCCGCAGCGTCCCCGACGTGATTCTCACCACCGGCCGCAAGATTCAGGCACGCGGCTGGCGCGCCGGCGAGCCGTGGATGCAGGAAGTGCAGCTTCCCGAAAACCTTCCGTGGGAGCAGACCGGCCGCTCCAACAAGCTGCCGGTTTCGCAGTGGGCCGCATGGGGCGTCACCAAGCGCGACGGCAGCCCACTCGACCAGAACGCGCCCGAAGCCGGCCTCGCACTCCCGATGGGTCACAAGGGCCCGGCCTTCCTGGTCTACCCGAACTTCGACATCTATCTCGAGTGGAACCAGTCCTTCACCTACACGCTCACGGCCGCCAACCTCGCTACCCGCCTTGCCGGCGCGCCGCGCTTCGAGGCGCGCACGCCCGAACAGGGCCTCACCGGCGACGCCATGAAACTGCTCCAGCAGAAGCTGCAGGACCGCGGACACGATGTCGGCGGCATAGACGGCATTCTGGGCGTCATGACGCGCGAGGCGGTGCGCACCGAGCAGCAGCGCCTCGGCCTCGTGGTCGATGGCTGGCCCACGCCTGCGCTGCTGTCGAATCTGTGAGTTCCAGGCGGATTCCGCTCAATCCGCCATCGTCTCCAGACTTGCAAAGCCTTCCGGTGCCTTGCCTTCGTCGAACGGTGTCGTCACCTCGACGAAAGTGTCTGGATAAAATCCGTTGAACCGGCTGCGCAGCGACAGGGAATAGGCCCCGATATGGCCGATCTCGATCCAGTCGCCGGTGTCCACGGTCTCCGGCAGCCAGAACGGTCGTGACAGGATATCGACGCTGTCGCATGTCGCGCCGCAGACCTTGAACGGCACGATCTTTTCCTTGTCGCCATTGCGGTTGCGGATGGCGGGGTCGGGAATGAAGCGCGCCGGCAGGGTGATCTTGCCCGTCCATGAATCCGACAGCGATGCCCAGATGCCGTCATTGATGTAGAGCCGCCTGCCCTTGCGCAAAAGCACCCGCACGATCAGCGAGAACGCGCGCGCCACGATCACGCGGCCCGGCTCCGCCACGAGCGGCGTTTCGCCGAATCCCCATTCCTGAATATCGTTGCGCAGCCGTGACATGATCTGCCCGAGCGAAGGCATCTCTGCCTTCTTCCGGTTGGGGTCGTGGCCGTATTCGGCCGGGAAGCCGCCGCCGACGTCCAGCGCCGCTATGGGCGCGTTGGCGCGGTTGCGCACCCAGTCGGCCGAGGCGAGCGCGCGTTCGTAGGTGTCCGGGTCCTCGATCTGGCTGCCGACATGAAAGCACAGTCCCACCTTGAAGCCGTAGCGCGCCAGCCGGTCCACCAGCTCGACAGCCGTCGCCGGCCCTGCCCCGAATTTCTTCGACAGTTCGTAGGCGGCACTTCCCTTGGTCTGGATGCGCACGAACACGGTGATCGTGCCGGGGTCGATGTCCAGCGCCTTCACCACCCGCGTCAGCTTGACGATCTCGTCCTCGTGGTCGACCGCGATCACGCGGATGCCGTATTCCTCGAGCGCCAGCCTGATATGCGACTGCGCCTTCACCGGGTGCATGTAGAGCATCTCCGCCTCCGGCGCGATCGCGCGCACGTCGGCTATCTCCTGCGGCGAGGCCACGTCGAACGCCGTCACTCCGGCTTCCGACAGCGCCTTCAGCACCATCTTCTCGCCATTGGTCTTCACCGCATAGGCGGTCTTGCCGGGAAACATCGACATGAACTGCCGGCAGTCTTCCTTCAGCACGTCTGGTCGAAAGCAGTAGATGGGATCGTCGGGACGAAGCGCGAGCGCTGCTTCGGTCGCATTGTCGAATCGCTGCAAGGGCAGTGTCTCCTTGTTTGGACGCGAACCTAACAGTCTAGGATGTCATGAAAAAGTGCCGACGCTCGTTCCGGCCAATACCGCCCAACCGCTAGACCAATGCACGAAACGGGTGGCCCGCATCATGGCACGGGCGTAGGGGAAGGCGCGAAACCTTTCACGCCGATTGCCCCGATGACCGATACCACCGCCTCCCAGCCGATCCGGCGCGCGATGAACGCGCGCGACTGGTTCATGCTCGTGCTGCTCGGGGCCATCTGGGGCGGGTCGTTCTTCTTTGCCAAGGTGGCGGTAGCCGAGATCCCGCCCCTCACCCTCGTTCTGTTTCGCGTCGGCATCGCGGCGCTGGCGCTGCATCTCTATCTGGCGGTGGCCGGTCCGTCTTTCAGGCTCGCCTTCTCCATGGCGGGCAGCTTCTTCCTCCTCGCGCTGCTCAACAACATCATACCCTTTACGCTGATGTTCGCCGGCCAGACGGAGATCGGCGCCGGCCTCGCCTCGATCCTCAATGCCACGACCCCCTTCTGGACGATGATCCTCGCCAATCTTCTCACCGACGACGAGAAGCTGTCGTGGAACAAGGTCGCCGGCGTGGGTCTCGGCATGGCAGGCACCGCCGTCATGATCGGGCCGGGCGTGTTCGCCGGGCTGGGCGGGCCGGTATGGGCCAAGCTGGCGTTGATCGGCACGGCTCTTTCCTACGGCTGCGCAGCCATCTTTGCGCGCAGGTTCCGGGCTCTGCCGCCGCAGATCGTTGCCACAGGCCAGTTGACCGCGTCGACCGTCATGATGCTCCCGGTGGTTCTGCTTTGGCATGCGGAAGGCATGTTCACGGCAAGTCCGCAGGCGTGGGCCGCCGTTCTGGGCCTTGCCGTTCTTGCCACCGCCTTCGCCTACATCCTGTTTTTCAGCCTGATCCGCTCGGCCGGCGCCAGCAACACGTCGCTGGTGACGCTCATCGTTCCCGTAAGCGCCATCATTCTGGGCGCGGTGTTTCTCGGCGAGCGGCTGGAGATCTTCGAGGTCGCCGGCATGGTGCTCATCGCCGCCGGGTTTCTCATTATCGACGGTCGGCTGCTCGCCCGAAGATAGCGCGGCGGCCATTTTTTATTCACAGGATCGCTGTTTTCGTTTTGCCAGCAAAATCAACAAAGTGAAGGTGCCGGTGGGTCGTTTTTGCTTCATCCATGTCGCAATGCAGCACAAATATGGCTTGCCACTCCCCCAAACGCCTCTAGAATCTCATTCCATAGTCGTAGAGGAGACTATGCCATGGGACTTGCACGACCAATCAACGCATTGATGATTTGTGCCGCGTTTGCCTTCATTGGCGCCCTCATAATGGGGCTGCTTGCATAGCCACGGCGGGGCTGTCACTTCCCTGAAGCGACATACGAACACGACGGAAAAGGCCGGATGATGCTCCGGCCTTTTTCTTTGTCACGCGGCTGCGGCGGCCGTTCCAACCTGCGGCCTGATACCGATCAAGTGACACATCGCAAAAGCGAGGTCCGCACGGTTCATCGTGTAGAAATGGAACTCCTCGATCCCGCGCTCAACGAGGTCCAGCACCTGCTCGGCCGCAATGGCGGCCGCCACCAGCGCATGGGTTTGCGGGTCTTTTTCCAGCCCGGCGAAGCGCTCCGCCAGCCAGGCCGGTACGTGCGTTCCGCACCGAGCGGAAAAGTTGGCCACCTGCGCGAAATTGTGGATCGGCAGCACCCCCGGCACGATAGGGATATAGATGCCCGCGCGCCGCACGCGCTCGACATACCGCTCATAGAGATCGTTATCGAAGAAGAACTGGGTGATCGCCCGCGTCGCGCCGTTGTCCACCTTTCGCTTCAGCATGTCGATGTCGGTTGCGAAATCCGCACTCTCGGGGTGCTTCTCCGGATAGGCCGAAACCGACACCTCGAAATCGCCGATGCGGCGGATCGCGCCGACAAGCTCGGCCCCGTTCGAATAGCCTTGCGGATGCGGGCGGTAGGCCTCGCCCACGCCTGCCGCCGGGTCGCCGCGCAGCGCCACGAACCTCGTGACACCGAGGCTCGCGAAATCACGCACCACCGCGTCCACGTCCTCGCGGGTGGCGTCCACGCACGTCATGTGCGCGGCGGGCTTCAGGCCGCTGCCCGTCAGGATGCGGCCGATCGTGCGGGCCGTGCGCTCGCGCGTCGAACCGCCGGCTCCATATGTCACCGACACATATTGCGGCGACAGCGGCTCGAGCCGCGTAATCGTCTCCCACAAGCGGCCTTCCATCTCGTCGTTCTTCGGCGGGAAGAACTCGAACGAGACCTTGATCCGGTCGCCGATATCGGTGCGGCGGGAAAGGCGGGGATCGGCCATCAAACGGTCTCCTTGGTGGCGGTGGCAGTTGCTTGGGAAGCGTCGGCGATCAGCAGGCGGCGGTCGCGGGCCAGCCACAGCCGGACCGTCAGGCCCGAAGCTCCGTTCGCTGGCGCAAAGGCGCGCTCGGCCTCCAGGTCCAGCCCGGCCTCGTCCAGCCAGTCCTCGATCTGCCGGTCGGAAAAGCCGAGGCGGACATGGGCATGGTCCTCGCGCAGAAACTCCAGCGCATGCGGCGCGAAATCGACGATCACCAGCCGGCCGGCCGGGCGCAGAAGTCGCGCGGCCTCCCGTATCGCGAGGCCGGGTTCTTCCAGATAGTGCAGCACCTGGTGCATGGTCACGAGGTCGAATGTGTCGCGCTCGACAGGCGGCGCGTAGAGATCGCCCATCCGCACCTGCGCATGCGCCACGTCGGCCTTGTCGAGATTTGCGCGCGCCACCGAAAGCATCTCGCGCGACAGGTCGATGCCGACCCCGCGCCGATAGAGGGGCGAGAAAAGCTCCAGCAGCCGACCTGTGCCCGTACCCAGGTCGAGCATGGACTGGAAGGGCCGTTCGCCCACCAGTTCCTTCAGCGCCGTTTCCACCGCGCCGTCCGGCACGTGCAGCGAGCGGATTTCGTCCCAGCTCGCGGCATTGGCGCTGAAGTAGTCTGCCGCCCTCTCCTGGCGCCGGCGCTTCACCGCCGCCAACCGCTCGAGGTCGCGTTCAACCACTGCATCGCCGCTGTCGATCCGCCCAATGACGCCGTTGAGAAAATCGCGCGCCGATTCGCCGTCCGAAAGCCGGAAATAGGCCCACGACCCTTCCTGGTAGCGCTCGATAAGCTGCGCTTCCATCAACAGCTTCAGGTGGCGCGAGACGCGAGGCTGCGACTGGTTGAGAATGTCGGTAAGGTCGGTGACGGTCAGGTCGCCGCGGGCGAGCAGCAGCAAGATCCTCAGCCGGCTGGATTCGGCAGCCGCCTTCAAGATATCAACCATCATGTTCAGGCCGGTGGAGGAGCGCGTCAGCATTCCGATCTCCAGAAAGACATAAAGATATATTTATATCGATCTCGACGCGCTGGCAAGCGGCGTGTCGCGATCCGAACGAAAAATGCCGCTTCCATTCCGGAAATCAGGTCCATGACTGAAAAGCGCCCCGGCGAGATAGAACTGCCCTTCGACCCGGCCGAAACCGCCTCGGATGCCCGGCTCGTCTTCATCGGCCGCGTCCGCTCGCCATGGACGGACCGGCAGCATTGCCCGAAGAACATGGCCGCGGCCCGCGAAGCGGGCATCCCAGCCTCCGTCGAGATCGACGCTGCATGGCGCGAGGGGCTGGCAGGCCTCGAAAATGTCAGCCACGTTGCGATCCTCACATGGCTAGACCGCTCCGCCCGAAATCTCATCGTGCAGCAGCCGCGCCACGCAAAAAACCCGCGCGGCGTCTTCGCCCTGCGCTCGCCAGCCCGCCCCAATCCCGTGGGCCTTCACATCGTGCGCCTCACCGGCATCGACCTTGTGACCGGCCTGCTGCATCTCGAAGCCATAGACGTGCTCGACGGCACACCCGTCATAGACGTCAAACCCTACTACGCCTCGACCGACGCCGTGCCCGAAGCCACGGTCTCCCAGCCATGAAACCGTCCACAAACCGCCAGCGTGCCATCGCAAAGGCGCTCACCACGCTGCTGCCGATCGCACCCTATGCCGACATCGAAAAGATCAGGGAGATGGCAAGCGCCGCAAAGATGCGCGACCTGCCGGCCTCCATCGCCGTCTGGATCGCGACGACGACCTATGTCCGCCACGAGCATTCCAGCTACGACGCTCTGCTGGCCGAAGGCTACGACCGCGACTCCGCCCGCCATTTCGTCGTCGACGAGATGAACGAGACGCTCACCCGCTGGCGCTCCACGCGCCTGCTGGAAGCCGATGATATGGATGGAGAGTAAGTGGGCGATCAGCTCTCGTCGATGATCCGGACGATCAGGCCGTCGCGGACCTCGAAATAGCTCGCGCCAGAGAATGCCAGCGACTGTCCTGCCTTCCACCCATTCGGCAGGTCGGCCGCGACGGTCGCCTGATAGTCGATGCGGATCATCGTCCGCTCGGCCACGGTGATGGTCTGAGTGACAGACTGGCGACGCGCGCTGAAAGCTCCCGCGCCCATACGGGCAAGCTTCTCGAATTCCGCCTTGCCACGCGTCTCCGTGTCCACATTGCCTGCCGAGATGTTCTGGAAGTGCACGTCGTCGGCAAGGCATGCCAGCATCGCATCGACGTCGATGGCGTTGTAGGCCTCTATGTACGCCGCGATCACGTCCGGCACCTTCATGGCTTGCCCCTTCGCATCGTTACGCGGAATAGATCCACTGCTCGGGCACCCTTACCGACACGTCTTCTCCGGCCTCGATACGCCCGGGCTTTTCCACCCAGGCGACCACGCCGCGAAGGCGGCGTGCTACCTTGGGAAACAGCAACGACCCGGCTTCATGGTCGGCCATGCGCGCATTTTCGGCGATCGAGCGTCCGGCAATGCGGCAGGGCACGTTCTGGCCGTCGACCTTCAGCGTCACCCCGCCCTTGAAGAACAGCATCGTGCCTGCGGGCAGCATCGAAAGCTGCGGAACGCCCTCGATCAGCAGGTTCGCGCCGATCCATTCCGGCTTCACCTCGGCAAGCTCCATCCGGCCGGCGATGACTGCCAGTTCGTCAGGCGCGACGATGGAAAGCTGGCGCTCGTTGCGCATTTCGGTGCCGCGCGGATACCACGGCTCGCGGCCGCCCGAGCGCCGCGTGTAGCCGGCATGGTAATCTCCCGCTATGCCCTCGAAGGAAAGCTCCAGCCCGTCCACCGCCCGCGTCTGGAAATGGTCGAAGGGAGCGACATATGCCCCGGCGACCTTCGCCGCCAGTTTCCGTCCGGGCCGTATTTCGATTTCGTCGTCGCGTCGCGCGAACATGTCGAGCATGGTTGCCTGCCGTTGGTCGTCTGCAAGGCCGCGACCTTGCCCACGCCTTCCCGGCCCGTCCAGCGAAAATCGCTGATGAACCTATTCGCCGGCCTGATGCGCTACATCATCCGCAGCAGCGCTCCGCCGATCGAATAGCCTGCGCCATAGGTGCACAGCAGGCCGTAGTCGCCGGCCTTCAGGTCCTTGTGGTTTTCGTGGAGGGCAACCACCGCCCCGGCCGCTGCCGTGTTGCCCAGCCTGTCCAGCACCATCGGCGCGCGATCGTGGCCCATTTCCCGGCCGAAGGCGAGCTTGAGGATCATCTGGTTCATGCGCGCATTGGCCTGATGCAGCCAGAAGCGGCGCACCGTATCGGGCGTGTGTCCGTGTTCAGCCAGAAAATCCACGATGAAACGATGGCTTGCCACCGTCACGTCCTTGAACACCCGGTTGCCCTGCTGCTTGATGAGGTTGTCGGCCATCGGCACGCGGCTGACGTCTTCTTCCGCCGCGCGGTTCAGATAGCTGAAGTTCGAGCGGATGTTGTTGGAGAACTGCGTCCAGTTGCGCGTGTCGATCACCTCGAACCGCCCGGCCGTCTCGTCCTCCCCGTCCACCGCCTCGATCAGCAGCGCCGTCGCGGCATCGCCGAAGATGAAATGCGTCTGCCGGTCCCGGAAGTTGAGATGCGCGGTAATCAGTTCCGGCGTCACCACCAGGGCACGCCGATGCGCCCCGCTGCGCACGAGGTTGAACGCGACGTGCAGGCCGGCGGCGGCCGAGGAGCAGCCGAGGCTCAGGTCGAAAGCCGCGCCCTGCGCGCCGATTTCCTGCTGTATCTCGATGCCGATCGACGGGTACATGCGTTGCAGATGCGATCCCGCGCAGATCACCAGATCGACGGTCTCGGCTTCCACGCCGGCGTCGGCCAGCGCGTGCCGCGCCGCCGCCGCGCCGAACTCTGCCGTAACCGACAGGTCGTCGTCGTGGCGGACGGCGATGCGCGGCGCCATCCTCGACGTGTCGAGAATGCCGTCACGCGTATGAACGTGGCGGTTGAGAATGCCGGAAGCATGCGCGACGAACTCCGCGCTCGACTTCTGCAGCGGCTCCTGTCCCGCCGCGGCGCGGCGTACATTCTCCTCTTCGACCCAGCCATTGAAGCTTTCGACGAGGTCTTCGTTGGAGATTGATGCCTGCGGGATTTCGACGCCGATGCCGCTGATGATGACGCGCTTCATTCTATCCGTCCCGAATCTGCAGTCATGCGGCTGCGGCGCGACTTTGTGCGTCGCGTCGGGCAAATTTACGGATGCGGTCTTTATGACAGCTTAATTTCGCACATGCAGCATGTAACCGCTGCGTGCAGGCTCAGCGCAAAACAATCTGTGGTGAGCGGCTACCGCGCCAGCGCCAACGCGGCCGCGATCCCCTCTGCGACTTCCTGTTCGGTGTATGGCTTTTGCAGGATCGGCCGGTCGCGCCATTCTTCTGGCAGGCCGCCTCGCCCGTAACCGGTGGCGAATACGATGCGCATGCCGCTGTCGACCAGCGCCCGTGCGTAGTCGAACACCAGCGTCCCGCCGAGATTGACGTCAAGGATGGCCACATCGGCGTCGATGCCGCGTGCGATGCTGGCTTCCAGCTGCGCCGGCCGCATCGCGCTGCCCGCCAGTACGCAGCCCAGATCCTCCAGCATCGCCTCGAGGTTCATCATCACCAGCGCTTCGTCCTCGACGATGAAGACCCGCAGCCCCGAAACCAGGTTTGATCGTGAGGTGTGCATCACAGCACCTGCTCCTCGTATTCGGGATTGGGAACGTCGATGGTGCAGGAAAAGCCTGCCGCGTCGTAGCGCGTCTCGATCTCGCCGCCCAGTTCACCATTGACCACGCGTTCGATGAGCCGAGAGCCGAAGCCACGCCGCTCGGGCGGCCTCGCTGGCGGCCCTCCCCGTTCGGTCCAGTCCAGCATCAGCCTGTCGCCGCGCTTCTGCCAGTCGACGCGAAGCGACCCGTCATCGCCCGCCAGCGCACCGTGCTTGGCGGCGTTCGTCGCCAGCTCGTGCACCACCATCGCTATGGCGATCGACGTCTTGGGCGAAAGCGTCACCGCCGGCCCCTTGGCCGCGACGCGCGAGCTCTCGTAGATGCTCAGTTCCTGGGACAGGATGGTGCTCAGGGACGTGCTCGCCCATTCGCGCTCGCTCAGCAGGTTGTGGGCGTTGGAAAGCGCCCGCAGGCGCGCCTCGAACCTTGTCTTCGCCTCGACCGGGTCGTCGATCGCGCGCAATGTCTGCGAGGCTATCGACTGCACCGTCGCCAGCGTATTCTTGACGCGGTGGTTCAATTCGTCCAGCAGCAGCTTCTGGCGCTGCTGCGTGCGCACGGCTTCCGTGCGGTCCATCCCTTGCACGAATATGCCGGTTATCTCGCCGTCACGGTTGCGGATCGCATCATAGGAGAAGTCGAGATAGGTTTCCTTCGGTGCCTCTTCCGGCCCTCGTTGAAGCATCAGGCGTACCGCCTCTCCACCCGCTGGCTTCCCCGTTCGATAGACCGCGTCCAGCAGCGCGACGAACCCCTGCTCCACCACCTCCGGCAGGGCCTCCTTCACCGGCTGGCCGATGACCGGCCTGTTGCCCACCAGCTTGCCGTAAGCATCGTTGGCGAAGACGAAAACGTGCGTCGGCCCCGAGAGCACCGCGAAGAAGCCCGGCGCAAGCTGGAACAGCCGGCGGAACTCGTCGCTCTCGGCCAGCAGCGCCTGATGCTGCTGCTCGGCCTCGCGGGCGCGCTCCAGCAGCCTCGTTTCGCCCGCCTTTGACGCGAAAGGCAGCGACGCCGCCTGCCTCAGGCGGGCGATATCGGTAACATCGACCGTGTTCTGCACCAGATAAGCGATCGCGCCGTTCTCGTCTGCGAGCGGCGTGTGCACCGCCGTCCAGAACCGCTGCTCCATCCCGCCGCCTTGGGCCTCGGGGCGCGGGATGTCGTATGGGATGTAGGCCAGCGTATCCTGCTTGCCGGTTTCGAACACGCGGGTGAACGATGCGCGCAACCGCTTTCCACCTTCTCCCTCGTTGGGAAACAGGTCGAAGAGGTTGCGACCGATCAGTTCGGAGCCGCTCCGCATGACAACGGCTTCATAGGCGGGATTGACGGCGACGTAGTTGAAATTGTGGTCGAGGACCATATGCGGGCTAGGCAACGCTGCAAACAGCCGCCCGTAGTCGATGCTCATACGTCCCCCATCGTTTTGCGGCGCCTTGCCATCGGCAAGTCGCTCGCGCGGTGGTGGAACGTGCCAGTCGGCAAATGGTTCCGTTGCCGACTGGCCCTTCTCTTCAGCGCGTCAGGCGCTTGTAGGTAACCCGCTTGGGATTGACCGACTCCGGCCCCAGGCGCCGGATTTTGTCCTGCTCGTAATCCTCGAAATTGCCCTCGAACCATTCGACGTGGCTGTCGCCTTCGAAGGCCAGGATATGCGTCGCCAGCCGGTCGAGGAACATGCGATCGTGCGAGATGATGACGGCGCAGCCGGCGAAGTTCTCCAGCGCGTCTTCCAGTGCCGCCAGCGTCTCGGTGTCGAGATCGTTGGTGGGCTCATCGAGCAGCAGGACGTTGCCGCCGGTCTTCAGCATCTTTGCCAGATGCACCCGGTTGCGCTGGCCGCCAGACAGGTTGCCGACCTTCTGCTGCTGATCGCCGCCACGGAAGTTGAAGGACGAACAGTAGGCGCGCGTGTTGGCTTCGTGCTTGCCCAGCTTCACCACTTCCGCGCCACCGGAGATTTCTTCCCACACGGTCTTGTTGGGATCGAGCGCGTCACGGCTCTGATCGACATAGCCGAGCTTCACCGTATCGCCGACGCGGATGGAGCCCTTGTCAGGCTGCTCCTGACCCGTGATCATCTTGAAGAGCGTGGTCTTGCCGGCGCCGTTCGGCCCGATGACACCGACGATGCCGCCGGGCGGCAGCTTGAAGCTCAAATCCTCGACCAGCAGCCTGTCGGCGAAGCCTTTCGAGATGTCCTCGACCTCGATGACGACATTGCCCAGACGCTCGCCATGCGGAATGACGATCTGCGTGTCGGTCGGGCGGCGATTGTCGGCAGCATCCAGAAGGTCCTGGAAAGCCTGGATACGCGCCTTCGACTTGGTCTGGCGTGCCTTTGGGCTGGACGAAATCCACTCGCGCTCGCGGGTGATCGCGCGCTGGCGGGCATCGTCTTCACGGCCCTCCTGCTTTAGGCGCTTGGCCTTGGCTTCGAGGTAGGCGGTGTAGTTGCCCTCGTAGGGAATCCCGCGTCCGCGATCCAGTTCGAGAATCCAGCCCGTGACATTGTCGAGGAAGTAGCGATCGTGGGTGATGATCATCACTGCGCCCTTATAGGCAACCAGATGCTTTTCCAGCCACGCCGTCGTCTCGGCGTCGAGATGGTTGGTCGGCTCGTCGAGAAGAAGCAGGTCGGGCTCCGAAAGAAGCAGCTTGCAGAGCGCGACGCGCCTGCGCTCGCCACCGGAAAGCTTTTCGACGTCGGCATCCTTCGGCGGACAGGCGAGCGCTTCCATCGCCATCTCCACCTGCTGCTCTAGGTCCCAGAGGTTGAGGCGGTCCATCTCGTCCTGAAGATGAGACGACTCGTCGGCCGTTTCGTCCGAATAGTTCATCATCAGCTCGTTGTAGCGCTCGATGATGGCCGTCTTCTTCGCAACGCCTTCCATGATGTTGCCGAACACGTCGAGTTGCGGATCGAGCTGCGGCTCCTGCGCGAGGTAGCCCACGGTCGCGCCATCGGCCAGCCAGGCTTCACCGCTCCATTCCTTGTCGAGACCGGCCATGATCTTGAGGATGGTCGACTTGCCGGCGCCGTTGGGGCCGAGAATGCCGATCTTGGCGTCGGGGTAGAAGGAAAGGTGGACATTATCCAGCACCTTCTTGGCCCCGTAGGCCTTGGTCAGGCCGGACATGTGATAGATGAACTGGCGTGCCATGGCGCGCTGAAACTCCATTGTTCCTGTTGGGGAGATATCGGTTGGCGCGTATGTAGGCGAAAGCGCGCGCAAGGGCAATGTTGTCGCCGGCGTTCAAACTCTCGCCACGGTCGTCGCTCATGGGGCGACGATGATGCGGGCCAGACCACACACCAAGACACCGTCGCTTTGCGCCGTTCTGGCGACATTGGCGCTCGCGTCATGCCAGTCGGGCGGCGGCGACAATGCGGCCGTCGCGGCGCAGGGTTCGTTCGTCGGGCCGATGCAGTGCGCCATGCCGCTGCCGTCCGGCCCGCCCGAAAAGCCCGACCGTCTGCGCGCTTTCGGCACCGCCGCAGCATGGAATGTCGGGCGCAATGTCGGCCGTAACGCCATCACCGGTGCTGGCACGTTTGTCGCAGGCCCGGTCGGCGGTGCGGTTGCGGGCAACCTCGCAGCGCGCGCCCTGCCCTCCGAATTCGACATTCGCGGCCAGTGGAAGATCACCGACGCGACGGCCGATTGCGGCTGCTCTCTGTCCTTTGCTGCCACCGGCAGCTGGACGGGTGCAAACCAGCCGCGCGGCGCCGCAAGTTCTTCAGGCTGCAACAACGCGCTTCTGGCAACCGCCAACGACTGGCGCCTCGACGAGACCATGACCGGTCTCGATGCCGAACTGCTGTTATACGCACAGAACGGCAACCGCATCGCGGTGCTTACGCGCGACGGCCCGAACTATTATTCGGGCAGATTGTCCTCGGGACAGCCGCTTACACTCTGGCGCGACTGACAGGCGATCACTTCCATTGTCGTTCCGATCGACGATCACCATCTTGGGGGCGGGCGATCTGGCACCCCGGAGGCATGGACATCACTGACACGATTGACGTCGAAGGACCGGGAACGTGGTCGGAAGAACAGGACGAGCTTCGTGCACAACGCGGGGCGGCCCTCGCGCGTCTTGATGGGCTCGCAACCTTCCTCGATGCGGAATGGCGCATTCCCGGCACGAAAATCCGCTTCGGCCTGGACCCCGTCATCAGCCTGGTGCCCGTGGCGGGCGATCTCGCCGGCGGCCTCATGGCCGCCTACGTCATTCATCAGGCGGCCCGGCACGGCGCGCCTCGCAGGCTGATCCTCCAGATGATGATGAATGTCGGCATAGATGTCGTGTTCGGCTCCGTGCCGATCGCCGGCACGGTGTTCGACGTTCTTTTCAAGGCGTCCAAGAGAAACGTCCGCCTGCTGCGCAAACATCTCGAAGAGCGCGACATTCTCGATCTCGAAGCCCGAATGTCCGCCCGGCGCGATTGAAAGCCTCCCCGCAAGTTTTCCGGTGAACGCCGGCTGAACGCCCGGTTCAGCGTCGGTTCGAGAGCGCTGCGCGATAGTCGCATCGTTCTCGAAACGAACACACCCTGACCCGGAGCAACAGACATGAACACGAAGTTTTTCATCACCGCCGCAGTCGCAGCAATCATGGGCTTCACCTCGGTTCCCGCCATGGCCAACAGCGTTTGGCTGGAGCAGTTCGGTCACCGCAACGAGGCAGGCGGCCGCCAGACCGGCTACAACAACAACATCGGCGTCCACCAGGACGGCTGGCGCAACAGCGCGATCGGCAACCAGCGCGGCCGCGGCAACACGATCGCCATCGGCCAGAACGGCTCGCGCAACGCCGCCCGTGCAGAACAGCGCGGCCGCTACAACCAGGCCGGCGCGGCGCAGTTCGGCACCAACCACAACTCCATCATCATTCAGGACGGGCGCGGTAACATCGCGGCAGGCGTGCAGGTCGGCAACGGCTGCGACGCCGAAGTTCGCCAGAACGGCAGCGGCAACGTCGCGGCCTTCGTCCAGACCTGCCGCTGAACCTCGGCCGCTGAACCTCGATATGAACCCGCGATAGCCGGAAGGGACGACCCTTCCGGCGGCTCGCCCGAAGACCAAGGAGCAAGACCATGAGCATTGGAAAGAAGCACCTGCCGATCCTCGCCCTCGGCCTGGCGGCAACCGTCGGTGCCGGCTTTGCCACCGCAGGTCAGAAGGCAAATGCCGGCCCGTTGAGCTGCGAGATCGTCACCCGGGCATCGGGCGGCATGACGTCGATCGAAGGCGTCGCCCATGCCGACCGCCAGCTCACCGGCTCCTACCAGCTCCGCATCACCGGCCCCGGCGCCAACATCAGCCAGGGCGGCGACTTCGACGCCTCTCCCGGTCGCGCGGCGACCCTCGGCTCCGTCACGCTCGGGGGCAACGGCAGCAGCTACGACGTGAAGCTCGAGGTCACCGCCGGCGGCAAGACTACCTCCTGCACCGAACGTGTCGGCAAGTGGCTCTGAGCCTGCGCAAATCTGTTTCAAACAAGCCCCGGTTCACCGGGGCTTTTCTTTGCGCGACCACCGGCACGGCCAGATCCGCTGTCTACTCGTGGCGCCGCGGGAGGACGATCCAGCGGACCTCTGAACCATCTAAACGCCACATGAACGACAGGTTCCGAACCCGTTCAGCCGGTGTGGCGCAATATCCCCTCATCGAATTGCAGACCGCCTTTCCAGGGAGACGACCAATGATCCGCACCGTCCGCAAGACCGCCACCGCTGCCCTCGCCGCCACCGTGCTCGCCACCGCTGCGCTGGCCTCCGCGCCTGCGCATGCCAACGGCTCGGTGAGCGTCCACGTCCAGCCGCGCAACGCCGACGAGGAACGCGCCATGCGCGCCGGCTTCGCCATCTACTCCATCGTCAATTCGGTCAGGAGCGGCTCCAGCATCCGCCAGAACGGCAACGGCAATTCCGGCGGCATCGCCCAGGACGGTCGCGGCAATCAGGGCCATGTCTACCAGCGCGGCAACGGCCACAACGGCACGATCACCCAGAACGGCAACAACAACAGCTACGGCCTGTTCCAGTTCGGCCGCAACACGAACGCCAATGTCAGCCAGTACGGCAATGGCGGCACCGGAGCCACCTTCCAGTTCGGCTGGTAGACCCGCGCATCCCCGCAAAAACGCATTGCTGCAATGCAGCAACCCAGCTTGTCGAGTTGAGCGGCGCGTCGTAGCGTCGCTCGTCTCGATTACGCTGGCGGGAGGCCGGCCATCTCAAGGGCGGTACTCCCATGACGGCAGTCGTCACGCCGGAATTCGGCGATCTCGCACCCCGGCAGCACGCCACGACGAAACCATGGCTCGTCATGCTGGCGCTCGGCATGGGCGGTTTCGCCATCGGCACGACCGAGTTCGCCGCCATGAGCCTCCTGCCCTATTTCTCGGCCGGGCTCGCCATCGACGAGGCCACCGCATCGCATGTCATCAGCGCCTATGCGCTGGGCGTCGTGGTCGGCGCGCCCTTGATCGCAGTGCTCGCGGCCCGCGTGTCGCGCCGCACGCTGCTGCTCGGGCTCATGGCGGTCTTCGCCGTCGCCAACTGCCTCAGCGCCCTGTCGCCCTCCTATGGCTGGATGCTCATCTTCCGCTTCATGAGCGGCCTGCCGCACGGCGCCTACTTCGGCGTCGCGGCACTCGTCGCCGCATCGCTCGTACCGCCAAACAAGCGCGCGCAGGCCGTAGCGCGCGTCATGCTGGGCCTCACCATCGCCACCATACTCGGCGTGCCGCTCGCCACATGGCTCGGCCAGACCTTCGGCTGGCGCTGGGGCTTCGCGATCACCGGCCTGCTGGCGCTCGTCACCGTGGCGTTGCTGTGGCTGTACGCTCCCCGCCACGCGCCAGACCCCGATGCGAGTCCGACGCGCGAGCTCACGGCGCTGCGCAACCGGCAGGTCTGGCTCATCCTCGCCACGGCCGCCGTCGGCTCGGGCGGCATGTTCGCGGTCTACTCCTACACCAGCGCGACACTCCTTTCCGTTACGCAGGTTTCCCCGTCCGTCGTTCCTGTCGTCATGGGCATCTTCGGCGTCGGCATGACGCTTGGCACGCTGGCTGCCGCGTGGGCCGCCGACCGATGGCTGATGAAGACCGCGGCGGCACTGCTTGCCTCCAGCGCTGTGGTTCTGGCCTGCTTCCCCTTCGCAGCGCCCCACCTCGGCGCGCTCGCTACCGTCATTTTCATGGTCGGTTTCTGCGGTGGCCTCGGCACCGTACTGCAAAGCCGCCTGATGGACGTCGCGCGCGATGCGCAGACGCTGGCCGCAGCCCTCAACCACAGCGCCTTCAACGCCGCCAACGCGCTCGGGCCTTGGCTGGCCAGCATCGCGATCATGCGCGGCTACGGCTTCGAATCGGCCGGCTTCGTCGGCGCGGGGCTGGCCGTCACCGGCCTGCTGATCTGGCTCATCGCGTGGCACGACGCGCGCCGCACCGTCCCCCAGATCTGAGCTTTAAGCGTTCGCCATCTGGCTGCGGTGCGCCCAGCCGGTCATGCGCATCTCCACCCACGCCATCACGGCGTACATGATGATGCCTTCCACCGCGAGCATGATGAGCCCGGCCCATACCAGCGGCACGTTGAACTGGCTCTGCGCGGCAAGCATCATGTGTCCAAGACCGGAATTGGCCGCCACGGTCTCGGCGATCACCGAGCCCACGAAGGCCAGCGTGATGGCGATCTTCAGCGAGCCGAAGAAATACGGCATCGAACGCGGAATGCCGACCTTCAGCATGATGTCCATCTTCTTCGCGCCCAGCGCGCGCAGCACGTCCTCCATCTCCGGCTCGATGGTCGCAAGCCCCGTCGCGACATTCACCACGATTGGGAAGAACGCGATCAGGAAGGCGGTCAGGATCGCGGGGATCGTGCCGATGCCGAACCAGATGACGAGAATGGGCACCACCGCCACCTTGGGGATGGCGTTGAAGCCGACCATCAGCGGGTAGAGCCCGGCATAGATGAAGCGCGACCAGCCGACGAGGATGCCCAGCGCCAGCCCACCCACCACCGCCAGCGCGAAGCCGACCGTCGTGGTGTAGAGCGTCTGCAGCGAGTTCTTCCAGATCGCCGGCCAGTACTGCCAGATCGCCTGCGCGATCCGCGACGGTGCGGGCAGGATATACTGCGGCAGGCCGAATATGCGCACCGCCAGTTCCCAGATCACGAACAGCCCGATCGTGTACAGCCACGGGGCGGCCTTCACCCAGTCGAACCCTTTGGATGGCGTGCTCATGCTGCCTTCCTCGCGTCGGCGATGTTGCCGCGCAGTTCATGGACTATGTCGTTGAAATCCGACTGGTAGAGGATTTCGAGGTCGCGCGGCCGCGCGAAAGGCACAGTCTGGTTCTTGATGATGCGGCCGGGCCGCGCGCTCATCACGAAGATGCGGTCCGCCAGAAACACCGCCTCGCGCAAATCGTGCGTCACCAGCACGATGGTCACCCCCTGCGCGGCGTGCAGGTCGCGGATAACGCACCACAGTTCCTCGCGGGTGAAGCTGTCCAGCGCGCCGAACGGCTCGTCCAGCATCAGCAGGTCGGGCTCGTGGATCAGCGCGCGGCACAGGTTCGCGCGCTGCTGCATCCCGCCCGAAAGCTGCCATGGAAATTTCTGGCCGAAGCCCTTCAGCCCCACCGTCTCGAGCAGCTTCTCGGCCTTCTCGACATATTCGGCCTTGTTGCGGCGCAGCCGGTGGCGGTGGCGATCCACCACCTCCAGCGGCAGCAGGATGTTGTCCAGCGTCGTGCGCCACGGCAGCATCGTCGGGTTCTGGAACGCCATGCCCACGATGTTCACCGGCTTCGTCACCGGCTCGTCGGCCACCGTCACATTTCCCTTCTGCGGAATGTAGAGCCCGGTCACCAGCTTCATCAGCGTGGACTTGCCGCAGCCCGACGGCCCCACCACCGCGGCAAACTCGCCGGTCGCCACTTCGAGCGTCAGCCCTTCGACCGCCAGCAGGCCTTCCGGCCCGCCATAGCGCATGTCGACATCTTCGATGGTGACGAGTGGCCTGCCCATGTGAACACTTCCCCCTGAAAAATGGCGCGGGAGCCGGCGTTTCCCCGCGCCGGCTCCCGCGTCCCCTCTAGGCCGAGATCAAGGGAGCATTCGCTCTTCTTTCGGCGGCAGATAGGATGCGTCGAACACGTCGGCGGGGCCGACTGCGCCCTTCAGGTTCATCGACACTTTGAGATATTCGATCGACTTGGCGAGCTTATCCTCGTCGATGCCGCCGAAGCCGTTTTCCACGACGTAGGGCGTCTTGATGTTCAGCGCATTGGCCATATCCAGGCGCTCGCGCTCGATGGCGGCGTCCAGCACTTCGTTGCGCTTCATCACGGCGGCGACACCGGCATCGGGATCGGCAACGGCGTCGGCGAAGCCCTTGGCGAGCGCGCCGAGGAAGCCCTTCACCGCATCGGGGTTTGCTTCCGCGAAGTCGGTGTTGATAAGGATCGAGTTGCCGTAAAGGTCGAGCCCGTTTTCGGCCATCAGGATCATGGAGATGTCATCGGCATCCACGCCCTGCGCCTTCAGGTTCAGCACGGAGGAGAACGCGAAGCCGAAGATGCCATCCACCTGGCCCTGCGCCAGCATCGGCTCGCGAACCGGGAAGCCCACGCTCTCGATCGTAACCTTGCTTTCGTCGATGCCAGCGGCCTGCACGAAGGCCGGCCACTGCGCGAACGCGCCATCCGGCGGCGGCGCGCCCAGCTTCTTGCCTTCCACCGACTTGGGGTCTTCCGTCACGCCCTGCGACTTGCGGCCGATGATGGAGAACGGCGGACGCTCGTAGACCACCATCGCGGCGCGGATTTTCTGCGACGGATCTTCGTCGAGGAACTTGATGAGCGAGTTGATGTCGCCGAAGCCCATCTGGTAGGCGCCGGTAGCCACGCGCGGGATCGCCTCGACCGAGCCGTTACCCGAATCGATCGTGACGTTGAGACCGGCTTCCTCGAAATGCCCGTTGTCGATGGCGAGGAAGAAGCCGGCGGCCGGCCCCTCGAACTTCCAGTCGAGCGTGAACTTGATGTCGGTCGTCTGCGCGGCGGCCGGCGCGGCGATGCCGAGCATAGAGCCCGCCATCAGCCCCGCGGCGACGAACGAAAACACTCTGCGAGAAATCATGTGGGAAACCTCACCCATTCTATGTTTGACCGCATAAAAACGGGTAGCTGGACGCATTGCAAGCGCAATCTGCACAAGGGTTCAGCAATTTTGTGCATTGCACAAGATGGTGGCAGAATGCTTGTGCCGCGGTCACTTTACGCCTTCGCAAAAGGCAGGGCACGCTTGACGCAGGCGGCTTTTCGTCTTCCCCTCACCCTGCACAACGGAGGGCAGCACCATGGGCTTCGATCGGCAGAGCGGCATCCTGTCGCCCACCGGCGCGGAAATCAATCTCTATGTGACGCAGTTGTCCGCGCCGCGCGGCGTGGTGCAGGTCAATCACGGCCTCGCTGAGCACGCCGCCCGCTATGCCCGCTTCGCCGAGTTCCTGCGCGGCTACGGCTTCGCGGTCTACGCCCACGATCATCGCGGGCATGGACACACGAAAGCGCCGGGCGCGCCGCTTGGCTCTTTCGGCGCGGAACCTGCAGCGCAAAAGGTCATCGCCGATGTGGCCGCCGTCCACGATCTTATCGCCACGGAGCATGCGGGCGTTCCGGTTATCGTCTTCGGCCACTCGATGGGTTCGCTCATCGCGATGAACTTCGTGCTTGCCCACTCGCACCGCATCGCCGGCGCGGCGATCTGGAACGGCAATTTTTCCGCCGGCCTTTTGGGCGGCCTCGCGCAGGCGGTACTTGCATGGGAAAAGTTCAGGCTCGGTTCCGACGTGCCCTCGCGCATCCTGCCCAAACTCACTTTCGACGCGTGGGCCAAAAAGGCCAGCGATGGCCGCACGCCGTTCGACTGGCTGTCGCGCGATCATGCGGAAGTGGACAAATACATCGCCGACCCGCTTTGCGGCTGGAACGCTTCCGTCGGCATGTGGAAGGCCGTGTTCGATTTCGTCTTTGCCGGCGCGAACGACCGCAACTTCACCGGCGTCAGGCGGGACTTGCCTTTCAACCTTGTCGGCGGCGGCGGCGATCCGGAATCGGAGTTCGGCAAGACGGTGCAGCATCTGGAAAGCCGCATGCGCGCGATGGGCTTTTCGAATCTCGTTACAAGGATTTACGGCGAAACCCGCCACGAATCTCTCAACGAGATCAATCGCGACATCATCATGAAGGACTTCGCCGAATGGGCCGTCCGGGCGGTATCGGCGCGTTGATGCATAAACCGCATGATCCTATTCGGAGTTTTCGGTTAACCGGCGTGGCTCCATCTGATAGGCACCACCTGTAGACAATGGAGCCTTCCGCCATGGCCGAACCGCCGCTCAAAGGCATACGCGTCATCGAGCTCGCCCGCATTCTGGCCGGGCCGTGGGCGGGGCAGTTGCTGGCCGATCTGGGCGCGGACGTCATCAAGGTCGAGAACCCCGACGGCGGTGACGATACCCGCAAATGGGGCCCGCCCTTCATTAAGAGCCATGACGGCGAGAACCTTTCGGCCGCCTACTATCACTCGACCAACCGCGGCAAGCGCTCCATCGCGGTCGATTTTTCCACGCCCGAAGGCGCCGGCGCGATCCGCAGGCTCGCGGCCACCGCCGACGTGCTGATCGAGAATTTCAAGCTCGGCGGCTTGCAGAAATACGGCCTCGACTATGAAAGCCTGAAGGCGATCAACCCACGCCTCGTCTACTGTTCCATCACCGGCTTCGGACAGGACGGCCCCTATGCCCCTCGTGCCGGTTACGACTTCATCATCCAGGGCATCGGCGGGCTGATGTCGATCACGGGAGAACCGGGGCGCGAGCCGCAGAAGGTGGGCGTGGCCGTCTCCGACATCTTCACCGGGCTCTATTCCGTCATCGCCATACAGGCGGCTCTGCGCCACGCCGAGGCAACGGGCGAAGGCCAGCACATCGACATGGCCCTGCTCGACACGCAGGTTTCCATCCTCGGCAACCAAAACCTCAACTATCTCGTATCGGGCAAGGCGCCCGTGCAGATGGGCAACGCCCACATGAACATCGCGCCCTACGAGGTGCTGCCGGTAAAGGACGGGTTCTTCATCCTGGCCGTCGGCAATGACGGCCAGTTCCAGCGCTTCTGCAAGGTGGTCGGGCTCGGCCATCTGGCCACCGACCCCGACTTTGCGACCAACCCTGCCCGCGTGACCAACCGTGTCCGCCTGCGCGAAACGCTCGTCGCGACGCTGGCCGATTGGGAACGCGAAAAGCTGCTGCCGCTGCTCGATGCCGCCGCCGTGCCTGCGAGCCCAATCAATGACATCGCGCAGATGTTCGCAGACCCGCAGGTCGTCGCGCGCGGCATGCGCATGGACCTCGACGACGGCATGGGCAACACGCTTCCCTCGGTGCGCGCGCCGATGGTCATGGGCGGCACGCCGCTACAATACGAGCGCCCCTCGCCCCGGCTGGGGCAGCACACCGAAGAGATACTGGCGGAATTGGAGAAGGCAGGTCGATGAGAACAGGCGGACAACTGGTGGTCGACGCGCTCGAAGCCAACGGCGTCAAGCGCATCTACTCGGTCCCGGGCGAAAGCTATCTGGCCGTGCTCGACGCGCTGCACGATTCGGGCATCGAGAACATCGTCTGCCGGCAGGAAGGCGGGGCCGCCATGATGGCCGATTGCGAAGGCAGGCTTACCGGCAAGCCCGGCATCTGCTTCGTCACACGCGGCCCCGGTGCCACCAATGCGTCCGCAGGCGTCCACATTGCCGCGCAGGATTCCAACCCGATGATCCTCTTTATCGGCCAGGTCGCGCGCGGCATCAAGGAGCGCGAGGCGTTCCAGGAGGTCGACTACAAGGCCTTCTACGGCTCCATCGCCAAATGGGTGGTCGAGATCGACGACGCCGCCCGCGTGCCCGAGCTCGTCACCCGCGCGTTCGCGGTCGCCACCTCCGGCCGCCCCGGCCCGGTCGTCGTCGCCCTGCCCGAAGACATGCTCACCGACGAGGTCGAGGCTCCGCAGCCGCGCCCCTTCACGCCTGTCGAAACCCGCCCAGGCCAGCCGGAAATGGACTGGCTCGTCGAACTTCTCAACGGTGCGGAACGACCGTTCCTCGTTCTCGGCGGCACGCGGTGGACGGAGGAGGCCGTCAAGCAGGTCTGCGCCGGCATCAGCCGCTGGAAGCTGCCGGTGGGCTGCTCCTTCCGCCGCCAGACGCTGTGCGACCAGCTGCACGAATGCTACGCGGGCGACATCGGCATCGGCGCCAACCCGAAGCTGTCGCAATACATCAAGGACAGCGATCTCGTGATCCTCGTCGGCTGCCGCTTCGGCGAGATGCCGTCGGCCGACTACACCCTGCTCAAGAGCCCCTACCCCGACCAGAAGCTGGTCCATATCTTCCCTGATCCCGAAGAGCTCGGCCGCGTCTACCGGCCGGACCTCGCCATCAACGCCTCCAACACCGCCTTTGCCGAAGCCTTCTCGCAAACCGCGCCCGATGCGACGCCCGCTTGGGCGAACCGCACGGAAGAGCTGCACCAGAGCTATCTTCAGTGGTCCACCCCGCCGCAGGACGGCCCCGGCGACGTCAAGATGGGCAGGGTGATGGCGTGGCTGGAGGAAAACCTGCCCGAAGACGTCATCGTCGCCAACGGCGCGGGCAATTTCGCTACGTGGATGCACCGCTTCCACCGCTATCGCCGCTTCAACGGGCAGGCCGCGCCCACCTCGGGCTCCATGGGCTACGGCGTTCCCGCCGGCGTCGCAGCCAAAGGCATCTTCCCGGATCGCGAGGTTGTCATCTGGGCGGGCGACGGCGATTTCATGATGCACGGGCAGGAGTTCGCGACCGCCGTGCAGTACGACCGTCCGGTGATCGTGGTTATCCTCAACAACGGCATCTACGGCACCATCCGCATGCATCAGGAGCGCGACTATCCCGGCCGCGTGTCCGGCACCACGCTGAAGAACCCCGACTTCGCCGCCTACGCCCGCGCCTTCGGCGGTCACGGCGAGACGGTCGCGACGACGGACGAGTTTGCCCCCGCCTTCGAGCGCGCCCGCGCCAGCGGCAAGCCGTCCATCATCGAAATCAAGCTCGACCCCGAGGCGATCACGCCCACCCGCACGCTCACGCAGATACGCGAAGGAAAGTAGCAACCATATCTGTGCGGCATCGTTGACCCCATGCTTCGGGCCGCGTCAACCGGGCGCGGCGGTACGGCGAACGAAGGGATTTTCCCGGTTTCTTCCTTCGGCCAACGAAACGGCAGACGAGCGCCTGTCCCGCCCGGCCCGA
The DNA here is from genome assembly GCF_008180155.1 of Neoaquamicrobium microcysteis. Taxonomy (GTDB): domain Bacteria; phylum Pseudomonadota; class Alphaproteobacteria; order Rhizobiales; family Rhizobiaceae; genus Aerobium; species Aerobium microcysteis. Next base: position 90,166 of record NZ_VSZS01000062.1, on the reverse strand, counting down.
AGCCTTTCAGGCGACCTCGGATTGTGGTATGAATCCTTCATACTGGAAGGATGTCGCCATGAACAAGATCGATCGCCGCACCGTCAGCCTGCCGGTCGAACAGGCCGACTATATCGACCGCCTCGTCGCCTCGGGCGAATACGGCTCGGCCAGCGAAGTCGTACGCGCCGGCATACGGGCGCTCCAGAAGCATGACGAGGTCATCGAGCACTGGCTGCAAACGGAAGTGGCCGAGACGTATGACCGGATGCGGAATGATCCCGCCCGGGGCATCCCGCTTCAGACCGTCGCTGAAAAATTCCGCAAAAAGGCTATCGAGCGCCGCAAAGGTGGCGATTGAAACGCCGCGCCATCATCATCTCACCGGAAGCCGATGCTGATCTCGTCGGCATAGAAGAATGGCTTGTTGAAGCCGCTTCAATTGACATTGCCGAGCAGTTTATAGCCCGCATTTTCGCCTTTTGCGAAGCACTGGATATCGCCTCGCAGCGAGGTCACGGGCGTGATGACATTCGACCAGGCCTGCGCATCGTCGGGTTCGAGCGTCGGCTGACGATCGCCTTCGCGGTTCATGACGAGCGCGTCGAGATCCTGCGCATCTTCCGCGCCGGCCGCGACTGGGAAGCCGATCTCTCCGACGATTGACGCCCCCCTACGCCGCGTCGAAATCCAGCACCAGCTTCTTCGAGGTCGGGCGTGTTTGGCAGGCCAGCGTGAACCCCGCCTCGATCTCCCATGGCTGCAGCGAATAGTTCACCGCCATCTCGGCTTCCCCCTCCGCCACGCGGCAGCGGCAGGTGCAGCACATGCCGCCCGCGCATGAATAGGGGATTTCCAGTCCCGCGCGGTGCGCGGCGTCCAGCACCGTGGCATCGGCCTCGCCCATCGGGAACGCTCGGCGCACGCCGTCCAGCACCACCTCGATCTGCACGCCCGCTTCCGCTGCCTGCTGCGCCTCGGCAGATCGCGGCCGCGGCTTGGGCGCGTCGCCGGATGGCGTGAACCGCTCGAACCGTATGCGGTCTTCTTCCACGCCCAGCGTCCTCAGCGATGCCGAAACGTCGTCGATCATCTCGCCCGGTCCGCACAGGAAGACGCCGTCGGCACCCGCCAGGTCGATCAGGCCGCGCCGCGACAGTTCGCCGATCCGCGGGCCGTCGATGCGCCCGTTGAGCAGTTCCACGTCCTGCGCCTCGCGCGACAGCATATGGATCAGCGAGAACCGTCGCATATAGCGGTCCTTCAGGTCCTCCAGTTCCTCGCGGAACATGATCGTGTCGGTCGAGCGGTTGCCGTAGACCAGCGTGATCGTGCTGTCCGCCTCGTGCCCCAGCACCGTCTTGGCGATCGACAGCATCGGCGTGATGCCGGAACCGGCCGCGACCAGCACATAGTCGTGCCGCTCGCCCGTCAGCGAGGTAAAGCGCCCTTCCGGCGGCATCACGCGGATCGTGTCGCCCACCGATAGGGTCTCGTTGACGAAGCTGGAAAACCGCCCGTCCGCCACCCGCTTCACGCCGACGCGCAGCGTCTCGTCGCCCGGCGCAGAGCATATCGAATAGGAGCGCCGCGCCTCCTGCCCGTCGATATCGGCGGCAAGCGTCAGATACTGCCCCGGCCGGAAGGCGAAGGCGTCCTTCAACCCGTCGGGTATCTCGAACGCCACCGCGACCGCTTCGGGCGTCTGGCGCTCGATCGAGGCGACTTTCAGTTCATGGAAACGGGCTGCCATCTCGGTCGCCTATATGCACTTGAAATAATCGAACGGCTCGCGACACGCCGTGCAGCGGTAGAGCGCCTTGCACGCGGTAGAGCCGAACTCGGAAACCCGCTCCGTTTCGCTGGAGCCGCATTGCGGGCAATCGACCTGCGTTTCACCGAACAGCGCGCGGATCGAGTTGGACGATTGCGCAGGCGGCGCGATGCCGTATTCGAGCAGCTTCTCGCGACCCTCCGGCGTGATCCAGTCTGTCGTCCAGGCGGGCGAGATGACCCGCTCGACCCGTGCCTCGAAGCCGGCATCCCGCAACGCCACCTCCACGGCAAGCTCGATCGCCAGCACCGCCGGGCAACCCGAATAGGTCGGCGTCACCTTGGCCACCGCCACGCCGTCGATGATCTCGACCGAGCGCAATATGCCCAGATCGGCCACCGTCACGCACGGCACTTCCGGGTCCGGCACGGCGGCCGCGGCGTCCCACGCTCCACCGCGCGAGGTCTCCCCCGTCCGTTCTGCCGACGTGACAACACCCCCACCCCTTACCCCTCCCCTCAAGGGGGAGGGAGACATATGCGTCGCGCCTGACATTGCAACAATTGTCCCAGGCGTGAACTTTTCAGAATCCCCCTCCCCCTTGAGGGGAGGGGTAAGGGGTGGGGGTGCTGCCTCGCGCTGACCCGAAGATGCCCTCACCACACCGCTCCCGGATAGGTCCGCTGCATATGTTGCAGGTCGGCCAGCAGATAGCCCATCGCCTCGCCATGGCGTCCCTGCCGCCCGCCCGTCTGCGGCCATGCAGCCGCCGGCATCTCCAGCATCGCTTCGGCAAACACGCGCGAGACTGTCGCCTCGAACGCTCCCCGCAGGCTCGCCGGGCTCGGCGCGACCCCCTCCTGCGCCACCGCTTCGCTCACCGCATCCGTCTCGAACAATTCGTCCACATACGGCGCCAGCGCCTCGACGGCCGCCTGCATACGCGCGGCACTTTCCTCCGTGCCGTCGCCCAGCCTTATCACCCACTCGCCGCAATGGCGGATGTGATAGGCCACTTCCTTCACCGCCTTGGCCGCGATGCCGGCAACCGTCTCGTCCGAAGAGGCCGCCGCCTTCTCCCAGAACGCGTGCATGAAGGCCGCGAAATAGAACTGGCGCAGCATGGTGTGCGCGAAATCGCCATTCGGCCGCTCCACCATCAGGCAGTTGAGATATTTGCGCTCGCGCCGCAGATAGGCGAGGTCGTCCTCGCTCCGCCCCCTGCCCTCCACTTCGCCGGCATACTGGAACAGCGCCCGCGCCTGCCCGATCAGGTCGAGCGCGATGTTGGGCATGGCAAGGTCTTCCTCCAGCATCGGCGCATGGCCGCACCATTCCGAAAGCCGGTGGCCGAGGATCAGATGGTCGTCCGCCAGCCGCAGCAGGAGGGTGACGAGGTGCTCGCGCGCAACGCTCATCACATATGCCCCACATCGTCGGGGATTTTGTAGAAGGTCGGGTGGCGATAGACCTTCGAAAGCGCCGGCTCGAAATTCTCGTCCTTGTGTTCGGGGTCCGACGCCACGATCGCCGCCGAAGGCACTACCCAGATCGACACGCCCTCGCCCCGCCTTGTGTAGACGTCGCGCGCCGCGTTCAGCGCCATAACCTCGTCTGCCGCATGCACGGAGCCGCAATGCTTGTGCGACAGCCCGTTGCGCGGGCGGATGAAGACTTCCCACAAGGGTATTTCGTTCTTCGCCATCGTCGTCTCCCCTATTCCGCCGCCATCTTCGCCGCCTCGCGGCGCGCCTTGCGCTTTTCCGCGTGAGCCAACGCTGCCTCGCGCACCCATGCGCCCTCGTCCCAGGCCTTCTGGCGCGCTTCCAGCCGCTCCTTGTTCATCGGTCCGCCGCCCTTCACCACGCGCCAGAATTCGTCCCAGTCGATCGGCCCGAAATCGTAATGGCCGCGCTCCTCGTTCCACTTCAGCTCGGGGTCGGGCAGCGTCAGCCCGATGAACTCGGCCTGTGGCACGGTCGAGTCCACGAATTGCTGGCGCAACTCGTCATTGGTGAAGCGTTTGATCTTCCACCGCATCGACTGGTCGCCGTGCTGGCTGTCGCTGTCGTGCGGGCCGAACATCATCAGCGACGGCCACCACCAGCGGTTCAGCGCATCCTGCGCCAGTTCCTTCTGCTCCGGCGTGCCGTTCGCCAGCGTCATCATGATCTCGTAGCCCTGGCGCTGGTGGAAGCTTTCTTCCTTGCACACCCGGATCATCGCGCGCGCATAAGGCCCGTAGGAGCAGCGGCACAGCGGAATCTGGTTCATGATCGCCGCACCGTCCACCAGCCAGCCGATCGCCCCGATATCGGCCCATGTCAGCGTCGGATAGTTGAAGATGGAGGAGTATTTCGCCTTGCCCGCAAGCAGTTCCTCGGTCATCTGCTCCCGGCTGACGCCCAGCGTCTCGGCGGCCGAATAGAGGTAGAGCCCGTGGCCGCCCTCGTCCTGCACCTTGGCCAGCAGCGCCGCCTTGCGCCGCAGCGAGGGCGCGCGCGTGATCCAGTTGCCCTCGGGCAGCATGCCGACGATCTCGGAGTGCGCATGCTGGCCGATCTGCCGGATCAAGGTGCGGCGATAGCCTTCCGGCATCGGGTCGTTGGGCTCGATCTTTTCCTCGGCGTCGATCCGGCGCTGAAAGGCGGCGAGAAACGCCTCGTCCTCGGTCGTCTCGGTCTTCGCCCCGATGAGGCCCTGGCTGTACATGGCTGTTCCTCCGTGATCGGATGGTATCATATCCGAAGCTGAGCTAATATGTAACGAAAATCATCGCATATTTCAACAATTCGTAACACGTTGAGGGGAAAGCCATGCCACAATCGGCAATCGAGGTCGCGCAAAAGGCGCTCGACACGGTGTTCGCGCCTTGGATCGTAGATCTCGGGCTAAGGCCGGTCAGCTTCGACGAGACGGGCGGAAACTTCCTCCTGCCCGAGAACGCCCGGCTCGTGCATGTCGGCGGCGTGGTCTGCGGGCAGGCCACGGCATCTGCCGCCGACACGGCCTGCGTCGTCACGCTGGCCGCGCTCAACGGCCGCTTCCGCATATGCACGACGGTCGACCTGACGACGCATTTCGTCCGCCCGCTCAAGCCCGGCGACATCGATGTCCGCGTGGAAGTGCTGTCAAACGGCAAGCGCATGGCCTACGCCCGCGTCGAGATGCGCGCTAAAGGCGACCACCGCGTCGCCGTCACCGCCACATCAGCCTTCGCCTATCTGGAGGATTAGGCCCACCGCGCGGCAAACCGCCCAGGATCGCGTGGCGCAGGCAACTCCGCGCTGTCCAGCCAGCGTTCGCTCGGCGCGCGCAACGCCGCATAGATGCCGCGCGCGATCGCCCGCGCTTCCTCGGCAGGCCAGTCCGGCGGCAGCAACCGCGCAGGCAGGCCGGGGTCGCGCAGCACGATGCGCCGCCAGTCGTGGACCAACAGGGTCCGTGCGGCAATGGCATCCAGCGGAACCAGCGACGCGCCGCCTTCCAGCGCGTCGAGCAGCAGACGAAACCTCTCGATGAACGCGCGATACGCCTCCGCAATCTCCTGCGAGGGCCATAGCGCGCGAAAATTGTCGGGATGCTCCGCGCTTTCGCCATGCACCACCAGCATTCCCGCCAGCTCCCCCGACGCATCGGGTGCATCCGCCGTCTCCGGCCGCAGGAACACGCCGCCATTGATGCGCACGAAACCCAGATCGGCAAGGTCGCCGCCCGCCCCGTTTGCGCCCGGCGGGGCGATGGCCACCGTCCACTTTCCGTCCCACGCCGGCGGGCCCGCGGCATAGATGCGGCGCGTTGCGAGGTCGAAGGCGTGGCGGCCGTGCTCGTCGAGGCTAAAGAACGAGTTGCGGCCCTGCCGCTCGCGCGTCACCCACTGGTCGCCCGCCAACCGCGACATCGCAGTGCGCAGCGCGCCGGGCTCCACCCGCAGCCGCGCCATGATCACCTGCAACGTGGAAAGCGCCACGCGCCCCCCGCGCGGCACGATGGCGTCGCCGAAGACGGTAACCACCAGCGACCAGACGCGTAGCCGCCCGCGCTCGTGCAGGCGGTCGATCAGGCTTTCGATAACTGCTGCGGCATCCTTCATCGCCGCATCAGATGCCATGGCGCACGAGCCGCTGGCAAGCTCAGCGCGGCAGGCCCCTCACCCCGCCGACCAGCAATCGCGTCGCGAGCCGCGCATAGTCGCTCCGGCTTACCACTCCGCCGTCGCGGAACCACATATAGGCCCAGTTGACCATGCCGAAGAGGCTCATCGTCACAGGCTTGAGCAGCGGCTTGCCGTCGAACGCTTCGGGGTCCAGCGCCCGCACCGCGTCCGCCACGATGGCGACCATCCGCCGTTCCAGCGCCTTCAGACGCTCCTGCTCGGCATCGGGCAGCAGGTGCAGCGCGTCCACCTGCACCTTGTGCTCGGCGTCGGCGTCGCGATACGCCTCCAGCAGCGCAGCCACCAGCGCCTCAAGCCGCTGCTCCGGCGGCAGCGCGGCGTCGTCGGCCTCTTCCAGCGCTTCAACCAGCGCGCTCAAGTGATTCTGCAGTATGTCGAAAAGCAGCGCCTCCTTCGAGGCGTGGTAGTGATAGAGCAGCGCCTTCGACACGCCGCACTCGGCAGCCAGCCGCGCCATCGAGGCCCGGTCGTACCCGTCGCGCGCAAACGCGCTCGCCGCGCGATGCAGGATAGCCTCGCGCTTTTCGTCATGATCCTTGGCGCGGCTGCGAGCCATCAGGTCTTTGGCCGGTTGTCGACGATGCGTACGGCCTTGCCCTGGCTGCGCGCCACCTGCTCCGGCTCCATCACGTCCACCCGCACCGACACGCCCACCACATCCTTGATCCGCAGCACCAGGTCCGCCGCGCACGCCTTGCGCGCGTCGGCCGCCGAATGCGTGGTCATCGCCTCGACATGCACCACCATCTCGTCCATGCGCCCTTCGCGCAGAAGCTCGATCTGGAAATGCGGGCTGAGCCCCGCCACCTTCAGGATCTGCTCCTCGATCTGCGTCGGAAACACGTTGACCCCGCGCAGGATCATCATGTCGTCGGAACGCCCGGTGATCTTTTCCATCCGCCGCATGGTGCGCGCGGTCCCCGGCAGCAGCCGTGTGAGGTCGCGCGTGCGGTAGCGGATGATCGGGAATGCCTCCTTGGTCAGCGAGGTGAACACCAGTTCGCCCTTCTCGCCATCCGGCAGCACTTCACCCGTCTGCGGGTCGATCACCTCGGGGTAGAAATGGTCTTCCCAGATGTGCAGCCCGTCCTTCGTCTCGACGCATTCGTTGGCCACGCCCGGCCCCATCACCTCCGACAGGCCGTAAATGTCCACCGCGTGCATGTCGAACGCATCCTCGATCTCCGCGCGCATCGCGTTCGTCCACGGCTCGGCACCGAAGATGCCCACCTGCAACGGGCTCTTTCGGGGGTCCAGCCCTTGCGCGCGATATTCGTCGAGGATCGAAAGCATGTAGGACGGTGTCACCATGATGGTGCTCGCGCCGAAATCCTCGATCAGCGTCACCTGGCGCTGTGTCATCCCGCCCGAGACCGGCACCACCGTGCAGCCCAGCCGCTCCGCGCCGTAATGTGCGCCGAGCCCGCCTGTGAACAGCCCGTAGCCATAGGCGATGTGCACGATGTCGCCCGGCCGCGTGCCCGAAGCCCGCATCGAGCGCGCCACGCACTGCGCCCATACGTCGATGTCGTTCTTAGTGTAGCCCACCACGGTCGGCTTGCCCGTCGTGCCCGACGAAGCGTGCACCCGCGCCACCTTCTCGCGCGGCACGGCAAACATGCCGAACGGATAGTTCTCGCGCAGGTCCGACTTCACCGTGAACGGGAACCGCGACAAATCCGACAGCTGCTTCAAATCGTCGGGATGCACCCCGGCAGCCTCGAAGCTTCTGTGATAATGCGGCACGTTTTCGCAGGCATGCTTCAGCGACCATTTCAGCCGATGAAGCTGCAACGCCGCGATTTCGTCGCGCGAGGAAATCTCGATCGGGTCGAGGTCTTCCTTTCTCGGCGTCAGATCCTTCATGTCTCCTCCTCGAAATGCTTGCCGTCGATCACCCGCGAAGCGCCGCGAAACGTGGCGACCACCTTGCCCTCACCATTGGTCACCGTCACGTCATACACGCCGGAGCGCCCCGCCCGCGTCAGTTCCTTCGCCTCCGCGGTCAGGCGCTCGCCCAGCTTTCCCGGCCGCAGGAAGCTGATCGTGTTGTGCTGCGCCACCGCCAGCTGGTTGTAGGAGTTGCAGGCAAACGCGAACGCGCTGTCGGCGAGCGTGAAGATGTAGCCGCCGTGGCAGATGTCGTGCCCGTTGGTGTGGTGCTTCTCGACGGTGAACGAAGTGGTCGCCGTGCCCGGCCCCACCGCGTCCAGGCTCATGCCCAGCCATTTCGACGCGTCGTCGCGCGCCCACATGGCGTCAGCGCTTCTGCGCGCGATTTCCTCGGCCGTCAGCGACATGCGATCCTCCCTTCGCAACCCGCTCTGAGACTTGCATAAACCGACCGGCCGGTCAATAATACTCGCTCAGCGCTGAGGAGGAGCATATGGCGCAGGACACGAAAACGGCGCATGCCGTGATTGCGGATGCATTCGACATCGCGGCACTCCCGACGGGCTTCGCGGAAGACCCGTTCCCCACATACGCCGCGCTGCTCGAACACGCGCCCGTCAAGCGCTTCGCCGACGGCTCGATCATGCTGTCGCGCTATTCAGACCTCGACCGCGTCTATCGCGACACCAGGGCGTTCTCCTCCGACAAGAAGGTCGAGTTCCTGCCCAAGTTCGGCGACACGCCGCTCTACGAGCACCACACCACCAGCCTCGTCTTCAACGATCCGCCGCTGCACACCCGCGTGCGCAAGATCATGATGGGCGCGCTCACGCCCCGCGCCATCGCCGCGATGGAGCCCGGCCTGATCGCGCTGGTCGACGGTTTGCTCGACCGCATGGCCGACAAAGGTGACGTCGATCTGATCGAGGATTTCGCGTCCGCCATTCCCGTCGAGGTGATCGGCAATTTGTTCGTCATGCCGCACGAGGAACGCGGCCCGCTGCGCGACTGGTCGCTCGCGATCCTCGGCGCACTCGAACCGACGCTCACGCCGGAGCAGCACGAGCGCGGCAACCGCGCGGTCACGGAGTTCAAGGCCTATCTCGCCGACCTCGCCGCGCGCCGCAGAGCCAGGCCAGGCGATCCGGCGACCGACGTGCTGACACGCCTCATCGCCGGCAACGAGGGCGAGCAGCTTTCCGACATAGAGCTTCTTCAGAACTGCATTTTCATCCTCAATGCCGGCCACGAGACAACGACGAATCTCATCGGCAATGCGCTCCACGAGCTGCTGCAATGGCCCGACCAGAAGCAGCGTCTGCTGGACGATCCGGCCCTCATCGACACGGCCGTGGACGAGTTCCTGCGCTTCCAGTCGCCCAACCAGCTCGGCAACCGCATGACGGTCGAGCCGGTCGAATTCCACGGGCATGAGATCGCGCCCGGCACGCGCATCCACCTCGCCATCGGCGCGGCCAACCGCGACCCGCGCCAGTATGACGAACCCGACCGGCTCGACATCGCCCGCAAACCCAACCGCCACCTCGCCTTCGCGCAGGGCCCGCATCTGTGCGCCGGCTTCTCGCTCGCGCGCATGGAGGGCCGCATCGCCATCCAGCGTTTCCTCGCCCGCTTCCCGCAATACGCCCCGTCCGGCTCACCCCGCCGCACCGGCCGCGTAAGATTTCGCGGGTTCTCGCACCTGCCCGCGCGCGTGAACTGAAAGGACCTCAAATGACCGTCATTTCCCTCAACAGCTATGCCACCGGCCGCTGGATCGCCCCGTCCGGCAAGATCGCGACGCTTGCCAGCGCCGTCACCGGCGATGCCGTCGCCGAAATCGGCTCCGGCGGCCTCGACTTCGCCGCCATGGCAAACCACGCCCGCACCGTCGGCGGCCCTGCCCTGCGCGCCATGACATTCCACCAGCGCGCCGCCATGCTGAAGGGCGTCGCGCAATATCTCAACGAGCGCCGCGACCCGCTTTACGAGCTCTCATACGAGACCGGCGCAACCAAATCCGACTCGATGATCGACATCGACGGCGGCATCGGCACCATGTTCGTCTACGCCTCCAAGGGGCGGCGCGAACTCCCCGACGACACGATCTACATAGACGGCTCGTTCGAGCAGCTTTCACGCGGCGGCAACTTCCTCGGCCAGCACGTCGCCACCTCGCTGCATGGCGTGGCCGTTCACATCAACGCGTTCAACTTCCCCGTCTGGGGCATGCTGGAAAAGCTGGCGCCCACGCTGCTCGCTGGCGTTCCCGCCATCGTCAAGCCCGCCTCGGCCACCGCATGGCTGGCCGAAGCCGCCTTCCGCATGATGGTCGAATCCGGCCTGCTTCCGGATGGCGCGGTGCAGTTCGTGGCCGGGTCCACCGGCGATCTGCTCGACCGCCTCGGCTCGCAGGACGTGGTGTCGTTCACCGGCTCGGCCGCGACCGCCATGATGCTGCGCGCCAAGCCGAACCTGCTTGAAAACTCCGTCCGCTTCATCGCCGAGCAGGATTCGCTCAACGCGTCCATCCTCGGCCCGGACGCAGCCCCCGGTACGCCGGAATTCGACGCGTTCATCAAAGAAGTCCATCGCGAGATGACGGCAAAGGCCGGACAGAAATGCACCGCCATCCGCCGCATCATCGTGCCTGACGCGCACCGGCAGTCTGTCATCGAGGCGCTGTCGGATAGCCTTGGCAAGACCACCATCGGCAACCCGCGTGACGAGACCACCCGCATGGGCGCGCTGGCCAGCATCGCCCAGCGCGACGACGTGCGCGAGAAGGCCGCCATCATCGCCCGCGAGGCGAAGCTGGTCTTCGGCAACCCCGACACGGTCGATGCGGCAAGCGCCGACACCGAGCGCGGCGCGTTCGTCTCGCCGCTGCTGTTTTCCTGCGACGACCCGGACGGCGCACAGAACGTCCACGCCGTCGAGGCCTTCGGCCCGGTCTCCACCGTCATGGGCTATCGCGATGTCGATCACGCGGCCGCTCTCGCCAATCGCGGCGGCGGCTCGCTGGTCGCGTCCGTCTTCACCCACGATCCGGCCGTCGCGCGGCAGATGGTCGAAGCGTCGGGCGCGTTCCACGGCAGGCTCTATTTCGCCAACCGCGACACCGGCAAGGAGGCGACCGGCCACGGCTCGCCCCTGCCCCACATGGTCCATGGCGGCCCCGGCCGCGCCGGCGGCGGCGAGGAAATGGGCGGCATTCGCGGCGTCATGCACTACATGCAGCGCACCGCGATACAGGCCAGCCCCGACCTGATGACCGCCATCACCAAAGGCTGGGTCGCGGGCTCGCAGACTGCCGAAAAGGAGCAGCACCCGTTCCGCATGCGCTTCGGGGAGCTGGAGATCGGCCATACGCTGTGGACCGATAGCCGAGAGGTCACGCTCGAAGACATCGAGCATTTCGCCGATTTCACCGGCGACACCTTCTACGCCCACATGGACGAGGAAGCGGCAAAGGCCAACCCGTTCTTCCCCGGCCGCGTGGCGCACGGCTATCTCATTCTGTCATTCGCCGCAGGGCTCTTTGTCGATCCCGCCCCCGGCCCGGTTCTGGCCAATTACGGCCTCGACAATCTGCGCTTCATGAAGCCGGTCTCGCCCGGCGACACCCTCAAGGTCCGCCTCACCGCAAAGCACAAGACCCGCCGCAACGACGAGTATGGCGAGGTCCGCTGGGACGTCGCCGTGGTCAACCAAGACGACGAGCACGTCGCCGCCTACGAACTGCTGACGATGAACGCGATGTAGATTTATCCGGCATTCTCAGGGCTTCACCCGTCCAGAAAAAAGGGCGGCCGCATCTCGCGGCCGCCCCTTTTCCTTCACCCCTGAAGACTGTGGCTACTCGGCAGCCACCACGCCCCCGAACGCACCCGCCACGCGGCGGCCCAGCGCATGTGCCGGAGATGGGACCGAGGCGCTGTAGCCGTCGGCCTCGCGCACGCCCGTCCCGCCCTCGACCTTGAACCGCGAGATGAGCTTGGTCAGGTTGGACGACTCGGCCGACAGGCGATGCGTCGCCGCCGTCGTCTCCTCCACCATCGCCGCGTTGCGCTGGGTCACCTGATCCATCTGGTTCATCGCGGTGTTGATCTCGGAGAGACCGGTGGACTGCTCGCCTGCCGCGCTCGCGATGGAATGGACATGCTCGTTGATGTGGACGACATGGTTCTGGATCGTGTCCAGCGCCTCGCCCGTCGCCGTCACGAGGCGGACTCCGGTGGAGACCTCCTCGCCCGACTTGGTGATGAGGTCTTTGATGTCCTTGGCGGCGGTGGCCGAACGCTGCGCCAGCTCGCGCACTTCCTGCGCCACCACGGCAAAGCCCCTGCCCGCCTCGCCGGCACGCGCGGCCTCCACGCCGGCGTTGAGCGCCAGCAGGTTGGTCTGGAACGCGATCTCGTCGATCAGGCTGATGATCTGCCCGATCTCGCCCGATGCCTGCTCGATGCGGCTCATCGCGCTCACCGCCTCGGCCACCACCTTGGTGGACTGCTCGGTCGAGCGGCGTGCCTCGTCGACCATGCGGCTCGCCTCCTGCGCACGCTCGGTCGACTCGCGCACCGTCGCGGTGATCTCGTCCAGCGCAGCCGACGTTTCCTCCAGCGAAGCTGCCTGCTGCTCGGTGCGGCGCGAGAGGTCGTCGGCAGCCGACCGCAACTCGACCGTGTTCGAGCCGATCGTGTCGGAAGTGATGCGCACCTCGCGCAGCGCCGTCCGCAGTGTCGACATGGTGGTGTTCACGTTCTGCTGCAGTTCCGCGAAAGCGCCCTGGAAGGATCCCTCCATCGCTTGCGTCAGGTCTCCCTCGGCAAGGCTGGCGACCACGCGGCGCACCTCTGCGATGCCCGAATCGACGCTTGTGACCAGCTCGTTCACACTGGCGGCAAAACGGTTGAGGTCGGCATCGTCGTAGTCCTTGGTGATGCGGCGCTCGAAATTGCCCCGCACCGCGCTCGACACCACTTCCGCGATGCTGGTCTGGAGGTCGGCGCTCTTGGCCTGCAAGGCAGCCTCCTGCGCATTCAGCTCGCGCACCTTGATGCCGTTCTGCTTGAACACCTCCACCGCCGCAGCCATTTCGCCGATCTCGTCCTTGCGGCCGGCAAACGGCACGTCGGCGTCGAGATGCCCGTCGGCCAGCGTTTTCATGGTTTCCGTCAGGCGGCGGATCGGGCGGCTGAGCTGCGCGGTGCCGATATAGGCGGCCACGCCGGCGCCGGCCATCAGCCCGAATACGACCACGGCCCCGATCAGCAGCGCCATGCGCGACTGGAACGTCTCGATGTCGGCCTTGATGTCGGCCAGCCGCTGCTGGTCGCGCTCCACCACCGCGTCGATCTCGCCCTGGTAGGCGCGGCGGTTGGCACGGTTTTCCTGGTTGTTGCCCTGGGCGTTTGCGCTGGCGGGGTCGACCTCGCGGCCAAGCCGCGCGGTCTCGGTGCGGAAACCGCGAAACTCTGCGGCGCGCGCAACCACCGCGTCGAACGCGGCAAGCCCCTCGGCATCGACCATCGGCCGCCATTCGGCCAGCAGCTCGTCGATCTGGTCGAGGAAGCGCATGATGCCTTCGGCAAACGGCGTCGCTTCCTCGGTTGTGGGCGATGCATAGATGCCCCGCGATTCCATGACCACGGCGGTCACGTAGCGGTTCAGCCGCTCGCCCTTGTGCGCGCGCTCGGCGGCATTCTCGAGCGCGTCCAGCCGCTGGTTGTATTGTGTGATCGTGTAACCGGCCATGCCGCCGATCGCTACTGCGACGAGGCCCATCAGGCCCACGATCGCATAAATCTTGCTACCAATCTTCATGGCAGAAACCCCCAAAGTTTCAAGAAAAAGCGGCCCCGTTCGCCTCCGCCCGGCGCAACCGGAAAGAGAAGACGAACACCGCATCTGCCAGCCATGAGAGAAAACTTGATTGCGATGGAAGCAAAGAGAGGCCCGTCCACCGCGCAATAGCTAGTCTTTTAGTTAATTGAGAATTAAGCCCGGACCGAAAACGTCGATACGGATGCAAAGTCGGCTGATGACGCTGCGTCATCGCCAGTCTTGAAAGGTGATTTTGGTCAACCGGAGGTGCGAGCGAAGGACAGCGAAGCAATCAGTGCTTGCGCATTATTCAAGGATGCGCCGGTCGCAACCGTCATCTGCGGCAGGAGCAGCCATTCCAGCGTCCACGCCGCGCCCGATCGCTCGTTTTCGTGCACGAGCGACTGGTGCATGCCTGCCACCAGCGTCGCGTTGAACCGCGCAAGCGCCACGAGCGTCTCCGCTCCCACCGGGTTCACCTTGTGCGGCATCGCGGAAGACCCGCCGCCCGACGCAAGCTTCACCTCGCCCACTGCGGACTGCGCCATCAGCGCAATGTCCTGCCCCATCTTGCCCAGCGATCCGGTCACCATCGAAAGCCACGAAGCCAGGGCCACCACCCCGTCGCGCTCGTTGTGGCGGGGCCGCGCAAGCGCCCGCAGGCCAAGCGCGCCGGCCAGCCTTTGCGTCACCGCGCCCGACTTGTCGCCAAGCTTTTCCAGCGTGCCGGCCGCGCCGCCGAAATGCAGCACGAGCACGTCGCCCTTCACGGCTTCCAGCCGTTCGCGGTGACGCTCCAGCGGCTCGCGCCAGCTTGCGATCTTGCGCGCTGCCGACACCGGTATGGCGGCCTGCATGCGCGTGTGTCCCATCGTCTGAATGTCGCCGTCGCGGGCCTCGATCTGCGAAAGCGCCTCGATCAGCGCTCCCAGCCGGGCATCCAGCACCCCGACCACGCTTTTCAGCCGCAGCGCCAGACTGGTGTCGATGACATCCTGGCTCGTCGCGCCGAAATGGACATGCGCCGAATGCGGTTCGCCCACCGCGGCGCGCAACTGCCTGACCAGCGCCGGAATGACCACGCCGTCGCGCGTCACACCTTCGCGCAAGCCCGCGACATCCGGCCCGAAGGTCGCAAGCTTCGCCGCGATCAGTTCGGCTGCTTCGGCCGGTATCACGCCCTCGTCCGCCTCGGCCCGCGCCAGCGCCATCTCGAAGGCAAGCATTGCCTCGATGTCGGCCTTGGTGGAAAAGCTGGCGGCAATCTCCTCGTCGCCGAGCAGCCCGGAGAGAAACGGATGGTCGAAGGGCGTTACGGTCACGGCGATCCGCTCAGATGTCGAAGAAAACGGTTTCCTTCTCCCCCTGGAGATGGATGTCGAAACGGTAGCCGCCATCGACCTTGTCGGCAATCAGCGTCGGCACCCGCACGCGATGCTCGATGCGCGCGAGCACCGGGTCTTCCGCGTTCGCCGCTTCCTCGTCGCCGAAATACATGCGCGTCTGCAAGCCGATATTGATGCCGCGCGCTACGATCCAGAACGTGACGTGCGGCGCCATCATCCGCCCGTCCTTGAAAGGCACGCGCCCCGGCTTGATCGTCTCGAAGCGGAACTCGCCGCTCGTCATATCGGTCGGGCAGCGCCCCCAGCCGGAAAAGTTCGGGTCGGCCGAGCCTCGTGTTTCCGAAGGCGAATTGTAGAGCCCGTCGGCGTCCGCCTGCCAGATTTCCACCAGCGCGTCCTTCAGCGGCGTTCCGGTTCCGTCGAAGATGTGACCGGTGATGACGATGCGCTCGCCCTTGGCCTTCTCGCCCGCCATCTGCGTGCCCAGATCTTCGGGATAGACCCCGCCGATCTCCGCGAAATTCGGCGTCAGGCCGATATGGACATACGGGCCCGCGGTCTGCGAGGCGCTTTCCTTCAGGCGGTTCAACGACTGTACCAACTTGCTCTCCTAACGATAGACTTTCGAGCGGTGATCGACATCGATCACTACAACGACAACTCGTTGATCGTGTATCTCGCAGATCACGCGATAATCACCCACCCGATAGCTCCAGAATTCGTTCTTGTTTCCCTGAAGGGCCTTGCCGATCGCACGCGGATCGGCGGAGCCCGCGACCCGTTCGAGGAGAAAACGCGCTACACGCTTGGCGACGACCCGATCCAGCCTCGAAAGCTGTTTCTCGGCCGCGGCCGAGATCTCAATCGTCCAGGCCGAGTTCACGCATCACCTGCTCGAGCGGCTTGGTCGTTTCCTCACCGCGTCGAATACGCTCCGAAACCTCGACAGCGAGATAGTAGTCCTCCAGATCGTCCAGACCTTCTTCGATGAGGTGTCTGAGATAGTAAGCTTTGGTACGGCCTGTCTTCTTGGCCAGCGCGTCCAGCCGGGCCTCGATCTCCGGCTCCAGTCTCACTGATGTAGGCATGGCAGGTGCTCCAGCATCCGATTTGAATACATGTATTCATTGTATTCAGAAATCGCCATGCCGGCAACCTCAGTTCCCCTCCATGCGGTTCTCGAACAGCGTCGAGCGCCGCCCCCTCAGCACGATGTCGAACTTGTAGGCCCGGCTGTCCATCGGCTTCGTCGCCCCCATGTCCAGCACCGCCGTCAGGTCCGAGATCGCGACCGGATCGTTGATCGTCTTGACGATCGGGCACAACGGAATGAGCGGGTCGCCCTCGAAATACATCTGCGTGATGAGCCGCTGCGCAAAGCCGTGGCCGAAGACCGAGAAATGGATATGCGCCGGGCGCCAGTCGTTCGGGCCGTTCGGCCACGGGTATGGCCCGGGCTGGATCGTGCGGAAGGCGTATCCGCCGTCCTCGTCGGTGATCGTGCGTCCGCAGCCGCCGAAATTCGGGTCCAGCGGCGCGATGTAGCCTTCCTTCTTGTGGCGGTAGCGTCCGCCCGCATTGGCCTGCCAGAACTCCAGCAGCGCGCCCGGCACGCCCTTCCCACGCTCGTCCAGCACCCGGCCGTACACGATGATGCGCGGGCCGATGGCGCTTTCGCCCGGCTTGGCGAAATTGTGGATCAGATCGTGGTCCAGTTCGCCCAGAATGTTGTGGCCGAACACCGGGCCCGTAATCTCCGAGATCGTGTTGTCGAGCGACAGCAGCGCCTTTTGCGGCGAGCGCAACACCGAGGTCTTGTACCAGGGCGTGTATCCCTGCGGGTGCCACTCGCGGTCGCGCTGGAAGAACGCGCCGGTCTCCGGCTTGCGGTTGGAGAGCCTGTTCTCGCTCATTTCCCTGCCTCTTTGTCCATCTCGGCCAGCACCTGCTTGACCACTTTTATCGCATGGTTGGCGCGCGGCACGCCGGCATAGATCGCCACGTGCAGCATCACTTCCATGATGTCGTCGCGGGTCGCGCCCGTGTTGGCCGTCGCGCGCGTGTGCAGCGCCAGTTCCTCGTAATTGCCAAGCCCCGCCAGAAGCGCCAGCGTCATCATCGAGCGCTCCCGTTTCGTGATCGTGTCCCGCGACCAGACATGCCCCCAGGCCGCTTCCGTAATCAGCGCCTGGAAAGCCCCGTCGAACTCGGTCTTTGCCGCCTCGGCGCGGTTCACATGGGCGTCGCCCAGCACCGCCCGGCGAGTTGCCATGCCCTGTTCGTGCCGCTTCGACGTATCGTTCATCGACTGCTCCCGCATTGTCTCAGTAAGGCAGGCCTACATAGTTCTCAGCCAGCGAGGTGGAAGCGGCGACCGAGCCTGCCAGATAGTCCAGCTCCGCCTCCTGTATACGCTGCCCGAACGCGCCCTGCTCCGGAAAGCAGTGCATCGTGTTGGTCATCCACCACGAGAACCGCTCGGCCTTCCACACCCGCCTCAGCGCGCGCTGCGAATAGACATCGATCCCGGCGTCGGATTTCTCGGCATAATGCTCCCGCACCCCGTCGAAAAGATAGCGCACGTCGCTAGCGGCCAGATTGAGCCCCTTGGCGCCCGTCGGCGGCACGATATGCGCGGCGTCTCCGACAAGAAACAGCCGCCCGAAGCGCATCGGCTCCGCCACGAAGGACCGCAGCGGCGCGATGCTCTTTTCGATCGACGGGCCGGTCGTCATCTTCTCCGCCGTCTCGGTCGGCAGCCTGCGGCGTATCTCGTCCCAGAAGCGCTCGTCCGGCCACTCCTCCACCTTCTCGTCCAGCGCGCACTGTACATAGTAGCGGCTGCGCGTGTTCGACCGCATCGAGCAGAGCGCGAAGCCGCGCGGATGGTTGGAATAGATCAGCTCGTGGCTCACCGGCGGCACGTCGGCGACGATGCCTAGCCAGCCGAATGGATACACCCGCTCGAAGGTCTCCAGCCCCCGGCCCTCCACCGCCTTGCGCGAGGGACCGTGGTAGCCGTCGCAACCCGCGATGAAGTCGCAGTACAGCCTGTGCTCGATGCCGTCCTGCTCGTAGGTGACGTAAGGCTGCGCGCCGTCGAAGTCTCGCGGCTGCACATTCGCGGCTTCGTAGACGGTCACGCCCCCCGTCTGCGCCCTGCGGTCCATCAGGTCGCGGGTCACCTCGGTCTGGCCGTAGACGATCACATGCTTCCCGGTGAGGCCGAAAAGGTCGATGCGATGGTGGCGGGCGGAAAACGTCAGGTCGAAGCCGTCATGCGGCAGCCCTTCGCGCCGCATGCGCGCGCCGGCCCCCGCTTCGTCCAGCATGCCCGCCATGCCTTCTTCCAGCACGCCGGCGCGGATGCGGCCCAGCACATAGTCCTGAGTCGCGCGTTCGAGGATCACGTTGTCGATGCCCGCATCGGTCAGAAGCTGCCCGAGCAACAGGCCGGAAGGGCCGGAGCCGATGATGGCCACCTGCGTGCGCATGCCGGCTATCCTCCCGAGTTGGCTTCGCGTGCTCTTGTATACTGCCCAGCCAGCGTTCGGCTCTCAATGGACAATCGCGGCAAACGCTTGCACTATCCGCGCATCGTTTTTCGAGCCGGCCATGACGACCTCTATCCCCTCCTACCGTCTTTATCGTGAAGAATCAGGCGAATCCGGCGATTTCTGGATTCACAGCGAGACGATCCCCGAGCGCACGCACCTGCACAATTGGGAGATCGCACAGCACCGTCACGATTCCTTCTTCCAGATATTCCTGCTCACCGCCGGTGAGGGAGAGATCGTGGGCGAGCAGCAGGTTCGCCGTTTCGTCGCGCCCTGCGCCCTGTTCATCCCGCCCGGCGCTGTGCACGGCTTCCGCTTTTCGCGGCAGATCGACGGTCTGGTCGTCACTGCGCTGGGCGACAGGCTGGCCTCCATCGCTGCCGCCGAACGCCGCATCGCCGGTTTCGTGGCGCAGACCCGCATCGTCGCGCTCCATGGTGAGGAGATCGATGCATCCTTCGCCATCGACAGCGTCACCCGTCTTCACGAAGAGCTGCTCGGCCGTGCGCCGGGGCGCATGCTGCTGCTTGAGCCGCTGATGACCGCCGCCGTCGTGGCGCTGGCGCGGGCCGACCGTGGCGTCGAAGCTGCAAGCGAGACCGCTGACGATGGCGGCCGTATCGAGGCGCTGCTGACCATGATCGCTGCCCATTTCCGCGAGCACCCGCCCGTCGCCTTCTACGCCGCGCAGCTTGGCCTCTCGCCAGCCCACCTCAACCGCGTCACGCGCGCCGCCACCGGCTTCTCGGTGCAGGGCCTTGCGGCGCGCCACGTCGTCGAGGCCGCGCGTCGCGATCTCGTCTTCACGCCCACGCCCATTCAGGCAATCGCCTATTCGCTGGGATTCGCCGACCCCGCCTACTTCAACCGTTTCTTCCGCCGCCATGCCGGCGTCACGCCCGGCGCCTTCCGCGAGCGCGAAAGGCGCCGGCTCGCAGTCTAGCTCGCGGCCAGCGCCTGCGCGAGATCGGCGATCAAATCGTCGGGATGCTCCACGCCGATGGAAAGCCGGATCGTCGTGTCCAGAATGCCGATCCGGTTGCGCACCTCCACGGGCACGCCCGAATGCGTCATGGCGGCCGGGTGGCTTGCCAGCGATTCCGTACCGCCCAAGCTCACGGCCAGCTTGATGATTTGCAGCGCGTTGAGAAACCGGAACGCCGCCGCCTCCCCGCCCTCGATGTCGAACGAGAAGGTCGAGCCCGCGCCGGTGCACTGCGCGGCGAAAACCTTGCCCGCCGGCGTTCCCTCGTCGATGAACGGCAGATAGTGCACCCTGGTCACACGCGCGTGGTCCGACAGGAACGCCGCCACCCGCGCCGCATTGGCGTTGGCCTTTTCCATGCGCAGCGCCAGCGTCTCCAGCGAGCGGCCCAGCATCCAGCATGAATGCGGGTCGAGCTGCGTGCCGATGGCCCCACGCAGCGCCTTCACCGGCTTCGTCACCGCCTTCGAGCCCAGCGCCGCACCTGCGATGAGATCGGAATGTCCGCCGACATATTTGGTCAGCGAATAGACGGAGATGTCCGCCCCATGCTCGATCGGCCGCTGAAACACCGGCCCCAGCAGCGTGTTGTCGCACACCACGACCGGGCGCATGCCCTGTCGCTCTTCCAGTTCGGTCGCTATACGCGCCATCAGCGCGATGTCGACCAGCGTGTTGGTGGGGTTGGATGGCGTTTCGATCAGGATCACCGAAACGCGCCCCCTGCTCGCCGCTTCGTCGGCCGCCACCTGGACCATCGCCTCGTCCACGCCGTCGGCAAACGCCACCGCATCGATGCCGAACCCCTTCAGGGTCTTCGCCAGCAGCGTTTCCGTCCCGCCATACAGCGGTTGCGAATGCAGCACCACGTCGCCCGGCCGCGCATAGGCCAGCAGCGTGGTGGCGATGGCCGACATGCCCGACGAAAACAGGATGCACGCCTCCGTGCCCTCGTACACGGCCAGCCGGTCTTCGACGATCTCGCTGTTGGGATGGTTGAAGCGCGAATAAACCAGCCCCGCGCCGGACCCTTCCGGCGGCTCCTTGCGGCCGGCAGTATAGTCGAAGAAGTCGCGCCCCTCCTCCGCCGAATGAAACACGAATGTCGAGGTCAGGAACACCGGCGGCTTCACCGCCCCTTCCGACAGCTCGGGGTCGAAGCCGTAGCTCAGCATCAGCGTCTCGGGATGAAGCCGATGATTTCCGATATGGGTCTTCGAGGGACGTGGAGCGGTCATGGGAGCCTCCTTCTTCCGGCCGGTCGCGGGCATTCTAGCCCAGTCCGGATGGAAGTTCTGCCGGAGGCTCCCGCCGAAAAGATGTCAGCGCCAGCCGAGGCCCGGCGCGACATGCTTCACGATCGATTCGATCACATGCGCGTTGTAGTCGACGCCGAGCTGGTTCGGCACGGTCAGCAGCAGCGTGTCTGCCTCCGCGATCGCCTCGTCGCCGCGCAGCTGCTCGATCAGGACATCGGGTTCTGCAGCATAGGTACGGCCGAACACGGCACGCTTCTCCGGCTCGATGTAGCCGAAATGATCAGTGCTTTCGCCGCCGCGGCCGAAATAGGCGCGGTCCATGTCGTTCACCAGCGCGAAGATCGAACGGCTGACGGAGACACGCGGCTCCCGCGTGTGACCCGCTTCCTTCCACGCCTCGCGATAGGCGCGGATTTGCTTGGCCTGCTGCACGTGCAGCGGCTCGCCGGTCTCGTCGAACTTCAGCGTCGAGCTTTGCAGGTTCATACCCAGCTTCGCCGCCCAGATCGCCGTGGCGTCGGTAGCCGCTCCCCACCAGATGCGGTCGCGCAGCCCTTCCGAGAACGGCTCCAGCCGCAAGAGGCCGGGCGGGTTCGGAAACATCGGGCTGGGGTTGGGCTGGGCGAACCCCTTGCCCTTCAGCAGCTCGAAGAACACTTCCGCATTGCCGCGCGCCATGTCGGCGTCGCTCTGGCCCTCCTGCGGCACGAGGCCGAAATAGCGCCAGCCGTCGATCACCTGCTCGGGCGAGCCCCGGCTGATGCCGAGCTGCAGCCGCCCGCCGGCGATCAGGTCGGCGGCACCGGCATCCTCGGCCATGTAGAGCGGGTTCTCGTAGCGCATGTCGATCACGGCGGTGCCCAGCTCGATCCGGCTGGTCTTGGCGCCCGCCGCGGCCAGCAGCGGAAACGGCGACGCGAGCTGCCGCGCGAAATGGTGCACGCGGAAATACGCGCCGTCCGCGCCCACCTCCTCTGCCGCGACCGCAAGGTCGATCGACTGCAGCAGTGCATCCGCCGCCGAGCGCGTGCCGGATTGCGGAGATGGCGACCAGTGGCCGAACGAGAGAAATCCGATCTTCTTCATAAAAATACCGCCAGAGGCTGGAGAGGAGTTACCACACAGGTAGGCGGTGCAACGCCTTCACTCAATACGTGTGGCCACGACCGCGCGCTACGCTGTGTCTGCGTGACGGCGACAATGCCTCCTCCGACGTCAGGGCTGCCGCAGAACGGCAGGCGCGCGGTACAGACGACGGCTAGAAGCCACCAACGAAAAAGGGGCGGTCGCCCGCCCCTTCCCCGTTCGCAACCCCGAAACGCTTACAGCGCGTCGGTGATGTCGGTCGTGTAGGCGCCTTCCGGCTCCTTCTCGATGATCTTCTGGTCCAGCAGCGCCTTGGCGGTGCGCTCGTACGCCTCGGGGATCAGCTTGGCGTCCGGCTGGTCGATCAGCTTGGCCACCTCGCCCATCATGCGCACCTGGTGCGCCTCGTCCTGGCCGCCATTGTCCATGACGATCCCGGCTGCTTCCTCGGGGTTGGCGATGGCGTATTCCCAGCCCTTCATCGAGGCCCGCACGAACCGCACCATCTTGTCCTTGAACGCCTCGTCTTCCAGCTTGTCGCCCATCACGTAGAGGCCGTCTTCCAGCAGGTCGACGCCCATTTCCGTATAGTTGAAGACGATCAGGTCTTCCGGCTTGTAGCCGGCGTCGATCAGCTGCCAGTACTCGTTGTAGGTCATCACCGAGATGCAGTCGGCCTGCTTCTGGATCAGCGGCTGCACGTCGAAAGACTGCTTCAGCACCGTCACGCCGTCGGCGCCGCCTTCGGTCGGGATGCCCAGGCTGTTCATCCAGGCGTAGAACGGATACTCGTTGCCGAAGAACCAGACGCCCAGCGTGTGGCCCTTGAAGTCGTCGGTGGTTTTCACCGGCCCGTCGGTCGGGCAGACGAGCTGCATGCCGGCCTTCTTGTAGGGCTGCGCGATGTTGACGAGCGGCACGCCCTTGTCGCGCGCGGCCAGCGCCGCCGCCATCCAGGTCACAACCACGTCCGCGCCGCCGCCGGCGATCACCTGCTCGGGCGCGATGTCCGGGCCGCCCGGCTTGATCGTGACGTCGAGGTCTTCTTCCTCGTAAAAGCCCTTGTCCTTGGCCACGAAATAGCCGGCGAACTGCGACTGGGCCACCCATTTGAGCTGCAGCGTCACCGCGTCGGCGGCCCACGCCTGCGCGGCAGCCAGCGACATCGCGCCGGCCAGCATCGATACGATGTATTTCTTCATTTTGTTACCCTCTGGATTTGCGCCTACCCACCACGGATAGACGGATGCCAAAACGTGACGGCTCGCTCGAGGAGAGCAATCACGCCATAAAAGACGGAACCCGCGAGCGCCGCAACCGCGATTTCCGCCCACACCATGTCGACATTCATGCGTCCCACTTCCGTCGAAATGCGGAAGCCCATGCCCACGACAGGCGTCCCGAAGAACTCGGCCACGATGGCTCCGATCAGCGCCAGCGTCGAGTTGATCTTGAGTGCGTTGAAGATGAAAGGCATCGCGGCCGGCAGCCGCAGCTTGAACAGCGTCTGCCAGTATCCCGAGGCATAGGTGCGCATCAGGTCGCGCTCCATATGGCCCGATGCCGCCAGCCCCGCCCCTGTGTTCACCAGCATCGGGAAGAAGGTCATGATGACCACGACGGCGGCCTTCGACTGCCAGTCGAACCCGAACCACATCACCATGATGGGCGCGACGCCGATGATCGGCAGCGCCGATACCATGTTGCCGACCGGCAAAAGCCCGCGCCGCATGAAGACGAAACGGTCAGCCGCGATGGCCGCCAGAAAGCCCGCCCCGCAGCCCATCACATAGCCCACCAGCACCGCCTTGAAGATGGTCTGGTTCACGTCGGCAGCCAGGATCGGCAGCGAGTTGCCGATCCGCGCGGCGATGGCCGATGGCGGCGGCAGGAGCACGAAGGGTATGCCCGCCCCGCGCACGATCGCTTCCCACAGCACCAGTATCCACACGCCGAACAGGAACGGAATGACCAGCCTCAACGCCACCTCGCCCGTCCGGCTGGCGGCGCGGATCGACGACAGCACGCTGACGAGCCGCCACGCCAGCAGCCAGCAGGATACCAGAAGCAGGTAGAACGCCCCGCGCGCCGCGCCATTGACGCTGCCCAGATCGCCCAGCAGCAGGTAGACCCCGGCATGCGCGCCCACCAGCAGCGCGGCTGCCCGCACCATCGTGCCCGCCGGCGCTGCATCCACCGCGATGGCCAGCGCCACCAGCAGCAGGATCGCGGCCGTCACCGAAGGTCCGCCTGCCGACGGCTCGGCAATCGGCAGCATCAGCAGCGCCGCCAGCGCCAGAAGTGCGGCCAGCCCGCCCTGCCATGAAACGCGCAGCCCGCTCATGCCGGTCGCGCTCCCATCGCGCGTTCGACGATGCGCCCGGTCAGGCCAACCGCCGTCACAAGCAGCACCGCCACCACCGATCCGGCCACGAGCGCCGCGAACATGTCGATGGTCTGGCTGTAGTAGGAGCCCGAAAGCAGCTTGGAGCCGATGCCTGCCACCGCCCCGGTGGGCAGTTCGCCGACGATGGCGCCCACCAGGCTCGCCGCGACCGCGACCTTCATCGACGCGAACAGGAACGGCACCGAGGCCGGCAGCCGCAGCTTCCAGAACGTCTCTGCCTTGCTGGCATTGTAGGTCCGCATCAGGTCGAGGTGGATCGCGTCCGGCGAGCGCAGGCCCTTCACCATGCCGACGGCCACGGGGAAGAACGACAGGTAGGTCGAGATCAGCGCCTTGGGCAGCAACCCGGTGATCCCCACCGCCGCGAGCACCACGATAATCATTGGCGCCAGCGCGAGGATGGGGATCGTCTGCGAGGTGATGATCCAAGGCATCAGGCTCCGGTCGAGCGTCGTCACATGCACGATGCCCACCGCGATCACGATGCCCAGCAGGGTCCCCATCGCGAAGCCTGCCAGCGTCGATGAAAGCGTCACCCACGAATGGTAGACGAGGCTGCGCGCCGAGGTGACGGAGCGCAGGAACGTGTTTTCGTAGAAATTCACCGCCACCTGATGCGGCGCGGGCAGCGTGGGCTTCGGCTGCGTCATGGTCTTCACGACGAACTCGGAAAACGTCGGCGTTTCCCCCGCCCTGCGGTCCAGATCGCGCTGGAACGGCGCGTTCAGCATGTACGCCCCGACATACCAGGCCGCCACGATGGCTAGCAGAATGGCCGTCACCGGCAGAATCTTGTCGCGAAAACGGTCCGTCATGTGGCCGTCGCCTCAATCATCATAGCTGTGCCCTGCCCTCAGGCCGTCGCGGACACGGGCCGCGATCGCCAGGAATTCGGGGCTCTCGCGAATGTCGAGCGGGCGCTCTTTCGGCAGGGTGGACTCGATCACGTCCGTCACGCGGCCGGGGCGCGGCGACATCACGACGATCTTGGTCGACAGGTACACCGCCTCGGGGATCGAGTGCGTGACGAAGCAGATTGTCTTGTTGGTGCGGTCCCACAGTTGCAGAAGCTGCTCGTTGAGGTGGTCGCGCACGATCTCGTCCAGCGCGCCGAACGGCTCGTCCATCAAGAGCAGATCGGCATCGAACGCCAGCGCGCGGGCGATCGACGCGCGTTGCTGCATCCCGCCCGAAAGCTGCCACGGAAACTTCTTCTCGAAGCCCTTGAGATTGACCAGGTCGAGCGTGCGGGCGATGCGCTGGGCGATTTCCACCTTCGGATAGCCCATGATCTCCAGCGGCAGCGCGACGTTGCGCTCGATGGTACGCCACGGAAACAGCCCGGCCGCCTGGAACACGTACCCATAGCCCCGCGCCTCCCGCGCCTCGCGCGGCGACAGCCCGTTCACGGTGATGGTCCCGTCCGTCGGCTGCTCGAGGTCTGCGATCACGCGCAGGAAGGTCGTCTTGCCGCAACCCGACGGCCCGATGAACGAAACGAACTCGCCCTTCTCGATGGTCAGGTTGACGTTTGAAAGCGCATGAACCGGCCCGTCATTGGTATTGAAAGTGAGACCGAGGCCTTGGGCTTGGACGACGCTCATACAGATTTCTGTTCCGCTTCAACTACGATTGACTTTCCTACCGCCTTTTCAACGATCAATCGCAGAGCCTCAATCCCTCCTGCTTCATGCTCGATTGCAGCCCTCAGTTTCTGGTCATGACCCGGCAAGAAGCGTCCACCCTTGGTGGGCAGATTATATCCACAGATACAATGCATCGCCCCTCAAACCCCCGTCGCCGGAATGCCCGTGCGCTCTATCTTGCGGGGCGCGACGACCTCTTTCCACGTCGAAAGCGCCTTGTTGACCGCCATGTGCGGCTCGCGAGCGACGAATTCGCCATGGCCGGGTCTCGCCTCGACCTTGCCGTCGTTCACAGCCACCTCGCCCCGCGTGAAGACGTAGCGCGGCAGGCCCTTCACCTCGATGCCCTCGAACACGTTGTAGTCGATCACCGATTGCTGCGCCTTTGCCGAGATCGTCTTGGTCTTCTCCGGGTCCCAGACGATGATGTCGGCGTCCGCCCCTTCGAGGATCGCGCCCTTCTTGGGATACATGTTGAGGATCTTGGCGATGTTGGTCGAGGTCACGGCGACGAACTCGTTCGGCGTCAGCCGGCCGGTGTTCACCCCGAAGGTCCACAGCACCGGCAGCCGGTCCTCCAGCCCGCCCGTGCCGTTGGGTATCTTGGTGAAGTCGCCGACGCCGAAGCGCTTCTGCTCGCTGGTGAAGGCGCAATGATCCGTCGCCACCACCTGCAACGAGCCGGCCGAAAGCCCGGCCCACAGCGAATCCTGATGCTGCTTGTTGCGGAAGGGCGGGCTCATCACGCGGCGCGCCGAATGGTCCCAGTCCTTGTTGAAATACTCGGTCTCGTCGAGCACGAGGTGCTGGATCAGCGGCTCGCCGAACACGCGCATGCCCTTCTGCCGCGCGCGGCGGATCGCCTCGTGGCTCTGCTCGCAGGATGTGTGCACGACATAGAGCGGCACGCCCGCCATGTCGGCGATCATGATGGCGCGGTTGGTAGCCTCGCCCTCCACTTCCGGCGGGCGCGAATAGGCGTGGCCTTCCGGCCCGTTATTGCCCTCGGCCAGCAGCTTCTGCGAAAGCTGCGCCACCACGTCGCCGTTTTCGGCATGAACCAGCGGCAGCGCGCCCAGTTCGGCGCATCGCTGGAACGACGAGAACATTTCGTCGTCGTCCACCATCAGCGCGCCCTTGTAGGCCATGAAGTGCTTGAAGGTCGGAATGCCGCGCTTCACCACCTCCGGCATCTCGTTGAAGACCTGCTCGCCCCACCAGGTGATCGCCATGTGGAACGAGTAGTCGCAGCACGCCCTGCCCGACTTGTTGTCCCACATCTGGATCGCTTCCAGCAGCGACTGCCCCGGCGAAGGCAGGCAGAAATCGACCACCATGGTCGTGCCGCCCGAAAGGGCCGCCCGCGTGCCGCTCTCGAAATCGTCGGCCGAATAGGTGCCCATGAAGGGCATTTCGAGATGCGTATGCGGGTCGATCCCGCCGGGCATCACATAGCAGCCGGTCGCATCGTATTCGTGGTCGCCGTGAATGTCGTTGCCGATGGCGACGATCTTGCCGTCCTTCACCAGCACGTCGGCCTTGTAGGTCCGGTCGGCGGTGACGATGGTTCCGTTCCTGATGACTTTTGTCATTCTTTCGTTCCCCTGATTGTCGGAGCCGGCTTCTGTCGAGCGGCTTCAACGTTCGCGTTCAAGTGATTCAGATTACTCCACGATCTCCGCCGTCTCCACCACCGCGTGGAACAGAACGTCCGCGCCGGCGCCCGCCCATTCCTTGCTGATCTCCTCGGCCTCGTTGTGGCTCAGCCCGTCCACACAGGGGCAGAAGATCATAGACGTCGGCGCGAGCCGGCTGATCCAGCAGGCGTCGTGGCCCGCGCCCGACACGATGTTGCGATGCGTGTAGCCAAGGCGCTCGGCGGCGTCGCGCACCGCCTTCACGCAGGTCTCGTCGAACGTCACCGGCTCGAAATGGCCGACAGCTTCGACCTCGAAGCCGATATCCATCGCCTCGCAGATGGTGGCAATGCCTTCCTCGATGCGCGCGCGCATCTCGGCCAGCACCTGCGCGTCCGGCGTGCGGATGTCGATGGTGAAGACCACCTTGCCGGGGATCACGTTGCGCGAGTTCGGATAGACCTCGACATGGCCCACCGCGCCCACCGCGTCGGGCTGGTAGTCCATCGCCACCTCGTGCACCAGCTCGGTCACGCGCGCCATGCCCAAGCCCGCATTGCGCCGCTTGGGCATCGGGGTCGAGCCCGTATGCGCGTCCTTGCCGGTCAGCGTCACCTGCAGCCACCACAGGCCCTGCCCGTGGGTGACGACGCCGATGTCGATGCCTTCGTCCTCGAGGATCGGCCCCTGCTCGATATGCAGCTCGAAGAAAGCCTTCATCGGCCGCCCGCCGACCTCTTCCTCGCCCTTCCAGCCGATGCGCTCCAGTTCGTCGCCGAAGCGCAGGCCCTTGGCATCCTTGCGGTCGTAGGCCCATTCGAGGTCGTGCTCGCCGGCAAACACGCCCGACGCCAGCATGGCGGGGGCGAAGCGCGTACCTTCCTCGTTCGTCCAGTTGGTCACGACGATCGGGTGCTTCGTCCTGATGTCGAGGTCGTTGAGCGTGCGGATGACTTCCAGCCCGCCCAGCACGCCGAGCACGCCGTCATACTTGCCGCCGGTCGGCTGGGTGTCGAGGTGCGAGCCGACATAGACGGGCGGCAGCGACGGGTCTGTGCCCTCGCGGCGCGCGAACATGGTGCCCATCTTGTCGACGCCCACGGCCATGCCCGCGTCCTCGCACCACTTCTTGAACAGGTGCCTGCCCTCGCCGTCGGCGTCGGTCAGCGTCTGGCGGTTGTTGCCGCCCGCCACCCCCGGCCCGATCTTCGCCATCTCCATGAGGCTGTCCCACAGGCGGTCGGGGTTGATGCGCAGGTTCTCGCCGGGTGCGGCCATAGGCAGGCTTCCTCTCATTCAATGTCATCCGAAAGGCCGGCGGTTCCCGACGCCGGCCCTGCGGTCGAAGGCGACCTCAGTCGATCGCCTTCAGCACGTCTCTTATGCAGTCGACCAGCTCGTCGATCTGGCCTTTTTCGATAATCAGCGGCGGCGACAGCGCGATGATGTCGCCGGTGGTGCGGATCAGGCAACCCTTCTCGAACGCCTTCACGAAGGCAGAGAAGGCACGCTTGGTCGGCTGCCCGTCGATGGGCTTCAGCTCGATCGCGCCGACGAGGCCGATGTTGCGGATATCGATGACGTTCGGCGCATCCTTCAGCGAATGCAGCGCCTCTTCCCAGTACGGCGCCAACTCCGCGCCGCGAGTCAGCAGGCCCTCTTCCTTGTAGGTGTCCAGCGTCGCGATGGCGGCTGCCGACGCGATCGGATTGCCCGAATAGGTGTAGCCGTGGAAGAACTCGATCATGTGTTCCGGGCCGGCCATGAACGCGTCGTGGATTTCCTTCTTCACGAACACCGCGCCCATCGGGATCACGCCGTTGGAAACACCCTTGGCGGTGGTGATGATGTCGGGGATCACGCTGAAATAGTCGGCGGCGAACGGCGTGCCCAGACGCCCGAAACCGGTGATGACCTCGTCGAAGATCAGCAGGATGCCGTGCTTGGTGCAGATGTCGCGCAGGCGCTGGAGATAGCCCTTCGGCGGGATGAGCACGCCCGTCGACCCCGCCACCGGCTCCACGATCACGGCCGCGATGGTCGAGGCGTCGTGCAGGGTCACGATGCGCTCCAGCTCGTCCGCCAGGTCGCCGCCATGCTCCGGCTCGCCCTTGGTGAACGCGTTCTTGCCCGGCAGATGCGTATGCGGCATGTGGTCCACGCCGGTCAGCAGCGTGCCGAACATCTTGCGGTTGGTGACGATGCCGCCCACCGAGATGCCGCCGAAATTGACGCCGTGATAGCCGCGCTCGCGGCCGATCAGGCGGGTGCGGCTGCCCTCGCCCTTCACGCGCTGGTAGGCCAGCGCGATCTTCAGCGCCGTATCGACCGATTCCGAACCCGAATTGGTGAAGAACACATGGTCCATGCCTTCCGGCGCCACGTCCACCAGCCGGTTCGCCAGCTCGAACGCCAGCGGATGCCCCATCTGGAACGCCGGCGCATAGTCCAGCTCGGCCGCCTGCCGCTGTATCGCCTCGGTGATCTTGGGCCGGCAGTGTCCCGCATTCACGCACCACAGGCCTGCCGTTCCGTCCAGCACCTTGCGGCCGTCGGCGGTCGTGTAGTGCATGTCCTTGGCGGCCACCAGCATGCGCGGCTGCTGCTTGAACTGACGGTTCGCCGTAAACGGCATCCAGAATGCGCTGAGATCGTTCGGCGCGACGTTGAGCCTGTTGGACATGACCAAGCTTCCCCTTTGTGTTCCCATTCGTTTCGGCCAACGCTTGGTTCTTCGGGCGCAGATGTGCTACGCAAATTTTTGACCGATTGGACAAACGTTAGCACCGCCACAGGGGCGGTCAAGGGATTACTAACGCAATTGCCTGCGTCGCTTCGCGCTCCACAGGCAAGGCGAAAACTGGTCCAGACGATTGGTCCAGAGCGTGGCGCGCGGCGGCGCATCGAGGGGTGGGAATGCGATGGAGGCGGTGAAACCGAAGCGCAGGACGCGCATCCAGACGGAGAAGCGCGAGATCATCCTTGAGGCTGCTCTGGAAGCGTTCTCCCAGCACGGCTTTCGCGGCGCGACGATAGACCAGATCGCCGATGCCGCAGGCATGTCCAAGCCCAATCTGCTCTACTATTTCCGCTCCAAGGAGGACATTCACGTCACCCTGATGCAGCGGCTGCTAGAAACCTGGCTGGCGCCGCTGCGCGAGCTTGACGACATCGGCGACCCGATGACCGAACTGCGCAGCTACATTCGCCGCAAGCTTGAGATGGCGCGCGATTTCCCGCGCGAGAGCCGCCTCTTCGCCAACGAGATCCTGCAAGGCGCACCGCGCATCCTGCCGATGATCGAGGGCGAACTGAAGACGCTGGTGGACGAGAAGGTCGAGATCATCCGCGGCTGGATGCGCGCCGGCAAGATCGTGCGCACAGACCCCTTCCACCTCATCTTCTCGATCTGGGCGACCACGCAGCACTACGCCGATTTCGACGTCCAGGTCCGCGCCGTGCTCGGCCCCGACCGCGGCGGCGAAGGCCGCTTCGAAGACGCCGCCCGCTTCCTCGAGCAGCTTTTCATCGAGGGGCTTAAGCCGAAGGCGTGAGCGCGGTGTCAGCCGCCTTTCTTTGGCAGTCAGGATGCTCCGCAACGCTGGTTCTTCCCTCGTAAACGGGGGAAGGGGACCACGCGAAGCGTGGTGAAGGGGGCGTTCGGCTGCACGCGAAATTCCGTGTAAATGTGAAAGGCTCTAGCGTGTCCGCCGTTTAACTCAGCTCGTATTCGCCGCTGGCTTCGACATCTACCGGCTGAAGGCTGAGGATCGCCTGTCGCGTCTGTTCGGAGATCGTGGCGCCGGGCAGCGTGCTGACGCTGGGTTTCGACGCCTTGCGGGTCGTGGGCGCTGGCGGCGCGAGGTCTTCGACCGAAACCTCCGCTGGCTCGGCCGAAAGCGAGCGCGCCAGCTTGCGCAGCGTCTTCACATCGTTCGACCCGCTTGCCTTGATGACTATCATACGGCCCCTGGCGCCACCGCTGAACCTTGCGCCAAGCTTGCCGATTTGCGTTAACGATTGGTTTAGACGGCGCCCGTCAGCTGTCGCGCGAGGCCGCCATCACCACCAGCCCCAGCACCGTAACCAGCGCGCCGGCCAACACGGCGGGGCTGGCCCACCCGTGCCCCAGCAGCCCCTCGTAGAGGATGATGAGCGTCGGGCTCAGATAGGTGTAGGCCAGCACCTTGGAGGCAGGCAGCCGCATTGCCGCGAACTGCACCAGGAACGTCGTGCCCGCCCCCGTCACGATGGCGAGGTAGAAGATCGCGATCCACACGATGGGCGGCAGCGAGGTCCAGTCCGTCTCGACGATCTCGCCCGCGCCGTACACGGCAAGGCACAGTCCGATGCTCACCAGCGTCCAGAAGGTGAAGACGGCGGTGTGCTCGCCCCGGTTCAGCCGCCGCACCAGCGGCGCGTAGGCCGCGTGCGCCGCAACGCCGATCAGGAAGATGAGTTCGCCCTGCCCGATCTGGAACGCCAGTATCGCGGCGACATCGCCGTTGAAGATGACCCATATCGAGCCGAGGCCCGCAAATGCGAGGCTGGCCAGCACCACGCCGCGCGGCACCTCGCCCAGGAACACCCAGCCGAAGAACGACGCCATCAGCGGCATCAGCGTGAACACCGCGCCGGCCGACACCGGATCGGTCAGCCGCAGCGCCATGAACATGGTGACGAAGAACGTCGCCATCAGGCTGCCGAGGATCAGGTATCGCCAGCTTGCGCGCGGCTTCGGGATATGCCCGCCCGTCACGATCATCACGGCCGCCCCCATCGTGGCGATGCCGATTACGAACCGCATCGCGTTGATCGCCGCCGGCCCGATCAGGGGCGCGGCCAACGCCCCGATGGAATAGGAAGCCGAGACGAGCGCGGCGAACAGCACCATAGCCAGATGGCCTACGAGCTTGCGCCGCCCCGTGGCGTGAGCCACGGCGGGCCTTGCTGGCGCAGGTCTGGCGGTGTCGTTCAATTCCGGCCTCGTCCCCTGATGTATACAGGCACTAGCCGAGCCCGGCCTTGCGTGGAAGAAAAATCATTAGGGCCAGAAGGGCGGCGGTCGACGCGCCGCCCGTCCGTTTCCTCACGCGGCCTTCGCCTTTTCCACCGGGTGTATGGCGCGGAAGCCGGTGCAGAGCCGGTTCCACACGTTGATCATGCCGATGGCCACGCTGAGCTTGACCATTTCCTCCTCGCTGAAATGCGCGCGCGCGGCCTCGTAGGCCTCGTCTTCCACATGGTTGCCGGCAAGCGCGGTCAGCGTTTCGGTCCAGGCAAATGCGGCGCGCTCGCGCTCGGTGTAGAGCGGCGACTCGCGCCACGCCGAAACAAGGTAGACGCGCTGCTCGCTCTCGCCGTCCTGCCGCGCCTCTCGCGTATGCATGTCCACGCAGTAGGAGCAGCCGTTGAGATGCGATGCGCGCAGCTTGACGAGGTGCAGCAGGCTGCGCTCCAGCCCGCTCTTTTCGACCGCCTCGTTGAGCGCCAGCACCTGGTTCATGATCTCGGGGGCGACATTGAAGAATTGCAGACGGGGTTTCATTTGGCTTCTCCTTCGGTTTGAAACTTTCAGCCCTGCGGGCGGCGATAGCGCTCGGCGAAGGCGCAGACTGCCTCCACCGCGCGCGGATCGGCCTCCGCGTTGAAATCGGCGACGATGTCGGCGATCGACGTTTCGGCCAGTGCTGCGCGGTAGGCGCGCTCGGCCTTCAGCATCGCGGCGTTGACGCCGCACGGTTTGGCGTAGACCGCTTTCGGCAGCTTCACCGGCCCACCCTGTCTTATTTCCATGCAGCGGAAGGCGGGTGCCCTCCCCTCCACCGCCAGAACGACGTCCAGCAGCGTGATCCTGTCGGACGCCCGCGCCAGCCTGTAGCCGCCATTCGGCCCCGGCACGGATTCCAGCAGCCCCTCGGCCACCAGCGTCTTGAGATGCTTGAGCAGGTAGCTGGGGGAGATGCCATAGGCCTCGGCCATGGCGGCGGCCGGCAGCGTCTCGCCCGGCCCCAGCGTAGCCAGAACCATCGTGCAGTGGATGGCGGCTTCGACGCCCTCGCCCAGTTTCATCTCGCCTCTCCGATCATGGACACCACTTATCATGGATAATGAATATCCACGATTCAGAAATGCTGAAAGCTGCGTTCAGGCATCGTGAGAGCCATCCCGGCTGGTTGTCACCGCTGCGACCGTCATCCCACCCCCGCCCTGTATCCCTCCGCAACGGGAGGGAGACTTGAACGTCGGGCTTCGCACCTGATGTGCAAAGTCTGGCGGCACGCCGACGACCTCCCTCCCCCTTGTGGGGGTCCGAAGGACGGGAGAGACGCGTGGCTCTCCCCGGCAGGATAGAGGGTGGGGGTCTGCGACGTGGAAACAGTTCTCTGCGGGCGAAAACTCGACTCACGCCACGGGGCACGCGGCGGCCGAGACGACCGTTCTTTCTCACCGACGGGGAGAAGTTTACGGCAGGGCGATGAGGGGGCAGTGCCGTAAGCGCCGCCAACCTTCGCTGCTCCGCGCAACACGCAGCACATCGAACCCGGCTTTGAACGTGGGAGCCCGACGGTCCCGCCCAATACGCAACGCGGGCGGCACCGTCGGGCGGGGAGGAACTATTCCGCGGCGACCTTCGCCATCGGGTTGTTCGGATGCGTCGTCCAGTTGGCGTAGACCGGCTCGACCCGCTTGCCGGTGCGCTTGTCGAGCGCGCCGACGGCCAAAGGCTCCATCGTGATGCAGCCTTCCACCGGGCACACATTGACGCACAGGTTGCAGCCCACGCACTCCTCTTCGATCACCTCGAAGTGGCGCGCGCCGTTGACCATGCTGGTGATCGCCTGGTGCGAGGTGTCCTCGCAAGCGATGTGGCAGCGGCCGCACTTGATGCAGGCATCCTGGTCGATATGCGCCTTGGCGACGTAGTTGAGGTTGAGATACTGCCAGTCGGTGACGTTGGGCGTCGCGCGGCCGATGATGGCGTCGAGGTCGGCATGGCCCTTCTCGTCCATCCAGCTCTTCAGCCCCTCGATCATCTCCTGTACGATCTTGAAGCCGTAGGTCATGGCAGCCGTGCACACCTGCACATTGCCCGCCCCCAGCGCCATGAACTCGGCCGCGTCACGCCACGTCGTGATGCCGCCGATGCCCGAGATCGGCAGGCCGCGGGTTTCGGGATCGCGCGCGATCTCGGCCACCATGTTCATCGCGATCGGCTTCACCGCCGGGCCGCAATAGCCGCCATGGCTACCCTTGCCGTCGATGGTCGGCTGCGGCGCGAAACTGTCGAGATCGACGCCCGTGATCGAGTTGATTGTGTTGATGAGCGACACCGCGTCGGTGCCGCCGGCATGCGCCGCGCGCGCCGGCTTGCGGATGTCGGTGATGTTGGGTGTCAGCTTGGTGATGACGGGCATGCGGGTGTACTGCTTGCACCAGCGCACGACCATCTCGATATATTCCGGCACCTGGCCGACGGCCGAGCCCATGCCCCGCTCGCTCATGCCGTGCGGGCAGCCGAAATTCAGCTCGATGCCATCCGCGCCCGTCTCCTCGACCAGCGGCAGGATAGCCTTCCAGGCATGCTCCTCGCAGGGAACCATGATGGATGCGACCAGCGCGCGGTCAGGCCAGTCGCGCTTGACCTGCTTCATCTCGCGCAGATTGGTCTGGAGGTCGCGGTCGGTGATCAGCTCGATGTTGTTGAGGCCGAGAAGCCTGCGGTCCGCGCCCCAGATCGCGCCGTAGCGCGGGCCGTTGACGTTGACGACCGGCGGGCCTTCTTCGCCCAGCGTTTTCCAAACCACGCCACCCCAGCCTGCCTGGAACGCACGCACCACGTTGTAGGCCTTGTCGGTCGGCGGGGCCGAGGCCAGCCAGAACGGATTGGGAGACTTGATGCCGACGAAGTTGTTGCGGATGTCTGCCATGCTCATGCCCTCCCGTTAGAGGTGAGTGCCCGGTGGATGCTTTCTGCCGCGTCGCGCCCTGCGGCCACGGCTGCGACGGTCAGGTCTTCGCGCGCATCGACGACGCAGTCGCCGCCCGCCCACACCTTCGCCATCGACGTCTTGCCCTCGGCGTCCACCTTGATGCGCCCGGCCTCCATCGCGATGGAGTTGCCCGAGCCGTTCAGCGGCGACGCGTCGAAGGATTGCCCGATGGCCTTGAACACCTGGTCGGCCGGCAGGCGCACGATCTCGCCCGTGCCAACCAGCCTCTCGCCGTCGAGCCGCGTATGCTCCAGCTCGATCGCGACCGTACGGCCGTCCTCGGCCACCACGCGCTTGGGCTGCATCCAGTGGCGGATGACCACGCCGTTCACGGTCGCAAGATCCTGCTCGAACTCCGACGCGTTCATGTTGTCCTTGCCGCGGCGGTAGGCGATCGTCACCTCTTCCGCGCCCAGCAGCTTCGACTGGATCGCCGCATCGATGGCCGTCATGCCGCCGCCGATCACCACCACGCGGCGGCCGATCTCCAGCGTCGACAGGTCGCTCGCCTGCCGCAGCTCGGCGATGAAGTCGACGGCGTTCTCCACGCCGTTCGCATCCTCGCCTTCTGCCCGCAGCGCGTTGACGCCGCCGAGCCCCATGCCCAGGAACACCGCGTCGTAGGACGCCGCCAGTTCGGCCAGCGAGAAGTCGCGCCCGAGCGCCTTGTCGTTCTCGATCGTGATGCCACCAATAGCGGTCACGTAATCGACCTCGGCGCCGGCGAAGTCGTCCGTCGCCTTGTAGGCGGCGATGCCGTATTCGTTCAGCCCGCCCGCCTTGGGCCTGGCTTCGAGGATCGTCACCTCATGGCCGTTCACCGCCAACCGGTGCGCGCAGGCAAGGCCGGCAGGCCCCGCCCCCACCACGGCGATCTTCCGGCCCGTCGGCGCGGCGCGCTGGTAGAACTGCTTGTTGCGCGCCATCGCCTCGTCGGTCGCGTAGCGCTGCAGCCGGCCGATCTGCACCGGCTTGCCTTCTGC
Source organism: Neoaquamicrobium microcysteis (assembly GCF_008180155.1). Taxonomy (GTDB): domain Bacteria; phylum Pseudomonadota; class Alphaproteobacteria; order Rhizobiales; family Rhizobiaceae; genus Aerobium; species Aerobium microcysteis. The sequence goes on along the minus strand of NZ_VSZS01000062.1, from coordinate 53,617 downwards.
CACCTCCCGCACGCACACTTCCTCGCACAGCGTCTCGGTCGGGCACACGCGGGCGCACATGCCGCCGAGTATGTTCTGGTCGAAGATCGTCTTGGCCGCGCCCAGCGGGTTGCCGGTCGAGATCTGGCGGATGAACAGCGGAATGTCGATCGAGGTCGGGCACGCCTGCATGCACGGTGCGTCGTAGCAGAAGTAGCAGCGATCGGCTTCCACAAGCGCCTCGTGCCTATCGTAGGCCGGGTGCAGGTCGGAAAAATTCTCGGCATATTGCGGGCCCGCCAGCCTGCCGGCGGCGATCCCATCCTTCAACTGGCCTTCAGCCATCAGCGATGTTCCCCATTATTGGTTTTGGGGAAATGCTAGCACGATTTATTTTTTTATCAATCGGTCAAATTTTCGCCGAAGCGTTTGAATTTAAAGGAAAATAACATGACATTTTTAGTCATGTTATCGTTCCGCCATTCAAAGCGCCGCGTAAAGCTTCCCCAACGTCTCCGCCTCGTAGCGAAGCGGCACAGAGCCCTCCACCTGCCATGCCGGTGCTGTCTCCCCCGAAAGCAGCCGGCAGGCCGCATCGGTAGAAACCACCGCCCCGCCATAGAGCCGGTTGGCGAGGTTCAGTATGCCCGTCTGGTGCATCGCGCGCGATCCGCTGCCGCACGCGTCCTTCACCAGCAGCACGCGGAACCCGTAGCCGATGGCGTCCTTCACGGTGGCGTCGACGCATGCTTCCGTCCACACTCCGGCAATCACGAGCCATTCGACCCCACGCCCGCGCAGTTCCGCCGCCAGCCCGTCGCGAAACGCCGTCGCCTCCGATTTCACGAGCAGCGGCTCGCCCTCCTGCGGCGCGACCTCGGCACAGATCGCGGTCAGCGGATCATCCTTGTCGCTGAAGGCCGAGCGCCCGTCCGGCATCACCGGGTGGTACGGCCGCGCATCGCCGGCTGCCAGGTCGACCACGTAGGCAAAGTGGTAGAGCGGCGCGCCAGCCGCTCTCGCCGCCCGTTGCAGCCGCGCGGCATTGGCCACCACATCGCCGAAACCGTCGACTAGATAGCGCGGGTCCTGCCGGTGTTCTTCCTGCAGGTCGATGAAAAGTGCGGCAACCTTGCGGCGCGGCAGCGTGATCGGTTTCTTCATGATGGTTCAGCTTCTCAGCCGCTCGAAATTGGCGTCGTACAGCGCCGTGGCCTGCACGGTCGCCTTGTGCCGCCTCCCCAGAAGCTCGATCTCGAACCCCTCGGCCCTGTCGGCAACCTCTTTCGGCACATAGCCCATCGCGACCGATTTCCCGGCATTGTGCGCATAGCCGCCCGACGTCACCCAGCCGCAGACCTTGCCCTCGAACCAGATCGCCTCGTCGCCGATCACGTCTGCGTCCTCCGCCTCCATCACGAACGCGCGCAGCCGCAGCTTGCCGCCGCCCTCACGCTCCGCGATCGCGGCCTGCTTGCCGATGAAGTCCGCGTCCTTGCCATAGGCGACGAACCGTTCCAGCCCCGCTTCGACCGGTCCGTAGATCGGCCGGTATTCCCGCGCCCACGACCCGTAGTTCTTTTCCAGCCGCAGCGCGTTCAGCGCTCGCGAGCCGAAAAGCGCGATGCCGAACTCCTCGCCGGCTTCCATCAGCGTCTCGAACACGTGGCGCTGATATTCCGGCGCCATCCAGATCTCGTAGCCCAGATCGCCGGTATAGCTCACCCGTCCCACCGTGCACGGCGCCATGCCGATATCCATTCGCCTCACGGCCATGAACGGCATCCCCGCATTCGACACGTCCGCCCGCGTCACCTTGGCCAGCACGTCGCGCGCCCGCGGCCCCGCAATCGAAAGCCCCACCAGCGAAAGCCCCAGCGCCTCCACGTTCACGCTGCCGTCGCCCGGCAGATGCTTCTCGAACCACCGCATGTGAAACTGCTCGGCCATGCCGGAGCCCGCGATGAACCATTCCTGTGAGGCGGCCCCCGGCACACCTCCGCCGGCCAAATTCGCCAGCGTAAAATCCCCGATCAGCCTGCCGTCTTCCTTCAGCATCGGGGCCAGCGTCATGCGCCCTGCTCCCGGCAGCTTGCAGGCCAGCATCCGGTCCAACCACGCGGCGGCCCCCTCGCCCGTCACCCGATACTTCGCGAAGGATGAGATTTCCGAAAGCCCCACCCGCTCGCGCACGGCGCGAACCTCGTTGCCGACATGCTCGAAATCGGTCGAGCGCCGCCACGAGAAGATGTCCTTCGCGCCCTTCGGCGCATACCATAGCGGCACCTCCAGCCCGTAGGCGACGCCGAACTGCGCGCCCCTGGCCGCAAGCAGGTCGTAGACCGGCGTCGTCCTGAGCGGCCTTCCCGCCGGCAACTCCTCGTTCGGAAACCGGATCGAAAACCGCCGCGAATAGTTCTCGCGCACCTTGGCGTTGGTGTAGGCCATCGAGGCCCAGTCGCCGTAGCGAGCCACGTCCATCGCCCAGATGTCCGCGCCTGGGTCTCCGTCGATCATCCAGTTGGCGAGCGCCAGCCCCACGCCGCCGCCCTGGCTGAAACCGGCCATCACCCCGCACGCGACCCAGAAGCCCGGCAGCCCGCGCACTGGACCGACCAGCGGGTTTCCGTCCGGCGCGAAGGTGAAGGGGCCGTTGATGATCTGCTTGATGCCGGTCTTCTGGAACGCCGGAAAATGCCGGAAACCCACCTCCAGCGACGGTGCTATGCGGTCGATGTCCGGTTCCAGCAGCTCATGGCCGAAGTTCCACGGCGTCTGGTATTCCGACCACGGCTTGGCGGCCTTCTCGTAGGTGCCCATCAGCATCCCGCCGCGTTCCTGCCGCAGGTAGAGCTCGCCATCGAAGTCGATGGCGTGGATCACCTCGCTCCCGGTCTTCGCGTTCCACTCCGCCACTTCGGGCATATCCTCGGTGATGAGGTACATGTGCTCCATCGCCAGCACCGGAAGCTCCAGCCCGACCATGCGGCCGACCTCGCGCGCCCACAGACCGCCGGCATTCACGACATGCTCTGCCACCACCTCGCCCTTGTCGGTGATGACCCGCCACGCGCCGTCCTCGCGCCGCACGATATCCTCGACCTTGGTGAAGCGGTGAACCTCCGCGCCCAGCTTGCGCGCGGCCTTGGCATAGGCATGCGTCACGCCCGACGGGTCGAGATGCCCGTCCTCGGAATTGCGCACCGCACCGACGAACTGCGACGGGTCGAGCAGCGGCATCAGCTCGGCTGCTTCCCTGGCCGAGATTTCCTCGAGGTCGAGCCCCAGGTAGCGCCCCTTCGCCACCACCCCGCGCAGCCAGTCCATGCGCGCCTCGGTGGCGGCAAGCAGCACGCCCCCGGTAATGTGCACGCCGGTCGCCTGCCCGGAAAGCTCCTCGATCTCCTTGTAGAGCTCGATCGTGTATTTCTGCAGCTTGGCGACGTTGGGATCGCCGTTGACCGTATGCATCCCGCCCGCCGCATGCCAAGTCGAGCCCGAAGTCAGCTCGTCGCGCTCCAGCAGCATCACGTCCGTCCAGCCATGCCTGGCCAGATGATACAGCACCGACGTCCCCACGACGCCACCGCCAATGACCACCACACGCGTATGCGACTTCATGAAATATTCCTGCTTTTCAGGGAGTTGGGAGGAGAAGGGGAATCATTTTGTCAGGCCGCTGCATTGAACAGGGAACGTGGCGCTCTACGTCGCCCCCTCTGTCCTGCCGGACATCTCCCCTCAAGGGGAGAGATTGGCAGCTTCTGCCCGGCCGATCCTCCTGCTGCGGTAGCGATTGGCGAAACCCGCGTCATCGGCTGATCTCCCCCCTTGTGGGGGAGATGGCCGGCAGGCCAGAGGGGGGTGATCGATAGCGCGCCAACCCTCACGGCTCGCCCGCCCCGATCTCTTCGCGCCGCTTTGCGACATATTCGTCCAGCCCTTCGCGCACGCCCTCGTCCATCGGCGGCTGCTCGTATTCCGAAAGCGCCTTCTTCCATAGGCCGGTCGCGCGCTGCGTGGCGTTCAGCCCGCCTGCCTCCTGCCAGCTTTCGTAGTTCTGCCAGTTGGAAACGAGCGGCTGGTAGAAGGCAGTCGAGTAGCGCTCCAGCGTGTGCGGGTCGCCGAAGAAGTGCCCGCCGGTCGGCACCCGGCCGAGCGCGTCCAGCGCCAGCTCCCCCTCGTTCACCTCTATCGGCCGCAGAAACTCCATCATGTGCTGGATCATCTCGACGTCGAGAATGAACTTCTCGTAGGAAGCCGTCAGCCCGCCCTCCTGCCAGCCCGCCGCGTGGTAGACCAGATTGCCGTGCCCCAGCACCGCGCCCCACAGCGCCATCATCGTCTCGTAGGCGCCCTGCGCGTCGGCGGCATTTGAAGCCGAGCCCGGCGTGGTACGGTAAGGCAGGTTGTAGCGCCGGGCGAGTTGCCCCGACGCGACGTTGGCCTTCGTGTTCTCGGGCGTGCCGAACGCCGGCGCGCCGGAACGCATGTCCACATTTGACGTGAACGCCCCGTACATTACCGGCGCGCCGGGCCGCACCAGCTGGGTCAGCACGATGCCCGCCAGCGCCTCAGCGTTCTGCTGCGCCAGAGCACCGGCCAGCGTCACCGGGCTCATCGCCCCCATCAGCGTGAAGGGCGTGACCGCGACCGACTGGCCGTGCTCCGCCATCGTCATCAGCCCGTCCGCCATCTGGTCGTCGAAGCGGCGGGGCGAATTGACCGAAATGATCGTCGTGACAGCCGGGTCGTCCCGCATCTTGTCCAGCGTAAGCCCGCGCGCGATAGCCATCATCGCGATCCCGTCCAGCGCCCTGCCCCGGCCGATGGCCGAGACGTGGAAGCTCTTGTCGGTCAGCGTCAGGTTGGCGAAATAGGTGTCGAGGTGGCGCGAATTGGCCGGCAGCTCGATCGGCGCGCACACCTGGTTGCCCAGCATGGTGATGCAGTTGAAATGCTGCGCCAGCCGGATCAGGTCGCAATAGTCCTTGTGGTTGCCCGCCCGCCTGCCACGCTCCATGTCGTGCACGTTGGGCGGGCCGGCAACGAGCGTAAAGCTGATCGCATCGCCGCCGATGGGAACCGCCTTCTCGGCGTTGCGCGGCGTAAGCTGGTAGGCCGACTTCGTCGTCTTTAGCGCCTGATCCACCAGCCCCCGGTCGACGAACACGGTCTGCGCCGCCCGGTCCACCTTCGCGCCTGCGCCGGCGAAAAGGTCGAGCGCCGAATGGCTCATCATCTCGATGCCAAAATTCTCCAGAATGTGCATCGCGGCTTCGTGGATCGCCTCGAGCTGATCGTCGGACAGCAGCCGCATCGGCGGATACGGATTGCGCGCATGGGTCATTGCGAGCTGCGGGATCGCGGCCGGCCGCTTGTGGGCGGCGCGGTCGGTGGAGCGGCGGCGGCGAGGTTCGGCATTCATGACATGAGAGGTTACGCCGCCCAGCATGCAGCGATGTTGGAAATGCGTCCTTTGCCGGCGCGATTTTAGAAGAGGCGGCAATACACAACCGGCCAGCAATAAATATACGACACATCACGTCGCTATATCTACACTACCTCACTCACTGACCCGAGCCTCGACGATCCGAGGTTACCGGATTCGAGTAACTGGAGATGATACCGGGCGGGTCTTTCGCCGCTTCGCGGCCCTATTCGTTAAAATCAAGCGAAAGCTTTAATTTACGCCGATGTTCTAACGTTCGGCCCATGTGTGTATCGCGTGTCCTGCGTTTTCTGCCGCTCCTTGCGCTGCTGGCCGTTTCGGCCTGCGCCAGCAAGCCGTCCCAGATCAACAATGTCTGCGCCGTTTTCAGCCAGAATGCAGGCTGGACAAGCAATTGGCGGCGTTCGACCCATGCCGCATCGCAGAAATACGGCATCCCGCCGCACGTCCTCATGGCCACGATTCGCATGGAATCCGGCTTCGACGGCAGGGCTCGCCCGCCGCGAAAGATGATCCTCGGATTCATCCCCGGCAAGCGAGCCTCCACCGCCTATGGTTATTCGCAGGCTCTGGACGGCACCTGGACCCAATACCAGCGCGAGACCGGACGCCATTCGGCCCGCCGGAACAACTTCTCCGACGCGGTGGATTTCGTCGGCTGGTACCACAACAAGTCGGTCAATACGCTCGGCATCGCGCCTCACGACACCTATAACCTCTATCTTGCCTACTATTCCGGCCACAGCGGCTACAGCCGCGGGTCGTGGCGCAATAACAATTCGATCCAGAACTACGCCCGCCGCACTTCGAACATGGCGAACGACTACGCCGGCCAGATGCAGAACTGCCGCTGACCTTTCGACAGCCTAAAGCGCCAGCTTTTTGTTCTCGCCGATATCGTCAACAGCTTCGCCGGTCAGCTTTGCCTTGACGTAGCCTATCGCCCGGCTGACCGGGGCGCTTGGAAACGACCAGTATTCGCCGACTTCCGGATCGACCTTCAGCAGCGCAAGGTTCGGATCGTCCTTTCCGTCGGGAAACCAGGCTTTGACCTCTTCGCTCCAGAGCGCGTCGATCTTCTTGCGGTCGTGAATCATCTCGGCATTGCCGCTGACGGCGACGTAGGCTCCGCTTCCGGCATAGCCCAGGCTAACGCGCGGATTTGCCTTAACATTTTTCGCGACGCCGCCGTCCTTTTCGGTGAAGAACCAGAGCGTCCCGCTCTTGTCCGCCGCCTGATTTGCCATCGGCCGGGCATGCAATGCGCCGCCTTTTTCGACGGTCGTCAGCATGGCGATCTTGATGTCGTCGATCATCTCGTAAAGTTTCTTGCGGTCGCTCTTGGACATGAGATTCTCCATCGGGTTGGACCAAGCCAATCCCAATGGAGCCCGCGAAGTTCCCGCGAACGCGAAATGTGATCGAAATCCGGTCGCCTATCGCGGCTTCTTGCCGAAGACGCGGATGTATTCGGCCTTGCCGCCCTTGGCGAGCGCCTTGGCCTGCCTGACCCAGTCGTCCCGCTCGATCCGGCCGCTGAATTTCAGGTAGCCGTCGACCCAGTCGCGCTCGGCTTTCTTCCACGAGGCTACCTGCGCGTAAGTGTAGATGCCGAGCCCGTTGAGCACGCCTTCGAGCTTCGGCCCAACGCCGGAAATCAGCTTCAGATCGTCCGGGTTCTTTGGCCTCGCAATGCCTGTCGGACGGCCCTTTTCGCCTGCCTCGGCATGGGGAACCCCCATGGAAACCTTTGCCGCCTCGGTAGAACGGGCAACCTGCACCTTACGGCGCGGCGGTACGACTTTCCCCTCTGCCGCAGCGCTTTCCTTGGGCGTTCCGGCCGTTGCAGGCGCGACCTCCGCGCTGGCGGCCTGACGCCCCTCACCCGCCTCGGTAAGCGACTTCTCCGGCGATGAATCGCCAAGTTGGCCAACCATCGCCTTCGATGCCTTCGCCTTCGGCGCCGCCTTTGCCTTGAGCGCCTGGGCGGGGGTTGCCGGCGAGGCTGCGGCGGGCTTTTCGGCCCGCACCCTCACCGCCTTGCGCGGAGCCGAAGCGGTCGGCGTCTCGGTGGCCGGGTCGGGCTCGTGCGCGCCGGCAAAGCTGATGACCGGCTCCATCGTTGCAAGCTGCTCGTCGTCCAGCCAGCACAGGCTCCTGTGGCCGTTGCCAAGGTCCTTGAGCGGCGGCACCTGCGTCTCGCACTTGTCGCCCGGCACGAACTTCTTCCACCGGCAACGCGTCTGGAAAGGGCAGCCAGGCGGTGGGTTCATGGCGGACGGAATATCGCCCTCCAGCACGATATGCTTCTTGACCACGCTCGTATCGGCGATGGGGATCGCCGACAGCAGAGCCTCCGTATAGGGGTGGTAGGGCGGCGAGAATATCTGGTCGGTCGTGCCCTGCTCGACGATGTGGCCGAGATACATGACGACCACGCGGTCTGCGATGTAGCGCACCACGGACAGGTCGTGGCTGATGAACAGCATCGTCGTCTTGTTCTTGCGCTGGATGTCCATCAGCAGCTCGGTTACGGCGGCCTGCACCGACACGTCGAGCGCGGAAACAGGCTCATCGGCCACCACGACCTTGGCGTTGCCGGCAAAGGCGCGGGCGACGCCGATGCGTTGTTTCTGCCCGCCGGAAAGCTGGCGCGGCATCCGCTCGGCGAAGGCGCGGGGCAGCTTGACGAGGTCCAGCAGCTCGAACATGCGCTGCTTTCGCTCCTCAACCGTGTTGCCGATCTTGAACTTCTCGAGCGTCCGGATGATCTGCGAGCCGACCGAATGGCTGGGATTGAGCGTGTCGAACGGGTTCTGGAACACCATCTGGATGCCGGACACGGTGTCGGTGCCACGATCCTCGACCGGCGTGCCTCCGATCTGCGTGTTGCCGAGCGAGACCGTGCCCGACGTCGCCGTCTCCAGCCCAAGCAGAACCTTTGCGAGCGTGGACTTGCCGCAGCCGCTTTCGCCGACGATGGCGACGGTTTCGCTCTCGCGCGCTTCGAAGCTGATCTGCTCGTTGGCCTTGACGGTACGCGTCTCGGCCCCCCCGAAGATCGCATTGGCGGCGACCTGATAGTACTTCTTGAGGTTGTCGATCTTGAGCACGGGCGCGCCGGGCTTGACCGCTTCCTTCTCGGTCTTCGCGCCTTCCGGCAGCGCGGTCCAGTCGATCTCGTCGAAGCGGACGCAACGGCTGAAATGCCGCTCGTGCCCTTCCACCTCGATCATCGGGATCTCCGCGGCATCGCAAAGCCCCGGCTTGAAGTGGTGGCAGCGGGGGCCGAAATTGCAGCCCTTCGGCCGCTCGTGCGGCAGCGGCAACTGGCCTGGAATGGCGATCAGCGGGCGCGAATTCTTGTCGGCCCCCGGCAGCGGGATCGAGCGGAACAGCCCCTGCGTGTAGGGGTGCCGCATGTGGTCGAACACATCCTTGATCGAACCGGTCTCGACCGCCTCGCCCGAATACATCACCGTGATGCGATCGCAGGTCTCGAGGATGAGCCCGAGATTGTGCGACACGAAGATCATCGACGTGCCGAACTGCTTGCCCAGCCCCTTGACCAGTTCGACGATGCCGGCCTCGACGGTGACGTCGAGCGCGGTGGTGGGCTCGTCCAGCAGCAACAGCGCCGGGTTGGAAAGCAGCGCCATGGCAATGACGATGCGCTGCTGCTGGCCGCCCGAAAGCTGGTGGGGATAGGACCGCATGATGCGCTCAGGGTCGGGCAGCCGCACCGAGCGCACCATTTCCAGCGCGCGTTTATAGGCTTCTTCCTTCGACACCTTGTCGTGGATCAGCGGCACTTCCATGAGCTGCGCGCCGATCTTCATCGCCGGGTTCAGGCTCGCCATCGGCTCCTGATAGATCATGGCGATCTCGTTGCCGCGGATCGCCCGCAGCTCGGCATCAGACAGGTCGCCCATGTCCCTGCCCTTGAACACGATACGCCCGCCGACGATTTTGCCGACGTTGGACAGGTCGCGCATGATGCCGAGCGACACGGTGGACTTGCCGCAGCCGCTCTCGCCGACGATGCCCATCGCCTCGCCAGGCATGACCTTGCAGGAGAAGTCCATCACGGCCGGGATTTCGCCTCGCCGCGTGAAGAACGAGATCGACAGGTTCTCGATTTCCAGGATGGGTTCTGCGCTTTCGATGTTCGTGGCTTTGACGGCTTCGTTCATCGTCGTGTCCTCAATCCTTCAGCGACTGTTCGCGCAGCGCATCGGCCAGGAGGTTCAGGCCGAGCACGAAGCTCATCAGCGCGATGGTTGGCGGCAGAGCCGGGTGGATGTGCGAGCGCAGCAGGCGGCTGGCTTCCTTGATCGCCGTGCCCCAGTCGGGGCTTTCGGGTGCAAGGCCGAGGCCGAAATAACCGAGCGTGCCGAGCAGGATCGTCGTGTAGCCGATGCGCAGGCAGGCATCGACGATCAGCGGTCCGCGCGCGTTGGGCAGCACTTCCCACAGCATGATGTACCACGGGCTCTCGCCGCGCGTTTGGGCGGCGGCCACGTAGTCGCGCGTCTTGATGTCCATCACCAGACCGCGAACGATGCGGAAGACGCCGGGCGAAGACGCGAACACAACCGCCACGAAGATGTTCAGCTCGTTCGGCCGGATCGCGATGATGCGCAGCGGGTCGGCGTTGAAGACAAGGCCTGCATAAATCCACCCGCCCAGCAGCAGAGTCACCCCGAGCTGGATCGCCAGCAGTTGCGGGCGGTGCCTGTAGCGGGTGTAGAAGAGCGTGCAGAAGAAGATGATCGGGAACAGGAAGAACACGCCCGCCATCGCATAGGGGATCGGCGTGTCCATGATGCCCGGTGTCACCAGCAGGTAGAACAGCAGGATGACGGGGAAGGCCAGCACGAGGTTGGCGAGGAAGGACAGAATCGTATCCACCCGACCGCCATAGTAACCCGCGGGAAGGCCGAGCGTGATGCCGACCATCAGTGCGAACATGGTGGCGGCGGGCGCGATCACCAGAACGATCTGGCTGCCGTAGACCATGCGCGAGAAGATGTCGCGCGCCAGCCTGTCGCCGCCGAACAGGAATGTATGCCCGCTCTGCGGCTCGACCGCGCCGGGCAGCGCGTCCTTCATCACCAGTATCTGCGCCAGCGGATTGAACGGCGCGATGGTGGAGGCGAACATTGCGGTAAACAGCCAGAACAGGCAGATCGTCACCCCCGCGACGCCGACATAGCTGTTGAACAGCTGGCCGTAGAGCCCGAGCCGCGCCTTGAAGGTGATGCTGGCGCCCAGCACCAGGGCAAGCGCGATCCAGACCGGCCAGAATCGCAACAGCACCCCGATGAAGACCTGAAAGCCGCCGATATATTCGAGCTGCATGCGCGGCCCCCTACTGAACGCGGATGCGCGGGTTGAGATAGGCGTAGCCCACGTCGGAGATGAGCTGGGTGAAAAGCACGACGAAGACCGAGACCAGCGAGCAGCCAAGCAGCAGGTCGATGTCGTTGTTGCCGGCTGCCTCGACCAGCGTGAAGCCGAAGCCCTGGTAGCGGAACATCACCTCGACGATGACGACGCCGGTGAGCAGCCAGGGAAACTGCAGCATGATGACCGTGAAGGGCGCGATCAACGCGTTGCGCAAGGCATGTTTGACGACAACCGTGTTGAACGACAGGCCCTTGAGGCGCGCGGTGCGGATATATTGCTGCGTCATGACTTCGACCATCGAGGCCCGCGTCATGCGCGCGATGTAGCCGATGCCGTAGATCGCCATGGTCATCACCGGCAGGGTGAAGTTGTAGAATGTGAGGCCCTGGCTGGTGGCCGTCGCAGCCGACCCGTTGAGCCAACCCAACCATGACGCGAAGACGACCGTGAAGATGACGCCGGAGACATATTCCGGCGTGGCCGTTGTGGTGATCGACGCGACCGACAAGGTACGATCCGTTCGAGACCCCTCCCGCATGCCCGCGAAGATGCCTATGAGCAGCGCCACCGGAACCATGGTGACCATGACCCAGAACATCAGCTTGCCGGTTGCGGCCAGCGCCGGCCAGAGCTTGGCGGACACCGTCGTCTTGAACTTGGTGGAGCAGCCGAAATCGCCCTGCAGGATGCCGCCGTAATAGGGTTCGGCCGGCTCGTTGCAGAACGAGAAGCGAGGCGTGACCGCGCCCGTCTCGGCGTTGATGTTGGGCTGCTTCTGCACCACGCCGAGCCAGCGGCCGTAGCGCACGAAGAAGTTGTCCCGATAGCCGTTGCGCACGAGCCAGCTTTCGATGTGCTCGTCGGACGAACGCATGTCGAGCTGGCTGATCGACAGCTTGCGCAGGTTGGGCTCCAGATTGATCATGAAGAACACGACCATGGTGAGGCACAGCATGGTCAGCGCCATCGTTCCGAGACGACGAATGATAAAGCTTAGCATCCTACCCCCTGCCGGTCGGGTTGGGGACTGCGCGTGGCTGTGAGCCGAACGGAATGCGAATATGTGGCCGCAGGCAGGCAGGGCATGCGCCCCGCTTCCGTCCCGGCCCTGGCTCGCGTCTTGTTCCCGTTCAACGCTTGTTCAGCTCAGGCGCCCCTATTGAGGCGGAAGGGGGCTTGACGCCCCCTCCCTCATTCCAGTTTGCGGCTCAGGCCTCGTCCAGCCAGACCTTGCCGAAATCATGCTCGAAGGTCTGGTGCATGCCATGGTTCTTCACGGCTGCGACGGAGTGGTTGTAGAGCTTGCGCCAGTAGGGCTGGATGATGATGCCCGACTCCTGCAGGATCTTCTGGATTTCGCCCATCACCGTGCGACGCTCGTCGGCATCGGCGATCGACAGCGCCTGATTGATCTTGGCATCCAGATCCGGGTTGGAGTAGGCGGCCTCGTTCCAGGCCTCGCCGGTGCGGTAGGCGATGGCGACCACCTGGATGCCCAGCGGGCGCATGTTCCAGTTGGTCATCGAGTACGGGTACTTCGTCCAGTCGTTCCAGAAGGTCGAGCCCGGCAGCACCGTGCGGTTGACCTTGAAGCCGGCTTCGCGAAGCTGGGCGGCAATGGCGTCGCCCGTGTTCTTGTGCCAGTCCTCGTCGACCGTGATGAGCTCGTGCTCGTAGTCCATCTGGCCGGCCTCTTCCATCAGGGCCTTGGCGCCGTCGATGTCGCGGGTGAGCGCGGGCATCTCGGCATATTCCGGATGGATCGGGCAGACGTGATGGTTTTCGGCCACCTCGCCGGCATTGCCGTAACCAAGTGCGAGCACGGTGGCGTTGTCGACCGCCATGGTGAGCGCGCGGCGCACCTTCTGGTCGTCATAGGGCGCGTTTGCGACGTTGGTGCGCGCAACGATTGTCGATGCGGTGACGACCTCGGACGTCTCGATGCCGAGGCCTTCGAGGATCGCCACGAAATCGGCCGTCGTCTCGTGGTTGGTGTGCACCTCGCCCGCCTCGAAGGCCGAAACCATGGCTGCGGGATCGGTGCCGTAGTCGATGAACTCGACGCCGTCGAGATAGACCTCGCCGTTCCACCATTCGCCGGTCTCGCGGCGCTTGTAGACCACCGACTGGCCGACATCGTAGGAGACCAGCTCGAACGGGCCGGTGCCGATGGGGTTCTGTGCGAAGTTGGCGCCGGTCTCGTCGAAGGAGCGGTGAACGATCAGGCCCGGATAGTCGGTCAGGTTCGGGATGAGCGCGATGTCGGGCTCGCTCAGGATGAGGCGGACAGTCATGTCGTCGACGCGCTCGACGGAGCCTTCACGCAGCTTGCCCGTGTCGGCGTCGGCCAGCGAGCCGAGACGGCCAGGCATGGAATTGCCTTCGGCGCTGCGGTCGGCCCAGCGGGTGATGTTGAAGATCACGTCGTCGGCATTGAAGGTGTCACCGTTGGTCCAGGTGACGCCCGGACGGATGTGGAAGACATATTCGGTGGCGTCGTCGTTCACTTCCCAGCTTTCGAGCAGGTAGGGCTCGAACGTGAAATCGCGGGTATACTTGACCAGCGGTTCGAGCGTCTGGCGCTCGGCATTGGCGATCTCGGACCAGTCGGCGGTGCGCGGATCCTTGGGATCCTTGATCGGCATCGCAACCTTGATGACCCCGCCCCGCTTGGGCTCTTCCTGCGCCAGCGCCTTCGTCGGCGCAGCCAGTCCGATCATGCCGTAGGCCATCGCCGTGGAGGCGCCGAACGCGCTTGCCATGGCGAGGAATTCGCGGCGGTCGAGCTTCCCGGCCTTCGTGTCCGCCGCGAGCTTTTCGATGTGCTCGGGGACACGGTTGCCGTTGCTTTTATAGAATTTCATCGACGTTCTCCCATTTGAACCGACTGGCCGTACCATTCCGCATCCGGCTGACGATGTCAAAAAGCCGAACGGTGACGCCGTAACGGAATGTGCAATGTTGCAGGCCACACAGATGGCGTAATTGCGACAAAGTTGACGCAATTTTTGCAATGGGAAAAGAATCCGCGTCTTGCGAATGTCGTTCGGCAAGACTTTGTATCATGACACTAAATCGCGCCGTCGATTCGCCCGCTAGCGCCAGATGCGCCCGATGGCGATGCCAGTTACCGCAAAGGGACGCCGGGCTGGCTTGTTGACAAGGAAAGGTGAAGCCTGCTCAAGTTCCGCAGGGTCATGACCCCGGGGATGTCGCTAGCGTTTGGAGGCTTTCATGTCGGTGCGCGCGGCCCGCTTTCTTTCCATCATCACCATGCTCTTTCTGGCTCTGTCCGGCGCAGCGGGCGCCCAGACGGAACGCACAATTCAGACGACCTTGGATGCCGACTATTTCGGCTTCGACCTGAGGACAGAGCGCGACGTTTCGCTCGACGCCTGCGAGGCCATCTGCCTGGCAGACACCGCCTGCCGCGCCTTCACCTACAACACCCGCGCGCAATGGTGCTTCCTGAAGTCGGACTACAGCCAGCTCAATCCGTTTGCCGGCGCGGTGGCGGGCAAGGTGGTGATGCAGGGCGATAAGGCCGAGATCGGCGCCCCGCCGCAACTGACCTACGTGCCGGACCACATGAGGAGCGACGCGCGCCGGTATCGCGAGGCCTTGTCGGACGAGGCGCCCGCCGAGGATGAGGGCGTGGTCTTCCTGTCGTCGATGGCCGGAAGCGCCATGGGTTCGGGCGATGCGCGGGCGGCCGCGCAGGCGTGGCATTCCGCGCTTGCGGTCGAGCCCGACGATATCGAGCTGTGGCTCTCTCTTTCGCAGGCACAGTTCGCGATAGAAGCGCAGGACAGCAACGAACAGGCGCAGCTTGCGCGCGACGGCACGTCTGCGGCGCTTAACGCCTATGAGCTGGCACGCACACCGGGCCTGCGCGCACGCAGCCTTGCGGCAATCGGACAGGCGCTCGACCGTCGTGACCTCTACCGACCGGCGTTGCAGGCTTTTGAGGCGAGCCTCGCGCTTGCGGACGACGCAACCGTGCGCGCTTCCTACCTCGACCTCAAGGCGCGCAAGGGCTTTCGCGTCGTCAACAACACGGTCGAGACCGACATCGCGTCACCCCGCGCCTGTGTGCAGTTTTCCGAGGAGCTTGCAAAGGCCGGCGTCGATTACGCGCCGTTCGTGACCGTGGGCGACGCAGCCCCAAAGGCCATCGACGTCAGCGGCCAGCAGCTTTGCGTGGAAGGGCTGGAGCACGGCAAGAACTACCGCATCACGGTGCGGCAGGGACTGCCTGCGGCGATCGGAGAAGTGATCGAAAGCCCGATTAGCCTCTCCGTCTACGTGCGGGATCGCGCACCTTCCATCCGCTTCTCCGGCGAGAACTTCGTGCTGCCGGGTGCGGGCCGGCACGGCGTGCCGATGGTCAGCGTCAACGCGCCATCAGCCGACCTGAAGCTGCACCGCGTCGGCGACCGGGCGCTCGCCGGCCTGCTGACGGGGTATCAGTTCCTGCGCCAGATCGACGAATACGACATTTCCTCGCTGGGAACGGACCTAGGCGAAATCGTCTGGCAGGGAACGATCGAACTGGACAACGAGCTCAACAAGGAGGTGCTGACCAGCTTCCCCGTGGATGAGGCATTGCCGGAGCGCAAGCCGGGCGTCTACGTGCTGACGGCCAGCCCGCAGGGCGACCAGAGCGAAAGCTGGAACGCCAGGGCTACGCAATGGTTCGTCGTCTCCGACATCGGCCTTTCCACCTATGCGGGCGAAGATGGGCTGACCGTGTTCGTGCGGTCGCTAGCGACGGCCAAGCCGCTGGAAAACGTCGAGCTGCAGCTTCTGGCCCGCAACAACGAAATCCTCGGGACCGCGACCACGGATACGAAAGGAGAGGCGGTCTTCACGCCGGGACTGATGCGCGGCAGCGCCGGCATGGCGCCGGCCGTTCTCACCGCGTCTGGCAGCGACGATGACTTCGTCTTCCTCGACATGACGCGTGCCGGCTTCGACCTGTCGGATCGCGGCGTGACGGGACGCGCCGCGCCGGGTGCAGTCGATGTCTTCGCATGGACGGAGCGCGGCATCTACCGCGCCGGCGAGACGGTGCACGCCGCAGCGCTTGTCCGCGACGACAGCGCCGAGGCGGTCGACGCCCTGCCTCTGACCTTCATCTTCATTCGCCCCGACGGCGTGGAAGAACGCCGCATCACCAGCGACGGCCGCACGCTCGGCGGCCACCATGTGCCGCTCACCTTGCAGCAGACGGCGATGCTGGGCTCCTGGAACCTTCGCATCCATACCGACCCGGATGCAGCACCGGTGGCGCAGGCCGTGTTTCTGGTCGAGGACTTCGTACCGGATCGTATCGAGTTCGAACTGGAGCCGGAAACGGCCGAAGTCTCGGCAGGCGAACCCGCTTGGATCAACCTCGACGGGCGCTATCTCTACGGCGCACCCGCTGCCGGCCTAGAGCTGGAAGGCGAGATGACCATCGCCACCACGCGCGATTGGCCCCGCTATCCGGGCTACAAGTTCGGTCTGTCCGACGAGGAGGTTGAAGCGGTGACGACGCCGCTCGACCTCGACACGACGGACGAGGACGGAAAGGCAAGATTCGAGGCAGTAGCCGACGAGCTGCCCTACACCACGCGCCTGCTGGACGCGAAGGTGACCGTGCGCATGAGCGAGAACGGCGGCCGGGCGGTGGAGCGCAGCACGACGCTGTCGATCATCCCCGACGAATCGCTGATCGGCATCCGACCCGACTTTGTCGGAACCGAAGTGCCGCAGGGCGCGACGGCGGGCTTCCGTGTCATCGCAGTGTCTCCGGATGGAGAGCGCGAAGCGCACGCCGGCGCGACGTGGACGCTGACGAAGATCGAGCGGAACTATCAATGGTACCGCAGCAACAATTCCTGGCAATACGAGGCGATCACGCTCGAAAATCAGGTATCTGGCGGGACGATCGACATCGGCGCGGACCAGCCCGTCGCCGTCTCCGTACCGGTCGAATGGGGACGATACCGCCTCGATGTGGAGAGCGCCGACGCTGACGGGTCGGTGGCGAGCTACGAGTTCGACGCAGGTTGGTTCGTCGAGGCTACCTCGACCGAAACGCCCGACGGCCTCGAGATCGCGCTCGACAAGGACAGCTATGCGGCCGGCGAGACCGCCACGCTGAAGGTTTCGCCGCGCTTTGCCGGCGAGATGCTGATCGCCATCGGCTCGGAGCGCCTTTACGAGACCATCGAGGCGAACGTACCCGCCGAGGGCGCGGAGATCGAAATCCCCGTCTCGGCGGACTGGGGCGCGGGCGCATACGTGACCGCCACGCTGTTTCGTCCAGGCAACGCAGAAGAGAGCCGCATGCCCGC
The DNA here is from genome assembly GCF_008180155.1 of Neoaquamicrobium microcysteis. Classification (GTDB taxonomy): domain Bacteria; phylum Pseudomonadota; class Alphaproteobacteria; order Rhizobiales; family Rhizobiaceae; genus Aerobium; species Aerobium microcysteis. The sequence continues at coordinate 36,436 of NZ_VSZS01000062.1, read as the reverse complement.
GCGCGCCATCGGCGTGAAGTGGCTTTCGGTCGATCCGGCCGAGCGCAAGCTCGGCGTGGGGCTGGCGCTGCCGGCACAGTCATCCCCGCGCGAGACGCTGGCGATACCCGTGACGCTGACCGGATTGAGCGCCGGCGAGGAAGCCTATGTCGCCGTTGCCGCGGTCGATGTCGGCATCCTCAATCTGACGCGCTACGAGGCGCCGGACCCTGATGGCTGGTATTTCGGCCAGCGCAGGCTCGGGCTCGAAATGCGCGACCTGTACGGCCGGCTCATCGACGGTTCCGCCGGCGCTTTCGGCCGCATCCGCACCGGCGGCGACGGAGGCGGCATGACGGCGCAGGGCAGCGCGCCGACAGAGCGGCTGCTGGCATTCTTCTCCGGACCCGTTCGTGTCGATGATGGTGGAAAGGCCGAAATCGCCTTCGACATTCCCGAGTTCAACGGCACCGCGCGCGTCATGGCTGTGGCGTGGTCGAAGTCCGGTGTCGGGCAGGCCTGCGGCGATGTCGTCATTCGCGATCCGGTCGTCATCACAGCCGGCCAGCCGCGCTTCCTCGCAACCGACGACCGGGCGACGATCCGCCTCGACGTGCACAACACGGATGGGCCGGCCGGGGACTACGCCATCGCGATCAATACCGAGGGCGATGCGACCTTCGATTTCGCAGATGCGCCTCAGAGCGTATCGCTGGCACAGGACGGGCGGGCAACGCTGCTGCTGCCCGTAACGGCGCTGACGACCGGTGACGCGGCGATCACCGTTTCGCTTTCCCATCCAGACGGCCTGGAGGTCGGCCGCACCATGTATCTGCCGGTGCGCCAGCCGGCGATGCCGATAGCGAACAGGCAGACCGTGAGCCTGGCAGCGAATGGCGGATCAATCCGCATCGACCGGGAATTGCTGGCGGCAAGCCTTCTGGACGGTGCTTCGGTGACGATCGGCGTGTCGCCTGCCTCAGCCTTCGATCTGCCGTCGATGCTGATGACGCTGGACCGATACCCCTACGGCTGCGCGGAGCAGACGATCAGCCGTGCGCTGCCGCTGCTCTATGTCAGCGAGCTTTCGGCAGCGAGCGGGCTTGAAAACGATCCGGCCCTGCGCGAGCGCGTGCAGAATGCCATATCACGTGTAATGACGTTCCAGACATCGAGCGGCACGTTCGGCCTTTGGGGGCCGGGCTACGGCGATTTGTGGCTGGACGCCTATGTGACCGACTTCCTCACGCGTGCGCGAGAGGCCAGCTATGGCGTGCCGGTGCAGGGCATGACGAGCGCGCTGGAGAACCTTCAGAACCAGCTTTCCTACACGACCGACATTCAGGCGCGCGGCACCGAGATCGCCTATGCGCTCTATGTGCTGGCGCGCAACAGGAAAGCGTCGATCGGCGACCTGCGCTACTACGCCGATACGCGGCTGGACGAGTTCACCAGCCCGATGGCGCGCGCGCAGATCGCGGCAGCACTTGCGCTCTATGGCGACAACCAGCGCGCCGATACGGTCTTCGCCTCGGCGCTGCGCCAGGCGCAGGCTGACACCGCCACCAGCTTCTACCGATCCGACTACGGCTCGGCCCTGCGTGACGGCGCAGCAATGCTGGCGCTGGCCGCTGAAACGAGGCCTTCACCCGGCGCGGTGCCGGCGATGGTTCGTTTCGTCGCCGGCGAAAGGGACAAGAAGCAGTGGACCAGCACGCAGGAAGAAGCTTGGATGCTGCTGGCTGCCCGCGCGGTGCAGGCAACCGGCGACGCCATATCGCTCGAAGTGGACGGCGCGGCGCACAAGGGCAGCTTCGCCCGCCGTGTCAGCGGCGAGGAACTGCTGCAGACGCCGCTGGTGATCGCAAATCGCGGCAGCGAGCCGGTCGATGCCGTCATTACCACGGTCGCCGCCCCGGCGCAGCCGCTGCCAGCCGGCGGCGAGGGCTTCACGATCAGCCGCGCCTACTACACGCTCGATGGCGAGGAAGCGAACGTCAGCGAGGCCGTCCAGAACGAGCGGTTTGTGGTGGTCCTCGAAGTCGAAGAGCTTAACGACTGGCCCTCGCGCGTCGCCGTGACCGACCTGCTGCCCGCCGGCTTCGAGATCGACAACCCGAGGCTGGTGGACAGCGCCGAGCTTTCTAACTTCGAATGGCTGGGCGAACCGGAGGCCGTGCATTCGGAGTTCCGCGACGACCGGTTCGTCGCGGCGTTCGACCGCACCGGCGGCGGCTCGTTCACCGTGGCCTATGTGGTACGCGCCGTGACGCCGGGCGTCTACGCGCACCCCGCAGCCGTGGTCGAGGACATGTACCGCCCGCAGTTCAACGCGCGCACCGCGGCGGGCATGATGGAGGTCATGGCGTCGCAATGATCGGCTGGAAGCGCCCTGCCCTCGCCCTTGCGCTGACCGCGCTGCTGGGCACGGCTGCGATGGCCGCGCTGGACGCGCTCGACCGCGCCAACCCGCCGCCGCTCGACCTGCCGGCCACCTCCGTCGAAGTCGTGGACCGCGACGGGGCGCTGCTGCGCGCGCTGGCGACGCCCGAGGGCGCGTGGCGCTTCAAGGTGTCTTTGGACGATATCGACCCGCATTTCATGGACATGCTGGTCGCCTATGAGGACAAGCGCTTTCGCGCGCATCGGGGTGTCGACCTGCTGGCCGTGGGGCGCGCGGCCTTCCAGTTCGCAACCAGCGGACGGATCGTTTCGGGTGGTTCGACGATCACGATGCAGCTCGCCCGGTTGATCGAGCCGCGCGAGGAACGTTCGCTCACCGCCAAGCTCAGACAGATGGCTCGCGCGGTGCAGATCGAGCGGCGTCTCAGCAAGGACGAAATCCTTAAGCGTTACCTGACGCTTGCACCCTATGGCGGCAACCTCGAAGGCATCCGCGCGGCGAGCCTCGCCTGGTTCGGCAAGGAGCCGAAGCGGCTGGGGCTCGGCGAGGCGGCGCTGCTGGTTGCGCTGCCGCAACTGCCGGAACGCCGGCGGCCCGATCGCCATCCCGAAGCGGCAGAGATCGCGCGCGACCGCGTGCTGGACCGCATGGCGGCGGCGAACGTGCTGGACGAGCGAGAAACGCATCGCGGCATGGAAACGTCGGTGCCGACCGTACGCCGCGCGATGCCGTTCCTGGCCGCGCATGCCGCCGAGCGGGCGCTGCGCGAGCACCGTGGAGAAGGCCGGATTGAGCTCACCCTCAGCCGGCGGGCGCAGGAAGGGCTCGAGCGCGTGGCGCGAGATGCGGCTCGGCGCATCGGCCCGCGCCTGTCCGTAGCCATGGTGCTGGCCGATGCGCGGACCGGCGACATTCTTGCGGAGGTGGGCTCGGCAGGGTTCTTCGATGAATCGCGCTCGGGCTGGATCGACATGACTCGCGCCGTGCGCTCGCCAGGCTCGACGCTCAAGCCCTTCATCTACGGCCTCGCCTTCGAGGAAGGCATGGTGGCGCAGGAGACGATCATCGAGGATCGCCCGTCGAGTTTCGGCGGATACAGGCCGCGCAATTTCGATCTCGCCTATCAGGGCGACGTGTCCATACGCACGGCGTTGCAGATGTCGCTGAACGTGCCGGCGGTACGGCTGCTGGACACGGTGGGACCGGCACGGCTCACCACCCGCTTCCGCCGCGCGGGCGTGAACCTGGCGCTGCCGCGCGACGAAGCGCCCGGACTGGCCATCGCGCTGGGCGGCGCGGGGCTTTCGCTGCGAGAGCTGGTGCAGCTCTACACCGGGTTTGCCAATGGCGGCGAAGCGACGACGATCGGCAACATGAGCGGCGACAGGCAGACCGCCACGCTGCTCGACCCACGCGCGGCATGGCAGGTGGCCGACATGCTGGCAGGCATCGCACCGCCGGAAGCTGCCGCGCCACGCGGCATCGGCTACAAGACCGGCACCAGCTACGGCTATCGCGACGCGTGGTCGGTAGGCTTCGACGGCCGGCACGTGCTGGGCGTCTGGGTCGGGCGACCTGACGGCGCAGCGGTACCGGGCCTATCCGGCTACGCCTCGGCAGCGCCGATCCTGTTCGAGGCCTTCGCCAAATCCGGCCTGCCCGTCACCTCCCTGCCCCGCCCGCCGGTAGGTGCATTGCGGACCGCGCGCAACGACCTGCCGGCGATGATGCGGCGGTTTTCCTCGCCCGGCGACGCGCTGCGCGAGAACGGTATTGCCGAGGCGGCACCCCAGATCGTCTTTCCGCCGCAGGGCGCGCGCGTCGAGCTCGCCGTTGCCGAGGATGCCGCGATGCCGCTGGTGCTAAAGCTGCAGGGCGGGCGCGCGCCGTTCCGATGGCTGGCGAATGGGCGGCCGCTGGACGGCAGCTCGCGTCGTCGCACGGCAAGCTGGCAGCCGGACGGTGCGGGCTTTTCGACGCTGACTGTGATGGACGCCGCCGGGCGAACGGCGAGCGTGAAAGTGTTCGTAGAGCAGATTGCGACAGAACGCTGATTTGACTCAGGCTTTACGCCGCAGGCTTCGGCACCAGCGTCTTGAGATCGACAGACAAATCCACCGCGATCTCCTTCGGGATCGATTGCCGCGCCGCGAGAACCCGGCGCGCGACCATATGATCGGCCGGGCTGCTGACGCTTTCGACTGCTATGAGCCTGCCCTTTCGATAGACGAAGACCGAGAACTTGCCCGTCGACGGGTCGCCGCGCATAACCGCGTCGTCCATGCCCATGGCGAGCCCGGCGATCTGGAGCTTGGCGGCACCCTGATGCGACCAGAACCACGGCAGCGCGTCGTACGACTGGTCATTGCCGGTGAGGCGTGCGGCTACGCACTTGCCCTGATCGACCGCGTTCTGCACCGATTCCAGGCGGATCGTGCCGATGCCCCAGGGATTGGGATGGGCCGCGCAGTCGCCGATGGCCGAAATGGAAGGATCGGACGTCAGGAGCCTGTCGTTGACGACCACGCCATTGGCGACATCCAGCCCGGCCTCGGCCGCCAGCTCTGAATTGGGAACGACGCCCGCCGCGACGACGACCGCATCGGTGTCCAGCGTTTCGCCATCCGAGAGGACAACCGAACGGCCGGCTACTTCAGTCGCAACCGTCGCGAGACGGAGCCGCGTGCCCATCTGCTCATGGATTGGAACGAAGGCATCGCTCATCAACGGAGAGAGCACGCGCCCCATGAGCCGGTCGGCGGCCTCCAGAACATCGACGGCAATGTCGCGCTGGCGCAGCAATGCGGCAACCTCGAGCCCGATGAACCCGCCGCCGATGATGGTTACGTGCCGCAACCGGTCCAGCCTTGCAGTCATGGCGCGCGCATGGGCGAGCGTGCGGAGTTCCATCACGCCGCAGGGGTCGAGCCCCTTTACAGGAGGAAAGCGGTTGCGCGCGCCGGTGGCCAGAACGAGGTGGTCGTAGGCGAGACGTTCGCCGCCAGCGAGCAACAGCTGCCGCGCGTCGCGTTCGATACGCTCCGCCACAACGCCGAGCCTGAGATCGATGGCATGCTGGCCGTAGAACGCCTCGCCTTTGAGCGGGAGGGACGAATCCGTCGGGCTCTTGAGAAATTCCTTGGAAAGCGGAGGCCGTTGGTACGGCAGATCCGGCTCGTCACCGAGGACGATGACCGAACCCGCAAACCCGTTGTGACGGAGCGCGGCGGCGCACTCGACGCCTGCCTGCCCGCTGCCTACGATCACCACTTTCTCGATGCTCAACACGCAACTCCATCAAAATGACGGCACCGGTGTTAGCACGGCATGCCTCAAGCGAGAATGCCTGGCAGGTCGAGCCCATGTTCCCTGGCGCAATCCACTGCGATGTCGTACCCCGCATCGGCATGGCGCATGACGCCGGTTGCCGGGTCGTTCCACAACACGCGCTCGATACGAAGCGCGGCTTCCGCCGTGCCGTCGCAAACGATCACCATGCCGGAATGCTGCGAAAAACCCATGCCAACTCCGCCACCATGATGCAGCGAAACCCACGTCGCGCCGCTGGCGCAGTTGAGCAGCGCGTTGAGCAGCGGCCAGTCCGAAACGGCATCCGAGCCGTCCTTCATCGCCTCGGTCTCGCGGTTGGGCGAAGCGACCGAGCCGGAATCGAGATGGTCGCGGCCAATCACGACCGGCGCTTTCAGCTCGCCGTTCGCCACCATCTCGTTGAAGGCAAGCCCCAGACGGTGGCGGTCGCCCAGCCCCACCCAGCAGATGCGCGCGGGCAGACCCTGGAAGTGGATGCGCTTGCCGGCCATGTCGAGCCAGATGTGCAGGTGCGCGTTGTCGGGCAGCAGTTCCTTCACCTTGGCGTCCGTGCGCGCGATGTCTTCCGGATCGCCAGACAAGGCAGCCCAACGGAACGGCCCGACGCCCCGGCAGAACAGCGGGCGGATGTAGGCCGGCACGAAACCGGGGAAGTCGAAGGCGTTCTCCACCCCCTCCTCCTTCGCCATCTGGCGGATGTTGTTGCCGTAGTCGACGGTGGGCACGCCGGCATGGTGAAAGTCGAGCATGGCCTTTACATGCACGGCCATGGATGCCCGCGCGGCCTTCTCGACCGCCTTGGGATCGCGCTCCCGCTTCTCCTCCCATTCGGCAACCGTCCAGCCTTGCGGCAGGTAGCCGTTGATCGGATCGTGGGCCGATGTCTGGTCGGTGACGAGGTCCGGCTTCACGCCGCGCCTGACGAGCTCGGGAAACACATCGGCCGCGTTGCCGAGCAGTCCGACGGAGAGCGCCTTCTTCTCCTTGCAGGCCTTGTCGATGATCGCCAGCGCGTCGTCGAGGTCGTTTGCCTGCACGTCGAGATAGCCTGTCTTCAGGCGCATTTCGATGCGGCTTGCCTGACACTCGACGGCGAGGCACGACGCGCCCGCGAACGTGGCGGCGAGCGGCTGCGCGCCGCCCATGCCGCCTAGCCCGGCGGTGAGGAGCCAGCGGCCGGCAAGGCTGCCGCCGTAATGCTGGCGGCCCATCTCCACGAAGGTTTCGTAGGTGCCCTGAACGATGCCCTGCGAGCCGATGTAGATCCATGAGCCTGCGGTCATCTGGCCGTACATCATCAGGCCCTTCTTATCGAGGGCGTTGAAATGATCCCAGTTCGCCCAATGCGGCACGAGGTTGGAATTGGCGATCAGCACGCGTGGCGCATCGGCATGGGTACGGAACACGCCGACCGGCTTGCCCGACTGCACCAGCAGCGTCTGGTCGGCTTCAAGTCGCCTGAGCGTCGAGACGATGCGGTCGAAGCTCTCCCAATCCCGCGCCGCACGGCCGATGCCGCCATAGACGACCAGTTCGCCGGGCTTTTCGGCCACCATCGGATCGAGATTGTTCATCAGCATCCGCAGCGGCGCCTCTGTCAGCCAGCTCTTTGCGGAGAGTTCCGTGCCGGTGGCGGCGCGAATGGTGCGGGAGTTGTCGATGCGGGTGGTCATTGTGGCCTCCGTGTCAGCCGCGCATGGACGCGGTTTGAAGAATTGATTGCCATCGCGGGATGTTCACGCCTCGACGCCGGGCAGTTCGACCGCCGAGACCGCGTCGATAAGCGCGCCGGAGCGGACAAGCGCGTTCGAGACCTCCATGTCGGGATGGAAATGCCGGTCGTCTTCCAGATGCGGCACCTGCGCCCTCAACAGCGCTCTCGCAGCCTCCAGCGGTTGGCTCGATGCGAGCGGCGCATGAAAGTCGCATCCCTGCGCGGCCGCCAGCAGCTCTATGCCGATGACGGCGCTGGCATTTTCGACCATGCCGAGCAGGCGGCGCGCTCCATGCGCAGCCATCGAGACGTGATCTTCCTGATTGGCCGAGGTCGGGATGGAGTCGACGCTGGCGGGATAGGCGCGCTGCTTGTTTTCCGAAACGAGTGCGGCCGCCGTCACCTGCGGGATCATGAAGCCGGAGTTGAGACCCGGCCTCGGCGTAAGGAAAGCAGGAAGGCCCGAAAGTGCCGGATCGACCAGCATGGCGATACGCCGCTCCGCCAGTGAGCCGATTTCGCAGACGGCAAGCGCGATCATGTCGGCTGCAAAGGCCACCGGCTCGGCGTGGAAGTTGCCGCCCGACAGGGCGGTGTCGTCCTCAGCGAAGATCAGGGGATTGTCGGTGACACCGTTGGCTTCCGTCGCCAGCGTGTCCGCCGCCTTGCGCAGCACATCGAGCGCCGCGCCCATGACCTGCGGCTGGCAGCGCAGGCAGTACGGATCCTGCACCCGCTCGTCGCCAACCCTGTGGGACTCGCGTATGGCGCTGCCCTCCATCAGCAGGCGCAGCGTCTCGGCGGTTTCGATCTGGCCGCGATGGTGGCGAAGGGCGTGAATACGGTGATCGAAGGGGGCGTCCGAACCCTTGGCGGCATCAGTGGAAAGCGCTCCCGTGACCAGCGCGGAACGGAACAGCATCTCGGCCTCGAACAGAGCCGCCAGCGCGTACGCGGTGGAGAACTGGGTGCCGTTGAGCAGCGCCAGCCCCTCCTTTGCACCGAGGGTTACGGGCGAAAGTCCGGCGGCGGCAAGACCCTCGCCAGCCGTCATGCGCTTGCCGGCATGAAACACCTCGCCGACACCGATCATGGCCGCCGTCATATGCGACAGCGGCGCGAGATCGCCGGACGCGCCGACCGAGCCCTGCGCCGGCACGACCGGCACGACATCCTTCGCCAGCATGGCTTCGAGCAGCGCGACCGTTTCGGGCCTCACTCCGGAGGCGCCTTGAGCCAAGCTCGCAAGCTTGAGGGCCATCATCAGCCGCGCGACCGCGACAGGCATTGGCTCACCGGTGCCGGCAGCGTGGGAAAGCACGATGTTGCGCTGGAGTGTTTCCAGATCGGCGGCCGGGATGCGCACGCTGGCGAGCTTACCAAAGCCGGTGTTGATGCCGTAGACGGGCTCGCCCCTGGCAACGATGCGCGCGACAGCATCGGCGCTGGCAACGATTCTCGGCCGGCACGACGGGTCAAGCGATGGAACCGCCCCGCGCCAGATCGCGCGCCAGTCGGTGAGGGAGGCATTGCCGGGCATCAAGACAATCGTGGTCATTCTCCCCTCCAGACGCGGGCATGAAGCGGGTTGAACCCGATGCGGTAGACCAGTTCGGCAGGGCGCTCGACATCCCAGATTGCGAGGTCTGCCCATTTGCCGGGCTCGAGCGTGCCCGTTTCGGGCAACAGACCCAGAGCCCGCGCGGCCTCGCGCGTGACACCGGCCACGCACTCATCGACGGTAAGGCGAAACAGGGTGGCCGCCATGTTCATGGCCAGCAGGAGCGAGGTGAGCGGAGACGTGCCGGGATTGCAGTCGGTGGCGACCGCCAGCCGCACACCGTGGCGACGGAAGAGACCTACGGGCGGGCGCTTCTCCTCGCGGATGAAATAGAATGCACCGGGCAGCAGGACCGCCACGGTGCCGGCCTTCGCCATAGCGGCGGCACCCGCATCGTCCGTGTATTCAAGATGGTCGGCGGAAAGGGCTCCATAGCCTGCGGCAAGCGCCGCACCATGAAGGTTGGAAAGCTGGTCGGCGTGAAGCCTGACCGGCAGGCCGGCCTCCTTCGCGGCATCGAAAACCCGCGCGATCTGCTGCGGCGAGAACGCGATGCCCTCGCAGAACCCGTCGACCGCATCGGCAAGCCCGGCCCGTGCGATGGCGGGCAGCATGCTCGCGACGACCATGTCGATGTAGCGGTCCTTGTCGCCGTCCATTTCCGGCGGCAGAGCGTGTGCGCCGAGGAAGGTGGTGCGGACCGACACCTTGCGTTCCACGCCAAGCCGACGCGCGGCGCGCAGCGACTTCATCTCGTTTTCGGTGTCGAGGCCGTAGCCGGACTTGATCTCGACCGTCGTGACGCCTTCAGCGATGAGCGCATCGAGGCGCGGCAGCGACTGGGCGACCAGTTCGTCCTCGCTGGCGGCCCGCAGCGCCCTGACCGAAGACACGATGCCGCCGCCGGCCTTCGCGACATCCTCGTAGGAGGCGCCGGCCAGCCGCATTTCGAACTCGTTGGCACGGTCACCGGCATGCACGAGATGGGTGTGGCAGTCGATCAGACCGGGCGTGATGAGGCGGCCTTCGCAGTCGATGGTCTCCGCATCGCCAAAGCCCGTGGGCAGTTCGGATTGGGGACCGGCGAAGACGATCCTGCCGTCCTGCGCGGCGACCGCGCCGGCCTCGACCAGCCCAAGCGCATCGACGCCTTCGGCAAGGGTGAGAAGTCTCGCGTTACGCCACACCTTCCGCATCGTCACTCCCTCGGCGCGCGGCAATTCCCGCTTTCATTCCAATGCAATTATGTATAGACATATCATCAGCACATTGGCAAGCAGGGTCGTGGACATGACGGTGATCTTCGCGAACGAGGCGCTGACGGCTAGCGGCTGGCAACGGAACGTTGCGCTGAAAGTCAGTGGCGGGCGCATCGAGGCGATCGATACGGATGCGACCCCCGGCAGCGCCGATGAGCGCTGCGCAGTGCTGTTGCCGACGGTCGCAAACCTGCACAGCCATGCCTTCCAGCGCGCCATGGCGGGCATGGCGGAGCGGCGCGGCCCGACGACGGATACGTTCTGGACGTGGCGCGAAGTCATGTACCGCCACGCGCTGACGATGACGCCCGAGCAGGTCGAGGCGACGGCGCTGATGCTCTATGTCGAGATGCTGGAGGCGGGTTTCGGCAGGGTCGGCGAGTTCCACTACCTCCACCACGCGCCGGATGGCACGCCCTATGCGAACATGGCGGAGATGGCGGAACGGATTGCGGCCGCAAGCGCGGCGTCGGGCATCGGCCTGACGCTGCTGCCGGTCTTCTACGCGCACTCGACTTTCGGCGGCCACGCCCCTGCCCCGGGCCAGCGCCGTTTCATCAACGATGTCGACGGGTTCGGCCGGCTGCTTGAATCATCTCGCAAGGCAGTTGAATCACTTTCTCAAGCCTTGATGGGCGCAGCACCGCATTCGCTGCGTGCCGTCACACCGGAGGAGCTTGCGGCAGTGGCCGCGATGGCAACCGGCGGGCCGCTGCATATTCACGTCGCCGAGCAGGTGAAGGAGGTGGAAGACTGTGTTGCGTGGTCCGGCGCGCGACCGGTGGAATGGCTGCTTGCCAATGCGCCGGTAGACGAGCGCTGGTGCTTCATCCACGCGACGCACATGAACGACAGCGAGACGGCAGGCGTGGCGCAATCCGGCGCGGTGGCGGGGCTGTGCCCCGTGACAGAAGCCAATCTCGGCGACGGGATCTTTCAGGGGCCGCTATTTGCCGAGCATGGCGGGCGCTATGGCGTGGGCTCGGACTCCAACGTCCTGATCGGGCTGTCGGCCGAGTTGAGGCAGTTCGAGTATGCGCAGCGGCTGGGGAACCGGGCGCGCAACGTCATGGCGGGAGGGCCGGGATCTACCGGCCGCGCCCTGTTCGATGCGGTGCTGAAGGGCGGCGCGCAGGCGCTTGGCGTGGCGGGCGCCGGTATCGCTATAGGAGAACCGGCCGACTTCTTCTCGCTGGACGTTTCCGACGTGACCTTCGAGGGCAAGAAGGAAGACGCGGTGCTCGATGCGTTCGTCTTTGCAGGAGCGGGAAAGCCGGACAGCGTCTGGATCGGCGGCAACAAGCTGGTGGAGAACGGGCGTCACCGCATTCGCGAAGAAGCCGAACGTGGCTTCCGCAAAGCGCTGCGGGAGCTGGCCGAAGCGTGACGATGAGCGGCGAACCCCTCTCTCTGCACCAGCGCATTCTTGGCGACATCGGCGCGAAGATCGTGTCGGGCGCGTGGCCGCCCGGGCATCGCATTCCCTTCGAGCACGAGCTGACGGAGCAATATGGCTGCTCGCGCATGACCGTCAACAAGGCGCTGACACAGCTCGCCAAGGCCGGGCTTATCGAAAGGCGCAAACGCTCCGGCAGCTTCGTCGCGCGGCCGCGCTCACAGGCGGCCGTGCTGGAAATCCACGACATCCGCGCCGAGGTCGAGGCGCTGGGCGCACCCTACCGCTACGAACGCCTTTCCCGGACGATCCGCTCGGCGGGCAAACCTGTCGATGAGGCTGCCGGTTTTGCCGATGCCACGAGACTGGTCGACATCGTCTGCCTGCATTTTGCCGGCGAGGCGCCGTTCTGCCTCGAGGAACGGCTCATCAGCCTCGATACCGTGCCGGAGGCAGAGCAGGAGCCGTTCGAAACCATCGCTCCCGGCCCCTGGCTTATAGGCCATGTGCCATGGAGCGCCGCCGAGCACACGATCCGCGCGCTGGCCGCCGACAAACCGACGGCGAAACGTCTGGGTGTGGATGCAGGCACGCCATGTCTCGCGGTCGAACGTCGTACATGGACGGGCGGGCGGCCGGTGACGCATGTGCGGCTGACCTATCCGGGCACGAGCCACGCGCTTGTTGCCCGCTTCACGCCGGAAGGCTGATACGACATTGCAATCACGACTGGCCGCGTCCATCCTGCCGCCCTTTGCGGGAGGGGGAGAGCCATGTCGCCATTGTTGATAAACCAGTCGGCCTGCGCCATCGTGGACAGGTTGAAGGCCGGGGAAGTCACGCCGCTTGACCTGCTCGACGCGCTGGAGGAGCGCATCGCGGCAGTCGATCCCGCGGTCAACGCGCTGCCTACCTTGTGCTTCGAACGCGCCCGGGAGCGTGCCTCCGCGCTGATGAAGAAGCCGCTCGACCAGCGCGGCCGCCTTGCCGGCCTGCCGGTACCGATCAAGGACCTGACCGAAGTAGAGGGCGTGCGCACCACCTGGGGCTCGCCCATCTTCGCCGACCATATTCCCGAGCGCTCCGACATACTGGTCGAGACCATCGAGAAGGAAGGCGGCATCATCTACGCCAAATCCGCGACGCCTGAGTTCGGCGCGGGCGCCAACACCTTCAACGAAGTGTTCGGCACGACGCGCAACCCCTGGAACACCAGCCGTTCGGCGGCCGGCTCCAGCGGCGGTGCGGCGGTGTCGCTGGCGACCGGTATGGCATGGGTGGCGCATGGCTCGGACCTAGGCGGCTCGCTTCGTAACCCGGCCAGCTTCTGCGGCATCGTCGGCCTGCGACCGAGCCCCGGCCGCGTGGCGGCAACGCCCGGAAACGTGGTCGACAACATCCTCTCCGTCGAAGGCCCTATGGCACGCACGGTCGAGGACGTGGCGCTGCTGCTAGACGCGATGACGGGCGAGGATGCGCGCGACCCGGTTTCGCTGCCGCGCGATGGCACATCCTATCTGGACGCAGCGCGCACGCCGGCGCGGCTGCGCAAGGTGGCCTTCAGTGCCGATCTGGGCGTCACGCCGGTCGACCCCGAGGTGGCCGAGATATGCCGCCGCGCGGCCTACCGCTTTGCGGAACTGGGCGTGAGCGTGGAGGAAGCCCATCCCGACTTGTCGGAGGCACATGCTTGTTTCCAGACGCTGCGGGCGAAAGGCTTCGCGGCTGCGCACGCGCAGAAGCTGAAGGACCATCCAGGCCGTCTCAAGCCGGAAACGGTCTGGAACGTCGAAAAGGGCCTCCAGCTCACCATGCCGCAGATCATTGAGGCGGAGATGCAGCGCGCCGCAATGATCGCGCGAACGGTCGCGTTCTTCGGAGAATACGACCTGCTGATGACGCCAGCCACCATCGTCGCGCCCTACCCGGTCGAGCAGCGTTACGTCGCCGAATGCGCGGGCGTAAAGTTCGAGACCTACATCGACTGGCTGGCAATCGCCTTCGCGATTTCGCTGACGACCGCGCCGGCTCTGTCGTTACCCTGCGGCTTCACGTCCGAAGGGTTGCCGGTGGGCTTGCAGATCGTGGCGATGCCGCGCGGCGAGGCGAAGCTTCTGTCAGGCGCGCGGCAACTCGAAAAGCTGCTGGACCTCGACACGGTGACGCCCATCGAACCCCGAGCGGGCTGCTGAAAATCAGCGTTCGTCGAGCCATTTCCAGAGATAGCTTGCCATAGGGCTTTCGACATGCAGCCGCGCAGTTGAGGGCGCAGTCCGGTAGAGGAAGACCGTGACGCCTGCGAACAAAACGGCAGCGGATCGACTTCCCGCTTCCAGATCCACGGACGTGGCCTCGGCCACCATTTCGGCCAGCCCGCTGCCGGCAAGCTCGAGCACCGCATAGGCGTCGTCGCACGGAGTGGCGACGTAGCCCTCGCGCCAGCCTGGGGCGACATGCTGGGGGGCCGGTGTGACCAGCAGCCCACGATCCCGCGCGCTGCGCACGAAATAGCTGTCCGCCTCCGCCAGCGACCAGAGCCCGATTTCCGACACGCCCGGCGCGAGTCCGGCAACAGCCCCGCGCAGATCACCTGATATGAGCATCTGGCCAAGCCCGGCGATGCGCCGCACTGACAAACCGTCACGCTCGATGCGCGCCGTCGTCCAGTCCGGGACGGGCGTCCAGAATTTGCCCCTGTCGCGCATCGTTTCAAGCATTGAGGCGGCTCCCGTCATGATCGAAGGCGCAGGGATCGGTAATCGTCGCGCGGCGTACGCTGCCCAGATGGACCAGCTCGATCTCCTCATCCATTCGCGAAAGCCCGCGCTGAACCAGCGCCAGAGCAATGGGACGGCCAAGCGCAGGGCTGTCATAACTCGACGTCACGAACCCGGCGGAGCGCCGTTGGCCGCCGTCAGAACCCAGCGCATGCGCGCCTGTGGGGAGCGCCGGTCCACCGTCCGACACGGCAAGGCCGACGAACTGCTGCCGGTCCTGCCGCTGCGCATTGTCGGTAAACAGCGAACGCTTGCCGACATATTCGCCCTGTCGTTTGTCGCGCGGGCCGCTGAGCCCGAGATCCTGCGGCATCGTCGTCCCGTCGGTGTCCTTGCCGGCGATGATGTAGCCCTTTTCGGCGCGCAGCATCAGCAACGCCTCCGACCCCATCAGCACAGCATCAAGCACCCTGCCCGCCTCGTTCATTGCGGCCCAGAGCGCAGGCGCCGTCGCAGCCGGCACCGACACCTCGTAGGAGCGGTCGCCGGTGAAACTGACCCTCGCGATCCGCGCAGGGCAGCCGGCGAAGGTGCCTGTGCCAGCGCCCATGTGCGGCAGTGCGGCGTCGTCCAGATCGACACCGAGCGACAGCGCGTCGACGAGGCGCTTCGCGCGTGGCCCGCACGCCGTGAGCGTCGCCCAGTGCGGAGTGAGATTGTGCACGAACACCTGCGAGGGATCGAAACGGTCCTGCCGCCACTCCTCCAGCCGCGCGACGACGCCGGCGACATGGCCCGAGGAACAGGAGACGACGTAGTGGTCGTCGGCAAGCTTCGTCGTAACGCCGTCGTCGTAGATGACCCCGCTTTCGGTGAGCATGAAACCGTAGCGGATGCGGCCGGGCTTCAGCGTGGAGATGGTGTTGTAGGAATTATAGTCGACGATCTCGCCTGCCTGCGGGCCGAACACCTCGATCTTGCCGAGCGGCGAACCGTCGAAGATCGCGACCGTGTCGCGCGCCTGCCGGGCTTCACGGCGGACCTCGTCCGCCGCGTCTCCCTTTCCGTACCATGCGGGGCGAAGCCAGCCGCCATATTCGCGAAACACGGCCCCGGCCGCGCGATGCTCGGCCTCCAGCGCCAGCCGCCGCACGGGGTTGAACAGCTCGCCACGTCGGCGGCCGGCCACGACGGTGAATGGAACAGGCGTGAAGGGCGGCCGATAGGTCGTGGTTCCGGTCTGCTCTATGGTACGGCCGGTGATGGCGGCCATCGCGGCAAGGCCGTTCATATTGGACGTCTTGCCCTGATCCGTCGCCATGCCAAGTGTGGTGTAACGCTTGAGATGCTCGACCGAGCGGAAGTTCTCGCGTGCCGCGAGTTCCACATCCTTCAGGGTTACGTCGTTCTGGAAGTCGATCCACTGACGGGTCTTGGCGCCCGCCTTCGGCCAGACCGGCGATATCGCGTAGTCGTCGAAATCGCCCGCCGCCGAACCAATCACCGACACGCCTTCGACAGGGTTTCCCGGCACGAAAGCCGCAATCCCCTCATCGTAGCGCAGCTTGCCTTTTGCCTGGCAGAAGAGATGTACGGTCGGGGTGTACCCACCGGACATGAGAAGAGTGTCGGCGTCCAAACGCTTGCCGGAGACCGTGACGGCCTCTACGGCCTTGGCGCCATGAACGGCATCGACCGTCCCACCGTCCCGCAGGTCGGCCACGGTGACGTGCGCGCCTGCTTCCCGCAACGTGTCTGCAATCGGGATCGCCCGGGAATTGTTGGCAGCCAGCACGATCCTGTTGCCGACGAGAACGCCATGTCGCCGCAGGTAGAAGAGCGCCGCATCCGCCGACATCACCCCCGGCCGGTCGTTGTCTGCAAAGATCAGCGGCCGCTCGATGGCGCCGGTGGCCAGCACTATCTGCCCCGGCCTGACGCGCCACTGGCGATCAGGTTGCGCGCCGCGCCGCTCCCAGCAGCAGACGAGATTGTGGTCATAGATGCCGTATGCCGTCGTGCGCGAAAGGACGCGTCCACCGAGCCTTGCGATGTCCGCAACCGCCTGTTCCACGCGCGCATCGCCATCCACCTCGCGATAGAGCATCGAGCCGCCCGGCGCGAACTGGTCGTCGACGAGGATGACCGATTTTCCCGCTCCCGCCGCTTCGGCCGAGGCAGCCAGGCCCGACCGCCCCGCCCCGACGACGAGCACGTCGCAGCGTGCGTTCACCATCGGGTTTTCCGCCGGCGGCTCGTTGGACGGGTCGAGACGACCAAGGCCAGCCATGGCGCGGATACGCGGCTCGAAACGATGCCAGTCGGGCCAAAGAAAGGTTTTGTAATAGAAGCCGGCGGGCAGGAACGGCGAAAGCCTGTCGAGCAGGCCCAGCCGGTCTGCATCGGCAGTAGGCTTCGCATTGACCGAACGGACATCCATCCCTGCTTTGAGCAGTTCGGTCGTGGCCCGCAGGTTGGGCGTGGTCGTGCCGTCGAACGTGACGTCGACGATGGCGTTCGGCTCCTCGGTCCATGCGCCGTAGATGCCGCGCGGGCGATGATACTTGAAGGAGCGGCCGACCACGCGCACGCCATTTGCAAGAAGGGCGGACGCAATCGTGTCGCCTTCCCTGCCCTCATATGGACGGCCGTCGAAGCTGAAGGCGAGCGGCCTGCCGCTGTCCGTGACGCGGCGCGCAGTCATGCCTCCTCTCCCCGTAGGGAGTGCGAGACGGAAACCACGTGGGTGACGGTATCGCGTTCCATCGCGAAGAACTCGCCGCAGGTGAGATGTTGCCAGATTTCGCGCGTCGCGCCCCGCGGGTTGCCCCCCAGATAAAGGTACTCCGACCAACGCTCCGCCGAAACGTCGGCTGCTGGTTCCGGACGCGTCTTGCCGGCTTCTGCTGCGAACAGGAACTCCGTTTCGTCGCGCGGACCACAGAAGGGACAGGAAAAGAGCTGCATGGCCTGGGTTCCTAATGCGCGATGCCGGAGCCGGCCGCCTCGTCCACCAGCCGACCTGTGACGAAACGGTCGAGGTCGAACGGCCGGCTGATCTCGTGATGCTCGCCGGTGACCATGAGATGCGCCAGAAGCCAGCCGCCGGCGGGGATGGACTTGAAGCCGCCCGTGCCCCAGCCGCAATTGAGGTAGAGACCGGGCAGCGGCGATGGGCCGATGATGGGCGAGGAATCGGGCACCACGTCCACTATGCCCGCCCACTGCCGCAGCATCTTGAGCTGGCCGAAGGAGGGAAACATCTCCAACATGCCGGAGATCACCGTCTGCTGCATCGGCGGGTTGCCGCGTTGCGCGTAGGAGGGCACGCGGTCGAGCCCGCCACCCACAACGATCTCGCCCTTGTCGGACTGGAAGAGATAGGTGCCGGTGCCGAGATAGAGTACGACCGTATCGAGACATGGCTTCACCGGCTCCGACACCATCGCCTGCAGCGAATAGGAGCGGATCGGAAGCTGGAACCCCGCCTTGGCCGCCAGCACGCCCGAATGGCCCGCGACCGCAAGGCCAGTGGCATCCGCGCGGATTTCGCCGAGCGAGGTTTCGACGCCGACGCAGCGGCCGCTTTCGATGAGGAAGCCGGTTACCTCGCAGTTCTGGATGATGTCGACGCCGAAGCCGTCGGCCGCGCGGGCATAGCCCCAAGCCACCGCATCGTGGCGGGCCACGCCTGCCCTGCCCTGCCATGTACCGCCGAAGATCGGATAGCGCGCCTGATCCGTTCTATTGAGCAACGGCGCCTTGGCTAGCACACCGTCGCGGTCGAGCAGCTCGGCGTCGGTGCCGTTGATCTGCATCGCGTTGACCAGTCTCGCCGCCATCTCCATCTCGGCATCGGAATGCGAGACGGTCACGACGCCCCGCTGTGAAAGCATGATGTTGTAGTTGAGCTCCCGCGACAGACCTTCGTAGAGCTTCAGGGCGAAATCGTAGAGTGCGACGCTTTCGGGATAGAAATAGTTGGAGCGGATGGTCGTGGTGTTGCGGCCGGTGTTGCCGCCGCCAAGCCAGCTCTTCTCAAGCACAGCCACGTTCGTCATGCCGTGGTTTTTCGCCAGATAGTATGCCGTGGCCAGCCCCTGCCCGCCCCCGCCGATGATGATGGCGTCGTAGCGCGGCTTGGGGCTGGGCGAGCGCCATGCCGGCTGCCAGCCGCTGTGACCGCGCAACCCTTCGCGAAAAAGCCCGAATGCCGAATAGCGTTTTGCCACGCCTGCCCCTCATGCGGCGTCGAAGCGCGCCGTTCGCGCGACTTTAAGGCCGCCTGCCGCTGGCACAATCACGGAAGCGACCAAATCTGTTGCACGGCCGAACGAATTAGGGCTTTGTGGCGCCGGTTTTCGGAGGGCCCCATGTTCGAGACACTTCAACCCGCAGCACCCGACGGCATCCTGATGCTGATGTCGCTTTACCGCGACGATCCGCGCGCGGGAAAGCTCGACCTCGGCGTCGGCGTCTACAAGGATGTCGACGGCAAGACGCCGGTGATGCGGGCGGTGCGCGAGGCCGAGCGAAGGCTGCACAAGTCGCAGGCGACCAAGAGCTATCTGGGGCTTGCCGGCGACACCGTATTCAACGAACTGATGATCGGCGTCGTCTTCGGCGACAAGGCCGACCGGGCTCGCTTGCGCGCCGCGCAGACGCCCGGCGGCACCGGGGCACTGCGCCTGCTGGCGGACCTGATTCGCCTGTCGCGCCCCGACGCGACGGTGTGGGTGCCGGACCCGACATGGCCGAACCACATGCCCATCCTGCGTGCGGCGGGCCTGAAGGCGCAAACCTACGCCTACTTTGATGCCGAGAACGGCGGCGTGCGCTTCGACGCCATGACAGAGGCGCTGGAGGCCATACCCGCCGGCGACGTGGTGCTGCTCCATGGCTGCTGCCATAATCCGACGGGCGCGGACCTTTCGCTCGATCAGTGGCGCTCAGTCGCCCGCCTGCTGGCGGAACGCGGACTGACGCCGTTCGTCGACATCGCCTATCAGGGTTTCGGCGAAGGCCTGGAGCAGGACGCGGCCGGCCTGCGCATCCTGGCGGAGACCGTGCCGGAACTGCTGGCGGCGGCAAGCTGCTCCAAGAACTTCTCAGTCTATCGCGACCGGGCCGGTGCGGCTCTCATTCTGGGCAGTAACAAGGCTGAAGCTGATACCGCCTACGGCCAGTTGCTTGGCATCGCGCGCGGCATCTGGTCGATGCCGCCGGACCACGCCGCGGCGTGCGTGCGCATCGTGCTGGAGGATGACGACCTGCGCACAGACTGGAAGGCGGAGCTGGAGGCGGTGCGGCAGCGCATGATGAGCCTGAGGCAGGGCTTTGCAGACGCGCTGCGCCGGCACTCGAATTCGGATCGCTTCGATTTCATCGCTCGCCAGCGCGGCATGTTCTCCCGCCTCGGCATCTCGGCCGAGCAGGTGGCGAAGCTGCGTGCCGACCATGGCGTCTACATCGTCGGCGACAGCCGCTTCAACGTCGCCGGGCTGCCTGGCGACAGGCTGGATGACCTTGCCGCCAAGATCGTTTCCGTGCTGTAGGACGGGTCATGAGCGAGATGATCGACGCCGTGAAAGCCGCACGCGACGCGGCCTCCCCCCAGCAGAAGGAATGCCAGAAGCTGGACTGGGAGGACCAGCTCGCGCATTTCCGCCAGATGTTCGACCTGCCGAAGGGCGAAATCTATCTCGACGGCAATTCGCTGGGAGCGATGCCAGTCTCCGCCGTGCCCGCGATGCAGGAGGCGATGTCGGAAGGCTGGGCCAAGGGCCTCATCCGTAGCTGGAACGCGCGCGACTGGCACATGCTGCCGGTCACCGTCGGAGACAGGCTTGCGAAGCTGATGGGCGCCAAGAAAGGCGAAGTGCTGGCTGCCGATTCGACATCGGTCAACCTGTACAAGGTATTTTGCGCCGCGATGAACCTGCGCAGTGACCGCCGCAAGGTCATCTCCGAGCGCAACAACTTCCCGACCGACGTGCATATCCTGCAGGGCGCGATCGCCAACGTCTTTCCCAAGGCCGAACTGGCGCTGGCGGGAGACGATGACGACTCCGTACTGGAGCTTCTGGACACGGATACGGCGGTCGTTTGCCTGAGCCACGTCAACTATCGCACGGGCCGGCTTCGCGACATGGCGCGGCTGACAAGTGCGGCGCACGAGGTCGGCGCGCTGGTGATCTGGGACCTCGCCCATTCGCTTGGAGCGCTGCCGGTGGACCTGACCGGCTGCGATGCGGACTTCGCGGTCGGCTGCTCGTATAAATACATGAATGGCGGCCCCGGCGCGCCGGCATGGCTGTTCGTGGCGACGCGTCATCTCGGAGAGGTGCAGAACCCGCTGACCGGATGGCAGGGCCATGCAGTTCCCTTCGCCTTCGAGATCGATTTTCAGCCAGCCGGCAGCATCGAGAAGTTCCGGGTCGGCACGCCGCCGGTGCTCTCTTACCTGCCGCTGATGGAAAGCCTGTCGATCTTCGAGCAGACGGACATGCAGGCGCTGCGCGATAAATCGCTGCGGCTCACCGGCATGTTCATCGAACTGGCCGAGCAGAGGCTGGTGCAGCACGGGCTGAGCGTCATAACTCCGAAGGAGCCCGCGGAACGCGGCAGCCAAGTGGCGCTGACGCACGAGAACGGCTGGCCGATCATGCAGGCGCTGATTGAGGCCGGCGTGATCGGCGACTTCCGTGCGCCGGACATCCTGCGGTTCGGCTTCACGCCGCTCTATGTCGGGTTCGAGGACGTGTGGGCCGCCGTCGCCACGCTGGAAGCGATCATGGAAACCGGCTTCTGGCGCGAGGACCGTTTCTCCGAACGCAAGCTCGTCACTTAGGAACAGACCCATGATGCCATCCGTTCGTCACGCCGATCTCGAAGGCCGCTCGGTACTCATCACCGGAGGAGGCAGCGGAATAGGTGCAGCGCTCACCGAAGGCTTCCTCAGGCAGGGAGCCAGGGTAGCCTTCATCGACATTGCGCGCGAGGCGAGCGAGGCGCTTGCCGACCGGCTGGAGCAGGAGACCGGCAGCAGGGCGCTGTTCCTCGAAGCCGACCTTCGCGACATCGACGCGCTACGAGCCGCCGCTGCGACGGCCGCGGACAGGCATGGCTCGGTGACGGTGCTGGTCAACAATGCCGCCTTTGACCAGCGCCACGAGATCGAGGACGTAACCGTCGAATACTGGGAAGAAAATCAGGCCATCAACCTGCGCCCGCATTTCTTCGCGGCCCAAGCGGTCGTGCCCGGCATGAAAGATGCTGGCGGCGGCTCGATCATCAACTTCACCTCCACCTCCTTCATGATAAATCACCCGGACATGCCCTCCTACACCGCGGCAAAGGCGGGCATCATCGGGCTGACGAAGGGGCTGGCGGGCAAGCTCGGGCCGGACAACATACGCGTCAACGCCATCGCACCCGGCTGGGTGATGACCCAGCGCCAGCGTGATCTGTGGGTGACGCCTGAAAGGCTCGCGGCACATGTGCAGGCACAGTGCCTGCGCGAAGAAATGCAGCCCGACGATCTCGTCGGGCCGTGCCTCTTCCTTGCTTCCGACGCCTCAAGGATGCTGACCGCGCAGACCCTGATCGTCGACGCGGGTCATCTGTAGGCCAGACTACAGCATCAATTGGTAGCTGACGGGCACGAAGCGGAAGCCGTCGTCAACCTTTTCGATGAAGCCGGCCGCCGGGAACGGCATGTGATAGCCGATGAAGGGGATACGCTCCGAGGCGATCATGTCGAAGACGCGACGGCGGCTCTGCGCGCCCGCTTCCTTGTCCATGTCGAAACGGACGTGCCAGTCCGGCCGCTGCAACGACGCGACATAGTGGTTCGCCGTATCCGCCGTCAGCATCAGCCGCCGCCCTTCCGATTCCAGATGGAACACCATGTGACCGGGAGTGTGGCCGGCGGCCAGCATGCCGCTGACGCCGGGCACCACCTCGTCGCCATCGCCGATAAACGTCATGTTTTCAGCAAGCGGCACGACGGTGGCCTGCACTGCCTGGGCATTGCCTTCGGTCGGACCGGACATCCGCTCCTCGGCCGTCCAGAAGTCGTATTCCGCCTGGCCCGCGACATAGCGCGCATTCGCGAAGGCGGGAGCACCGTCCTCCATCAGGCCGCCGATATGATCCCCATGGAAGTGCGTGAGAACGACGATCGACACATCGTCCGGGCTGTAGCCGGATGCCTCGATGCGCGAACGAAGCTGCCCCAGCCCGCCTTCTCGCGCGCCGGCACCCAGCCCCGTATCGAAAAGGATGAGCTCCGAACCGGTATTGACGAGCGTTGGTGTGAAGCTGTTGACGAGACGATCCGATGGCAGGAAGTTTTCCTCCAACAGCTCCGCGACCGCCGCCTGCTCCTGATCCTCGCCGAAAATGGTGTGCGGGTCATCCATCACCCGTGCACCGTCATTAATGGCCGTCACCTCGAAACTTCCAAGGTTGAAGCGGTTGAAGCGGGGATTGCCTATTTCGGGCACGGGTGCCTGCGCATGAACTGTTCTTACCATGATTTGCGGCGCGGCCAGCGCGGCTGCCCCCACCAGACCGAACTTAAATGCGGATCGGCGATCGGTCACGACCATCTATGAGTTCTCCCTTGATCGACTGTCGATGTGTCGGACATGGCCGCTTCCGGCCGGATAACAAGCCGCTCACGTCAACTTGAGCGTTTGTGAACGATCAACCGAAGCGCGAACCACAAGCTGGAAAACCGTAAGACAGACTTACGGATTGAACCCCGGACCGGCTTCATGGTAACCCGCGCGCATGCCGCATCATCATCAGCCGTGCACGCGAAGCGCGGCGTCGCCCGGACATCGCCGTTGAACCGCACCGTTCCCCTGATCCTCGCGGTCGCGCTGTTCATGGAGCAGATGGATTCGACGGTCATCGCCACCTCGCTGCCGGCCATCGCGGCCGACATCGGCACGAGCCCGATCACGCTGAAGCTGGCGCTGACCAGCTACTTCGTGGCGCTGGCGATCTTCATTCCAGTTTCGGGGTGGATGGCCGACCGGTTCGGCGCGAAGCGCGTTTTTCGCATAGCCATTGGCGTGTTCGTCGTGGGCTCGCTGGCATGCGCAGCCGCCGGCTCGATGCTGGAATTCGTCGGTGCGCGCTTCCTGCAGGGCATGGGCGGCGCCATGATGACGCCGGTCGGCAGGCTCGTGCTCGTGCGCTCGACGCCGCGCAGCCAGCTCGTCTCGGCCATGGCTTGGCTGACGGTTCCCGCGCTCATAGGTCCGCTCATCGGGCCGCCTGTCGGCGGCTTCATCACCACCTTCTTCACATGGCACTGGATCTTTCTGATCAACGTGCCCATCGGATTGATCGGCATCGTCGTTGCCGGGCGCGTGCTGCCGGACATGCCGCCGGCCCCCGTGGCGCGGATAGACTGGAAGGGCTTCTCGCTTGCCGCGCTAGCCGCCGCCGGCATCGTGTTCGGCCTTTCTGTCGTGTCCATGCCGGCACTGCCGCCCCTCATCGGAGCCTTCACCCTGGGGCTCGGCATTCTCGCCGCCATGGCCTATGTGCGCCATGCCAGAAGCATCGCCACGCCTATCCTGGACCTCAGGCTTCTCGACAACCCAGCGCCCCGCATCGCCATCCTGTCCGGCTCGATATTCCGGATCGGAATTGGCGCGGTCCCGTTCCTGCTGCCGCTGATGTTTCAGCTCGGCTTCGGACTGAGCCCTTTCGAATCCGGCATGCTGACCTTCGCCAGCGCGCTGGGGGCAATCGCGCTGAAATTTTTCGCGACGACGGCGCTGCGGCTTGCAGGCTTCCGCAACGTGCTGGTGTTTGCGGCCGGTGCAGGCGCGCTGCTGATGGCCGCCAACGCCTTCTTCACGCCCTCCACACCCTACTGGATCATCATCGGGACCCTGATCGCGGCCGGCTTCACCCGCTCGCTGTTCTTCACCTCCAACAACGCGCTGGTGTTCGCGGAGATCGATGACCGCCAGGCCGCGCAGGCGACCGCCATAGCCTCGGTCTCGCAACAGATTTCCATAGCCCTTGGCGTGGCGGTGGCGGGCATGCTGCTGGAGGCGCACCATATTGCCACCGGCGAACCGACCGGGCTGGCGGCATTCTCCACCGCCTTCATCGTGGTCGCCATGTTTGCGGCATGCGCCGTGCTACCCATCCTGAAACTGTCACCGGACGCGGGCCTGACCGTTTCCGGGCACGTGAGGAAAAATCAGCCGCCGCAGCAGAGCCCTCACTCGGTCGACTGATCGTCCCCGTCCGGCTTGCCCTTGAAATCCTTGGCGAGGATGTAGAGCTCGACCGACTCGTCGCGCGACGCGGGTGGCTTGACGTGATGGACGGTGCGGAAATTTCGCTTGAGAAGGTCGAGCAACCCGCCCTCCGTGCCACCCTGGAAGGTCTTTGCCAAAAAATGCCCGCCGGGCTTCAGAACCGAGATGGCGAAATCTGCCGCCACCTCGCACAGATGCATCGTGCGGATATGGTCGGTCCTGCGGTGACCTGTGGTGGGCGCGGCCATGTCGGAAAGCACGAGGTCGGGTGCGCCGCCAAGCGCTTCCATCAGGCGCGCGGGCGCGCCCTCGTCCAGAAAATCCATCTCAAGAATGGTCGAGCCCGGAACAGGGTCCACCCCAAGATAGTCGATGCCGACGACCGTCGGCGCATCCTCGGGAGACTTCACCCGGGCAGCCGCAACCTGCAGCCACCCGCCCGGGGCGGCACCCAGGTCGATCACGCGCTGGCCCGGCTTCAGCAGCTTGTGTTTGTCGTCGATCTCGATGAGCTTGAACGCCGCGCGGGAACGATAACCCTCGGCCTTCGAGCGGTGCACGTACGGGTCGTTGAGGTGGCGTTCGAGCCAACGGCGGGAAGAATTCTTCAGCCCGCTCTTCTTCTTGATGCGCGTCTTGAGCGCGCGCGCGCCGCCTGCCCCCTGCGACGCGCCGCTCTTTCCCGGTTTCTTCATCGCGTGAATGCCCCTCGCCGCCGGTTACGTCGCCATGCGCCGTCATCGGCCATCAGTTCCGAAAGCATGCCCTCGCGCAGGCCGCGATCGGCCACCCGCAGCCTCTGCGACGGCCAGTGCAGGCGGATCGCCTCCAGTATCGCGCAGCCGGCAAGCACGAGGTCGGCTCGGTCGGCGCCGATGCACGGATTGGCCACCCGCTGGTCGAAGTCCCAGCCAAGCAGCTTTTCGATCATCGCATCGACATTGGCGTTGTCCATCCAAAGCCCGTCGACGCGGCGGCGGTCGTAGCGCTCCAGCCCCAGATGCACACCGGCAAGCGTGGTGACCGTGCCGGAAGTTCCAAGCAGGTGGAAGCGTTCGCCGGCTGCCAGATGCGACAGCCGCGTGCGCCCTTCAAAACGGTCGAGCATGCCCGCGACCTCCGCCACCATGGCGTCGAAGACCGCACGCGTCACATGCCGTCCGCCGAATCGCTCGGCCAGCGACACGACGCCGACGGGGAGCGAGGTCCACGAAACGATGTGATTGGCGAGCCGTGGCGTGCGATGGCGCGACACGTCGATCAGCGCGATTTCGGACGATCCGCCGCCGATGTCGAACAGCACCACGCCATGCGTGTCGCGCTCGACCAGCGAACCGCAGCCGGAAACGGCGAGCCGGGCCTCGGTCTTGCGGTCGATGATCTCCAGCCTGAGCCCCGCTTCGCGCTCGACGCGATCGATGAACTCCGTGCCGTTGTCGGCGGCCCGACACGCTTCGGTCGCGATCAAGCGCGCCTTGCGCACCTGACGCACCCGCAGCTTGTCGGCGCACACCTTCAGAGCCTCCACGGCACGGTCCATCGCCGCATCGCCCAGCCGTCCCGAACCGGTGAGCCCCTCGCCCAGCCGCACGATGCGCGAGAAGGCATCAATGACCCGGAACTGGCCTGGCCTTTGCGGAATGGCTACGAGCAGCCGGCAATTGTTGGTGCCGAGGTCGAGTGCGGCATAGACCGGCAAATCCGGCACGCGCGGCGACCGCACGCCGCCCTGCCCAGTTGGCCCCGGCTGCGCGGATACAGCTATCGATGGCGTCTGCGATGCAGTCGACGCCGGCTCGACCACGGGGGTCGATCTGGTCTGGCCGGCCTGCGGTGCGGACGCCGGTCCAGCCGCCGCCGCTGATGGCGCGCTTTCGACAGACGGCTTGCCGTCGCGAGCATAGACCTTGCGGCCACGCCTGCGCTTGCGGCGCTTCTTTTGCGGCGGATTGCCGCCGGGGGCGTCGCGACCACCCCGCGCTTGCGCGGGCCCGCCGCTGGTCCGGCCTCTGTTTCGGCCGGGACGCGGCTCCGCGGTGCTCGATGCACCGCTCTTGCCGCCGGACGCCCCGCCTTCAGACGCATCGGCGCCTCGATCGGGGTCTTTCACGTGCTGTCCTTCGGCGCCGCGCGAACCGCAAGGGGCGGATGCAGCAGGCGCACTCATCGTTCTGTTGGCGACAGAGTACCAGCGCGCGGCGGAAACACCAAGGCCGGCCGTCGAATTTTGCTCGACGAGCTTGCAGGCAGTCCCGCCCGCCTCCTCCCGCCACGCCACCCAGCCAAACTCGACCCCGGCGTATCGGTTAGGGGTTGACTATTCTCCATCCACGGCTATATCCGGGCGAATTCGGCGGCGCAGCCAAGCGACCGGTTCTTCTTCGAGGGAACAACCGCCGATGCGTTGGGGAATAGGTTAACGGTAGACCCACGGACTCTGACTCCGTTAGTCCTGGTTCGAATCCAGGTTCCCCAGCCAGACTTCTTAGTAAACCATTGAAATCATTGGACTTTCTGGGTTTTCGAGCCGATGCGCTTCGCGTCGAATCGGCCTTCCGCAACTGGTGCCCACAACTGATGCCCAGAGCTGGTGTCCATCCGCTCCCGGGCCGACGGAGCATGGGGCGGATGGGACTGCGCAGGCATCAGGTCGAAAACCTCGTCCTCAGGGGGCCGATCTTCTACTGGCGGGCGCGCATCCCCGTCGGCTTCAAAGGCACCGGAACAAATGCAAGGCTTTCACTGAGCCTTAGGCTGTCGGACCGTAAGAAGGCTTCGCTCGTGGCACGGCGCTTGAACGCCATGCTGCTCGAACTTGAAATGGTGCCGAAGGCCAGGATGGCGACAAAGGAACAGCTCGCGAAAATCTTCGCGCTCGAGGCCGAGGCGATGCGCGCCGAAATCGAGGCGCTGGACCTGGCGGCGAAACGGACGGGTACCCTGCGGGATCCCGAACATCGGGAGGCAGACCGTCAGGTCGGCTGGGCCTACCGCCTCCTGCACACGTTCGGGTCAGGCGAGGATGTTTCCTTCGCCGAGGGCAGCGAGACGCGCGAGGCGCTGATCGAGGCAGGCGCGCAGGCAGACGACCTCCCCTTCATCGAAGCGACCTATCGGTCCGAACGTGAGATCACCAATTCCGACAGGAAGGGCGTGACGCGCAGCCCGTTCCTTCGCGACGTTCTGCACCGCATGGCACAGGCCGAACTCGAGGACACGCCGCTGCATCGGGACGCTGCGATCGAGGAGATTTTCAGGGCGCGGGCGGACACGCTGCTAGCGTCGGCCGCAGACACGAGAAAGCCGAAGCTCACTGCAGAACGTCTGCCGGAACGTGGATCGGTTGCCGCCAGCGCCGGGTCGCCACCTCCTCGCCCGGCCGTTCTCTGGTCTGAAGAAAAGCCCGTGGCGCGATCGGCGGCCGAGCCAGAACTTAGGCCGGAGCCCCCGGTCGTCCCTTCAGAGCCGGTGACCGTCCAGCGCTCGATCCCTCAGGCCAAGCCACTCCAGCCGAAGACGGCTCGGAAAGATCTCCCTCTAACGGATTTCGACACGGAGTTGGAGAACCTCATCTCGAACAGGAAGAACGAGTGGGAAGACGACACGGCGTCGGACGTTCGGGTACTGGTCGGCATCTTTCGCGGCATCCTGGAAGAGCATGGCGTGGCGCATTCCGGCGAGATCACGCAGGAACATGTCGCTGCGCTCCGCCAGCACTTCAATCACATCCTTCCCCTCTACGGTCGCAGTCCGCGCCTGCGCGCGCTTTCGCCTGCTGCGTTGCGAGCCGAGAGCAAACGGCGCGCCGACGAGGCAGCAGCATCGGGCGAGAAGATCGAACTTGGACTCTCGCGTGCGACAATCCGCCGACACCTCGGCAATCTCGACCATTTCCTGAAGCATCTGCGCGCATCGCACTTCACGGTTCCGGAATGGACCTTCGAGGGGTTGCGGCCCAAGAAGCCGCCAAAAGGCGAGATCAGGCTCCAACAGGTCAAGCCGAAGCCGGAGGACATCCGGCCGCTCTTTGATATCCCGTTCTTCACGGGTCGAAGAAGCGTGGAGGAACCGGAAGTCGCAGGAGACCACGTCTTCCATTCGGCCAGCTACTACCTCCCCATGCTATTCACCTACCTTGGTTCCCGGCGTAAGGAATTCGCCGGCCTCATGGTCGACGAGATCGTGCAGAGCGATGGCCACTGGTCGATCCAGATCAAGGCGAGCGAGGTCAGGCGCATCAAGAATGCCCAGTCACATCGGCTGCTGCCGGTGCCGAACGAACTCCTGCGGCTCAATTTCATCGAGTATGTCGAGCGGTTGAAGGAGCTCGGGCACAAGATGCTGTTTCCGGAACTCTTCTCTCCCTACCTGCAGAAGAGCGACCCCGGTGACCGATTCTACAAGGACTTCGTACCGATCGCCAAGAAGTGCATGCCGGGGGGTCTCTGGCAGCGTCCTATCCATGCGCTCCGACATGGCTTTGCCAATACGCTCAAGCAGGCGGGCGTTTCCGACGGCGTGATCGAAGACATTTCGGGGCGGCTTGGAGAGACGGAAACTGCGACGCGGTATACCAACCCGGCGGGCCTTTCACTGATCCAGCTGATCATTTCCCGATATCCCGTCATCACCGGGCACCTCGAACCGAAGCCGATCAGGCTGCTTCCTTGGGTTGAGAAGATGGAGCCACCGCCATGGGCGGGCAAGAAGGGCGGCGACCGCTTCGGCAACAAGCGCGGACGGCGACCCAAAAAGGCGGCGTCCTAGTTGCCCTTGTCGAGTTCAATCCGATGATGGGAGGATGACGACGTTGGCCGCTTAGCCGTCCCTCAAGGTGACCCACACCGGAGCGTGATCGCTGGCACCTTCACGTCCGCGGACGTCACGGTCGACGTCGGCCTCGACGAGCCGTTCCGTTAGGTTGCTGCTCAGGAGCAGATGATCGAGCCTGAGACCAGCGTCACGTGGCCAGCGCATACGCTTGTAGTGCCAGAAGGTGTAGACGCGTTCCTTTGGGTGGAGGTGGCGCAGCGCGTCGGTCCAACTGCGGCCGACGAGCCTGCGGTAGGCCGCACGGCTGTCCGGGTGGATGAGTGCGTCGTCATCCCACGATGAGGTCGGGTAGATGTCGAGATCCGTCGGCGCGACATTGTAGTCGCCCGCGAGCACGATCGGCGCACCCGACTTGCGCAGCGCGGTGGCGTGCGTCCTCAACCGTTCCAGCCAGGCGAGCTTGTAGGCAAACTTTGCCCCGGGCTGCGGATTGCCGTTCGGCGCATAGATCGAGGCGACCAGGACGCCCGCGACTGCTGCTTCGATGTAGCGGGCCTGTTCATCAGCCGGATCGCAGGGAAGGCTGCGGCGGGTGACGACTGGCTCGCCGATGCGCGACAGGATGGCGACGCCGTTCCAGCTCTTCTGCCCCACCCAGGCCGCGTCATAGCCGGCTGCATTGATCGCCTCTTCCGGAAAGGCGTCCTGCGTTGCCTTCAGTTCCTGCAGGCAGACGATGTCGGGTTGGGCCTCGGCAAGCCAGGCGATGAGGTTGTCGAGCCGCTTGTTGACGCCGTTGATGTTGAAGGTCGCGATCTTCATCGCGCCAGAACGCGCGCGACCCAGTCCCGGGTTGCGTCAGCGACGGTGGCCAGATGATCGGCGGCGGTGAAGCCGGAGATCGACTTACGAGGCTTGAGGTCATGATCGCCATCCTCGAGCCAGAGGATCTCGATCGAGGGCGAGAGGCTGAAGCTGGCGACCTCGTCGCGCGTGCCAAACGGATCGCGGGTCCCCTGGCAGATAAGGGTCGGTGTCCGCAGGGCCTCCAGATGCGCGGTGCGCAACTGCTGCGGCTTGGCTGGCGGATGGAACGGATATCCAAGGCAAAGCAGGCCGGCAATGCGGCCGTCGGCGTGAAGCTCATCCGCCACCATCGAGGCGACCCGCCCGCCCATGGACTTGCCGCCGATGATCAACGGGCCGGAAGCGGCGAGCGTATCTACGGTCTGACGATACTCGTCCTGCAGCAGCTCGGCTTTTGGCGGCGGCTTGCGCTGGCCGGAGCGGCGCGCGGCCATGTAGCCGAACTCAAAACGGACAACCCGGAAGCCGGCTCCCGCCAGCACCTCCGAGATGCCGGTCATCCCGGCTGAGTCCATTGGCGCGCCTGCGCCATGGGCGAGCAGGATGGTGGCAAGGGCGTTGTCGGGGCCGGTGATCAGCATCGTGTCGTCGTCGGGCATAGTCGGCAGCAATTGGTGCGGGGACATCATGTTCCACGGGACGGTGCCCCGCGTCCAACGCTGGAAAGATGAATCGCGTTTCCAGAGATATGAATCGCCTGCCCTTCAAACAGCGTTTGGTGGAGTTATGGGGGGAATACGAACAGGTTGGTGATAACAGGGTTTGCACGGGGCCCTTCCCAAGGGTGCAGGACACCCGCCCCGAGGACAATGGCACCGCGTCCTGATGGAGTGGCAGCCCTCGGTCATGGAACGACGCCAGGCAGGTCCGGCCACGAGACCTATGCCCATGCTGCCCGATGGCGGCCGTAGCCGAGCCACTCGCCGCCTCAGCCGCCGCGGCCAGCGTCGCCTTCGGCCACCTCGTCCCCGTCGCCGCCGGGAAGAAGCCTGCGCTGGAATGTCCAGCCCGCCTCGTAGCGGTCTACGATGGCCGAGAAGGTCTCCTCAGTGGCGGCGCGATCATATCCACGGGCGACCAGCCGCTCGATGACCGACGCCGCCAGCGTCCACATCTCCTCTTCGCGTCCCAGCCGGAGGTTCTCGGTGATCGCGTAGTGGAGCAGCTCGCGCGCGATCGCGTCGCGGTCCGGCGCGCGCGTTCTAGCGATGCGCCTGTTGTAGGCGCGCTGATATTCCCGTTGCTTGCGCAGCCGTTCCTCGCGGCCCTGTCTCTTGCGCCCTGGCATCGTGGCCTCCCTGTCCGTCATCAACCCTGCGGCCATGGTCGCCCTCGGCTCGCAATGAACAAACGCCGTTTGCCGACTGGCCTTCCGCCAGCTTGAATCGCGCATCCGCATTTCCGAATCGTTTGCCCCGATCATTGGATCGCGGGCGGTGAGTTCTGAATCGGTTGCTCGGACTTCAGAATCGCCTGCTCAGACTTTTGAATCGGATGACCACAAATTGTTTTGCTTCGATCCGACGTGCGAGCACGTCGAGATGCTTCAGCCTCCGGATGGCGCGATGGCCGTAACGGATTTCCAGTGTTGTGAATCGCGGCCGGGCAGTTTTGCAACGCGGGCAATGAGGTCTGAATCGCCCGCACCTGATCCTGTATCGAGATAGCGCAAATCGAGATGAGGTGCGGGCACGTCAGGATGCTTCAACATGCATCACGCGCGGCCGACGGCTTATCGTAAACGGATTGCAACCGCGGACGATCGCAATTTAACTAACTGATTACACTACACTTTCTGTCATTTTCCTGTTGCGCGGCGCGATCTCTTCATCTATACGACCGGTCCGCGCTGCCGGGATCCACCCGAGCAGCCTGCCACGGAGGCAGTGCCTTGAACCCCAACAAGCGAATAGCCCGGCTCGGCTAAGCCCCTCCGTCGTCGCCCGACGGATCGGGCTCCTTGCCACTGACTGCCGAACGCCGTGCCCTTGCGGGTGCGGACGGGTTCTTCGGCGACCCATCGCCTCTCGGACTGTTCGTCTGAGGGCTCCGTCGGTCGCGGCCCTTTGTGCCGCACACAGGGAGTGTTCACCTTGAACACGCTTCACCCCTCCGCTCGTCCCGTGCGGAGCCGTCAACCCATGTCGTTCCGGTCGTCGGACCCGGGCTGGCTGCGCGTTGCAGTCTACCCGGTCGATGCTCCGGCGCGTCCACTCGCCGACCCGGCTGCAGCACACACGCTGCCGGGCCATGTCCTCCAACCTCAAGCTGATGGTGACCGCATATGCCCGGGGGTTCCCGGGTGGCCGCCCTGACGGGACGGTCGGTGCCTGTGTCTAACGCCAGCTGAAAGGATATCGCGATGGCGAAGAAGAACGAGCAGAACGAAGTCGAGACCGCGACGGACGTCGAGGCGATCGAGAACGCAACCACGAAGAGCGTCACGGAGGTCACGGGCGACGCCGATGTGACGGGCGACGCCCAGTCGCCCGAAGTCCAGGCGGAAGCCGAGGCTGGAACGCCCCCGGAAGCGGCGCCCGAAGTGGGGGCCGCTGCGACCACCGAAGCCGGAGCAGATCCGGCGACCGAGGCCGTGGCCGCGGCCATGGGCGATGTGGTGGCGAAGAAGCAGAGCCGCAAGGCGAAGCTGAAGTCGAGCGCTGCCAGGGACGAGGCCGCGGCCGCGGCCGCGCCGGATTACGCCGCCTATGGTCTGTCGGAAGACGAAGCTCAGGCGGTCGAGGCGCTACGCCTCGCCTACACCGAGCTCGGGCGCCGCTCGACGGAGCACGTCTTCGAGTGCGGCGCGGTGATGGATGCGGTGCATCAGATCGCACCGGACCAGAAGACCTTCGGCAAGCTGGTGAAGGGAGCCTTCGGGATCTGCCGCACCGGAGCGGAGAACCTCGCAAGGGTCCACAGGAACCTGCGCGAGCACCGCGCCCGGCTGGCACGGCTCGGCATCGCGGCGAGTTCGCTCTACGTGATGGCGACCGCCGAGACCGACAAGGTCGAGGAGGTGCTGGTCGCAGCCGAGGCTGGGGGGAAGCTGTCGGTCAAGCGGGTGAAAGCCATGCTGGGCACGCCCGTTCCGATCGCTGTCGTCCCCGATGACGGTGGACCGGAGGGGCTCAGGGCAGCAGTCGCCGAGAAGACCGGCTACGCATCCAAGGTCTTCTTCGAGACGGTCGTGAGGATGCTGCGCGCGGTGCACATCTTCCTCGAGCCACACCGCGAGGGGCGCCTGGTGCACGACGCTCGCCTGGCATCCGGCCTTTTCAAGTCGCTGGTCTACGCGGCGCAGGTGCCGGGTGACCCTTACGGAGCCGGGATCATCCACGTCCTCCCGGTGGCAGAGAACCGCTGGGTGAGAACGGAACGGGTGCTCTACGACATGGGCTCGGATCAGTCCTGGCCGAAGTCGGAGAAGGTAGGCACCTGGCTCGAGCAGAAGGTCCTGCCCGAGCTGGAGTGGGCGGTCGGCACCGAGCGGGCCGAGAAGGCCAAGGCGGTGCTGGAGGAGCGCGCCGCGGCCGCCGAGGCCGAACGCGTCAAGGCCGAGCAGGCCAAGGAGCGCGCGAAGGCGGACGCAAAGAAGGCCCGCGAGAAGGCCAAGCGCGACAAGGCCAAGGCCGAGAAGCAGGCCCTGCGCGAAGCCAGGGCAGCTGCGAAGGGGGCAACCGCCGCCAACGACGCTGCGGTCGACGGCAACGCTGACGCCTAGTCGCGAGCAAGACGCCCGGGCCCAACGGCCCGGGCGTCGCTTCTCACCCCACCCCAGCAAATCCTGCGTCGTGAACATCGATGCCTTGGAGACCAGCATGGCCAGAGATCCGAACCGACTGGAGAAGCAGCGGTTGCGCCAGCGCGCCTATCGCGCCCGCAAGAAGACGGAGCAGCCACCGACCAACGAGAACCTGGCGCGCGCCGTGCTCGACATCGCCATGACCACCTATCTTCGCCAGGGTCGCCATCCCGAACTGCTTGAGATCCAAAGGCGTGCCGCGCGCAGGCTGGAGTCCATCGGTTTCCAGCGGCAACAGACGGCCGAAGTCTGGTTCGAACTTCAGGCACGCTATGAGAAGGGCTGGAGCCTGCTCCGACAGCGCGCCCCGCATGCCGAGCTTGTTGCGGCTGGTCTGGTAGACGACGAGGACGCATAAGGACCGGAAGCGCGTCCCGCCAGTCCGCCGCCCGTTAACCAATCGATCGCAAAGATTCCAACTCGTTCATTTTGCGGGCTCCGATCGCCCGCGGATCCTGCCAGGGTGTTTTCGGCGTCGGGACGGTCCCGGCGTTTTGGACGGCCTCCGCCAATGCGCTAACATCGACGAAGGCCTGACCCGCAACCTGGATAGAGGTCTTGGGCTATGGATACCGTTACCCGCAACTCCCTCTGGAATGAAGCCGTCGTCGGCAAGAGCCCCCAGCTTGCTGGCAGGCATGCTGATGTCGATGCCATGCTGGAACTGGCCGATCTCCCGGCCGGACAGCTCTTGGCAGTCGCCGCACTGATGCTCGCCTTTGATGCAGCAGAGCAGCGCGCACGTTCGGCCGAACGGCAGCTCGCCGACCATCATCGCCACTGCATCTGCCGGGCGGCACACGTCGCCGCCGAGGATGCGGCCGCCCAGAATCTGGCAGACGAGGTGCGTGTGTTGATCAGCCTTCGCGCCACGGCCTGAGCACGTCCGGCGCCGCCTGATCGGCAGTCGCCACCAGCATCATCTGGAGATCACTCCATGACCTATCACACCGCCGCCGGTCGGCGGTCGACCGCTGACATCCGCAGGTCTGCCGCCACCGCACCGACTGGTATCACCGGCAGCCACTCAGTCCGGTCCGCAGTCGGCCAGGCGGACACGCCTGCCGCCCGGCGCGATGCCGACTTCGACGTCCTGATCGATCGTGCCATTGCCGCGATCAAGGCGGCGGGCGCTCGCGCCGATCCGGTCTTTGGCCCCTTCGCCGAACTCAACTCCACCGTGCGTGCCGTCACCTATCATGAAGGCAAGCTGCTCGAATGGGGTTTATCGCGCCTCGCCGGCGAGAACCCTGCGCTGGTGTTGATGCCGCCGGAGACGGCGCTGCCGATCGTTCCTGCGGCAGTCGAACTGTTGAAGCGCAACGACTGGGTTGGGCTGGAGGGACTGCGGCTGCGTTCGGAAGTGCACCACGCGACAAGCTACATTCCCGACCTCTTCCTCGTCGATCGTGACCGGCACCTGGCCCTGCTGTTCGACGTTAAGCGCTCGCTCGCCTCCTATGCCGAGCGACGTCTGAATGCGCTGCGCAGGCGCATGATGGCAACAGCTCTCATTGCCGGAGACTGGCTGCACATCGAGGGACGGGTGGCGGGCGTCTCCCGGGTGGATGTCGCCATCATCGACGGCTCGAGCGAGCGGCGCGACCAGAAGAGCGGCGTCTTCACACTGGATGAGGTCGGCGACCTGATCGGCGTGCCGGATGCCGGAGAGGCAATGCTGGCGCTTCGGGCAAAGTTTGCCCAACGGGTTCAGGCGGAGGTTCGCGCCGCGTGCCTGCGGGCGATCAGCGCCAGCGAGGACGGTCCGGGATCTGTGTTCGCCAACGATATCGGACCGAGCGATGACGAACACGAGGGCGACGGTTCGGCGGCGCTGGACGAGGACGATGATCAGGACGGCGGCGCCAGCATCGCGATGAGCAGGTCGCGCACGCAGCGGCAAGGCGTCACGGCGCCCCATCGCACCGAGCGGCGACCCATCGTCGTCGGCTTTGCGCGCGGCGGCGGCCCCTGATCGGTGCGACGTCCCAGCTTCCAGATCACTTTCATCAATGACCCTCGACCTCGCGCGCCGTGACGCGCCACGGGAGACCCATGCGCAGCCGCTGGACGATGCCGCCACTGCGATCGGGCTTGCCATCCGCTTTGCCCAGATGGGGGGCCGAGCGTCAGGTGCCGATCCCGCGTGGCGTGCTCCAGGCTTTGGTACACCAGGTCGATGCGAAGAACCCGGCCGCCATCCTGGTCTGGCACTGGCTCGCCCGGCGCGAAGCCTTGCTGGCCTTCCTCGTCTCGACCTACGAGGCGGCGGCCGATCTGGGCGGGTGGGACCGCGACCTCTTGGAATGCGCGCACGGCAAGCCGCGCCAGGTGCGCAG
>NZ_VSZS01000061.1 GCF_008180155.1 Neoaquamicrobium microcysteis | reverse complement strand
GCTTCGCGACGATCTCTTCGGGCTTGTGCTTCTTCTGGGGCATTCCAACGTCCTCTCTATCGGCCAAATAGCCTACTTCAGGGAGGACCACTTTTCAGGAGGCAGGCCAGTTTGAATGCCACAGAGTCTGCATTCAAATCGAAAGATGCAAAAATCGAGCCCGATATCGTCGAATTTGCAGGATTGGCTCATGATTTAGGTCACCCGCCATTCGGGCACAATGGCGAAGAAGCTCTCGACGAAAGCATGCGGTGTTATGGTGGGTTTGAAGGCAATGCGCAAAGTTTGCGTATTGTCGCTCGACTTGAGAAAAAGAGCACACTCCGACAAGTTGATGGAACCCTCAAGCCATTTGATGCAAACGGCGACGATCTTCGCTGCGGACTAAACTTGACCTATCGAAGTATGGCAGCGCTCCTGAAGTACGACAAACCGATACCAGAACGCGACGCAGATCGAGAAAAACCTGGGTCAATCGTCAAGGGTTACTATAGAGAAGACATAAACTTAGTAAACGACATAAAGCAGAAGGTACTTGGCACAAACTCTTTCATCGGAAAATTCAAGACAATCGAATGTTCGATTATGGATATAGCCGATGATATAGCGTACTCAACGTACGACCTTGAAGACAACTTCAAGGCTGGTTTGTTGACGCCCATGGGACTTTTTGCCCTCGACGACGAGGTGTATGAGGAAGTTGCAAAAACCATCGCACGACGATCGCGCGATCAGTACCCCGACATTGAAATAGACGATCTAATAGATGCAGACCTTGTTAAACGTATATTGTTTCACGTTTTTGAGGACATTCTTTTTGGGGTCGATGAAAACACAAAGAAACTAGTTCGCGGGAGAGAAACCAGTTGGAGCACAAAGAAGATGCTTGTGGCGGCAGAAGTGCAGGCCTTATCTCGCAAGCTTGCAAGTGACGGATACCAACGTGTGCAATTCACATCCCAGCTTGTTCAGACGTTTTTAACAAATCTTGAGGTCATCGAGCATAACGACTTCCCCCAATTGCACAATGTGCGATTAAAATTTCCCGCCTTCTTACATGTCGAAGTTCTAAAAAACATTACTTACAGCGCGATAATTAAATCTCCTCGCCTTCAAGTTGTCGAATATAGGGGAAAGGATATAATAAAAGGAATATTTAACGCCCTAAAGGCCCCTGATGGGGCACGCCTATTGCCGGATGACTTCAAAGCAATGTGCTTTGGCGGGACAGAACTGCGACGAATGCGTGCGATATGTGACTTTATCGCCGGCATGACGGATCGCTATGCACTTGAGTTTCATGGCCGCCTTTACGGTGCAAATCATATATCAATTCACAAACCCCTGTAATGAAAAGCGGTCTAGCGAAGTATAATTCGCGCATCTAATAGATCGCCGACTGCGACGATCGCTTTCGTCGCCAAGACGGCATTGATGAGCGGCCATGTCTTTTCGATTTCCGAATGCCCCTTGTCCGCACAACCGCCTCATTGCAGTAACGCAGCAAGTCTCGTCTAGGCCCCTAAACAGCCGATGCACAGCTCGGACAAATAGCCAATCCCGCCGTTTCCGTTCTAAAACCGCCCCGATCTCGGGAACCCCTTCGGCACCATCCGTCCGGCGCTCGCGCGTGCGCCGAGCCATTCGGTCAGTTCGTCCTTCGTCTTGGTGAAGGTGCGGTCGGCGGAGTCGGTCCATAACAATCCGGTTTCGATCGCGAAGGGTTTGACGTCCGAGACGCCGCCGTCCTTGTATTTCTGCAGGCGCACGCCCTTGCCGCGGGTGAGTTCGGGCACGTCTGCCAGCGGGAAGACCAGCAGCTTGCGGTTCTCGCCGACGATGGCGACGTGGTCGCCGGCGACGGGGACGCAGAGCTTGGCCTCGTCGGGCGACTTGACGTTCATCACCTGCTTGCCCTTGCGGGTGTTGGCGACGACCTCGCTTTCGGGCACGACGAAGCCGTTGCCCTGATGAGAGGCCAGAAGCAGCTTGCGGCCGGGCTCGTGCACGAAGGCGGTGACTATGTCCTGGTCGTTTTCCATATCGACCATGATGCGGATCGGCTCGCCATGGCCGCGCCCGCCGGGCAGGCGGTCGGCGCCGATGGTGTAGAACTTGCCGCCCGTGGTGAAGACGAGGATCTTGTCGGTGGTCTGCGCGCGGAAGGCGAGCTTGAGCTTGTCGCCCTCCTTGAAGGTGAGGCCCTCGAAATCGGCCAGATGGCCCTTCATGGCGCGCAGCCAGCCCTTTTCCGACACGATGACGGTGACGGGCTCGCGCTCGATCATCGCTTGGGCGATGTGCTCCTCGTCGTGGTCGGGCGCGTCGGCGAACTGGGTGCGGCGGCGACCAAGCTCGGTATGCGAGCCGAACTTGTCGCGCTGCTTCTCGACCTCCCAGCGGATGGTCTTCCACTGCTTCGCATCGGAGGCCAGAAGCGCGTCGATCCCGGCCTTCTCGGCGGTGAGCGCGTCGAACTCCTTGCGGATCTCGAACTCCTCAAGCTTGCGCAAGGCGCGCAGGCGCATGTTGAGGATCGATTCGGCCTGAAGGTCGGTCAGGTCCCAGCGCGCCATCATCACGGGCTTGGGCTCGTCCTCCTCGCGGATGATGCGGATGACCTCGTCGATGTTGAGATAGGCGACGAGGTAGCCGCCGAGCACCTCCAGCCGGCGCATGATCTCGGCCAGCCGATGGCGCGAGCGGCGCACAAGCACCTCCTTGCGGTGCTCCAGCCACTCCTGCAGCACCTGCCTGAGCGACATGACGCCGGGCACCTTGCCGCGCGACAGCACGTTCATGTTGAGCGGGAAGCGGCTTTCGAGCTCGGTGAGCTTGAACAGCGATTCCATCAGGATCGCGGGGTCGACGGTGCGGCTCTTGGGCACCAGCACGAGGCGGATGTCCTCCGCGCTCTCGTCGCGCACGTCGTCGAGCAGCGGCAGGCGGCGGGCCAGAAGCAGCTCGGCGATCTTCTCGATGAGGCGCGATTTCTGCACGCCGTAGGGGATCTCGGTGACGACGATCTGCCAGACGCCCCTGCCCTGATCCTCCTGATGCCAGCGCGAGCGCACGCGGAACGAGCCGCGGCCTGTCTTGTAGGCTTCGAGGATGGCGTCGAAACTGTCGACCACGATGCCGCCGGTGGGGAAATCCGGCCCGCGCACCATGTTCTCGTCGGGGTCTTCCGCCGGCTCGCGGGTCATCAGATCCTCGACCTCGGCGGCCGGGTTGTCGATGAGATGCAGGGCGGCCTTGCACAGCTCGGCGGCGTTGTGCGGCGGGATGGAGGTGGCCATGCCGACCGCGATGCCCGACGAGCCGTTGGCCAGAAGGTTGGGGAACGCGCCCGGCAGGACGACGGGTTCCTCGTCCTCCTCGTTGTAGGTGAGGCGGAAGTCGACCGCGTCCTCGGTGATGCCTTCCAGAAGGGCCGTGGCCACCTCGGTCATGCGCGCTTCGGTGTAGCGCATGGCGGCCGCATTATCGCCGTCGATGTTGCCGAAATTGCCCTGCCCGTCGACCAGCGGATAGCGAACGGAGAAGGACTGCGCCAGGCGCACCAGCGCGTCGTAGATCGACTGGTCGCCGTGCGGGTGGAATTTGCCCATCACCTCGCCGACGATGCGGGCGCACTTGGCGAAGCCCTGCTCGGGGTTGAGCCGCAGCAGCCGCATGGCGTGCATGATGCGCCGGTGCACGGGCTTCAGCCCGTCGCGCACATCCGGCAGCGCGCGGTGCATGATGGTCGACAGCGCATAGGCGAGGTAGCGCTCCTCGAGCGCCTTGCGCAGATCGACCGGCTCTATGTGGTCACCCCCGCCGGAGCCGGGCGGAACAAGCTCTTTTCCCATGGATTCGGGTTAATGGAGCCGGTGATTCGGGGCAAGCCGCAATCGGAGCGCGGGCGGCGATGCGACGCGGCGTTTACGGCCGGATAACCGTGGCGTGACTTCCGTTTGCGTTCGCGTTGAAATAAACCCAACATGCCGCGAAGTCATATTTCGAACTTGATCCCGATTGAACTGAATTAAAGGCCGGGCAAGCAACGCAATGTCCAAGGAACGTTACATGCATGTGATTCAAAAGCACTTTCGACTGTTTGCAGCCTGCGCGGCGCTGACCGCCATGCCGCTATCGGGCGCGCTGGCGCAGACCGCCGAGGAAGCCGCCGAGCGCTTCAAGGCGCTGATGGTGGTGCAGGGCTTCACGATCGAGTGGGACAGCGTGGACGCGAGCGGCGACGACGCCACGCTCAACGGCGTGCGCGCGACGCTCGCGGGACAGGACGAATCGTTTCCCATCGGCACGATCGAAATGACGGGCATCTCGCAGTTCGACGAAGGCTTCCGGGTCGAGCAGATCGATTTCGAGGATTTCGAGGCCGCCGACGACCGGGGCTCGTTCACCATGGAAGGCATGTCGATGTCGGGCGTGATCCTGCCCGACGAGGCGCATGTCGACGGCTATGGCGGCTCGCTCTACTACGACAATGCGAGCGTCGACAGCATGACCGCGACGGTGGACGGCACGGAAATCTTCACGCTGACGGCCGCCGCCGTCGAGCTGACGCCGCCGAACACCGGCGCGGCGATGGACTTCACCGGCTCGGTCGAGAACTTCACGCTCGACCTGTCCTTCATCGAGGACGCGCAGCAGAAGGCCGTCATCCAGGCGCTGGGCTACGAACAGCTCGAGGGCTCGATGGCGATGGCGGGTAGCTGGAACCCGGCCGACGGCGCGCTGATGCTGACGCAGAACGACTTCACCATCGACGATCTGGGCACGCTCGGCATCTCGATGAACATGGCGGGCTACACGACCGAGTTCATCGCGTCGCTGCGCGCGCTGCAGGAGCAGATGGCGGAAAACCCGGATGCGGACAGCTCGGTGCAGGGGTTGGCCATGCTGGGCCTGATGCAGCAGCTTTCGTTCAACCGCGCGGAGATCGCGTTCGACGACGATTCGCTCACCGGCCGGGTGCTGGAGTTCCTCGCCGGCCAGCAGGGCGCGTCGCCGGCCACCATCGCCAGCCAGGCGAAGGCGATCCTGCCCTTCGCGCTGGCGCAACTGGGCGATCCGGACTTCACGGCAAGCGCCACGCGCGCGGTGTCGAGCTTCCTCGACGACCCGCAGAGCATCCGCATCGTGGCCGCGCCCTCGCAGGACGTGCCGCTCGCGCTGATCGCGGCAGAGGCGATGAGCGCGCCGCAGGGGCTCATCAAGACGCTGGGCGTCACGATTTCGGCGAACGACTGATCCCCTCACAGAAAGCCCGGCTCAGCCGGGCTTTCTTCTTGGCCGCTCTCGGCCCATGCCGCCGCACAGGCGCCGATGGCGATGCGGGCGCCGGCGACCAGATCGTCGATGCCCATGGCGGTAGCGTTGTCCGGTTCAGCCTCCTTCAGCGGCGGGACGTGGATGAAGCCCGTCATCAGCGGCCGCAGCCCGTCGCACGCATGGGCGGCCGACAGCGTGAACACCGTGTTGCAGAGATAACCGCCCGCATCGTCGGACCACTCGACGGGCAGGCCCGCCTTACGGAGCCCGTCGGCTATGCGGTCCAGCGGCAGGGTGGAAGGCAGCGTCTCGGGGCCGGCACAGACCTGCGCGGCGACAGGCATGGCGCCCGACTGGTCGGGCCGGGCATGGGCGTGGCTGTTTCGCGCAACCCGCTCCAGCCGGAAGCCCGCGCATTCGCGTGCAAGGCCGAAATGGATCGCGATGTCGGGCATGAACTCTCGACCGATGGCGGAGAGCCTGCCGGCGATGGTCTCGTATTCGACCGCCAGAACCTCGGCGCGGAACGCCTCGATCCCCTCGCCTTGCGGCGGGTCGTCCCTCAGGATGCCCGCCAGCGCTTCGGTGGGGTTAACCGGCGCGCCCGGAAAGACGGAAAAACCTGTGACGAGAATGCGGGCGGGACGGTTTGTCATGGCACAGTATGAGCGAGCAGGCATGGGATCGGCAATCGGCAATCGGAATTGTACGAGCAGATGCGCGGCATCGCGTCAAAGCTGAGGCGGAATATTCAGGCAGCCGCCTCTACTTCCGGGCCCAGACAGGCGGTCGCGATACGCGGGGCGATGTCGGCGAAGGTGGCATCCCAGCCAGGCAGGGAC
This sequence comes from Neoaquamicrobium microcysteis, assembly GCF_008180155.1. GTDB lineage: Bacteria > Pseudomonadota > Alphaproteobacteria > Rhizobiales > Rhizobiaceae > Aerobium > Aerobium microcysteis. Next base: position 254,284 of record NZ_VSZS01000061.1, on the reverse strand, counting down.
GAGCCGAAGGCGAAGGCGAGGTCGCTGAGACGGCCCTGCCCTGCCCCGTCGTCGAGCACGCCGTCGATGATACGAGCGAAGGCCGCCGCGTCGTCGTCGGGCGCGAGCATGACCGCCTCTCCCGCCCAGCCGGCCACGGCGCCCGACGCGGTGGTGACCACCGGCACGCCATGACGCAGCGCTTCGGACACCGCCATGCCGTAGCCTTCGTAGAGCGACGCGGCGACGTAGAGGCCGCTGCGGTTCCACTCATCCGCCAACGCGCCGTCCTCGATCGCGCCCGCGAGGTGGATGCGGGCGGCGAGGCCCGCACCGTCGATGACGCTGCGAAGGGCTGCGACATGGTCGGGATCGCGTTCGAGATCGCCGACGATGGTCCAGTGCCAGTCTGCCGAGCGGAGGCGAGAGGCGACCTCGACCAGATAGGGATAGCGCTTGCGCGCGACCGCCGCGCCTACCGTGAGGATGCGCCGCGACTTAGCTGAAGGGCCGGATGCGCGAGGCACGATGTCGTTGCCGGGCGCGGCCAGAACGAGGCGAGACGGCGCGACGCCGTGGTGACCGACGGCATAGGCCGCCGTTTCGTCGGACGTGACGATGACGGCATCGCACATCGCCAGACACCGCCGCTCCTCCTCCGCGTCGGGATGCACGCCATTGGCCTCATCCTCGATGGTGGTCGAGTGATGGAAGATGGCGGCCAGCGAAAACTGCCGGTCGGCGAGTTGGGGGATGAGCTGCGCGACGTGAAGATGGTCGCTGACCAGGATCGAGTCGGGCGGAAGGGCCGCGAACCCGGCCGCCAGCCGTGCGGCGTCCTGTTCCCCGATCGAGGGGAAGGCAACAGGCACGACGATCTCGGTGAAGGTGTCCGCCTGCGCGGCAAGGGCGGCCGCCAGCCGGGTGTTGTAGACCCACCCGCCAGAACGTCGAGCATAATCCGCGCTACGCAGATGGACGATCCGCACCGCCCGACCCCTCAGCCATTTTCGCCACCGCTATGTGATGCAAAGCAGACGAAAATGGCAAGTGCCACGGCGGGCGGGCCGTGGCGGGTTGCGAAGCCGGACGCTCAGTCCTTCTTTGGCGGATTGACGCGCAGGCCAAGCTCGCGAAGCTGCTGGGGCGTCGCCTCGGACGGCGCGTTCATCAGCAAATCCTGCGCCTGCTGGTTCATCGGGAACATGGTGATCTCGCGCAGGTTCTTTGCGCCCACGAGCAACATCACGATGCGGTCGATGCCGGCGGCCATGCCCCCATGCGGCGGGGCGCCATACTGGAAGGCGCGGTAGAGGCCGCCGAAGCGCTCCTCGACCGTCTCGCGCGACAGGCCGACCATCTCGAAAGCCTTGACCATGGTTTCGGGCAGATGGTTGCGGATGCCGCCCGATGCGATCTCGAAGCCGTTGCAGACCATGTCATACTGGAACGCCTTGAGCGCCAGCGGATCGTCGCCCTGCAAACCTTCCATGCCACCCTGCGGCATCGAGAACGGGTTGTGGGCGAAGTCGATCTTCTTCTCGTCCTCGTTCCACTCGAAGAACGGGAAATCGACGATCCAGCACAGTTCGAAGCGGTCGCGGTCGACGAGGTTCAGCTCCTCGCCGGCGCGGGTGCGAGCAGCACCTGCGAACGAGACGAACTTCTTCGGGTCGCCGGCGACGAAGAAACAGGCGTCGCCGTCTTCAAGACCGAGCTGCTGACGAACGGCTTCGGTGCGCTCCTCGCCAATGTTCTTGGCGATGGGACCGGCGCCCTCGAGCTTGTCGCCTTCCTTGCGCCAGAAGATGTAACCGAGGCCCGGCTGACCCTCGCCCTGCGCCCATGAGTTCATGCGGTCGCAGAATGCGCGGCTGCCGCCGGTCTTTGCCGGAATCGCCCAGACTTCGGCTTTCGGGTCATTGGCGAGAATGTTGGCGAACACCTTGAAGCCGGAACCGGCGAAATGCTCCGACACGGCTTCCATGACGATGGGGTTGCGCAGGTCCGGCTTGTCGGAGCCGTATTTGCGCATGGCTTCGTCGTAGGCGATGCGCGGGAATTTCTGCGTCACCGGCTTGCCGGCCGCGAACGTCTCGAACACGCCGCGCAGGACCGGCTCCATGGTGGAGAGCACGTCTTCCTGCTCCACGAAGCTCATCTCGAGGTCGAGCTGGTAGAACTCACCCGGCAGGCGGTCGGCGCGCGGGTCCTCGTCGCGGAAGCAGGGCGCGATCTGGAAATAGCGGTCGAAGCCCGAGACCATGATGAGCTGCTTGTAGATCTGCGGCGCCTGCGGCAGCGCGTAGAACTTGCCCTGATGGATGCGCGACGGCACCAGGAAGTCGCGCGCGCCTTCCGGCGAGGAAGCCGTCAGGATCGGCGTCGAATATTCGGTGAAACCGACATCGGCCATGCGTTTGCGCATCTCGGCGATGATCTTGGTGCGCTGGAGGATGTTGCGGTGGAGCGTGTCGCGCCGCAGGTCGAGGAAGCGGTATTTAAGGCGGATGTCTTCCGGGTAGTCCGGCTCGCCGAAGACCGGCAGCGGCAGCTCCCTGGCCGAGGAGAGCACTTCCATGTCCTTCGCGAAAATCTCGATCTCGCCGGTGGGCAGGTTGGCGTTGACGGTCTCGGCGGTGCGCGCCTTGACCTCGCCGTCGACGCGGAGGACCCACTCGCCGCGCACGGTCTCGGCCGTCTTGAAGCAGGGCGAATCGGGATCGGCGACGATCTGCGTCAGGCCGTAATGGTCGCGAAGGTCGATGAACAGCAGGCCGCCATGGTCGCGCACGCGATGAACCCAGCCCGAAAGCCGGACGGACTGGCCGACATCGGCCTTTCTCAACTGTGCGCAGGTGTGGCTGCGGTAACGATGCATGGGGAAGTCTTTCGATTGTGCGAGGCTTAAAAGCGGGCGCGCGCGGCGACCCTGAAATTCGCGCGGAAAAGCGCATGGGAGGCGCGATTTGTCAAGGTAAGGCGGGATCGGGGGTGACGCGGGTGGTCAGGTCAGCGGTTGTCCCACATCCACGAGCGGTCGCGCCACATCTTCTCGCCGATCTCGCAATCGGCATCGTCGCGCGCCTGCGCGAGGTGGACGGGCATGCCCTGCCGCAAATCCTGCGGCTGCGGGCCGCCGGCAAGCTCCAGCACCAGCTTGCGGCGCACGGCCTCGGGAAACTGGGTCCAGTCGTTGACCGGAATCATGAAAGCGCCCGGCCCGCCGATGACGCAATGCTGGTAGTAGAGATCGAGATTGGCGAGATCGTAGACGCTGGAAAAGCCGCCGCTGGTCATCAGCGGCAGGCCGTTGATGGTGATGCCCTGCTCCACCAGCGCGTCGCGCGCCGGCGACACGAGCCCGCCCTGGTTGTTGGGCCCGTCGCCGGAAATGTCGACCACGCGCTTGAGGCCGCGATGGGGACTTTCGGCGAACATGTCGCCGGCAAAGGCGAGCGCGCCGGAAATGGAGGTTCGGCGCGCGCTGTTGGGCGGATGAAGGGTGAGCTGCTCTGCCACCGCCTCGGCTTCCTGCAGATTGGTGATGATGGTCCACGGCACCACGATGTGCTGCACCGTCGCGCCGGCCCACTCGACATAGGCGAGCGCGATCCTGCCGTGGACGCCATCCTGTATGGCGCGGATGACCTGCTCGTGGGTGAGAGCCGCGGCATAGCCGTCGCGCTGGATGGCAAGCTCGCCCGGAGACATGGAAAGCGACACGTCGACCGCGAGGATCAGCTCGACATCGACCACCTCGGCGGTTGCCGCCGTGGGCACGGCGCCAGCCATCGCCAGCACCAGGGCGGCCTGCAACGCAAGCCTTGGTTGCGGAGCACGTGACATGACGCAAGGTTACGGGAAATGCCACGCTTGAAAAGCGAGGCCCGGCGCAAACCGGGCCTTTTCCAATCACGATTTCGGGAACGCGGTGCGTCCTTCGACAAGCTCAGGATGAGGGCCGCAGGTGCAATGGTGCGTCAGCTGCGCGGTTTCAGGTTCTCCGGGTCGTAGAGGGGCCGGTAGCCGACGGCGGCGACTTCGACGGGGAAGGTCTGGCTGAAATATTCTACCTGGAGCGCGCGGCCTTCCTGCGCGTAGGCGTGAGGCAGGTAGGCGAGAGCGATGTTCCTGCCGAGCGTCGGGCCATAGGCGACGGAGGTGGTGTAGGAGCGACGGCCCAGTTCGTCCACCAGCGTCTCGCCCGTCTCAGGGTCGATCACCGGCATGGAGCCGACCGGATAACGCGCGACGCCGGCGGCATCGACATTGTCGGTGAAGACCAGCGTGCACAGCATGGCGGGCTGGTGCGCACGCGCCTTGTATTCCAGATGCTTCGCCTTGCCGCGGAAATCGGCCTCCTTGACCTTGGGACGGGCAAGGTCGGCCTCGATGAGGTTGTACTGGGTCAGAAGGTCGGCGTTCTGGAGACGCAGGCTCTTTTCCATGCGGCGCGAGTTGGCGTAAGTCTCGACGCCGAAGGGCATGACGCCGGTGGAGCGCAGCGCGTCCCAGACGGCAAGCCCGTCCTCGTAGCGCATGTGAAGCTCCCAGCCCTGCTCGCCGACATAGGAGATGCGGAAGGCGGTGACGTCCCTGCGGGCGATGCGGATCGGCTTGATGGCGGCGAAGGGGAAGTTTTCGACCGACAGGCCGTCGGGGTCTTCGGCCACCTTCTGCAAGGTGGTGCGGGCGTTCGGCCCCCAGATGCCGATGGTGACGAAGTTTTCCGAAACGTCGGTGATGGTGACGTCAAGGCCGCGATCCTCGGCGACGCGGCGCATGTAGTGGAAGTCGCGCGGGCCGGCATCGGCGCCGTTGACGAGGCGGCAGCGGTCCTCCATGCGGAAGACGGTGAAGTCGGCGCGCACCATGCCTTCGTCGTCGAGGAAGTGGGTGTAGATGCCCTTGCCGATATTGGCGTCGCCGCCGATCCTGGCCGCGCAGAGCCATTCGAGAAGCTCGACATGGTCGGGGCCTTCGATGTCGACCATGTGGAAGTGCGAGAGATTGACGATGCCGCAATCCTCGCTCATGGCGAGATGCTCGGCGTTGGAGACACGCCAGAAATGGCGATTGTCCCACTCGTTCTTGCGCACCGGGACGCGGTTGCCGTATTTTTCCAGCAGGTGGTCGTTGGCGGCGTAGCCGTGGGCGCGCTCCCAGCCGCCGAGCTCCATGAAGTGGCCGCCGAGTTCCTTCTCGCGCTCGTAGAAGGGCGAGCGCTTGACGTTGCGGCCCGTAGCGTATGGCTCGCGCGGGTGGATGGCGGGGAAGTAGATCTTCTGCGCGGCCTCGCGGGTGCGACCCTCGATGAAGCCTTCCTCGAGCTGGTGCGGGTAGAAGCGGGCGTAGTCGATGGAGTTGTGGTCGATCTCGGTGCGGCCGTCGGTCATCCAGTCGGCGATGAGCTTGCCGTAGCCGGGTCCGTCCTTGACCCAGATGGCGACGCAGTACCACAGCCCCCTCACCTTCTGGCTCTCGCCGCAGGACGGGCCGCCGGCGGCCGACACCTGAAGCAGGCCGTTGAAGGAATGGCTCTCATTGTAGCCGAGCTCGCCCAGGATGGGCGTCAGCTCGATGGCACGCTCCAGAGGCGCGATGATCTGCTCCATGTCGAGGTCGCGCTGGGAAGGCGACAGGCGCGCCTGGTTCTTCTCCAGCAGGTCGCGCGGGTGGCACAGGCGCGGCTCGTCGGTCTCGTAGTAGCCCCACTCGATCTGGCCGCCCTCGGTGGTCTTCGGATCGCCGGTGTCGCGCATGTAGGCCGAATTGCCCTGATCGCGCAGCAGCGGATAGCCGATCTCCTTGCCGGTGCCGGCGAACTCGTCATATGGGCCGAAGAAGGTGAGCGGGTGGTCGACCGGCATGACCGGCAAATCCTCGCCCACCATTTCCGCGATCAGCCTGCCCCAGATGCCGGCGCAGACGATGACGTGATCGGCCATGATGGTGCCGCGATGGGTGACGACGCCCTTGATGCGGCCGTTTTCGACCAGCAGCGAAGTCGCGGGCGTGTTGGCGAACGCGGTGAGCTTGCCGGTCTTCTCGGCGGCATCGACCAGCTTGCCGGCAACCGTCTGCGAGCGCGGGACGACAAGACCGGCGTCCGGGTCGAACATGCCGCCCATGACCTCATCCTGCTCGATCAGCGGGAACAGTTTCTTGATCTCTTCGGGCGTGACGAGATGGGCGCGGGTGCCGAACGCCTTGGCGGACGAGACCTTGCGCCTGATCTCCTCCATCCAGACATCATCGCCGGTGCGCGCGACCTCGAGCCCGCCGATGCGGGCGTAGTGGCCCATCTTCTCGTAGAAATCGATGGAGTACTGCGTCGTCCAGACCGACAGATAGTCGTGGCTGGTGGTGTAGCAGAAGTCGGATGCGTGGGCGGTGGAGCCGATGTCGGTGGGAATGCCGGACTTGTCGATGCCGACGATGTCGTCCCAGCCGCGTTCGATCAGATGGTGGGCGATGGACGCGCCCACGATGCCGCCGAGACCGATGATGACGACCTTTGCCCTAGCCGGAAACTCTGCCATTGCCTGCTGCTCCGCGATGATTTGCGGGCAGACTATAAGGCGGCGGCGATGCGCGGGCGAAGCCTGTTTGCGACATCGCCGGAAAGAGGCGCGACCAGCGCCGCGCCGTTGCCATCAGGGGCAGATCGGCCGGTCAGAAAATCCGGCCGACGCCGCCCTCGATCTCCAGCGTATCGGTGCCGGTAAGCACCTGCCGGTCGCCGTTGGGCAAGGTGATGAAGCAGCCGTCGGCGCAGATGTCGATGGTTTCGCCCGCACCCACGCTGACCTCGGACTGGCTGCCGCCCTCGCTGACGACCAGCGTGTGGCTCTCGCCATCCAGGTTCTTCACGGTGGCCGCCGAGGCGAACGCCACCGAAGAAAGGAAGGCTGCACCGAACGCGATAGCAAAAGTCTTCATAGCCCTGTTCCCGCCGCTTGCGGCTTCTGGCGAACGGAGATGTCCGTCCTGTCGCACACCTTATACACCATTGCATGCTGAACGGAGGCTGAACGGGTTTCCATTCAGGCGATACCCTCCGTCTTGAAGCGTTCGGCGATCTCGAACCGCAGTTCGTTGGTGAAAGCGAGCCTGCTGGTGATGTCGGGCAGCACGGCGCGGACCTCGAAATTGAGCGTCGCGCCGTCGAAGCCGGTAAACGCCACCTGCGGCTCGGGATTCTTGAGGATGCCCGGCTGCTGCCTGACGATTTCCAGCAGGAGGGCATGGACGTGGCGCGCATCGTTTTCGGAGGATGCGACCACCGGTATGTCGACGCGGCCGGTGCGGTTGCGGTGGGTCCAGTTGCCGACGGCGGCATTGATGAGCAGCGAGTTGGGCAGGATGACGGTCTGACGCTGCGAGGTCTCGACCTCGGTGGCGCGCACACTGATCTTGCGCACGGTGCCCTTGGTGCCGCTGGCCTCGATCGAATCGCCCACCTTGAAGGGGCGTTCGGCCAGCAGGATCAGCCCCGAGACGAAGTTGTTGACGATGTTCTGGAGGCCGAAGCCGATGCCCAGCGACAGCGCACCGGCGACGAGCGCGAGGTTGGACAGGTCGATGCCCGCCGCCGATATGCCGAGCAGCGCCGCAAGCGCGATGCCCGCATAGCCGACCGCGGTGCTGATGGAGTTGCGCACGCCGGCATCGACCCGCCCGCGCGCCATGACCTTGCCGTCGAGCCAGCGCTGGAATCCTCTGGTGGCGACGTAGCCAACGAGGAAAATGAAGATGCCCGTGAGAATGCCGATGATGGAGATCGAGATGGACCCGATCCTGATCTCCGTCATCATGTTGTAGGTCCACGACTGGATGTCGCCCCACTGGAAGCCCCATTGCAGGAAAATCAGCGGGATGCCGATGCCGAGAACGAGGACGTTGATGAGGACCGAGAAGAGCAGGCCGAGCTGGTCTTCCGTCGTCTCATCGAAGTTGAAGCGCTTGTCGAGCCTCTTGCCGAAGCCCGTGTTGATGAAGCCGCCCTCCTCCGAAATCGCGCCGGCCGAAAGGTAGCCGATATACATCGTCGCGAGTATCGCGCCGGTGACGACGATCTGCTGGGCGATGAAGCGCGCAAGGCCGATATAGCCCAGCAGAGCGGAGACGACCGTGACGCCGCCGAGGATGAGGATGGCTGCGCGGAACAGCGGGCTCCACCCGCGCGCGTTGCCGGCCTCGTCGGTAAACGGCCGCTGCAGCCCGATGACGATGATGAGCACGCCGACGATAATGGTGGCAAAGAAGCTCTTTGCGACGGTGAGCGACAGCGGCGAGGCCATCACCTCCGTGACCTTGCTGGTGACGAAATCCAGCCCCGATACAAGCGCCGTCAGGCAGACCAGCCAGAACAGCACGCGCGCGGTGCTCGTCCTGACGGGCAGCAATCGCCACTCCGGCAGGCGGGGAGAAAAGACCGCCGCAGCCAGCCGGTAGATGAAGAACACCGTTGCGATGACATTGAACAGCGTGACCATGAGCTGGGCGATGTCTCGCCGCAGTAGGCCGTAATAGTTGAAGAAGAAGTAGGTGGCCGCGAGGAACACGGCCACGGCAGCCGAGGGCAGCAGGGTCGACCAGAACGCCACCGACAGGCGGCTGAGATATGAGGGCTGCTCGACGGTGGGGTCCGGCGAATAGAGCGTGCCCAGCAGCCTGCGCCCGCCGATGAGCAGGATCGAGGCGGCAAGCAGCGCGTAGAACGTGGCGGCAAGAACGGCCGACAGCTTGAAATTGATGAGGAACCGGCCCCACGACGAAAGGGCGTTGGTGAGCTTTCGGTTTTCGGCCGCCAGATCGTCCACGACGCGCGGGGAGATCGCGACCGAGATGTCGTAGCGCCGCGACAGCGTGTTGGCGAACAGGTCGCGACGGATGCGCACGATCTCCTCGACCATGCCGTTGACGCGCAGAGACAGCGTTTCGGCCTGCCCGAGCAGCGCGTTGATATCGGCCTTTTCGTCTATGAGGCTCTGGCGCTCCGCCGTCAGGGCCGGCGGTTCGGGCGCTTCGCCGTCGGCACGTGGCGGGCCGATCTCGTCCAGCCGGTTGTTGATGGCCGTCAGACGGGGACGGAACGCGACGCCGCTGGCAAGCAGCTCGCGCGACAGTTCCTCCAGCGCATTGCGCACCTCGACCAGTATCGCGTCGTCCTGCGCCCCGGACTGCATCCTGCGGGCAAGCTGGTCGGCCTGTTTTTCGATGTTGCCGATCCTGTCGCGCTGCTGGGCGACGACCTCCGGCCCCGCCCCGCGCGCCGTGGCGATGCGCGTATCGTCGGCCGCCGTCTGCGACAGGACCGGCGACGACAGTGCGAGCACCGCCGCCATGACCAGAAGCACACGAGAAAGCAGACGCGAAAGGCGATGGACCGGCTGCATCATGCGCGGCGGGATTTCCGTTGAAAGGTTGGCGGCCATTGATAGGCGAGCGCGGCGGACGCGGCAAGACGGCCATGAGGAGAGACGAGAGGTCGGCGGGGCGAAAGCCCATGGCGCAAAATTTGCCTTGGCGAACCATGCGGCCCGATAGCTTGGCGCAGGGACGATCCTTCCACCCGGCTGGAGACCATGGCTGAGTATTCCGCACTATCGCTGCTCAAGAACGCGTTGTCCGCAAACCGGGACTGGAAGCCGGCTTGGCGAAAGCCCGAGCCCAAGCCGGCCTATGACGTCGTCATCATCGGTGGCGGGGGGCACGGCCTTTCCACCGCCTGGTACCTGGCCAAGGAACACGGCATCACCAATGTGGCGGTGCTGGAAAAGGGGTATCTCGGCTCGGGCAATATCGGCCGCAACACCACGATCATCCGCTCGAACTACCTGCTGCCGGAAAACACGCGCTTCTACGAGCACTCGATGAAGCTGTGGGAAAACCTCTCGCACGAGCTGAACTACAACGTCATGTTCTCGCAGCGCGGGGTTCTGAACCTCGCACATACGCCCTCGCAGCTGGACGACTTCGCGCGGCGCGGCAACGCGATGCGCCACGAGGGAATCGACGCCGAGCTGATCGTCGGAGCGGCGGCCGTGGGCAGGCTGGTGCCGGGGCTGGACGTGTCGGGTTCCGCGCGCTTCCCGATCATCGGCGGGCTGCTGCAGCCGCGCGCCGGAACCGCGCGGCACGACGCCGTCGCATGGGGCTATGCAAGGGCGGCCGACCGGCGCGGCGTCGACATGATCGAAAACTGCGAGGTAACGGGCTTCCTGCGCGAGGGCGACCGGATCGTGGGCGTATCGACCACGCGCGGCGAAATCCGCGCCGGGAAGGTGGCCGTCGCGGTTGCCGGGTCGACGGGGCGCGTGATGAAGCTTGCGGGCATCGAACGCCTGCCTATCGAGAGCCACGTGCTTCAGGCTTTCGTGTCGGAAGCGCTGAAGCCGGTGCTGCACACGGTCGTCACCTTCGGCGCGGGCCACCTCTACGCCTCGCAGTCTGACAAGGGCGGACTGGTGTTCGGCGGCGACATCGACGGGTACAACTCCTATGCGCAGCGCGGCAACCTGCCGGTGGTGGAGGAAGTCGCCAGCGAGTTCGTCGCCATGTTCCCCGGCTTCTCGCGCGTTCGCCTGCTGCGCTCGTGGGGCGGCATCATGGACATGTCCATGGACGGATCGCCCATCATCACCACAGGCCCCCTGCCCGGCATGTATCTCAACTGCGGCTGGTGCTACGGCGGCTTCAAGGCGACGCCGGCCTCCGGTTACTGCTTCGCGCACACCATCGCGCGCGACGAGCAGCACCCGCTCAGCGCCGCCTTCACGCTCGACCGCTTCCAGCGCGGCATCCTCATAGACGAGAAGGGCCAGGGCGCAACGCCCAGGCTGCATTGATGACAAGCTTGCAAATGTTCCCGCTCTACGTTGCCCTCCTCTGCCCTGCCGGACATCTCCCCCACAAGGGGGGAGATCGGCCGTCACACAGGACTTCGCCAATCACCCTGGTTGCAGGAGAGGGAGTTGCGCGCCCATGCTGATTTCCTGCCCCTATTGCGGCCCGCGCGACGTGTCGGAGTTCACCTACCAGGGCGACGCGACCCGGACGCGGCCGGACCCCGCCTCGGCGGATGCGGCGGCCTGGCATGAATATGTCTACGAGCGGTCGAACGAGGCCGGGCCGCATCGCGAGTTCTGGCAGCACGCAGGGGGTTGCCGCGCGCATGTCGTCGTCATCCGCAACACCGTGACGCACGAGATATCGTCGGTCGCGCCCGCGCGCGGAGACCGTATATGAGCCCCCGACGCACGGCGGCAGGCGGCCGCATCGACCGCGCGCGCACGATCCGCTTCACCTTCGACGGCAAGCCGATGACGGGGCACCTTGGCGACACGCTGGCGTCGGCGCTGCTGGCGGGCGGGGTGACGCTGGTGGGCCGGTCGTTCAAATATCACCGGCCGCGCGGCGTCTTTGCGGCCGGCGTGGACGAACCCTGCGCACTCGTCACCGTCATCGACGGCCAGGCGCGCGAGCCGAACGTGCCTGCGACGCAGATCGAAATATTCGACGGGCTGGTGGTGGAAAGCCAGAATCGGTTTCCGTCTCTGGGCTTCGACCTGGGGGCGGTTAACGGGCTTTTCGGGGGGCTGTTTTCGGCCGGCTTCTACTACAAGACCTTCATGGGGCCGGTGGTGGGGCCGCTGAAGGGCACGCGCTTCTGGATGCTGTGCGAGTGGTTCATAAGGCGCGCGGCGGGCCTAGGGCGGGCGGGAGACGCCAAGGATGCGGCCCGCTACGAGAAGATGAACGCGTTCTGCGACGTTCTCGTCGTCGGTTCCGGCCCGGCCGGTCTGATGGCCGCAAAGGCGGCAGCGGCGAGCGGCAAGCGCGTGATGCTGGCCGAGCAGGAACCGCTTTTCGGGGGCGCGGCGCGGTGGAGCGGCGAAACGATAGACGATGCGCCCGCCGAACGGTGGGCCGATGAAGCGGTCGCGGAACTGGCGGGGCTGGACAATGTCCGGCTGCTGCCGCGCACGACCGTGTGGGGCATTTACGACGGCAACACGATCGCCGCGCTGGAGCGAGTGACCGACCACAAGGCCAGCCGCGCCAGGGGCGAGCCGCGCCATCGCCACTGGTCGATCCGGGCCGGCAAGGTGGTGCTGGCCACGGGCGCGCTGGAGCGGCCGTTGGTGTTTCCCGGCAACGACCGGCCGGGGGTTATGCTGGCGAGGGCGGCAGGGCGATACGCGGCCGAATATGGCGTGCTGCCGGGCGGGCGGATCGCGGTGTTCACCAACAACGACAGCGCCTACCGCGCAGCCGCCGCGCTGCACCGGGCCGGCGCGACGATCGCCGCGATCGTGGATGTAAGGGCGCAGGTTTCGGCCGCCGCGTCGAAGCTGGCGCGGGAAACGGGCGCGGAGCACCTGACCGGCCATGCGGTGGTGGACACGGCAGGCAGGCAGCGTCTCCGGCAGATTACCATCCGGCGGTTCGACGCCGCGAGCGGCGCGCTTTCGGGCGCGGCGCGGCGGGTGGAGGCGGATTGCCTCGCCGTCTCGGGCGGATGGTCGCCGGCGATCCACCTTGCCAGCCAGGCTGGAGCGGCCGCGCGCTGGGACGAGCGGCTGCAGGCGTTTCTGCCGCCGGAGCCGACGGGAGGCTGGGTCGGCGCGGGTTCGTTCACGGGCGCGTTCACCACGCAGGAAGCGATCGCGCAGGGGCTGGCGGCCGGAGCGGCGGCGGTGGGCGCAACGCCCGCAGCCAGCAAGCCGCCGCAGGCCGGCGGGCCGGACCTCGACGTGACGCCTGCGCCGGTGTTCGAGATCAGGGCGAAGGGCAAGGCTTTCGTCGACCTCCAGCACGACGTTACGGCGGAGGACGTGCGGCTGGCGCATCGCGAGGGCTTCGTGTCGGTCGAGCACCTCAAGCGCTACACGACGTTGGGCATGGCGACCGACCAGGGCAAGACGTCCAACGTGCCGGGGCTGGCCATCATGGCGGATGCCGCCGGCAGGACGATACCTCAGGTGGGCACGACGCGCTTCCGCCCGCCCTATTCGGCCGTTTCGCTGGGGTCGCTCGCGGCCGAACGGCACGGCGAGCTGAGGCCGGAGCGGCTGACGCCGATGCACGACTGGCATATCGAGCGCGGGGCGCGGATGCTGGCGGCCGGGCTGTGGTTTCGGCCGCAAATCTACGGCCAGCCGGGGGAGACGGTCGAGCAGGCCTATGCGCGGGAGGCAGCGGCCGTGCGCGCCGGGGTCGGCATCGTGGATGTCTCGACGCTGGGAAAGATCGCCGTTCAGGGGCCGGATGCGGCCGCGTTCCTCGACCGCGTCTACACCAACGTCTTCTCTTCGCTTCCGGTCAACAAGGCGCGGTACGGACTGATGCTGCGCGAGGATGGGCTGGCCTTCGACGACGGCACGACGTGGCGGCTTGGCGAGCATGAGTTCCTGATGACCACCACCACCGCCAATGCCGGCAAGGTGATGCAGCATCTGGAATATTTCCTCGACGTGGTGTGGCCGGATTTGCGGGTGAACCTCACCTCCGTCACCGACCAGTGGGCGGGCGCAGCCGTGGCGGGACCGAAGGCGCGCGACGTTCTGGCCGCCTGCGTGGCGCGAACCGGCGTGGACAACGAGATGCTGCCCTTCATGGGCATCGTGCGCGGTGAAATCGACGGCATACCGGTGACGATCTGCCGGCTCTCCTTCTCCGGCGAACTGGCCTACGAGGTCTATTGCGGCGCGGGCCACGGGCTGGCGATGTGGGAAGCGCTGATGGAAGCCGGCAAGCCGTTCGGCATCGTGCCCTACGGACTGGAAGCTCTGGGCACGCTGCGCATCGAAAAGGGGCATGTCACCGGCTCGGAGATCGACGGGCGGACGACGGCGCGCGACCTGCATCTCGGCTGGATGCTTTCCAAGAAGAAGCCTTTCATCGGCTCGGCGATGATGGACCGGGAGGGGCTCGCGTCGCCCGAAAGGCTGCAACTGGTCGGCCTCGTCTCGCTCGACAATCGCGCCATCGCCAATGGCGCGCATATCGTGGAAGGGAAGCAGCCGCCAGACGATCCGCACGGCTCGATCGGCCACGTCACGGCCAACTGCTTTTCGCCGGCTCTGGGCAGGTACGTCGCGCTGGCGCTGGTGAAGGGCGGCACGTCGCGCCACGGCACGCGCGCACACATTTCCGACCCGCTGCGCGGGCGGTTCGGGCCGGTGGAGATCGTGAGCCACCACATGTTCGATCCCGAAGGGAGCCGCATGCATGGTTGAGCAGATGTCTCCACTGGGTGACGCCTACGTGCCCGGCTCGCACGGCAACTTCGCCGACGGGACGGGCGTGAAAATCTCGCTGCCGCAACCGGGCTCCATCGTCGAGGCAACCGCGTGGCCCGGCCGGGAAGCGGCACTGGCCGGCGCCATCGAGCGCGTGACCGGCCTGTCGCTGCCCCATCATCCGGGCGGAGGAGTGGTTACAGGCGACCGCTCGGGCTTCGGCATCGGCCCGCGAAAATGGCTGCTGACGGACGCAGCCGAGGGCCTGGCCGAAACGCTGCGCGACGCGCTCGGCATCGAGAACGGCACGGTGACGGACCTGTCGCACGGGCGCACCGCCATTCGCCTAGAAGGCGAACGGGCAGAATGGGTGCTGGCGAAATTCTTCGCGCTCGATTTCTCGTCGGATGCCTTTCCCGTCGGTTCGGGAAGGGCGACGATGCACCACGACATACTGGCGCAAATCCAGAGGACGGGCCCGAGCCGCTTCAATCTCTACGTGTTTCGCACGTTTGCGCGCAGCTTCTGGCGCGTGCTGTGCCACGGGGCCGAGGAAGTGGGTTACGAGGTGCGGTAGACCCGCGCCGCGCCGCTCACTTCACGAAGGTGACGAACTCCTCCAGCGGCGCGCGCTCGCTGCGCAGCTGGTTTTCCGGCTTCGACTCGTCCTCGTAGCCGAGCGCCATGCCGCAGACGATGATCTCCTCTTCGGGGATCGACAGCAGCGGCCTGATCTGGCGGTGGTAGGGCGCGAACGCCGCCTGCGGGCAGGTGTGCAGGCCCCTGCCCCGCGCGGCGATCATGATCGACTGCAGGAACATGCCGTGATCTACCCACGAGCCCATGTTGAGCCGGCGGTCGATGGTGAAGATCATGCCGACCGGCGCGTCGAAGAAGGTGAAATTGCGGTCGTGCTGGGCGCGCATCTTCTCCACGTCGCGGCGGCCGATGCCCAGCAGGCTGTAGAGCGCGAAACCGACGGCGCGGCGGCGCGTGAGATACGGCTCGAAGAACTGGTCCGGGTAATATTTGTACTCGTCCCAGGCGATCTTTTCAGGCCGCATGCCGGAGTTGAGGATGGCTTCGGAAAGCGCCTGCTTCTTCTCGCCCTGAACAACATAGGCCTTCCAGGGCTGCATGTTGGTGCCGGACGGCGCGCGCGCAGCCACCGCGAGAATATCGCGGATCGTCGCGTCTTCCACCGGTGTCGGAAGAAAGGCGCGTACCGAACGGCGCGACGTGAGCGCCTCGTCGACGATCGCCTGTTCGTCGATGTCGCCTGATTTCCTGTCTCGAGCAAGCATGTAAAGACTTTCGGGTATGCGGCAGGCGGCAATCTCGCCCGGCGGTTGCGCCCCGCATAGGCGAAACAAGCCTATCAGGCAAATGCTTTGGCACAAACGGCCGCAGCCGCTTGCGCCTCCACGACCCACAGGCATCATGGGAGTATCGGCGCCAAGAACAAGAAAGGGGAACCATGTCCGAGCTTCCGGCAACAGCGCGCGTGGTCATCATCGGTGGCGGCGCGGTGGGCGTGTCGTCGCTCTACCACCTCGCCAAGGCAGGGTGGACGGACTGCGTGCTGCTGGAAAAGGACGAGCTGACGTCCGGCTCGACATGGCATGCCGCCGGCAACGTGCCGACGTTTTCGTCCTCATGGTCGCTGATGAACATGCAGCGCTATTCGGCTCAGCTCTATCGCGGGCTGGCAGACGCGGTGGACTATCCGATGAACTACCACGTCACCGGCTCGATCCGGCTGGCGCACGGCAAGGAGCGGATGCGCGAGTTCCAGCGCGCCAAGGGCATGGGCCGCTATCAGGGCATGGAACTGGACATCATCGGTCCCGACGAAATCCGGACCCGATATCCGTTCATCGAGACGCACGATCTGGAAGGCGCGCTGTACGACCCCAATGACGGCGACATCGACCCGGCACAGCTGACGCAGGCGCTGGCCAAGGGTGCGCGCGACATGGGCGCGACCATCGTGCGTTTCTGCCCGGTGACCGCCGTGCGGCGCGAGGGCGGCGAATGGGTGGTGACGACCGGAAAGGGCGAAATCCGCTGCGAGAAGGTGGTGAACGCAGCCGGATATCGCGCGGCGGAAGTGGGCAGGCTCTTCGGCCGCGACGTGCCGATGATGGTGATGAGCCACCAGTACATCCTGTTCGACGAAATCCCCGAACTGAAGGCGTGGTCGCAGGAGGCTGGCCACAAGCTGCCGCTGCTGCGCGACGTGGACACGTCGTATTATCTGCGGCAGGAAAAATACGGGATGAACCTCGGCCCCTACGAGCGCAACTGCCGCGCGCACTGGGCGACGCCGGACGACCCTATGCCGGACGACTTTTCGTTCCAGCTCTATCCCGACGATCTGGAACGGCTGGAATGGTATCTGGAAGATGCCGTCGCGCGTGTCCCGATCCTCGGCACGGCCGGGCTGTCGCGGGTCATCAACGGGCCGATCCCCTATGCGCCGGACGGCAACCCGCTGATCGGCCCGATGCCGGGCGTGCCGGATGCGTATGAGGCCTGCGTGTTCACCTTCGGCATCGCGCAGGCCGGCGGCGCTGGCAAGGTGCTGGCCGAATGGGTGACCGAAGGCGCGACCGAATGGGACATGTGGTCGTGCGACCCGCGCCGCTTCACGTCGTTTGCATCCGCGCCCAATTACGCCGTTGCCAAGGGCATGGAAATCTACGGCCACGAATATGCGATCCACTTTCCGCGTCATGCGTGGCCAGCCGGGCGCGACCGGAAGCACTCGCCTATCCACGACCGGATCGCGGCGCTGGGCGCGCAGTTCGGCGCCTATAACGGCTGGGAGCGCGCCAACTGGTACCCGCAGGATGGCGACGATGTGTCGGAGGCCGCCACGCAGACGTTCGACCGCGAGGGGCCGTGGTTTGCGCGCATCCGCGAGGAGTGCCACGCGGTAAGGGATGCGGCGGGCGTCCTCGACCTTCCCGGCTTTTCGCGCTTCCGGGTGCAGGGAGACGGCGCGCGGGCGTGGCTTTCGTCGCTGATTACCGGCGCGGTGCCTAAGCCGGGGCGGATCGGGCTCGCCTACTTTGCCGACGAGAAGGGCCGGATCGTCACGGAGATGTCGGTGATGGCGCTGGACGAAGACTTCTTCTTCCTCATCACGGCGGCCGTCGCCGAGTGGCACGATTTCGAGTGGCTGCAGAAACACTTGCCGGAGAAGTCTCAGATTTCGCTGCAGAACGTGACCGAGGCGTTTGCCTGCCAAATCCTGACCGGGCCGAAGTCGCGGGAGATACTGGCGCAGGTGAGCGATGCCGACCTGTCGCTGCCGTGGCTCACGCATCAGTCGGCGCAAGTGGGCGGCCGGTGGTGCCAGTTGGTGCGCGTGTCGTTCGCCGGCGAGCTTGGCTGGGAAATCCACGCCAAGGTGGAGGATACGGCGGCCATATTCGATGCGGTGTGGAATGCAGGCCAAAAGCACGGGCTGAAACCGTTCGGCATGTTCGCGCTGGATTCGCTGCGGCTGGAAAAGGGCTATCGCGCGTGGAAGGGCGAGCTTTCGACCGACTACACGGTGTTGCAGGGCGGTCTGGAGCGGTTCGTGCGCTGGGAGAAAGCCGATTTCATCGGCAAGGCTGCGCTGCTGAACGAGAAGCAGCGGGGCGTGACGAAGCGCTTCGCGATCATGACGCTGGACAGGCCGGGACCGTGCGACGCGCCCTACATGTCGACGGTGTGGCACGGCGGCAAGATCGTCGGCGAAACCCTGTCAGGAGGCTATGGACACAGGGTGGACAAGTCGATTGCGCTGGGCATGCTGCGCAGCGACTTGGCGCAGGGCGAAACGGTCGAGATAGAAATCTTCGGCGACCGCTTTGCCGCAACCGTGCATGGCGACGAGCCACTATGGGACCCGCAGAACCTGCGGCTGAAAAGCTGAAACGACAACGACAAGAGACTCCAATGCCTAAACTTTCATCCCGCGTCACCGGCATCACGCCCTCCGGCAAGGACGGCTGGGAGGTGCATTTCGATGCGCTGGTGCGACACCAGGCCGGCGAGCCGATCATCATGCTTTCGGTCGGCGACCATGATTTCCACACGCCGGCTGAAACCGTGGAGGCTTGCGTGCGCGAGGTGCGGGCGGGACATCACCACTACACCCACCTGCCCGGAATGCCGCGCCTGCGCGCGGCGATGGCGAAGGTGACGACGGCATGTACCGGCGTCGAGACCACGCCGCAGCAGGTGCTGTCGACACCGGGCGGACAGGCCGCGCTCTTCGCGGCAGCGCTGGGCACATGCGATCCCGGCGAGCACGCCATCATCATCGCGCCGTACTACGCGACCTATCCGCCGACATTCAGGGCGGCGCAGGTGGACATCTCGATCGTGGACGCGGATGCCGAAGACGGGTTTCAGCCGCAGGCGGCGGCGATCGAGGCGGCGATACGGCCGAACACGCGCGCGATCCTCATCAACACGCCGAACAACCCGACCGGCGCGGTCTACACGCGGCAGACGCTGGAAGCGATCGCCGACATCTGCCGCAGGCACGATCTGTGGCTGATCTCGGACGAGGTTTACTGGACGATCACCGGCGGGCGCGAACATCTGTCGCCGCGCGCCCTGCCCGGCATGGAAGAGCGCACGCTGGTCGTGAACTCGATGTCGAAGAGCCACGGCATGACGGGGTGGCGCATCGGCTGGCTGACGGGGCCGGAAGACATCGTCGCCACGCTCATCAGCCTCAACCTCGTCTCGACCTACGGCCTGCCGGACTTCGTCTCGCGCGCGGCCATGGATGCGCTGGAGAACGGATACGGCGTGGCTGAGATCGCGGAGCGGTACGCCAAGCGGCGCAGGGTGTTCCTCGACGCGATAAGGGGCATGAACGGCGTGACGGTGCGCGGCTCGGAGGGCGGCATGTACATCATGCTGGACGTGTCGGCGCTGGAGCCCGATTGCGAGACCTTCGCCTGGGGGCTCCTGAACGGCGAGAAAGTGGCGGTGATGCCGGGCGGCAGCTTCGGCGATTCCGCCAGGGGCCATATCCGCATCAGCCTGTGCCAGCCGGAAGAAGTGCTGCGCGAGGCGGCGACGAGGCTGAAGCGCTTCGCCGGCAGCTACAAGCGGGACGCGGCTTGAGGAGCGGGAACATACCCCCACCCTGTATCCCTCCCCTCAAGGGAGAGGGAGGGCATCCACGCAGCGCCCAATCTTCCGAAAAGTGCTGCGCCTCGGATAATGTCGCGACGCGCACGCCTCCGTCCCCCTTGAGTGGAGGGATAGAGGGTGGGGGTTGCTACGTCGGTTTCCGGAAGGAGTATCGCGCATGACCACCCTGCCCGCCAAGGCCCGTGTCGTCGTCATCGGTGGCGGGGTGGCGGGGTGCTCCGTCGCCTACCATCTGGCGAAGCTGGGCTGGACGGACATCGTGCTTCTGGAGCGCAAGCAGCTCACAAGCGGCACGACATGGCATGCGGCGGGGTTGATCGGGCAGCTGCGCGCCAGCGCGAACATGACGCGGCTGGCCAAATATACGGCCGATCTCTACCAGCGACTGGAAGCAGAAACCGGCGTCGCCACGGGCATGCGCCAGTGCGGCTCGATCTCGGTGGCACTGACGGCGGAGCGGCACGAGGAGCTGCGCCGGTCGGTGACCATGGGACGGGCGAACGGCGTTGAGGTCGAGGAAATCTCGGTCTCGGACGCCAAGCAGCTCTATCCGCATCTGGAGGTGGGCGATGTGGTCGGGGCGATCCACATCGCACGCGACGGACAGGGCGACCCGTCCAACATCACCCATGCGCTGGCCAAGGGCGCGCGCATGGGCGGGGTGAAGATCGTCGAGAACGCGAAGGTCACCGCGATCCGCATCGATAAAGGCCGCGTGGCCGGCGTGGAGGTCGAGGCCGGCGGGGAGCGGAGCGAGATCGCCTGCGAGCACGTGGTGAACTGCGCCGGCATGTGGGCACATGGCGTGGGCGCGATGGCGAATGTGGCGGTGCCGCTGCACGCCTGCGAGCATTTCTACATCGTGACCGAGCCGATTGCGGGGCTGGGGCAGCTTCCCGTTCTGCGGGTGACAGACGAGTGCGCCTACTACAAGGAAGATGCGGGCAAGATCCTGCTCGGAGCGTTCGAGCCGGTCGCCAAGCCTTGGCCGCCGCTGGGTGACAGCATTCCCGAAGAGTTCTGCTTCGACCAATTGCCGGAGGATTTCGACCATTTCGAGCCGATCCTCGAAAAGGCGGTGAAGCGCATGCCACTGCTGGCGGATGCGGGCATCCACACCTTCTTCAACGGGCCGGAGAGCTTCACGCCCGACGACCGATACTATCTGGGCGAAGCGCCGAATGTCGGCAATTTCTGGGTCGCGTGCGGGTTCAACTCCATCGGCATCCAGTCTTCCGGCGGCGCGGGCATGGCGCTGGCGCAGTGGATGGATGGCGGCGAGCCGCCTTTCGACCTGTGGGACGTGGACATCAGGCGCGTGCAGCCGTTTCAGGCGAACCGGGCCTATCTGCACGACCGCTCGAAAGAGACGCTCGGTCTGCTCTACGCCGACCACTTCCCCTATCGCCAGATGGCGTCGGCGCGTGGCGTGCGGCGCTCGCCGCTGCACGAGCACCTGAAGGCACGCGGCGCGGTGTTCGGCGAGGTGGCCGGCTGGGAGCGCGCCAACTGGTTCGCTCGCGACGGGCAGGAGCGCGAGTATCGCTATTCGTGGAAGCGGCAGAACTGGTTCGACAACCAGCGCGAGGAGCATCTGGCGGTGCGCAACGGCGTCGGGCTGTTCGACATGACCTCGTTCGGCAAGATCCGGGTGGAGGGGCGCGACGCATGCGCTTACCTCCAGCGGCTGTGCGCCAACGATGTGGACGTGCCGGCGGGCCGGATCGTCTATACGCAGGTGCTGAACGAGCGCGGCGGCATCGAAAGCGACCTGACCGTGACGCGGCTGTCGGAAACCGCATTCCTGCTTGTGGTGCCCGGCGCGACGCTGCAACGCGACCTTGCATGGCTGAGGCGGCACGTGGGCGAAGCGTTCGTGGTGATTAACGACGTGACGGCGGCGGAAAGCGTGCTTTGCGTGATGGGACCGAAATCGCGCGCGTTGATGCAAAGGGTGAGCCCGAACGATTTCTCGAATCAGAAGAATCCCTTCGGCACGTTTGTTGACATCGAAATCGGCTACGGCATCGCGCGTGCGCACCGCGTCTCCTATGTCGGCGAACTGGGCTGGGAGCTTTACGTCCCGACCGATCAGACCGCGCATGTGTTCGAGACGCTGGAGCTGGCGGGAAACGAGGTCGGACTGAAGCTGTGCGGCCTGCACACGCTGGATTCGTGCCGCATCGAGAAGGCCTATCGTCATTTCGGCCACGACATCACCAACGAGGACCATGTCTTGGAAGCCGGGCTGGGCTTTGCGGTGAAGACCGGCAAGGGCGAGTTCACAGGGCGCGATGCGGTGCTGCGCAAGAAAGAGGCCGGGCTTTCACGACGGCTGGTGCAGTTCCTGCTGGACGATCCGCAGCCGCTTCTGTTTCACAATGAGGCGATCGTGCGCGACGGCGAGATCGTCAGCACGGTCACGTCGGGCAATTACGGCCATCATCTCGGCGCGGCGGTGGGGCTTGGATACGTGCCGTGCGCCGGCGAAAGTGCGGCACAGGTGCTGGCATCGACCTACGAGATCGAAGTCGGAGGCGAGCGGTTCGCGGCAAAGGCGTCGCTTGCGCCGCTGTACGATCCGAAAAGCGAACGGGTCAGGGATTAGCGACCTCTACTGCCAGCCCGGACGCCAGAGGGTGTCGCGCTCGTCAAGCTCGCACAGGTTGACGCGGCAACGGTCGGTGTCGCGCGTCGTGATGCTGACCTTGCGCGTCGTCTCTTCCATCATGCAGAAGCGCCGGTCGGCGACGTAGCGATCATAGGTGTACTGGCCGGTCGTCAGCACTGCCGCGCCGCGCTGGTCGATAAGGCCAAGCACCTGATCGCAGGTCATGGCGCGCGCGTCCGGCCTGCCCTGCGCCAAAGCGGGCACCGCCATCGCCGCCAGCACCGCAGCCGTCATTGCGAAACGCGTAAACATCCGTAGTTCCTCCATATCGCGCAAAGTGCGTCGCGCCTGCCCTTCAATGCAGCACCTAGCAGAAGCGTTGCAAAAGGACAGGGTTCGTAGGGCGGCCGCGCGGAAACGTGATTGCCGAGTGCATTGTTGCGCCAGATGCTAAATCGATTTAAGCATGAGGCGATCCAAGATTTCGGGAGGAATGCCGTGAACGAAACCTTCGTCATTGCGCAGGGCGGCGGGCCGACCGCCGTCATCAACCAGACGCTGGTGGGTGCGGTTCTGGAGGCGCGGCGCAGGCATCCGGGATGCCGGGTTCTTGGCTCACGCTTCGGCGTGCGCGGCATCAAGAACGGCGACTATGTCGATCTCTCGCAGCGTTCCGAGGAAGAGCTGCGCCGCATCGCGGCGACGCCGAGCGCAGCACTCGGCTCGACCCGCGACAAGCCCGACGCCGCCTATTGCGAGGTGATATTGAAGGGGCTGCGAGATGCGAGCGCAACGGCCTTCATCTATATCGGCGGCAACGACACGGCCGGGACGCAGCAAATCCTGGCGGATGCGTCGGGCGGCGGCATCGCCTTCGTGCACGCGCCCAAGACCATCGACAACGATCTGGAAGAGAATGACCACACGCCGGGCTTCATCTCGGCCGCCGAGTTCGTGGCTTCCGCCTTCCTGTCGGTCGATCTCGATTTTCGCGCCCTGCCCGGCATCTATGCGGGCATCGTGATGGGCCGGCACGCGGGCTTCCTGACGGCGGCATCGGCCGCCTGGCGGCTGGACGAGGACAGCGGGCCACATCTCGTCTATGTGCCGGAACGCGCCTTCGAGCGTGCGCGGTTCGTCGACGACGTAAAGGCGACGATGGCGAAGCACGGCCGCTGCATCATCGCGCTTTCGGAGGGAATATCCTCTGCTTCCGGTCGCTCGATGGTCGAGGAGCTGGTTCCAGCAGAGATGCTGGAGCGCGACGCCCACGGCAATGTGCGGCTGTCGGGCACCGATCTCGGGCAGGCGATCGAGCGCATCCTTGCCGACGATTTGAAGGGCACCCGCGCGCGTGTCGACACGTTCGGCTATCTGCCGCGCGGCAACATCGGAGCGATCAGCCCGGTGGACGCCAAGGAGGCGTTCGACGCTGGCGCATTCGCGGTGGAAGCGGCCGCGCATGGCGGCGGCTCTGTGGCGTTGCAGGAAGAAGGCGGCAAGACCGTCATCCGCCTCGTGCCGCTTTCGGCCGTGGCGGGTAAGACGCGCCATATGCCCGCGGATTTCCTCGATGCGGATGAAAACCGGCTCTCGGCGAAGGGGCACGCTTATCTGGATCGCCTGCTGCCGAAGAAGTTCGAGCCGGGCAAGCCGTTCGTTTGATGGGTGCGGAAGCGGGCTCCGGCTTTGTGGTGGATGGGTTGAGGCATGGATCCTCGGGTCAAGCCCGAGGATGACTAAGTGGAGGTGGCCGTTCGTTTGAGGGCTCGGGCAAGCACGAACGACCTCGCCTCACGCCTTTGCGATGAACGCGTCCCTCGGCAGTTCCGAGAAAATCTCGGGGCCGTCGGCGCGAAGGATCACGATTTCCTCGAGGCGGATGCCGAAGCGGCCGGGCAGGTAGATGCCGGGCTCGATGGAGAAAACCATACCCTCCTCCAGCAACACCTCTGACGTGGCGGTGATGTAGGGCGGCTCGTGGCCGTCGATGCCGAGGCCGTGGCCGGTGCGGTGGACGAAATATTCGCCGTAGCCGGCAGCCGCGATGACGTCGCGGGCGGCCTTGTCGACCTCTTTCGCCTTGACGCCGGGCTTCGCCGCCGCAAGAGCCGCCTGCACAGCCTTTTCGACCACGGCATGAACCTCGGCGTAGCCTTCCGGCGCCTCACCGATGATCGCCATGCGCGTCATGTCGCTGGGGTAGCCGTCGAGGCGGCCGCCGATGTCGATGACCACCGCGTCGCCCTTCTTCAGCACGCGGTCGCTGGTTGAATGGTGCGGGTGCGCGCCGTTCTCGTTTGCGCCGACGATCCAGAACAGCGGCCGCGCGCCGTTGGACGAGAAGTGATCGCGGACCACGTCGGCAAGCTGGTTTTCGGTCATGCCGGGGCGGATGGCGGCCCATGCGGCCTGCATCGCGGCGTCGTTGAGACGCGAGCTGATCTTGAGGCGGCGATACTCGTCCTCGTCCTTGATCGAGCGGAGCAGACCGAGCGTGTCGCCGGTGAAGGCGCGGGCATTGCCGGGCAGCGCGTCGGCCAGCAGGAAGGCGAAATCGGCGCGCATCGTCTCGTCCAGTACGACGCGCCCTGCCCTTTCAGGAAACGCTTCATCCAGAGCGCGCGCAAGTGCGGCGTCGGGACCGTCGGCATCCGCCCATTCGAACATCGGCAGGCTGCTCGACTGCTTCGCCGCCTCGGCGTTGAGCGCCGGCATCAGGAATGCCGCCTTTTCAGGCCCAACCAGCAGAAGGCACGGCCTCTCGTCGGGGTGGGGGTAGAAGCCCACCAGCCACTGCATGTGCGAACCAGGGCCGACCGCCACCAGCCCGGTTCCGGTTTCCTTCATGGTGGCGCGCAGCCGCGCCATCCGTTCGGCAACAATATCCGTCACGGCAATATCCTCGTTCTGCTTGATTGGGTGGCGGGCTGCCGGTGGCCCCAGCGGCAGCCCGCGCCTACCGTCCGATCAGTTCTTGTCGACCAGACGGTAGAAGACGAAGTCGGAGGTCGCCCCGTTGACGAAGCCCTCGACCTGCGGCCCCATGCCCACCTGCTTTACCGCCTGGAACATGATGACGAAGGGTGCTTTTTCCTGAACCTTCTTCTGAAGGTCAAGATACATCTCGTTGCGCTTCTCGGCGTCCGGCTCGGCCAGCGCGGCAAGCGTTTCCTGGTTCAGCTCTTCCGGCACCGCCCACGCGTTGCGCCACGTGGTGGTCGAAGCGTATTTGTCGTCGGCATTGTCGGCGTTGTAGGCGAAAGCCTTGGCGTTAGAGTGCGGGTCCATGAAGTCCGGCCCCCAGTAGAGCAGCATCGCTTCGTGCGTGCGGGCGCGGTATTTCGTGATGACCTGCGCGCCGGTGCCCGGCAGGATTTCAAAGTTGATGCCGGCCTCGGCGAAGGTCGACTGCAGCGACTGCGCGATGTCGGTGAAGGGCGTCGAGTTGATGACGTCCATGGTCACGTTGATCGGCAGCTCGACGCCGGCGTCGGCGAGGATCTGCTTCGCCTTCTCGGGGTCGTAGGTGAAGGGCGTGTCGTCGAGCGCGCCGGGGAAGCCGGACGGCCAGAACGCCTGATGCACCTGCATCTGGCCCTTGAGGAAGGTTTCGGTCATGCCTTCGTAATCGACCAGGTAGCGGGCGGCCTCCCACACGGCCTCGTCGGTCAGCGCCTCGACCTTCTGGTTGAAGGAGAACCAGTGGACGGCGGCCTGCGGATAGGTCTCGACCTTGACGTTGTCCTTGCCTTCGAGCGAGCCGACCTGATCGGGCGTCAGGTTCTTGGCCATGTCGACGTCGCCGGATTCGAGCAGAAGCTGCTGCGTGGCGGCCTCGGCGACGTGGCGGATGATGACCGAGCTGACGGCGGGGGCGCCCTTGAAATAGTCCGGGTTGGCGTCGAGCGTGGCGAGCTCGGCCGGGCGGTAGACGCGCAGCTTGAACGGGCCGGTGCCGGCGGAATTGGCGTTGAGCCAGCCATTGCCGAAATCGCCATCGACCTCGTTTTCCATGACCGCCACTTCATCGACGATGGAGGCCGGGCGGGCGGCCAGCACGTTCAGGACGAAGTTGGGCGAGAAGTCGCCGGCATATTTGATGGTGACGGTGTTGTCGCCGAGCGTGACCATCTCCTCGATGTTGTCGGCGGTCCAGCCGAGCTGGGTGAGGATGAAGGCGGGCGCCTTCTCCAGCGCCACGACGCGGCGGAACGAGAACAGCACATCCTGCGGCCGCAGCGGATTGCCGGAATGGAAGGTCACGCCGTCGCGCAGGGTGAACGTGATGGTCTTGGCTGCTTCGTCGACTTCCCAGTCGGAAGCGAGGCCGCCGGCCAGCGTCTCCAGATCTTCGGGCTCGTACTGGACGAGGCGGTCGTAGATGTTGGTGACGAGTTCGCCCGACGAGAACTCGTAGGCCTGCGCGGGATCGATGGCGACGATGTCGTCGATGTTCTGCGCGACGACGAGAACGTCGGCGGGCGTGGCGGCATAGGCTGCGCTGAGCGGCACGGCGGCCGACAGCAGCGCAGCAAGTACGGCTTGCTTGATGATCTTCATGGTTTTGTTCTCCCTGCTGAAGTGGTGTGGTTGAGTTCGGTGACGACTGCCGCCTGATCGCCGGCGTCGGTCGCGCCGCGCCTGTCGCCCTCCTGCCGCGGACGCAGGATGGACATCGTGCCCGTCCACAGGATGCGGGCCGCGCGATCGCTCTCATTGGCCCAGCTGTGATCGCTGGAGCCCCGGAAATGCAGGCTGTCTCCCGCAGACAGCCGGATCGTCTCGCCGTCGACGGTCTGGGCGATCTCGCCTTCCAGCACGTAGAGCAGCTCGTCGCCCTCGTGGTGGACCATCTCGGAATGATGGCCGGGCGGCACGATCATGATGAAGGAGGAAAGCCCCCTGCCCGGAAACTCGGCGTGCAGCCGCTCGTACATCACCGACGAGCCGGGCAGCGAGAAGGTGGGGCGCTGGCCGGCGCGCGTCACGCCGTTGCCGATGGAGGGCGTGGCGACGAAATAGTCGATCTCGACGCCAAGCCCGCGCGCGATGCCGGCCAGTGCGCCAAGCGACGGCGTCGCCTGATCGCGCTCCACCTGGCTGAGGAAGCCGACCGAGAGCCCGGCCGCATCGCCCAGCCCCTGCAACGTCATGTGCAACTGACGGCGACGGGCGCGGATCAGCGCGCCGATGCGCGGCTGGGCTGCCGGCTGGTTCTGGCTTTGCGGCTGCGGGATATTCACAGGCCGTCGCGCTCCATCAAAATTTTTTTGATAGAAGCAAAATCTTTTGTATTATCCAAGTCTGAAATTTCTACAGCGCGCGTTTTCCTGTTGGCTATGCCGCGGGCCGCGCACCGCCAGCAGGAAAGCCGCGTGAGCATCGAACCAGCAGTCGAGCCGGGTCCAGCTCCCGCCCGCACGGGGGCGTCGGGACGCATGCGCGCCGGCCGCCGGTTCGCGTTCTCGCTGGGCGGGTTCGTCATCACCATCGCGCTGACCTTCCTCGGCCTTCTGGCCATCACCTTCTTCATCGGCAGGGTGATTCCCATCGACCCGGTGCTGGCCGTCGTGGGCGACCGCGCGCCGCAGGCCGTGTACGAGCGGGTGCGCGTGGAGATGGGGCTCGACCGGCCGCTGATCGTGCAGTTCCTCTCCTATGTCGGCGACGTGCTGACCGGGAACCTCGGCATGTCGGTGACGACGGGCCGCCCGGTCGCGCAAGACCTCGCGCGCGTATTCCCCGCAACGCTGGAGATGGCGACGCTGGGCATCATCATCGGCGTGGCGCTGGGCGTGCCGATGGGCGTCTGGGCAGCGGCAAGGCAAGGCACGATCACCGACCAGATCATCCGCGTCGTCGGGCTGTTGGGTTACTCCGTGCCGGCGTTCTGGCTCGGCCTCATTGGACTGCTGCTGTTCTACGCGAGGCTGCAATGGGTGAGCGGGCCGGGGCGGCTCGACATCTTCTATGACGGGCTGGTGCCGACGGTGACCGGCCTGCTGCTGGTGGACAGCCTGATCGCGGGCGACTGGACGGTGTTCCGGAATGCAGTGAGCCATCTGGTTCTGCCGGCCTCGATCCTCGGCTTCTTCAGCCTGGCCTACATCGCGCGCATGACGCGCTCCTTCATGCTCGACCAGCTCAACCAGGAATACGTCATCACCGCCCGCGTGAAGGGCGTGCCGGAGCGGCAGGTGATCTGGCGGCATGCGTTCCGGCCGATCCGCGTGCCGCTCATCACCGTGATCGGACTTTCCTATGCGGGCCTGCTGGAGGGCTCGGTGATGATCGAGACGGTGTTCTCGTGGCCGGGGATCGGCAACTACCTGACGAGCGCGCTGCTGAACGCGGACATGAACGCGGTGCTGGGCGCAACGCTGGTGATCGGCGCGGTGTTCATCGCCATCAACAAGATTTCCGACGTGCTCTATCGCGTCCTGGACCCGAGGGCGAGGTGAGCGACATGAGCATGACCACCCGCGACTGGCTGCTGACCGAATCGCCCTCCTCGCGCATGCAGGCGCGGCTGGGGCGTTCTTATCGCGTGCTGCTGGCGCTGCTGCGCAACCCGCTGGCCGTGATCGGCGCGGTCATCATCATCGCGCTGGTGGTGCTGGCGATCTTCGCGCCGTGGTTCGCCACGCACTCGCCCTATAGCGGGCAGCTGACCAACCGGCTGCAACCGCCGAGCGCCGAGTTCTGGCTGGGCACCGACGAGCTTGGCCGGGACATCTGGTCGCGCATCGTCTATGGCGCGCGGATTACGCTGATGATCGTGCTGCTGGTGGCCGCGATCGCCGCGCCGCTTGGCCTCGTGATAGGCGCGGTGTCCGGCTATTTCGGAGGCTGGACCGATCGCATCCTGATGGGCATCACCGACGTGTTCCTGTCGATGCCGAAGCTGATCCTCGCGCTCGCCTTCGTGGCGGCACTCGGGCCGGGCATCGAGAACGCGGTGATCGCCATAGCCATCACATCGTGGCCGGCCTATGCCCGCATCGCCCGCGCGGAGACGCTGACCTTCCGCAACTCGGAGTTCATCGCCGCGATCCGGCTGCAGGGCGCGTCGGCCATGCGCGTGATCCTGCGGCACATCCTGCCGCTGTGCTCGTCCTCGGTCATCATCCGCGTGACGCTTGATATGGCGGGCATCATCCTGACGGCGGCGGGCCTAGGCTTCCTCGGGCTTGGCGCGCAGCCTCCCCTGCCCGAATGGGGCGCGATGATCTCGCGTGGCCGCGCCTTCATCCTCGACCAGTGGTGGGTGGCGACCATGCCGGGCTTCGCCATCATCATCGTCTCGCTGGGCTTCTGCTTCCTCGGCGACGGGTTGCGCGACGTGCTCGACCCCAAGAGCGGAGGCAAGCAATGAGCGAGCCGCTTCTGGACGTGCAGAATCTGCGCGTGCGCTTCCCGACCGCGACCGGGCCTGTCGAGGTCGTGCGCGGCGTCTCGTTCACGCTGGGCCGCGAGCGGCTGGGCATCGTCGGCGAGAGCGGTTCCGGCAAGTCGATGACCGGACGCTCAATCCTGCGCCTGATCCGCAAGCCGGGCGAAGTGACCGCCGACCGGCTGCGCTTCGACGGAAAGGACCTGCTTTCGATCTCCGAGCGTGAGATGCGCAAGGTGCGTGGCGCGCGCATTTCGATGGTGATGCAGGACCCGAAATTCTCGCTCAACCCGGTGATGACCGTCGGCGAGCAGATCGGCGAAGCGCTTGCCGTGCACGAGAAGCTGCCGCGCCGGCAAATCCGCGAACGCGTGCTTACGATGCTGGAAGCAGTGCAAATCCGCGACCCCGAACGCGTTTTCGGGCTCTACCCGCACGAGGTGTCGGGCGGCATGGGCCAGCGCGTGATGATCGCCATGATGCTGATACCCGAGCCGGCTATCCTGATCGCCGACGAGCCGACCTCGGCGCTCGACGTGTCGGTGCAGGGCGAGGTGCTGAAGATCATCGATGAACTCATCACCCGCAACGGCATGGGCCTGATCTTCATCAGCCACGACCTCCATCTCGTATCGCAGTTCTGCGACCGCATACTCGTGATGTATCGCGGCGAGGTGGTGGAGCAATGCGCGGCCAGCGAGCTTGACAAGGCCAGCCATCCCTACACACGCGGGCTGCTCGCCTCCGTGCCGCAACTGAACGAGACGCGCGAGCTGCTGCCCGTGCTGGACCGCAGCCAATGGGAAACGGCATGAGCGCGATTTCCCTTAAGAACCTGGACGTTTCCTACGGCGACACGCGTGTCGTCGAAGGCGTGTCGCTGGAGATCGCCGAGGGCGAATGCTTCGGCCTGGTGGGCGAATCGGGCTCGGGCAAGTCGACCGTGCTGCGCGCGATCACCGGGCTTGCGCCCGACTGGGAGGGCGAGATCGACCTTTTCGGCCAGCCGCGGGACAAGTCCATCGACAAGCGCTTCGCGGCGCTGTGCCAGATGGTGTTCCAGGATCCGTACGGTTCCCTGCATCCGCGCCAGACTGTCGACGCCACGCTTTCGGAGCCGCTTGCGATCCACGGCATCAAGGATGCCGACAGGCGTGTGCCGGAGATGATGGAAGCATGCGGGCTCGACCCGCGCTTTCGCTTCCGCCTGCCGCACCAGCTTTCGGGCGGCCAGCGGCAGCGCGTGGCTATTGCGCGCGCACTGATGCTGAAGCCGAAAATCCTGCTGCTGGACGAGCCGACATCCGCGCTGGACGTGTCGGTGCAGGCCGAAATCCTCAACCTGCTGAAACGCCTGCGCCGCGAACAGGGACTGACATACGTCATCGTCACCCACGACCTGCCGGTGGTCTCCTTCCTATGCGACCGGCTGGCAGTGATGCGGCAGGGCCGTATCGTCGAGGTCGCGGACGTCGCGGCCCTGAAGACCAACACCATGAAAGACCCCTATTCGCGCGAGCTTGTCGAAAAGAGCACGACGCGCATCACCGCCTGAGGAAACACCCATGACAGACAACAACACCGGCGCGGCGCTTCGCGCGTTCCGCCTCGCCATCGCGCAGAAGACCTCGGGCGACGCGCCGTGGCGGGCGCTGCAAACGCTGGCGCAGGAGATTATCGGCGCGAAGCTTTTCACGGTCACGACTGTGGACATGGAGGCGAGCGTGGCGCGCCGACTCTACACCAACATGCCGGACGCATACCCGGTTTCCGGCACCAAGCCGATCGAGGTCGATCCGTGGTTCGAGCTGGTCGTGCAGGGCGGCAATCTGTTCGTCGCCAACACGCTGGAGGAGATCGCCGGCCACTTCCCGGACTGGGAATTGATCGGCAGGCTGGGATGCCGCTCGTGCATCAACATGCCGGTGTTTGTCGGCGGGAAAATACTCGGCACGGTGAACATGCTGGACGTGGAAAACCACTTCACGCCCGAGCGGATCGCGCTCGTGGAGCAGCTTCAGATACCGGCCGTCGCCGCATTTCTGGCAGCGTCGGAAGAGGACTAATCGCCCTTCTTCTCCGGCAGGCCCTTGCGCTTGGTCTCGGCCAGTTCCTCGAGCTGGCTTTCGTTCATCGATTCGTACATCTCGATGGACGCGCCCTTGAGTTCCGACTTTTTGATTTCGCCGCGTTTGGCCGCTAGCGCCGCGCCGGCCGCCTTCTGCTGTGCTTTCGATGTAGCGGGCATGGGTGTGGCTCCCGAGTGACTATCGCCGAGAAACGTGGGGTTCGGAGGCAGGTTCCCAGCGAAATCAGTAACATCTCGTGACCGGTTTGTGAGACGCCACTGTTGGACAAGGGGGCAACCGGTCGATAGATTGCGACCGCTCGCTATCCGTTTAAAGCGGATGTTAAGGTTGTGACATCGACAATGGCGCCTGGGCGGACCTGCCGCAAGCCGGCGCGATTGTTGTGATGTGTAGGGTGTTCGCTTGATCGGGCGCAGGTCATCTTTCCGGCTGAAAAGCCGAATCCTGACAGGCTTTGTCTGCGTAACGCTGGCGGCACCCGTGCCCGCACACGCCTTCGAGCTGTTCGGCATACGCCTCTTCGGGCGCGACGCGCCAGCCGAAGAAGACATGGTCATCGGCGATCCCCAGAACTACGAAGTCGAGATCGTCGTCGGCGAGACGGACAGCGACATCGAGGGCAAGCTGCGCGCTGCCTCGACGCTGTGGAGCGACCGCAACGAGCCGGCTTCCGGGGCCGCCGGCCTGATCTCGAAGGCGAGAGGCGACTACCGCCGTCTGCTTGCCACGCTCTATTCGGAAGGCCGCTACGGCGGCACCATCTCAATCCTTATCGACGGCCGCGAAGCCGCCGACCTCGCCCCCGACGCGACCCTGGCGGAGCCGGCAAACGTCGTCGTCACCGTCCAGCCCGGCCCGCTTTTCAACTTCCGCGAAGCGGCGATCGTCAACGAGGCCCCTGCCCCGCAGAGCCGACGCGACGCGGTGGACGATCCGCGCGACGAAGGCTTTGCGCCCGGCGAGGTCGCCCGGTCCGGCACGATCATCCGCGCCGAGCGACTGGCTGTCGAGGCATGGCGGCAGCAGGGCCACGCGAAGGCCGAGATCGCCGAACGGCGCGTGGAAGCAGCGCACGATTTCGACGTGGTCGACGCGCGCATCACGGTCGATCCCGGCCGCAAGGCGTATTACGGACCCGTGACCGTGCAGGGCACGGAGCGGATCGATCCCGAATGGCTGGCCTGGATGACCGGGCTGCGCCAAGGCGAGGAATACGACCCCGACGACCTGACGCGGGCCGGCACGCGCATCGCGCGGCTGGACGTGTTCCGCGCCGCCCGCTTCCAGGAAGCGGAGATGATCGACGCCAACGGCCTGCTGCCGATCACCTACATCGTGCAGGAGCGGCTGCCGCGCCGCTTCGGCGTCGGCGGCACATACTCCACCATCGACGGGCTGGGCGTCGAGACGTTCTGGGTGCATCGCAACCTGTTCGGCCGTGCAGAGCGGCTGCGCTTCGACGCCAAGGTCGCGGGCATCGGCCAGACGTTCAAGCCGGACGAGTTCACCTACCGCGTGGGCGCGACCTTCACCAAGCCGGGTGTGTGGACGCCCGACACGGATTTCACCGCGTCGCTGTTCGGAGACCGCGAGGTGCTGGACGCTTACACAAGAACGGCGATTACCGGCACTGCGGGCTTCACGCACATCTTCAACGAGGAGCTCTCAGGCAAGGCCTTCCTGACGGGAGGCGTGGCGCGCTTCGACGACGACGAATTCGGGCGGCGCGACTTTGCAACGCTTGGCGTGACCGGCACGCTGACATACGACAGCCGCGACAACCCGACGGATGCGACAGAGGGTTATTTCCTCGAAGCGACAGCTTACCCCTTCTATGAGTTCGAGTACGGCAACCCGGCCTTCAAAGCGACGGCCGAGGCGCGCGCCTATTATGGCTTCGGCGCCGACAACCGCTTCGTGCTGGCCGGACGAGTGAAGCTCGGCACGCTGACCGGGCCATCCATCGCGCAGTTGCCGCCGGACATGCTGTTCTTTGCCGGCGGCGGCGGATCGGTGCGCGGCTACGGCTATCGCAACATCGGCGTGCCCACGGCATCGGGCAACATCATCGGCGGCCGCTCGCTGGCCGAGGCGTCGGCCGAGGCGCGCGTGCGCGTGACCAACTCCATCGGCCTCGTCGGCTTTGTGGATGCGGGCTATGTCGGCGAGGACACCATCCCCAGCTTCGACGAGGACGTACGGATCGGCGCAGGCGTCGGGCTGCGCTACCTGACCGGGCTGGGGCCGATCAGGCTCGACGTGGCCGTGCCGCTCGACCGCCGCGAAGGCGACCCGAGCGTCGGCGTCTATGTCGGCATAGGACAGGCTTTCTGATGCGCATTCTGGCCGCCCTTCTCATCTTCTTCCTGACCCTGCCGGCGTTCGCGCAGCAGGAGACGCCGGAAGAGGAGCGCGGGCTTTTCCTGTCGTTCGTGGAAGACCGGCTGTCGGGCCCGAACAGGCAAATCCGCATCCAGGGCATACAGGGCGTGCTGTCGTCGAACGCGCGCATCGGCCTGATTACGGTGGCCGACAACGAGGGCGTGTGGCTGCGCATCACCAACGCATCCATCGTGTGGAGCCGCACGACGCTGGTGCTGCGGCAGCGATTGCAGATCGACACGCTGGCGGCGGAACGCATCGAGGTGCTGCGCCGGCCCATCCCCGACGAGAGCCTTCCGACGCCGGAATCGTCATCGTTCCAGGTGCCCGAGCTGCCGATTGCGATCAATCTGGATGCGCTGGACGCGGCCTCGATCAGCTTCGGGCCTGACGTGTTCGGGCTCGAATCGGAGCTGTCGATCACCGGCCGCATCAGGCTGGAGGACGGCTCGCTCGACACCGCACTCGACATCACCCGGCTGGACGGGCCGGGCGGCCAGTTCGCGCTGAACGCCGTCTATGCCAACGCCTCTCAGGTACTCGATCTCGACCTCAGCCTTTCCGAGCCGGAGAACGGCATCGTCGCCAACCTGCTGAACATAGAGGGCCGCCCGCCGGTGGACCTGACGGTCGCGGGCAGCGGGCCGCTCTCGGAACTCGATGTCGAGCTGACGCTGGACGCGGCCGGCGAGCGTATCCTGACCGGCGCGACGCAGCTGCGGCAGCAGGCCGAAGGGCTCGGCTTCGCCGCACAGCTCAACGGGCCGATCGCCCAGCTCATTCCCGTGCAGTTCCGCGACTTCTTCGGCGCGGAAACGACGCTCGATGCGCGCGGCGTCGTGAAGGAGGAAGGCGGAACGCGCCTCGACGCACTGAGCCTGCAAAGTGCGGCGCTTTCGCTGGAGGCGGCGGCCGAAACCAGCGCCGACGGCTTCCTGCGCCAGCTGACCCTCGATGCGACCATCGACGACGGCACGGACGAGCGCGTGCTGCTGCCGCTGCCGGGCGGCGAGACGACCGTGGATCGCGCCAACGTCACGCTTTCCTTCGGCAACACCGCCAGCGAGGAATGGTCGGGCACGATCGCGGTGGAGAAGCTGACGACTGCCGATTTCACCGCCGAAACCGCGCGGTTCGATCTGGGCGGGCTGGCGCGCAACCTCGACAACCCGGCGGCACGCAGCGTCACCTTCGCAGTCGATGGCGGGCTGTCGGGCATCATCGCCACGCGTGCCGACATCGGCGAGGCGCTGGGCGATGCGATTACGCTGGACGTGGACGGCTCATGGAATTCCGGCGAGGCGGTGCAACTGACCAACGCCATCCTGTCGGGCAACGGGCTTGCCATCTCGCTTCAGGGCGAGATCGCCGAGCTTGCCTTCAACGGCGATCTTGCGATGGAAGCCGAGAGCATCGCACCGTTCTCCAACCTCGCCGGGCGCGAGCTCGAGGGCGCGCTGAACCTGCGCGCAACCGGCGAAGTACGCCCCATCAGCGGCGCGTTCGACCTGACCATCGACAGCGCGGCCGAGGAACTGCGCATCGACGTCGAGGCGGCCGACAATCTGCTGGCAGGCCGCACGACGATCACCGGGCGCGTGGCGCGCGGCGAAACCGGCCTTCTGGCCGAGAATTTGCGCGTCGGAAACGACCGGATCGAACTGACCGCGGACGGCACGATCGCCTCGGGTGCAGCGGATTTCGACTACGCGCTGACGCTGGCCGACCTCGCGCTCGTCTCGCCCCAGGCCTCGGGACGGCTGGAAGCGGGCGGCAGGCTTTCCGGCTCCGACGGGCCGATCTCCATCACCACCATGGCGCGCGTGCCCTCCGGCACGCTGGCAGACAAGCGGCTCAACGATGCCAGCATAGCCTTCGACGGAACGCTGGATGCCGGCGCGCTGGCGGGCACGGTGGGCGGCGATGCCTTCCTCGACGGGGTGCGCGTGCAGCTTTCGGCCGGCGTGGCCGTTGCCGAGGGCGAGCGCCGGCTGAGCGACCTGGAATTTTCGGCAGGCGGCGCGCGCGTCACCGGGTCGCTGACGCAGGGCCCGACGGGGCTGATCGACGGCGATCTCGTCGTGGACGCCGCGGACGTCTCGACGGCCGCCGCGCTGTTCCTCGTCGAAGCTACCGGCGCCATCGATGCAACCGTGTCGCTCGCATCGACCGAAGAAGGCCGCCAGAACGCCACCGCCGACGCATCGGTGCGCGACCTGCGCCTGGGCGATACGCGGCTCGGGCAGGCCGACATCGAGGCAAGTGTGGAAGACCTGTTCGGCGTGCCCGTGATCGACGGCACGGTGAACGCGCGCGACCTGACGGCGGGCGGCGTGGAGGTGGCGACCCTTGCGGCGAACGCGCAAAGCACCGGCGACACCACCCGGTTCGAGGCCGACGCGACGCTGCACAACGGCGCGCAGGCCCGCGCGCGCGGCGCTCTCGCTCCCGAGAACGGCGGCTACCGCATTAGCCTCGACGAAGCCTCGCTTGGGCAGGGCATCGTCCAGGCAAGGCTGGTCGAACCGGCATCCCTGCTGGTGGTGGGCGACAGCATCGCGATCGACGCGCTGGCGATAGACGTTGCCGGCGGGCGCATCGCCGCGAACGGCCGCGTCGCCGACACGCTGGACCTGAACGTGACCATCGCAAGGCTGCCGCTGTCCATCGCCAACCTGGTGAGGCCCGACCTCGACCTTGGCGGCACGCTGGACGGACAGGCGACCGTGAGCGGCACGCGTGACGCGCCCAACGCGCGCTTCTCGCTGACCGGCGACGCCATAACGGCCGCAGCGCTGCGGCAGGCCGGACAAAGCTCGCTCACTATCCGCGCCAGCGGCGACACGAGCGGCCAGCGGCTCAATCTGGATGCCAACGTCAGCAGCCCCGAGGGCCTGCGCGCGGCGGTGCGCGGCGGCGTGCCGCTGGACGACGGGCAGCTTGCGCTCAACGTCGACCTCGCCTCCTTCCCGCTCGCCGCGCTCAACCGCGTGGTGCAGGGGCAGGACCTTGCCGGCACCATCACCGGCTCGGCGCGCGTGGCGGGCACCACGTCCTCGCCGCAGGCGACGTTCGACCTGCGTGGAGCCGGGCTTGCCGCCGCGCCGCTGCGCGGAGCCGGCATCGCCACGCTCGATGCCACCGCCGCCGGCCGCTTCGCCAACGACACGGTCACGCTTTCATCTGTACAGGTGAGCGGACCGCAGGGGCTGTCGCTGACGGCCAACGGCACCGTGCCGCTTTCGGGCAGCGGGCTTGCGGTCAACCTCAACGGCTCCGCGCCGCTGTCGCTCGCCAACCGCTTCCTGATCGATCGCGGCACCCAGCTTTCCGGCGTGGTGCAGGTGAACGGCAGCGTGTCGGGCAGCATCCAGCAGCCGGTGATCCGCGGCATGGCCTCGACCAGCGGCGCGCAAGTGGTGGACCCGGAAAGCAACGTCCGCCTGCAGGACATCAATGTGATGGCCGCGATCGAAGGGGAGACGGTCACGATACGCTCGGCCAGCGCCGCGCTTGCGGCAGGCGGCAGCATCAGCGCCAGCGGCACGATTTCCACAAATGCGAGCGCCGGTTTCCCCGCCGACATACGCATCGTGCTGAACCAGGCACGCTACGCCGACGGCGACCTCGTGGTCGCCACCGTCAGCGGCAATCTCGCGATGACGGGACCGCTGACACGCGATCCGCTGATTTCGGGCGAGATCAATGTCGAGCGGGCGGAAATCTCCGTTCCAGACAACTTCGCCGGCGGCGCGGCAGCGATCGACGTCATCCACCTCAACCCGCCGCCCGGCGTGCAGCAGACGCTGGAGCGCGCACGTGCCAATGACGGCACGCCGACGCCGACGGCGCGGCCGAGCGTCGTGCGCCTGAACGTCGGCGTGAGCGCCCCCAACCGCATCTTCGTGCGCGGGCGCGGGCTCGATGCGGAGCTGGGCGGACGCGTGCAGCTGACCGGGCCGGTCACCAACATCCAGCCGGTGGGCGGGTTCGAGCTCGTCCGGGGGCGACTGTCGATCCTCGGCCAGCGCATCACCTTCGACGAAGGAACGGTGACGCTGATCGGCGACCTGGACCCGTTCCTCAACTTCGTCGCGCGTTCGGGCAGCGGGGACATCACGGTCTTCATCACGGTGACGGGTCGCGTCTCGGCGCTGGACATCTCGTTTTCGTCGCAGCCGGAACTTCCGGAGGACGAGGTGCTGGCGCGGCTGATCTTCAACCGCGGCATGAGCGAGCTTTCGCCGCTGCAGATCGCGCAGCTGGCCGCAGCGGCAGCAGAGCTGGCCGGCGGATCGAACACGTCGCTGCTCGGCAGCCTGCGCAACGCCACCGGCCTCGACGACCTCGACATCGTCACCGACAGCGAAGGCAACGCAGCCGTGCGCGCTGGCCGCTACATCAGCGACAATGTCTATCTGGGCGTGGAAGCGGGTGCCCAAGGCGCAACGCGCGGGACGATCAATCTGGACATCACCGACGAACTCAAGGCGCGCGGCGCGCTGGGCAGCGACGGCGACAGCTCGCTGGGCATCTTCTTCGAGCGCGACTACTGACAGACGCTTAAACGTTTAAGCGGGACATTCCGTGCAGCCGAACGCCCCCTTCACCACGCTTCGCGTGGTCCTTGAGGGCGAGCCGCTTGTCTCGCCCGTCCTTCGGACCCCCCGTAAACGGGGGAAGATCCTGCGTCGCGGACGGCCGCAATTCTTTATCTTCCTTAACGAGCGGTCCGAAGAGACAAGCGGCTCCATCTCAAGGGGGATGTTGGCGGACAAGATGTTCAGCCACCGCCTGGCGCGATCCGGCAAGCGCCGATCAGTGCTTCGGCGCGCCGCTGGTCGTGCTCGAGGTGGCCGAGACGGGATCGCTCGCCGGGAAGGTGTCTTCAAGCCCCTCCTCCAGATTGTCGGCCGCCTGGGCCTTTGCCTGTTCGGCGCGCAGCGAGCGTGCTGCGGGCGACTCGGCGCGCGGATCGGCTTCCCTGGCTTTCTCCTCAGGAGTGAGCACATCGCCGAGTGCGCCGGGGGCGGCTGCTTCCGGCTCTTCATAAAGGCGCCGCGTGGCGCTGCGCTGGGCGGCGGTCTCGCCAACGGATTTGCTGCGGCGTGTCAGAAGCGCATAGGCGACGGCGGCAGCGATGACAACGGGGCCACCGACAACCACGAGCATCCAGAGTGTTTCGGTCATGTTGAATCTCCTTTGCCAATGAACGCGCAAGGGAGAAATTCGCTCCGGATCAGGGCGCGTAGCGGCGGGGAAATGTGGAAATCGCGCTCGATGCGGCCCTGACGCCGGCCTCGGACGCCCGACGCGTGTCCTCGCCCCGCGAAAGGGCTGCCAGAAACGCGGCGTTGAAGGTGTCGCCGGCCCCGACCGTGTCGATAACCTCGACCTGCGGCGCGTGCACCGCAAGGCTGTCATCGCCCTGAAAGACGCGCACGCCGTCGCCACCGCATTTGACGACCAGCATTCGCGGCCCGGTGAGCGGCCGGAGGTCGGCAATCGCGGCGTCGAGATCGTCCGTGCCGGCGATGCCTTTGGCTTCGTCCTCGTTGATAAGCGCGATGTCGGCCTCGCCCAGCCACGCCCGGAAGAGCTCGCGATTGGCCGGCGCCCAGCCGGCAGGCGGCCAGCCGGGGTCGATCGCGACGGTCCAGCCGCGTGCTTTCAGAGCGGCGATCAGCCTCGACGTACCGGCCTCGATCTGCGGCATCAGAAAGCTGCCGGAGATGGTGGCATGGCCACCGGCCGGCGCATGCGGCAGATGACTTTCGAGATCGTCCAGCCGCGACTGGTGGAGATGGCCGGTGGTGGTGAAGAAGGCGCGGTTTCCGCCGGTGTGGACGATGCCGACCGTGAGCGTCGTGGCGCAATCCATCACGATCCATGTCGAGCGGGCTGCATCGAACCGGGAGGCGAGCCAGTCGCCCATCATGTCGCTGCCGATGCCCGCCACCAGCCGGTGTGGGATGCCGAGCCCGGAGAGCGCCAGCGCCGTATTGCCGGCCGAACCCCCTGCCCGCATCTCGCTGCGCGGCAGGATCACCTCCGTGCCGACAGCCGGCCAGCCGTCGACATCGCCCATGACGAGATCGACGTTGACATTGCCGAGCACCAGGATGCGTTCGGGCTCCATGGCTGTCAGGCGCCGTGGCGCGCGACCAGCGGCACGTAGTCTTCCAGCTCCGGCGCGGGGAAGCGGATCGTCTCGCCGATCTCGGCCGAGCGGTAGAGGCCGATCAGCATTTCCACCACGGCCAGCCCGTCATGGAAGGTTTCGAGCGGGGTTTCGCCCTTGCGGAAACACTCGACCATGTGGCGGTTCTCGTCGGTGTAGCCGTAGACGCCGGCCTCGTCCTCAAGCACTGGCATGAGCCCTTGCTCGGCATTCTGCTTTTCGACCAGATCCTCGCCCTCGGAGCCGGTGACGGCGCGCGACATGAACACTTTCAGGCCCGTCGCCAGCGAGTTGAATTCCATCGCATATTCCGGCCCGAGCAGTTCGAGCTGGATGCGCAGGCCCGCGCCGACATAGGCCCACGAGGTGGACGCCTCGATCATCAGCTCGTTGCCATCCTGATCCTCAAGGGCAATCGTGGCGCGGGCGAAATCTTCAGACGGCCGGTTGCGGTAGTCCACCTCGGCGCCGTAGCGCGCACGGAGCTGGTCGGCATAATGCGGACGGGTCCATTTCAGGTTGGCGACCGTGCCGTTGACGGATTTGACCTTGAGGGAGTCGCGGGGTGCGCCGGGCTCGGTAAGCAGGTGGCGGGCCACCTCGACGCTGTGGCACATCATGTCGGACAGCACGCCGCCGCCCTGCTTGTCGCCCTGCCAGAACCATGCCTCGTGCGGGCCGGAATGCTCCTCGGCCGCGCGCGCAAGATAGGGGCGGCCGGTGGACGACGCGCCGCGACGCCAGATGATCTCCTTGCCGCGGATGACCGGGGTGCAGAACACCTGGTTCTCCAGATAGCCGTGGTTCAGCCCGGCATCCTCGACGAGACGCACCATCTCGCGCGCCTCGCTGATGGTACGCGCCAGCGGCTTCTCGCAGGCGACGGCGAAGACCTTCGAGCGCCCGGCCTTCACCTCGGCATGGATGGTTCGCATCACGTCGAGCCGGGTGTGGTTGGGCGAGAGAATCCAGATGGCAT
Source organism: Neoaquamicrobium microcysteis (assembly GCF_008180155.1). GTDB lineage: Bacteria > Pseudomonadota > Alphaproteobacteria > Rhizobiales > Rhizobiaceae > Aerobium > Aerobium microcysteis. The sequence continues at coordinate 213,248 of NZ_VSZS01000061.1, read as the reverse complement.
CGACATCGTCGGCGCGCACGAGGCTTTCGAGGCTGTCATGGGCGGTGCAGCGGCCGAGACCCAGCTCGTCCACCAGCGCGACGATCGTCTGCCGTTTCTCGGCCGTGCGGCTGTAGACGCCGGTGACGACCACGTTGCGCACGCCAAGCATGGAACGCAGGTGAAACTGGGCGATGAAGCCGGTGCCGACCAGCCCGATGCGCAACGTATCCTTAGGCTCGAAACCCATGCCTGTCTCTCCGTCGTTCTTTCAGGAATTCGTAGGAAGCGGGGCGGTGGAGCCGCGCAGTTTCAGCTCGGTCGGCATCTCGACCGTTTCCGGCACGCCGGGCTCGCCCGAGAACACGTGCAGCAAAAGCTCCATCGCCTTCTGGCCAATGGCCGCGCGCGGCTGGCTGACCGTGGTGAGCGGCGGGTGGAAGGCCTGGCTGAGGAAGAGGTCGTCGAAGCCGACCACCGACACGTCGCGGGGCACGTCGAGCCCCATGCGCCGCAGCTCGTTGATGGCGCCGAAGGCCATCTCGTCGTTAGCCACGAAAATAGCGGTGGGCGGCTCGGGCAGCTCGAAAAGCTGGCGGCACAGGCGCTCGCCGGTGTGGAGCAGGTAATCGCCGACCGGTTCGTAGCCTTCCGGGACAGGCAGGCCGGCATCCTCCATGGCGCGGCGGTAGCCGTCGCGGCGGCGCAGGCTCATGATCTCCGGCACCGGGCCGGCGATGTGGGCGATGCGGCGATGGCCGAGCCCGATGAGGTGCTGGACAGCTTCGCGAGACGCGCCCTCATTGTCGATCATGACATGCGGCAAGCCGCTGCCGTTGATCGCCTCCAGCGCGACGACGACGGGAAGGTTCCTGATGCGCTCGGCGAAGCCGTCGCGTTTGGGCAGCTTGCCGGTAATCAGGATCATGCCGTCGGCGTGGCCGTCGCGCAGCATGTCGAAATACTCGATCTCGCGCTCGGGGTTGTTCTCGGTGTTGCCCATGAGGACCGCGTAGCCGGCGGCGCGGGCCGTCGATTCCACGCCCTTGAGGATTTCGAGATAGAATGGATTGCCGACATCGCGCACAACCATCAGCACCGACATGGAACGCTGCGTGCGCAGGTTGCGGGCCGACACGTTGGGGCGGTAGTTCATATCGCGCGCAGCCTCGCGGATGCGGCTGAGCGTGGGTTCGGCGACAAGGCCGGTGCCGGTCAGCGCCCGAGACACGGTTGCCGGCGACACGCCGACCGACGCCGCGATATCCTTGATCTTTGCGCGGGTCGTCATCCCCGCATCGCCTTTGCGCGGCCGTAGAACAGCATGAGCACCAAAAGCGTGGCGCCGAAAATCATCTGCCGGCCGGATTCGTCGATGTTGATCGTGGTCAGGATGCTTTGCAGAACGACCAGCAGCATCGCGCCCGCCATGGTGCCGGTGTAACCGCCCCGCCCGCCGGCCAGCGGCGTGCCGCCAAGCACCACGGCGATGATGGACGGCAGCATGTAGGTTTCGCCAACATTGGCAAAGGACGAGCCGGAATAGCCAAGCAGGCAGATGCCGGCGAGTGCGGCGAACATGCCCGACAGCATGAACAGCGCGACGCGGATGGTGCGTACCGGCACGCCGGCCATGTAGGCCGCCTGTTCGTTGGAACCGATGGCGTAGACGCGGTAGCCGAACACCGTGCGCTTGAGCAGGAACGCCATCAGCAGGCCGATGGCGAGCCAGAGCCAGATGATGCCGGGCAGGCCGAGCAGGAAAGGCTGCGAGACGAACTGGGACAGGGCGGGCGCGGCGCGGCCCGATGGGATACCCTGGCGGATGACCACCAGAAGGCCTTGCAGCACACCCAGCATGCCCAGCGTCATCACCAGTGGCGGAATGCGCAGAAGCGTGACGCCGAGGCCGTTGGCGAGGCCGAAAAGAGCGCCCGTCGCCAGACAGACCAGCACGGCGGGCAGGATGCCGCCGTTCTGCCCCATCATGAGGTTGCCGGCGATGATGGCCGACAGTGAGACGACGCCGCCGACCGACAGGTCGATGCCTTCACGCCCGCCGAGAATGACGAGGTTCTGCCCCGCAGCGACGATGCCCAGCAGCGCGGCCACGATGGAAAGGCGCAGGATCTGCTGCAACGAGGCGAAGCCGGGCGACAGCGCCTCGCCAAGCGCCAGAAGCGCGACGATGAGGACGAGCGCGACGACGAGCGGCTTCCTGACGAACTCGATCACGGCCGACCCGCTGCGGTTTCCCGAGACGCCGGCTGCGGAGGTGTCGATGCTCATTGTCCCACCCTCCGGCCGACGAACACGCCCGCCATCAGCGCGATGAGGATCGCGAGGCCCTGAACGAGGTTCTGCCATTCGGACGGCGTGCCGACGAAGAAGACCAGCGAGTTGATGAGCCCGATGATGAGCGCGCCGACCAGCGAGCCGACGACGGTGCCCTTGCCGCCAGACAGCGCGCTGCCGCCCAGCACGACGGCCGCGACGCTGTAGAGCGTCATCTTGCCGCCCACCAGCGGATCGCCGCTGGCGGTGTCGCCGGTGATGCAAAGGGCCGCCAGTGCCGCGAACAGGCCGCACAGCACGTAGCCCTTGATGCGTATGGCTGCGACTGGGAGGCCGGACTGGAAAGCGCCCTGCGCGTCGTCGCCCACCGCCAGAAGCTGGAGGGTAAGCCGCGTGCGCACCAGAAGCACCAGCAGCAGGGCAAGCGCAGCGACGACCCAGAACACGAAGGGGATTTCGAGGATGCGCCCGCCATAGGTTCGCCAGAAGGCGGCAGGCGCAGGCGTGCCCGCCACGGGCAGCACGTAGAGCGCGACGCCGGTGAAGAAGATGGAGGTCGCGAATGTGGCTACGATGGCCTGAAGGCGAAGGGCCGCGACGACCAGACCGTTTATCAGCCCGCAGGCGAGCCCCGTGAGAATGCCGACGAAGCAGGCGAGGAGCACCATTCCCCCACCGCCGCCCCAACGCTCCATCAGCACTATGACGACGACGTTGACCAGCGACAGCGTGGCCCCGACCGAAAGGTCGATATCGCCGGCCATGACCACATAAGTCTGGGCGATGGCCAGCATCATCAGCGCCAGATAGGTGCTGACCAGACCGGTGATGGCGCGGTAGGAAAGGCTGTTGGGCTCGAACCAGCCGTTGAGCACGACGAGCACGACAAGGATGAGCAGCGCGGGCAGGAAAGGCAGCCGCTCAAGCGCTGCTGCAAACGGGTTACGGTCGGCGGTGGGCGAAAGGCTCGTCATCAGGCGGCCTCGTATGCGGCGTGATAGAGATTGTAGCGGGTGCGCTCGTCGCCCCTGAGCTCGCGCGTCACGCTGCCGGAGTTGAAAACGAGGATGCGGTCTGCATTGGCGAGCAGCTCGGCGTCCTCCGAGGAATAGAGCACGATGCCCATGCCTTCGGCGGCGAGCTGGCGGATAAGCGCAAACAGGTCGGACTTGGCCTGAAGGTCGATGCCCTTTGTCGGGTCATCCAGAAGCAGCACGTCCGGCCGGTCGATCAGCCAGCGGGCGATCACGATCTTCTGCTGGTTGCCGCCCGACAACGAATTGATCGGATGGTCGATGGTCTGGAACTTGGTCTTGAGCGCCTTAAGCGGCCCATCCGCCTTATCCTTGAGGGCGGAGGGACGCACCAGCCCGATCCGGTTTCGCAGGAAGTGGATCGGCGTGACGTTTTCGAGGATGGGTCTGCCCTGCACGACGCCGTCGCGGCTACGGTCTCCCGACACGTAGGCGACGCCATGCGCGATCGCATCGCGCGGAGACGCGGCCTTGTAGGGCTTGCCGTCAAGCGTGACGCTGCCGGCATCGTGGGAAGCCGCGCCGAAAAGCGCGCGCAGCACCGAGGACTGGCCCTGCCCGTGAAGGCCGCCGAAGCCCAGGATTTCGCCGCGGGCGACCCGGAACGATATTTCGGTGAAGCCCTGCCCGCCGAGCCTGTCGACCTGAAGCGCGATGCGCGCCTCGCCGGGTGCGGCGGCCGGCGCGGCAGCGGCAGCGACGAGCTCTCCCTGGTCGCCCACCATCTGGCGGATGACGGTGGAGGGATCGGTCTCGGCGATGTTGGACGTGGCGACCGTCTCGCCGTCGCGGATGACGGTAACGCGGTCACCGATGGCGAAAATCTCGTCCATGCGGTGCGAGATGAAGACGATGGCCCTGCCCTCGCCCTTCAGCCGCTTGAGGATTTCAAAGAAGCGGTCGACCTGCGCGCGGTCGAGCGCCGAGGTCGGCTCGTCGAAGATGAGTATCGGCGCTTCGCTTGCCAGCGCCTTCATGATCTCGACAAGCTGGCGCTGGTCGGCGCGAAGGTTGAGAACGGGCGTGTCGGCCGAAAAGCCGTCACCCGCCACATCGGCAAACTCCGCGATGTAGCGCGCGGCGCGCTCGTCCAGCTCCCGTCGGTTGACGAACAGGCCGCCTGTGGCCGGCAGTTCGGGCAGCAGGATGTTCTCGGCGACGGTGCGTCGCGCCGCAAGGCTGAGCTCCTGATAGAAGATGCCGATGCCGAGCGCCCGCGAAGCCTGCGGGCCGGCGATCGTCACCGGCGCGCCGTTAAGCACGACCTCGCCCGCATCGGGCTTCACGGAGCCAGCCACGATCTTGCACAGCGTGCTCTTGCCCGAACCGTTGGACCCGATGAGCACGTGCACTTCGCCGCCCTTGAGGTCGAAATCACCCCGGCGGAGCGCCAGCGTCGCGCCATAGGCCTTGCGCGCGCCGCGGATGAGCAGCTCGGTCATCGTATTACCCCGGAACTGACACGGTCAGGCGGCGCGCACCGGATGCCCGGCGCGCGCCACCCCTGGGAGGAGAGCCTACTTGAACAGGGCCTCGGCGTCTTCGATCGAAAGCGCGCTGGTGTAGGAATAGTGGCCCGGCTTGCCTTCAAGCTGCGCGGCCGCCTCTGCGAGGTTCGACGAGTCGATGAACGGGATGGGCAGGTACATTGCGTTGCCGTACTGCCCCGCCGTCGCCGGCTCCTTGAGCTCGCGGCCCTCGAGCATGAACACCGCGACGTTCAGCGCCGAGGCCATCACGCCAGGAGGGTTCACGGTCGCGCCGGAGTTCAGGCCTTCGGAAGTCCACAGGTCGATGAAGTCCTTGCGGATCTCGCCGGTCGCGGCGATGTCACCCGTCTTGCCGGCATCCTGGATCGACTTCCACGCGCCAGCGGCCATGCCGTCCTGCACCCACACGCCGGCGATGTCCGGATAGGTCGCGAGCAGGTTCTGCATCGCCTGCTGGCCCTGGGCCTGATCCCAGTTTGCGTTGACCTCGTTGACGACCTCGATACCCGGATGCTGCTCGAACACCGAACGGTAGCCCGCCACGCGCATCTCATTGGCCGGGTGACCGGCGACGCCGTTGATGGCGACCACCTTGCCTTCGCCATTGAGCGTCTCGGCCAGCCATTCGGCGCCGCGCGCGCCCCATGCCGTCTGGTCGATGCCGACATAGATCGCGTCGGGCGACGAGACTTCGGCGTCGGTCGAGATCACGAGGATGCCGGCTTCCTTCGCCTGCGCGAAGACCGGATCGAACGCCGTCGGGCTGTTGGGGTTGATGATGATGGCATCGACGCCCTGGCTGATGAAGTTGCGAACATGGGCGATCTGGCCCGGCACGTCGACGTTGGCGCTCTGCACCACGACGTTGACGGTATGGCCCTTTTCCTCCCAGGCGGCCGCGGCGGCCTGCGCTTCCTCGATCATCTGGGTGCGCCATTCCGAACCCACCCAGCCATTGGACAGTCCGATGGTGAAGGTATCGGCCTGGGCGACCGAAGCCGTCAGCGCGATGGCGGCAACCGATGCCGCGAATGCAGAAAGTCTGGTCATGTAAACTCCTCCCTGAGAACTCGATGAAATCGATTGTATCGGCAATGAAATCGATTTCAATAGGCGTCTTTGCGAAAAATCTTGTGCATTGCGAAAGCGGAGGACTGCCCGTCAATGCCGTGGTTTTGTTGGTCCAGCGCGGCGTTTCCCTTGTCTTTCGCACAGGCGCGACCCACGCTGGACGCGTCACCTTCGCACTCGCAGCGTACGAGGCAGGCATGTCCGAGCAGGGAAACGACGATGGCGGATGGGCCGATGTCGCACGCTGGCGCAAGGCCGAGCGGGCACGCCTGATCGACCTGCGGATGACGTTGAGCGCGGAGGAACGCGCCGGGCGCAGCCAGCGCATCGCAGCGGGGCTGGACGCGGCAATCGGCTCGCCGGAGGGCCGCATCGTCAGTGGGTACTGGCCTTTTCGCGGTGAGCCCGACCTGCGCGACTGGATGGATCGCGTTCGCCGGCGCGGCGGGCGGATCGCGCTGCCGGTTGTGGTCGCCAAGGGCCAGCCGCTGGAATTTCGCTGCTGGTCGCCCGGCGACAAGCTGGAACGCGGCGTGTGGAACATCCTGGTGCCGGCACAGGGACCAGCGGTTCTGCCCGACGTCGTGATCGCGCCGGTCGTGGGTTTCGACAGCGCGCGCTATCGCCTCGGCTATGGCGGCGGCTTCTTCGACCGCACGCTCGCGGCCATGCAAGGCAAACCGCTCGTCATCGGCATCGGCTATGCGGAGGCTGCAATCGCCACGATCCGCCCGCAGCCGCACGACATAAAGATGGACGTGATCGTGACCGACGCGGCCTAAAGCTGGCGTGCCTCGGCGCGGAGCGTGTCGTCGAACAGCAGCAGCGTGGGGCCTTCCCCCGCTGCCGCCGTGGCAAGCGAGGCGTTGAGATCCGCCAGCGAGGCCAGCTTCTTCGCCGTCCAGCCGCAGGCTCGGGCGACGGCGATGAAATCGGGCGTCAGCAAATCCACGCCGATCGGCGGCACGCCGGCGGAGACCATGTAGGACTTGATCTCGCCGTAGCCGGAATTGTCGTGGAGCAGCAGGACGATCTTCGCCCGCACCTGCGCGGCGCTCGCCAATTCGCCCATGGTGAACTGCAAGCCGCCGTCGCCGGCAAGCGCAACGACCGGGCCACCGTCGCCGCCGAGCCAGACGCCCGTTGCGGCCGGCAGTGCGTAGCCCAGCGTGCCGAAGCCTGTGGCCGAGTTGAACCAGCTTCCCGGCCTTGCCGCCGCAAAGCCGAGATTGCCCGCATAGACGAGTTGGGTGGAATCGCCAACGATCGGCGCGTCGGGGAGCGCGTCGCGCACGATCTCGAGGATGCGCAGGTCGCCGCGCATCGCATCATCGAGCGCGTCGATGCCGTTGCGTGCTCGCGTGGCGCGGTCCTGTCCAGTGGCGGTGCGCGGCTCGATCTTCGCGGCCAGCAATGCTGCGGCCTCGCCCGCGTCGCCCACCATCGTGATTGCTGCCGCAGGCCCGCGAAAGGCCTGCCGCGGGTCTATGTCCACCCGGATGAGCGGGGCCGGACATGCAAAGCCGCCATTCTCATACATGTCGTAGTCGGTCGCGCCGAACTCGGTGCCGAGCGCAAGCACGACATCGGCCTGCGCGATCAGCGCGCGCGTCGCCGCCATGCTGGGGCTAAGGCTCACCGCCAGCGGATGGTCGGGCGGAAGCATGCCGCGCGCATTGACGGTCATCACCACCGGCGCATCCAGCGCCTCGGCCAGCGCCCTCACCTGCCCGGATGCGCGGACAGCTCCGCCGCCGGCGAGAATCACAGGGGCGGACGATGCACGCAGCATGGCGGCTGCAGCGTCGACCTCATGGGTGGAAGGTACGGGGCGTGAGACGCGTGCGGGCGCGGCCGGCGACGGCAGGTGACCAGCGTTGGCCAGCATCACGTCGATTGGCAGTTCGATGTGGACCGGGCGCGGCCGGGCCCCGTCGAACACCGCGAAAGCCTGAGCCAGCGCGGGCGCGAGTTCGTGCGGGGTGTGCACCGTGCGGCTGAAGGCAGTCACGCCGCCCGCCATCGCCTGCTGGTCGGGCAGTTCGTGCAGCCAGCCATCGCCCGAGCCCATGCGGCCATGTGCGTTGACGGTGGAGATAACCAGCATGGGAATGGAATCGGCATAGGCCTGCGCCATCGCGGTCATGATGTTGGTCATGCCCGGCCCGGAGATGGCGAAGACCACGCCCGGCCGGCCGCTGGCGCGCGCATATCCGTCGGCCATGAAGCCCGCGCCCTGCTCGTGACGTGGCGTGATGTGGCGAAGGCGGCTGTCTGCGAGCCCGCGATAGAGCTCGACCGTATGCACACCGGGAATGCCGAAAACGGTATCCACGCCATAGGCTTCAAGCAGCCGGGTCAGGTATTGGCCGGTCGTGAACGTCATCGCCTCCCTCCGCAGTTCAGCGTGCAGCATAGGGGCGCGGCGGAAGGCGGGGCAAACGAAAAGTCGGGGGCGAGAGGCCGGGAACGCGCAGATGGCGACGCGCATAGCCAAACCTGCCGAAGCAGTTGAGGAAACGCCTGCAAACAATTGAAAATGGTGGGTGATGTAGGGATCGAACCTACGACCCGCTGATTAAGAGTCAGCTGCTCTACCAACTGAGCTAATCACCCGCCGGGCCGCAACCGCGTGCGGCTGCTGCAAGAGGAGGCCCCTATAGCGGCTCATCCTGCGCGTGTCCAGCCGCAAATGCCCGTGATATCAAATTATCCCGCGCGGGAAGTTTTACCCGCTCCTGACGCGTGTTCAAAACGTCAATGCGCCCTGCGCGACCTTGACCGCGTGGCCGCCGATGCGCGCGCTCTTCATGGCAAGTCCCTCGACCTCGATCTCGAGCCTGATGCGGGAGGGCCGGCCCATCTCGATGCCCTGCTCTATCCAGTAGCCATGGCGGCCATCGCGCGTTTCGTCGAAATGCAGGATCGCGCCTGCAAAGGCGGCGGCGGCCGAACCGGTCGCCGGATCTTCCCAGACGGGCGGGCCGGGAACCAGCATGCGTACGTGAAAGGCGCTGTCGTGGTGCAGCGTCTCGCGGCAGTAGACATAGGCGCAGGCCGGCACGCCGCTGTCGCGCAAAGGCGCAACCTCCAGCCAGGCCGGCCCGTCGAATCGCAACGTCTCCATAGCCTGCAGATTGGCGACGGGCACCGTCAGATAAGGCACGCCGGCGGACCAGAGCCCGGGACGGTGGTTCTCGAAGCCGATCTCGTGCGGCCCCAGACCGAGTGCTGCTGCCAGCGCTGCGTCGTCGGCCTTCAGCTCCAGCTGCTCAGGCAGCTTGGGCAGGTCGAATTCGGCGAATGCGGCCTTCTCGCCATGCGTCACGGCGCAGCGCACGTCGCCGACCTTCTCCTCCAGCACCAGCAGGGCGGTGTCGGCGCCTGGGTTCTGACGCTCGGCCAGCGCGATGGCCGTGCCGACCGTCGGGTGGCCGGCGAAGGGCATCTCGTATTGCGGCGTGAAGATGCGGATGGCGGCGGTGTGCGCCGGATTGCCGGGCGGGGCGACGAACACCGTCTCCGAAAAATTGAACTCGCGCGCGATGTTCTGCATCGCGGCCTGATCGAGGCCGTCGGAATCAAGCACCACGGCTAGCGGGTTTCCGGTCAGTCTCTCGTCGGTGAAAACGTCGTAGACCACGTATTCTCGCTGGGTCATCTTTTGCTCCGGAGCTTTCGCAACCATGGCGTGTCAGGAAACATGGCCAAACTTTAATTTGAAATCCGGCCGCATATCCATGATGTGACAGGTGAAGGGATTCTTGAAAAGACCAAAGGCGGACGCGCGCATGGACCAGATCGTGGAGCGCCCCGACAAGGCGAAGTTCGCTTCTCCGGAACCGATCGAAAAAGCACTGTCGCTGGACGGCGCAGGCGGACGGCCCCGCCGCCGGCGGCGGCGCTGGCCGCTGGTCGTTGCGTTCGCTGTGCTGGCGGGTGGTGCTGCGGCCTACTGGCAATTCGCCGGAACCGCTGCGCCGCAGACGAGCTATCGCACCGCCACGGTCGAGCCCGGCGCAATGACGGTGGAGGTTTCGGCCACCGGCACGCTGCAACCGCTGACACAGGTCGAGGTTTCGAGCGAACTATCAGGCGTGGTGCGCTCGGTAGCCGTGGACGAGAACCAGCGCGTGGCGGCCGGCGATGTGCTGGCCGAACTGGATACCACCCGCATCGTCGCCCAGATCGAGCGCGCGGAGGCCAACGTCGCCGCCGCCGCTGCGCGGGTCGCGGATGCCGAGGTGACGCTGCGCGAAACCGAGCAGGTGCTGGCGCGCACGCAGCAGCTTTCGGGACGCGGCATGACGACGGAGCAGGCGCTGGAGACGGCATCTGCCGCCCGCGACCGGGCCGACAGCGCGGTGGCCATCGCGCGCGCCAATCTGGCGGTCTCGGAGGCGGAATTGAAGCTCCAGCAGGCCGACCTCGCCAAAAGCACGATCTACGCGCCGATCGACGGCATCGTTCTCAGCCGCGCGGTCAATCCCGGCCAGACGGTCGCGTCCTCCATGCAGGCGCCGATCCTGTTCGTCATCGCCGAAAACCTCGAGACGATGGAACTCAAGGCCGCCGTGGACGAGGCCGATATCGGCACCGTTTCGTCGGGCCAGCCGGCGCGTTTCACGGTCGATGCCTTCCCCGGACGGCGCTTCGACGCCACGATCCGCGACATTTCCTACGCGTCGGTGGTGACGGAAGGTGTCGTCACCTATCAGGCGCGCCTCAACGTCGACAATGGCGAGTTGCTGCTGCGCCCCGGCATGACGGCGACGGTGGATATCGTGACCCGCGAAGCCGACGGCGTGCTGCTTGTGCCTGCCGCCGCCTTCCGGTTCAGCCCGCCGGCAGCCGCCGAGCAGGGCGGCTGGTCGATCCAGTCGCTGTTCATGCCGCGCATGCGCATGGGCGGCGGTTTCGGCGGACGGCGGGCGCGCGACAGCGGCGAAGGCCGCCCGCTCTACGTGCTGCGCGATGGCGAGCCGCAACAGGTGCGCGTCGTGACCGGCGCGACGGATGGCGAATCCGTCGAAATCCTCTCGGGCCTCGAACAGGGCGACCGCGTCGTGCTCAGCGTTTCGCAGGGCGGGGGGCAGCGAGCCGCTGCCGAAGGCAGAAGCGGCGGCGGCCGGCCATGAACATGAGGGCCGACATACCGCTGCTCGCCTTCCGCGATGTATGGAAGACCTACGGCGCAGGTGAGGCGCAGGTTCACGCGCTTGCCGGCGTGGATCTGTCGATCCGGCAGGGCGAGTTCGTCGCGATCATGGGGCCGTCGGGCTCCGGCAAGTCGACGTCGATGAACATCATCGGCTGTCTCGATACCCCTACACGCGGGGTCTACGACTTCCTCGGCGTCGATGCCGGTGCGCTCGACCGGTCGCGCCGGGCCATGCTGCGCAACCGCTATATCGGTTTCGTCTTTCAGGGCTACAATCTGCTGCCGCGCACCACGGCTGCCGAAAACGTCGAGCTGCCGCTTGTCTATCGCGGCGTCGCGGCGCGCGAGCGTCGGGCGCTCGCCATGGAGGCCTTGGCGCAGGTGGGGCTCGAAGGCCGCGAGAGCCATACGCCGGCGGAACTGTCGGGCGGCCAGCAGCAGCGCGTCGCCATCGCCCGCGCCATCGTCACCCGCCCTACCCTGCTGGTCGCCGACGAGCCGACCGGCAACCTTGACACGGCCCGCACGCACGAGATCATGGACCTGCTGACCAACCTTAACGTCGCGAACGGGCTGACCATCGTGATGGTGACGCACGAGGCCGACGTGGCCGAATATGCAGAGCGCACCATCTCCTTCCTCGACGGGAAGATCGCGTCGGACACGGCAAGGCTGGAGGCCGCCTGATGCTGTTCGAGACCATCCGTCTCGCCCTGCGCTCGGTGCGCCGCAATGCGCTGCGCTCCTTCCTGACGCTTCTGGGTATCGTCATCGGCGTCGCGGCCGTGATCGCCATGATTACCATCGGCTCCGGCACGACCGAGAAGGTGAAGCAGGACATCGCCAAGCTGGGCAGCAACCTGCTGACGGTCTATTCGCTGCGGCCGATGCGCGGCGGCGACACCAACTTCACCCCGCGCGCGCTCAACGAACGCGACATGGAAGGATTGCTCGACGGGCTCGGCGATGTGCGCGCCATCTCCGCGACCAGCCAGCAGACATCGCGCGTCGTCTACGGCGCCAACAATCTTGCGGCGCAGGTGACCGGCGCGGATACGGATTTCTTCATCGCCAGAGACTGGGACGTTGTCAGCGGCCGCACCTTCACGGAATCGGAGGTGCGCGGCGGCGGCAATGTGTGCCTCGTCGGCCAGACCGTGCGCACCACCTTCTTTGGAGACGGCGACCCGGCCGACGCCGCGATCCGCGTCGGCCGCATGAGCTGCCGCATCATCGGGGTGCTGGAGCCGAAAGGTACGTCGGGCTTCGGGCAGGATCAGGACAACGTCGTGGTGATGCCCATCAGCACCTTCCAGCGCCGCATCGCGGGCGACCGGGACATCGGGCAAATCCTGATTGCGGTGAATGACGGCGTTTCGACCGCCGAAGTGACCGAGGAGGTGAAGGCGATCCTGCGCCAGACACGCCGCATCGCGCCCGATCAGGAAGACAATTTCGACGTCCGCGACATGACGCAGGTGGCCGACGCCATGACCAGCACCACGACGGTGATGACGGGCATGCTGGGCGCGCTGGCCGGCGTGAGCCTGCTGGTCGGCGGCATAGGCATCATGAACATCATGCTGGTGTCGGTGACCGAGCGCACCCGCGAGATCGGCATCAGGCTCGCCATCGGCGCGCATGAGAAGCACATACTGGTGCAGTTTCTGGTGGAGGCGACGGTGCTCTCGCTGCTGGGCGGGCTGATCGGCATCGTGCTGGGCCTGTCGCTGGCAGGGCTCGCCACGGCGACGCTCTCCATCCCCTTCGTGCCGAGCATGAGCGTGATCCTGCTCGCCGTCGGCTTTTCGGGACTGATCGGAATGGTGTTCGGCTTCTTCCCGGCGTTGCGGGGTGCGCGCCTCGACCCCATCGACGCGCTGCGGCACGAATAGCGTTACGCGCGCGGCGTGGAAAAATGCCAGGCGATCAGGTCCGGCATCTGGGCGGCCAGCCGGTCGGGCAGGTCGTCGGCGCTGCGGATGACCACCGGGCCCTCGATCTCGGGGTCCGCGTCGGCCCGCACGTGACTGCGGATATCGGCCGCGATCTCGTCGGCCTGCCGATCGAGAAAATAGCGGCGGAAGAGCACGGTCCCCGTCGTCTTCGACAGGACATGATATTGCGCCTCATGGGGAAACCGCTTCAGGTCGATACCCGTTTCCTCACCCACCTCGCGATGCATGTTGAACTCGAGATCGGCCTGCCCACCCTGAAAATCAGCCGGCTCGAACGAACCCGCCGCGAAGTAGATCAGCCCGGCGTTGACGGTCTGGGCGCCCATGCGGATGGCGATGAGCGCGTTGTCGGCGCTGACCAGCATCGCGTGGGTGTAGACGTGCCCCGCACCGCCCACAGGGCGCAGCCGCCGCCAGTAGAGAAACGCCGAATAGCGCACGATGTGGCAGCGCCCGGCAAGCTGACCGTCAGTCAGAGACAGGCTGGACAGCAGCGCAACCTCGCCATTGAACAGCGCGGGGTTTGCCTCCGTCTCGCGCTGCCAGTTGGCCTCGATGGCGGCAGCATGCGCCTGCGTGAAGGGATGCGGGGCCGCATCGAGCCGCACCGTCACGGCGCTGACCGGCAGGATGGTGTCGGAAGGCAGATCGAAGCTCATGCGATGTCCAGTTCGACGACCACCGGGCAGTGGTCGGAGGCCTTGGGCCGGTCCCAGCCGATGCGGGGGAAGCGCTCGACCTCCTGCCCCGGAGGAAACGGCGTGCGGAACGGCTGTCCGCCGCGCACGATCTCGGGCATCGCGCCGGCGTTGCGGCGCGCGAGCCCGCGCGACAGCAGGATGTAGTCGAGCTGGCACAAATGGCGTTCCGCCGGGCCGCGGGTGTGATAGAGCGTCCAGCGGTCCATCTCCGGGCGGCGTTCCACCACGTTCTCGCAGAAATCGCCGGCCGTCAGCACGTCGACGCAGGAGCGGGCCTCGCGCAGGGGCTGGAAGTCGTAGCCTTCGTGCATGTCTCCGGAGATGACGACGCGCTCGCGATAGTCGTTCAGATCGCCGCAGATCGCCCAGCGCTTGTCGGCCGCGTGGTCGCGGCCGAAACGATCCTCGATGATGCGGCGGACGGCAGCGGCTTCCGCCATACGGATCGGCATGGTTGCCTGCCGCCCGTCCAGCCCGTTGCGCGGACTGCCCATCGACTTGAAATGCACCGAATAGATCGTCAGCGGGCGGCCATCGATGCGCAGGTCGAGCTGCATGCAGTCCCGGCGGAAGATCCGCTCGTGGGCCTGTTCGCCCAGCGCTTCCAGCTCGGGCGTATGCAGGCCGAGATCGGCGTAGGTGAGATGGGCGTGGGACTGCATGCCGACGAACTCGATCTTCTGGCCGTGGCGCGTCTCCTCGCGCGCCATGATCGCGACGTCGATGCCGCGCGTGTCGTTGCCCTGCGTGGTGTATTTCTCCCGGTATCCGTGGCCGACCATCTTGAAGAGATAGCCGTATTCGAAGGCTCGCAGCGCCTCCACATTGTCCACTTCCTGGAGACACAGGATGTCGGCGCGGGTGGCGGCGATGGCCAATGCCGAAAGCTGGCGGGCGTCATCCGTGTGGGCGATGGCACGTGCGCGCTCGAGCTGCCGGTATTCGGCCTCGTCCTTGATCTGGTAGAGCGCCAGCACCCGGTCTTGCCAAAGCTCGTTGCGAAAACCGGAGAAATCGAACCTGTTCATCAGGTTCTCGACATTGAAGGTGGCCAGGCGCAGCGACATGGCCCGCAATTGACCTTGCACCCCGACAGAATGCAAGCCGCGGCTGCGCAACGAAAAGCCGCCGACGGCGTTATATGGCGTTCATCCCGCGTTCATGCAGCGGAAGCGAATATTGGCCAGCGTAAGATAGGGGCGCGCTGGGGCTGTAACGACCGAGGAATCCCAAGGAGGATTTTTTATGAAACGCAGACTTTCAGCCATGGTGGCCTTCGCAGCGCTGGCCTTCGGGCTGGCGACTCCCGCAAGCGCCACCTCCGCCGGCGCAGCGCATGTCGATCTGCCCCGCGCGGCCACCAACACCAGCGTCGTCCCCGTGCAGGGACAGGACTGGTGGGATCAACAGCTTTATGGCGACAATCGTCGCTACCGCGACGGCCGCCGCTGGCGTGACGACGACAGGCGCTGGCGTGACGAGCGCCGCTGGCGCGACGATCGGCGGTGGCGGGATGACCGCCGCTGGCGTCGCCCGCCGCCATACTACGGTGGTCCCGGCTTCGGCATCTACATAGAGCCCGGCCCGGTCTATCGTCCGCGCCCGGAGTACCGGCCGCGGCCGACCTATCAGCTGTCGCAGGCGCACTACCGCTGGTGTCAGTCGCGCTATCGGTCCTACAGGGCATGGGACAACACGTTCCAGCCTTATAACGGCCCGCGCCAGCAGTGCTACTCGCCCTATAGCTGAGTACGAGCCCGAATACGAAAAAGCCCGGCGCTTATGGCGCCGGGCTTTTTTGCGTCTTCAGGCGGTCGCGTCGCCGGCGGCGTCGAACTCTATGCCGGCGTCAGTCAGCGAGCGCCAGCGCACCTGTGCAGACCTGACGCCCGGCTCACCGGCGATCTGAAGATCGAAGCGCGCAGGCACGCCCGACGTCTCGCCGAAACGCAGCCGCGCCCCGCTGGCCGAGAGGTTGCGGACGACGCATTCCAGCGCGCCGTAGCCCCGGTTGAATGTCAGCTTGCCGCCCTTGAAGACCCGGTGGCGCATCTCCTTGCGACGGTCCTCGAAGACCTCGCCGTCGATGCCGATCGAATTTCGCGTGATCGGTTCCATTTCGAAACTCCCTGCTTCGATGACCACGCGATGCACGAATCGCGCCATGGAAGCGTTCCGAAATGAAACGGCCGGCGGATCGCTCCGCCGGCCGTTCGCAATTAGAAAATAGCCGCCTAAAGCGCGTCGCGATCTTTCAGATTCGCTCCATGCGCTTTAGCAACTTGTCTTGACGCCTGTCTTTGTCCCAAAACCGGTTCCCACCTTCGGGATACATGCTTTAGTTGCGGGCCTTGTCGACCAGCTTGTTCTTGGCGATCCACGGCATCATGCCGCGCAGCTTCTCGCCGACTTCCTCGATCTGATGCGAGTCGTTGCGGCGGCGGATGCCCTTGAAGCGCGCCATGCCCGAACGGTACTCCTGCATCCATTCCGACGTGAACTTGCCGGTCTGGATGTCGTTGAGGACGCGCTTCATCTCCTTCTTGGTCTCTTCGGTGATGATGCGCGGGCCCGACACGTACTCACCCCATTCGGCGGTGTTGGAGATCGAGTAGTTCATGTTGGCGATGCCGCCCTCGTAGATCAGGTCCACGATCAGCTTCACTTCGTGCAGGCACTCGAAATAGGCCATTTCCGGCGCATACCCGGCTTCAACCAGCGTCTCGAAGCCGGCGCGGATGAGCTCGACCAGGCCGCCGCAAAGGACGACCTGCTCGCCGAACAGATCGGTCTCGCACTCTTCCTTGAAGTTGGTCTCGATGATGCCCGAGCGGCCGCCGCCGACGCCGCAGGCATAGGAGAGGCCGAGGTCGAGCGCATTGCCCGACGCGTCCTGATGAACGGCGACCAGGCACGGCACGCCGCCGCCCTTCTGGTACTCGCCGCGCACCGTGTGGCCGGGACCCTTCGGCGCGACCATGAGGACGTCGACGGTCGACTTCGGCTCGATCAGGCCGAAATGGACGTTGAGGCCGTGAGCGAACGCGATGGCCGCGCCGTCGCGGATGTTCGGCGCGATCTCGTCGCGGTAGATGTCGGCCTGCAGTTCGTCGGGCGTGGCCATCATCATCAGGTCGGCCCAGCCGGCGGCTTCGGCCACCGTCATCACCTTGAGGCCGTCGGCCTCGACCTTCTTGGCGGTCTGCGAGCCGGCCTTGAGGCCGACGCCGATTTCCTTGACGCCGGACTCCTTAAGGTTGAGCGCGTGCGCCCTGCCCTGCGAGCCGTAGCCGATGATGGCGACCTTCTTGCCCTTGATGAGATTGAGATCGGCGTCGCGATCGTAATAGACACGCATTGTCTTTCCTTCCCTTGCGTTAAACCTGGCCGGCCGTCAGGGCCGGCGCTTCCTTTGCCCCGTAGAGGGCGAAAAACTGGCGTGTCGCGCGCGCCGCATCGCGCGCGATCTCCGCCTCGGTCATCTCGAGCCGGTCGCCAAGCAGCAATCGGATCTGAACGTCGCGGCCGACGAGGCCGAAGAAGGTGCGGAACGCCTCTTCCGCCTCATCGAAATGGATGAGGCCGGCAGCCCTTGCCGCCTCAAGCAGCGGCTTCAGACGCTCGCCGATGGCGAAGCGGCCATTGGCCAGCACGATGCCGCCCAGGTTGCTCTTGCCCGACGCCGCATGGCCCACCGCGACACGGTTGAGCGCGATGGAGGTGCGCGAGGAGATGACGTGCAGCCAGTTGGCCGCGAAACGCTCCAGGCTTTCGCGCAGGGCCGCCGCATCGAGCCGCTGACGGTCGAAATTGCCTGCGCGCACCTGCGAAGCCTGCCACCTCACCGTCGCGGTCAGCAGGCCGTCGCGGTCGCCGAACCATTTGTAGAGCGTTTCCTTGGAGCAGCTCGCCCGGCGCGCAACGGCCGTCATGGTCAGCGCGTCGCGCCCTTCCACCAGCAGCGCAAGCACGGCATCCAGCACCTCGCTCTGGCGAGGGGTGGGCTCGTCGCTCGGCTCGATGGTCTGCGGGGCTTGGGTCAAGTTCGTCTACCGTACCGTACGTTACGGTTCGGGCATATCGCGCAAATCTGTCGCCTTGGCAAGCGGCATCTTCAACATGCCACCAGAAAGCTCAGTCGGCGTCCTCGACCTCGCCGCTCTTTCCGCGCCGCCAATATGCGGCAACGACGCTGCGGCCACGCGGCAGGTCGCGTTCCTTGCGCAGATGGGCGCGGATTTCGCGCGCCGCGGCATGCTCACACCCGGCCCACACGAAGATGGACGTGTCGTCGCCCGGAAAGTCGAGTTCGCGGACCGCATCGACCAACAGGCTGGTCGTGCCGGCCGGACGACCCTCCCGCGCCAGCCATCGAAGGTCGAGCGAAGCCTTCGTCGTCAGGTTTTGGCGCTCCGCGTCGTCGGCGATCTCGATGAGCGCGACCACCCTGCGGCCGACGGGCATGTCCTCGAGCATGCGGCCGATCGCCGGCAGTGCCGTCTCATCGCCGGCGAGCACGCACCAGTCGGCATCCTTCAGTTCGCTGCCGCCGGGACCGGTCATGCCCACCACGTCGCCTGCCACCGCCTGCGCGGCGAAGGTCGCGCCGGGCATGTCATCGCCTTCATGCAGGACGAAATCGACGTCGATCTCGCCGGCTTCCACGTCGATGCGGCGGATCGTGTAGACGCGGTTGACCGGCCTCAGGCCTTCCGGCCACGCCTGCCGTCCATCGGCGGCCATCACCGGCCAGACCGGCTGCACCCCCTCCTTCGGAGCCAGAAGCAGGCGGATATGCAGGCCGTCATGGCTGAAGCGATGGAGGTCTTCACCCGCCAGCGTCAGCCGGCGCATGCGCGGCGTGACCTGCAGCGCGCGCACCACACGCATCTCGCGGAAATAGGGCAGCGTGGCACCTGCGCCGAGGCCGCCCTGCCAGACCACTTCGGGCGCGGGACCGGAGGCGAACTCGCCGACATGCTCGGTAACGCCCCATTGCAGGTAGGCGAGCGAGGTCTGGTCGGCAGCCGACACGCGGAACCGCATCGCGGCATCCTCGGCCGTCGCATCGACCGTACCGATGCCGAACGCCGCACTCCAGCGCGCATCGGAACCGGAGACCTCGCCATGCTCGACGAAGTGCTCGCGCAGCTTCGCCATCACGTCGAGCGGGGAGGCCATGGGAATGGTGGTTTCTGCGCGCAGCGGAAGCGATGCGGTCACTGGTTTTCTCCGACAGGGGCGAGATTCGGGGATGCCGGCGCGGGCCGGGCAGGCCTTCCCGTGACCATTGCGATGGCCGGGATGGTCACCAGCGCTATCAGGCTCGCCGCGGTGAAGAAGACGCCGTATCCGAGGTGTTCGGCAGCATGGCCGGCAGCCACGCCGCCGGCCATGCTGACCAGCGCATCCATCGACTGGAACAGGGTGAAGTCGATGCCGCCCTGCCGCGGGTCCGACCAGTGCATGAACTGCGCATACAGAGCGACGAAGCCCAGCGCCATGATGCCAGACGAACTGGCGACGGCCACCGCGACCAGCACGGGCAGTGGCATGACGGCGAAAAGGTCGCTGGCCGCGAACACGGCGAGTGCCATGGCCTGAAGCACAAGCGCGATGACGAGCACGGCGCGCGCGCCCAGCACGCGCACCAGCCCGCCGCCGAGCAATGCGGCACCGAGCCCGAGGAACATGCTGCCGACGCCGTTGAGGATGCCGAGCGTGGCGAGGTTCAGCCCGGCGTCGATGAGGAACGGCCCGAGCATCATCAACGCCGTCTTCTGCGCCAGCACGTAGAGGGCAGCGGCAAGCAGGCCGCGGCGTATCTCCGGCCTGCGCAGGGCGGCGGAAAGCGATGGTACGTGCGCGCGATGCTCGCTCAGGCTCGAAGCCCGCCAGCGCAGAAGGAACGGTGCACCAAGCAGTACCAGCAGCAGGGCCATGGCCCACATGGCGTGCATCCAGCCGAAGCGGGCCACCAGCACGAGGAAGACCCCTCCCCCGATGGCCGAGCCCAGATAGGCACCGCCCACCTGCGCGGCGTTGGCCCATCCATGCTGCGCACGCGGCAGGCTTTCGACGGCATAACCGTCGCAGGCGATGTCCACGGTGGCCGCGGCAAACGCAACGAGGGTGAGGCATGCCAGAACCGGCGCGAGCGGGCTCGGCCCGATGGCCCCGACGATCGCGAGACCGGCAATGGAAATCCCGCCACCGAGCGCGACGATGACGCCCGACCGGTTGCGGCCGACAGGCGGAAGGCGAAAGCGCTCGACCATCGGCGCCCAGAGGAATTTCAACGCCCAGGGCAGCGCGATGAGCGAAAGCAGGCCGACATCGTCGAGCGCCAACCCCTGGCCGCGAAGGACTGCGGGAAGCCCGCTCCACGTGATGCCGCCGATCACGCTTTGCGCCACGTAGAGGCCGCCCACCGCCAGCACGATGGCGGCGACGGGCTGCGATGCGGGCTCGCCTTTGGCCATCGAGATCAGAACCGGTAGCGCAGGCTGCCGTAGACCGAGCGGCCCTCATCCCAGTAGCAGTTGCCGGCCGTGCAAATCTTCTTCCGCTCGTCGAAAAGGTTCTTGGCGTTGACCTGCAGAAGCAGGCCTTCCAACTCGGGATTGCGTGCGCCGAAGTCGTAGGAGACGGCGGCGTCGAAGAACACGCGATCCTCGTTCTTGAACGAGTTGAGGTCGTCGCCGAAGCTCTCGCCGACATAGCGCACGCCTGCGCCGAGCCCGAGGCCGGCGAGCGCGGCATCCGCGAAGCGGTAGTGGCCCCAGAGCGAGAAGATGTGGTTGGGCGAGGACGAGAGTTCGTTGCCCTCCGTACCGGCAGCGCCGCGCTCGATCTTCATGCGCATGTAGGTGTAGGAGCCGACGAGGCCGAGCCCGTTGTCGAGCGTGGCGGCGGCCTCGAGCTCGAAGCCGCGCGAGTTCAGATCGAGCTGGCGCTGGCGCTGGTTGCCGGCGTCGTCGAACGTACCATCGTAGACCACACCGTCCGTCTGGTCGATGTTGAACACGGCCGCGTTGATGACGGCATTGTAGTCGGGGATCTCGTATTTGACGCCGACCTCGACCTGCTCGCCCTTGGTCGGGCGGGCGACCATGCGCGCGTTGGTGGCGCTGTCGTAGACGAAGCCGATATTGGGCGAGAACGAGGTGGAATAGTTGGCGTAGGGGATGATGCCCCAGTCGGTACGGTAGGAAAGTCCGACGCGGCCGGAGAAGGCGTTGTCGTTCTGGTCGGTGTCGGTGAAGAGGTAGTCGACGCTGCGCGTATCCACCCAGTCATGACGGCCGCTGGCAAACAGCGTGAAGTTGTTCCACTGCATCTGGTCGTGCACATAGGCGCCCACCTGATGCATGCGCTGGCTGCCGGAGAAGGACAGCGGCATGTTGGCGATATCGTCGACCGACACGTAGGAGATGCCGTTCATCGCATCGTAGTCGGTCCAGCTATAGTCGATACCGGCGACGGCGGTGTGGCTGACCGGGCCCGTGTCGAACTCGAACTGCGCCATGTTGTCTACGGCGAAGTTCTTCATGTTCTCCTTGTAGTGGCCCCAGTAGCGCGAGAGCGTATCCGGGTCGGTCGGATCGGCCACGTAGTGCCCGCTATATTGCAGGTCTGCGTCTACCGCATTGAAACGCATGTTCTGGCGCACGGTGAGCACATCGTTGAAGCGGTGCTCGAACTCGTAGCCGATGCGGCCCTGAAGCCCGACGAAATCGTTCCACGCCGGGTCGCCCTCGTAAAGATCGGAGACCTCGCCATAGGCGGGGTTGTAGAAGAATCCCGTGCCGCCGGTGACGGCCTGCGAAATCTCGCCCAGCACGGTCAGCTTCGTGTCCTCGTCGGGCTTCCAAGTGAAGGCCGGGGCGAGATAGAGCTTGTCGTCCGGATAGCCGAGAAGGTCGGTGTTCGACGTGCGGGCCAGGCCGGTCAGGCGATAGAGAAAGGTCTCGTCTTCATCGACTGGACCGGAGAAATCGAACGCAGCCTGATAGCGGTCGTTGCCGCCAAGAAGCACCTCCACCTCGCGGAACTGCTCGTCCTTCGGCCGCTTGGTCACGAGATTGACCATGCCGCCGGGGCCGCTGATGCCGTAGAGCGAGGATGCGGGGCCTTTGAGGACGGTCAGGCCCTCGATACCGTAGGGCTCGGTCTTGAACCATGCTGACGGGCCGTTGAACTGGCGCAGGCCATCGCGATAGATGCCGTTGTAGTAGGCCGGGAACCCGCGCAGCGTGAACGCGTCGTAGCGGCTGTCGAAGCCGAAACCGTTGGGGTTGGCGCTTGCGGTGTAGGAAAGCGTCTCGTTGAGGGTGCGCGGCTTCTGGTCCTCGATCTGGTCCTGCGCCACCACCGAGATCGCCTGCGGGATATCGGCGATCGGCGTGTCGACCTTGGTGCCGATGCGGTCCTGCTTGGCGACATAGCCCTCCTGAACGAGGATGTCGTTGCTCTCCGACTGCACCAGAATGCGCTCCAGCACGGTCGGCTCTTCCTGCGCCGCGACGAGCGAGGGCCATGTCAGCGCGCTGGCGGTCAGCAGGGTGACGTTGAAGGAACGGAAAAACGAGCGAGCAAGCACGGCGGCACCCTGCGACAATAGAGCTGATTATCGTGTTGGGTTGCCGTATCCGCGCACAGAACCGGGGCTGCCTGACCGCACAGCTATTAAAGATGACTCACCATGTCAACTTAACGTGAGACGACCGGGGGTAATTCCCACCGCTGATCGCTCTGAGCACGAGCGCTCAACTTTCCGTGGCGTCGAAATGCGCCCGTGCCGCGCGCACGCTGGCGTGGTTGTTTTCGGCCCAGTTGAAAAGGTGCTGGATCGAATCGTACATCGACCGCCCAAGGTCGGTGAGGCTGTATTCGACGCTTGGCGGCTTGGTGGGGAACACCTCGCGCTGCACATAGCCGTCGCGCTGCAGGTCGCGCAGCGTCTGGGTCAGCATGCGCTGCGAGATGTCCGGCACCAGACGCCGCAGTTCGCCGAAGCGGTAGGGCTGCTCGGCAAGCGCCATCAGCAGCAGCGCGCTCCACTTGCCGGATATGTTCTGCACCACGGAGCGGATCGGGCAGTTGTCCAGCCCGCCATTGGCGACATCCGCCCTGTAAATCTCGATCCTGCGCCGTGCCGAGGCCGCCGTCGCGTCCATGGTGGTTCCTTCCACGTAACCAGCAGAGGCGAAACTGCCTCCTTTACGAGTCCGCCCCAATCTACAATGTAGTGCTGGTCTCGAAAAGAGAGCTTCAACAGAAACCGGCAGGATTCATCATCATGAGCGACACGATTCTCGTCACCGGCGCGTCGGGCCATCTCGGCCGGCTCGTCATCGACCATTTGCTCGGCGACCGAGGCGTCGCCCCGCAGCGCATCATCGCAGGTACCCGCGACCCGCAGAAGCTGTCCGATCTGGCCGCCAGGGGCGTCACGGTCCGCAGGATCGACTTCGACGATGCCGCCAGCCTCGAAAGCGGCTTTGCGGGCGTCGGCACGGTCCTCGTCATCTCCACCGACGCGCTCGACGGTGCGGGCACGCGCCTGCGCCAGCACAAGGCCGCGATTGCTGCGGCTGCGAAGGCAGGCGTGGGCCGCATCGCCTATACGTCGCTGCCGAAGGCGGAGAGTTCGCATGTCGGCTTTGCGCCGGACCATCGCCAGTCCGAGGAGGCGGTGAAGGCGACCGGCCTTCCCTATCTGATCTTCCGCAACAACTGGTATCAGGAAAACCTGCATATGAGCCTGCCGCAGGCGGCGGGGACCGGCCAGTGGTACACCTCGGCCGGCGACGGGCGCACCGCCTTCGTCGCCCGCGACGACATCGCGGCGGCCATCGCAGCCGCGCTGGCCAACCCGCCCGAAGACAGCGCCACCTATACGCTCACCGGCGACGAAGCGTTCACCAACGCGGAAATAGCAGCGCTCGCCTCGGACGTGCTCGGCAAGCCGATCGCGGTGGTGAACCTCACCGACGCGCAACTGGCCGAAGGAATGAAGGCCGCCGGCGTGCCGGAGCCGGTGATCCCGACGCTCGTCTCGTTCGACACGGCGACGCGCGAAGGCGACCTCGGCGAACGCACCGATGACGTTGCACGCCTGACTGGCAGGAAGCCCCGCCCGCTGCGCGACTTTCTCGTTGCAAACAAGGCGGCTCTGGCCGGCTGATGGGACAAGGGGCGGCGCGTTGCCGCGCTGCCCCTGCCCTCAAAGCGTGACCTGCGTGCCGATTTCGACCACGCGCCCGGTCGGGATCTGGAAGTAGGCGCTGGCGTCGCTGGCGTTGCGCGCCAGCGCCATGAACAGCTTGTCCTGCCAGCGCGGCATCAGCGAGCGCCGCGAGATACGCAGCGACCGGCGCGACACGAAGAACGAGGTCGACATGATGTCGAACTTCCAGCCCTGCTTGCGGCAGACCGCCAGCGCCTTGGGGACGTTCGGCTGCTCCATGTAGCCGAAGCGCAGCACCACCCGCATGAACAGGTCGTTGATCTCGGTGATCTTCGCCCGCCGGTGCTCGGCCACGTAGGGTTCTTCGGTCATCTCGACCGTGAGGATCGCGTTCTTCTCGTGCAGCACGTGGTAGTGCTTCAGGCTGTGCATGAGCGCGGTGGGCGCGCTCTCGGGATCGCTGGTCAGGAACACGGCGGTGCCGCTGACCAGCGTCGGCCGCTTGGCCGCGAGGTTGTCGGTCAGCAACGCCAGGGGAACCTCGGACTTGCGGGTCTTGCGGAACAGCAGCCGGCTGCCCTTGCGCCACGTCACCATCATCACCGTCAGCACCGCTGCCACGGCGATGGAGACCCAGCCGCCGTCGCCGATCTTCTGCGCGTTGGCCCACAGGAAGGTGAGATCGAGCAGAAGGAATGGCGTGATCAGAAGCGCCGCCAGCCATACCGAGCGCCGCCATGTGCGCCAGACGACGAAGAAGAGCAGCAGCGCGGTGACGACCATCTCGCCGGCAACGGAAATGCCGTAGGCCGAGGCAAGCGCGCCGGACGAGCCGAACTCGGCCACCAGGATAACCACGCCGATGAGGAGCAGAAGATTGACCTGCGGCATGTAGATCTGGCCCGACTGCGTCTCTGACGTGTGCTGCACCTCAAGGCGCGGCAGCAGCTGCAGCTGGATCGCCTGCCGGGTGAGCGAATAGGCGCCGGTGATGACGGCCTGGCTGGCGATGACGGTGGCCATGGTCGCTAGTATCACCATCGGCAGCGTCGCCCATTGAGGCACCATCTGGAACAGCGGCTGCTCCACCACGCCGCCATGCGAGATGACATAGGCGCCCTGCCCGAAATAGTTGATGAGCAGTGCGGGAAACACCAGCGCGAACCATGCCAGCACGATGGGCCTGCGCCCGAAATGGCCCAGATCGGCGTAGATCGCTTCCGCACCCGTGACGGCAAGGAATGCCGCACCCATGACGACCAGCGCAACGCCGCTGTGGTCGATCATGAACAGCACCGCATAGCTGGGGTCGAGCGCTGCCAGCACCGCCGGATACTCGGCCAGTTCCACCGCGCCCGACGCGCCCAGCGTAACGAACCAGGTTGCCGTGATGGGCCCGAATACGCTGGCCACGCGCGCAGTGCCGAAGCGCTGGACGGCAAACAGGGTCAGCAGGATGGCCAGCGTGATGGCGATCACGTATTCGGAGAAGGCCGGCGTGACGACCTCAAGGCCTTCGACCGCCGACAGGACGGAAATCGCCGGGGTGATGATCGCGTCGCCGAAGAACAATGCGGCGCCGACCATGCCCAGAAGCAGGATCGCCGGCGCATAGGAGCCTGCATCGCGCCGCGCCAGCGCCATCAGCGAAAGCGTGCCGCCTTCGTTGTTGTTGTCGGCGCGCAGGACGAACAGCACGTATTTGATCGACACGATCAGCGTCAGCGACCAGACGATGATCGACAGGATGCCGAGCATTTCGGCCTCGGTGGGAGGGCGATCGCCCGCGACCGCGCGAGTGGCTTCGCGCAGCGCGTAAATCGGGCTGGTTCCGATGTCGCCATACACGACACCGACAGCGCCCAGTGCCAGCGCGGCAGTCGATTGCGAAGATTTCGTAGAGTGTGTTTCTCGGCCGCCATTGGCGGCCAAATGGTCTGCGTCGGCAGAACCTTCTGCATCGGTATGCATATTGTGCCCTCCTTCAAGGACGGGCGGGGTATTTACTCCTGCTGCAGCGCAACAACAAATGCTGCTTTGCAATAGCTCGAGCGTGCCGCCATGCGCAAGACGCACGGCTCATTCTAGACCGAGATATGTCTACCAGCCAGAGGCCTTGAGAAACCGGCGTACCGTCTCGGCCATGCCGTATTCAAGCGCGTCGGCCGTGAGGCCGTGGCCGATGGAAACCTCGGCTAGTCGCGGGATACGCCGTGCCAGCGCAGGCAGGTTGGCGACCGTCAGGTCGTGGCCGGCATTGACATCCAGCCCCAGCGCGAGGGCCGCATCGGCCGCGACACCCAGTTCTTCGAGCCGGGCCACTGCCTTTTCCGGCCGGTCGTATGTGCCGCCGTAGGGACCGGTATAGAGCTCGATCCGGTCGGTGCCGGTCGACTTCGCGGCCTCCATTCCCGCAGGATCGGGGTCGGAAAACAGCGAAACGCGAAAGCCCCCCTTCTTCAGCCGCGCGACGATAGGCGTGAGCCAAGCGCCCTGCTCCACGAAGTTCCAGCCATGGTCGGAGGTGGGCTGCGAGGGGTCGTCCGGCACCAGTGTCACCTGATCGGGCTGGTTGGCCTCAACCAGTTGCAGGAAATCCTCGTCGGGATAGCCCTCGACGTTGAACTCTGCTTGCGGAAACTCGTCGTCGATGAGCGCGCGCAACTCGGGCAGGTCTGAGCGGCGCGTGTGGCGCTGGTCCGGACGCGGGTGCACCGTCAAACCGTGCGCGCCGGCCTGCAGCGCGATGCGGCCGAGCCCCGTCACGCTCGGCCACGGCAGGTCGCGCCGGTTGCGCAGCATCGCGATGGCGTTGAGGTTGACGGAAAGCTTGGCGGGCATCGTTTCGAGGTCTTCCGGTTGGTGGCGTCGGCCATCCTATATCGTTAAGATGCGGAACAGACACCGGGTTTCGTGTGTTCCAGAGCAGGCGGCGTGAAAGCCGCGGCAGAAAAGGAGCAGACATGCGCCCATTGGAACGGGTTCCCGCCGTCCGTCGCATCGAAACCGATCGCGCAGACGCCTTTGCAGTCGAGATCACCGGCGAGTTCACCTCCGCCGACGCGGAAAACCTGTGCGGCCTGCTGGAAGGCGCATACGCGCTGAATCCCCATATCGACCTTCTGGTCAGGCTGGTGGACCTGACGAGCGTGGACATTGCCGACCTGTCGCCCGAGACGGCGGCCTACATGCGCACGCATGTCGCGCAGAATGTGGGCAAGTGCGCGGTGATCGACGACGGCGGCTGGGCTTCGCGTGTCACCGCCCTGTTCGAGCCGGGCTCGGGCGCCGAAGCGCGCCACTTCTCGGCTGAAGACGAACAGCAGGCGTGGGAGTGGATCGGCGCGCGCGAGATCGAGGAGCGCGTGTAGTCAGCGCACCACTGTCAGGCGCTCGGCCGCGCGGGTGATGGCCGTGTAAAGCCAGCGCTGCCGCGTGTCCTTGAAGGCGAAGCTCTCGTCGAACAGCACGACCTCATCCCACTGCGAGCCCTGCGCCTTGTGCACGGTGAGCGCGTAGCCGTAGTCGAAATCGTCGAAGCGCTTCTTCTGCTGCCAGGGTATGTCGGCGTCGGGATCCTCGAAAGCGGCCTTCAGCAGCTTGATCTTGGCGACACCGCGATCGGGATCGTCCTCCTCGGGCGATACGAGGAGGTTGATGCCCGGCTTCACCGTCTCCCGCGACGAGGTCATCACCTTCCAGAGCGAACCGTTGAGCAGTCCCTTGGCCGGGTCGTTGCGGAGGCAAACCAGCTTGTCGCCTGCCTGCGGATAGGCGGCATCGAAGCCCTTGAGCTGCCGCAGGCGCTGGTTGTAGCGCCGCCGCGTGCGGTTGGTGCCGACCAGCACCTGATCGGCCGCCAGCACCAGGTCCTGATCCACGTCCTCGCGGCCGATCACGCGGGCGGTGCCGTAGTCGCCCATCATGAACTCGCGCCCCTCGCGCACATCCAGCGCCAGGCGGATGATCGGGTTGTCTCGCGCCTGCCGGTGGATTTCGGTCAGCAGGTGGTCCGGATCGTGCTCGGTAAAGAAGCCGCCGCCCGAGATCGGCGGAAGCTGCGCCGGGTCGCCCAGAACGAGGATCGGCGTGCCGAAGCTCATCAGGTCGCGGCCGAGTTGTTCATCCACCATCGAGCACTCGTCGACCACCACCAGCGCGGCCTTTGCGATAGGGCTCTGGCGGTTGAGCGAGAACGTGGGATTGATCGAGGTCTTGCCGGTGGTCTCGTCCTCCACCGCTTCCTCGCCGCGCGGACGGTATATCAGCGAGTGGATCGTGCGGGCGTTGCTGGCACCCTTGGCGCGCAGCACTTGTGCCGCCTTGCCGGTGAAGGCCGCGAACTGCACCTGTCCGTCGACATGCTCGGCGAAATAGCGCGCCAGCGTCGTCTTGCCGGTGCCGGCATAGCCGAACAATCGGAACAGCGGCTTGCGCCCTTCCTTCAGCCAGCGAGCGACGGCCTTGAGAGCTTCATCCTGTTGAGGTGAGAACTGCATCGCGCGTTAGTGCGGGATTCGCGCTGCATGGGCAAGGGGCGTCTCAGGCGAGGTCGGTGCGGGCAAAATCGTCGCCCTTGTAGAGGAGTCGCAGCCCGAGCGTCTTGGCGATAGCGTAGCTGATACAATCTCCGAAACTGAGCTTCGCGGGATGCTCTGCCCCTCGGTGATAGGTTTGGTAGGCTTCAATGAAGGCATCGGATGCCGTTGCGTCCACCGCAACCACCTCGATGCCAGCCGCACGAATGAACTGCCTGACCTGTCTCGGCGCATTTTCCCTGTCACCAGTGATTTTTCCCAGAGACAGGATGGTCTCGAACATGGTGACGATCGAAGTGACACGCCGCTCGTAAGATCCAAGCCGTTCGATCATCTCGTCGCCTTCCGGCTCGGAGACGAGTATGGCGATCATCGAGGAAGTATCGAGGTACATCACATCCCCTCCTCTTCCCAAAGCGTGTCATAGAACTGCTTGTCGATTTTAGCGTCGGACTTCCCGTATGCCTTCATTTCGTCGCGCAACGGCTGGAGTTTGCGGCGCAGCGCTTCGACAGGCTCGCTGTTCTGAGCACGGTCGGCGGCGAGAGACTCCTCCACTGCCTCCTTTATTGCCTCTGTGATGCCGATCCCTCTCATTTCCGCAAGCCTCCTCACGAGTGCGTCTGTCTTGGGGTCTTTTACATGTATCGCCATCATATACACCACTTATGGTATGTGTACAACCAACCCGAAGCGCGCTCTGGTTGCATATACGCGAAGAATTCGTCTACATTCTTAGAACATAAACGGAACATATTCAATCCCAGAACGTCGGTCAAAATATCCGCAGCCTCCCAAATATGGGAAACAACCATAACTCGCAAACATAGAAAAATTCAATTATGGGTAGATGGCGCCGCCTGCGGATTCTTCGCATAGCCAGGCCCGATTGTCAGCGGCTGGTCAGGCACCACGCTGTCGTCCAACTGGCTGCGGAAATCGGTCTGATGCGTCCACAGCACGTGACGCTCCTCGCGGTCGAGGATGCGGATGGCGACCTGATAGGGCTTCGACGCCTTGACGCCGCGCACCGGCGGAGAGCGCATGGCGAAGCGCGTCATTTCCGGCCCGCCGATGCGCTGGCGCACAACATGCGGCGCGCCGCCGGCCGGATCTTCGAAGGACGCTTCGACGATCGAACCCGTAGGCAACGGCCGCTGGACGATCGCGGTGAAGCCGTAGAACGCGTCCGCGACGCGATAGTTGAAGATGAAGCCGCCGCCGACGATGCGCAGATAGGGCTTGTCGGCGGGGTCCTCGCGGGTCATCCAGCCGATGGCGAACAGGACGGCCAGCAGGACGCCGGCCGTCGTGAGCACTCCCTTCAGCGAGAACACCCTGTCCAACATGGCGGCAAAGCTACCACCGCGGCCCCGACGCGTCGATTGGCGCGTTTGGGCCAGCGCCTACCGCAGCATCGGCCACAGGCTGATAGCAAGCGCGACGCCCATGGCGATATTGAACCATTTGAGCCGCGCGGGGTCCGAAAGGAACCCGCGCAGCGCCATGCCGAAGCCCGCCCAGGTCGAGACGCTTGGCAAATTGACTAGAGCGAACGCCACGGCGACGAGCACCACCGACAGGAACGGAGCGGCCGGGTTGGTGTAGATCGCCATGGCGGTGACGGCCATGACCCATGCCTTGGGGTTGACCCACTGGAAGGCTGCCGCCTCCAGAAAGGTCATCGGTCGCGCGGCCTTGCCGTTCTTCTCACTCATGGAGCGCGACATGGCGATGCGCCATGCGAGATAGAGCAGATAGGCACCACCCGCGATCTTGAGGCCGATATGCAAAGCCGGATAGGCGGTCAGCACCGCGCCGAGCCCGAAGCCGACGCAAAGCAGAAGCGAGAGAAAGCCCGCCCCAATGCCCAGCATGTGCGGGATCGTGCGGCGGAAGCCGAAATTCACGCCCGACGCCATCAGCATGAAATTGTTGGGGCCCGGCGTGATCGAGGTCACGAAGGCGAAGACGACCAGCGCCATGAAAACGTCGAAGGGCATGATGCGGGCGTCAGGCTTCCATGCCCTGCGGGCCGCGGTTCATGGCCGCCACGCCGGTGCGGCATACTTCCACAAGCCCAAGCGGCTTCAGGATCGCGATGAACTGCTCGATCTTGGAGACGCGCCCGGTGATCTCGAAGATGAAATGCTCGGTATTGGCGTCGATGACGTTTGCGCGGAAGGCTTCCGCCAGCCGCAGAGCCTCGACGCGCTCGTTGCCGGTGCCGCGCACCTTCACAAGCGCCAGCTCGCGCTCCAGCGGGCGCTCCTGCCCCATCTCGCGGGCGATGACCGTCAGGTCGTTGACCCGGTGGACCGGCACGATGCGCTCGAGCTGGTGCTTGATCTGCTCCAGCACGTGCGGGGTGCCGCGCGTCACGATGGTGATGCGAGAAAGGTGCTTTTCGTGCTCGGTCTCCGAGACGGTCAGGCTGTCGATATTGTAGCCGCGTCCGGAGAACAGGCCGATGACGCGGGCAAGGACGCCCGGCTCGTTGTCGACAAGCACCGAGAGCGTATGCTTCTCGGCACTCTCGGTTTCCTTGGCGATGAAATAGGCGGAGCCGGAAGGCTGAAGCTGGGCGTTCATGTCGAGATTTCTCTAACTTTCATCAGGGTGAGACGACCGGAACGGTTCCGGCGATCTTTTTGGCGCGGCGTCTGAAGTCGGCGTCGAAAGTTGCAAGGCCGTCGCATTCTTTCGACGCATGAAGATGCATGGCATCCGCGAAATCGAGCCCTGCGCCGTGGGATGCAACGACGTCGGCAAGCCCCCGGCGGTCGGAAAAACGTATGTTCGCGCTGGCAAGAAGGGTCCCGAGCGTACGATTGATGTGGATCCTGTCGAGTTTCATGATGCTGCGCAGCAACCATTCGGTTTCCAGAAGCACGGAGTCGGGCAGGAAGACTTCCCTTTCGCTAAGCAACGTACGTGATCGCCGGGCTTGTTCCGAGCCGTCGTCGACCAGAGCTCGCGCAAGGACATTCGTGTCAATCGCGAGTGGCATTGTACCTCCGCGCGGCCTCTGCGAGCATGGCTTGTTCGATCTCTTCATCAGTCGGGAACGGTCTCGCGATCCGGACAACGTGTTTCAGGAACTCGCCAGCGGGAACCCGCGGATATCGTGGATCGAAGTCCTCCACCAGCTGGACGAAGAATCCGCCCGCCTTCGGAACGAACTCAACCTCGCTCCCTTCCGCGATGCCGAGATCGTCCCGGATTTGCTTCGGGATCACGACCTGTCCCTTGCTCGACACCTTAGCCCGAACGTTCATGACTGCCTCCAAGTAAGACGCAGTAAGACTTTATCATCCACCACGTCTTACTTCAAGCCGCACTACACCAGCTCCCTGCCCTTGGCGTCGATGGCGTTGGCGACGACTTCGTCGGTGGCCTCGTCAGGCAGCAGCATCTCGTTGTGCGCCTTGCCCGAGGGGATCATCGGGAAGCAGTTGGCGAGTGCGGCGACGCGGCAGTCGAAAAGCACCGGTTTCTTCACGTCGATCATCTCCTGGATCGCAGCGTCGAGCTCGCCGGGCTTTTCGCAGCGGATGCCGTGCGCGCCGAAGGCCTGCGCCATCAGCACGAAGTCGGGCATCGCCTCGGTATAGGAGTGCGACAGGCGGTTGCCGTGCAGAAGCTGCTGCCACTGGCGCACCATGCCCATGTACTGGTTGTTGAGGATGAAGATCTTGATCGGCGCGTTGTATTGAACGGCCGTCGACATCTCCTGCATAGTCATCTGCACCGAGGCGTCGCCGGCAATGTCGACGACCAGCGCGTCTGGATGGGCGATCTGGACGCCGAGTGCAGCCGGCAGGCCGTAGCCCATGGTTCCCAACCCGCCGGAGGTCATCCAGCGGTTGGGCTTCTCGAAGCCGTAGTGCTGGGCCGCCCACATCTGGTGCTGGCCCACCTCGGTGGTGATGTAGGTTTCGCGGGTCTTGGTCAGTTCATACAGCCGCTGGATCGCGTATTGCGGCATGATGACGTCGTCATTGGCCTTGTAGGCGAGCGAGTCGCGGGCGCGCCAGCGCGCGATCTGCTCCCACCACGGGTGCAGCGCGCTCTTGTCGGCCTTGGCGGTGGCACGCCACAGCCGCACCATGTCTTCCAGCGCACGGCCGACATCGCCCAGGATGGGAATATCGACATGCACGTTCTTGTTGAGCGAGGACGGGTCGATGTCGATGTGGATTTTCTTGGAATTGGGCGAGAACGCGTTGAGGCGGCCGGTGATGCGGTCGTCGAAGCGCGCGCCCAGGCACACCATCACGTCGCAGTCGTGCATGGCCATGTTGGCTTCGTAAGTGCCGTGCATGCCCAGCATGCCGAGCCAGCTCTTGCCGGATGCCGGATAGGCGCCCAGCCCCATGAGTGTGGAGGTGATGGGAAAGCCGGTCAGATCGACCAGTTCGCGCAGAAGATGACTGGCCTCAGGCCCCGAATTCACGACGCCGCCGCCCGAATAGATGATCGGACGTTTCGCATTCGCCATCAGTGCGACGGCCTGCTTGATCTGTTCGAGGTCGCCCTGAATCTTCGGGCTGTAGGACGTGCGCGGGGCCTGCTGCGGCGGCGTGTAGATGCCCTTCGCGAACTGCACGTCCTTGGGAATGTCGACGACCACCGGTCCCGGCCGCCCGGTCGTGGCGATGTGGAAGGCCTCATGAATAATGCGCGAGAGATCGTTCACGTCCTTCACCAGCCAGTTGTGCTTGGTGCAGGGGCGCGTGATGCCGACCGTGTCGCACTCCTGGAACGCGTCGGAGCCGATCAGCGAGGTGGGAACCTGGCCGGTGATGCAGACGAGCGGGATGGAATCCATCAGCGCGTCCTGCAGCGGCGTCACCGCGTTGGTCGCGCCGGGGCCGGAGGTCACCAGCATGACGCCCGCCTTGCCGGTGGAACGGGCATAGCCCTCGGCGGCATGGCCCGCGCCCTGCTCGTGGCGCACCAGAATGTGCTGCACGTCCTCCTGCTGGAAGATTTCGTCGTAGATCGGAAGAACCGCCCCGCCCGGATAACCGAAGACATGCTCGACGCCGTTATCCTTCAGCGCCTGCACCACCATCTCCGCGCCGGACATCTCGCGTCTGCCGGCATCATTTCCTGCCTTGCTCATCGGTCTCTTCCCGTCCTGTCTTCGCGCTTCGCGCATGTGGTCGTTTATCGGTGTTGCGGGCAATAAAAAAGGCCCCCGGAGGAGCCTGTGTTTGCGCATGGGAAGCTGTCGCCCGGCGGTTACACCGCCTTGCCCACGCGCCTTCCTACGAGAATGATCGTCGAGATGTTCATGGGCGCGGACAATAAGAGGCCTTGCGAGCATGTGTCAACTGCATTTGTGCGCCGCGCGTGTTGCGCCATTTCGGACCCTGCATTATAAAACCGCTTGCAAAAACTAATCGGTTTGGAGGAAGCCATGGGCCGGATTATCTACGGCATGCTCACGTCGCTGGACGGCTACATCGAAGGAGCGGCAGGCGCATCGCAGTGGTCGGGGCCGAAAGAGCAACTGCACCGCTACTTCAACGAGATGCAGCGCAACATAGCCCTCGATATATACGGCCGGCGCATGTACGAGGTGATGCGCGTCTGGGATACCTACGACCGCGATCCGTCGATCACGGATTTCGAGCGCGAGTTCGCCCATTTCTGGCAGCAGACGCCAAAGGTGGTCATATCGACGACGTTGAAAGAAGTGGGGGCAAACGCCCGGCTGGTGAGCGACGATGTCGAAGCCGCGGCAAGAGCACTCAAGGCGGAGACCGAAGGCGACATCTCGGTTTCCGGCGCGGAACTGGCGGCCAGCTTCGGCCGCTGGGGCCTGATCGACGAATATCAGCTCTTCGTCTATCCCTCGGTCGCCGGCGGGGGCAAACCATACTTCGCACACGGCGTGCCGCTGGACCTCAAGCCACTCGGCAGCGAGCGGCTGCCGGAGGACGTGCTGTTGCTGCGCTACGCGCCCGCCGGCTAGCAAGTAGTTACAATCTTCCCGTTCATGTTTACCGCGTTTCAACCATCCCGCCTCACCCCACTTTAACCCGGTCCCCGCTAAGGTTGCATCACGATAGCGGGGATCGGGATATTGATGTTCGTTGAACGCGCGGAAATCGGCGAGACGACGAGTCAGGAGCGGCGCGACAGGGCGCAGCCGGACTCGCGCGTGCTTGGCCGCGTGGTGCAGTGCGATGGTGCGCGCGCAACGCTGGCAGCCTATGCAAGCGACGGCACGGAAGCCACGCGCGGGCTTTGGACCGTCGGGCGCATGGTTTCCATCAATCTCGGCGACATCCGCACCGTCGGCCTCGTCTACCGGGTCGAGACGCCCGTCCAGACATGGAACGAGGACGAGCCCAATCCCATCAGCGTGCATGTCGAGCTCATCGGCGAGGTGCGCGATACGGAAGGCGGCAAGCCCGCCTTCGACCGCGGCATCACCGCCTACCCGCATATCGGCGCGATTTCGCACCGTATCCGCGCGCGCGATCTGGAGGCGGTGTACGATCTTGCCGGGCGCCACGCGCTGACCATCGGCCAGCTCTCGCAGGACGACGCCATCGAGGCGCGCATTGCCATCGACGACACGCTGAACCGCCATTTCGCCGTGGTGGGCACCACGGGCGTCGGCAAGTCGACCGCCGTGTCGCTGCTGCTGCGCAAGGCCATCGAGGCGCGGCCGGATCTGCGCGTGCTGATCCTGGACCCGCACAACGAGTTCTCCTCGGCGTTTCCCGACCGCTCGATCCGCATCGACACCACGTCGCTCGACCTGCCGTTCTGGCTGTTCCGGCTGGAAGAGCTGGTCGAGGTGCTCTATCGCGGCCGCGATCCCATCCCCGAGGAGGTGGACCTGCTGCGCGAGCTGGTGCCGCTTGCCAAGCACCTCTACCGCAATCCGAGCCACAATGGCCTCATGCGCCGTTCCAGCGACGCCAACGGCATCACCGCCGATACGCCGGTGCCCTATCGCGTCGCCGACGTGCTCAAGATCATCGACGAGCGCATCGGGCAGCTCGACACCAAAAACGACCGCCCGATCTACCGCGCGCTGCGCATCCGCATCGACGCGGCGATCAACGACCCGCGCTATCGCTTCATGTTCGGCTCGCGCCTGATCGACGACAACATCCACGAGACCATCGGCCGGATTTTCCGCGTCCCGCACGAGGGACGGCCGATCACCTGCTTCGAGCTGGCGGGCCTGCCTTCCGAGGTGGTCAATTCGGTCTGCTCGGTGCTGGCGCGGCTTGCCTTCGACCTGGCGCTCAACAGCCACGGCAAGCTGAAGCTTCTAGTGCTGTGCGAAGAAGCCCACCGCTACATGCCTTCCGACACGCGGCTGGGCTTCGCGCCGACGCGCCACGCGCTGTCGCGCATCGCCAAGGAGGGCCGCAAATATGGCTGCTATCTCGGTATCGTGACACAGAGGCCGGGCGAGTTGGACCCCACGGTGCTGTCGCAATGCTCGACGGTCTTTGCGATGCGGCTCGCCAACGAGATCGATCAGGACATCATCCGTTCGGCCATCGCCGACTCGTCCGCTTCCTCGCTTTCGTTCCTGTCCTCGATGGGACAGCGCGAGGCCATCGCGTTCGGCGAAGGCGTCGCAACCACCATGCGCATGAAATTCGAATACATGGCACCATCGCTGCTGCCCGGCTCGGGGCACACCTATTCGCAGGGCGACGCGGCATCCGACAGCGACGATGTCGATCTGATGGCGCTGGTGCGCAATCTGCGCAGCGTCGGCCGCCCGCAACAGACCGAGGCAGCTTCGATGTTCGGCACGCCGGTCGACATGCTCCGTCAGGCCGGTGATCCCCACGGGCAAGGCGCTTCAGGCCCGCTGCCGCAGGCCGGCGACCAGCCGCGCCGCCGGATCGACGACGAGACGTTCAGGCGGCTCTACGAATAGATATCGGCGGTCGGCATCGGGCAGAAACCAACTGCCGAGCCTGTCCTGCCCTCACGCGCAGACGCGGTTACGTCCCAGCCGCTTGGCCTGATAGAGGTGCTTGTCGGCGCGCCGGTAGAACTCTTCGGCGCTCTCGTGCTGGTCCCAAACGGCAAGGCCGACGCTGGTGGTTACCTTGAGCCGGACGTTGCCCGACACGATCACCAGTCCGGCGATCGCCTTGCGAATGCGCTCGGCCAGCTTCATCAGCAGGTTTTCGTCCATGTTGGGCGCAACCACGGCAAATTCCTCGCCGCCCAGCCTCGCCACCACATCGTGATAACGCGTCATGTCCTTGAGGCAGTCGGCGACCGCCTGGAGTACCTTGTCGCCGACATCGTGGCCGTGGGTGTCGTTGACCGCCTTGAAGTGGTCGAGGTCGAGGATCATCAGCCCGACGGGCTTGTCGATCTTTCGAAACTCCTCGATGTATTCGCGCAGCGCATCGTCGAAGAAGCGGCGGTTCTGCATGCCGGTCAGACCGTCCGTCAGGGCCGCATGCTCCAGCGTCTCGGAGCGCGCGCTGAGCGATTCCGTCATCGCGCGCAGCTTGCCCTCCTCGCGGACCTGCGTCCGGATGAGCGGGTAGATGAAGAAGATGCCGAAGAAGAGCGCCGTGGCCTGCAGCACGCCGGTGGCGAACAGCAGCTTGCTGAACCAAGCCAGCATTTCGGTCCAGCGCTGCGGGTCGAGGTCGCGCGCCGTGGAATAGACAGTGTTATAGGCGTGCAGGATGAGCACGCTCGCTGCGAGAATCACAATAATAAAGACGAAAAAAGCCGACTCGGCCTTGTGAAACCGCATCTTCTCCCCATCGGAACCGCGAGCCTCCTTATGGCACGGCGGTGCTTACGGGAGGTTAACCGAAACAACTAAAACGCGAACTTTCTGCCCCATTCCGGAGCACAAAGATACCCGTTTTTCGCGCCCTTATTCCATTGCGATGCGTTGCCAGCCGGACCCCAGCTGATTGCGAAACCAGGTGGACTGCCGCTTGGCGTACTGACGGGTCGCCGTCTTTGCGAGGTCCATCGCCGCATCCAGGCTCAACTCGCCCCTGTCGGTTGCCAGAAGCTCGCGCACGCCTATCGCTTTCATGGCCGGCATTTCCGCCCCGACACCAAGTCTCGCAAGGGCTCGCGCCTCATCAAGCGCGCCGGCGTCGAGCATCCGGTCGAAGCGCAGGCCGATCCTGTCGGCGAGCAGCTTTCGGTCGGGCTCGATCACCAGAAGCCGTGCGCTGCCGCGATCCACCAGCGGCTCGCCGGCCGCCTTCTGCCAATGCGAGATCGGCTTTCCGGATGCGTCCAAAACCTCCAGCGCGCGCACGATGCGCTGGCCGTCAGACGGCCTGATGGCGGCTGCGGCCTCGGAATCGCTCGCTGCAAGCTTCGCGTGCAGCGCCGCAGGCCCTTCGCACACAAGAGATGAGCGCCATTTTTCACGTATATCGGCCGGCACATCCGGCATGCGGGAAAGCCCTTCCAGCAGGGCGCGGAAGTAGAGCCCGGTGCCGCCGACGAAGATGGCAGGCGCATCCGCAAACGCTCCGGCGCGGATGAGATCGGCGACTTCGCGCATCCAGCGGCCTGTGGAATAGGGCTCGCGCGGATCGACATGGCCGTAGAGCCGGTGAGGCGCTGTCGCCAGATCCTGATCGTCGGGCCGCGCGGTGAGCGCCCGCAGCACGGAATAGACCTGCATGGAATCCGCATTGACGACGGTTCCGCCGGTCTCGCGCGCGTGACGGAGCGCCAGCGCCGACTTGCCGCTGGCCGTCGGCCCCGCTATCAGGATCGCGTTCTTCAACGGCCCGCCCGACCCTGCATCTCCGGAAACGTCCATGCCTCTCGTCGCCACGCTGATCGCCAATCCCGCCCGCCCGGTTCTTTCCGACGCGCTGGCACATAGGGCCATGGAGGCGCTGGGTGCAAGCCGCATCGACCGGCTGGCCGACGGCATTGCCGCCGATATCGCCCTGCCCGAGGGCCTCGACGCCTCCGACGCTTCGGCGATCCTGCAGGCTGCTCTCGACGGCGAGCCCGTCGATGCGGTCGTGCAGGAAGCCTCCGGCCGCCGCAAGAAGCTGCTGATAGCCGACATGGATTCCACCATGATCGACCAGGAGTGCATCGACGAACTGGCCGACGAGGTGGGGCTGAAGGATCGCGTGGCACTCATCACCGCGCGCTCGATGAACGGCGAGATCGCGTTCGAGCCGGCGCTGCGCGAGCGCGTCGCCCTGCTGGCTGGGCTGGAAAGCACTGTCATCGACCGGATCATCGAAGGCCGCATCACGCTTGCGTCGGGCGGCAGGACGCTGGTTGCGACCATGAACGCGGCGGGCGCGTGGACCGCGCTGGTATCGGGCGGGTTCCTGTCGTTCACCGGCCCCATCGCTGCCAAGCTCGGCTTTCGCGAGAACCGCGCCAACCAGTTGCTGGAAGAAGACGGCCGCCTGACCGGAAAGGTGGCCGAACCGATCCTCGGGCGCGAGGCCAAGGCGCATGCGCTGACAGAAATCGCCGCCCGCCTCGGCGTCGGCGTGGAGGATGCGATCGCGGTGGGCGATGGCGCGAACGACCTCGACATGCTGGCTCTGGCCGGCAGCGGCGTGGCGCTTCACGCTAAACCTGCGGTTGCAGAGCAGGCCCGGATTCGGATCGATCATGGCGACCTTACCGCCCTGCTCTACATCCAAGGTTACCGGCTGAAAGACTTCATCCCATGATACCCAAGGAGCGTTGCTTCGGATGATAGGATTGGAGACGGAGCGGCTCGTCATCCGCAATTGGGAGGACCGCGACCGCGACCTCTTCCACCGCATCAACAGCGACGATGGGGTGATGCGGTTCTTCCCGTTTCGCCGCACGCGGGCGGAGGCCGATGCGTTTCTCGACCGCATCCGCACCGAAAACGATGCGCGCGGCTATGGCTTCGCTGCGCTCGAACTCAAGCAGACCGGGGAATGCCTAGGTTTTGCGGGCCTGCACCCGACCGACGAGGTGCCGGCGCGCTCAGGCGGCGCAACCGAGATCGGCTGGCGGCTGGCGCCGAAACACTGGCGCAAGGGCTATGTCACGGAAGCGGCCGAAGAACTGCTGCGCTTCGGCTTCGAGACGCTGGCACTCGACGAAATCGTCTCGTTTGCGGTGTGGAACAACGACGCTTCCACCGCCGTCATGCGCCGGATCGGCATGAAGGCCGAGCCGGAAGGCGATTTCGACCATCCGCGCGTGCCGGACACTTATCCTCACCTCCAGCGCCACGTACTCTACACGCTGTCGAGAATGGACTGGCTCGCGCGCCGCTGAGCCGCGTATTGGACCAGCATCAGCGGTCAACTGTCCGTGGCATAATGCGCCGGGCCAGCCTATAGCTGACCGACGCGCTTCCATTCTTCCGGTACGATGCACAGCCTGCGACCCCTGATCCCGATCCTTACGGCTGCCGGCATCCTGCTGGGCGGCAACGGGCTGCAGGGTACGCTGATCGCGCTGCGCGGCGCGCAGGAAGGATTCTCGCCCGCCTCGATCGGTTTCATGGGCACTGCATACTTCGCCGGCTTCCTCATCGGCTGCCTCGTGATCGTGCGGATGATGCGCGCCGTGGGCCATATCCGTGCCTTCTCGGCGCTGGCCGCCATGGCCGCAGCGGCAACGCTGGTGATGGCGGTTGCCATCGACGTCAGCGTGTGGGTGCTGATGCGCTTCATCTCCGGCTTCTGCTTTGCCGGCCTGTTCACGGTGATGGAAAGCTGGCTCAACTCGGGCGTTTCCAACCAGGACCGGGCCCGCGTGCTGGCGCTCTACCGCATCATCGATCTCGGCGCGGTCACGGGTTCGCAGTTCCTCATCCCGGTGGTGGGAGCCGACGGCTTTGCGATCTTCGCCGTGATGGCGATCATGATTACGCTGTCGCTGGTGCCGGTCTCGCTGGGCGACCGCTCGAACCCCGCAGCACCAGAAGACGTGAAGCTGGACCTGCGGCGGGCCTGGGAAATCTCGCCCATCGCGGCCATAGGCTGCATCGCAGTCGGCGTCACCAACAGCGCGTTTCGCACGATGTCGCCGGTTTACGCGCAAGATATCGGCATGTCGGTGACCGATGTCGCGACTTTCGTGAGCGTGTCGATCATCGGCGGCGCGCTGATCCAGTATCCGCTCGGCTACGCCTCGGACCGGCACGACCGGCGCACGGTGCTGCTGGTCACCACGGCGCTGGCGCTTGCCGCCGCGCTTGCGCTCTTCCTGTTTGCAGGAAGCGGTTTGCTTTTGAACTTCGCGCTGGTGTTCGTCTTCGGCTCGTTTGCGATGCCGCTGTTCTCGCTGTCGGCCGCGCACGCCAACGACCGCGCGGCCAAGAACGAATATGTCATGCTCAACGCGGCGCTGATGCTGTTCTACTCTTTCGGTGCGATAGGCGGGCCGTTTGCGGCGGCCGCCGTGATGGAATGGTTCGGCCCGCACGCGCTGTTCCTGTTCAGCGCGGTTGTCTATGCGGTTTTCCTCGCCCTGATCCTGTGGCGGATGCGCGCCCGCGCACCGGCCCCGAGCGCGCAGCGCGGGCGGTTCACAGCCCTTCTGCGCACATCCACCATCTTCGCGCGGCTGGCGCAACGCAACGGCTCCAAGGACACACCCGACCGGAAAGGTGACAAGTAACCGGCGAAAGGCTTGACGTGGCGGGATTTGGCTGGAATTGAGGCGGGATTGCACGAAAAAAGAAGCTATATGCACCTCATCACACGCCAGGACGAACTCGAAGTCGCCATCGACGCGCTCGCCGGCTCGGACTTCGTGACCGTCGATACCGAGTTCATCCGCGAAACCACCTTCTGGCCGGAACTGTGCCTGATCCAGATCGCGTCGGCCGATGTCAACGCGCTGATCGACCCGCTTGCGCCGGGGATCGATCTCGCGCCCTTCTTCCGGCTGATGGCCGACGAAGGCACGGTAAAGGTCTTCCACGCAGCGCGGCAGGACATCGAGATCATCCACCACCTCGGCGGATTGATCCCTCACCCGGTGTTCGACACGCAGGTCGCCGCCATGGTGTGCGGCTTCGGCGACAGCGTTTCCTACGACCAGTTGGTCCAAAAGATCACCGGCGCGCGCATCGACAAGTCGTCGCGCTTCACAGACTGGCGGCACCGCCCGCTGTCGGACAAGCAGCTGGAATATGCGCTGGCGGACGTCACGTATCTGGTCGATGTCTACAAGTATCTACGCGACGAGCTGGAACGCGAAGACCGCGCCCACTGGCTCAACGAGGAGATGGAAGTCCTTACCGCGCGTGAAACCTACGACCCGCATCCGGACGACGCCTGGCGGCGGCTGAAGATGCGCGTCAAGAAGCCGGTGGAACTCGCAATCCTGCAGCGCGTCGCCGCATGGCGGGAGCGCGAGGCGCGCGAGCGCAACGTGCCGCGCGGACGGGTGCTGAAGGACGACGCCATCTTCGAAATCGCCCAGCAGGGACCGCGCGACGCGGCGGGCCTTGCGCGGCTGCGCACCATCCCGAGAGGCTGGGAACGCTCGGCCACAGCCTCCGGCCTGCTGGCCGTGGTGAACGAGGCGCTCGACCTGCCGAAGGACGACCTGCCCAAACTGCCGAAGTTTGCGCAGCAGCCGGAAGGCACGGGAGCCGCGGCGGAACTGCTGAAGGTGCTGCTGAAGCTGGTGGCAGAGCAGCAGGGCGTCGCGCCCAAGGTGCTGGCCTCTTCCGACGACATCGACAAGATCGCTGCGGCGGGCGAGGAAGCCGACGTGCCCGCAATGCAGGGATGGCGGCGCGAGGTGTTCGGCGAGCGGGCCATTTCGCTGGTGCGCGGCGAGATCGCGCTAAAGTTCCACAAGCGCAAGATCGCGGTTTTCGAAACGCCCGACGCCTGAGCCTGCGGGGAGCCAATCTCCCTCGAGCAAATGGCAGGCCTGCCGTATCTTGCACGGACCAGGCGGAGCGGGCGGGCGGCTTCATACCCCCGCCCCTAACCTTCCCTCAAGGGGGAGGAGCAACCGCCACCGGCAATAGCGGCCTCAAACGCTGCCTATCAGTCGTGCTGCTTGCCCGAGCCGCCAACGGCGACGATCGTGTAGGGCACGCCGTCGACGGCGATCGTACGCTCTTCCTCGAAGCTGTCGGTGTCGACCAGCCTTACGACGCCCTCGCGCGGGTCGGTAACAGCGAGGTGGTCGCCTGCCACGGCGAGGCGCGGGCGCGGATCGCGCCAGTGGCCGTCCATCGAATAGGGCTCGGTCAGCTGCATGCTTTTCTCAATGGTGCCGGACAGCACGTCGAGCAGATGCAGCCTGCCATCCTCAGTGAGGATGTAGGCGTTGCGCGTCTTGGCGGGATCGATCGCGAAATCGACGCGACGCACCGGCAGGTCGATCTTCCTGATAGTGGTTTCCGCACCCGGTTCTATCAGGGTCACCGCCGACTGGCCGTAATTGCCCAGGAAGAACTGCAGCGCGGTTCCGCCTTTGAGCGTCGAGACATTGCCTTCTCCGAGATCGGCGGTGGAGACGTGGGTCAGTTCCGGCGCCCCGCCGGACGGCATGGCCACCACGATGCCGTCATGGCAGCCGAATGCGACGACGCGGCCCGACACCGCCTGGCCGTGCAGGCCGGGGCATGCGACATCGCCGCCCAC
This sequence comes from Neoaquamicrobium microcysteis, assembly GCF_008180155.1. GTDB lineage: Bacteria > Pseudomonadota > Alphaproteobacteria > Rhizobiales > Rhizobiaceae > Aerobium > Aerobium microcysteis. Next base: position 170,211 of record NZ_VSZS01000061.1, on the reverse strand, counting down.
CTGCGCGCCCTCCCGATCGACCACGCGAAGGGCCACAGGCCGCTGCGACGGATCATCGGGGTTGGGAACGGAGTGAATGATGAACCGGCCAAACGGCGTCGCCAGCCCGTGATGCGGCGCACCGACATCGAAGGTTAGCGGCTCGAACGCCCCGTCCAGCACCTGCCTTTCGGGGAAGACGTCCGCCCGGCCCTCGCCGTCGAAGAACATGGCAATCTGGCCGTCATTCTCGAAGAAATGGGCAGGTTTTTCACCCGTCAGCGTGGTCGAAAGCAGTTCCGGCTCGTCAATGTCGAGATCGACGTGGTCGCCGTGGTCCTCGAACGCAATGCCGGTCTTGAGGATCGCCACCTTGCCCGCCTCGCCCTGCACGGCAAACATCGTCCGGCCGGATTTGCTGCGCGACAGGCTCGCATAGGCGTCGAGCGCGAACCGCCCCGCTTCCGTGCCGTCGTCCAGCTCGATAGCGCGAACCAGCGGTTCGGTGTGGTCGCCCACGAAGATGCGCCAGTGCGAATCCTCGTCTGCATGGGCGGACGCAGTCGCGGCAAATGCCGCCACGCTTGCAGCCACCATGAGCTGCGCCGTCTTTGTCATTCCCTTCATCGCCTAAACCTCCGTCGTTCGTTCGGCAGGCGTTTGTTATAGTATAACATATCATATGCAAAGCGGATTCTCGACCGCACGCCGATGTTTCCACCGGGCGAACAGCGCCCGCGCGGCGGCAGGATCAGTATCGGCTCGCCGCCTCGCGTCTTTCGGGTATTGAGGAGGCTGGGAACGCCGGAAATGCCGCCCACGCAGGATCGTCGAAGATGGCGCGACCCAGATAGGCCGCGCCGGCCTGGGTGATGTGCACCCTGTCGCCTGACAGGATGTGACCGGCGGCGTCGAACACCGGCATGTGCGCGCCGTCATCCGAGACGTGCGAGAGTATGTCGAGGTAGGAGCCGCGCGGCAGCAGCGCGCGGTAGTCGCGGTTATCCTGAGCGATCTCGTCGAACACGCGCGTCATCGCAAAAGGCCGCAACTGAACAGGCAATTGCGCGAACTTGTTGAGGTTGTAGCCGAAATGCTTGGGGCCGACGATCACCACGCGATGGTCGCGGAACAGCCCGCGGTCGAGCAGCGTGCTGAAGCAGGCCTTGCCCGCCGATGAATCGGCGACGATGAGGTATTCGGCCTCGCTGACGAGATGGCGCAGCCCCTCGGCAAAATCGGGATAGGCGCAGATTGGCAGGTCGTCGCGATAGACCAGATCGTACCCGGCGAAGCGGCCGGTTTCCTCCGCCATGTTGACGAAGTCGCGCGCCTGGCTGTCGCCCAGCACAAGCAGCCTCGGCCTGCCATCGGCGGCAAATCGCTCGGTCTTGTAGCGGAAGACGCGCGTGTTGTAGCCGATATGCATGTTGGCGGCGGTTTCGGACGAGCCGGCGAACATGCGCTCGGGGTAGCCGTTGCGGTCGTGGAACAGGAAGCCGGCCGCCACGAGCGCCACCGACGCCGAGACCACGCCGGGCACCAGCAGTTTCAGCGGCACGGCACGGCGGTCGCGGAACGGGCGCTCGATGAAGTGCCAGGTCAGGAAGGCGAGCAGGAATGCCAGCGCCACCACCCCGAGCATGGTTTGCGGCGACGGCTGCTCGTAGCTGTTGATACGCGCGAAAACCAGCAGCGGCTGGTGCCACAGATAGAGGCTGTAGCTGATGAGGCCGATGCCGACGAAAAGCCGCTTGCCGAGCAGGCGCGCGACCAACGTGCGCTCGCCCGCATAAAGGATGACAAGTGCGGTGCCCACGGTCGGCAGCAGAGCCCAGGCGGATGGGAACGGCGTCGCCGCATCGAAGGTGAGGATCGCGGCCACTATCAGCAGCAGGCCAGCCGCGGCGAGAAGGTCGTTGGCGGGCTGTGCGCGCGTAAAGAGCCAGAGCGCGACGAGGCTGCCCAGAAGCAACTCCCACGCGCGGGTGTGCAGCAGGTAGAAGGTAGCGGTCGGGTGCCTCGAAACGCCGTAGAGGCAGAGCGCGAAGCTGACGGCCGCCAGAATACCGAGAGCCCAGCCGGAGCGTCGCCCCAGCCAAGGCCACAAGATCAGCATGAGCGCAGGGAACAGCACATAGAACTGCTCCTCTACCGCAAGGGACCAAGTGTGCAGCAGCGGCTTGAACTCGGCCGCGAGGTCCCAGTAGCCGCTGGTCATCGTCAGCAGGATGTTGTTGGCCGAGAGCGTGGTGGCGACGACGCTCTGGCCGAAATTTTCCAGATCGTCCGGCAGCATGAGCAGCCAGGCGAGCGGGATGCACGCCAGCATGACGGCGAACAGCGCGGGAAGGATGCGCCGCGCGCGACGCTCGTAGAAACGGATCAGCGAGAAGCTGCCAGCGGCGAGTTCCGTGACGATGATGGTGGTAATGAGATAGCCGCTGATGACGAAGAAGACATCGACGCCGACATAGCCGCCGGAGAACGTGGCAAAGCCGGCGTGGAAGAACAGCACGGGCACGACGGCGACCGCCCGGAGGCCATCAATCTCGCGACGATACTGCATCCTGCGTGCGCTCCCCTTCATGCGATGAATGGGACGACAGAGCTTAGCCGGATGCGTCTGCAATGCGCTTCGGCAATTGTGCCGAGCCTCTACCCCTTCAGGCGGACCGGCATCCATACTGCTTGCTTTTTGCAATCAGTTGTGGTTTGTCACGGATGCAACCGGTATCAACACCAGGAGCCAAAGCATGCGTAAGCTGATCGCCTGGAACGTCGTCACGCTGGACGGGTATTTCGAGGGCACGACCCCCTGGAAACTCGACTTCCACGAGACCGTCTGGGGACCGGAGCTCGAGGCTTTGTCGAAGGAGCAGCTTGCCGACCTCGACTATCTGCTGTTCGGCCGCAAGACCTATGAGGGGATGGCGTCCTACTGGACCGAAAATGCCGACGAGGGCGAGATCGGCAAGGCGATGAACGCGGTGCCGAAGCTGGTCGCCTCGCGCACGCTCAAGAACGTCGAGTGGAACAATTCAACGCTGATCGATGGTGACGTCGGCGAAGCGATCCCCCGGCTGAAGGCGCAGGACGGGCGCAACATATACGTCTTCGGCAGCGCCGACCTTCTTTCGACCCTCACCGCCGAGGGCCTCGTGGACGAATACCGAATCTGCATCGCACCCGTGCTTCTAGGCGCGGGGACGCCGCTGTTCAAACCGGCCGAACATAAAACCTCGCTGAAGCTGATCGATGCGAAGGCGCTGACCAATGGCGGCGTCCTGATGCGCTACGGGATGGCATAGCAGCGTCGCAGCACTTCCCGTACCAACCCGAAACGCCAGGGAGGACCCGGACAATGGCCACACTCGTGTTCGGCATGAACGTGTCGCTCGACGGATACGTAGACCACGACAGGTTTGCGCCTGATCCGGTGCTGTTTCGTCACTTCGTCGAGCAGGCACAGGAGCAGACGGGCAGCATCTACGGCCGCCGCCTGTATGAGGTGATGCGCTATTGGGACGAGGACGATACAGAGTGGACCCCGGACCTATGGGCATTTGCGGAGGCGTGGCGCCGCCAGCCGAAATGGGTGGTGTCACGGTCGCTGCAATCCGTCGGCCCCAACGCGAGGCTGGTGGCGAGCGATGTCGAGGCGACGATACGCCGGCTGAAGGAAGAACTGGACGGCGAAATCGAGGTCGGGGGTCCAGACCTTGCGCAAAGCCTCACGGCGATGGGGCTGATAGACGCCTATCGCCTCTACGTTCACCCCGTAGCGCTCGGCAGCGGCAAGCCGTACTTCGCGGCTCCCCCGCCACCGCTGCGCCTCACGGCAAGCGAGCGCATCGGCGAGGGCGCGGTGCGCCTGACCTATGTTCCTGCCGATCTCCGAACCTGAACAGGATTGTCGGAACAGGCGAGCGCGGTTCGTCTTCCAGAGGAATCGAAGAAGAAGGAGTTGCAGACATGGCCAATCCCCTCCCGCGGGCAGCCGAACTGGCCGCCCTCCGACAGCCGCCATTCCCCGGCGAGAGCGAGCAATACGCGAAGGCGCGCGAGGCGCTGCTTGCCGAAGAGATCGAGTTCCGCCGTCACATGACGCGTCTGGGCGAGCAGCGGCAGACCCTCCCGGCAGGGCCCGTCATCAGCAAGGATTACCGGTTCCGGGATGCCGACGGCAACGACATCGGCCTCGCAGACCTGTTTGGGCAGCACGACACGCTGGTCAGCTATTTCTGGATGTACGGACCGCAGCGTGAACGTCCCTGCCCCATGTGCACCAACTGGCTCGGCGCCGTGAACGGCAATGCGGCCGACATCAAGCAGCGGGTCGCGCTCAAAATCTTCGGCCGCAGCCCTGTCGAGCGCCAACAGGCATTTGCCAGGGAGCGCGGCTGGGCGCACCTCGATTTCGTGCAGACGGTCGGTGACGACTACGCCAACGATCTGGCCCTCATCAACGAGGATGGGACGGAAAACCCGGCGCTGGTGGTGTTCTCGCGCAAGGGCGACGAGGTGCGGCTGTTCTGGGCCGCCGAGATGCCGCGGGCCGCGGCGGACCCCGGGCAGGATCCGCGCACTGCGCCCGACATCGCCGCGTTGTGGTCGATCCTCGATCTGACGCCCGGCGGACGCGGCACCGACTGGTATCCGAAGCTGTCCTACTGAGTGGAGCCGCCACTATTCGCCGACGACGATCTCCATCGGGCGGCCGAGCACCTTGGCAAGCTGCGCCATGCGACCGTCGGGCCGCTCGCCCATCAGCCCAGCATGTTCGCGCGGGACCACCAACGACAGCTTGCCATCCTCGCCCGCGCGCCATTTGAGCCTTGGCATCAACCCCGGCATCGACGCCGAGAAGAGGTACACCACGCGCAGCAGCGCGCCGAGGATGCGGGCGCGCTCGACGTAATGCGGGCCGGCGAGCGTGCGCATCGTGGGCGACGCGGCGTCCTCGTAGATGCCCTGATGGCGAAACAGGTTGGTCAGCCCGATGAAGGCGCGGCCGGGATGGTCGACACCGATGAAGGACGCGTGCGCGATGATGTTGAGCGACTGGGTGCCGCGATATTCGGGATGCGCGCGCCAGCCGATGTCGGCCAGAAGGCATGCCGCCTGCCTGTAACGGGCGTCCTCCTCGGTCTCTTCCAGCCCGAAAGCCTCGAACGCCTCGCCTGTCCACGCCGCGAGCTCGCGCGCATGAGTGACGGAGCGCGCGCGCAGCACGGCAAGCTCTTCCGCCGCCGAAAGAAGCGGGTCGCGACGGCGATCCTCCTCCTTCAGCAGCGAATAGAGATAGCCCTCGCGGACGCCAAGAGCGGATATGACGATCCTGCCAGGCTTCATCGCGGCGATGATCTGGCGCATCACGGTGGCGCCATAAGGTAGCAGCGCGCGGCGCGACTTGGATACGCCTTCGATGCCGGCCATTTTCGAAATTTCGCCGCTGGCCACCTGCCGCAGAAACTCTTCGGAGCCGTCGACCGGCAGCTCGTAGTGATGCATCACGTTGAGCGGGTAGCCGATCTGGTTCATGTGCAGCCGGGCAAGGTTACGCCATGTACCGCCGACGCTGTAGAAGGTGCGCCCCTCTCCGCCGGCCAGCAGGGCGGCGCGCTTGAGTTCGCGCTGAGCGATCTTGGCAGCCTCTGCAGTGGAGCCCCGGGCCATGTCCTGAAGGCGCAGGCCGCCAAGCGGCAGCGTGATGCCGTCGCCGATGGTGTCGCCCGCGACATCGACCAGCTCCAGGCTGCCGCCGCCGAGGTCGCCCGCAATGCCATCCGGCGTGTGGAAGGCGGAGATAACGCCGAGCGCGGAATAATGCGCTTCCTCGCGGCCCGTCAGCACCCGTATCTGCGCGCCCAGAATGTCCTCGGCACGATGGATGAAGTCCTTGCCGTTTTCCGCCTCGCGGGCCGCAGCGGTGGCGATGACGTGGAGCTGATCGGCACCGGCTTGATCGGAAAGCGCGCGAAAGCGACGAAATTCCTCGATAGCGCGGCGCACGGCCTCCGGATCGAGCCGTCCGGTGGAGACAATGCCGCGCCCCAGCCCCGCCAGCATCTTCTCGTTGAAGAGCACGGTAGGCGAGCGCGCAATGCCCTCATAGATGACAAGTCGGATCGAGTTCGACCCGATGTCGATGATCGACAGTGGCCGGCGGTCTTGCAACCGGCCCTGAGAGGTTTGAATCATGCGCTTTCGGCTGCGTTCGCCTTCTTGCGGCGCTTATGCTGGGCAATACGCTTCGGAGCATGGGATTTCAGGGCGTCGCCCCGACCGGACAGGCTCGGATTCGTCATGAAGTATTCCTGCGCGTTGAACGGTTCTTCTCCCTCCTCGGGCGTCACGCGCCGCGAGGTACCGTCCGCCAGTACTTCAAAACTCTGCTGGTTGTCCATGATGTTTCCCAGCATGATCTGCCCCAGAACCTGCTCATGCACCGTCGCGTTGGTGATGGGAACCAGCGTTTCGACACGCCGGTCGAGGTTTCGCGGCATCATGTCGGCCGAGCCGATATAGACCACGGCCTCGTCGGACGGCAGGCCGTGGCCGTTGCCGAAGCAGTATATGCGGCTGTGCTCCAGAAAGCGCCCGACGATGGATTTTACGCGGATGTTTTCAGACAGGCCGGGCACCTGCGGACGCAGGCAGCAGATGCCGCGCACCACGAGGTCGATCTCCACGCCCGCGCGGCTGGCGTCGTAAAGCGCGTCGATGACGATGGGATCGACCAGCGAGTTCATCTTCATCCAGATCTGCGCCGGCTTGCCGGCCGCCGCGAAATCCATCTCCGCACGGATGTTCTCCAGGATGCGGTTGCGCAGCGTGAAGGGCGAGATGGCAAGCCGCATCTGGTGCGCCGGCTCGGCGTATCCGGTGATGAAGTTGAATATCTGCGCCACGTCGCGGGCAATCGCGGGATCGCTGGTGAAGTAGGAAAGGTCGGTATAGATGCGCGCCGTGATGGGGTGATAGTTGCCGGTGCCCAGATGCACGTAGTTGCGCAGCTTCTGGTCCTCGCGGCGCACCACCAGAGACATCTTCGCGTGGGTCTTCAGCTCGATGAAGCCGAACACCACCTGCACGCCGGCGCGCTCCAGATCGCGCGCCCAGCGGATGTTCGCCTCCTCGTCGAAACGGGCCTTGAGTTCCACCAGCGCGGTGACCGACTTGCCGGCCTCCGCGGCATCGATGAGCGCACGCACGATCGGACTGTCGTTGGACGTGCGGTAGAGCGTCTGCTTGATGGCGACGACTTCCGGGTCCATCGCAGCCTGACGCAGGAACTGGACGACGACGTCGAAGCTCTCATAGGGATGGTGGACGACGAGGTCCTTCTCGCGGATGGCGGCGAAGCAGTCGCCCCCATGTTCGCGGATGCGCTCCGGGAAACGTGGGTTGTAGGGGGTGAACTTGAGGTCGTCGCGCGGCAGAGCCACGATCTCGGAAATCTGGTTTACAGCCAGCGGCCCCTTGAGCACGCTGATGCGCGAGGAGCCGACGCCCAGTTCGCTGGCCACGAAATCGCGAAGCGCTTCCGGCATCTCGTCGTCGAACTCGATGCGGATCACCTGCCCCCGGCGGCGGCGCTTGAGCGCACTTTCGAACAGGCGCACGAGATCCTCGGCTTCTTCCTCGACTTCGATATCGCTGTCTCGGATGATGCGGAACGTGCCGGAGCCCTTGACCTCATAGCCCGGGAACAGCTTGCCGATGAACAGCTCGACGGCATCCTCCAGCGCGATGAAGCGCACGATCTTCTTGCGGTCCGGCAGGCGGATGAAGCGCTTGAGTGCGACCGGCAGGCGCAGCAACGCCGTCATCTCCTCGCCCTCGCGGCGGTGGCGCAATTGCAGCGCCATGGAGAAGCCGAGATTGGGAATGAACGGGAACGGGTGCGCCGGATCGATCGACAGCGGTGTGAGCACCGGGAAGATGGCTTCCATGAAATGCTCGTCGAGCCAGCGCTTCTCGTCCTTGTTGAGCGCGTCAGCGCGCACGATCTCGATGCCCTCGCCGCGCATCAGCTCGGTGAGGCTCGAATAGCTGCGCTGCTGGTCTTCCTGTAGGCTGCCCACTTCCAGAAGCAGCAGTTCGAGCTGCTGTTCGGGCGTGCGGCCGTCGGGGCTCTTGATGGCGATGCCTTGGCGCACCTGCCCCGCCAGACCGGCAACGCGCACCATGAAGAACTCGTCCAGATTGGTGGCGGAGATGGAGAGGAACCGGACCCTCTCCAGCAGCGGGTGGCAGGGGTTCTGCGATTCGTCGAGAACGCGGCGGTTGAACTGGAGCCACGAGAACTCGCGGTTGACGAAGCGGTCGGGGTTGCCATCGGGAGCTGCCGAAAGCGCCCGCATCTCACCCGTAAATTCGCTTGTCGCCGGTCTCAGTTCGTTCATCGCGTCCACTTCGTTCTCCTGCCCGTGGGCGGCGGCAATGCCGCCACTGTACCTCCTGACAGGCTTTTACGACAGTTTGATATCACTGACTTGCAAAGACCAGGTTTATGCTGCAAACGCCTAGAAACGAACGCAACGCGCAGCATCCGGGAGCATCTCATGGCCGGCCACGCGATACCGCATTTCCAGAACGACGCCGGCCATGCCGCAGTCGAGATCGGCGTGAAGGAATTCATGTGCGTAGGGGCAAACCCACCCTTCGACCATCCGCACGTGTTCCTCGACATGGGGGACGATGCGGAGAAGGTGTGCCCCTACTGCTCCACGCTGTACCGCTTCAACCCGGCGCTGAAGGCGACCGAGACGAAGCCCGAGGGCGCTGTCTACCACCATCAGGCCGCCTGACCGGCAACCTGCGATGAGCCCCCGGCCGATCGTCATCGCCGGAGCGGGGATCGCTGGCCTGACAGCCGCATTGGCGCTGGCCGGACGCGGCTTTTCCACCCGCATATTCGAGCGTTCGCAGCACCTGCAGGAAGTGGGCGCGGGCTTGCAGCTCTCTCCCAACGCGACGCGCCTGCTGGAGCGGCTTGGCTTACTCACCGATCTGCAAAAGGTGGCGGTTCAGCCGGAAGCAATCGCGCTGCGACGAGCCCGCGACCTGAGCCTGCTGGCGCAGGTGCCGCTTGGCGAAGCCGCAACGCGGCGCTGGGGAGCGCCGTATCTCACAATCCATCGCGCCGACCTTCAGCGCGTGCTGCTGGACGCGGTGAAGCGTTCATCCGACATCGAACTGACGACGGGGGCGGCGATTCGCGGCATAAGGCGCGGTGGTGCTCGCCTTGCGGTGTCCATCGAACGCGAGGGCCAAAGCGAAAACGTCGATTGCGGCCTGCTGATAGCGGCGGACGGCGTGTGGTCCACCCTGCGGGCTGCTGAGAGGCCAAGCCGCTACACCGGCCATCTGGCGTGGCGCGCTGCGGTGCAGCCGGACGAAAGTTCCAACCGGGTTGTACCGCCCGACAGGGTGACGGCGTTTCTGCATGGGCGCTTCCATCTCGTCGCTTATCCCGTACGCGGGGGGCGGACCATCAACCTCGTCGCGATCGCGCCGGCACTGGCTGGCCCCGATGGCTGGTCGAACGATGCCGATCTGTCACGGCTGAAGGCCGCAATGCGCGGCACGGCCGGAGAGCTTGTCGATCTGGTGGGCCGTGCGAAAGGATGGACGACGTGGCCGCTTCACGAAGTGCCGCAGAGCGGCAAGTGGACCGACGGCGACGCGCTGGCGCTGATCGGCGACGCGGCGCATGCGATGACGCCCTATGCGGCGCAAGGCGCGGCAATGGCAATCGAGGACGCGGTGACGCTTGCGGCCGCAGTCGCCCGCACGCCGGATGATATGGCCTCGGCACTCGGGCTTTACGAGGAAGCACGCAAGCCCCGCGTGAAGCGCGTGGGCGCGCGCGGGGCGTTCAACCGCTTTACATGGCACGCCGCCGGCCCGGTAGCATTCGTCCGCGACCAAGTGCTGGCTCTGCGCAGCCCCGAAAGGCTGGCAGGGGATTTCGACTGGCTCTACGGCTGGGATGCCGAAGCAGCGTTGGGCGGATAAAATCAAAGGGCGAGCCGGTTTGCGCGGCCCGCCCCGAAACCGCCCGGCGCCGATTGAGTCAGTGCAGGATCTGCGACAGGAACAGCTTGGTGCGTTCGTGCTGCGGGTTGTCGAAGAACTCGGTCGGCGTGTTCTGCTCGACGATCTGGCCCTGGTCCATGAAGATGACCCGGTTGGCGACCTGACGCGCGAAACCCATTTCGTGGGTGACGCAGATCATGGTCATGCCTTCCTCGGCAAGGCCGACCATCGTTTCCAGCACTTCCTTGATCATTTCCGGATCGAGCGCGGACGTCGGCTCATCGAACAGCATGATGCGAGGGTTCATGCACAGCGAGCGGGCGATGGCGACGCGCTGCTGCTGGCCACCCGAAAGCTGGCCGGGATATTTGTTGGCCTGCTCGGGAATCTTGACGCGCTCCAGGAAGTGCATCGCGGTCTCTTCCGCCTGCTTCTTGGGCACCTTGCGCACCCAGATGGGCGCGAGCGTGCAGTTTTCCAGAATTGTCAGGTGCGGAAACAGGTTGAAGTGCTGGAACACCATGCCGACCTCGCGGCGGACCTCGTCGATCTTCTTGAGATCATTGGTGAGTTCGATGCCATCGACGACGATGGTGCCCTGCTGGTGTTCCTCAAGCCGGTTGATGCAGCGGATCATCGTAGACTTGCCGGAACCGGACGGCCCGCACACCACGATGCGCTCTCCGCGCATGACGCGCAGATTGATGTCCTTGAGCACGTGGAAGTCGCCGTACCACTTGTGCATGCCGACGATCTCGATGGCGACGTCGGTCTCCGAAATCTGCATCTTCGAGCGATCGACTGCGATTTCGTCCGCGGCGACTGCGTTTTCAGTGGCCATGACTTTCCCCTTTTTGGCGCTTCGGCCTCTTGTTGTTGGTTTGCGGCGTCATCGGCGATGCCCCGTGTCGAGCCTTCGCTCCATGTAGATGGAGTAGCGCGACATGCCGAAGCAGAACGCCCAGAAGACCGCGCCTGCAAATACCAGACCCGACATGGGCGTCTGCGCAGACGCCCAGTTGGCGTCGGCGAAGTTCTGGCGGACGATGCCGAGCAGGTCGAACATGCCGATGATGTAGACCAGGCTCGTGTCCTTGAACAGGCCGATGAAGTTGTTGACGATGCCCGGAATGACCAGCTTGAGCGCCTGCGGCAGCACGATCAGTCCCATCGACTGCCAGTAGCTTAGACCGAGCGAATTGGCCCCTTCGTACTGGCCCTTGGGAATGGCTTGCAGGCCGCCGCGCACCACCTCGGCCATGTAGGCGGAGGCAAACAGCGCGACACCTACCAGCGCACGGGCAAAGCGGTCGAAGCTCATGCCTGCCGGCATGAACAGCGGTAGCATGACGCTGGCCATGAACAGCACGGTCACCAGCGGGACACCGCGCACCGTCTCGATGAACGCCACGCACAGCATCTTGACCACGGGCAGCTTCGATCGCCGCCCGAGCGCCAGAAGGATGCCCAGCGGCAGCGAAACCGATATGCCCACGAAGGAAAGGACCATCGTGACCAGAAGGCCGCCCCAAAGGTTGGTGGGCACGTAGGCGAGGCCGAAGGCGCCGCCGACAAGCAGGAAGAACGCGACGATGGGGAACACGACGAAGAAAGCGATGGCGTTCAGCGTCTTCTTCGGCACGCGCGGCATGAGCAGCGGCACCAGAAGCGCCACGAACATGATGGCTGTCAGGTTGACCCGCCAGCGCTCGGAGAATGTATAGCGGCCGTACATGAACTGCTGGAACTTGGCGTTGACGAACGCCCAGCAGGCGCCGGACCAGCCGTCTGGCTGGATGCCGCCCTGCGAAACCGTCGCGCAGACGGTGCGGTTGGGGCCTGACCAGACAGCGTCTATGAATGCCCAGCGAATGATCGGCGGCAAGACATAAGCGATTATCAGCAGGCCCATAATCGTGAGCACTGCGTCTACCGGCGTTGCGAACAGGTTGGTTCGCAGCCACTTGCCGATGCCGCGCTCGCCGGCCGGCGCAGGACGCGCCGGCTCCAGTTCGATACGCACGAAGGAGAGGTCCTTGGTCTGCATCTTACCTCTCCACCAGCGCCATCTTGGCGTTGAACCAGTTCATGAAGGCCGACGTGGCAAGGCTGAGGCCCAGATAGATAACCATCCAGATGGCCACCACCTCGATCGCTTGCCCGGTCTGGTTCATCGTCGTCTGGCCGATCTGGACAAGATCGGGGTAGCCGATGAAGACGGCCAGCGACGAGTTCTTGGTCAGGTTGAGATACTGGCTCGTCAGCGGCGGGATGACGATGCGCATGGCCTGCGGGATGACGACCAGCCGCAATGTCGGCCCCGGCCTGATGCCGAGCGCGTGTGCCGCTTCCGTCTGCCCCTTGCTGACCCCGAGAATGCCGGCGCGCACGATCTCCGCGATGAACGACGCCGTGTAGAACGACAGCGCCAGATAGAGCGACATGAACTCCGGCTTCACGTCGAGGCCGCCGGTGAGGTTGAAGGCGCCCTGCTGCGGCACGTCGAAGGTGATGGGGAAACCCATGACGACGAAAGCCAGAAGCGGCAGGCCCACGATCAGAGCCAGCGACGTCCACAAAACGGGGAAGCGCTGTCCCGTCGCCATCTGCCGCTGATGCGCCTTGCGGGCGATGAAGAACGACATGACGAGAGCCAGCACGAGAGCCGCCCCGACCAGCCAGGCCCCCTCACTCCAGATCGGCTTGGGCATGTAGAAGCCGCGGTTGTTGAGGTAGGTGCCGAACGGAAGGTCGATACTTTCCCTGGCGCCGGGCAGAACCGCGAGCACGCCCAGATACCAGAAGAAGATGACCAGCAGCGGCGGGATATTGCGGAAAATCTCGACATAGACCGCGCAGATCTTTGCGATCAGCCAGTTGCCCGACAGGCGGCCCACACCGATGATGAAACCGATGATGGTTGCCGTGAAGATGCCGATGACGGCAACGAGAATGGTGTTGACCAGCCCCACCATCATGGCACGGCCGAAGGTCGAGTTGGCCGAATACTCGATAAGCGTCTGGCTGATGTCGAAACCGCTGCGGCGGTTTAGAAAGCCGAAACCTGAAGAAATGTTGGCGCGTCGCAGGTTCTCGGTCGTGTTGCCGATGATCCAGTAGACAAAGACCACCAGCAGGACTGCGACCAGAACCTGGTAGACGATTCCTCTTATCTTGGGATCGTAAAACCAGGACGCGCGTGCGGGCTCACTGTCGTGAACGCTCGTCGGGGAAGCCATGCCCTCTCCTTCCCGATACAGTGGCGTCGTATATGGCCGGGAGGCGCAAGCGCCCCCCGGTGACTTGTGTCAGATCAGCGGATCGGCGGAGCGTACTGGATGCCGCCCTTGGTCCAGAGCTGGTTCAGGCCGCGCGCGATCTTCAGCGGGCTTTCCTGGCCGATGTTGCGCTCGAAGACTTCGCCGTAATTGCCGACGCCGGCAATGATGTTCACGATCCAGTCGTTCTCGAGGCCGAGCACGGTGCCGATCGAGGTATCGGCTTCCTGCCCAAGGATACGGCGGATTTCCGGATTGTCGGAACCCTTCATCTCCTCGACGTTGGCTTGGGTGATGCCGAGCTCTTCAGCCTGGACGAGCGCGAACAGCGTCCACTTCACGATGTCGAACCACTGGTCGTCGCCATGGCGCACGGCCGGGCCAAGCGGCTCCTTGGAGATGATCTCCGGCAGAACGACGTGCTCGTCGGGGTTGGCGAGCGTCAGACGCAGAGCATAAAGGCCCGACTGGTCGGTCGTGTAGACGTCGCAACGGCCAGCCTCGTAGGCGGCGTTGGTTTCGTCGAAGCCCTGGAAGACGACCGGGTTGTAGTCCATGTTGTTGGCGGCGAAGTAGTCGGCCAGGTTCAGCTCGGTCGTGGTGCCGGTCTGCACGCAGACGGCAGCGCCCGAAAGCTGCAGCGCCGAGTTGATGCCCGGCAGCTTCGACGCATTGATCATGAAGCCCTGGCCGTCATAGTAGTTGACGCCGGCGAAGTTGAAGCCGAGCGACGTGTCGCGGCTGAGCGTCCAGGTGGTGTTGCGGGACAGAACGTCGATCTCGCCCGACTGCAGCGCGGTGAAGCGCTCGGTTGCGTTGGTCGGAACCGCCTCGACCTTTTCCGGGTCGCCGAAGACCGCCGCCGCGATGGCGCGGCACAGGTCGTAGTCGAAGCCCGACCACTCGCCCTGGTCGTTGGGCGCAGCAAAGCCTGCCAGACCCGTATGGACGCCGCAGCGGAGCGTGCCGCGCTGCTTGACGTCGTCAAGCGTCGCGCCCCAGCCGGCCGAGGCCGATACCATCAGCGCGGCCGAGCCGAGAATACCCGTTACTAGCTTTTTCATGCCCACATACCCTTTTCTGTTGTTTGGAGCTTTTGCCCCGGATTGTTCTGTACGGAAGCAGCAGTTCGTCCGGATACCTGACCGGACTTCGCATCGTTGCCGACGCGCGCGCTCCACCTCCCACTCACGCCGGCCATCGAAGGCCATTATTCGACATTGGTCAAGTACGAATGAGGCAGGTCGCCTAATTGGTGAACGCGGCGGCAGGGTTGCGTATTTTGTGAGCGGCCATTGCCGCAATCGGCGGCAAAATCAATCGCTTGCGCGGCTGTGCCATTGCTGGAAGAAGCGTGGCGGTTGCGCCCTTCGGGCACTGCCGGTATGCCTTGCGCCTTCCGGCAGAGGCGAGGTTTCATGAGCAAGGGCGACTACAGCGACAAGGGCATCAACACGAAGCTTGCCCATATCGGCAACGATCCGCGTGAGTTTTACGGCTTCGTCAATCCGCCGGTGGTTCACGCCTCTACGGTGCTGTTTCCCGATGCCGCGACCATGGCCGCACGCAGCCAGAAATACACCTACGGCACCAGAGGAACACCGACGACCGACGCGCTTACTTCGGCGATCGACGCGCTCGAAGGTTCGGCCGGCACCATCCTCGTGCCTTCGGGCCTGGCGGCCGTCACCATCCCGCTGCTCGCCTTCCTTTCGGCCGGCGATCACGTACTCATCGTCGATTCGGTCTACCACCCTACCCGCAACTTCGCCGACACGATGCTGCGGCGGCTGGGAGTGGAGGTCGAATATTACGATCCGGCCATAGGTGCGAGCATCGACCGGCTGATGACGCCGGCCACGAAGGTCGTGTTCACCGAATCGCCCGGGTCCAACACGTTCGAGATGCAGGACATCCCCGCCGTCGCGAAGGCCGCGAAGGCGCGCGGCGCCGTCGTGATGATGGACAACACCTGGGCCACACCACTCTATTTCCGGCCGCTGGAGCATGGCGTGGACATCTCGATCCATGCCGCGACGAAGTATCCCGCCGGCCACTCGGATGTGCTTCTGGGTACGGTTTCGGCAAACGAGGCGTGCTGGAAGCAGCTGCAAGACACCCACATCGCCATGGGGTGCTGTGCTGCGCCCGACGATGTCTATCAGGTCCTGCGCGGCCTGCGCACCATGGGCGTGCGCCTCGAACGCCACGAGCAGAACGCGCTCGAGGTCGCGCGCTGGCTGGAAGGCCAGCAAGGCGTTGCGCGCGTGCTGCATCCGGGGCTCGAAAGCCACCCCGGCCACGCGCTGTGGAAGCGCGACTTCTCTGGTGCCAGCGGCATCTTCTCCGTCGTGCTTTCCGGAGGCGGGCAACGTCAGGCGCACGCATTTCTCGACGCGCTGGAGGTCTTCGGCCTGGGCTATTCGTGGGGCGGCTATGAAAGCCTTGCGGTCCACGTATGGCTCGGCGACCGCACTGTGGCGAAGGGTGACTATGAGGGACCGGTGATCCGCCTTCAAATCGGGCTGGAGAACGCGGCCGACATCAAGGCAGACATCGCAAGGGGGCTGGCGGCAGCGGCTGCCGCAGGTTGAGCGGCCGTGACCGCAGGCAAAATAGGTCTTGCCTCTGCGGTGACGAAACCATAATGGAGCCTACGGCCTGATCGGTCACGGAGCGTAGCGCAGCCTGGTAGCGCATCTGGTTTGGGACCAGAGGGTCGCAGGTTCGAATCCTGCCGCTCCGACCACCGTACGGCCGACAGGCAATGAACGAGGTTCCCATGTCAGCGCGCATCTACAGCCCTGCGAAGACCGCCATGCAGTCGGGCAAGGCAAAGACAGGCCACTGGGTTCTCGAGTTCGAGCCCGAGCAGCCGCGCAAGATCGACCCGCTGATGGGCTATACCTCGTCGGGCGACATGAAGAGCCAGATCCGCCTCACCTTCCCCACGCTCGAGGAAGCGGTGGCCTATGCCGAGCGCAACGGCCTCGAGTTCCGCGTGCAGGAACCCAAGGAAGCGCGCCGCCGCCAGATTTCCTACACGGAAAATTTCCGCTATGACCGCAAAATCCCGTGGACGCACTGACAGCCGGAAAGGTTTTCGGCATTCAGGGGAGAAGCGACGGTCCCGTAGCTCAGCCGGATAGAGCACCGGCCTTCTAAGCCGATGGTCGCAGGTTCGAATCCTGCCGGGATCGCCATTTGAAACAAAATCTACCGGATTTGCGAAAGTCCGTCGCCGCCGATCGCCGCACTGATCTCGGATAAATCCGGGCGATCGAGTTCGAGGAAATCGCGCCGGTCATCCCAACGCGATGACCACGTCATCAGGTTCCGTAGGGTGGTTGGTCCAGATGCGCACCCGGGTTCGCACGCCGGGTACATCCATAGACAGGATTTCGGGCATGTTCGCATCGGAGAGTATCACTCGACATCCTGGCGTATCCAACATGCCGTCAAACTTGGGAAGCTTTGCCTGCGCAGTCAGTTCTTCGAACGGCCCGAGCGTGATCATCGTGTCGCCATCATGCCCGTAGAGACAGCCGACATTGATGCACTGGTCGGAAGCAACGATTCCTCGCCCGTCATGGTCCAAGGGAACTCTTATGTCGTCCACACCGGCGATATAGAAGCTGACGTATTCCGGCGCCACGGAGACTTTCTTTACGGTCATTCGACAATCCTCCGGAGATGATGCCTGAGCAATCCGCCTTGGCTCGCACTACATTTGACGCAATGCGGATATATTCTCGTTGGGGTGCCCATCGATTTTGGCACTTGGTGGTCACCTATGAAAGAGCCGGTCCTTGTTCCGGGGTTCGTTGTACCACACCGATGGCAACCCCATCTCCTCCCGATTCGGTCGATTTCCCCTCGTTCAGAACGGGTCAGTCGACGGTTGGTCGGCGGCGCGGGAATCCACTCGCGGGCGTAAGGACCCGCTTCGGCGCGGGTTCCCATAAGCTGAAACAGTCGAAATCGCGCCTCCAGCTCGATGCCGCGGTTGGCGGAAATGAGTCCCTCGACGGTCGAATAGGCCTGTGCGGGTGGTTTCCAGTTGGGATCGAGTTCGCGCACGTCCCGCAGCGCACGACGCATGGCGCCATAAGATTGCGCCAGCCGCGCTTCCTGCGCCGGCGTGATCGGATGCCAGCGACCTCCGATCCTGATCTGCCCGCCGCCGGCTCTTCGTCTTGAGACAGGGTGAACCTGCGCATAGCCGGGCACGCGCGTCCATTGTCCGCCATCCGGTCCCCCGCCTGGGACGCGGGGTTGGTCCGGGCGGAAGCCTGCCTTGAGAACAACCGAAAGGCGCAGCACTGCCATCTGCATCCGCAGGCCTGCCAGTTGCCACCTTAACCTTGAAAGGCTGCTTTCATGCCGTGCCACGCGCCGCGACCTCCTTCACCTCGTCGCGACAAGTGTCAGGCATGATCGCTG
Source organism: Neoaquamicrobium microcysteis (assembly GCF_008180155.1). Taxonomy (GTDB): domain Bacteria; phylum Pseudomonadota; class Alphaproteobacteria; order Rhizobiales; family Rhizobiaceae; genus Aerobium; species Aerobium microcysteis. The sequence goes on along the minus strand of NZ_VSZS01000061.1, from coordinate 152,464 downwards.
GCGGTGGACAAAGCCGTCGCCGTGCCCCGCTAACCGTTTGCTATTTCATGGGAATATCTCGACTCCAGTCGAAGACTGTCCACGTCTGCTGAATTTGATGAGATCAACAATGCGGGGGCGACGCCGTCTTATTTGGAGGGCTTTGGCGCAGATGTAGTTATCATCATCGCCCGCCGGAACTCGCCAATCAATTCAGCCAGTTAACAGCCGATTCTGACAAAACGAATCAGGGCTGACGCTCGTCTTGCTACAGGTCGAGACGCCCCTGCCCGCTATCCATCGCATCGACGATCTGCGATGCGAGCGCGCGGGTGATGCGCGTCTTCTGCTCCAGCGCCGCGCGGTCGAGACGCGCGACGACGTCGTTCGCGGTGGATAGCGAGCGCTCCATTCGACGTACGAGAAACTGCACGACATGCGGCTCGACCTCGACCTGGCGGTCGGCAAAGAGCTTGGTGACCACTGCGGCCAGCAGCACATCGTCGGGCTCGTCGATCTCGACGGTGGCGGCGGCCTTTAGCCTCGATTCGAGATCGGGCAGGCGTACGCCCCAGGCCATCGGGAACCGACGCGCGGTGAGAAGCAACGACGTGCCGGCCTCGCGCACCGCATTGATGAGATGGAACAGGCCCTGTTCGTCGATCGGCGCGGCATCCACGTCGTCGATGAGTATCGGCCCCTGGCCGGCGGCATCAACCGCCGCACGCCCAAGCCCACCACCGGCGAACCGTGCCGCGCCGCTCGCCTCGCACCAGATCGCGGCAAGATGCGACTTGCCGGATCCGGCGGGGCCTGCCAGCACCACGACCGGCGACGGCCAGTCCGGCCAACGGTCAACGAGTGCGGCTGCCGCCATGTTGGACGGGCCCACGACAAGATCGTCGCGGCTCTGGGCAGGCCGGTGTGCCAGGTCGAGCGGCAGTTGCCGCGGGCGTACGGGTGCGTGCCGCATCTATTTTCTGGTGGAGGCGGACACGTCGGCGCCCACCGCGTGGCCGCGATAAACCGGCGATGCGAGGTAGCGCGACAGCGCGAAACGCACCAGCACCCCGACTGCGGCCGCGGCAGGCACGGCGACCAGAAGCCCGACGAAGCCGAACAGCGCGCCGAAGGCAAACAGCGCAAACATGAGCCATACCGGATGCAGGCCGACGCTCTTGCCGACAAGATTGGGCTGAAGGATGTTGCCTTCAAGAAACTGGCCGGAGAAGAAGATGACGGCGACCACGACGACCCAGTGCCACTCCGGCCAGAACTGGACCACCGCGACACCCACCGAGAGTACGAGGCCGATCATCGACCCGACATAGGGGATGAAGCTGATGAGGCCGGTGAAGAGGCCGATGAGCAGGCCGAAATTGAGCCCGACGACGGTGAGGCCGATGGCGTAGAAGACGCCGAGAATGATGCAGACCGTGCCCTGCCCGCGAACGAAGCCCGCGACCGAAATGTCGATCTCGCGCGCGATGCCGCGAACGGTGCCCAGATGGTCACGCGGAACCCAGCTGTCGACCTTGGCCACCATGCGGTCCCAGTCGAGCAGCATGTAGAACGCCACGACCGGGGTCACTACGAACAGGCCGGCGATGTCGATCAGGGTCTTGCCCGAACTCCAGATCGACGCCATCAGGCCACTAAGGAAGCCCGCGCCCTGCGTGAGCAGCGAATTGATGCCCTCGCGCAGCGAGCCGGCGTCCACGCCCACTGTCTCGCTCAGCCATTCCGGATCAAAGCTGGTGACGAGCCCCTGCAGACTGGAGAGATACTCGGGGAGGCGGCGCAGGAAGTCGGCCAGCTGGCTGGCAAGGATGGGAATGATGAGCATCAGGCCCAGCACCAGAGCGATCAGGAACATCACGAGGATGACGATGGTCGCCGCCATGCGTGACAGGCCCCACCGCTCCAGACGGTCGGCGACGGGATCGAGGAAGTAGGCCAGGATCATGCCGGCAAAGAACGGCAGCAGGATCGCCGAAAAGACGTAGAGGAAACCGATCAGGATGGCCGCGACGACGACCCAGAACGCCACCTGCCGCCAGAAGGCGGAGCCCGCGACCGCTTCGGCGGCCTGTTCCTGGAGATCAGCTTCCTGCTTCTTCATAACGGCCCATATGCCTTAGCCACTGCACGAGATAGGCCGCGGCGGAAGCCACGGTCAAGAGGCCGCAGAGAACGACGAGCAGGAAGCGGGCGGGGCCGAAGGCGACCGCGAAGGCAAGCTCGCCCAGCACGACGATCGCGAGCACGATCTGGGTAGCCGTGTTCGCCTTGGAAACGAAGAGCGGCTTCATGGCGACCGGGTGGCCCATCAGATTGGAGAGCAAAACTGCGGCGACGATGAGGGCATCGCGCGAGACGGCCGCGATGACGAGCCAGAGCGGCAGCTCGCCCATATAGCCCAGCACGACGAAGACGCTGACCAGCAGCAGCTTGTCTGCCATCGGATCCAGATAGGCTCCCAGTTCCGAGCGCTGGTCGAAATGGCGCGCGATGAACCCGTCGATGCCATCCGACACGCCTGCGACGACGAAACAGACCAGTGCCCATTCCTTGTTTCCGGTGACCAGCGCCCAAATCACCGCGGGCACCAGCAGGAAGCGGAAAATGGTGATGAAATTGGGTATCGTCACGCGTGAACTCTCTCCCCCGCCATTTGCCCGCCGGCATTGGCCGTGACGATAGATGACCCGGCAAGCGGCGGCGATCAAGATGCCAGAGCCGCTGTGCCCGATGTCCACGGTTTTGCGCACCGGGAAGCCTCGCGGCGGCGGCTTGCGCTTGCGGCAGCAGGCTCTTCATGCGAAGAGCCGGGCCTGAGACAGTACCGGGAAACGTCCCATGACCGATGGAAAGAACGGCCTGACCTACGCGGATGCGGGCGTGGACATCGACGCAGGCAACGCGCTGGTGGAGAAGATCAAGCCGATGGTGCGGTCGACCCGCCGGCCGGGGGCCGACGGCGAGATCGGCGGCTTCGGCGGGCTGTTCGACCTCAAGGCGGCCGGTTTCACCGACCCGGTTCTGGTGGCGGCCAATGATGGCGTCGGCACCAAGCTGAAGGTCGCCATCGAGGCCGGCATTCATGACACGGTCGGTGTCGATCTCGTCGCCATGTGCGTCAACGACCTCGTCGTGCAGGGCGCTGAGCCCCTGTTCTTCCTGGATTATTTTGCGACCGGCAAGCTCGACCCGGACCAGGGCGCGGCGATCGTTTCGGGAATAGCCGAGGGCTGCCGGCAGGCCGGGTGCGCGCTGATAGGCGGCGAAACCGCCGAAATGCCCGGCATGTACGCCTCGGGCGACTACGACCTTGCGGGTTTCGCGGTGGGCGCGGCCGAGCGCGGCCAGCTGTTGCCGACCGACGACATCGTGGAAGGTGACGTCGTGCTAGGGCTGGCGTCTTCCGGCGTCCATTCCAACGGATTCTCGCTGGTTCGCCGCATCGTGGAGACATCCGGCCTCGACTGGAAAGACAAGGCGCCGTTCGACGGCTATCGCACGCTTGGCGAAGCACTGCTGACGCCAACGCGCATCTATGTGAAATCGGTGCTGGCGGCGATCCGCTCCACGCACGGCATCAAGGCGCTGGCGCACATCACCGGCGGCGGATTCCCCGAAAACATCCCTCGGGTGCTTCCGAAGGATTTTTCGGCCGAGCTCGACCTCGGCGCCATAGAAGTGCCCAAGGTTTTCTCCTGGCTGGCGAAGACCGGCGGCGTTGCGCCCGCGGAAATGATGCGCACGTTCAATTGCGGCATCGGCATGGTCATGGTGGTGGCGGCCGGGCAGGCCGCGCAGGTTGCCGCCGTGCTGGCGCAGGCAGGCGAGGAGGTGACGACGATCGGGCGCATCCTGCCGCGCCGTGAGACCGGCGTCGTCTATCGCGGGGAGATCGGACTTTGAGCAGCACAAGAAAACGGGTCGTCATCCTCATTTCGGGGCGCGGGTCCAATATGGGCGCGCTCATCGAGGCGACGGGCGACCCGTCCTACCCGGCTAACATCGTCGGCGTCATTTCCGACAATGCGGATGCCAAGGGGCTGAAGGCGGCCTCGGCGCTGGGTATCGAGGCGAAGGCCATCACGAAGGCCGACTATCCTGACAAGGCGGCGCTGGACCGTGCGCTGGACGAGGAACTGACGCGTCTGCAAGCCGACATCGTCTGCCTGGCCGGCTATATGAGGCTTCTGACGCCAGCCTTCACCGAGAAGTGGGCGGGCAAGCTCATCAATATCCACCCTTCCCTGCTTCCGCTCTTCAAGGGGCTCGACACCCACAACCGCGCGATCGAGGCGGGCATGCGGGTTCATGGCTGCTCGGTGCATTTCGTTACCGCCGAAATGGATGGCGGGCCGATCATCGCACAAGGCGTGGTGCCGATCGCGCCGGGCGACGACGAGAGCAAGCTCGCCCGTCGTGTGCTGGAGGTGGAACACAAGCTCTATCCGCTGGCGCTGCGGCTCGTGGCCGAAGGCAAGGCGCGGATGGAGAATGGCCGCGCGGTGCTGACCGGCGTGGGCGCGGAAGGCGCGCTCATCTCGCCCGGATCAGCGAGTGAAGCCGTGGATATCGAAAGCCTTGCGCGGATGACGCCCTGACAGGGATGCCTTGGCGATGACGGCGAAAACGCTTCTGCTGATGCGCCATGCCAAGTCGGACTGGGCCGACGCCGCCCTCGACGATTTCGATCGGCCAATTGCCGAGCGCGGCAGGCTGGCGGCCCCGCTGATGGGGCGAGAGATCGCGCGGCGCGGCTGGGCGCCGGATGCCGCGCTCGTTTCTTCGGCTATTCGAACAAGACAGACGTGGGAACTGGTGGCGGCGCAACTGCCGCGTTCGGTGGCGGTCAATTACGACCGCACCATCTACGAAGCGCCGGCACGCCGTATCCTCGACGCAGTGCGCAAGACGCCGGAAGCGGTGACGACACTGCTGGTGATCGGGCACAATCCGGGACTTGAAGATTTGTCAGTGCTGCTCGCCGGCCCCGAGAGCGACCGAGACGCGCTTGCGCGGCTGACTGGCAAGTTCCCGACGGCGGGGCTGGCATGCTTTGCGTTCGGCGGCCCGTGGGCGCGCCTCGAACGAGGTGGCGCTCGGCTGGAAGCATTCATCCGCCCGAAGGATCTGGCTTAGGGCAACGGGCATTCTGCGCGAATGCCACTTCATTGCTCCGGCTTGCGGACGTCAGACGACTACTTCTGACCGCAAAATGCTCTACGCGGCGCGCAACCAGACGCGGTTGTCGTGGAAGGCCGCGCCGCCATAGGGCGCGGCGGCGTCCGCGCCGGTCAGCACGTTGATGCCCTCTCCGCGCTCGTGCGCCGAGTTCGGCCAGATGCCTTCGGCGATGACCACGCCGCGCCGTACGCCGTCAAACAGCTTTGCGTGAAGCACGACCTCGCCGCGCCGGTTGCCGATCTCGACACGGTCGCCATCGGCAAGTCCGGCGGCTGCAGCGTCGTCGGGATGAATCAGCAGTTCCGGCCGTCCTTCCCTCTTCCGTGAGCCGGGCGTCTCGGCAAAACTCGAATTCAGGAAAGATCGTGCCGGCGATGTCGCCAGCCGGAAGGGGTGTTCCTCGTCCGCTACCTCGATCAGATCGACATGATCGGGAAACGCGGGCAGCTGCTCATACGGGCCAAGCATGCCGACGGACTTCGGCGGCTTGTTGGGCGCGAAGCCGCCGTTCCATTGGGGGCGGAAACGGAACTTGCCGTCGGCATGGCCGAAGCCGTTCACGTAGTGCGCGGTCTCGAAATCCGGCTGGAGATCGAGCCAGCGGCTGTCCTTCAGCGTTTCGAATGTGCCGTAGCCGTGGCGGGCAAGCATATGGTCGACATGCTCCCGTTCGCTCAGGCCGAAGCCCGGCATATGCGCCACGCCCAACCGCTTCGCCAGTTCCTCGATGACGTAGACGTTTGTGCGCGGGCCCTCCGGCGGGTCGACCAGCTTGGGGCCGACCATCAGGTATTGGTGGCCGCCGCCCTTGTAGATGTCGTCGTGCTCCATGAACATGGTGGCCGGCAGAACCACATCGGCAAGTGCGGCCGTGTCGGTCATGAACTGCTCGTGCACGCAGGCGAACAGGTCGTCGCGCAGGAAGCCCTGTTTGACCAGCCGCTGCTCGGGCGCGACGTTGGCGGGGTTTGTGTTCTGGATGAACAGGGCCGTGACCGGCGGGCCGCCGCGCAGCGCCTCGGCATCGCCCGTCAGGACGCGGCCTATCTGCGACTGGTCGAGATGGCGGATGCCGGGGTCGGCGTAGGCGGCTCCCTCGAGCAACTCCTTGTCGAGCTTGTAAATCGCGCCGTTGTTGTGGAACGCGCCGCCGCCTTCATATTGCCAGCAGCCGGTTACGGCGGCGATGGAGGCGGCCGCATGCATGTTCACTGCGCCGTTGCGCTGCCGCGAAAAGCCGTAGCCGAGGCGGAAGAAGGTCTTCTTCGTGGTGCCGACGAGCCGCGCGAACGCCTCGATCTGCTCGACGGGCAGGCCGGTGATCGAGGACGCCCATTCCGGAGTCTTCGACCCCAGATGCGCTTCGAGACCGGCCGGATCGTCGGTGTATTTTTCAAGATAATCCCGGTCAGCAAAGCCGTCGCGGAAGAGCACGTGCATTACCGAGCAGGCCAACGCGCCGTCTGTGCCTGGCTTGAGGATCAGGCCCATGTCGGCCTGCTTCATCGTGGCGTTGTCGTAGATGTCGACCACCACGATCTTCGCGCCGCGCTCCTTGCGGGCGCGCACGGCATGCGTCATCACGTTGACCTGCGTGGCCACCGCATTGGTGCCCCAGATGACGACGCAATCGGATTTTGCCATCTCGCGCGGATCGGGGCCGGCTAGCAGGCCGGTGCCCATGACATAGCCTGTCCATGCAAGATTCGTGCATATCGTGCCAAAAAAGCCGGAGTATTTCTTGGCGTGACGAAGCCTGTCGATGGAGTCGCGCTGCACCAGCCCCATGGTCCCGGCGTAGAAATAGGGCCAGACAGTCTCCGAGCCGTGCTTCTGTTCCGCCTTCAGCAGCCTTTCGGCAACGAGGTCGAGCGCGGCGTCCCAGCTTGCCTCCTTCCACTGCCCCTCGCCCTTCGCGCCGGCACGCACCAGCGGCTTCAGCAGGCGCTCGGGATGGTGGATGCGCTCGGCATAGCGGGCAACCTTGGCGCAGATGACGCCCGCCGTGTAGGCGTTTTCCTTCGCGCCATGGACGCGACCGATATTGCGGCCGTCGATCACCTCCACCTCGAGGGCGCAGGTGGATGGGCAGTCGTGCGGGCAGGCCGAATGACCGATGCGGATGCTGGCGTGCTGGTTCATGCCCAAACACCTAGCCCAAATCGCTTCATCGGAGTAGAGCCAGCATTGCCGAACGCGCGCGACACGGAGCATTCATGAACTACCGCCACGTCTATCACGCCGGAAATTTTGCCGACGTGGTGAAGCACGTCGTGCTGACGCGCATCCTGGAATATCTGAAGCGCAAGCCCGGCGCGTTTCGCGTGATCGACACCCATGCTGGCGTGGGTCTCTACGACCTGTCCTCCGAGGAAGCGCAGAAAACCGGCGAGTGGCGAGAAGGCATCGGCAGGCTGCTGTCGGCAAAGCTGCCCGAGCCCGCAGCGACCCTGATTGCGCCCTATCTGGAGGCAGTGCGTGCGTTCAACGTCGGGCATCCGTTCCGCTACTATCCCGGCTCCCCTGTCCTGACCAAACACCTTCTGCGCGGGCCGGACAGATTGACCGCCATCGAACTCCACCCCGCCGACAGCTTCGCGCTGAAGACGCGGTTCGCCGGCGACTGGCAGGTGCGGGTGCTGGAACTGGACGGCTGGCTGGCGCTGGGCGCGCATGTGCCGCCGAAGGAAAAGCGCGGACTGGTGATCGTCGATCCGCCTTTCGAAAAGGAGGGCGAGTTGGAGAGGCTGGTTGAAGGGCTGCGCAAGGCACACCGCCGCTGGCCGGGCGGCACCTATGCGCTGTGGTATCCGATCAAGGATTTTTCCGCAGCCGAGCGGTTTCGCCAGGCGTTGCGCGACAGCGAAATCCCCAAGGTGCTGGATGTGGTTCTGGAAATCCGCCTTCCCTCACGCGAGCCTCGGCTCGACGGCACCGGCATGATCGTAGTCAATCCGCCCTTCATCCTGGCCGACGAGATGGCGGCACTGTTGCCGGCCTTGCGCGACGTTTTGGCGGAAGACGGGAAGGCCTATACTGGCGCGCGCTGGCTTACCGCCCCTTGACCGACCGCATGGGTTTGACCAGATTGTTCAACAATCTGGAATCGTGCGCGATTCAATCCTTTTGCCGGAGGCTTTCATGATCCGTTTGGCCAGAATGCTGCTGGCAGCCGCGCTGATGCTGGGTGGCGCCGTCGCCACCGCCTCGGCCGCCGACCCCGTGGCCGTGCGCATCGACGAGCCGGGCATCTGCGGCAACGACAAGGTTCTGAACCGGATACACCACCGCTTCCGCCATCAGGTTCGCCATGTGCCGCACCTGCCGCAGGTGGACATTCTAGACTTTTACGGCGTTCGCGAGACGCTCTACCAGCCGAGCCACGAAGAACGCCCCATCGATCGCCGCTACTGCCAGGCGACCGTGGCGCTCTCCGACGGCCATAACCGCGACGTCTGGTATCTGATCGAGAAGCCTATGGGCTTTGCCGGAATGGGCAGCAACGTGGAATTCTGCGTCTCGGGTTTCGACCGCTGGTACGTCTATAACGGCGGCTGCCGGGTTCTCCGTCCCGCCACGTGGTAACCTGCCGGGTTAGGGCAGCACTGGCAGCCACTGCCCTTCTGGCTGGCTGCTCCCCGTCCGAATCGCAGCAGCCCCTTCCCCGCGGCGAGGGCTTCGACTTCTACGTCCTGTCGCTCTCATGGTCGCCAAGCTACTGCGAGGCGGAAGGCGAAAACGCCAGTCGTCAGCAATGTAGCCGCGACCATGCGTTCGTCGTGCACGGGCTATGGCCGCAATTCGAAAAGGGCTGGCCGGAGTTCTGCGACAGCGACGAGCCCGGGCGCGTGCCGGAAGAGCTCGCCCGCGCGTTTCTCGACATCCTGCCTTCCGTGGGGCTGATCGGCCATCAATGGCGCAAGCATGGTTCCTGCACCGGCCTGAGCCAGCGCGACTATCTTGAGGCGACGCGGGCCGCGCATGAGCGAGTGCGCATACCCGACCGCTTTGAGAAGCCATCCAGCAGGGTTGCGGTCGAGCCGGACGAAGTCGAGGCGAGCTTCGTTGCGGCCAATCCCGGCATGAGCCAGGAAGGCATCGCCGTCACATGCGACGGACAGTTGGTGCGCGAGGTGCGCATCTGCCTGAGTGTGGAGATGGCGTTTCGGAGCTGCGAAGAAGTCGACGCCCGCGCCTGCCGCCTGCCACGCGCGGCGATGCCCGCAGCACTGCCCTAGCCGTGGCACATTGAAGGACACAAGGAGAAGCAATATGCGTCTCCCGACAAAATCGAACCTGGAGCTTGCCAATGGCCGTCATCTTCTATTCCCCAGCCTCGCCTTACAGCGCCAAGGTACGCATGGCGGCGGTGGCTTGCGGCATCGCCGTGGAGAGCAAGACCGTCGATACGAACGCCGAACCCGCGGAACTGCTAGCCGCCAACCCGCTCGGTAAGATCCCGGCGATGGTGACCGACGACGGAGAAGGCATCTTCGACAGCCGGGTCATCATGCAATATCTGAACCGGCTCTCCGGCAGCGCGCTGTTTCCGCGCAATGCACAGAAGAGGCTCGAGGCCGAGCGGCTGGAGGCCCTGGCCGACGGCATCTGCGATTGTCTTCTAGCGCATGTCTACGAGCGGCGTTTTCGCCCGGAAGACATGGTCTACCAGCCTTGGCTCGACAAGCAGTGGAGCAAGGTGGTGCGGGCCCTGGACGAGCTGAACGCCAGCCCACCCAAGCTGACCAAGAAGCCGCATGGCGGCCAGATCGCCCTGCGCGCCACGATCGCCTATCTCGACCTGCGTTTCGAGGGAAAGTGGGAGCGTGGACGCTCGAAACTCACGCGCTGGACGAAGCGATTTGACGAGCGTTTTCCAGACCTTGCGGCGCTTACGTCGCGTGCATGAACCGCAGACGCAAAAAGGCCCGGATCGCTCCGGGCCTTTTCGTTCCCATCATCCGGTGGATGATTAGAACTTGATACCAATACCCATCGTCACGCGATGGTTGCTGGAATCGATGTCCGCAGTGCCGACGCCCGGCAGGGTGAAGTCCTGCGAACCGTAGTCGGTGTAGCGGTACTCGCCGCGAGCGAAGACCTGCTCGGTCAGCTTCACGTCGGCACCACCGCCAACGGTGTAGCCGATCATGGTGTTGGTGTCGCGGTTGCCGGTTGCGTCTTCCGTGATGCGGAGACGCTCGGCAGCGATACCAGCCGTACCATAGAGCAGGATGTCGTCGGTCACAGCCACACCGGCGCGACCGCGCAGCGAGCCGTCGATGCGCGAACGTGCGGTGAACGTACCGTCGGTGCCGTCGACACCGCTGTAGTTCACGTCACCTTCGATACCGTACACGAACTGGCCGTTCTGCATCTGGAAACCGCCAAACGCGCCGCCGAGCCAGCCATCGGTGCCGATCGAACCGCCCGTGCCGTCCGACACGTCGCCCGAGAAGCCATAGCCGAGGTGGAGACCCGCGTAGGGGCCGGCCCAGCTGCTGACGGGCGCGCTCTCGATGATCGGCTGAGGTGCCGGGGGCTCCTGGTAGACGACGTCCGCGGCCATTGCCGGGGCTGCCATCGCAAGAACGGCAACTGCCGAAAGAGCAAATCTGGTCTTGGTCTGCATGTATTCTACTCCTTTGCCGCAGGAAGCTGGTTACGCGCTTCCCCCTATTGTCATGACGCCCCAACCGCGATGGGAGGGAAACGGCTGTAGGCGTCCGCGGTTCCCTATTTCGTCTTCGAATACGGCTGAACAGCACCTGAAAAGGGGTCATTCCCCGGCCAGAATAAGGCTGAACCGTGACGTTGCGATTTAGCAACACCTCTGTCAGGGGTCATTGGCGGGCGTTTACACCCGCGCTTGGTGAGCGGGAAAAGCTGGCCTATATCAAGGCTTGCGGCTTCGAATCCCGGCTCCGAGAACACTTCCATCGGCGCAAAATCGTTGAGGACAACCACTTCATGTCAATGGATCAGCAGACAGTCGCTCTTGTTACCGGCGGCGCAAGACGCGTCGGGCAGGCGATCGTCCGCGACCTGGCGTCCCACGGATTCGCCGTCGCGATCCACTGCAATGCGTCGCGCGAAGCGGCCGATCGGCTTGCGGCGGAAATTCGCGAGGCCGGCGGCAGCGCGGCCGTGGTGCAGGCCGATCTATCCGACATGGAAGCGGTTCAATCCATCATACCCGAGGCGCAGGGAGCACTCGGCCCTGTGCGGCTGCTCGTCAACAACGCCTCGGTGTTCGAGGACGACGCGGCGGCCGAGCCGGATTGGGATGTCTGGGACAGGCATTTCGATGTCCACCTGAGGGCGCCGGTCGCCCTGACGGGCCGGATGGCCTCCGCCCTGCCCGAAGGTGCGGCCGGTCTCGCGGTCAACATCATAGACCAGCGGGTGTGGCGGCTCACTCCGCGTTTCTTTTCCTATACGCTGTCCAAATCGGCGCTGTGGACCGCGACCCAGACCATGGCGCAGAGTTTCGGCCCCCGCCTGCGGGTCAATGCGATCGGCCCCGGCCCGACCCTGCAAAATGACCGGCAGGACGAGGGCGACTTCCGCCAGCAGCAAGATGCCCTGCTTCTCAGGCGCGGCCCGGAACTTGCCGAGTTCGGCGCGACGATTCGCTATCTCTGGGAAGCCCGGTCGGTTACCGGCCAGATGATCGCGCTCGACGGCGGGCAGCATCTCGCGTGGAAAACCCCCGACGTGTATGGGGTCGCTGAATGAAGCCGCCCATCCCCACACACGACCCCCGCCACGCCAAAGCGAGCGACGACATCGCCGGCCTGCTTCCGGACGAGGACGCCGAAGACGAGGAAGGCGCTGAAACAGCCGAGCCGGCGACGACATCGGTTGCCACTCCCGGCATCGAATGGGACCATCTGGACGCCGATGACGGAGTGGGCAAGGCCGGCATAGAGGTGATTCAGGGACTGGTGAAGCGCCTGCCAAACGCGCCGGGCGTCTACCGGATGATGAATGCGGCGGGCGACGTGCTTTATGTCGGCAAGGCGCGCAGCCTGAAGAAGCGGGTCACAAACTACGCTCAGGGCCGCGGCCACACCAATCGCATCGGCCGTATGGTGCGCGAAACGGCGTCGATGGAATTCGTCGTCACCCGCACGGAGATCGAGGCGCTTCTGCTGGAAGCCAACCTCATCAAGCGACTGCGACCGCGCTTCAACGTGCTGCTGCGCGACGACAAGTCGTTCCCCTACATCCTGATTACCGATCACCCTTCGCCCGGCATTTTCAAGCATCGCGGCGCACGCTCGCGCGGGGGCGACTATTTCGGCCCGTTCGCATCGGCCGGCGCCGTGGACAGAACCATCAACGCGCTTCAGCGCGCCTTCCTGCTGCGCTCGTGCACGGATTCGGTCTTCGAGAACCGCACGCGCCCGTGCCTGCTCTTTCAGATCAAGCGATGCTCGGCTCCGTGTACCCGCGAGATCGACGAGGAGGGCTATGCGGAACTGGTACGCGAGGCGAAAGCTTTCCTCTCCGGCCGGTCCAGCAAGGTGAAGGCTGAAATCTCCTCCGCCATGCAGGAGGCCTCCGAAGCGCTCGATTTCGAGCGGGCAGCCATCTATCGCGACCGCCTTACCGCGCTGTCGCATGTCCAGAGCCATCAGGGCATCAACCCGCAATCCGTCGACGAGGCGGACGTATTCGCCATCCATCAGGAAGGCGGACAGAGCTGCATCGAAGTCTTCTTCTTTCGCACCGGGCAGAATTGGGGCAACCGCGCCTATTTCCCCAAGGCCGATCCATCGCTGGAGCCGGCCGAGGTGCTGGGCGCGTTTCTCGCGCAGTTCTACGACGACAAGCCCTGCCCTCGCACGGTGCTGCTGTCACATCAGGTGGAGGAGCAGGCGTTGCTGGCCGAGGCGCTGGCAACCCGCGCGGGGCACAAGGTGACGGTTTCGGTTCCGCAGCGCGGCGAGAAGAAGGACCTCACCGACCATGCCCTGCAGAACGCGCGCGAGGCATTGGGCCGCAGGCTGGCCGAAACGTCCTCGCAGGCGCGGCTTCTGGCCGGGCTGGCCGACACATTCGGCCTGGAGAAAACGCCGCGCCGCATCGAAGTTTACGACAACTCGCACATCATGGGCACCAACGCGGTCGGTGCGATGATCGTGGCAGGGCCGGAGGGGTTTGCGAAGAACCAGTATCGCAAGTTCAACATACGCTCGACCGACATCACGCCCGGCGACGATTTCGGCATGATGCGGGAGGTCATGGAAAGACGGTTCTCGCGGCTGTTGAAGGAGCACGGCGAGGTCGAGCCGGAAGTCGACACGCAGACGGACGACGACATCGGCAACGACGCCCTGCCCGCATGGCCCGACCTGATCCTGATCGACGGCGGGCAAGGACAGATGAGCGCCGTGCGCAAGATCCTCGGTGATCTCGGCATCACTGATCGCGTCGCGGCGATCGGCGTGGCCAAGGGTGTCGACCGGGACGCCGGCCGCGAACGGTTCTTCGTTTCCGGCCGAGAGCCCTTCTCGCTGCCGGTGCGCGATCCCGTGCTCTATTTCGTGCAGAGGCTGCGCGACGAGGCGCACCGCTTCGCCATCGGCTCGCACCGCGCCCGACGCAAGAAGGAGATGGTCAGGAATCCGCTCGACGAGATCGCCGGCATCGGCCCGGGGCGCAAGCGGGCGCTGCTGCATCATTTCGGTACCGCCAAGGCGGTAAGCCGCGCCGGCGTAGAGGACCTGATGGCGGTCGACGGCATCTCGGAACGCGTCGCGCGGCTGATTTACGGCCATTTTCACGAGAACGGCTGAGTACGATCCGGCAAGCGACATGCTGCGGCGCAATGCGAGGTTGACCGGAGGCGACGCCTGCTGGATTACTAGCCCCTGGAATCACCCGTGGAAGCCATGCCCAGACGCGCCTTCAACCTGCCGAACATGCTGACCTATGCGCGCATCCTCGCGGTGCCGCTTATCGTGCTTTGTTTCTATCTCGAAGGACGCATCCGTCCGACGGACTGGTGGCGCTGGGCGGCATTCTGGATTTTCATCATCGCCAGCATCACCGACTATTTCGACGGCTATATCGCGCGACGGTGGAAGCAGACCTCCAATATCGGCAAGATGCTCGATCCCATTGCCGACAAGCTGCTCGTTTCAGCCGTGCTGTTGCTGCTTGCCTATGACCGGACCATCGACAAATGGTCGCTGTGGGCGGCGATCATCATCCTGTGCCGCGAAATCCTCGTATCCGGCCTTCGCGAATATCTAGCCGCGCTGAAGGTGTCGGTGCCGGTCACGCAGCTTGCGAAGTGGAAAACGACCCTGCAGCTCATTTCCATCGGCTTCCTGCTAGCCGGCCCTGCGGGCGACGCAATACTGCCCTATACTACCGAGCTTGGCCGGGCGCTGCTGTGGGTCTCCGCCATCGTCACGCTCTACACCGGCTACGACTATTTCCGCGCGGGGCTCAAGCACGTCATCGACGAATAACGGAGGCGTGGGGTGAAACTGAAATATTTCGCATGGGTACGCGAGCGTATCGGCAAGGCGGAAGAAGACATCGACCTGCCCGAGGGCGTCGTGTCGGTACGCGATCTTCTCGTCTGGCTGCGCGCGCGTGACGATGGCTACAGCGAGGCGCTGCGCCATCCCGAGGCGATCCGCGTCGCGATCAACCAGACGCACGTCGACCATCGCGAGCCAGTGGCCGGCGCTCGCGAAATCGCGCTGTTTCCGCCGATGACCGGCGGCTGAACGGCCATGGGCGGCGCGATCGTGCCCGATGTGCGCATCCAGGCTGAAGATTTCGATCTCGCGGCCGAGGTGTCACGGCTGACCGACGGGCGATCCGATGTCGGCGCAGTCGTCACCTTCGCCGGTCTTTGCCGGGACGAAGACGGAAGGCTTTCGGCGCTGGAGCTCGAGCATTATCCGGGCATGGCGGAAGCCGAGATCACACGCATCGCAAATGAGGCCGTCGCCCGCTGGCCGCTGAAGGGGCTTACGGCGATCCACCGCTATGGCCGGATTTTGCCGGGCGACAACATCGTACTGGTGATCGCGGCGTCATCGCACCGGCAGGCGGCATTCGAGGCAGCCTCCTTCCTGATGGACTTTCTCAAGACGCGCGCGCCATTCTGGAAGCGCGAGCACGGCGCCGACGGCACAGCCGGAAACTGGGTCGAGGCAACCGAAGCCGACGAAAAATCGAGCCATCGCTGGAGCGATTTTACGCAGCGTTAAACATGCGACGCGACTTCCAGCTTTATTAGAGTATTCGCAACCCCACCCGTCTATCTTCCCCATGGGCAAGTAATTGGCGGGCATAAATGCAATCATTCTTCGCTACGTTGGCGGACGCTGGGACCAGCAGCGAATGGCTGGCGATCGCCAATATCATCCTGTCGGCGCTTCTGGTGCAGTGGATGCTGCGCAACCGGCGTCTCTACAGGAACAGTCGCGAAGAGCAGGCCCACCAGCGCGATCTCATAGAGAACCTCTCCGAAGGCATCTACCGCTCATCTCTGGACGGGCACCAACTCAGCGCGAACAAGGCGCTCGTGAGGCTGAACGGTTACGACAGCGAGCAGCAGATGCTGGGCTGCGTGAGCGACATCGGCAAGGAGTGGTATGTCGAGCCTGGCCGACGCGACGAGTTTCGCGCGATATTGCGGCGCGACGGTTTCGTTGAAAACTTCGTGTCCGAAATCTACCGCCACAAGACGCGCGAACGCATCTGGATCACCGAATCCGCACGGCTCGTCTATGACAAGAAGACCGGCAATCCGGTCTACTACGAAGGCTCGGTCCGCGAGATCACCGAGATGATGGACCGGCTGAAGGCGGAGGAGCTTCTCAGCAAGCTCTCCAGCCAGGTGCCAGGCGGGCTGTTCCAGTTCGTTCGCAGTTCGGCCGGTTCCTACTCGATTCCCTACGCCAGCCGCGGGTTCCGAACCATATTCGGCCTGCTTGACGATGAAGAGCTGGGGCGTCCGCGCCGCTTCCTCGACATGATCGAGGAGATCGACCGTCCCACGTTCGCCAGCGTCCTGCGCACCTCGCACGAGACCATGGAGCCGCTCGACATAGAGTTTCGCGCGGTGGACAGCCTCGGCAAGGCCAAATGGCTGCGCCTGAGCGCCAAGCCGGAAGCAATCGACGGCGCCGTCATGTGGCACGGCTACGTCAACGATATTTCGGTTCGCAAGAAGAACGAAATGGAGATCGAGAAGCTCGCCTTTTTCGACCCTCTGACGGGCCTGCCGAACCGGCGCATGTTCATGGACCGCATGGGCAAGGCTGTCCAGCGATGCCGCGAGCGTACCGGCTGCGGCACGCTGATCTTCATCGACCTCGACAATTTCAAGACGCTGAACGACACGCACGGCCACGATGTGGGCGACGACTATCTCGTCCAGGTGGCCAAAAGGCTGAAGAACTGCGTGCGCGCCGAAGACACTGTGGCGCGTATCGGCGGAGACGAGTTCGTCATCATCCTCGAAGGGGTGAGCGAGGACGCCGCGCACGCCTCACGGGTCGCCATCATGACCGCGAACAAGGTGCTGTCGGCGATGCGTGACGATTTCGAGGTCGGCTCGTTCAGCCACCGTTCGTCGGCGAGTCTCGGCGTGGTCGTATTCGACGGGAAGGATGGACGCCCGGAAGAAATCCTCAAGCAGGCCGATATCGCCATGTATCAGGCCAAGGCCGCCGGACGCAACGGCATGGCCCTGTACGACCACCTGTCGATGAGCACGGAATCGGAGCGCTACCGGCTGCTCAACGATTTCAAGGCCGCCCTCTCGAACGATACGCTGGAACTGTATTTCCAGCCGCAGATGGACGACAACGGCCGCATCGTCGGGGCGGAGGCGCTTTGTCGCTGGCATCATCCCGAGCACGGCACGCTGCTTCCCGAGCGGTTCGTGCCGCTGACAGAGCAGTTCGGGCTCATCCGCGAATTCGGCAATGTGGTTCTGGCCAAGGGCGTCGCCGAGCTGGCGCGCTGGCAAAACCTGAACGCAACGTCGAGGCTGAGGCTGGCGCTCAACATCAACGTCCAGTCGTTCTCTTGCGAGGACTTCGTTCCCAACCTCACCGCGCTCATCAGCCATCACGGCATCGACGCGCGTCTGCTGACGCTGGAATTGACCGAAAGCGTCATGGCCAAGGACCGCAAGCTCATAGCGCGGCGCATGAACGAGCTGAAGCAGCTCGGCGTGCGGCTGTCGCTTGACGATTTCGGCTCCGGCTATTCGTCACTTGCGCATCTCAAGCGCCTGCCCTTCGACGAGTTGAAGATCGACGGCAGCTTCATCGCCGACATCGAAACCGGTGAGAGCGACCGGGCGCTGGTGAAGTCCATACTCGGTACCGCCCGCACCCTGAACCTGACTGCGGTGGCAGAGCATGTCGAAAACGTGCGGCAAGAAGCGTTCCTGCGGGCGTTCGGCTGCGACTTCTTCCAGGGCTATCTCTATAGCCCCGCGCTCACAGGGGATTGCTTCGTGGAGTTCGTGGAACGTCGGCAGATGGGAGACCTTCTGGGCGACTTGCCGCAAATCCGGCAGAGCGCATGAAAAAAGCCGCGGAGATGTCCGCGGCTTTTCCATAAATTCCAATGTATTGCCGGCAAAAGCCTGCAAACAGATTCAGCCGACAATCTCGGTGTCGGAGAACCAGTACCGGATCTCCTGAGCGGCCGTTTCCGGAGCGTCGGAACCGTGCACCGAGTTTTCGCCGATCGACAGCGCGTGAACCTTGCGGATCGTGCCCTCGTCGGCATTGGCCGGGTTGGTAGCGCCCATCACTTCGCGGTTCTTGGCAATAGCGTTGTCGCCTTCGAGAACCTGCACGACCGTCGGGCCGGAGGACATGAACTCGCACAGCTCGTCGAAGAACGGCCGCTCCTTGTGCACGGCGTAGAAGCCCTCGGCATCGCGGCGGCTCATCCACACGCGACGGGATGCGACGACGCGCAGGCCGGCATCCTCGAGCATCTTGGTGATTGCGCCGGTGAGGTTGCGGCGGGTCGCGTCGGGCTTGATCATCGAAAAGGTGCGTTCGATCGCCATTGTCGGTCCTTCATGTCAGTGAAATCGGAAAGGTGGCGGGTCTATACAGGCCCGTCCCGCCGATGTGAAGGGGCAGCGCGGCGATCAGGCTGCGGCCGAAACGCGCCTTCCAAGCCCGCCATGCAGGTCGAGGCAGCGCTCGAACCACACGCCGACCGGGTCGTCATCCGCAAGCACCTTGTAGGGCGAGATCACCCGCAACCACTGGAACGCGCCCGCTACGATGTAGTCGGCAAAGAGGGGCCGGTCGCCGCCGATGAAGGGTTGGTAGGTCAACATCGAGCGCAGCGGCTCCAACTTCGCGCGAAAGCCCTGCAGGTGGCTGTCGCGATCGGCAGGCACGTCTTCTATCGGCCGCCCGAACCGCGCTTCCCGCGTGGTGCGAAAATGCGCCTGATCTTCGGGTGCGAGCCGGTCGTGGATGTCCATGAGCGCGGCCGCGCCGAGGAACGGGTGAACGGTGAGTTGCGACCAGCGCTCGATGAAGCGTGAGGCAGCCTTGCCGCCCTCTCCTGCAAACAGCGACGGGCGATCAGGGTAGGTTTCCTCCAGATACAGCGCGATGGCAAAGCTGTCGCCGACGACCCGCTCGCCGTCGCGGATCACTGGCACTGTGCCAAAGACGCCGCCTTCCACGCCCTTCACAGCAGTGAACGGCGTCGGCACGCTCTCGAATGCAAGCCCCTTGTGCGCAAGGGCAAAGGCTGCCTTCCAGCAATGCGGGCTGAATGGGCGCGCGGGATCGCTGCCGACAAGATCGTAAAGCAAAATGGTCATTGGCGCGCGGCTCCCGCTTGTGTAGGTGTGCCGAAGGATCGACCGAGCCGGGCGGGAAAGAAAGTCCATGCGCCAACATTTCCAGATGTTTGCGGCCTATAACCGTTGGGCCAACACAGAAGTCTACGAGGCGGCGGAGAGGCTGTCCGACGCAGAACTCAACCGCGATACAGGCGCATTCTTCGGCTCGCTGATCGGGACGTTGAACCACATACTCGTCGCCGACCGCATATGGCTGAAACGCTTCACCGGCGAAGGTGCGGCGCCGGCCTCGCTCGACACGACGCTGCATCCCGATCTCGTCGGTCTACGTGGCGCGCGCATGTCGGAAGACGAGCGCATCGTCGAGTGGGTCGGATCGCTTACCGAAGAACAGCTTGCAGGCCGCTTCACCTACCTGACCGTCACCGACATGCGCACGGTTTCGCAGCGGCTCGCGCCCGCGCTGGCGCATTTCTTCAACCACCAGACCCATCATCGCGGGCAGGCGCACGCCATCCTGACCGCTCTTGGGCAACCAAGTCTCACGCTGGACCTGATCTATTTCCAGCGCACCGAAGAAGGCCGCGCCTTCGCCTGACTATGTCGGGGTCTGCCCCATGTTGCAGGTGAGCATCCAGGGCGTGCCGAACCTGTCGGTTACCATCGCGAAGCGCTTGGCGAAAAAGGTTTCCTGCAATTCCATCCGCACGACGCCGCCGTCGCGAAAGGCTGCGTAGACGCGTTCGATCTCCTCGACGCTCTCCAGGCCGATGGAAATGTTGAAGCCCTGCCGCCTCTCCTGAAACTGGCCAGGTGCGTCTGACATCATCAGCGGCCGGTCGCCGATCAGAAGGCTGGCGTAAATGATCCAGTCACACTCACCCTCCGGGGCCTGCCCGCCGGGTGCGTCGCCGTACGTCATGCTATCGATCACTCTCGCACCGAGGGTTTCAACATAAAAATCAATTGCCTCCCTGCAGTTTCCGTCGAAGTGGATGTAGGGCGCGAGGTCGTTGGCCATAACTGTTCCTTTCGATTGGAGTTCAGCCGCCGCTGATGGCGGTCAAGACGAATACCTCGGCGCCGGGCCTCAATTGCGTGTCGAGACGCGCGCGTTCCCCATCCACGAAAACGTTCATGTGCTTGCGGATCGCGGGGCGGGAATCGCAGATGCGGTCGCCCATGCCGGGCCATAATCGGTCGAGTTCAGCGACCATCTCGGCGACGGTTCCGGCCTGCATCTCGACGCGCCTCATCGACCCGGGAAACAGTTCGACCAGAAGCGGCGTCAGCTTGACGACTACGGGATTGTTCACCTCGCCGCCCCTACTGCGAGACGACCATGGTCTCGACCGACGAGATCGACGGCAGATGTTCGGCGATGCAGGTCCAGGTGTCGCCTTCGTCGTTCGAGGCGAACAGCGCTCCGCCCGAAGTGCCGAAATAGACGCCTGCCTTGTCCAGGCTGTCGGTCGCCATGGCCTGCCGGAGAACGCCGAAGAAAGCATTTTCCTGCGGCAGTCCGTTGCGAAGATCCTGCCAAGTCTCGCCCCGGTCGCGCGTACGATACACCGCAGCTTTGGCGTCGGGAACGAAGCGGCCATGAATGTCGCCGTTGAGCGGAAGCAGATAGAGCGTATCGGGATCGCGGGGGTGAACCGCCGCAGGGAACCCAAACGTGGAAGGCAGGCCCTTTTCGATGCTTTTCCAGCTCTTGCCGCCATCCTCGCTGCGATACATGCCACAGTGGTTCTGCTGGTAAAGCAGGTCGGGCTCGCCCGGGGCTTGTACGAGACAATGCACGCATTGCCCGAATTCCGGGTAGTTCTGACCCTCCGGAAGAAAGTCGGCGCGCGTGCCCCTGTTGCGCGGCTCCCATGTTTCGCCACCGTCATCCGTCGCGAACACGCCGGCGGACGAAATCCCGATCCAAATGCGGTTTTCGTCGTCTTGATCGGGCACGAGCGAGTGGAGGATGAGCCCCGCCCCGCCTGCTTGCCATTCGGGGCGCGTGGGATGCTTCTGCAGGCCCTCTACATGCGTCCACGTCTCGCCGTGGTCGTCGCTGGCAAACAGACCCGCGGGCTGGACGCCGGCATAGAGGCGTCCGTTGCGGGCAGCGAGGCTCCAGACCGCCTTGATGGGTTCGTCACCAGCCCCGTAGCTCAGACCGGCGCTTGAGTGGGTCCAGCTTTTGCCGAGGTCGGTCGATTTCCAGACCGCCGGGCCGAACCATTCGTTGCCGGCAGCGCCGTAGATCGTGCCTGTCGCGGGGTCGCCGACGACATGCTGCATCGGCCAGGTTTCGCAGAAGGGGCCTCCAAGTTTCCATGAGCGGCGCTCCGCATCGCTTTGCGCGATGAACACGCCCTTCTTCGTCCCGATCAGAACAAGCACCTGCTGCGGCATGATTGACCTCCCTTGCCTCTCAGGCCCGCGCCCAAGGCAACGGCCCATTCGCCTCCCGAACAGGTCCGCTGGACAAAAATGTTGATATCAACATAATGAGGCCATGTCAAAAGATCGCGATTCTCGAGTTCAGGGAGAACTGCTTCCGTTTTCCGTCACGTTGCACGTGCGCGACACATGCCTGTGCCTGCATCTGCAGCGCGCGGCGCGGGCGGCGGCAAGGCGGTTCGACGAGGCCTTGCGACCGGTGGGCCTGACAAACGGGCAATTCTCGCTGCTCATGTCGCTCAACCGGCCGCAGCCCCCACTGATGCGCGACGTCGCTTCCCTGCTGGCGATGGATCGCACCACGCTGACGGCGATGCTGAAGCCGCTGGCAAGACGTGGCCTGCTCGAGGTTGCGGAGGACAAGACCGATCGGCGCGGGAGACGCCTGACCCTCCTGCCGGAAGGACACGCTCTACTTCAGCGTGCAATGCCGCTCTGGTCCCGGACCGAGACAGAAATGGAAGCGATGCTGGCCGCCACGAACGCGGAAAAGTTGCGTGACGATCTGCGCGCGTTGAGCTGAAACACCGGAAAAGCGGCACATTTGATATAAATGAATCACTTTCACGTAATTATTACTCAACCTTGGGATGTGGAAAGCTGAAACCGTTACACGTTCCCCTACGTAATTTGGTCAGCGGTCGGTAACCAGCCGGCTGCCTAACCAGCAACCTTAGGGAGAACGTCAACATGACGACAATCTCAAACATACTAAGCAAAGCGCTGGCGGTGGGTGCTGTCGCCTTTGCCCTGAGCGGCCCAGCGCACGCGCAAAACATTGGCGTCGGGGTAGGCCTCGGC
Organism: Neoaquamicrobium microcysteis; assembly: GCF_008180155.1. Classification (GTDB taxonomy): domain Bacteria; phylum Pseudomonadota; class Alphaproteobacteria; order Rhizobiales; family Rhizobiaceae; genus Aerobium; species Aerobium microcysteis. The sequence continues at coordinate 130,197 of NZ_VSZS01000061.1, read as the reverse complement.
GGGATCGATGCGGGTCTCGGCGTCAGCCTTGGCGGCGATAACGGCATCGACGTCGGTGCAGGCGCTTCGATCGGCGGCGACAACGGCGTCAATGCCGGAGCGGGCGCGACGGTCGGTGGCTCGAGCGGCGTCGATGCGGGGCTTGGGGCCTCAGTCGGCGGCGACAGCGGCATCAATGCCGGAGCAGGCGCCACCGTCGGCGGTGAAAGCGGCGTCGACGTCGGCGCTGGTGCAACCATAGGCGGCGACAGCGGCGTGAACGCCGGAGTTGGCGCTTCCATCGGCGACGGGATCGACGTCGGCATCGGCATCGGCATTGGCGGAGGCGGAAGCGCTGGTCCTGGTCCTGGTCCTGGTCCTGGCCCCGGTCCTGGCCCTGGCCCTGGCCCGGGTCCTGGCCCTGGCCCCGGCCCCGGTCCTGGTCCTGCTCCGGTAGCTCCCGGGATAGAAGGTGGAGAAGTAGCCACCGCACAGCGTCGTTGCGTCGAGATCGTGGCCAACCCTGCTGCTTATGACAGCGACCTCGTATCCCTCTGCCTCGCGGTTCAGGCTACGCGTTAAACGAGAATGACATGGGAGCGGCCGCCATGCGGCCGCTCCTCCCCTTGCCTTCGCAGCGGCGCTCAGCCAATAGAGCGCCACTATGCTTATTATCGACGACGTTTCGCTGCGGATCGCAGGCCGCCTCCTTCTGGACCACGCTTCGCTCACGCTTCCGGCGGGGTCGAAAGCGGGTTTCGTCGGTCGCAACGGCACCGGCAAGACGACGCTGTTCAAGGCCATCACCGGAGAGTTGCCCACCGAGACGGGGTCTATCGGTTTCCCGAAGAATACGCGCATCGGGCAAGTGGCGCAGGAAGCGCCCGGAACTGAAGAACCGCTCATCGAGATCGTGCTGAAGGCCGATACGGAACGGCTGGCGCTGATGCAGGAAGCGGAGACGGCAACCGATGCGCACCGCATCGCCGAAATCCAGATGCGGCTCGCCGACATCGACTCCCACTCGGCTGAAGCGCGCGCGGCCACCATTCTTGCAGGCCTCGGCTTTGACGCAGATGCACAGAAGCGACCGGCATCGTCCTTCTCGGGTGGCTGGCGCATGCGCGTCGCACTGGCCTCCGTGCTGTTCGCGCAGCCGGACCTGCTCCTTCTCGACGAGCCGACCAATTACCTCGACCTCGAAGGCACGATGTGGCTGGAAAGCTATGTCGCGCGCTATCCCCACACCGTCCTGCTCATCAGCCACGACCGCGACCTGCTGAACCGCGCGGTCAGCTCGATCGTGCATCTCGACCAGATGAAGCTGACCTTCTGGCGCGGCGGCTACGACCAGTTCGAGCGCCAGCGGAGCGAACAGATCGAGCTGCAGGAAAAGAGCCGGGTCAAGCAGGAAACCCAGCGCAAGCACATGGAAAGCTTCGTCGAGCGCTTCCGCTACAAGGCATCGAAGGCGCGGCAGGCGCAGTCGCGTCTCAAGGCGCTGGAGAAGATGAAGCCGATTTCGGCGGTCATCGAAGACAGCGTGCGGCCGTTCTCGTTTCCGGAGCCTGTAAAGACGGTCGCGTCGCCGATCGTGACCATGCAGGCAGGCGCGGTCGGGTATCAGCCCGGCAAGCCAGTGCTGCGACAGTTGACGCTACGGATCGACGAAGACGACCGCATCGCGCTGCTGGGCTCCAACGGCAACGGCAAGTCCACCTTCGCCAAGCTGCTGGCCGGTCGCCTGAAGCTTGAAACCGGCGGCATCACCGTCGCGCCGGGACTGAAGGTTGCGATGTTCGCGCAGCACCAGCTTGACGATCTGCGCCCGGAGGAAAGCGCGGTCGATCATGTACGGCGGCTGATGCCCGATGCGCCGGAAGCAAAGGTGCGCTCGCGCGTCGCCCAGATGGGCCTTACGACCGAGAAGATGAACACCAAGGCCAAAGACCTGTCGGGTGGCGAAAAGGCGCGCCTGCTGATGGGGCTCGCCGCTTTCGACGGCCCGAACCTGCTGATCCTCGACGAACCGACCAATCATCTCGACATCGACAGCCGCGAGGCGCTCATGGTCGCGCTGAACGACTATTCGGGCGCGGTAATCCTCATCAGCCACGACCGGCACCTGATCGAGGCGACGGCCGACCGGCTGTGGCTCGTCAAGGACGGTACGGTTTCGTCTTATGATGGCGACCTGTCGGACTATCGGACCCTCGTCACCGGCGGACAAAGCGACCGCCGCGAGAAGAAGGAGGCCGACAAGTCGTCGAAGGCCGACAAGCGGCGCGAGGCCGCAGCGCGCAGGCAGGCGATGGAGCCGGTGGCAAAGGAAATCCGCGCCACCGAAGGGCTCATGGAGCGAACCCGAAAGCGTATAGACGCCATCGAGGACCAGCTCGCAGACCCGGCGCTCTACGAGAAGGACCCTTCCACCGCGACTCAGCTTGCCAAGGAGCGTTCGGACCTTTCCAATGCATTGTCCCGCCACGAGGACCGATGGCTGGAACTGTCGACGCAATATGAGGAAGGGATAGCCGAATGAGCATCCGTGTCGAGCAGGACGGCGAAATCACCGTGGTGACAATCGACCGCGCCGAAGCGCGCAATGCGGTCAACCCGGAAATGGCGGACGCGCTCTTCCGAGCCTTCACGGCCTTCGATCGCGACGACAGCAGAAAGGTCGCGGTGCTGACCGGCGTCAACGGCGTCTTTTCGGCGGGGTTCGACCTCAAGTGGGCGGCCGACAATGTCCACGAGACCTGGTTCGCCGAGCACGAGCTGGACAGCAGTTTCGATGGCCATGACGACAGGCCACGCAAGGGGCCGATGGGGCCGACGAGGCTGACGCTTTCCAAGCCGGTCATCGGCGCGATCTCGGGCCCCGCCGTCGCGGGCGGCATGGAACTGGCGTTGTGGTGCGACCTGCGCGTCATGGAGGCTTCCGCCTATATGGGCGTGTACTGTCGGCGCTGGGGCGTACCGCTGATCGACGGAGGCACCGTTCGCCTGCCGCGCATCGTGGGTCACGGGCGGGCGATGGACCTGATACTCACCGGCCGCAAGGTCGATGCGCAGGAGTGCAGGGAAATCGGCCTCGCCAACTATCTTTGCGACGACGGCGCCGCGCTCGAGACGGCGCTTGCGATAGCGCGCGACATCACTCGCTATCCGCAGGCATGCATGCGCGCCGACCGCATCTCGGCGATACGCCAGTGGTCGCTGGGACCGGAAGAGGCGCTGGCCAACGAGTGGAAGAGTGCCGCCACCTTCCGTAAGGAAGGCATGGCGGGCGCTGGCCGGTTTTCACAAGGCAAGGGCCGTGCGGGCGATTTCGGCGACATCTAAGGGCCGGGCCGAGAGCATCCGGCAGGCGCACCGCTGAGCCCTTCGCTATGGCTGCGGGCTTTCGTCGCTTGAAAAGCCAAATCATTGGCTTTTCAGCCGCTGCGCGAACCGCTTGGCCCTTCGCTATGGCTTAGGGCGTTCGTCGCTTGAAAAGCCAAATCATTGGCTTTTCATCCGCTGCGCGGACCGCTCCTCACCCCCTGCCCCATTTGGGTGGAGGCTTCGAATTCGGGTTCTCGCGCCTGCGGCGGAACGAAAGGATGAGGCCGAATACTGCCAGACCGAGAAGGCCGTAGCCGACGATGCGGGTCGTGTCGTCCGTGCGCGCGCCCATCGATTCGAGCGTGACGTCGACGGCCAAGATGTCCAGCCCTTCAAGTTCACCCTCTCCGACGATGCCGAGGTAGTTTTCAGCCCCCAGCGCGTCGATGGTGCCAGCGAAGTCGCGATAGATCGCCTCGCGCGCCTGTGGGCTTTCGATCAGCGGCGGATAAAGCGTGAAGTCCAGCGGCGCTGCGATGACGGTCCTGCCATCGCCTGACATCGTCAAGGTGAGCGCGGGACGCTGCCTCTCGGGCTGGAAACGGCCGTTTACGGTGAGATAGACGAACACCCTGACCGGGGCGTCCAACTGCACGGCATTCACCTCGAATGGATAGAAGCCGCGCTCGGGCGCATAGACCCGCCACGAGCTTGTTTCGCCGGGATCGTCCAGCACCAGATCGGGAACCAACGCCAGCACCAGCCCGAGAGCCAGCATCACCAGCAGCGCCAGCCGCGCGACCCATCTCATCAGGCCTTGCGCTCCCAGCGGCGTTCCGGCGTCTGCTGCCAGTAGGTCGCCTGATGGCCGGCCGCCTTCATCGCCTTCCAATGCTCGCGCGCCTGCTCCACCTGCGTCATGTCGTGGCCATCGAACATGAAGACCGCGCGCTGGTAGGTAGAAAGGTCCGGGGGCGACGCGCCGTCCACCACAAATCTTATCTGGGCCGAGTTGGTGTTGCCCTCGCCCGTCGTCAGCAGAACCGGCTGGTGTTGCGGGTGACGCTCATGCTCGCTGCCGTGCGCGAGAAAGGAGTCGTCGCGATAGGTCCACAGATGCGCGTCAAGCGCATCGCGGCGTTCTTCTCCTCCAACCTGCACCACCGCACGCCAGCCCCGCTCCAGGCTTTTTTCCAGGAGCGGCGGCAGCGCTTCTTCCAGCGTCGATTCGGTCAGGTGGTAGAAGAGGACTTCGGTCATGGACGGCGTGGCAATTAGCCCTCGTAGTGGTCGCGGACCAGTCGATCGAGGAGCCTCACGCCGTAGCCGGACGCCCAGGACTGGTTGATCTCATTCGACGGTGACCCCATTGCGGTGCCGGCGATGTCGAGATGCGCCCACGGCGTATCCTTGACGAAGCGCTGAAGGAACTGGGCCGCCGTGATCGAGCCCGCATTGCGCCCGCCGGTATTCTTCATGTCGGCGTTCTTGGAATCGATGATCTTGTCGTATTCCGGCCCGAGCGGCATGCGCCACAGCCGCTCGCCACTATCCGTGCCAGCCTGGACCAGCCGGTTGGCGAGTTCGTCGTTGTTCGAGAAAAGGCCCGCATACTCGCTACCCAGCGCAACGATGATCGCACCTGTCAGCGTCGCGAGGTTGACAATGAAGCCGGGCTTGAAGCGCTCGTTGCAGTACCAGAGCGCATCGGCGAGTACGAGGCGGCCTTCGGCATCCGTGTTCAGCACCTCGATCGTCTGGCCGGACATCGAGGTGACGATGTCGCCCGGCCGCTGCGCGTTGCCGTCGAGCATGTTCTCGACGAGCCCGATGATGCCGACGACATTGGCCTTGGCCTTGCGGGCGGCAAGAGCGTGCATCAGGCCGGTGACTGCGGCAGCACCACCCATGTCGCCCTTCATGTCCTCCATCCCGCCGGCGGGCTTGATGGAGATACCACCCGAATCGAAGACCACGCCCTTGCCGACGAAGGCAATGGGCTTGTCCTTGGGCTTGCCCCCGTTCCACTGCATGATCGCAAGGCGCGGCGGCCGAACCGAACCCTGCGCCACGCCCAGAAGCGCGCCCATGCCGAGCTTCTTCATCTCCTTCTCGGTCAGGATTTCAACCTTTACGTCGAGCTTTTCCAGTTCCTTCGCCTTTTCGGCGAACTCGAGCGTGCCGAGGATGTTCGCCGGCTCGTTGACGAGGTCGCGCGCGAGGACCACACCGTCGGCGACCGCTTCGGCGGTCGCGAACGCTTTCTTTGCCGCAGCCGGGTTGGCGCAGAGGATTGTCACCTTGGCGGGCTTCGCGGCAGTCGCCTTGGTGTTGTCCTTCTTCGTCTTGTAGCGGTCGAAGGCGTAAGCTCCCAGCAACGCCCCGAAAGCCAGCGCAGCGACATCGTCGGCGGTCACGTCCGCGCCTTCGATCTCGGCCACGATGGAAATCTCGCCGGTCTTTTTGGCGGCAGCGAATGCCGCGCCGCCCAGACGCATCCACGCCCGTTCGTCCAAAGCGTCGGGCTTGCCCGTCCCCACGGCAACCAGTCGGTCGTATTCCGTGCCGCCCGGCGCAAGCACTTCGACGCTTGATGCGAGCTTGCCGGTGAACTCGGCTATGGAGAACGCCTTCTTCAGGATGCCCTGCGAATCGCAGGCTACGGCTGCCTGCGACAGCCCCCCTCCTTCCGCCGTGAGCACGACGACGCTTCCCTTCTTCGGCGTTGCGATACGGGCGAATGCGATTGCGGGTCGAATGGACATAAGCTTCCTGTTCGTCTTTCAGATTCCAGGGGAAGGTCGATGCCTTTTCAGGCGGCGAGATCGTGCCCTATTGGACACCTTTCACAAGTCCGGCTCAAGCTTGGCTTCACATCATGCGTGATCGATAATCGTTAACCTTGTTTGTTGGTACTTTGTTCGCCTAAATTCCGCAAACTCATGTCCGGGGAGCGCCCTGGGACGACAAGGGTGACGGAGAGCAGAGACTTTTTAGCGCACCTCGCCGACCGGGCGAGCCGAAAAGCGTCTCTATCCCGCCGCACCCTCGCCTAAATGCAACCGGAACGTCGCGACGCATGAAAGTCGTAGAACTCTACATATTGCGGCGCACGCTGGGCATCTTCACGGCAACCCTCTTCTGGGTGCTGGCGATCGTCTGGACCACGCAGATACTCACCCGCATCAACGTCGTGACCGGGAACGGCCAGTCGGCGGCGACCTTCTTCGAGATCGCGTGGCTCGTGTTGCCCGCCGTCATCCCGGTCGTGATTCCCTTCGCAGTCGGCATTGCGGTGGCACAGACCCTGACGACGATGAACACCGATTCCGAGCTGATCGTCATCAGCGCGGCCGGCAGTCCCCGCATGACGGTGATGAGACCGATCCTGCTTCTGGCTGTCGGTGCCTGCATCATCTCGTTTACCGTCAACAACTTCATAGAGCCCTACTCGCGCGAGCGGTTGCGGGTACTGGTCTCCGAAGCGCGCGCCGAACTGATCACAACGGTCATCCAGGAAGGGACGTTCCAGGAGATCGAGGACGGTCTGCACATGCAGATCGGCGAGCGCCTGCCGGATGGCCGTTTCGGCGGCATCTTCGTCTCCGACAGGCGCGAGGAAGGCACCGAGTTGCTCTACTACGCCAAGAGCGGAGCGACGCTCGAACTGAACGGCGAACACCTGCTGGTGATGCAGGACGGCGTCGTGCACCGCAAGACCGGTGACGGCGTTTCCGTGGTGCAGTACACTTCATATGCGCTCGACCTTTCCCAGTTCGCCGCAAGCGGTGCCGGGCCGACGCTGCTGCCGAAGGACCGCACGCTCGGCTACCTGATGAACCCCGACCGCGACGACCCGATCTTCAAGAAGTCGCCGCAGGGCTTTCGAGCCGAACTGCACAAGCGCTTTACCGAATGGCTCTATCCGCTTGTGTTCGCGCTGATCGCGCTGGCGGTCGCAGGCGATTCGCGCTCATTCCGTGAGGCGCGCATCCACCCGCTTCTCACGACCATGACCATCGCGCTGGTGTTCCGCTGGGCGGGGTTCTTCGCCGCGGACAAGGTGTGGAACGTGCCGGCCTTCACGCCGATGGTCTACGGCGTGCCCATCGTCGCATGTGCGGTGGCGATCTTCTTCATCGCGACCAACCGTGTGATGGAACTGCCGATGAGCATCGTGGAGCGCGCCACGACGCTGTGGAACAGGCTGCAGCAGCGCATCGTGGCGCTGAAGATCAGGCTTTCGGGCTTCAGGCGTACCGCGCCGGGAGGCTCGGCATGATCGGCCTCACGCTCGGGCGCTACATCTTCATGCGCTACGTGGCCATCACGTTCTGGTTCATCGCAGGCATCGCTGCGATCGTGTTCATCATCAACTTCACCGAGCTCTCCGGGCGCATGGGAGGCCTACCCAACTATTCGGTTGGCCTTACGCTCGCGATCGCCACCTTGCAGACGCCGATGATCATGCAGCAGGCGATACCGTTCATCGCGCTCATATCCGGCATGACGACGCTGATCTCGTTGAACCGAAAATACGAGTTGGTCGTCGCGCGTTCTGCCGGGATCTCCGCTTGGCAGTTCCTGATGCCGATCTGCCTCGGCGCATTCGTGTACGGCCTTGCAGCCCTTTTCATCCTCAATCCCATCGCAGCCAACGGTTTCGAGCGCAGCCAGCTGCTCGAGGTCGAAGTGCGCGCCGACAGTCCCAACTCCATCGGCCAGCCGGAATCACCCTGGATCAAGCAGCGAACCAGCGAAGGTGAAACCATCATCGGCGCGCGGCGCATTCTCAACCGGGGCCTGGAACTGGTGGACGCGACTTTCCTGCGTATCGACGAGGGCGAACTGTTCGAGCGGATCGACGCGCGCCGCGCCTATCTGCGGGACGGCTACTGGGAGCTGACGCGCGCGGTTCGCATCCAGACCGGCGAGATGCCCGAGCCACCCACGACGATGCGAATCGCGACCGACCTGACGCCGGAATTCGTGCTGGAAAGGCTTGCGCGGCCCGAGACCATACCGGTTTACGAACTACCGCGAAAAATAGCCGCAGCACGCTCGTTCGGCCTCGGTGCAAACGCGTTTTCGATGCATTTCCACTCGCTGGTGGCCATTCCGGCGCTGCTGGTGGCAATGACGCTGATCGCTGCCACCGTCTCGATGCGATTTGCCCGCATGGGGCAGTCGGCTACGATTATTCTGGGTGGCGTCGTCGCCGGCTTTCTGCTTTATGTCGTGTCGGTTCTGGTCAAGGCGTTCGGTACTGCCGGATTCGTGCCGCCCATTGCGGCTGCGTGGTTCCCGGTGTTGATCGCGAGTTTTTTCGGGGTGACTTTTCTCTTGTACAAGGAGGACGGTTAGTTGAGGGGCGTGCTCGCGAGAAAACGCAGGTCCGCACGGACTCTGCGCTTCGCCTGCGCGACCGCGCTCGCCTGCGTCATGGCGGGCGGCGTGATGCCTCAGGTGGCTTTCGCACAGTCGATCGGGCTTGAGAGCCGCTCGCCCTCGCGCGACGCGGATATGCTGCTCGAAGCGGACACCATCGTCTACGACAACGACCGTAACACAATCACCGCCGTTGGCGGCGTGCAGATCGATTATGATGGGAGCCGCCTCGTCGCGCAGCGCGTCACCTATGACCGCGGCACCTCGCGCCTGATCGCCAGCGGCAATGTCGAAATCGTGGACAGCCAGGGCACCCGCATCTTCTCCGACGAGATCGATATTACCGACGATTTCCGCGACGGCTTCGTGCGCACGCTACGGGTCGAGACGGCCGACAAGACGTATTTCGCTGCCGAAAGCGCGGATCGCGCCGACGGCACGGTCACGACCTTCAACTACGGCGTCTATACGGCGTGCGAGCCGTGTGAGGAAAAGCCGGACAAGCCGCCGATCTGGCGCGTGAAAGCGCAGAAGATCATCTGGAACGGACAGACCAAGACAGTGCGCTTCGAGCGCGCCCGTTTCGAGATGTTCGGCCTTCCCCTCGCCTTCCTGCCGGCTTTCGAGATCGCCGATCCGACGGTCAAGCGCCGCTCCGGCTTTCTGGTACCCAGCTACCGGTCGGGTGACGATATCGGCCACGGCGTTCGCGTCCCCTATTATCTGGCGCTGTCACCGACATACGATCTCACGCTGAAGCCGACCGTCTATTCCAAGCAGGGCTTTCTGGGCGAGGCCGAATGGCGGCAGCGCTTCAACAACGGTGAATACTCGATCACCATCGCGGGCATCCGGCAGCGCAGCCCCGAAGAGTTTTATCGTAACGCACTGCCTGGGCGGCCGCCGGAAGTTTTCTCCGACAACGAGAAGTTCCGTGGCATGATCGGCTCAAAGGGCCGATTCCAGATTAATCCGCGCTGGACTTTCGGCTGGGACGTTCTGGCCCAAACCGACAAGAACTTCTCTTACCGCTACGGGATTGAGGGTTACAATCAGGTAAGGCGCACTAATGAAGTCTATCTGACCGGCTTAAATGATCGGAACTACTTTGACCTGCGCGCCTACAAGTTCAATGCACAAGAAACTTTCAATCGAGATTTTCAGATTACTGGGAGTGAGGTAACGGTAAGGACACGAGACGCCAAGCAACCCTGGGTGCTGCCGTCGTTCGACTACTCCTACACGCCCGACGAGCCTATCGCGGGTGGTGAACTGACTGTGAACGTCAACCTCCAAAGTGTTTACCGCAGCGAGCTTGATGAGGGGTGCACCGGCACCAGGGGCGGACGTATAGTAAGCATGGATTGCGCTGATCCCGAGGTTACCCGATCCCGCTTGCGAGGTATCGACGGCAGTTCGACGCGGTTGACCGCCGAAGCAGAGTGGAAGCGGTCATACGTGGCGCCCGGTGGGCTTATGTTGACATCGCTCCTGCATGGACGCGGCGACGGCATCGCCGTCAACTATCGCGGCAACTCGGAAGCTGCAATCCAACAGCATGCCGATCAATACGGCTTCGCCACCGACATCCGCTCGTCCTACTACCGTGCGATGGCGACGGCCGGCCTAGAAGCTCGCTGGCCCGTACTGTTCTCGACGTCCAGCTCGACCCACGTGCTGGAGCCGATGGGCCAGCTTTTCGCGCGGCCGGATGCGCCTTATGGCGAGACGCTCGGCATTCCGAACGAGGATGCGCAGGCGCTGGTCTTTGACGCAACCAATCTGTTCGAACGCGACAAGTTCGGCGGATATGACCGCATCGAGGGCGGTGTACGCGCCAATCTCGGCGTGCGCTACTCGGGCGCGTTCGGCGGCGGCTGGTCGGCCAACGCCATTGCCGGCCAGTCCTTTCATCTTGCGGGCGTAAACCCCTACGCCTCCCCGGACCTTGTGAATGTGGGAGCAGCCTCCGGCTTGGAGACCGACACGTCGGACTATGTCGCAGCGGTCAACCTCAACACGCCCATCGGAGTGACGGTTGGTGCCGGCGCCCGCTTCGACCAGGAAAACTTCGAGGTGCGGCGCACGGATCTGACTGCCAGCTATGGTGGCGATGTCGCCCGCGTTTCGGCCGTCTACACGTTTGTGGAAAAGCAGCCGGACTACGGTTTCGAAGAGGATCGCCACGAAGTTCGCGGTGGGGCTTCGGTCAAGGTGCACGAATACTGGCGCGTGTTCGGCAGCGGTACCTACGATCTGGAAAACAACCTGATGACCAGAAAGTCGATCGGGTTCGGCTACGACGATGAATGCTTCTCGTTCACGTTCTTCGGGACCGAAACCGCGTCCAGAAACAACAATACGCAGGAAGTCGACAAGGAGAAGTCGTTCGGCTTCCGGATTTCGCTGCGTACGATCGGCGATTTCGGCACCACCACGTCGTCGTTCAATTGACGGGAAAGCGCAGCCTTCGGCCGCTGCGCCACGGTTTCGCCCCATAGAACGGCCACGGGAAGGTCGTCGCATGCAGCGTCAGGAATTCTAGGGAGATAAAGGATGGGAAAGGCAGCAACTGCCATAAGGCGATATGCAGTCGCCCTCATGCTTGTCGGCATCTCCGCGCCCGCGGCTTTGGCGCCGATGCCCGCACAGGCGAGTGAGATCAGGTACGTCGTCAACAACCAGGCTGTGACCAGCTACGACATCGAGCGCCGAGCGGCGTTCCTGCGCTTGCAGAACAGGCGCGGAAACGTGCAGCAGGCCGCCGCGGACGACATGATCGACCAGGCCCTGCGCAGCGGCGAGATGCGGCGCATGAACATCAACATCACCGACGACCAGGTGGCGGGCGCATACGAGCGCTTCGCGCGCTCCAACAACATGTCGGCTGCGCAGATGGACCAGGTGCTGAACCAGTCGGGCGTCACCAAGGCTCATTTTCGCGAGTTCATCCGCGCCCAGATGGGCTGGTCGCAGGTTCTCTCGCAGCGCCAGCGCGCCGGGGCAGTCAGCGAGCAGGACGCCGTGCAGCGGATGCTTCAGCAGGGCGGCAGCAAGCCGACAGCTACCGAATACATGCTGCAGCAGGTGATTTTCGTGGTGCCGCCTGCAGAGCGCGGCAGCAGGCTCGGCGCGCGCAAGCGCGAGGCAGAAGCCATGCGTCAGCGCTTTCGCGGGTGCGATTCCACGCGGGAATTCGCCAAGGGGCTGATCGACGTGACCGTGCGCGATCTGGGCCGCGTGCTCGCGCCGGAGCTTCCGGCCGACTGGGCGGAGCAGGTCAAGTCCACGAATGCCGGTGCGGCTACGGTGGTGCGCGAGACCGATCGCGGTGCCGAGTTCATCGGTGTGTGCAGCGCTCGCGAGGTATCGGACGACCGTGTCGCGCAGATGGTGTTCCAGACGGAGCAACTGGGCTCGGGCGGGAGCAGCGGTGACGAGGATGCCGAAAGCGCCTCGAAGAAGCTGATGGACGAACTTCGCGCCAAGGCACAGATCATCAGGCGCTGACGGCAGCCCGTCAGCCAATCATCCGGGACCGGGGGCGTGGGTTCACTAGCTCTGACATCGGGCGATCCTTCCGGCATCGGCCCGGATATCGCCCTGCAGGCGTGGCTGCGTCGCGATGCGGCCGCGGTTCCCGCGTTTCATCTCCTGTCTGATCCGGAGCTCATTCGCGCACGCGCCCACAGGCTCGGGCTGTCGGTCGAGATTGCCACGGTGGTGCCCGGCGAGGCGGACCAGGCATTCGCGACCGCCCTGCCCATATTGCCGCTCGACGCTTCCTTCGCCGACACGCCTGGCGCCCCCTCCAGCAGCAACGCGGCCGGCATCGTCGAGGCCATCGAGCGGGCCGTGCACGACACCGCGGCTGGCCGCTCGGATGCGGTGGTCACCTGCCCCATCGCCAAGAAGCCGCTCTACGATGCAGGCTTCGCATATCCCGGACACACGGAGTTCCTGGGGCATCTGGCCGAGACGATCACCGGCAAGCCGACAAGGCCGGTGATGATGCTGGCCGGTCCGGAATTGCGCGCAGTGCCGGTGACTATCCATATTCCGCTCAGCGAGGTCCCGCGCATGCTGACGACCGCTCTCATCGTGGAGACGGCGGCAATCACCGCTTGCGACCTGCGCGACCGGTTCGGCATCAAGCGACCGCGGCTTGCGATCTCCGGGCTGAACCCGCATGCGGGCGAAGGCGGAGCGATGGGGCGTGAGGATGACGAGCTCGTTCGACCCGCGGTTGAGGAGCTGGTGCGGCGCGGGATCGACGCACGCGGCCCCCTGCCCGCCGATACGATGTTTCACGCAAGGGCCCGCGAAACCTACGACGCGGCGGTGTGCATGTATCACGACCAGGCGCTCATTCCCGCCAAGGCGCTGGCTTTCGACGAGACCGTCAACGTCACGCTCGGCCTGCCCTTCATCCGAACATCGCCCGATCACGGCACGGCGTTCGACATCGCCGGCAAGGGCATTGCACGTCCAGACAGCCTCATCGCAGCGTTGAAGCTGGCCCGCCGCATGGCGGACGCCCGGGCAGCCGGGCGATGAGTCTCGACGGGCTGCCGCCGCTGCGCGAGGTGATCGAGCGCCACGAGCTTCGCGCCAGGAAGGCGCTGGGGCAGAACTTCCTGCTCGACCTCAACCTGACCGGAAAGATCGCCCGCACGGCGGGAGACCTGTCGCAGACGACCGTCATCGAGGTGGGGCCCGGCCCCGGCGGCCTGACGCGCGCGTTGCTGGCACATGGGGCGCAGCGCGTGGTCGCCATAGAACGCGACGAGCGCTGCCTGCCAGCGCTGGCGGAAATCTCGGTCCACTATCCCGGCCGGCTGGAAGTGATTTACGGCGACGCGCTCAAGACGGACTTCGCGGCATTCGCAGCCGGCGCGACGGACACGAAGATCGTCGCGAACCTGCCCTACAACATCGGCACTGAACTGCTGATACGCTGGCTTACGGCGGAGACGTGGCCTCCGTTCTACAGTTCGATGACGTTGATGTTCCAGAAGGAGGTCGCCCAACGCATCGTCGCCGGGCCGGACGACGACGCCTATGGCCGGCTCGGCGTCCTGGCAGGCTGGCGCACGCGTGCCGGCATCGCCTTCGACCTGCCCCCGCAGGCTTTCACCCCGCCGCCGAAGGTTACGTCTTCCGTCGTGCACATCGTTCCGCGAGCCGAACCGATGCCCGCCGACGGAAAGAAGCTTGCGCGGGTGACGGAGGCGGCGTTTGGACAGCGCCGCAAGATGCTGCGCCAGAGCCTCAAGAGCATCGGCGGGGAAACGTTGCTGCAAAAGACGGGCATCGACGGAACCCGGCGTGCCGAAACGCTCTCGGTCGCCGAGTTCGTCGCGCTTGCCAACGCGTTGTAGATTTCAGTCCAGCTTTTCGTCGAGCAGGCCGGTCACGAAGTCGAACAGTCCGGGGCGGCGGTCGCGTCGCAGGCGTTCTGCAGTGACGATCGCCTTGACCTCCGAAAATGCGGTGTCCAGATCCTCGTTGATGACGATGTAGTCGTAGTCCCGCCAGTGTTCGATCTCGTCGCGGGCGTTTTGCAGCCGGGCGGCGATGACGGAATCCTGATCCTCCGCGCGGCGGCGCAGCCTGTCCTTCAGTTCACCCATCGAAGGCGGCAGGATGAAGATGGAGACGATGTCGGCCCGCATCTTCTCGCGCAATTGCTCCGCTCCCTGCCAGTCTATGTCGAACAGCATGTCGCGGCCTTCAGCCAGCGCCTTTTCGGCAGGTGCGCGAGGCGTTGCGTAGAAATTGCCGTGAACCTCCGCCCATTCCAGTAGTTCGTCGTTGTCGCGCATGATCTCGAACTGGCGCGCCGAGCGAAAATGATAGTGCCGCCCGTCGATCTCGCTGCCGCGACGAGCGCGCGTCGTCACGCTGATCGACAGCTCAAAGGCAGGATCGTCCTCAAGCAAGTTGCGCGCGATCGTCGATTTGCCCGCGCCCGAAGGCGACGACAAAACCAGCATGAGGCCACGGCGGCGGATGGAAGCGGTAAGAGGCGTGTCCGCCATGGCTCACTCCAGATTTTGGACCTGCTCGCGAAACTGGTCGACGACCGATTTCAACTCGAGCCCGATAGCGGTGACCGAAGCAGCGTTGGACTTCGAGCAGAGCGTATTCGATTCGCGATTGAATTCCTGCGACAGGAAATCGAGCTTGCGGCCAACCGGGCCGCCGGCCTCCAGCAGCGCACGGCCCGACGCGACGTGCGTGTGCAGCCTGTCGATCTCTTCGCGAATGTCGGCCTTGGTCGCCAGAAACGCTGCTTCCATGTGTAGGCGCGCCTCGTCCAGCGGGGCACCGGTTTCCAGCAGGAGGCCCACTTGCTCGGCCAGTCGCGCGCGGATCGCAGCCGCGTCTCGCGACGGGTCGGCCTCTGCGCGATCGGTCAGCGCGCCGATGGCCCCCAGATGGCCCTGCAACAGTGCGCCCAGCGCGACGCCCTCATCGCGGCGGGCTTCTTCCAGATTGGCCAGCGCGGCATCCAGCGCCCGCAGGATGGTTGCGTCGAGCGCTGTGCGTGCGTCCTCGTCCTCGACGGCGTCCGGTGCATCCAGCACGCCGCGCAGCGCGAGCAGGCCGTCGGCAGTGGCGGGTGCTGCGCCGAACTGCTCTTCCAGCCGTTTGGCAAGTTCCGCAAGATCGCGCAGGAACTCCTCGTTGACGACAGGCTGTGCCTGAGCGCCCACCCGTGAGATGGAGAGTCCGGCCTGTATGTTGCCACGGGAAAACCGCTTCTGGATCGCCTGCCTGGCCGACTGTTCGAGCCGCTCGAAGCCGGGCGGAAGACGCAGGCGCACTTCCAGCGCCTTGCCGTTTACCGACTTCAGCTCCCACGCTATCGCCGCGCCCTTGTGGTCGGCTGTCGCGCGGCCGAAACCCGTCATACTTTGCAAACCCATGGCGTCCCCCGCCCCCGATGCCGCCGTCACTCGTCCGAGGTTTCCGCCTCCCCGGCTTCTTCACCGGCGGCCGCCGCAGCTTCGGCCCGCTGCCGTTCGATCTGCCGCCAGCGTGCGACATTCCGGTTATGCTCTTCCAGCGTCCGTGCAAAGGCGTGCCCGCCGGTGCCGTCCGCCACGAAATAGAGGTCTTCCGTCTTGGACGGATTGGCTACCGCCTCCAGCGAGGCACGGCCGGGAATGGCGATCGGGCCGGGCGGCAGGCCGTTGATCGTGTAGGTGTTGTAGTCCGTCGGCGTGTCTATGTCCGAGCGATAGATCGGCCGGTCCGACGGCTTACCCTCGCCGCCGAAGATGCCGTAGATGATCGTGGGGTCCGACTGCAGCCGCATGCCGTTCTTGAGGCGGTTGATGAAGACGGATGCGACGCGCGAGCGCTCATCCGCCCGGCCGGTTTCCTTCTCCACGATGGACGCCAGCGTGACGAACTCGTTGATGTCGGCCACGGGCACATCCTGCGAGCGTCGCGCCCAGATGCTCTCTACCAGCGCCTTCTGGTCTGCGGACAGGCGGTCGATCACCTGCTGCCGCTGCATGCCGCGCGTGAAACGCACGGTGTCGGCGGCCAGCGACCCCTCCGGCGGAAGCTCGGACGGCATTTCGCCTTCAAGCTCTTCCATCGAGGCGATGCGCGCAAACGCCTGGTGAACGGTCAACCCCTCGGGAATGGTGAGCGAATAGAGGATCGAGCGGCCACTGACGAGCAGTTCCATGATGTCGTGCATCGACGCGTGCGCGGGCACCGCATATTCGCCGGCCCGCAGCCTGCCATCATTGCCATAGGCGCGAAGGCCCAGCCGGAAGATGCGTGCATCGCTGATCATGTTGAGGCGTTCGAGCTGCTCGGCGATCTCGGTCACGCCGGTATTCGGGCGTATCAGGATCGTGTCCGGCGTCGCCAGCGGGCCCTCGCCCTCGAAGGTGTATTTGCCGAACCAGACGGCCGCGAACGCGACGACGGCGACCAGCACGATGGTCGACATCAGGAAGTTCAGGAATACCACGACCTGGCTGCGAGACTTGCGAGAGCGGCGAGGTGGAGGCGTACCGGCCTGCGGACGCAGCGCCTCGCTGGCGCTCTTCGGCACGATAGGTTTTGCGCCGCCCGGCTGCTGGGCTGCCAAGGCGTTGTCGTCCGCGGAATTGCTCATGGGCCTCCCGGCTCTCCCTAATACTGCAGGCTGGGTCCGATTCTGCGAACCGAACCTAAGCCGGAATATGGCGAAATTGGCGACGCGAAAGCGGCGTGCGCCGGTCAGCCTTGATATCTGCGAAACACCAGCGACGCGTTGGTGCCGCCGAAGCCGAACGAGTTGGAAAGGGCCACGTCGATCTGCCGCTCACGGGGAGAGTTGGGAACCAGATCGATCGCGGTTTCGCGCTCGGGGTTATCCAGATTTATGGTCGGCGGGGCGATGTTGTCGCGTATGGCGAGGATCGAGAAGATCGCCTCAGCCGAGCCTGCGGCACCCAAGAGGTGACCGATGGAAGACTTGGTCGACGACATCGAAATCTTGGAGGCCGCATCGCCCACGAGGCGTTCGACCGCGCCGAGCTCGATCGTGTCGGCCATGGTCGAGGTGCCGTGCGCGTTGATGTAGTCGACGTCTGCGGGTGTCAGCCCCGCGCGCTTCAGGGCGGCAGTCATGCACCGGAATGCGCCGTCGCCGTCCTCCGACGGAGCCGTGATGTGGTAGGCGTCGCCCGTCAGGCCGTAGCCGACCACTTCGGCGTAAATCTTCGCTCCGCGCGCCTTGGCATGCTCGAGTTCCTCGAGCACCACGACGCCGGCGCCCTCGCCCATGACAAAGCCGTCACGGTCGCGATCGTAGGGCCGCGAGGCCTTCTGGGGGTCGTCGTTGCGGGCGGTGGACAGCGCCTTGCAGGCGGCGAAACCGGCCAGCGACAGGCGTGTGACCGGCGCTTCGGCGCCGCCGGCAACCATGACGTCGGCATCGCCGAACTGGATGAGCCGTGCCGCATCGCCGATCGCGTGTGCGCCGGTCGAGCATGCCGTGACGACCGCGTGGTTCGGCCCTTTCAGGCCGTGGCGAATCGACACCTGACCGGAAACGAGATTGATGATGTTGCCGGGAATGAAGAACGGGCTGATGCGCCGCGGACCCTTCTCCTGCAAAATCAGGGCGTTCTCCGCGATACCTTCGATGCCGCCGATGCCGGAGCCGATCATCACGCCGCTGGCGGCCTGATCTTCCGGCGTGGTGGGATGCCAGCCGGCATCCTCCAGAGCCATGTCTGCGGCGGCGACGCCATAGATGATGAAATCGCCGACCTTGCGCTGTTCCTTCGGCTCCATGAACCGGTCGGGGTCAAACGCATGGTCCCCGCCATCACGGGGGATGACGTGGGCGATCTTGCACGCAAGATCGTCCACCTCGAACGTATCGACGCGACGCGCCGCGCTCTTGCCGGAAAGGATTTGCTTCCAGCCGTACTCGGCGCCCACGCCGAAAGGCGAAAGCAGTCCGATGCCGGTTACAACGACGCGTCTCATCGCTTGCATTGCTATCTGCCGATAACGCCTGGCCTGTGAGGGCTCAGCGTCAGGCCGATGCCTTGTCGATGTACTTGACCGCGTCGCCGACCGTCAGAATGGTCTCGGCGGCATCGTCGGGGATCTCAACGCCGAATTCTTCTTCGAAAGCCATGACCAGTTCGACCGTGTCAAGGCTGTCTGCGCCGAGGTCGTCGATGAAGCTCGCGCCCTCGGTGACCTTGTCGGCATCGACGCCCAGATGCTCGACAACGATTTTCTTGACGCGTTCTGCGGTATCGCTCATTTGCAAACCCTCGACTTCAAAAGTTGGTGGGACTTCGTTAGCGGCACGATTGCCGGTAATCAAGCTGAAAGATAGGAGCAGGGGGTGGGTATAAACCCGGTTTTAACCGGTTTGTTCCGCCCTGTATGTACCAGTCCTGAAACTCCCAGGGACAGCGCTCATTCGCCGTGGAGCGGCGGCATTACACGAAAACTCCTGCCGCTCCAAGACGAAAACGCCTTTCCGCACGGGCATCCTCAGATCATCGCCATGCCGCCATTGACGTGCAGCGTCTGGCCGGTGACGTAGCCCGCCTCATTGGAGGCGAGATAGACGACGGACGCGGCGATGTCCTCGCCGGCACCCATCTTGCGCATCGGGATGGCGCCCATGATCGCCTCCTTCTGCTTGTCGTTGAGCTTGTCGGTCATGGCCGATTCGATGAAGCCCGGCGCGACGCAGTTGACCGTGATGTTGCGGGTCGCGATCTCCTGCGCGAGCGACTTGGAAAAGCCGATCAGCCCCGCCTTCGAGGCGCAATAGTTGGCTTGTCCGGGGTTGCCGGTGACGCCCACAACCGATGTTATGTTGACGATGCGGCCAAAGCGACGTCGCATCATAGGATGCGTAAGCTCCCGCGTCAGACGAAATACCGCCGTCAGGTTCACTTCCAGAACGGCGTCCCAATCATCGTCCGACATGCGAACGAAAAGCCCGTCACGGGTGATGCCGGCGTTATTGACGAGGATATCGACGCCTTCCAGCTCGGCCTCGGCCTTCTGGCCCAGCGCCTTCACCTCTTCACGGTCGGAAAGGTTGGCCGGAAAGAGCTTCACCCGCTCGCCCAGTTCGCCGCCCAGTGCTTCTAGCTTCTCGATGCGCGTACCGTGCAGCCCCACGGTAGCGCCCGCAGCATGAAGCGCACGCGCAACACTCTCGCCGATGCCGCCGGTAGCTCCTGTAACAAGCGCCTTGCGGCCGGTCAGATCAAACATCTCGTTTCCTTTCCTAGTGCCTCAGGCCAGCTCGGCCAGCGCCGCCTCGACATCGGCTGCGGTGCCGACATTGGCGGTGGCAATGTTCCTGTCGATGCGGCGCGCGAGCCCCGATAGCACTTTGCCTGCACCGATTTCGTAAAGCGTGGTGACACCGTTCGCGCCGAACCATTCCACCGTTTCGCGCCAGCGGACGCGACCGGTCACCTGTTCGACCAATCGTGCGGCGATCTCGTCCGGATCGCTGATGGGCTGAACGACAACGTTGGCGATGACGGGTACTACAGGCGCATTCTTCGCCACGCCGGCCAGCGCCTCGCACATGGCCTCGGCCGCCGGCTGCATCAGCGCCGAATGGAAGGGGGCGGAGACGGTCAGCATGAGTGCCCGCTTGGCGCCCTTCTCGGTGCAGATGCGGGCGGCATGCTCGACGGCGGGCTTTGCGCCGGAGATGACAAGCTGACCGCCGCCATTGTCATTGGCTATCTGGCAGACCGCGCCCTTGCCAGCTTCCGAGCAGGCGGCTTCGACATCGGCCTGCTCGAGCCCGATGATGGCGGCCATCGCGCCCTCGCCCACCGGCACGGCCGCCTGCATGGCGTTGCCGCGAATGCGCAGCAGCCTAGCCGTGTCGGCAATGGAAAACGTACCGGCGGCAGCAAGCGCGGAATATTCGCCGAGCGAATGGCCAGCCACGTAGGAGACCTTGTCGGCAAGCGAAAGACCGCGCGCCTCAAGCACCCGGATCGCGGCAAGCGAAACGGCCATGAGCGCCGGCTGGGCATTTGCCGTGAGGGTGAGCTCGTCTTCCGGGCCTTCCCACATCAGGTTCGACAGCTTTTGCGCCAGCGCGTCGTCGACTTCCTGGAAAACGGCGCGCGCTTCGGGAAAGGCGTCAGCGAGATCCTTGCCCATTCCAACGGCCTGGCTGCCCTGCCCCGGAAAGGTGAAGGCGATCGACATGGCGTTTCTCCCTGCTTCTCGTTGCGGCCAGCGTTTGGCCCAAGCGGACCGGCAGGTCAAGGGGCGCAGCCGATGCGGGCTGTGCGAGAACTTTTGCCGGCGAAGGCAACCTCTGGCCTGCATGACAGTTTTATGACAACAAGATGAAACTCACGCACAGCGCGGATTTCACGATTGGGCCGGATTCTAACACCCACGATCGCGGCACCGGATGCCGACATCACCACGACTTCGAGCGAGGCGCGTGCTTGGCTGCGCGGGCTGGGACTGTTTTTCGGCTATCTCGCAATCATCCTGCTTGCCGCAATTCTCATAACCTTCGGCGTGGAGGCGGTTTTGCGCGGCTCGCCCGGGCAAGCCTTTGCATTCCTCATCGACCCGAGCCGCCCGGCCCCCGCGACAGTGGCGCTTATCGCGCTCACTCTCATAGGCGTGGACGCGCTGACGCGCCGGCCGACACAATCCGTGCTGATCGTCGCGCCCGTGCTTCTGCTGCTCGCATGGATCGGCCACGAAAAGCGGTTCTACCTCGGCGACCCGCCCTACCCGACCGACTTCCTGTATGCACGCCAGATAGTGGAACTGATGCCTCTGATGGTCGTCGAGCGGCCGATGACCGGGCTGCTGATCGCGCTGGCGACCATCGCTGGCGCGGCATTGCTCTTCCTTCTATGGCGACGTTCGCGCTTCCTGCCGAAAACAGGACTCGTAGGGCGTGTCGCGCGGCTGGCCATCGCTATTCCTCCGCTCTTCTACTTCGCGACACACATGGACTACGCAAGCCACTCGCCGCTGCGTTCCAGCATGAAAATTTCCCCGAAGATGTGGGACCAGACGGCGAATTACCAACACAACGGCCTGATCCTCGCGTTCAGCCTCAACGTGCCGATGGCAAACGTGGCTGCGCCCGTAGGGTATTCCGCACAGTCGATGGAAGCCATTGCGATGGATGCGGGAGCAGCCTTCGTCCCTGCACGACGCCCCGACATCATCATGGTGATGAGCGAGTCCTTCTGGGATCCGAAGCGCCTTCCGGGCGTAGAGATCACGCCCGATCCGATTGCATTCACGCGCTCGATCCAGTCCGGCCACACCTTCTCGCCGGAGTTCGGCGGCATGACCGCCAATGCCGAGTTCGAGGCTCTGACCGGCTTTTCCAACGCGTTTCTGCCGTATGGCAGCATCCCCTATCAGCAATATGTGCGTGGCGAGATTCCTTCGCTGGCAAGCTTCCTCAAGGAGGAAGGCTACGCCACGCTTGCGATCCACCCGTTCCAGAGCTGGTTCTGGAACCGCGGCAACGTCTATGAGGCCTTCGGCTTCGACAGGTTCCTGTCGGAAGAGAATATGGAACCGCTGGAGAAGCGCGGTCGGCTCGCTTCCGACGCTGCCCTGACCGACCTTCTCATCAGCGAAGCAGATGCATCCGACGATCCGATCTTTGCGTTTGCCGTATCGCTGCAGAACCACGGTCCCTACGAGCCGGGACGCTATCCCGATGAGCGGATCGACGTGAAAAGCGATGGCGGGGAAGCCGCGCGCGCGGCGATCCACACATTCTCCGAAGGCATGATGGATTCCGATCTGGCGTTCAAGCGGCTGATCGAATGGGCGCAGAAGCGCAAGCGAGAGACGGTCATCGTCTTCTTCGGCGATCATCTGCCGCCGCTGGGCCAGACCTATGTCTCCACCGGGTTCATGGAACGCACGGTCAGCAACCGTTTCGGGCCGCCTGAGGAGCTGACGCGCGAACGCGAGACTCCCCTTTCAGTGTGGTCGAACCGCAAGGGTACGATAGAGGACATCGGCACGATCAGCCCCGCGTTCCTGCCGCTGCACGTGCTGCGCGCGGCCGACATGAAGCATCCGTTCTATACCGGTTTCCTCGATGCGGTACATGAGCGGTGGGCCGTCATCGACCGTCATCTGGCGGTCGGACAGGATGGCAGCACCCGCGAGGGGTGGGGTCGCGGGGCGCTTCTCGATCCGCTGCTGCGAGACTACCGGCTTATCCAGTACGACACCATGTTCGGCTCGCGACATGGCACCGAACGGCTGTTCCCGCCGGCGAACGCCCCGCTGGTGGCGGGGCGCAACAATCGCATCAATTGGTGACGTAGAGCTTTGCGATACGCGAGGCGATACGCTTGAACACGCCGTCCAGCTGGCTCACATCGTTCGTCGGATAATAGTGTTCCGGCGTTGTGGCGCACTTGCTGTAAAGCGTGCGGTTGGCCGCAGTGTCCGCCCCAAGAAGCACCGTGAAGATTTCTACATCCTGCGCCTTGAGCGAGTTGCAGGCTTCCAGTGTCCAGTTGTTCACCTGTGTCAGCGCATTGTTGCGGTTGGTGGTGCCGAACCGGGCCGGGCTGTCGCCATCCAGAATGCCGTATGCACCGTAGTCCGACTTCAGGTGCGTTTCGCTGCTGGCGCCGAACACGGTGTTCTCACCGTCGGTGAAGACCACCACGAACTTGGACGTGTTTTCCGACTTGAACGGCGCTCAATCGGTGTACGGCTCGCCGGGTGAAAGCACGCGGTAGGACCACGCCATGCCTTCCGAGACGTTGGTGCCCGAACCCTCCCAGTGGATCATCTTGCCGATCTCGGTCTTCAGCTTCGCGAAATCCGAGGTCAGCGGCATGATCGGCGTCGCGCACGCATAATTCGGCCCAGTGGTGCGGGGCTGGTGGTGGTTGGTCGGGTCGATATACCGGTTCGCCGCCGTCACGTTCTTGTAGCGGGCGGAATCCCTGAGCTTGTCCTTGTCGGTATTGTTGTTCGCGGTGAACGTGTCGGTGAGGTAGGAGTTGTTCCAGCGATCCGACTTGTTGGGCGACTGGCCTTTCGCACCCGGATTATCGGGAGCGAAATAGGGCACGAAGAGCGTGTCGGGTGTGGCCGCATTGGGCGCGGCATCCGACAGGTTGTAGGGCGCAGGACGCGCTTCCACGCAGCCCTTCCATTCCACCTGGTTGTTGGAGTTATCGCGCAGATAGCTGAATAGATCGAAATGGTTGACCGGCTTGCCGCCGACGGGCTTGAAGTAAGCGCCGTGATACTTGGCCTTGGGCTCGCGGTATTTCGAGGTCGACGCGTTCCAGCCACCGTCGATCCAGTCCCACTTGAAGCCCTCGCCCTTGACGTTGACCGCCGTGACGAACGGCACAAGCGCTGCTCTGACGACGCGCTTCGGCTCATTGTCCGGTGAATGGACTAGCGCAAGGATGTCTACCAGCGAGGTTGCCGCCTTGCGCAGTTCCGCCATGCGCGCGGAACCCATGGAGCCGGTGTTGTCCAGCGCCATGACGACTTCGAGGTTGTTGCGCGATTCGTAGGCGCTGGCGGTAACCCTGATCTGGCGCGCCTCGCCGAAGAGCAGGCCGAAGGTGAGTTCCACATCGGCGGTCGCGACGCCGCTGGTCTCGATATAGTTGATGCCCGTGTCGATATCGATATTGGCTATCACATTGGCCAGCATCGGCTCGCCTGCCAGATTAGCGGCGAGGAAATTGCGGAACATCTGCTCGCGATCGACCGTCTTGTCGTTGATGCGCGAGGCGGCCAGCACAGCCGCGTCCAGCGCATTCTGCAACCGCGAATGCGCCTTCGTCATGGACGAGAAATCGAGCGCCAGCCCCACGCCGCCAAGCAGCATGGGAAACATAAGCGCAAACATCATCGAAAAGTTGCCGCCTGTAGAACGCCAGAAACTGCGTGCAAACATGACCATAATCCCCGCGATGCAAGCACAACAGGTGCACATACACCGATGAAGATTGTATTGACCGGTTCTGCGCAATTCTCACGGACATGCCGTTTTCTAAGGCGGCGCTTGCCATCGCAGCGAAATGCCCCTATAGACCCGCGCAATCTGCCGGTCCCAGCTGGGGGCTGAACGGAGGGCCGCGTTCTTTTCTCGAAAGGGGCGCGCGTGAAGGCAAAAGCTCTTCCGCCTCCCGTGTCTCCGCTCTCGACCGTCTCGTCATGCTCCTTTCTTCGCCCGCCCAGCGGGACAGAGAAGTTGCAGAGGCTTAGCCGCCGGGACCGGACAGAGGAAACGAAGAAAGGCAAGACAATGGCTCTTTACGAACATGTGTTCCTTGCCCGTCAGGACCTATCCTCGCAGCAGGTCGAAGCCCTTGTGGAACAGTACAAGGGTGTGATCGAAGCGAATGGCGGTTCCGTCGGCAAGGTCGAGAACTGGGGACTGAAGTCCCTCACCTACCGCATCAACAAGAACCGCAAGGCGCACTACACGCTCATGGACCTGACGGCGCCCGCCGCAGCCATCCAGGAGATGGAGCGCCAGATGGGCCTGTCGGAAGACGTGCTGCGCTTCATGACCATTCGCGTCGAAGCCCACGAAGAAGGCCCGTCGGCGATGATGCAGAAGCGCGACGACCGCGAGCGCGAAGGCCGCTTCGGCGACCGTCCCCGCTTCGGCGACCGTGACCGTGGCGATCGCGGCGGCGACCGCGACCGTGGCCCGCGCCGCCCGCGCGAACAGGCTGAAGGAGCAGCAGAATAATGGTCGACATCAACCAGATCCCGACCCGCCGGCCGTTCCACCGCCGTCGCAAGACCTGCCCGTTCTCCGGCGCGAACGCCCCGAAGATCGACTACAAGGACGTGCGTCTGCTGCAGCGCTACATTTCCGAGCGTGGCAAGATCGTGCCGTCGCGCATCACCGCCGTCAGCCAGAAGAAGCAGCGCGAACTCGCCAAGGCGATCAAGCGCGCCCGCTTCCTCGGCCTGCTGCCCTACGTGGTGAAGTAAGCTTTCCGCCGGGGCGGCATCGTCGCCCCGGCATTCGCACCCGCGATCGGCGCGAGCGCGAGACATCGAAACCCGAGTTGGGCCGAACGGCCCTAACTGCCTCAGGCAGGACAGCGACCCCAAGGCACTCTAGCGCTGCCTCAGGCTTCCCGTCCTGCCATACAAAGGAGCAAGACAATGGAAGTCATTCTTCTCGAAAGAATCGCGCGCCTCGGCCAGATGGGCGAGACCGTCAAGGTGAAGGACGGGTTCGCCCGCAACTACCTGCTGCCCAAGGGCAAGGCCCTGCGTGCCAACGAAAACAACAAGAAGAAGTTCGAAGGCCAGCGCGCCCAGCTCGAGGCCCGCAACCTCGAGCGCAAGTCGGAAGCCCAGCAGATCGCAGACAAGCTAGACGGCAAGACCTTCGTGGCCGTGCGCTCGGCCGGCGAGACCGGGCAGCTTTACGGTTCTGTGTCGACCCGCGACATCGCCGACCTGCTGACCGCGGAAGGCTTCTCGGTCCATCGCAACCAGATCGAGCTGAACCAGCCGATCAAGACCATCGGCCTGACCAACGTTGCAATCGCGCTGCATCCGGAAGTCGAGGTCACGATCACGCTGAACATCGCGCGCTCCGCCGACGAGGCAGAGCGCCAGGCAGCCGGCGAGAAGCTCGACTCCGCGGAGGCGATCTACGGCGACGACATCAACGAGAACGCCCGCCCCGACGCCTTCTTCGATCCTAACGAAGACGGTTTCGACGAGGAAGAAGAAGCCTGATCCCATCGTTCGCGAACGATTTTTGCGACGCCCGGCCGGAAACGGCCGGGCGTTTTGCTTGCTGGACCAGAAAACCGGGGGTTGCAGGAACTTTTTCGCTGGCTGCCCCTGTGATACATTGACCTCATTCTTGCGCGGGGTGGTGACTTGCGTGGGTGAATGCGATGAACAGGCTGCTTCAGGGCATTGTTGAACGGCTGGTCCGGTCGGGAAACCTGACCGTGACCGATCCGGACGGCACCGTCGACACCTTCGGCGACGGCAGCGGCCCGCCCGTTCATGTCCTGCTGAAAACCCATCATGCCGAACGAGCCATCGCGTTCGATCCGATGCTGGCGATGCCGGAAGCCTACATGAATGGTGAGATCGACTTCCGCGAAGGCGATGTGCTCGAGCTCTTGCGGATCGTCTACCAGAACATGGGGCCGAACGGCTTCGAGGCCGCATGGACAAAGGCGCTCGAAAGCGTGCGCGTCGCCTTCCGCCGGCTCCAGCAGGTCAACACCGCCGCGCGTGCCAGGCGCAACGTCGCCCACCACTACGACCTGTCTCGCGAGTTCTACCGTCTCTTCCTCGACGACGACCTGCAATATTCCTGCGCCTATTTCGAGCGCCCCGACATGACCCTGGAAGAGGCGCAGTTGGCCAAGAAGCGCCACCTCGCTGCCAAGCTGCGGCTGCAGCCCGGCCAGCAGGTGCTGGATATCGGATCGGGATGGGGCGGGCTCGGCCTGTATCTGGCCGGCACCTTCGATGTCGACGTGCTGGGCGTCACGCTTTCGACGGAGCAGCATGCGGTTGCGACCGACAGGGCACACGACGAAGGCCTCCAAAGCCGCGTGCATTTCGAAATCCGCGACTACCGCGACCTACAGGAGCGTTTCGATCGCATCGTTTCGGTCGGCATGTTCGAGCATGTCGGCGTCAACCACTATCGCGCCTTTTTCGACCGGGTCGCAGCCCTGCTGAAGCCCGACGGCGTGATGGTGCTGCATTCGATCGGCAGGTCAGGGCCGCCGACCGCAACCAACGCCTTTATCCGCAAGCACATATTCCCCGGCGGCTATATTCCAGCACTCTCGGAGGTGCTGCCGCATATCGAGAAGGCGGGGCTGGTCGTGACCGACGTCGAGGTACTGCGACTGCACTACGCCGAAACGCTGAAGCACTGGCGCGAGCGCTTCGCGGCACACCGCGACAGGGTGGTCGAGATCTATGGAGAGCGTTTCGCGAGGATGTGGGAGTTCTACCTCGCAGGCTCCGAAGCCGCCTTTCGCTGGCAGGATTTGATGGTTTTCCAGCTTCAGATCGCGCTGCGCAATGACGCTGTGCCGATCACGCGCGACTACATCGGCAAGTGTGAGAAGGCGCTGGCGATGCGGGAGATGGGCCATAAGGCCGCTGCTTCCGGCAATGTGCGCAAACGCGCCAAAAAGGTGTCGGACCGCCACTGACGCATTCGGGCCTGCGGGCTTGCCATCGCCGCCGGGAGCGGGAACAAGGAACGGGTTCTGCGACCAGAGGCCCGAATGACATTTCCCATCTTCCTTGCCGCCGCGCTATTCGAGATCGCCGGATGTTTCGCTTTCTGGGCATGGTGGCGGCTAGACAAGTCGGCCCTGTGGCTGGTTCCGGGCGTGATATGCTTGGCTGCGTTCGCGTGGCTGCTCACCTTCGCCGAGACAAGTGCGGCCGGCCGCGCATATGCGACCTATGGCGGCATATATATCTGCGCCTCGCTTTTCTGGCTCTGGCTGGCCGAAGGGCTTCGGCCCGACCGTTTCGACATCGTCGGCGCAGCCATATGCCTCGTCGGTGCGAGCATCATCCTGCTTGCACCGCGGGCGGCATGACGCTAGAGTTTTCCTGTTTTGTTCTTGTTTTCCGAGTCGATGGTGGCGGCTCGCGATTCGCGTCAACAGCGATCTTCGCCCGATCTGCAAACAGCTATCCACAGGCTGTGAATCATGGTGTTTGACATGCAAGCCGCTTTGAACCGCCTACCCTTCGGACTAGGACGTTACGGGGTTCGGCCGCAGGGGGCTTTGGTTCACTGGTACCGGCAAGACAGATGATACGGAGCCGGCATGGCTGAAGCAGTCCGCAAGCTCGCGGCGGCGGAGACACCGCTCTATCGCGAAGCGCCCAACAACATTGAGGCTGAGCAGGCGCTGCTGGGCGCGGTGCTCGTCAATAATGACGCGTTCTACCGCGTGTCGGACTTTCTCAAACCGATCCACTTCTACGAGCCGCTGCACCGCAAGATCTACGAGGTGTCGGGCGAGTTGATCCGGATGGGCAAGATGGCCAATCCGGTCACCATCAAGACCTTCCTGCCGGCCGACGAGAAGATCGGCGAGATGACCGTCTCGCACTATCTGGCGCGTCTGGCCGCGGAGGCCGTGACCGTCATCAACGCGGCGGATTATGGCCGCGCCATCTACGACCTCGCCACCCGCCGCGCGCTCATCACCGTCGGCGAGGACATGGTCAACATCGCCTACGATGCGCCAGTCGATATGTCCCCGTCGGAGCAGATCGAGGATGCCGAGCGCCGGCTGTTCGAGCTGGCCGAGACCGGCCGCTACGACGGCGGCTTCGAGAGCTTCAACGATGCGGTCAAGACCGCAGTGGACATGGCCAACGCGGCCTATATGCGTGACGGCCACCTCTCGGGCATTTCCACCGGCTTTCGCGACGTGGACCGCAAGCTGGGCGGTCTTCAGCCGTCGGATCTCATCATTCTTGCCGGTCGCCCCGCCATGGGCAAGACGTCGCTTGCCACCAACATCGCCTTCAACGTAGCCAGCTCCTATGTGCCCGCGCAGCAGGCCGACGGCTCCTTCAAGGCGGAGAATGGCGGCGTCGTGGGCTTCTTCTCACTCGAAATGTCGTCGGAGCAGCTGGCCACGCGTATCATCTCCGAACAGACGGAAATCTCCTCGTCGAAGATCAGGCGCGGCGAGATAACCGAGGCCGATTTCGAGAAGCTCGTCGGCTGCTCGCAGATGATGCAGAAGACCCCGCTGTTCATCGACCAGACCGGCGGCATCTCCATCGCCCAGCTTGCGGCACGTGCACGGCGCCTCAAGCGTCAGCGCGGGCTCGACGTCATCGTCATCGACTACGTGCAGCTGATGCAGGGGTCGAGCGCCAAGTCGTCCCAGAACCGCGTGCAGGAGATCACCGAGATCACCACCGGCCTCAAGGCGCTGGCGAAGGAGCTTCAGGTTCCGATCATCGCGCTTTCGCAGCTGTCGCGACAGGTGGAAAGCCGCGAGGACAAGCGCCCCCAGCTGGCCGACCTTCGCGAATCGGGCTCCATCGAGCAGGACGCCGACGTCGTGCTCTTCGTCTATCGCGACGAATACTACATGCAGAACAAGGAGCCCGAGCAGGGTACGCCCGAGTATGAGGCGTGGCGGGAAAAGTTCGAGCGCGTGAGGGGCAAGGCCGAACTCATCATCGCAAAGCAGCGTCACGGCCCCACGGGCACCGTCGAGCTTGCCTTCGAGGGCCAGTTCACCCGCTTCTCCGACCTCGCCGAAGAGGATCGACTGCCCGAACGGTTCGAGTAGTCTTGTCCGGCTGGCTTCCCTTTGCGCCTGACGCGTCACATGCCGGCGCGGACCCGCGGCTTGCGGGCGCGCGGCTGACGATCGACCTGTCGGCGCTGGCAGAAAACTATCGCCTGCTGGTGCGGCAGGCAGCGCCCGCAAAGGTGGCAGGCGTGGTCAAGGCCGACGCCTACGGGCTCGGCATCGAGCCCGTCGCCCGCGCGCTGTGGCGTGCCGGCTGCCGCACCTTCTTCGTCGCCCTGCCGGAGGAAGGCATCGCTTTGCGCGCCGTGCTGCGCGATGCCGAAATCTTCGTGCTGAACGGACTTTTCGGGCCGGAGGCTGCGCCCGCCTACGCCGCGCATCGGCTGATGCCTGTGCTGGGCTCGCAATCCGATCTGTCTTGCTGGGAGGCGTTCGGATGGGACGGCGACCGCCCGCGTCCCTGCGCGATCCATGTCGACACCGGCATGAACAGGCTGGGGCTGACGGCTGACGAAGCCTTCGCCTTCGCCGAGGAGAACGCGCTCACCGGCGCACTCTCGCCGCGTCTGCTGATGAGCCACATGGCGTGCGCCGACGATCCACGCCATCCGCTGAACCGGCAACAACTCGAGTCATTCCAGGCCGTTAAGCGCGCTTTTGGCCAAACAGATTCAAGCCTTTCAAATTCCGCTGCAACGTTTCTGGGCCCGGCCTTCGCGTTCGATATGGTGCGCCCGGGCATTGCGCTCTACGGCGGGGCGCCGGTCAATGGACGGGAGAACCCGATGCTGCCCGTCGTCACCGCCGAGGCGCGCATCGTGCAGGTTCGGCATGCTAGACCGGGCGAGACGGTCAGCTACGGCGCGCACGCGAAGCTCGACCGCGACACCGTCATCGCCATCGCTTCGGCAGGTTATGCTGACGGCTACCATCGGGCCGGTTCGCAAGCGGGCGTGCCGCTGCGAGGTGTTGTCAAGCAAAGCGCCTGTGGGGTCACCCATGGTCGCCGCGTGCCCGTGCTTGGGCGCATCACGATGGATCTCACGATGTTCGACGTAACCGACCTTGGAACTGCCGTTGCCCCCGGCGACTGGATAGAGCTGTTCGGCACCAACATCGCCATAGACGACGCGGCCGCAGCCGCCGGCACCATCTCATACGAGTTGCTGACCTCGCTGGGGCGGCGATATCACCGAACCTATGTGGGTGGGGAGTAGGCGATGCCGTATCTGCTAGAAATCACCAGCGTCTCGACCAATGGCTAAACCCCGCGTCCAGTTCATCTGCCAGAATTGCGGCACGGCGCATACGCGGTGGGCTGGCAAGTGCGATTCGTGCGGTGAGTGGAACACGCTGGTCGAAGAAGGCACCGGCGGCGGCATCGGCAGCGGGCCGGCCGCCATGCGAAGCGCGCGCAAGGGTCGTCCCGTCACGCTGACCACCCTGTCAGGCGAGATCGAGGAAGCTCCACGTATCGTCTCCGGTATCGGCGAGCTGGACCGCGCGACCGGCGGCGGCTTTGTGCGTGGTTCCGCCCTGCTCATCGGCGGAGACCCGGGCATCGGCAAGTCGACGCTGCTTACCCAGGCGGCCGCCGCGCTCGCCATGCGCGGACATCGCGTCGTCTACGTGTCGGGTGAGGAGGCCGTCGCGCAGATACGCCTGCGTGCCCAGCGCCTCAATGCCGCTGAAACGCCGGTTGAGCTCGCCGCCGAGACGAACGTGGAGGACATCCTCGCCACCATCGCGGAAGGGAAACGTCCTGACCTCGTCATCCTCGATTCGATCCAGACGCTGTGGACGGACATGGCCGATTCGGCCCCGGGCACAGTGACGCAGGTGCGCGCCTCGGCACAGGCGATGATCCGCTATGCAAAGTCGACCGGCGCGGCGATCGTGCTTGTCGGCCACGTCACCAAGGAAGGGCAGATCGCCGGGCCTCGCGTCGTGGAGCACATGGTGGACGGCGTTCTCTATTTCGAGGGCGAAGGTGGGCACCACTACCGCATCCTGCGCACGGTCAAGAACCGTTTCGGCCCGACGGACGAAATCGGCGTGTTCGAAATGTCGGACCGAGGCCTGCGCGAGGTTGCCAATCCGTCCGAGCTTTTCCTTGGAGAACGCAGCACGAAAGCCCCCGGCGCGGCCGTTTTCGCCGGGATGGAGGGCACGAGGCCGGTTCTTGTGGAGATACAGGCGCTGGTCGCCCCCTCACCGCTCGGCACGCCGCGCCGCGCGGTCGTGGGCTGGGACTCCGCAAGGCTCTCAATGATCCTTGCCGTGCTGGAGGCGCATTGCGGCGTGCGGTTCGCCCAGCACGACGTCTACCTGAACGTGGCGGGCGGCTATCGCATCTCGGAACCGGCTGCCGATCTGGCGGTCGCGGCCGCCCTCGTTTCGTCGCTTACCGGACTTGCCCTTCCGGCCGATTGCGTCTATTTCGGCGAAATCAGTCTTTCGGGGGCGATAAGGCCCGTCGCACATGCCCAGCAGCGGCTGAAAGAGGCGGAAAAGCTGGGTTTCGCGCAAGCCGCAATGCCGGCATCGGGCGAGGACCAGAATGGCGGGAACGGCCGACGGGCGTTTCAGCCGGCTACGCTCTCCGACCTGGTGGTGCGCATCGCGGGGTCGAAGCGTCGCGAGGCCGAAGACTGAGGGGACGAATGAGGCGCGCGGCATGCCGCCGCCCTACCGGAGTGGAGCCTGAATGCCCATTACCCTGCTGGACGGAATTCTCGTCGGCTTCACACTTGTATCGGCGATGCTGGCCATGGTGCGCGGTTTCTCGCGCGAAATCCTGTCGATCGCGTCGTGGGCGGCGGCAGCGGTGGCGGCATATTTCTTCTACCCCGCTGTAGTTCCCTACATCGCACCCTATATAGACCATGCGCAATTGCAGATCGCGGCGGCGGCAGGCATCGTGTTCTTCATCGCGCTGATCGTGGTGACGGTCATCACGATGAAGATCGCGGACTTCATCATCGACAGCCGCGTAGGCGCGCTCGACCGTACGCTGGGCTTTCTCTACGGGGCTGCGCGCGGCGTACTGGTGGTCGCCGTGGGCCTGCTGTTTTTCTCTTGGTTGGTGGGCTCTAACCCGCCTGCCTGGATCGCGGAGGCGAAGTCACTGCCGCTTCTGGAAGGCATCGGCAACTGGCTCGAGGGCATCCTGCCGGACGATCCGGAGAACTCGATCCTGAACCGTATTTCCCCCGGAGCGGAAGCACCGGGTACCGAGCAGCCGGACAACTGACCCATCGCCCCCGGGGCGCAAACGGAAACCGAAAACAAAATCGAGAGGCGGTGCCCTATGGCAGACGCAGACGATACCCCGTTTTCATCAGGCGCTGACGACCGCTTTCACGACGAATGCGGCGTCTTCGGCATTTTTGGCCGGCAGGACGCAGCCGCTATCGTGACGCTAGGTCTGCATGCGCTTCAGCATCGCGGGCAGGAAGCTGCGGGCATCGTCTCCTATGACGGCTCACAGTTCCACGTCGAGCGCCATGTAGGCCTCATCGGCGACACCTTCACCAAGCAGTCGGTCATCGACCGGCTTTCGGGCACGCGGGCAATCGGCCATACCCGCTATGCCACCACCGGCGGCGCCGGCCTGCGCAATGTGCAGCCGCTGTTTGCCGAGCTTGCAGATGGCGGCATCGCGGTCGCGCACAACGGCAATCTCACCAATGCCATGACGGTGCAGCGTACGCTGCAGAAGCTCGGCGCGATCTTCACCTCCACGTCGGACACCGAGACGATCCTGCATCTCGTCGCCACGTCGAAGGAGAAGGACATCAACTCACGCTTCACCGAAGCGGTGCGACAGCTCGAGGGCGCGTTCTCGCTCGTTGCATTGACGGCCAAGAAGATGATCGGCTGCCGCGACCCGCTGGGCATCCGTCCGCTGGTGCTGGGCGACCTTGACGGAGCGTGGATCCTCGCTTCCGAAACCTGCGCGCTCGACATCATCGGCGCGCGCTTCGTGCGCGATCTCAAGCCCGGCGAGATGGTCGTGGTAACGACCAAGGGTATCGAGAGCTTCTTCCCGTTCGAGCCGCAGAAGTCGCGCTTCTGCATCTTCGAGTATGTCTACTTCGCCCGTCCCGATTCGTCCGTCGAAGGGCTCAACGTCTATGACGTGCGCAAGCGCATCGGCGCGGAGCTCGCCATCGAAAATCCGGTCGATGCCGACATCGTCGTGCCGGTTCCCGATTCGGGCACGCCGGCCGCCATCGGCTTCGCGCAGCAGGCAAACCTGCCGTTCGAGCTGGGCATCATCCGCAACCACTATGTCGGGCGCACCTTCATCCAGCCGGGCGATTCGATCCGCCACATGGGCGTGAAATTGAAGCACAACGCCAACCGCAAGATGATCGAAGGCAAGCGAGTGGTGCTGGTGGACGACTCCATCGTGCGCGGCACGACCAGCCAGAAGATCGTGCAGATGGTGCGCGATGCGGGCGCGAAGGAAGTGCACATGCGCATCGCTTCGCCGCCTACCCGCGCCTCATGCTTCTATGGCGTCGACACCCCCGAGAAGTCGAAGCTGCTGGCTTCGCGCATGTCGATCGCCGAGATGGCCGACTTCATCCGCGTTGATTCACTGGGCTTCCTGTCGATCGAGGGTCTCTACCGCGCCGTGGGCGAAACCGGCCGCAACAGCGACCAGCCTCAATTCTGCGATGCGTGCTTCACCGGCGAGTACCCCACCCGCCTGCTGGATTTCGAAGGCGCGGACAATGTGCGCACGCTTTCGCTGCTGGCCAGCGGTACGTAGGCAGCGACCGGAAGGAACTTCATGACTGCTCATCTCAATCTCACCGGCCGCGTGGCCGTAGTCACCGGCGCGTCGCGCGGCATCGGCTACTTCCTGGCCAGGGAACTGGCCGCGGCTGGCGCGCATGTTGTGGCGGTGGCGCGCACCATCGGCGGGCTTGAGGAACTGGACGACGAGATCAAGGCCGAGAAGGCGCTGACGGGCAAGGGCGAGGCCACGCTGGTGCCGCTCGATCTCAATGACGGTCCCGGCGTCGACCGCCTTGGCGGCGCAATCCACGAGCGCTGGGGCAAGCTCGATATCCTCGTCGCCAATGCCGGCATCCTCGGCGTCATCGCACCGATCGGCCATGTCGAGGCGAAGGTGTTCGACAGGGTCATCGCCACCAACGTGACGGCCACCTGGCGACTGATCCGCTCGGTCGATCCGCTGCTGAGGCTTTCGGATGCCGGACGCGCCATTGTGCTGTCGTCGGGGGCCGCCCATTCGGCGCGCGCCTTCTGGGGCCCATATGCCGCTTCCAAGGCTGCGGTGGAGGCGATGGCGCGTTCCTGGGCGGACGAGACGAAGAACCTTCCGCTGCGCATCAACAGCGTCAACCCGGGCGCGACGCGCACCGCCATGCGCGCGCTGGCGATGCCCGGCGAAGACCCGCAGACCCTGCCTCATCCGTCCGAGATCGCAAAGAAGATCGCTCCGCTGGCGAGCCCGACGCTTACGGAAACTGGCATGATCTTCGATGCGGCGAGTGAGCGCTTCATCAGCTATCGGATGCCCGAATAGGCCCATACGCCGGCGCGCGGCATTGCCATACTATCGACCGGATCGAAGCGGCATGCTACAAGCGTGCGCATCGATTTTCGGCGCTTCGCGCCAGCAGGATGAAACCATGAGAAAGAAGCTTCTCCCTCTTCTTGCCGCCGGCGCGATGCTGGTCGCTTCGGCCGCGCATGCCGACGTCTTCAGCTCGCAGGGCTTCAGCGGCGAGACGACTACGCTTAACAACCTGCCCGGCGTCAATCTCGACGTCGCGCCCGGTTTCGGCAACACCGCCGGAAACTGCGAAGAGGCCGACGTCCCCTCCTACACCACACGTGGCGGCCACACGATGCGGGGAACCACCTGCAGCTTCGGCAACTTTTCCATCACAACCACCGGCTCCAACGCCCGCAGCCACTACGACACGACCTATGGCGGCAACCCGCCGCCGTGGATGCAGGGCTGGCGTCCGTAAGGCCGGTCCCGACGGCCTATAGTAGTTTCCAGCCTTTCGGAACGGTCATGCCGGATCGATTTTGGATGCGCCGACGGACAGTTCCGGCTTCGTATTTATCGTCTGAAACACGACGCAATAGCGTTCCGTCAGCTTGAGCAACGTATCGATACGCTCCTGCGGCTCGTCCGTTTCCAGGTCGAAGTTCAGGCGGATCGCCCGGAACCCCACCGGCGCCTCCTTGGACACACCGAGCGTTCCTCGAAAATCAAGATCGCCTTCGGCAGCGATCGTCGCACCTGCGAGACGGAATTCGAGTGCGGTCGCGACCGCCTTGAGCGTCACTCCCGCGCAGGCGACCAGCGCTTCGAGAAGCATATCGCCCGAGCAAAGCTCCAATCCGGAGCCTCCTGTTGCGGGATGCAGCCCCGCAATGGCCAGCGCCCTGCCCGTCTCGACCTTGCAAGCCACGGACTGATCGTCGATGGAGCCCTTCGCCCGTAGGGTGACAACCGCCTTTTCAGGAGCCTCCCGATAGGCGTCCTTGAGGGGCGCCTGAGTGGCTTCAGTTCTGCTGCATCCATCGCACGCTCCTCCATTGGCCATCGAGCGTAGCAGGTCCAGAATCCGAAGGGTAGTTGAGCACTCTTGCCGCCGACTGAACCGACAATTGACGCGCCCACGCAATCCGCTACCTTTGCATCTTGGCGGCCGGCAAAAGTCGAAATCGAACTGTTTGCAATGAGGATCACATGATACTGGCTGGATTGATCGTCGCCGGTATTGCAACGTTGTGGCTCGCGGCTGCGGCATGGCTGGTGTTCGACCAGAAGATTTCGTTCCGGCAGGCGATCCTGCATGCGCCGCTTGCGCTTGTCTGGCGTATCGACGGGCGCTCTTTGCGCAACGTCAGGAACACCACCTCGGTCATCTACGTCGTCTCGCACCAGTCGCGCCTCGACCCGGCGCTGATGCTTGCGCTTCTGCCGGAAGACACGCTGCACATCCTCGACGAGCGATCCGCAAAGGCAGGCTGGCTTGAGCCATGGCGCTCGCTGGCCCGCACGATCGCCTTCAATCCCGAGCACGTGTTCGTCAGCCGCAGGCTCGTGCGCGTCCTGCGCGGAGGCGGCAAGCTCTGCGTGTACATGCCGCCGGATGTGGAGCCAGACACGCGCGAGTTCCGGCTTTACCGTGCGGTAGCGCGGATCGCGCTTCGTGCCGAAGCGAAGGTGGTGCCCATCCACGTCGCCGGTTCGCGCAACCTGCCGTTTTCGCTGCTGCCCAAAGAGGCTGCACCGCGACGCCTGTTTCCGGCGCTGACGGTTCATGCGCTGCCGCCCGCAACGATCAGCGAACTGGTAACGCGCTACCAGCCCGAGCCCGGCACGTCTTCGGGCGCGCTTTATGGAAGGGTTACGGAGGTTCGGAACGCCGAACTGGAGAAAAAGGCTGCCTGAACCCTACTGCTCAGGCGCCTCCTCGGCAGTCGCCGCCTGCTCGCGCGTCTCGCGCTTTGCATAGGCGCGAGCGCTGAACGGGAGAAAGGCGAGGTAGCCGATCGCGGTGGCAGCCATCGTATGCCAAGTGTAGCTGAACAGCAGCGCGACGTAGAAAACGACGCCAAGCATCACCGGCATCACGATATCGCGGCGGACCTTCATGCCGCTGCTCTTGCCCGAATAGACCGGCAGCCTGCTGACCATCAGGAGCGCTACGAGAACGGCAAAGCCGCTCGCCACGAAGGCGGTGGTGGCAACCAGAGGCACGCCCAAGAAGCCCAGATAGATCGGCAGCAGTACCAGCAGTGCGCCAGCCGGCGCGGGCACGCCGACGAAATAGTCGCTCTTCCAGGCCGGCCTGCTGGGGTCTTCAAGCATCACGTTGAAGCGCGCGAGGCGCAGGCAGCAGGCGATGGCAAACAGGAGCGCGGCGATCCACCCGAACGCCCCTGCCCTGTCGAGCAGGTAGGCATAGAGCACGAGTGCGGGCGCGACGCCGAAATTGACGATGTCGGCCAGGGAATCCATCTGCGCGCCGAACTTCGAGGTCGCCTTGAGCATCCGGGCGATACGGCCGTCAACGGCATCCAGCAGTGCGGCGATCAGCACCATGGCGACCGCCAGCTCATAGCGGCCTTCGAATGCCAACCTGATGCCCGAAAGGCCGGCACACACCGCAAGCACCGTAATCAGGTTGGGCAGAAGCAGCCGAAAAGGTATCTCGCGCAGGCGCTGCCCGCGGCGT
Source organism: Neoaquamicrobium microcysteis (assembly GCF_008180155.1). Classification (GTDB taxonomy): domain Bacteria; phylum Pseudomonadota; class Alphaproteobacteria; order Rhizobiales; family Rhizobiaceae; genus Aerobium; species Aerobium microcysteis. The sequence continues at coordinate 92,450 of NZ_VSZS01000061.1, read as the reverse complement.
GGTCCATGGGGCTCGAAGGGTGGGAACGGCGCCATCTGCCGGTCAGGAAACGCGCATCAGCGGCGAAATCGCCTGCGCGCCGAACTCGGCGATGACAGTCTCGCCCGCCACCGCCGTCTGGCCGACCGACACCTTGGTGACCGCACCCTGAGGAAGATAGACATCCACGCGCGACCCGAAGCGGATGAGACCGAAACGCTCGCCGACGGCGATGTCGTTGCCACGTTCAGTCCAGCAGACGATGCGGCGGGCCACGAGGCCGGCGATCTGCACAGCGGCGATGCGGCCGTTGGGGCTGTCGATGACCAGGCCGTTGCGCTCGTTTTCAGCGCTCGCCTTGTCGAGTTCTGCATTGAGGAACTTGCCCGGTCGATGCTCGATGGTCGTGATGCGGCCGCGTACCGGCGAGCGGTTAACGTGACACGAAAACACGTTCATGAAGACGGAAATGCGCATCATCTCCGTCGGCCCTAGGCCGAGCTCGGCAGGCGGCACGGCCGGCCCCACCGCCGAAACGACCCCATCCGCAGGGCTCACCACCAGCCGGTCGTCGACAGGCGTGACCCGCTCGGGATCTCGGAAGAAATAGGTGCACCATGCGGTCAGGATCGCGCCGATCCAGAACAGGCTGGTCGAGAAGAAGCCGAGCACCAGAGTTACGACGGCGAACCCGGCAATAAACGGGTAGCCCTCTCGGTTGATGGGCACGAACGTGTTCTTGATGGTGTCTGCGAGGCTCATGCGACCCGGACCGCTCCTTCAGCGAAATGAGGGCGAGGTTTAGCGGATGAACCGCAAAAGGGCAACGCGCGGCGCTCAAACAAGCTGCGGCGTTGCCCAAGGCAGCGGTGCGCGGCGGGCGAACTACTCGCCCGCCTCCACTTCCGGCGTGCGGCGGCGCACGACGATGCCGAGTTCGTCTTCCTGCTGGGCGCGACGCAGAGTTTCCTCCGCCTCGGTTGCTTCGCGCTGGCGATCCCACATCGCAGCGTACAGGCCGCGTGCTGCCAGCAGGTCGGAATGGCGTCCACGTTCGGCAATGCGGCCGTCCTGCAGCACGATGATCTCGTCGGCGGAGATGACCGTGGAAAGCCGATGCGCGATGACGAGCGTGGTGCGTCCACGGCTGACGAGGTCGAGAGAGGCCTGGATTTCCTGTTCCGTGCTCGTGTCTAGCGCCGAGGTCGCCTCATCCAGCATCAGGATCGGCGGCGCCTTGAGGATGGTACGGGCGATCGCCACACGCTGCTTTTCGCCGCCGGAGAGCTTGAGCCCGCGCTCGCCGACCATCGTCTTGTAGCCATCCGGCAACCGGGCGATGAAATCGCCGATCTGGGCGAGGTCGGCGGCCTGCGCCACCTCCTCCTCACTGGCCGACGGCCGGCCGTACCGGATGTTGTAGGCGATCGTATCGTTGAACAGCACCGTATCCTGCGGCACCATGCCGATTGCGGCCCGCAGGCTCTCCTGCGTCACGTCGCGGATGTCCTGCCCGTCGATGCGGATAGCGCCCTCCTGGATGTCGTAGAACCGGAAGAGCAGCCTGGAGATGGTCGACTTGCCCGCACCCGAAGGCCCTACGATGGCGACCGTCTTGCCGGCCGGCACTTCGAACGACACGCCCTTGAGGATCGGCCGGTTGGAATCGTAGGCGAAATGCACGTCCTCGAACGTCACCTTGCCGTCGGCAACCAGCAACGGCTGAGCGCCTTCCCTGTCGGTCACCTCCTCCTTCACGTCGAGCAGGTCGAACATCTGCTCGATGTCCGTCATCGCCTGCCGGATTTCGCGATAGATGAAGCCGATGAAGTTGAGCGGGACGGAAAGCTGCATCAGCATCGCGTTGACGAACACGAAATCGCCGATGGTGTGCGTTCCGCGCGACACCTCCCACGCAGACAGCGCCATCACGGCCGCCATGCCGACGCCGAAGATCACGCCCTGCCCGAAGTTGAGCCAGCCGAGCGACGTCCACGTGCGGGTCGCAGCATCCTCGTAGCGCTCCATTGAGCGGTCGAAGCGCTGTGCCTCCATCTTCTCGTTGCTGAAATACTTGACCGTCTCGTAGTTCAGCAGCGAGTCGATTGCCTTTGTGTTGGCCTCGGTGTCGCTGTCGTTCATCTCGCGGCGGATGGCGATGCGCCAGTCGCTCGCCTTGACCGTGAACCAAGTGTAGAGCCACACCGTGACCGCTATGATCGCGACGTAGATCCAGCCGTAGGCGATCCAGAAAATGATCGCGGTCAGCGCGAACTCCAGCACGGTGGGGGCGGTGTTGAGGATCGTGAAGCGCACGATCGTCTCGATGCCCTTCACGCCGCGTTCGATGATGCGGGACAGGCCGCCCGTGCGCCGCTCCAGATGGAAGCGCAGCGACAGCTTGTGCATGTGAACGAAGGTGCGGTAGCCGAGCTGGCGCACCGCGTGCTGGCCCACCTGCGCGAAAAGCGCATCCCGCAGCTGGTTGAAGCCGAGCTGTACGATGCGCACGACATTGTAGGCCAGAACCAGCATCACCGGCCCGACCAGAATAACGGGAATGTAGTCTGCGGGCTGCAGTTCGCCGGTCAGCGCGTCGGTGGCCCACTTAAAGAAGTACGGCACCAGGACGAGGATGAGCTTCGCGACAACGAGGAAGATGGTCGCCCAGACAACGCGCAACTTGAGGTCGGCACGGTCGGCCGGCCACATATAGGGCCACAGATTGGCCAGCGTATTGAAGGTGGAGCCGGAATCGGCAGAAACTGTCTTGTCAGCCAAGGCTAAAGTCCTGAAAAGTTCGGTCAATCCGCGCTGGCAGCTTCCGGCGCGGTACAACAGGTGACGAGCAGGCCGTTCAGGCTCGCGCCCAGCGCGGCAAGCTCCTTTCGGTCGACCTCATAGCGCGAGCGCCTGCTCTCCGGCGTGTGGCGCACCAGCCCCGCATCCACCAGCACCTTCAGATGCTGCGAAACGGTGGACTGCGCGAGATCGAGCTGCTGAACCACTTCCTTGCAGCAGCAGGCCTCGACGCCCGCGAGATGCTGGAGGATGGCGATGCGGGCGGGATGCGACAGTGCGCCGAGCCGGCCGGCCATAGCCTTCAATTCGCGGCAGTCGGCGGAACGCGTCATTCGTGAGGAACACCATTCATCGTATATCGGCGATATACGATGAATGGTGTTCCGGATCAACCTTCGGCTTAGATTTTTCTTCTACGGCAACCGAAAATGAAAAGGGGAAGTCGACCTCCCCCTTTGCAGCGAACGATGCCTACTGCGCCACCGGCGCCGTCTCGGCGTCCGGCGAAACCGCCTGGTCGCCCATGGCGTCCATGTCTGCCACGTCGCCTTCCGGCGTCTCCTGCGGGACGGAGAAAACCTGCCCCGGCCAGATCATGTCCGGGTTGCGGATTTGCTGCTGGTTGGCGAGATAGATGGTGGAATAGCGGATACCGCGGCCGTAGACGCGGCGCGAGATGCGCCACAGCGAATCGCCACGGCGGATGATGACGGACCCGTCGACCCGCTGTAGCGCCGGCGCGGTTGCATCGGCGGCAGGCGCGGCGGCGATGTCGGTCTCGGCCTCCGGCTCGCCGGCGTCCTGCGTATCGGCCGTCTCCGCTTCGCCACCCTGCGGGGCGGAAGCCGGCGACTGCTCCGCAGGCTCTTGTGCCGGCTGCGGGGTTTGCGCGGGAGCGGGCGGCGCAACGGCTGCGATCGCCTCGCCCGGCTCACGCTCGAACGGTACGGCAGCGCGCGCCACGACGGTTCCGTCGGCTTCCAGAAGATCGGCGCGGATCATGTACGGGCCTACCGGCAGCTCACGCCGCGTCTCGACCAGGAAGCGGCCGGCGGCAGAAGCGCGCGCATCGCCAAGCAGGACGTCGTTGGCATAGACGCGCACCGTACGCCCGGGACTTGCCTGGCCGGCGACAAAAACCGTGTCGCCCTCGATCTCGACGGCCTCGACAACGACGCTGCCTTCAGCGGCAGGCTGCGCGCCGGCGTCGGCCGGCTGTTCGGGCGCTGCCGCAGCGACGTCAGTCTGCGGGGCAGCCTCGCTTTCCGGCTCCGCGCCGGCGGCCGGGGCAGTTGCGGCGTCTTCTGTAGCCGTCGCGTCTTTCGTCGTTGCGGCCAACTGCTCGTCGGCAGCGGTCTCAACGGTCGGCGCCTCCGCCGCTTCTTCCTGCGCGGCGGGCTCTTCGGCCTGTGACGCCACCTGCTCATCGGACACTGCGGCTTCGCCTTCGGCAACGGCGGCACCCGGTTGTTCAACGGCCTCCACCGGCGCTTCGCCGGCAACCTCCGGCTCCTCGGACGGCGCGGCGGCCGGCGCCTCCGGAACGGTTATCAGTTCGGCCGGCGCTCCCGGCGCCTCGACCATCGCAAGCACCTGGCCGTCCGGCGTCTCCGGCACGGAAACGATAGCCGTTTCGGGAGACACGGCCAGCACGTCGCCGGACATCGACCGCAGCGAAAGCTGGTAATCGCCCGGCGCGAGCGGATCGTCGAGCACGATCACGAAGTCGCCTTCCGGCCCGGCCGTTCCTGCGCCAAGCACCGTCTCACCCTGCATGATCTCCACGGTCGCGTCGCCCGCAGCGCGGCCGGCGATCACCACCGAACCATCGGGCTCGACGCGCAACAGGTCGAAACCGGGGGCGACCAGCCTGCCCTGCTTATCCGTCGTCGTGGTTTCCGTCGGCAGCGGCACGGCGTCTTCAGCGGCAGGGGCTGCCGCTTGGGGCTGCGGCGTCTGCGTCTGCGGCTGAGCGCTCGGCAAAGATGCAATGACCGTCGGCTCGCGCCCCAGCCAAGGATCCAGCAGCCCCGTCACATAGGCCGTGCCGGCAGCAGCCGTCACACCGCCACCAATGAACAGAAGCGCCTTTAGCCAACCCACCATGATTCCGGTCCCTTTGCCCGCGTTTTCCAGCGTCTAGCGCGTTTTATGAATGGCTACAACAAAAAGCCCCGTATGGCTTGACCGTTACGATCGACGCATTCACCAATCTCGGTCATGAATCTGATTCGATCCATCTGCGTCTATTGCGGTTCTTCCCCCGGTCGGGGCGACATTTACCGCGATGCCGGTTACGCGCTGGGCAGGTCGATAGCCGGCGCAGGACTTCGTCTCGTCTATGGCGGCGGCACCAAGGGCATCATGGGCGCGGTCGCCAAGGGCACCATGGAAGGCGGCGGCAACGTCACCGGCATCATTCCGCGTTTCCTGATGAACAAGGAAGCCACCGAAGCCGCGCTCGGCCGGCTGGACGATCTCATCATCACCGAGGACATGCATGAGCGCAAGCACATCATGTTCGAGAAATCCGACGCATTCGTGGCGCTGCCGGGCGGCATCGGAACGCTGGAAGAGATCGTCGAGATCATGACATGGGCGCAGCTGGGGCGGCATCGCAAGCCCATCGTCTTCGCCAACATCAACGGCTTCTGGGATCCGATGCTGACGCTGCTCGACCATATGCGGACGGAAGGCTTCGTGCACACGGGCCACCTCGTGCAGCCCATCGTGGTGGATCATGCCGAGGCGATCGTCCCGGCGGTGCTTTCAGAAGCAGCCGCCACCGGCATTCCAGCCGAGGGCGACGCCAAGGTCATCGACCGGCTCTAGCTTTTCTTCGCACCGAAGAACATCGACCAGGTGTAGAGCGCCAGCGCGCTCCAGATCAGGCCGAAGGCGATCATCCGGTCCAGCCCGAACGGTTCGCCGAAGGCGAACACCGCGATCAGCGCGATCATGGTCGGCGAAACGTACTGCATGATGCCGATGGTCGAGATACGCAGCAGCTTGGCCCCGAAGGCGTAGAGGATCAGCGGAATGGCCGTGATGGGGCCTGCGAGCAGCAGCATGGCGATGTTTTCACCGCCATCGCCGAAGAAATGCCCCTGCCCCGTCGTCTCCAGCCAGCCCACATAGGCGAGGCAGGGAATGCTGAGGATGAGCACTTCGAGAAAGAAGCCCTGGCTTGGGCCAACCGGCAGCGTCTTGCGCAGATAGCCATAGGCGGCGAAGGTCAAGGCCAGCACCAGCGAGACCCACGGCAGGCCGCCCGCTTCCACCGTCAGTACCGCCACGGCCGCAACCGCCAGCGCCACGGCCACGACCTGATATCGGTTGAGCTTCTCACCGAGCAGCAGCGAGCCGAGCAGCACGGTGACGAGCGGATTGATGTAGTAGCCCAGCGCGGTTTCGACCGTGCGGTCCACCGCGATGGCCCAGACATAGATGCCCCAGTTGACGGAGATGATGGCGGCTGTCAGCGCCGCCATTCCCAGCATGCGCGGCTGGCGAAAAGCCATCCTTATGTCGCCGGTGCGCCCCAGCACCAGAAGCACCAGCCCTGCGAGCGGCACCGACCAGATAACCCGATGCGCCACCACCTCGACAGCCGGGATGTGCGACACCGCCTTCATGTAGAAGGGAAGGAAGCCCCACAGCCCATAGGCCGACAGCGCGAAGAAGAAGCCGCGCCGTGCCTCGGCACTTGCCGGCTCGCCCGCTTCCACGGCTTCCGGCCTCACCCGTTCCTGCATGCGGCCACACCTTGCTGTTGTCGAGCCGCGTAGTAGACCCGAGTGACCGACCCGACCAGTGCATAATTCTGATGGTCCATCGAATCCCGTTGATGGATCGCAGCTATTCTGCTGCCACCGCGCCCGCCGCCTCGCGGTTCTTCACAAGCTTGTAGACGATCGAATCCATCAGCGCCTGGAACGATGCATCGATGATGTTTTCCGACACGCCGACCGTCCACCAGCGCGCGCCGGTTGCGTCATGCGACTCGATCAGCACGCGCGTGATCGCCTCCGTGCCGCCGTTGAGGATGCGCACCTTGAAGTCCGTGAGTGACAGGTCTTCGATCTCGTGCTGGAACTTGCCCAGATCCTTGCGCAGGGCGATGTCCAGCGCGTTGACGGGGCCGTCGCCCTCGGCGACCGACATCTTCTCCTCGCCGTCCACGATCACCTTCACGATCGCTTCCGACACGGTCTTGAGGTTGCCGGTCACGTCGTAGCGGCGCTCGACCATGCAACGGAAGGACTCGACGTGGAAGAACGAAGGCACCGCGCCCAGTGTGCGCCGCGCCAGAAGCTCGAAGCTGGCATCCGCGCCCTCGTAGGCGTAGCCCTGCGCCTCGCGCTCCTTCACCAGCGAGATCAGCGTATCAAGCCGCGGGTCGTCCTTCGCCACGGCGATGCCGCGCCGATTGAGCTCGGCGATGAAGTTCGACTTGCCGCCCTGATCCGACACCATCACGCGCCGCGTGTTGCCGACCGTGTCGGGCGTCACATGCTCGTATGTCTGCGGGTCCTTCAGCAGCGCGGAGGCGTGGATGCCAGCTTTGGTCGCGAACGCCGAGCCGCCGACATACGGCGCCTGCTGGTTTGGCGCGCGGTTCAGGAGTTCGTCGAAGGCATGGCTTAGCCGCGAGATGCCGGCCAGAGCATCCTCCGTGATGCCGGTCTCGAAGCGGTCGGCATAGGCAGGCTTGAGCATCAGCGTCGGCAGGATGGTGACGAGATTGGCGTTGCCGCAGCGCTCGCCGATGCCGTTTAGCGTGCCCTGCACCTGCCGCACGCCAGCCTCGACCGCCGCCAGCGAATTGGCCACCGCCTGCCCGGTATCGTCATGCGCGTGGATGCCCAGATGATCACCTGGAATGCCTGCCGCGATCACCTTGCCGACGATCTCGCGCACCTCGGCCGGCTGCGTGCCGCCGTTGGTGTCGCACAGCACCACCCAGCGCGCGCCTGCGCCATAGGCGGTCTTCGCACAGGCCAGCGCATAGCCTGGATTGGCCTTGAAGCCGTCGAAGAAATGTTCGCAATCGACCATCGGCTCCTTGCCGGCAGCGCGCGCGGCCTCGACGGACGCAGAGATCGCCTCGAGGTTCTCTTCGTTGGTGCAGCCAAGTGCAACGCGCACATGATAGTCCCAGCTCTTGGCCACGAAGCAGATGGCATCGGCCTTCGATTGAACCAGCGCCGCTAGGCCGGGATCGTTGGAGGCCGAGACGCCCGCGCGCTTGGTCATACCGAAAGCGACGAATTTCGACCGGACCGTACGCTTCTGCTGGAAGAAGGCGGTGTCCGTAGGGTTGGCACCGGGATACCCACCCTCGACATAGTCCATGCCGAACGCATCCAGCATGTTGGCGATGACGATCTTGTCCTCGACCGAGAAATCCACGCCCGGCGTCTGCTGGCCGTCGCGCAGGGTGGTGTCGAACAGGTAGATGCGTTCCTTTTTCACCCCTTCCCCCCGAATTTGTCGGTCGCGTAGATGAGTCTGTCGAGGATGCCGGGCTCCGAATAGGCGTGACCCGCGCCTTCGATCAGGAAGAACTCCGCATCCGGCCACGCCTTGTGAAGCTGCCAGGCATACTTGGCAGGGCACGGCATGTCGTAGCGCCCGTGGACGATGACGCCGGGTATGCCCGCGAGCTTGTGGGCGTCGCGCAGCAACTGCCCCTCCTCCAGCCAGCCGCCATGGGTAAAGAAGTGGTTCTCGATACGCGCGAAGGCGAGCGCGAAATGATCTTCCCCGAACCTATCGCTCGTCTCGGGCTCCGGGAGCAGCGTGATCGTCTGGCCTTCCCATGTGCTCCACGCCACCGCCGCCTCGATCTGCGCCTTGCGGTCTTCGCCGACCAGCCGCTTGCGGTACGCGGCCATCATGTCGCCGCGCTCGGCTTCCGGAATCGGCGCCATGAAGCGCTCCCATTTATCGGGAAACATCTCGGACACGCCGAACTGGTAGTACCAGTCGAGTTCCGCCTTCGTCAGCGTGTAGATGCCGCGCACGACCAGCTCGCTCACCCGTTGCGGGTGTGTCTGCGCATAGGCGAGCGCCAGTGTAGAGCCCCACGAGCCGCCGAAGACCAGCCATTTCTCGGCCCCGACCATCTCGCGCAGCCGCTCGATATCCGCAACGAGGTGCCATGTCGTGTTCGCTTCGAGCTCCGCATGCGGGGTGGACTTGCCGCAGCCGCGCTGGTCGAAAAGCACCACGTCGTAGAGCGCGGGGTCGAACAGCCGGCGATGGACGGGCGAGAAGCCACCGCCGGGCCCGCCATGCAGGAAAACGGCTGGCTTCGCGCCTCTGGTGCCGACGCGCTCCCAGTAGACGGTGTGACCATCTCCAACGTCGAGAAAGCCCGTCTCGTACGGCTCGATCTCGGGGTAGAGCGTGCGCAACCCGCTCACAGGCGCAGCCCCTGCGCAGGCCATGCCTCGGTCTCGTGGTCGGGATGCTGGAAGGATATGATCGCCTCCTGCCGCGAATAGTAGCCCGCGTCCTCATGGACGCGCGCCTCGAAGATGGTCTCCACCCAGGGCAGCCGCGACGCGCAATTCACCTGGATCTTGGGGGCGAGATCGGAGCGGTCGTCAAAGGCGCCGATCGCGATCTCCAGCCCGCCGGGATGGCGGTAGGTCAGCGGCGTGCCGCAGCGTGGGCAAAAGCCCCGGTCGATGTTCACCGACGACTGGAAATATCTCGGCTCTTCGCGGGTCCACTCCACGCCGTCTTCGGGCGCAGTCACCAAAGCTGAAAAGAACGAACCGAACTGTTTCTGGCACATGCGGCAATGACAGATGGAGGGCCGGCCCAGCTTTCCGTGTACGCGGAAGCGCACTGCTCCGCACTGGCAGCCGCCTGTTCTCACGCTGTCGCTCATCGTCTGTCCTCCGGTGGCCAGGTATCGGTGTCGTGGTCTGGATGCTGAAAGCTTTCGAGCTCGCGCAGGTAGGGCGCCGATTCCGTGTCGGCCTCGGTCGCCTCGCCCGGCAGCGAGGGCACGTCGTCCACATAAGGCAGCTTCGCCTCCACGCCCCATTGGATCGTCGGCGCGATCTCCTCCGGCGTGTCGAACGCTCCGATGGCCAGCGCCACGCCGTCGGGCGCCTCGAAGGTCAGCGGCGTGCCGCACTCGGCGCAGAAGCCGCGCAGAACGTGGTTGGAGGAGCGGAAACGCTTGGGCTCGCCGCGCGTCCAGTCGAGCGCCGCGCCACGCGCCGAAACCAGCGGCGCATAGAAATTTCCGAACGCCTTCTGGCACATGCGGCAGTGGCAGACAGAGGCGTCGCCCAGCGCGCCCTCGATGCGGAACCGCACCGCGCCACACTGGCATCCGCCGGTATAGACGGGCTTGTTGTCGAGGCTCACCGCACCACCTCCCACGTCGTTACGCGTTCGCCCGTGGCGGGGTCCTTGCCGTCCTTCAGCTGCACACCCTGCGCAAGAAGCTCATCACGGATGCGGTCGGCCTCCGCCCAGTTCTTGTCGCGGATGAAGGTGAGACGGCGGGAGACGAACTCCGCCACGTCGACTTCCGTCTTCAACTCCGCGACGTTCAGGCCGATCATCTCCGCCGCCGCCAACAGCGCGCTGGGGTCGAGATCATGGGCGTTCAAGAGGCGCAGATAGCGCGACATGTCGATATCGTCGCTGAGAGCTTCCACAAACTCCGCGTCCAGCGGGCCTTTGCTATGCCCGGCAGCCTTCCTGCGCCACTTCGCGATCAGCGCTTCTGCCTCTTCCAGCTTGCGTACGCTGAAATCGATCGGCTCCCGGTAGTGCGTCATCAGCATCGCCAGACGCAGCACCTCACCCGGCCATTTGCGGCCGCCGAACTTTTCGGTGTGCAGAAGCTCGCTGATCGTGACGAAGTTGCCCTCGGACTTCGACATCTTGCGGCCTTCGACTTGCAGGAAGCCGTTGTGCATCCACACCTTCGCCATCACCTCGGTGCCATGGGCGCAGCGCGACTGTGCCAGTTCGTTCTCGTGGTGCGGAAAGATGAGGTCCAGCCCGCCGCCATGAATGTCGAACACGTCGCCCAGATGGTGCCTGCTCATGACCGAGCATTCGATGTGCCAGCCGGGGCGGCCGAAGATGTCGAAGCCCTGCCCTTCGAAGTGGAAATGCGCCGGCCATCCTGGCTGGTCGGCTGCGCTCTCCTTCCACAGCACGAAGTCGCCGGGGTTCTTCTTGTGGTCCTTCACCTCGACGCGCGCGCCCGCCTGCTGGTCTTCCAGTTGGCGATTGGAAAGGCGCCCGTAATCGGGCATCGAGGACACGTCGAACAGCACTTCGCGGCCTTCCGCGCCATGTGCGACATAGGCGTTGCCCCTGTCGATCAGCGCCTGCGCCATCGCGACCATGCCCTCGATATGCTCGGTCGCGCGCGGCTCGAATGTCGGCTCCAGGCAGCCCAGCGCCTTCACGTCGGCGTGGAACTGATGGGCCGTCTTTTCCGTCACCTTTCGGATCGCGTCGTTGAGCGACAGACGGCCGTCAGCAATCTCACCGCCGAAATCGCGCAGCGCGCGTGCGTTGATCTTGTCGTCCACGTCGGTGATGTTGCGCACATAGGTGACGTGATCGTCACCGTAGACGTGCCGCAGCAGCCGGTAGAGCACGTCGAAGACGATGACCGGCCGCGCGTTGCCGATATGGGCGAAGTCGTAGACCGTCGGCCCGCAGACATACATGCGCACGTTGTCGGGATCGATGGGGACAAACGCCTCCTTCGTCCGCGTGAGCGTGTTGTAGAGCCGAAGCTGCCCGACGGTTTCAGACATAAACTCTCCCCTGGCCTGCTGGCCGGGGCGTTTTCTCGTATCTGTCGGATGAGCGAAAACGGCCGGACCAGCGAAGCGCTAGCCGATAATGCAAATGCCGGTAATGGCGAAAGGCGTTTTCATCGGCTGCTTTATCGCGCTCCGCCCTGCCTGCGTCAAGGGCTTGGGCACGCAGCTCGGCGTGGCCGAAACGCAACACGCGCCAACTGATAGGATTTTATTAAACATGTCTGCAAAGACATTGGCGGAACTCACGGAATTGCCCGCGCTGAGACACCTTTTCGACCCATTCGGACACCATCTCGGAGGGATGTTCAACGCGAGCCCCACCGGGCGACATAGGTAAAACGATGCAACGCACCGCTCATCCAGCCCTCGAAGCCGAACGCGAACGCGCGCAGCGCGCACAGTATGCCGCGCTCACCGCCCACTATGGCGAGATCGGCCCGGCTGCCCTGCTTGCTGCATTGGTTTGCGCGCAGAAGCGCGACGAGGAAGAAAAGCCGAAGTCAAAGGCTGCGTAGCAGGCCAAGCCCGATCGCGGTCATAACCAGCCCGATCAGGATATCGAGCACGCGCCACGCCGCCGGTCTGGCAAAGACCGGCTGCAACAGCCTCGCCCCGTACCCGAGGCCGAAGAACCAGACGAACGAAGCGATGCACGCGCCAAGGCCGTAGACGAGCCGGGCGCGGCCCTCGAACTGGGCCGACAGCGATCCCAGAAGCACGACCGTATCGAGATAGACATGCGGGTTGAGGAAGGTGAAGGCCAGGCACGCCGCCACCGCCGCCTTCATGCTTCCTTCGCCCGTCTTTGCCGCGTGCAGCGCCTGGGGTCGCCAGGCGCGGCGAAACGCGATCGCAGCGTAGGTGAACAGGAACAGCGCGCCGCCGATGGTCACAACCGTGATGAGACGCGGCGAGGTCGCGATCAGCGTTCCAAGCCCCGCGACGCCCGCCGCGATCAGCAGAGCATCCGAAAGGGCGCATATCAGGCACAGGATGAATACGTGCTGGCGCAGCAGCCCCTGCCGCAGGATAAACGCGTTCTGTGCGCCGATCGCGATGATGAGCGACAGGCCGAGAAAAAACCCTGAGAAGAAAGCGGGCGCAAGCGGCGAGACCATGTCGGCGCTATGCCTTGCGTCGTTGCGGGCCGCAATGGGCCAGCGCGCGAAATTCGGCTCGCTGGACTAGAACAGATCCAGTTGGTCCTTTGGCGGGGTCTTGCCAGCCGGCTCGGGCACTTCGGCCGTTTCCTGAATATCCGGTCCGGTGTTGGCCACCTTGTTGACCTTCTCCGACACGGGGATCACATCGAAGAAGCCGGGATCGACGGGGTACATGATGTCGGCTACGTCGCGCGGCTCGTTGTTCACGCAGTCCAGCCAGCGCTGGAAATGCTCGGGGCGGACCACCACTGGCATCCGATCATGGATATGCGCGATCTGCGTGTTGGCCGGGCAGGTCAGGATCGCAGCGGTGTCGATTTCCGCTCCGCCCGGCTCGGAGTGGGTTTCCATCAGTCCGCCGAAGGCGACCACACCGCCGTCACGCGGCCGCACCCAGTACGGCTGAGCAATCTTTCGACCCGCGCGCTTCCATTCGTAGAAGCCGGAAGCAGGTATCAGCACGCGGCGATGGCGCATCGCGGCGCGAAACGACGCCTTGGTAGCCGCCGTTTCCGACCTGGCATTGATGAGCAGCGGAAACTGGCCCGCATCCCTCGCCCAGTCCGGGATGAAGCCCCAGCGGACGAGCATCGCGGCACGGTCGGGCTGGTTGGAACCGGGGTCGCGGCGCGGCCCGCTCGTCACGACGAGGATCGGCTGGGTGGGCGCAATGTTGAAGCGGGGCGGAAACGCCTCCACGACCGCCCCGAGAGCATTTTCCACGCTCTCGGGACTGTGGGTCAGGGCGTAGCGTCCGCACATTTTCTACCGTCTCATCATGCCCTGCGAAGCAACATAGATATCGTAGTCTCCCTCGGCGTCCCACAGCCGGCGCTCCGCCATCCGCACTGCGGACCGCTTGGTGTCGATCTCGCGCGAGATGCGCTGGCGGTCCTCCGGCTTTTCGGCCTTGTCGCGCGCATCCAGAAGCGAGTCCAGTTCGCGCTGCAGCCTGTCGCGCGAATTGCGCGCATCGTACACTGCCTTCGAGACGGAGTATGCGCCCTCGAAATCGGTCTTCACCTCCATCGGGCACGAATTGGCGTAGGAACGCCCTTCGCGACCATGGATCAGGCCGTTCTGCGGGGTGCAGAACAGGCGTATGCCCTGCTCCCAGCCTGCACTCCACTGCTGCTCGTCCACCGGCAGCTTGTGCTCGGCGCACGCGCTACGATGATTGTCTATATAGCTGGATGGATGCCCGGCAACGCCATCCTGCTGCCCGAGCTGCGTCCAGTCCACGCTGCGGCACTCGTCTTCGTTGAGTGTGGCGCACGAAGCCAGCGCGGCAAACGCCAGCGATACGGTTGAAAGGCGCAACGCCAGTGAAAGTTGGTTTGACAACAACATAAGCCCCCTGCTTACTTCCCCGGCCGCGCAATCTGGACGTGCAGTCTGCCTCGTTCAAGCCTTACCGGCGGCTTTCCCGCAGTTTTAGCGTCGTCTCCACTTTATCCGACGAGTAGAAGCCAAGCAGCATGTTCCCGGATCCCGTCAGCGCCGTCTCGGTCGCAATCTTCCATGAGGGACGCTTCCTGCTGGTGCGCCGCGGCCGGCCGCCAGCGATGGGGCTCTACGCATTCCCCGGCGGCAGGGTGGAAGACGGCGAAACGTTGCTCGAGGCGGCAAGCCGGGAAGTGATGGAGGAAACCGGCGCCGTGCTTTCGAACGTGGAGCATGTCGTCGATATCGAGATCGTCTCTGAGGATCATCCCGAGCGGATCGAGTTCGTGCTCAGCGTGCATTCGGCCGGTTTCGCCGGCGGCGAAGTCCGGCCCGGCGACGACGCCGCAGCGGTGGCGTGGCTCAGCGTCGATGAAATGGACCGTCTGCCGCTTGCCGGCTCCGTACTCGAGATCGCACGAAAAATTGCGCAGGCCGCACAGTAGAAAGTGCCTTGCGGACGACAAGATCTTCCGCGACACATCCAGCCATGTCGCACCGAACCTTCCGCTTCGCGCCCGTTATTCTTGCCGCCGCCATTCTGACGGCGCAGCCCGCGCGTGCGGCGGAATCGCCTTTCGAGGGCCAACTCGTGCGGCTGGCCGAGATTCTCGGCTCCCTCCACTATCTGCGAAATCTGTGCGGCGAGACCGGGCAGGACTGGCGCGGGCGGATGATGCAGTTGCTCGAAGCGGAGAACCCCGACGACACGCGCCGCGACCGCTTCATCGCCAGCTTCAATCGTGGGTACCGCAGCTTCGAGGGCACCTATACGACGTGCACCGCCTCGGCGGTCGCCGCGATCAACCGCTACATGCGCGAAGGCGAGGCGCTGACCCGTGACACGGCCTCGCGGTTCGGCAATTAACCTCGATTCAATCCTGCGTAGGATTACATTAACTTTTAAACAATTGGGGCAGTGCGCGCCGCATTTCCTGTGCTAGAAGCCTTAACGGGACATTAAAGGGAACCTGCGCGCCCACATCTTTTGAGGCGCCGGACACGGGTGGATCGAATGGATCGAGGACTCAGCGACATCGACGTGCTGATTCGCGAGGAAAAGCGGCTTACCGCCGTCGAAAGCTATGAAGACGCATGGGCCGAAGGCCGGGCTGCCGGTATCGAGCCCGACATCATGGCGGACGCGGCCATCGCCACCGCGCTGGGCGAACTGATGCGCACGAGCGGTGAAACTGGTGCGCTGGCGCTGCTGGAGCGGATGCGCGAACGCCTCGTCGCCGGCGAATTCGACCCCGAGTTGCGCATCCACTGAGCCGTTTCTTTCGAAGCGTTGCTGCGCCGCAACTCGCGGCCCGGCGTTTTGCACTATATTGGGCCTGAAGCTGGCACTCTGCGAGGGAGCGACCACGGCATATGACGGCCTGCCTTGATCTATATCGGAAAAGCAATGCGGTGCGGCTCGGCGCTGCGGCGGGGCTCTATGCCCTGATGAGCGCGCCGTGGGCTTCGCCCGCGCTGGCGCTGAGCGAAATCCCGCGCGAGGATGTGCCCATCTCCGAGGAAGAGAGTGGCGGCTCCGGCGAAATCCAGCGCGAAACCCTGCCCCCCGTCGAAGGCACGGAGGCGGCCCCGTCCCCAGGCGGCACACCCGTTCCGCTTCCCGATCCCGTTGTGATCCCCCGCGATCCGTCTTCCGCGACCGATCCAGCCGACGCGACCGAAGACGCCGCGCCCGAGGTCATCTACGACGTCGAACAGCTGCCCGAGCCGGTGCGGCGCATGCGGGCGCTCATCATGGAAGCGTGCCTCACCGGCGACATCGAGCAGTTGCGCCCGCTCATCAGCGGAGGCGACGACGGCACTCAGCTTTCGCTCGGCAGCATCTCCGGCGATCCTGTCGAATTCCTGCGCGGGCTGTCCGGCGACGACGAAGGCCAAGAGATACTGGCGATCCTCTACGAGGTACTGGCTGCGGGTTTCGTGCATCTCGACGAGAACGGCGAGACGGGCGAGATGTATGTCTGGCCGTACTTCTTCGCGGTTCCGCTCGAACAGCTCGACAGCAGGCAAAGGGTCGAGCTCTTCAAGCTGGTGACCGCCGGCGACTATGAGGACATGAAGAACTACGGCGCCTACATCTTCTACCGCGCGGGCATCTCGCCCGAGGGGCGCTGGCTGTTCTTTGTGGCGGGCGACTGAGGGCGTCGCATCCTCGTTCGCTCTTGCCCGGCTCGCCGACGCGGCTTACCTAATGGCTGACCTTCAGCCAGCCAGAGCGCGATTTCCCATGCCGACCCTTCAGCTTGCCGACCGCACCGTCATCCAGATCAGCGGGGCTGACGCCGAGCATTTCCTGCAGAATCTCCTGACTACTGACCTCGACCAGCTTGCACCGGGCGAGGTCAAGCCGGGCGCCCTGCTGACGCCGCAAGGCAAGATCCTGTTCGACTTCCTGATCTCGCGAGACGCGAATGCCGACTTTCGGCTCGACTGCCGCGCCGATGTCGCGGAGGATTTCAGGCGTAGGCTGATGCTCTACAAGCTTCGCGCCAAGGTCGAGATTTCCTCGCCAGATCAAGCGCTTGTTTCCGTTTCGTGGGACGATGATTCCGGTTCTTCACAATCCGATTCACCTGCCGCCGAAAACGATTCGGGCTGGCTCGCCGATCGCCGATTCCCTGCCGATGCCGGCGTTTGTCGGCGGTACGGGGCAAGTGGACCTCACCTCCCGGCCGACACGTGGACGCACCTGCGCATCGCCCACGGCATTGCCGAAAGCGGGTCCGACTACGCGCTCTCCGACGCCTTCCCGCACGATGTGCTGCTCGACGAAACCGGCGGCGTCGGGTTCAAGAAGGGCTGCTATGTCGGGCAGGAAGTGGTTTCGCGCATGCAGCATCGGGGCACAGCGCGCCGCCGCGTCATGATCGTAAAGGGTGCGCAAGACCTTCCCGCCACCGGCACCGACATCCGCGCGAACGACCGCGCGATCGGATCGCTCGGAAGCGCGGTGGGGCTGGATGGCGTCGCCATCGTGCGCATCGATAGGGTGAAGGATGCGCTGGACGCCGGGCAGGAAATCACCGCCGGTGACGTTCCCGTCACGCTCTCCATACCCGGCTGGGCAGTCTACAAGCTGCCTGAAGACAAGTCCGGCACGGAGCAGGAGTGATGGCCGACAAGGCATCCGCGCCGCCGCGTGCTTGGCAGCGCATGCTGTCGGGCCGCAGGCTGGACTTGCTCGATCCCTCGCCGCTGGATGTCGAGATCACCGACATTGCGCACGGCCTTGCGCGCGTGGCGCGCTGGAACGGTCAGACCCATGGCGACCACGCTTTTTCGGTGGCGCAACATTCGATGCTGGTGGAGGAGATTTTCCTGCGCCTCGTGCCGGCCTGCGAGCCAGACGAGCGGCTCGCCGCGCTCCTCCACGATGCACCCGAATACGTCATAGGCGACATGATATCACCGTTCAAATCCGTGGTGGGCGGAGGCTACAAGGAGGTGGAGAAGCGGCTGCAGCGCGCCATCCATCTGCGCTTCTCGCTGCCGGCCGACCTGCCGGAAAAGCTGAAGAAGACCATCAAGCGCGCCGATCAGATCGCCGCATGGTTCGAGGCGACACGTCTTGCCGGCTTTTCCGAAGCGGAAGCGGCGCGGTTCTTCGGCCGGCCGCGTGGTTTTTCCGCCCACGGGTTGACGCTGGAGCCCGGAGCCGCGAAGACGGTACAGGATGCCTTTGCCGCGCGCTTCGCGGCCATCGAGACCCTGCGCGGTCGATAGCAGGCATCGCTTTGCCGCGAGACGGGGCAACCTCCTCCGTCCTCGCCCATTTGTTTTCAGGGGATACCTGAGCGGACAGAGGAAAGCATGGACGAACTTCAGATCAGAACCGCCGAGATGGTGGACGCCGGACAGGCCGCCATTCAGCAGGCCAGCCAGCTCGCCGTCACTTATTCCTTCTCATTCATCGGCGCGATCATCCTGCTTGTCGCAGGCTATATCGTGTCCAACGTCGTCGAGCGGTCGATTTATGCGGGGCTGGGCCGGTTCCGCGGCTTCGATGAGACGCTGCGGAAGTTCTTTTCCAAGGTCGCGCGCTACGCATTGCTAGTACTCGTTGGCGTCACCGTGCTGGCACAGTTCGGCGTGCAGACCGCCAGCATCATCGCGGCACTGGGTGCAGTCGGCCTCGCAATCGGCCTCGCCCTGCAGGGCACACTGCAGAACATCGCCGCCGGCATCATGCTTCTGGCGCTGCGCCCATTCCGCGTCGGCGAGTATATCGACACCGGCAACGTCGCAGGCACCATCCAGGAGATCGGCCTGTTTGCTACCGAGCTGAAAACCTATGACGGCATCTACGTGCTGTCGCCCAACAGCCAGCTCTGGAACACACCCGTCAAGAATTTCAGTCGCAACACGATGCGAATGGTCGAGTTCGTCGTCGGCATCGCCTATGAAGACGACATCGACCTTGCGCAGAAGACGATCCGCGACCTCATTGCAAGCGACGAGCGCGTTCTGGCAGATCCGGCACCAGCCGTATTTGTCGATTCGCTGGCCGACAGCTCTGTCAATCTCAAGGTCCGTTTCTGGACCGCGACGTCGAACTGGTGGGGCAGCAAACTGGAACTGACCAAGGCTACCAAGCTGGCCATCGAAGCAGCGGGGCTCACCATCCCCTACCCCCAAAGCGAGGTCCGCTATATCCCGCAAGGGACCGCGTTGCCGCAGCAGACGGAGCGCGAGCAGAGTTAGGACGCAGGTTGTTGTGTGATAGGGTCGGACCATGAACAGAGCCTTTGTTGCCGCAGCGCTTGGCCTTGGTCTTTGGTCCGGCACGTTGACAGTGGCGCACGCCGCCTGTCCGGCGCGGGTGACGATTTCCTATGGCGACACGCTCTCGTCCATCGCGCGTGCCTGCGGCATCAGCGTCGAGACGCTGCGCAGCGCCAACCCCGGCCTGCGCGCCGACAGCTTGCAGGCTGGCGCAGCCATAGCGGTGCCGCGTCCGCCCCTGCCCTCTACGCAGCTTCGTGTCGGACGCCCCAGCGTGCAAGTCGTGCCGCCGCTGGTCTACCCGTCCGTGGGTGGCAGCTCGTCGACGGTTATCCTGCCGCCGGAGCCGATACCGGTTCCGCAGCAGCACATCCTGCGCGGTTTCGGCGACAAGCCGGGCCAGTTGCCGCTGCCACCGGGCCACGAAAGCCCGTTCAACTGACACGGCAAGCCCGCCGATTGTTCAAGCCTCAACAGAATTGAAGCGATAATCGTTTCTATTTATTTCCGCGCGATCCGGTTTTGGACTAGCTTGCCCCTCCAGTTTCCGGGGATTCTTCGCATGAGCCAGTCCGTTTCCGCCAAGTCCGGTGCGCCGAGCCTGCCGTGGCTCATCATCATATGCGGCTGCCTCATCGCGGCTCTCACCTTCGGGCCGCGTTCGGCGATGGGTTTCTTCCAGCTGCCGATGCTGGCCGAAAAGGGCTGGGACCGCACGACTTTCGGCCTTGCCATGGCGATACAGAACCTTGCCTGGGGCATCGGCACACCGATCTTCGGCGCGCTGGCCGACAAGTACGGCACGTGGCGCGTGCTTGCCCTGTCGGGCGTCATGTATGCCGCCGGCCTCGTGATGATGGCGATGGCGACGTCCGCCACCATGCTGCATATCGGCGGCGGACTGCTGGTGGGCCTCGGCGTTGCCTCCGGCTCGTTCGGCATCGTGCTTGCGGCCTTTGCTCGCAACGTCGCGCCCGAGCAGCGCAGCTTCGTCTTCGGGCTCGGCACGGCGGCCGGCTCGGCCGGCATGTTCCTGTTCGCACCGCTGAGCCAGGGCCTGATCTCGGCCTATGGATGGTATGACACGTTGGTCGTGATGAGCGTGATGATGCTCATCATTCCCGTGCTTGCGGCCCCGCTGCGCGGCAACTCGTCGAGCGGGTCGGCACAGCAGGCCGTGTTCCAGCAGACGGCGGGCGAGGCCCTGCGGGAGGCGCTGGCGCACCGCAGCTACATATTGCTGTTTTCGGGCTTCTTCGTCTGCGGCTTTCAGGTCGCCTTCATCACCGCGCATTTCCCTGCCTACATCTCGGATATCGGGATTGAGGCCCGCTACGCGGTCATCGCGCTGGCGCTGATCGGCTTCTTCAACATCATCGGCTCGCTTTCGGCGGGCTATATCGGCCAGCGCTATTCCAAGCCGATGTTCCTGGTGTGGATTTATCTCGGCCGCTCGGTGCTGGTGACGGCCTTCCTGCTGCTGCCGCAGACACCGGCGACCGTCATCACCTTCTCGATCATCATGGGGCTGCTGTGGCTCTCCACGGTGCCGCCTACCAATTCGCTTGTTGCGATCATGTTCGGCACCAGGCATCTGGGCATGCTGGGCGGGGTCGTCTTCTTCTCGCACCAGATCGGCTCGTTCCTCGGCGTCTGGCTGGGCGGATATCTCTACGACGCTTTCGGCACCTACGATCCGGTGTGGTGGCTGGGCGTGCTGCTGGGCCTGTTCGCCGCGATCGTGCACTGGCCGATCCAGGAAAAGCCGGTGGACCGGCCGACGCTGGCAGCTGCGGAGTAAGATCTTCGCGCTGCCCTCAGCGCGGCGCGAGGTTTGCCAAGGGAAAGATCGAGCAGGTTTCCGTGCCGAAGGCCAGCAGCCTCCCGTTGGCATCCGTCAGACGCGCTTCGGAGACGGCCAGCGTCCTCCCCTTGTGAACCACCTTGCCCTCGCAGGCGACGATGCCTGTCTGCGGCGTGATCGGCCGGGTGTAGTTGATCTTCATCTCGGCGGTCGAATAGGCTTCGCCCTTGCCCAGCAACGTGTGGATGCAGCAGCCAAGCGCAGAGTCCATGATGGTGGCGGCCCAGCCACCGTGCACACCGCCCAGAGGGTTCAGGTGCCGCTCGCTGGCAAGCCCCTTGAAAACCGCCCTGCCCTCGCCGATCTCGACCAGCGCGAAGTTCATCCGGGCGGCAATGGAGGGAGCCGGATAGTCACCGTCGATGACGCGCTGAAGCAGTTCCAGTCCGGTAAACTCGCCGATATCCGCGTGCGGGATCGCCCCCAATCCAAGCCTTGCGACGTGGCCGGGGAATAGTTCGACTGCGCTCATGCGGCGTGCTCTCCATTGTCTTGGGATGATAGATGCTTGCGCAGCGCCGCAAGGAAGCCCGCGCGGGCCTCCGGCGCATCCATGCCGCGCGGTTCGTAGACGTGGCGCGCAAAGAAGAACCCCGTCAGCCGGAAGGCGTCTTCCATCGACGCGAGATCGGCGCGAAGGCCCGAGCCACGCCTGAGGAAGGCCGGTAACGCGAGCATCCGGTCCGCCCACGGAGCGCCGGCCTCGCGGCTTACAGCCCGGCCCGATTTGGGCGACACATAGACGAGGTCTTCGCGCGCGTTGGTCGCCGCGCATCGTGTGAGGTCGAGGCCGAAACCCAGTTCGTCCAGCACCAGCAGCTCGAAGCGCACGATGAGTTCGCCCGCGGCAGCGGGATCTTCGAGATGGGCCAGTAGCAGATTGAGCGTCTCGTAAAGGTTTGCGTGCGGGTCGCGCTCGGGCAGCAGGCGCAGATGCGCAGCCAGTGTCTGGAGGCCATAGACCGCGCAGGCGCTATCGAAGAGCCTTGCCGCGTGCGACTCCAGCCCCTCGACCTGATAGAGCCCCAGATGCTCGTCCAGCCGTGCGCGCCAGATCAGATCGACGCGGTTGCCTGGCTGGAGCAGCGGTTGCATCCGCCGCGAGCGGCCGCCGCGCACCATTCCGAGGTGCCGGCCGTGGGCGCGCGTCATCACCTCGAGGATGGCGCTGCTTTCGCCGTGCTTCCTCGTACCGAGAATGATTCCCTCGTCGCGCCATTCCATGCAGCGGAGCCTTCCACCAAGGTGCGGCGGAATTCAAGCGCCATGGCGCATCCTCTTGCCAACTCAAATTCTCTGACTAAAGTCAGAGAATGGATATCTATCAATCACAACGCGTTCGCAGCTTCAACCGCCGCGTCACCCTACGCACAGGTCTGCTCGACGGCAGCTATCTGGGTCGCGGCCGGCCGTTAGGGCAGGCGCGGCTGCTGTTTGAAATCGGACCGCACGGCGCCGACCTCAGCGCCCTGCGCGACCGGCTGAGCCTCGATTCGGGCTATATGAGCCGGCTCCTGAAATCCCTTGCCTCACAGGGTCTCGTCGCGATCGAGGACGATCCGGAGGACCGCCGCCGCCGGCGTTTGACACTGACCCCGCGAGGGTTCGAGGAATGGCATGCCTACGATCGGATGTCGGACGAATTTGCCTATTCCCTCCTGCAACCACTATCGGATGCGCAGAGGCAACGGCTTGTTTCCGCGATGGCGGAGGTCGAAACGCTGATGGCAGCCGCCTCGGTCTCCATCGCACCGGAGTCCGCCGACAGCCAAGACGCTCGCGTCTGCGTGGAAGCATATTTCCGGGAACTGTCGGAGCGTTTCGAAGAAGGCTTTGACCCTGACAATGGCGGCTATGCCGGTACGCCTACGCCGGACGACGAAAGCATGTTCCTCGTCGCGCGGCTGGATGGCTTAGCGGTCGGCTGCGGCATGCTGAAGAAGCTCGACACCGAGACCGCCGAGATCAAGCGTATGTGGGTCTCACCTGATGCACGCGGGCTCGGCATCGCCCGGCGGCTACTCGAGTCGCTGGAGACTTTGGCAGCGGGCAGCAATGTTCAGCGCATCCGCCTCGATACCAACCGCAGTCTTGGCGAGGCACAAGCGCTCTATGGCAAGGCCGGCTACGAGGCAATTGAGCGCTACAACGATAACCCCTACGCCGATTTCTGGTTCGAGAAAGTGCTCGAAACCCGGAAAACCTAGCGCGGAAATTCCAGCCCCATCTCGCGGTAGCGTTCGGGATCGTTGACCCAGTTTTCGCGCACCTTGACGAACAGGAAAAGGTGGACCGGCTGTTCCAGCATCTCGCCGATTTCCTTGCGGGCGGCCTGCCCTATCGCGCGGATCGTCTCGCCCTTGTGGCCGAGCACGATCTTCTTCTGGCTGTCGCGCTCGACATAGATGACCTGTTCGATGCGGACCGAACCGTCCTTCTTTTCCTCCCACTTCTCGGTTTCGACGTGAGAGGAGTAAGGCAGTTCCTGATGCAGGCGCAGATAGAGCTTTTCGCGCGTCACCTCCGCCGCCAGCTGGCGCATCGGCAGGTCGGAAATCTGGTCCTCGGGATAGTACCAAGGCCCTTCGGGCAGGCGTTGCGCAAGGAAGTCGAGCAAATCCTTGCAGCCGGAGCCGGTCAACGCTGAAATCATGAAGGTGCGCTCGAACTCGGCGCGGCCGTTGGCGTCCTGCGTCAGCTTGAGCAGGTTTTCCGGCTTCACCCGGTCCACCTTGTTGAGCACCAATAGCTTCGGCTGGCGCACATTCGCCAGGTTTTCGAGGATCGCCTCGGCATCGCCCCTTATGCCGCGCTCGGCGTCGATCAGCACCACGACGATGTCGGCGTCCTTCGCTCCGCCCCACGCGGTGGTCACCATCGCCTCGTCCAGCCTGCGGCGCGGCTTGAAGATGCCTGGGGTGTCCACCAACACGATCTGCGCGTTGTCATGCGTGGCGATGCCTCGCACCACGGCTCGCGTCGTCTGCACCTTGTGGGTGACGATGGAGACCTTCGCGCCTACAAGCTGGTTCACCAGAGTGGATTTGCCCGCATTGGGAGCGCCGATCAGCGCGACGAAGCCGGAACGCGTCTGCGGTGTGTCCATGGTTTCTTCGGTCATGCGCCCGCTTCCTCGTGCCATACACCTTCACGCGCCAATATGGCCGCGGCCGCTGCCTGCTCGGCCTCGCGCTTGGAGCGGCCGCAGCCGGTTGCCGGCGCCAGCCCTGCTATGCGCACGGAAACCTCGAAGATGGGATCATGATCCGGTCCTTCGCGCTTGTCGATCACATAGAGCGGCGAGGCTTTCGCCACCTGATGTGCCCATTCCTGAAGTTCCGTCTTGGCGTCGCGCCGCGCCGCCGTCGGCGCTTTCGAGCGGCCGTCCCAGTGGCGGCGGATGAAGCTTCGTGCCGTTTCCAGCCCGCCTTCGAGATAGACCGCCGCTATGACGGCCTCCATCACGTCGGCACGGAGGTTGACGCGCTTCCGTCCGGTGAGCGTGCGCAGTTCGCTGCCGGCGAGGATGAGGTCGGAAAGGCCCAACTCGTCGGCGATCTCGGCCAGCGTCTCGGCGTTCACCAGCGCGTTCAGCCGCAGCGAAAGCTCGCCTTCCGGTGCGCGCGGGTGCGCCTCGAACACCATCTGAGCGACAACCAGCCCGAGCACCCGGTCGCCGAGGAACTCGAGGCGCTGGTAGTCGCTGCCCTGCGCGCCCTTGGCGCTGGCATGGGTCAACGCGCGGCGCAGCAGGCCCACATCGGCAAATGCGTGCCCGGTGATCGCCTCAATCGCGGCAACCAACTCCGGCCCGTTCCTGGGTTTCGCGGCCATCACGCCATGACCGTTTCTACCTGACCATCGAGAAGATGCGCGAGGGCCGCATTTCGCTAGGCCACCGCCACACCTCCAGCGGGCTCGCGCCGCCGGCGATGGAGAAGAAGATGATGTTGGCGCGACCGACCAGATGGTCCTCCGGCACGAAGCCGACGTTGAAGCGGCTGTCGGTCGAGTTGTCGCGGTTGTCGCCCATCATGAAATAGTGGCCGGCGGGCACCACGAACTCACGGGTGTTGTCGCCGATGCCGTCGGGCGTGAGGTCGAGCGTGTCGTAGGAGACGCCGTTGGGCAGCGTTTCGCGCCACACTTCCACCGGGCGGTTCATCTCGGTGATGTCGGGATTGTCGATCTCGCCCACCTTGTCGCGCTGCACGGGCTCGCCATTGATGTAGAGCTGGCCGTTGCGCATCTGCACCGTGTCGCCCGGCAGGCCGATCACGCGCTTGATGTAGTCGAGCGAGGGGTTCGGCGGAAACTTGAACACCGCGACGTCGCCGCGCTCCGGCGCGCTGCCGAACAGGCGGCCTTCGAACACATTGGGCGAAAACGGCAGCGAGTGCTTCGAATAGCCGTAGGCCCATTTGGTGACGAACAGGTAGTCGCCTTCGAGCAGCGTCGGCCGCATCGAACCCGACGGGATGGAGAACGGCTGGAACAGGAAGGTCCGGATCACCAGCGCAAGCAGCAGCGCCTGCACGATGACGCTGACGGTTTCGCCAAGTCCGCCGGATTTCTTCTGCGATTTATCGGCCACGCTCATGTAGTCCTCTGTTCGGTTGGCCCCTCATAGCCGCTTGAGCGGCACCGGGCAACGCATAGACGCTCAGGCCAAAGGCCGCGCCTCGATGATGACGAAGGCCTGCGCCAGCGGGAAGTCGTCGGTAATGGTGACGTGCACGAAGGCCTCGTGTCCGGCGGGCAGCATTTCGGCCAGCCTTTTTGCCGCGCCGCCCGTCAGTTCCATGGTCGGCTTGCCGCCTGGCAGGTTGACCACGCCCATGTCGCGCCAGAACACGCCCCGCGAAAAGCCGGTGCCCAGCGCCTTGGAACATGCCTCCTTGGCGGCGAAGCGCTTTGCGTAGGAGGCCGCGCGCTCCTTGCGGCGCTCGGATTTCTGCTGCTCGATCTCGGTGAAAACGCGCGCGACAAAGCGTTCCGGGTGCCTCTCCAGCGTCTTTTCGATGCGCCTGATGTCGATAAGGTCGCTGCCGATCCCGATAATCATGAGCCTGCCTCTCAGCCGTTGACGCGCTTGGCGTCGCTGACGCTGGAGTTATCCTTGAGCTGCGAGATCAGCCGGTTCAGATGCTTGAGGTCCCACACTTCCAGGTCGAAGACCATCTCGGTGAAGTCAGGCGCGGTCTGCACCATCGAAAGCGTGTGGATGTTTGCGTCGTTGGCGGCGATCGTCTGCGCGATCGAGGCAAGCGACCCCGGCTCGTTGATGGCGGTGACGGAGACGCGGGCGGGAAAGCGCTCCTTCATGTCTTCGTCGATGTCCCAGCGCACGTCGATCCAGCGCTCCGGCTGGTCGTCGAAGGCCGTCAGCGACGGCGACTGGATCGGATAGATGGTGATGCCCGAACCCGGCTGCATGATGCCGACGATGCGGTCGCCCGGCACCGCGCCCTCGGGCGCAAACGAAACCGGCAGGTCGCCGCGCACGCCGCGGATCGGCACCGCGCCGCCCTTGCCCGTGTCCCCGGTCTTGCGGCTCTTGCGCGAAGACGACATGCCGGGAATCTGGAACAGCATGCCCGCCGCGTTGCGCAGGTTGAACCACCCCTCCTCGCGCGGCTTGGGCGACTGGGCGACGCGATCTTCCTTGTGCTCGGGAAACACCGCCTTGAGTACGTCGGGAGACGAAAGCTCGCCACGCCCCACGGCCGCCAGCACGTCTTCAACCTCCTTGCGCGCCAGCCGGTGCAGCACGGGCTTGATCTGCTCCTTCGAGAACGTCTTGCCGGCGCGCTCGAAGGCGCGTTCGAGAATGCATGTGCCTAGCCCGGTATACTGCTTGCGGATCGCGTTGCGCGTGGCACGGCGGATCGCGGAGCGCGCCTTGCCGGTCACTACGATGGATTCCCAGGCAGCAGGCGGCACCTGCGCCTTCGACCTGATGATCTCGACCTCGTCGCCGTTCTTCAGCTCGGTCATCAGCGGCATGATGCGGCCGTTGACCTTGGCGCCCACGCAGGTGTCGCCGACATCCGTGTGGACCGCATAGGCGAAGTCGATGGGGGTAGCCCCGCGCGGCAGCGCGATCAGACGGCCCTTGGGCGTGAAGGCGAAGACCTGGTCCTGGAACAGCTCCAGCTTGGTGTTTTCCAGGAACTCTTCGGGGTTGTCGCCTTCCGCGAGCGCCTCGATGGTCTGGCGCAGCCATGCATAGGCGTTGGTGTCCTTGGAGATGGCATGGCCCGCGCCGTTAGGCTTGTTGCCATGGTCCTTGTAGATCGAATGGGCGGCGACGCCGTATTCGGCAACAGCGTCCATGGCCTGCGTGCGTATCTGCAGTTCGACGCGCTGGCGCGACGGGCCGACGATGGTGGTGTGGATCGACCGGTAGTCGTTCTGCTTCGGCGTCGAGATATAATCCTTGAAGCGGCCAGGCACCATCGACCACTTGACGTGGATGGCGCCCAGCGCCCGATAGCAATCTTCGAGATTGGCAAGGATGACGCGAAACCCGATGAGGTCGGAAAGCTGCTCGAACGAGATGGCCTTGGTTTCCATCTTGCGGAAGACAGACCACGGCTTCTTGCGGCGGCTTTTCACCTCCGCATAGAGCGCGTGTTCCACGAACAGCTCGGAAAGCGCCTGCTCGATCTCGCCGACGACCCCCTTGTTGCGCTCGAAAAACTCGGCCAGCCTCTCCGTGACGGCCTTGTGCGCCTCGGGGTTGATGTAGCGGAAGGCAAGCTCCTCCAGTTCCTCGCGCATGTCCTGCATGCCCATGCGGCCGGCCAGCGGCGCATAGATGTCCATCGTCTCCTCGGCGATGCGCAGCCGCTTGTCGGGGCGCATGTGGTCGAGGGTTCGCATGTTGTGGAGGCGGTCGGCCAGCTTGACCAGCAGCACGCGCACGTCGTCGGAGATCGCCAGCAGCAGCTTGCGCAGGTTTTCCGCCTGCTCGGCCTTCTTGGAGACGAGATCGAGCTTCTTGAGCTTGGTCAGCCCCTCGACAAGCTTGCCCATGTCGGGGCCGAAAAGCGTATCGATCTCCTGCCTCGTGGCGCTGGTGTCCTCTATCGTGTCGTGGAGGAGCGCGACCGCAATCGTCGCCTCGTCCATGCGCATGTCGGTGAGGATGGCGGCGACTTCCAGCGGATGCGAGAAATAGGGATCGCCCGATGCCCGCTTCTGGTGGCCATGCTTCTGCATGGCATAGACGTAGGCCTTGTTGAGCAGCGCCTCGTTGACGTCAGGCTTGTAGCGCTGAACGCGCTCGACAAGCTCGTACTGACGCATCATGGGCGGAAATCCTGTCGCTCAAACGAAGACATGCGCCGCGCGGGCTCGCGGGCGCATGTTTCTAGATAGACACGATTCGACGGCCGATAAAGTGGCTGCCGATGGTCCAGCAATCAGAAATCGTCGCTTTTTTCCGGTGCGACCAAGCCTTCGATGCCGGCGAGCAGGTCTTCTTCCGTCATCCGGTCGAATGCGATGTTGTCGTCGTCGCCTTCGGCTTCGGCAGCAACGGCAGGCGCGGACGCATCGGTAAGCTCGGGTGCATCGACAGCTTCCGGCTCATCGACCTCTACATGCTTCTGCAGCGAGTGGATCAGGTCTTCCTTCAGATCGCCGGGCGCAAGCGTCTCGTCGGCGATCTCGCGAAGCGCCACCACCGGGTTCTTGTCGTTGTCGCGGTCGACGGTGATCTGCGCGCCCTGCGAGATCTGGCGGGCGCGGTGTCCGGCAAGCAGAACCAGCTCGAAGCGGTTCTCGACCTTGTCGATGCAATCCTCAACGGTAACGCGGGCCATTCATTGCCCCTTTCATTGGTGGAATTGTCGGAGAGTTTGGCTGGTCCTTATCGCGAACCGCGCCGAAAAACAAGCATCATGCGCATGGGCGCGCATGATGCCGCCAAAACGCCGATGGGAACGCCCTACTGCCTGTTTTTCGCCAGCCAGTCCTTGAGGAAGGCGATCTCACCTTCCTGTGCGGCGATGATCTCCTCGGACAGCCTGGTCAGTTCCGCATCGTCCTCGCCGCTTTCCAGATAGGCTTTCGCCATGTCGATCGCGCTCTGATGGTGGGGGATCATCATCAGCGCGAAATCGACGCCCGGCTTGCCGGTGAGTTCCATGCCGGCCATGCCGTCATGCATGCTCTTCATAGCCTGCATATAGGAGTGGGATGCGCCTCCATCTCCCATATGGCCGCCATGGCCCATCTGGGCCTGCGCGGGAAACAGCGCCACGCCGGCGGTAAGACCGGCAGCGCCGACAAGCGAAAGGAAACGGATCATTGCAACCTCCTTCGGTCCGTGAAGGATGATGTCGTGCACCTTCCAGCCGCTGAAAGGTCAAGCAGGACATGCGCGAGTAGCGATCGTTCTCAAAATCGTGAACGAAACCCCGAGAGAATATCCGGCCCGGCCTTGGAATGGATACGACGCAGCGTTATCTCAATTTATTGCAGCCGGACAGCATTGGTGATTTCGCATCGCGTAGCTGCCTGCAGAGTTTTTTCGACGCCGCTTATTGCCGAACAGGGATATTTGAGAATGTTCGACCCACGCGAAAAGATCGCGCTTTTCATCGACGGAGCCAATCTCTACGCAACCTCCCGCTCCCTCGGTTTCGACATCGACTATCGAAAACTTCTGGCCAGCTTCCAGAAACGCGGCTATCTCCTGCGCGCCTATTACTACACGGCGCTGGTGGAAGATCAGGAATACTCGTCCATCCGTCCGCTTATCGACTGGCTCGACTACAACGGCTACAAGGTCGTGACCAAGCCGGCCAAGGAATTCACCGACTCGACCGGCCGCCGCAAGATCAAGGGCAACATGGATATCGAGCTCACCGTCGATGCTCTCGAGCTTGCCGACGTCGTCGATCACTACGTCATATTCTCGGGCGACGGCGATTTCCGCACCCTGGTCGAAGCCTTGCAGCGCAAGGGCCGCAAGGTCTCCATCGTCTCGACCATGAGTTCTCAGCCGCCGATGATTTCCGACGACCTTCGCCGCCAGGCCGACCACTTCATCGACCTCGTGTCGTTGAGGAACGACATCGGGCGCGATCCGAGCGAGCGCCCTGCGCGGCGCGTCGATCCCGAACCGGAATACGACGAAGACGATTTGTGATGACGCTGCCTTTGGCCGGCCTTTCGGAGCCGTCGCGCGACTGCGCGCTGTGCCCTCGCCTCCACGACTTCATCGCGCTCTGGCGCTCGAAAGAGCCGCAATGGTTCAACGCACCGGTGCCGACCTTCGCTTCCCGTGACGGCGACGAGAGCGTGCGGTTCCTGATCGTCGGGCTTGCGCCGGGCCTGCGCGGGGCCAACCGAACCGGCCGCCCGTTCACCGGCGACTATGCAGGCGACCTCCTCTATTCCACGCTCTCGCGCTTCGGCTTTTCGAGCGGCGAGTTCAAGGCGCGGCCGGACGACGGCGTCCAACTGATCGAGACGGCGCTGACCAACGCGGTGCGCTGCGTGCCGCCCGAAAACAAGCCGGTCGGCGCGGAGATCGCCACCTGTCGCAACTTCCTCACGCCGACGATCAACCGCTTCCCCAACCTGCGGGCCATCCTCGCGCTCGGCACGATCGCACATCAGTCTACGGTTCGCGCGCTTGGCCAGCGCGTGGCGGAATATCCGTTCGGCCATGGCGCAGCGAAGGACGCGGGCGCGGTAAGGCTGTTTTCCAGCTATCACTGCTCGCGCTACAACACCAACACCGGACGACTGACGGAGGAAATGTTCGTCAGCGTTTTCGCGGATATACGCGAATTTCTGGACCATGAACGGTAGACCCTTTCGGGCCAGCGGAAGACGTTTCGCCTAGCCTATCGGATGCCTGCAATTCCCTTGCCGAGAATGCTCACCCCGAGCATCGCGAAGACTATCGCCATAATAAGGTTGCTGTTGCGCAAAAGGAATCCCTTCAGATTTTCGATGCGGGCATCTGCTTTTTCGCCGCCGACCCCATGGGCCGCGACAATGGCGATGATCGGGGCCGAAGCCAGCAGCACAAACACGATCGACACCACTGCGATCTGCAGCACCGACGGGTTCAAATAGGCCAGCGACGTCATAGCGGCGACGACCAGCGCAAGAATTTTAGGGTTACCCAGCGCCATCGACGCGCCCACTGCCAGCGCCCGAGCATGGCTGGCCTCCCCGATGGCGGCAAGCCATTTCGGCGGCTGCGGCTCGGTTTCATGCGCCGGATGCTTCCAGTAGAGGCGGACCGCCATCCACACCAGCACGAGGCCCAAGGCGATTTGCAGCCAGTGAACGAACGGCGTCGGCGTTCGGCCGCTTTCTCCAAGCTGGTCAACAAGCAGGATCGCGGCAACCGTCACCGCGGTCAAACCAGCAAGCCAGCCGGTCAGAAAGGCCCAGCCGCCTGTGCTGGCGTGACGCCTGCCCAGCACCACCACGACACCCACCAGTTGGATAGGTGTGAGCGCGACGGCCAGAATTGCGGGCAGCATCGCCCCAATCGCATCCGACAGCATGCAGTGGCCCTCAGATGATCGAAGGGATAGTGAGGTCGTGCCAGAATTGAGTCAATCGTCCATACGGTGGCGCCCGGACCCGACCAGCATAGATATCGCGACGTCTTCTTGCCCGACAAGAAGACAGTGACGAGACGGCCAGCCGCCGCCCCCTCGCGCCTATCCGTGCGCCTTGAGCAGCCGGCCCTTTTCGCGGGCCCAGTCGCGCTGTTTTTCCGTCTCGCGCTTGTCGTGCAGCTTCTTGCCGCGCGCGACGGCCAGCAACAGCTTGGCGCGGCCGCGATCGTTGAAGTAGATCTTGAGAGGCACCATGGTCATGCCCTCGCGGTCCACCGCCTGCGCCAGCCTCGCCATCTCCTTCTTGTTGAGAAGCAGCTTGCGCCTGCGGCGGGGCTCGTGGTTGAAGCGGTTTCCCTGAAGATATTCCGGCAGGTATGAATTTATCAGCCAGATTTCCCCACCCTCGGCCGAAGCGTAGGATTCCTGGATGTTGGCCTGCCCTTCGCGCAGCGACTTCACCTCGGTGCCGGTCAGCACCAGCCCCGCCTCATAGGTGTCCACCACCTCATAGGCGAAGCGCGCCTTGCGGTTCTCGGCGACGGTCTTGCCGTTATTTGTCTTGCTATCCTTGGCCATGGTGTACGCACATATAGGACAACGCGCCTCGCGATTGAAGGCGTCGTCCTATCCGCTTCGAATTGTTCAGTTAAGCAGTCCGGCGTGGATGAGAGCCGCGTCGATTCGTTCGGCCGTCGAACTCTCGACAGTCACGAGCGGAGAGCGGACGTGATTCTCGATCCGGCCCAGGCGCGAAAGCGCATATTTGGTGCCTGAAACGCCGGGCTCGATGAAGAGCGCCTTGTGCAGCGGCATCAACCTGTCTTGCAACTCAAGCGCCGCATCCCTGTCGCCCGCCAGCGTGGCGGCCTGAAACGTCGCGCAGAGCCTGGGAGCGACGTTCGACGTGACCGAGATTGCGCCAACGCCGCCATGGGCATTGAAGCCCAGCGCCGATGCGTCCTCGCCGGACAGCTGGATGAAATCCTTGCCGCAGGTGATGCGCTGCTCCGAGACGCGCTCGATCTTGCCGGTCGCGTCCTTCACGCCGACGATGTTGGAAAACTCGCCGGCCAGCCGGCCCATCGTCTCCGGCGTCATGTCGATGACCGAACGCGGCGGAATGTTGTAGATGATGATAGGCAGCGAGATGGCCCGCGCGATTGTGGAAAAATGAGCATAGAGGCCGCGCTGCGTCGGCTTGTTGTAGTACGGCGTGACGACCAGCACCGCATCCGCGCCGACCTTCTCGGCATGACGCGCGAGTTCTACGGCTTCGGCCGTGTTGTTGGAGCCCGCCCCGGCGACCACCGGCACGCGCCCGGCCGCCACCTCGACGCACAGTTCGACGACCTCGCGGTGCTCGGCATGCGACAGCGTCGGGGACTCGCCTGTCGTGCCGACGGGCACCAGACCGTTCGTGCCTTCCTCGATCTGCCATTCCACAAGGCGTCTGAAGGCGTCTTTGTCCAGCGCGCCATCCCGCGTGAACGGCGTGACGAGCGCGGTCATTGACCCTCTGAACATGATGTGGACTCCCGGATGCCTTGCAGGCGACGTGGATTGATTGGCCCGCGCCGGCTTCCGGCGCGGATGTGAGCGGCGCACCATAGTCTTGACACTTGCAGGCGGCAAGATGGTCGCGAATCTGGCTCTTCGAATAGGCAGCGGGTGCGCTAACCATTCGTTAACCGCATTTTCACCCGTGCCCTCCAGACTAGTCGGATGCCCGTTCAAAATCATCCACCCGTCCACAACAGGGATCGCAATTTGATGGCAGGCAGAACCCACACGACGCTGGCGTGCCTCACCCTGATACTGGCAGCCGGCTCCGCACAGGCGCAGACCGCCTTGCCCGAGATCGGCCCCCTGCCCTTCAGCCGTCCCGGCGCGACGCCGGGTGCAGCCGCCATCGACAAGCTGACCACCACAGGTTCTGTCTCCGCCTACACCGCTCCGCGCATGGCATCCGACCTCATGGCCACCGGCAGCGTGGCGCAGCTGAAGAACGGCCTCGATGCGCTTGCCGGCGGTGACCTGCGCGAGGCGCGTCGCGTGCGCGACGGCCTGTCGAAGAATTCTCTGGATCGTCAGATCCTCACATGGGCGATCGCCGTTTCGGGCGGCGGGGACGTGTCCAGTAACGAGATTTTCGCTGCCACCGATGCGCTCACCGGCTGGCCGGGCATGGCGACACTGCAGGCGAACGCGGAGCGCGCGCTGCTGCGCGAAAATCCCGGCCCGCGCGATGTCATCGAAAAATTCAGCGACAACGCGCCCGAAACCGTCCAGGGCGCGATCCTGCTTGCCCGCGCCAACCTTGCGCTCGGCCATGTCGCCGAGGCGCGCGCGGCTCTGTCTCCCTTCTGGCGCACGCAGAGGATGGAAGCGTCCGAGGAACAGGCCATCATTCGCGAGTTCGGCGGCACGCTGACGAAGGCCGACCACCGCTTTC
Organism: Neoaquamicrobium microcysteis; assembly: GCF_008180155.1. Taxonomy (GTDB): domain Bacteria; phylum Pseudomonadota; class Alphaproteobacteria; order Rhizobiales; family Rhizobiaceae; genus Aerobium; species Aerobium microcysteis. The sequence continues at coordinate 58,590 of NZ_VSZS01000061.1, read as the reverse complement.
GCATGGAGCGCATGCTTTACGCCGACCGCATCGCCTCGGCCGAACGGGTTGCGGGGCTGGCGGACGCACGCGAGTTGGCGAAGGCCTTTGCGGCCGTGACCCGCAACGAGAAGAACGCGGCCAAACTGCTCGATGCCGTGCCGGCCGCGCAGCGCAGCGCCGCGTTCACCTTCGCGCAGGCGCGGCACCTGCGCCGTACCGAAAAATACCGGCAGGCCGCTGCCACCATGCTCAAGGCGCCCACCGACGCCGCCTCGCTGGTGGACCCCGACGCCGCCTCGCTGGTGGACCCCGACGCCTGGTGGATCGAAAGGCGCGTGCTGTCACGCGAGATGCTCGACATCGGCGACCCCGCCACTGCCTACAGGCTGGCCGCCGCACACGCTGCCGAAAGCCCCGTTCACGCGGTGGACGCCGAGTTTCATGCCGGCTGGTACGCGTTTCGCGGGCTGGGCGACGTCGAGAACGGCGCGAAGCACTTCGCCCGCATTGCCGAGATCGCCGACGGGCCGATCTCGCTGTCGCGCGCACACTATTGGCTCGGCCGTACGGCGGAAGCCGGTGGGCCAGGCGAAGCGCGTGCGCATTTCGAGCGCGCGGCAAGCTACGGCACCGCATTCTACGGCCAGTTGGCGGCGGCAAAGCTCGGCCGCACGACGATCCCCACCAGCTTTCCCGCGCCCAGCGATGCCGACCGCCGCGCATTCGAGGCCCGGCAGGCGGTGCAGGCGATTCGCAAGCTGGAACAGGCCGGCCATGCCCGGCGTGCCGACAGCCTCTATCGCGCGCTGGCGCAGGAACTGACCAGTACCGGCGAGTTGGCGATGCTGGCCAATATGGCCGAGCGGCAGGACAACAATCATTTCCTCGCCCTGCGCGTGGGCAAATGGGCGGCCGCGCGCGGTCTCGACGTCGGAGCGCTTGCGCACCCCGTCGGCGCGATCCCGGCCAGCGCCAATATCAGCGGCGCGGGCAAGGCCCTCGCCTACGCGATCGCGCGGCAGGAAAGCGAGTTCAACGTGTCTGCAAGGTCGGGCGCGGGCGCGCTCGGGCTGCTACAGCTTCTGCCGGGTACGGCTAGGGAGATGGCGCGGAAGGCCGGCCTCGGCTACTCGCAGGGCAAACTGACCACCGATGCCGGCTACAATGCGACGCTGGGTGCGCAATATCTGGATGAGCAACTCGCCCGCTTTTCGGGCTCCTACGTGCTGACCTTTGCCGGCTACAATGCCGGCCCGCGCCGCGCGCAGCAGTGGGTGGAGCGCTATGGCGACCCGCGCGGCAAGGACATCGACACCATCGTAGACTGGATCGAGCGCATCCCGTTTCACGAGACGCGCGGCTATGTGCAGCGCGTGATGGAAAACTACCAGGTCTACAAGATGCGGCTTTCCGGCCGCATGGACATAGCAGCCGACCTGACCGGCGGTCGTCAGCGCTGAGCGTTTCAGGACATTGTTAGAATAGGCGCGTCCTGCCATCCGGCGCATTCTCCTCGCCTGTTCTGGTCAACGTCGCATCGACAGGCGATCGAGGCATGGCCAAAAAGCGCTACCGCGAGCGAGGAGCTGATTGCCGCACGATGAGGCGCGTGTGTCGCAGGCGGCCTCATCATCAGTCGCTTGAGTATCGCAGCTCAAAAAGCAAAGAGCCCGGCAGTTTCCTGCCGGGCTCTTCGTCGTTCAGGCCGTCAGCTTATTAGAAGCTGCGGTCGAAACGGACAGTCGCGCGCCATGCATCGTCCGTGCCCAGCACGGTGTCGATCTTGCCGTACTGCACTTCCGGACGGATGCGCAGGCCAGCAACCGGGGTCCAGTCGAGACCACCGGTCAGCTCCCAGGCGTGATCCACGCCGATAGCGCCGTGCTCGGCGTCGAACCACTGGAACGCACCGGCGATTGCCAGCGTGTCGGTGACCTTTGCCTTGGCGTAAACGAGGGCCGAGAACTCCGACGAGGTCAGGACACGGCCGAAGATGCCGCTATTGATCGCGTAGATGTTCTGGTGGCTGGTGGCAATAGCCGGATTGTAGACAGCACCATTGCCGCTCGAATAGAACAGGTGACCGCCGACGGTGAACGCGCCGAAGTTGCCGTTGGCAACCAGCTTTGCGCCCCACTCTTCAGCCAGCGTGTCGTAGCCAGCGATGGCGCCGACATTGCCCCAGCCCTGCGCGAAGTTCACGCCACCTTCGACGCCGACGTCGAACTTGTTGTTGCCGGCGATTTCCACGAGAGCTGCGACAGCCGAGAAGCCGTTGCCGCCATTGTAGGTGTAGGACAGTTCGCCCGAGTTGTAGAAGCCGTACGAGGCGTCAAACGGACCGAAGGGCGAGCCGTAGCCGAGGAAGCGGGCGTACGGAGTATCGCTCTTACCGAGGCGGACGGTGCCGTTGGCCTGCTGCAGCTCGATGAAGCCCTGGTTCAGGTAGACATTGTCGCGACCAGTTACGGGCTGCGAGTTCCAGTCGAAGCGGCCTTCTGCGTACGAACGGAGCGTGCCCCACTCGGTCTCGCTGCGCGCATCAACGTTCAGCTGGAAGCGCGAGAACTTGCCGAAGGTGTACTCGCCGCCATCAGCGTAGTCCGTGTAGCGCATTTCGTAGCGGAGGTAGCCGCCGATGCGCAGGCAGGTCTCGGTGCCCGGGATGTAGAAGAAACCAGCGCCGTAGACGTCGCAGATGCGAACGTATTCCATCGGCTCCGGCTCGGCGATGATGATCGCGTCAGCGGCGCGAGCACCGGTTGCAGCAACAGCAGCCACTGCGGAGCCGAGAAGCAGGCTCTTAATGTTCATTTTCTGACCTCCAGTCAAAAGTTAAAAAACGGGTCTGGGTTTTTTTTGCTGAAGGACAGCGTTCCCTGCCCCATCCCCAATTCTCGAAAAAGACGCGAATGCACGCCCCTTCTTCGAGCATGACAATACGCAACGGTTCGCCGCGTTCAACTGCGTTCCCTGCTTCCCGGACGTTAGCGACACGCTATCCAGAATTCATGTTGCACAAATGCCACGATTTAGACGATCGGGTAAGGATGTCTTAACGGTTGAGGCGTGCCGGACGGCCCCAGCGAGCCCCTGACAGTCGGAATCGGCACCGGAATCACCGGCATCGGTGGCCCGAATCCGTCCTGCGGCTTGCACGAGTGATTCCAGCGCCCATTCAGGCACGGCCTTCCCGGCCCGCAGGTGCATGCCGATGCCGCTTCAGAGCCCCGGCCGATACGCTTGGGTGCGTCATTCGGCATCGCGCGCTTTTTTCACGCGGAGCCAACGCGCTTGTTGATTAGAGGAACGGTTTTCTTTATCCAGCACGCGACGGAGAGGTGGCCGAGTGGTCGAAGGCGCTCCCCTGCTAAGGGAGTAGGGCTCAAAAGGCTCTCGTGGGTTCGAATCCCATCCTCTCCGCCATCCCTTTAGCCCACCAGGTTGAATCAGCTCCCTGCCCGTTCAGGCCAACGATATTCCGGATAGGCCTCGGGCCCGTCCGCCTTCAACCGGATATCTGGCGGGGCTTATCAAGACGTCTAAGCATTCGCTTCATCGCGCCTACCAGTTTGCGACTGTTCCGTCGGCTAGTGTCGCATGGAGGGAGAGGATTATTTCCTGCTCGAAGGGATGCTTTTCGGCGACTGCTTCGTCGATCTCAATTCCCAGTCCGGGATGCCGCGGTATCTGCCAGGAGCCGTCCGTCAACTGAAGCGGGTAAAGCGAACACACTTCCTCGAACCATGGAACGACGCCGACGATCTCCTCCTGGATGACGAAGTTCGGTGTCGCAGCGTCGAACTGCAGCGCCACGGCCCCTGCGACCGGCCCCATGGGATTGTGGGGGGCCACGCCCATATTCGCGGCTTCCGCTATGGCGGCGATCCTGCGTCCACCCGAAAATCCCCCGCAGTGGGCCAGGTCGGGCTGGATGTAGGTCACGGCCCGGGATTCCGCGAGGTCGGCATATTCGCGCGGCGTGAGCAGGCGTTCACCGGTCGCCAGCGGCACCTGTACACGCCGGGCAAGATCGGCCATCGCACGCACATCGCCTGGCGGGATCGGCTCTTCGACAAAGAGCGGCTTGATCGGGGCAATCGCATCTATGTACGCCTTGGCTGCGTCGATCGATTGGGGTCGGCCGTGGAAGTCCGTCATGATCTCGACCGTCCAGCCCAGACGTTCGCGCACGGCTTCGGCGAGCTTTTCGACGTGCAGCACGGATTGAAGCGGGGCGTCATATCCGGTGTACGGGACGAACCCCAACTTGATCGCGTCATAGCCCATCTCGACGGTTTCCTGCGCCGCATCGCAGAAGGCGCCGATGTCGTCAGTGGACGCAGGCCCGCCGGCGCCGCGCTTGAGGTGCGTGTACACGCGCACCTTGTCTCGCACCTGGCCCCCGAGAAGCTCCCATACGGGGACGCCAAGAGCCTTCCCCTTGATGTCCCATAGCGCCTGCTCGATCCCCGAAGCCGCGGTCATGCCGATGATGCCGAGCGGCCAGAAGCTCATTCGATTCATGCGGGCCATGACATGCTCGATCCGCATCGGGTCTTGTCCCACGACGATGGGCGCGAGATCCTCCACCGTCGAGACCACGGCCCGCGTCTTCCATTCCAGCGTGGCCTCGCCCCAGCCGTACAGGCCCGGCTGATCGGTAAGAACCTTGACGAATATCCAGTTGCGGTAGAGGGCGTTCACGACGACCGTTTGGATGCCGGTGATCTTCAAGGTAACCTCGATCAGGGATTTAGGAGCTCTGGGAGCCAGGTGGAGAGTTCAGGGACGAGGCAGAGGATCGCCACGGCGATGAGCTCGGCCGCAAGGAACGGGGCGAGCGCGCGCAGGAGCGGCGTCATGCGAATGTCGCCGACACGCATGATGACGAAAAGGACCACGCCCACAGGTGGCGTGAGCAGACCGATCGCCAGGCTGAGCATCACGACCATGCTGATTTGAAGGGGGTCGATTCCCAGCGCATATGCGGCCGGCATGATGAGCGGCACGAAGATGAGGATCGCCGCCCCGATGTCGAGGAACGTGCCGAGAACCAGCATCAGCCCCATGATCGCAAACAGGAACAGAACCGGCTGGTCCTCGAACAGGAGCGCAGCTCCTCGAACCCATCCCGCTATCCCCAGCAAGTTGAGCGCGTACGACAGGACCGTCGCGGCGGCGACGAGAAGATAGATCGTCGCGGAGATGCGAGCGGCATTCACGAATGCCTGCCAAAGGCCGCGCATATCGAGTTTGCGGAACACGACGACCGCGAGAAAGATCGCATACGCGACCGCGATGCCGCCACCCTCAGTGGCGGTATATGCCCCCGCAAGCATTCCGCCGATTATTATGAGCGGCAGGGTGGCGACCGCAACGCCCTCGATCATCATCCGCCATCCCAGGCCGCTGCCAAAGCTCCTTCGGGGCCTCGGCAGGTGCCCGCGAAAGGCGTCGATCGCGATGACGGCGCAGCAAGCCACCCCGAGCAGCAGCCCCGGCACCACACCGGCCAGGAACAGGTCGATGACCGACAGGCCGGATACGGCCGCCAGCAGAATTGCGAGACCGGACGGGGGAATGATCGGTCCGATGATGGATGAGGCTGCCGTTACCGCGGCGGAATAAGGTTTGGTGTAACCTTCCTTCGGCATCTCCTCCATGAAGACACGCCCGAGCGCGGCGGCATCAGCCACCGCGGAACCCGAAATCCCGGCAAACATGACCGAGGTCCCGACGTTGGCGTAGGCGGTTCCACCGCGAAACCAGCGCGTCGCGCCCGAGGCGATAGCGATCAACCTCGTCGTGATGCCGCCCTGGTTCATGATCTCTGCAGCCAGGATGTAGAAGGGCACCGCCAGGAAGACGAAGCTGTCGACACCCGTGAAGAGGCGTGTCGTCACGATGGAGAAGGGAATGCCTGCGATCCAGATGCCGACCAATCCGGCCAGTCCCAGGGCAAAGGCAACCGGAACACCAATGAACAGAAGGCCCAGGCCGACCAGGGCGACCAGAATCATGATGCACCTTCCCGGTCGTCTGTAGTTTGATCAGGCTCGAAGCCGACGACCCACGAAAGCGCGATCTGGACCAGCATCAGCGCGGCGCCGACCGGCAATGCCATGTAAGGGTAGATCATCGGTATCCCCGATGCGGGCGCAACCTGGGCGGCATTGCGCAGCGCCAGAGGCCAGCCATAAACGAGCACAAAGACGCAGAAGATCGCGGCGACGGTATAGAGCGCCGACTTTACCAGCCGCGCCTTGGCCGGATCGACGCGGGTTTCCAGCGTCTCGACGGCCATATGCTCGGCACGAAAGATGCAGGCGACCGAACCCAGCATCATGAGCCAGATCATCAGGTAGCGCATGAGTTCTTCGGTCCAGTTGAAGCCGGTGCTGAAGACGTAACGCCCTATGACCTGCGTCAGATTCAGGCAGGTCACGACGACCAGCAGCATAGTGGCCGCGACCTCTGTCGTGCGGGCGAGCGTTCTCGCCGCTCTCTTTGCGAAATTGTTTGCCATGATTTCGCGCCGGCGGCGGCTGGCTGGTCGGCCAGCCGCCTGCCTTCCCCGATCAGTCGTATAGCCGGGCCTTGGCGCTTTCCACTTCCGCCAACAGATCGTCGACCAGTTCGTCACCGACCCTCGAACGAATGAACGTCACGACGGGATCCTGGGTAATTTCGCGGAACGCCGCCTTTTCCTCAGGTGACGAGACATGGATTTCCATGCCGAGTTCTTCCTGCAGTTTGCGGCTGTACAACCAGTCTCCCTCGGTCTTCTCGAGGTTCTCGGTCCAGGCCATCACGCGGGCCGCATCCTGAATGATCTGCTGGTGACCGGGTTCGAGGGATTCAAACCAGTCGTTGTTGGCGATGATGACGTGGAGACCGAATACGTGTTCGTTGAGCGTATAGTACTTCTGCACCTCGCCGTGACCGCCGCTGTAGACGACGGCCGGCGGGTTTTCCTGACCATCGACGACGCCCTGGCGCAGCGCCATCACCACTTCAGCGCCACTGATGGGCACGGCGGTGGCGCCAAGCGAGTTCACCATCTCCATGAATACAGGGCTTTCCATCGTCCGTATCTTCATACCCGACATGTCGGACGGTTCGATGATCGGCCGGACATTGTTCGTGAATGACCGAAAGCCGTTCTGAGAGAATGCCAGTGCTCGAATACCGGTCTGCTCCAGCATGTCCTTTCGCATCGCCGCTCCGAACGGCCCGTTGATCACCTCCCATGCAACCGGTGCGCTTTCAAAAACATAGGGGATCGACCACACCTGAACCGGTGGATAGAAGCCCGCCATTGCGCCATCGGCCGGGAAAGTGAGCTCGAGGCTGCCCTGCTGCACCTGCTCGATCATCTCCCGCTCACCGCCAAGCTGGTTTCCGGGAAACAGCCTGACCGTGATTTCGCCGTTAGTCTTGAACTCGACGTATTCCTTGAATCTGACAAGGGCGTTGTATTCCGGGTAGTCGCCTTCCGCGACGCCTATGCCGAACTTGATTTCCATCGCGTTCGCGGAAAGGGCGACAGCGCTTGCGCAGGCGAGCGTCGCCGCGGCAACTAAAGTGCGAATTCTCATGCTTTCCTCCCGTTAGGCCAATTGCTACTGGCAGAGTCGCACACTCCAAATGGCTCCTCCCATCCGCAGCGTGCGCCTTGGAATGGATCATGTTCGTCTTTAGATCATATGTAAAGAACTTAATCGGATTTATCTGATGGCCGATACCCAAAACCGCGCAACGATAGAGCTGCCATTTCAGCTCGGCGCATCGCTGCCTACCGGAACCACCAAGAAGGTCGTCGAGATACTGGGCAGACGGGTCGTCAATGACGAGTACCCCCAGGGACAGACGATCCCCACGGAGGAAGAGCTGGCCGCTTCTCTCGGTGTCAGCCGCGCGACGGTGCGCGATGCGATCAAGGTGCTGTCAGGCAAGGGTCTCGTACAGACGGCGCGCCGCTACGGCACGCGCGTCAGGCCGATCGAGGAATGGAGCCTGCTGGACGTGGACGTCACCTCGTGGCACGCGCCCGAGCATCCGCGCGTCGCGCAGATGTTCGCGGAGACGACGGAACTCCGTTGCATCATCGAGCCGGCAGCGGCGGCGGCGGCAGCGGAACGGGCGACCCCGGGACAGGTGGAGATCCTGCTGGAAGCCGCGAATGCGATGCATCCCGACGAAGGAGACATCCAAACGCTGTTCGCCGCCGATTGCCGCTTCCATTCCATGATCCTGGAGGCGACCGGCAATCTCATCATGAGGCAGATGCGCCCCATCATCCTGAGTGTCCTGCGAATATCCTACGAGTTCGGCGTGCTTATCGTGGATGACAAGCCCGTAAGTCGCGAGGGTCATATCCGTGTCGCCGAAGCGATACGCGACCGCGACGCTGCTCGGGCGCGAGCGGAAATGGAAGAGATGCTGGGGCTGAACCGCGACACGGCCACGATCTATTGGCAGCGGCGTGCCGACGAGGCTGAAACGGTTCGAACCAAGCCGTCTGGTGAAACGACTTAGCTATTGAACCTTGACAGCGGATATCTATCCGGAATGATGGAGCAAAGGGAGGAATGCTCCATGGCGGATATCTCGCTGTCTCGTGTCTGGAAGCGCTTCGGCAGCGTCGAGGTCATCCGTGACGTCAGCCTCGACGTAGGCTCCGGGGAACTTGTCGTCTTTCTGGGGCCCTCCGGTTCGGGCAAGACGACCTTGCTGCGCATGATCGCCGGACTGGAGAGCATCGATGAAGGTGCGCTGACGATCGATGGCGTTCGCTGCGAGACCCTGCACCCGGGAAAGCGTAACGTCGCGATGGTGTTCCAGAACTATGCGCTTTACCCGCATATGACCGTTGCTGAAAACATGGCCTTCGGCTTGCGAAACGTCGGTGTCCCGAGCAGCGTCATCCGCGAGCGGATCGACGAGGCCGCCCGCATGCTTGAGATGGAAGCGCTGCTTCAGCGCAAACCTGCACAGCTCTCGGGCGGGCAGCGGCAGCGCGTTGCGATCGGACGCGCCATAGTCAAAGAGCCCAAAGCATTTCTTTTTGACGAACCCCTATCCAACCTTGATGCCGCGCTGCGCGCGCGTACGCGGGTGGAATTGGCCGAGCTTCATCAACGCCTGAAATCGACGATGATCTATGTGACGCACGATCAGGTGGAAGCGATGACGCTCGCCGATCGCATCGTCATCCTCAACGATTGCAGGATCGAGCAGATCGGCAGCCCGATGGAGGTCTACTCCCGTCCCGCATCGAGATTCGTCGCCGGGTTCGTCGGTTCTCCCGCGATGAATTTTCTGCCGGTCACGATCTCGGCCGCGGGCGACTTGCCCCAGGCGCGGCTCGCCGACGGTGCGTTGATCCGACTTCAAGGTACGCCGCCCTCGGGGGAAGGGTTCGAACTGGGCGTGCGGCCCGAAGCGCTGTCAATCGTCGCGGATGGTGGGCATACGACGGGCGTGGCCACAGTGGTCGAACGACTTGGGGAGCGGACGTTGGTACACGTCCGTCTGGCTGACGGCACCAACGTTACGGCTCAGGATGCCGGGCTTTCGACCGTCGAGCCCGGATCTGAGGTAAGGCTTGCCTTCGACACGGCCGCCCTCCATCTGTTCGGCCCCGATGGCGCGGCCTGGCATTCTCGCTAACGCGTGACGATTTTTCGGCCCGAAAGCGCCCCTAGGCCTTCCTGGCCCGGGGGCGGTCGCACTGCCCACTCGCGCCTCTCCGGCGAGTATGCGCGGCAGCCAGTTCGGCTGCCTTTCGCGATATTGAGGCTTACCCCTTGATGCCGGCCGACAGAGTGATCGCCTCGGTCACCTTGCGCTGGAACAACAGATAGGCGAGCGCCACCGGAAGGCCGGCAAGCACCGCGGCGGACAGCTCACGCGCATAGTAGATGCCGAATGCGTCGTTGACCTGCGTGATCCCCACGGTGACGGTCATCATCTCCGTTCGCGTGACCGACAGGAACGGCCAGAGAAACGCATTCCACGTCCAGATGAAGCACACGATCGACAGTGCGGTGGTGACGCCCCAGTTCATCGGAAGATACACCTTGAACAGGATTGTGAATTCGGAGGCGTTGTCCATGACGGCCGCTTCGCGGAAGTCGCGAGGCACCTGATCGAAGAACTGCTTGTAGACGATGATGAGAACGGGGTGGATGAGTTGGGGAAGCATGATCCCCGCCCAGGTGTTGATGAGACCGAGATCGGCCACCAGCACGAAATGGTTGATGATGAGCGCCTGGCCGGGGACCATGAAGGAGGCGAGTATCAACCACCACAGGGCGGTCCGGCCGGGGAACCGGAGCTGGGAGATCGCGTAGCCCGACAACATCGACGTGAACACGCAGATGACCGTCACGCCGACGCCTACCGCGATCGAATTGATGTACCACGTACCGATCTGTGTGGCTGTAATGGCGTGGATGTAGTGCTCGAACGTCAGCGTCTCCGGCCAAAGTTCGATATACGGCCGGACCACCTCGTGCTCGGGTTTGATCGACGACACGACCGCCCAGTACAGCGGGAACGCCCACAACACCGCACAAACAATGGTGACGACGGTGAGTACGCCACCCCAGAAGTTCCATCGTTGCGCTGCCAGGGCGGTCATTGGCGCCGCCGTTCCGCGTAGCGCAGAAGCTGGAATTTCAGAACGGAGACGACCACCACAAGCACGAACAACGTGACGGCGACTGCTGCTGCGCGCCCCCCCTGGTTCTGCTGAAACGCGCGCTGGAAGATGTAATAGACCAGCACCATGTTGTCGTTGGGTCGCCCCCCTTGAGAAAAGAGGTAGACCTGATCGAAAATCTTCAGCTGCAGGATAAGCTGGATCGTCAGCACCAATGCGGTGACAGGGCTCAGAAGCGGCCAGGTGATGCGACGGAATACGGTCCAACGGTTCGCGCTATCGAGCGCGGCCGCCTCGTAGATTTCCACCGGAATGGTCCTCAGCCCGGCAAGGAAGAGCAGGATCGAGAACCCGGCGGTCCACCAGATCGTCACCCAGGCGATGGCCGGCATGAACCATCTTGCCGACTTGGTGACTGGTACGCGGTCGATGCCGAGCCAGTCGAGAACGTGCATCGCGATGCCGAACTGGAAATTCAGCGTCCAGTCCCAGATGAGGTACACGACCGAGACCGGCAGTATGTACGGAAGAAAGAAGAAGGCGAGGACGATCGCCTGGAGGCGCCCGGTGAGCCGCGCAACGCCCAGGGCGATTGCCAGCGCAATCAGCGTTCCGGGTACAACGGTAAGGGCGACGAAATAGAAAGTGTTCCAGACGGCGCGGCGGAACAGCGGGTCGTTGTCGAGTCTGGCGTAGTTCGCCAAACCCACCCATTCTCCATCACCGATAAGAGGCGCATCGGTGAAGGAAACGCGGAACATCTGAATGGTGGGATACACGAAGACGAGGAGGTAGATCGCCAAGAACGGAGCGATCATCATCAGCGCTACGAGAATATCCCTGCGTCGATCCTTGAGCATACTGATCTTTCCGCACGGGGAGCCGCCATCAGGACGGCTCCCGGTGACCTCGGTACGCTCAGAGCGCGTTAAGTTCTTCCTTTATGCCCTCCACAGCCTCGGCCGGGTCCATTTCTCCATTCAAGGTCGGCACGTAATAGGTCGACATCACGTCGAAGATCGGCCCCGCGATGCCGGCGAGCGGCGACTTCGGATCGAAGATCATGTTCGCCGTCAGCGTCGAATAGGTCGCGTTCGGCTCCATCGCCTTGTACTCGGCCGACTCCGTCACCGGCCCATATGCCGGGATATGGCCCGCAGTCGCCCAGAACTGCGAGTTCTTTTCCATCCAGGAAATGACCTCGAGAACGGCTGCGCGTTTTTCCGCCGACATTTCCTTGCCCCGGTTCTTCGGGATGGCGAAGGAATGGCTGTCGGCATATGTGCAGGGCTTGTCGAATACGACGGGCAGCTCGACAGCCCCCCAATCGAACAGCTTGCCCTGCCCTGCGAGGTCCGTCATCGTTGGGACTTCCCAAACGCCGTTTATCATCATCGCGGCTTCGCCCGACGTGAACAGGGCGACCGTTGCCGGGTAGTCGGTGTATTTCGACTGCAGGCCGTCATTGGTCCACTGCTGCAGGAGTTCGAGCGTGTTGGTGAGTTTGTCGGCGTTATCCCCCGCGAGGAACTCGTCGCCGGTCATCAGTTCTCCGCCCTGCTGGCACATGAACGAATAGATCGTGCGGAACATGAAGTCGCCGCTAGCCGTGACGCTGCCGAGAGGAAACTGAACGCCCGCGTCCTTCAGCGCCTGCAGCATGGCCGTGAACTCTTCGCCGCTGCCCAGGCCCGTGGGCTTGCCATCGTCACCGAGCACGCCGGCCTTCTTCAGCAGGTCGCGATTGTAGTAGAGCACGATGGGATGCGTATCGAGGGGAACGGCGTACTGCTTGCCGTCGCTCGTTACTGCGTCCCAGGTCGCTTCCGCGAAGTCGGTCTGCGAAAGCCCCATCGCCGACCAGTCGTCGGCAGTGATCTCATCCAGGACGCCCTGGGTGAGAGCGAGCGGAATACGGCTTGCGTGATAGGTCATGACGTCGGGCGCCTCGCCAACCGCCGCTGAAGTCTGCACCTTTGTGTAGAATGGCGTTCCCCATTCCAGCGTGGTGGCATCGATCTTGATCGTGCCCGCGTGCGCCGCATTGAAGTCGGAAATCATCTGTTTCATACGCACGCCGTCGCCGCCGCCGAGGAAATCCCACCACAGGACCGTCTCCTCGGAATGGGCTGAGGCGGCCCAAAGGCCACCGGTTGCGACCAGCGCGGTCGCCATCAACCTGCGAAAGTGCATGTCTGTCTCCTCCCGTTTGCCGCGGTTCGATCCGCTGTCGCACGACCATGCTACACTAAACGACCAACACTTCAACCGACATAGCGGTATGTATCTGAAGTACGGATATGGACTTTACAGCTGCACGCGAACCATCGAGTAGGAATGCGGAGGCAGCGCCAGCGACAAGCCGCCGCCCGACAGTGAAGCCCCCTCGCCTTTTCTGGGTGCGACATTATCGGGGGCACTTCTGGTGTTGGTGGCTGCAAGGTCGTCGTGCTTGATGATCGTGTGTTCAACTGATCTGGGCTTGAACCCGTCCAGCCTCAGCTCCGCCTCCAGCATCTCCGTGGCGTGTCTGTTCACCGCAAAGAACGTCAGGGTGCCGCTGTCCGCGTCGTGGACCCCTGCGATATCGAGGTAAGGTACGTGGTCGGCAACGGCGGCGCTGTAGAAGGGCACTTCGACCGCGAGTTGCAGGGCCGTCCCGCGTCCGTATCTGGATGCCAGCATGAACGGCCAGTAGATGGTCTGTCGCCAGGCTGGGCCACCCGGTTCGGTCATGATCGGCGCAATGACGTTGACCAGTTGTGCGATGCAGGCGATGCGTACGACGTCGCAGCGGCGAATGAAGGTGTTGAGGATGCAACCCACCTGAAGAACATCCTCGAAATTGTAGATGTCCTCCAGAAGACGCGGGGCTTCGGGCCAGTCCCAATCGCGCATGCGTTGGGCGTCCTGCTTGCGCTCGTGATACCAGACGTTCCATTCGTCGAATGAAATCCTGACGTCGCGCTTCGAGCGGCTTTTCGCCTTCACGTAGTCGATCACGCCGGAAACGGTGCTGATGTATCGGTCCAGCTTCAGCGGCAGGGCAAGATACTCGTCCGTCCGCTTCTCGTAGTTCTCGAAATACATGTGCAGGGAGATGTAGTCGATCTGGTCGTAGGTCGCCTCCAGAACGGTTGCCTCCCATTGGGGATAGGACGGCATGTTCGAATGTGACGAGCCACACACGACAAGTTCCAGCGTCGGATCGAGGCCGCGCAACGCCTTGGCTGTTTCATTGGCCAGATGGCCATATTCGGCAGCGCTCTTGTGACCGACCTGCCATGGCCCGTCCATTTCGTTGCCGAGGCACCACAGGCGGCAGTTCCACGGTTCCTTCCGGCCATTCCTGGCTCGAAGATCCGACCAGTATGTTCCTCCCGGATGGTTTACATACTCGACGAAAGCACGAGCCTCATCCAGGCCGCGCGAGCCAAGATTGACCGCCAGCATCATGTCGGTGCCGGCCTTATCCGCCCAGTCCGCGAACTCGTGAATGCCTACCTGGTTCGACTCGGTCGTGCGCCATGCGAGGTCGAGGCGCTTCGGCCGATCTTCCTTTGGCCCGATGCCGTCCTCCCAATTGTAGGCGGAGACGAAGTTGCCGCCGGGGTATCGGCAGATCGGGGTGTCGAGCGCCTTTACCAGCTCGATCACGTCGGTACGCATCCCCTGCGCATCGGCCGCCGGATGTCCCGGCTCATAGATGCCGGTGTAGACCGCTCGACCCAGATGCTCGAGGAAGGAGCCATAAAGCCGCTTGTCGATGTCGCCGATTGTGTATGAGGCGCTGGCGGTTACTCTGGCCTTCATGATCCCTCCCCGATCAGGATACAATCCATCTTTCCGGTCTGTATCTACATTTCGGGATCATTAGGCGCTGCTAGACGCCGCGCGTCAAGAGTTCTCCCCTCAACGCACAGTCGCCAGGAGGCCTTTGGCCTTGGGATGCCGCTCTTACATTCGGCGCCGGGGAGACTGGGCTTGCACCGGCCGCTTCATTCCGTCAGCAGCCGCATGACGATATCTTTGCTGTGATTGCCGAAGCCGCTGCCGAATATGTTGACTCCGCCGGGGTGTCGAGCGTCTGCCTTGACCCCGATGCGAACCCTGATCGAACGGTGCTCGTCGAGACCCAGATTGGAGAGCGCGCAGTTCGAGACCTTCCGTCCGCCCCTGAACGTACCTTCCGGCGTCACGCGCCACGTCGTCAGATCGCCATACTGGGAGCCTGCCAGTTTCCACCAGTCCGGGGTGAACTTGCCGCGCTTGTCGCCATAGTCGGCAGGAGCCGTCCAGGTGTCGATGTCCTGCCCGTTGATTGCCACCGTGATGTCGGAGGGCCAGTTCTTCGAGGTGCCCGGCACCTCCGAGGACAGCTCGAGCTGGAGTTCCAGGGCTTCTACCTTTGCCTTGGCGAGCGTTGCGTTGTTGGGAAACTGATATTCGACGAAACCGCGCGTGAACCACAAAAGGCCCGCGCGCATCCGGTCGGGTTCAAGAAACGTGTCCGGCACGTCCAGCAGGCCGATGACACCGTCCTTGGAGCAGAGACCGCACGGTGCAGTGACCTCGCAGCGCGTGTAGAGGCCAAGCGGCATCGCCACCTCGATCGCGCCCTTATGCTGCGCCCTGTCGCGATCGTTGAAAGCGATCAGGAGTTCGGAAAATGTGGTGTAGCAGATCTTCTGGCTGCCCTTGCGCGCCTTTTGCGACTTGGTCGTAATCAGCCCGACGTCAACCAGCACCTGTATGTTGGCAGATATCGTCGACTGCGGAAGCCCCAGTTTCTCTGCCACTTCATTCACATTGCGTGGGCCTTCCCGATGCAGAAGCTCGAGAATCCTCACGCGAACTTCGCTGGCAAGACTCTTCAACAGATCAATCCGCTCCAGCGGATCGATTACGACGAATTGGTTCGACATGAGACCCCGAAGTACATCACCAAACGAGATTAATATCAGGAAATCAGATATGGAGAAAGCCGTTGCTGCGGCTCGGACGTGCGTTCCGGCATTGTCTTGCGGGCAAGCGTGCACAGCAGTCGAGGTAGCCAGCACAGCGGGCAGTGACGCGATTCCGCCTGGTCATGAGCCGATAGCAGGCATCATATGCCTGCAGCCCCGTCAACTGAGCATCGACAGGTCGCGATTGTTTCCGCTTGCTTGAATTGTTCTACCTTATAATAATCGAGCCGTGCCCGTTCAGATAGACGAATGCTTCAGCGACGGGCCAATGGGAGGAAAACATGAAGCTCATAATCGCGGCGGCCGCTGCCGCCCTTCTTGCCGCCACTGCAGGGCCCGTCACTGCAGCGGAGGTCGAACTGCGACTGGCCCACTGGTTGCCACCGACCCATCCTGTGCAGCCATTGGGCATGGAGCCATGGATCGAGTCGATCAGGCAGGCCTCGGATGGCCGCATCAACATGACGATCTACCCGGCAAGCCAGCTGGGTGCGGCGCCGGATCACTACGACATGGCCCGCGACGGCATTGCCGACATTACCTACACCAACCCCGGCTATCAGGCCGGGCGCTTCCCCGTATACGGTCTGGCCGAAATCCCGTTCCACGTGGCCAACGCCAAGTCAGGTGCCAAGGCGCTCCACGAGTGGTACGCGCCGCTGGCCGAGACGGAGATGGCGGATGTCAAATTCTGCCTTATCAACCCGCACGATCCGGGCACCATCCATTCAAAGGATCCAATCAAGGTTCCAGCCGACATCGCCGGCAAGAACATCCGTCCGGCTCACGCCACCATGGCGCGTTTCGTCAGCCAGCTTGGTGGGGCGAGCGTTCAGGTGCCGGCACCGGAGGCGCGCGAGGCAATCACAAAGGGCACGGCTGACGCCATGACCTTCCCCTGGAACTCGATATACATCTTCGGCATCGATGCGGCTACGAAGCACCACCTCGACATGCCTTTCTACATCTCCTCGCAGATGCTGCTTTTCAACAAGGCGACCTACGATGGGATGAGCGAGGAGAACCGGAAGGTCATCGACGATCATTGCACGCCTGAGTGGTCGGAGAAGTTCTCGATCGGCTGGGCCGACAACGAGTATTCCGGCCGTCAGAAGATGATCGATTCACCCGACCACACATTGTACGAGCCGACCGCGGAAGAGGTACAGTTGTGGCGCGACGCGGCCGAACCGCTCATGGATGCCTGGCGGGCGGATGTGACCGCAAAGGGGGGCGACCCGGACGCGATCTATTCGTCATACGTCGAGGCGCTGAAGAGGAACGACGCGCTATACGAGTGAGGGAAAACGAAGACGGCGCGGAACATGTCCCGCGCCGTTCTCGTCTGACGAACCTGCGTTGGACAAATGACATTCTTCCGCTTTCTTGAAAGCTTCACGCTGGGCATCGAAAAGATCGCCGGCGTCCTGCTCGGCATCGTGACGGTGCTGATCGTTGTGTCGGCCATCGGTCGCTATCTTTTCGCGATGCCGGTGCCGGATGCCTTCGATCTGTCACGACTTCTGATCGGCGCCGCGATCATGTGGGGCCTGGCCAGCGTCGGCTACCGCGGCTCGCACATCAAGGTAGATCTCTTCGCCGAGATGATGCCCGCACGCATTCGCCGGCTTTGCGACCTCTTCGCCTGGCTGGTTCTGGGCGCCTTTACCACGGTACTGTTCTGGAAGATGTCCGAGCGTGTCGCGAGCGCGTATGCCAGCGGCGAAGCCACCTTCGACCTGCGCCTTCCGGCGTGGCCGCTGATGGCTCTCATCGCGGCCGGCGTCGGCGTCAGCATTGTAACGGTGGCGGCCCGCATTCTGCTGATCGCGAAACGTAAAGGTGGGCTGGACCCGCACGAGACGATCGACATCGAGCCTGACGACAGGGGTCCCGGCAATGAGCAGCGGTGATCTCGTCGCCATATCAGGCTTCATCGCGCTGTTCGCGATGATGGCCCTCCGCGTACCGATCGGCATCGCTATGGGCATTGTCGGCGTCGGCGGCTTCGCCGCGATCGCCGGATGGCGGCCGGCGCTAAACCTGCTGGCACAGTCGCCCCTGCGAACCGTGACCGACTTCAATCTCACGCTCATCCCGTTCTTCATATTGATGGGGGTACTGGCAACAAACTCCGGTATCTCACGTGAGATGTTTCGCACTGGCCAGGCGTGGCTTGGGCCGTTCCGTGGCGGCATGGCCCTGTCGACCATCGCAGCCTGTGGTGGCTTCGCCGCGATCTGCGGCTCATCGGTCGCGACGGCCGCAACCATGACCAAGATCGCGCTGCCGGAGATGCGCCGCATCGGCTATTCCGACCGTATCGCCACCGGCACAATTGCCGCGGGGGGCACGCTCGGCATCCTCATCCCGCCATCGGTCGTGCTCGCCATCTATGCCTACATGACCGAGCAGGACGTCGGACGCCTGTTCATAGCCGGCATCGTTCCGGGGCTGCTCGCGATTGTGATGTATATGGTGGCGGTGCGTGTCGCGTACGCGAAGTCCCTGCCTGAGGGGTCCCGTTTCGTGTTCTCAGAGGCGCTCGCCTCGCTGCGCGGCATCTGGGCCATCGTCCTGCTGTTTGTGGCGATCATCGGCAGCATGTATCTCGGTCTGGTCACCGCCACCGAAGCCGCGGCCGCGGGGTCGGTGCTGACCGCGCTGATCGGCATCGTTCGCGGTCGACTCGATACAGCCAAGATCCTCGACAGCCTTATCGAAGCCCTGCGCACCTCTGTCGCGATCTATACGGTTCTGATCGGCGCCATCCTCTTCGGCTACTTCCTGGCCATCACGCAGTCACCTCAAAAGATCACCGCCTTACTAGTCGGTCTCGACCTTGGCGCCTATGGTACGCTGGCCGTCATCCTGGGGCTGTTTCTGGTTCTGGGCTGCATCCTGGACGCGATGGCGATGATCATCCTCCTGGTGCCTATCGTGTATCCGGTCGTCATGCTTCTCGGCTTTGACCCGATCTGGTTCGGCATCATCGTCGTGATGACGGTGGAACTCGGCTTGATCACGCCGCCCGTGGGCATGAACGTCTTCGTCATCAATTCCATCGCCCGCGATGTCAGCCTCGTCACCATCTTTCGAGGGGTCCTGCCTTTCGTACTTACCGACATAGTCAGGCTGATCATCCTCGTCGTGTTTCCGGCGATCGTGCTGTTCCTGCCGATGACAATGAAATGACCACGATGAACACTCCCGCTTTGCGCCACCTTGCCGATCTCAACGTCGAACTCGGCACGCCCGTTGAAATCGGCGATGGTCACCGCGGCAGGCGACGCATCATCCCGATCGTTGGCGGCCGAGTGACGGGCGAGCGGCTGTCGGGGGAAATTCTCAATCTAGGGGCCGACTGGCAGACGATTTTCGCGGACGGCACTGCGGAGCTGGACACGCGCTACGCCATGCGCACCCACGACGGCGTATTGATCGATATTCGCAATTTCGGCTTTCGCCACGGTCCGGAGCCCGTCTTGGCGGCGCTTGCCAGGGGTGAAACGGTCGATCCTTCGCAATACTACATGCGCACTCATCCGCGGTTCGAAACGGGCGACCCCCGTTACGAATGGTTGAACCGAACCATCTGCATCGGCACCGGCGCAAGGCTGGCGAATGCCGTGAGAGTCACGTTCTTCGAAGTCCTGTAGCTGCCGTCATCTGGCGCAGCACAGCATCAGCAGTTGCGCGCTACGTGCCGCAGAATGTCTGGAGCACGCGCTCCTCGTGAGCGGGCGGCTGCGCGTACTCTTCCATCTCGGGCTGCTCGTCGAATGGGCAGGCCAGGACGCTCAGCAGGCGCCGGAAAGGACCAAGATCGCCGTCATCCGTGGCCGCGACTATGGCGGCTTCGACGCGGTGATTGCGCGCGATGTATTTCGGGTTGATCTTGCGCATACGAGCGGCCCGGTCAGGCGTATTTTCCGGGTCTCGAGCCAGCCGTTCACGCCAGCGCTTCGCCCAGCCGTCAAAGGCAGTGGGGTCGATGAAGTGGTCACGCACCGGCCCGACGCCGTCGATCTCATCGGCGAGACCACGAAATGTCAGGGTGAAATCGGCGCCGTTCCGCGCCATCAGGTCGAGCAGGTCGGCCGCGAGCTCGAGGTCGCCGGGCTGTTCGGAAAACAGACCGATCTTGTGGCGGATGCCTTCGTGAAAGGCCGTCTCGTAGCGCGCCTGGAACGATCCGATCGCAGCTTTTGCCTGCTCCAGTCCATCGTCGTCTCCATCGACGCTAGTGCCCAGGATCGGCAGCAGCGCTTCAGCCAGTCGCGCCAGGTTCCACACCGTGATGCGGGGCTGGTTGACATAGGCGTAGCGGCCGTCGCGATCGATGGAACTGAACACGGTGGCGGGATGATAGGCGTCCATGAATGCGCATGGGCCATAGTCGATCGTCTCGCCGGAGATGGCGACGTTGTCGGTATTGAGCACGCCGTGGATGAAGCCGACCAGCATCCAGTACGCCACCAGTCTCGCCTGCGCCTCGACAACGGCGTTGAGGAGCCCGAGATAGGGGTCCGGCGCATCCGCCAGATGCGGGTAATGCCGCGCAATGGCATAGTCGGCCAATGCCCTCAGGCCGGCGGTGTCGTCCCGCACGGCAAGGAACTGGAACGTGCCGACGCGAATGTGGCTCGCGGCGACGCGCCCTATCAGCGCGCCGGGGAGCCTGGTTTCGCGGTAGACCTGCTCCCCGGTGGCAACCAGCGACAGGGTTCGCGTGGTTGGAATCCCGAGTGCGTACATCGCCTCGCTGACGACGTACTCGCGCATCATGGGGCCGAGCGCTGCCCGTCCGTCACCATTGCGCGAGAACCGCGTTTGACCCGACCCCTTCAACTGCAGGTCACGCAGCTTTCCGTTGGTATCGACCAGCTCTCCCACCAACAGGGCGCGGCCGTCTCCGAGCTGTGGCACGAAGTTGCCAAACTGGTGGCCTGCATAGGCCTGCGCGATCGAGTGCACGTCGGCCGGGAAGCGAACACCGGCCAAAAGCTCCAGACCATCGGGGCTGCGCAGCCAGTCTGCGTCGAGGCCGAGTTCGGTCGCGAGATTCTCGTTCAACTCAAGCAGACGGGGTGCCGAGACCGGAGACGGGTCCGTGCGCGCATAGAGCCGGTCCGGAAGATCGGAGGCATAGCTGTGCTGAAAGCGGGCGGGGCGCATGACATCCTCGTTGCTGGTTCGGGATATCACTACATAGGTGCTCTGCCGATCGCCGACCAGCAACTCCTGTCGACTTCGGCTCGGTCAGAGATGGGCTTCAGCGTGGCTGCTGCGAATTGTCCGGCCTCCCCGGCGACGTCATGCCTTCAAGTGCATGGTCACGAGTACGACGCTTTCCGAGCCCTTCTCGAAATCCGCCGCAACGCGCAGCCAGTTACCGAAATGGGCGACACGCAGCACGGCGATGCCGTCGCGGGCCGTCGGCATCGCCGCCTGCGTCCCTTCAGCCACCCAGTTCATGCCGTCGGGAGATATCTCCACGCGGGCATCGGGCTGCGGTCCTTTCGGCTCCTTCAGCGCGCGTACGAAGATTGTGGCTTCGCGAGCCCACCCGGCCTCGTGCGGTTCGGTAGCCGCACTGCCTCGCCAGGTCTCGTTGCGGGCGATGATCGCGGTGATGTTTTCGGGCAGCATCAGAAATCTCCCGAAATGCAGACGGAATCGACATAAAGGAATGCCCGCCGGTCGGTATCGGTCTCCGCAAACAGCGCGAAGTTGAGCATGCACCACAGGTTCTTCATGGCGGGCATCCGAATCGATTCGAAGCCGGACATGTCGAACACGCGGTCGTTGCACTGAAAGTCCAGCGCCTTCATCGTGTCGAGATCGAAGTCGAAGCGCAGATAGGTCCAGTTCACCTTGGTCGGGATCTCGTTGTAGCACAGGCGCTGCGTGCCGCCCGGCAGGTCTTCCCAGTCATCGGGGGCGAGATGATAGTGGCTGAGCGTCTTGTCGGTTTTGCCGATGGGCTTGAACTCGGTCGTCCGGTGCTTGAACTGCCACTTCTGAACGTGCTTTCCGTCGAGGGCATTGAGGAAGCGCAGGTGCGGCATCACCCGCTCGGCTCCGGCGTCGGTGTCGCCGGCCTGCAGGTCGAACAGGAAGCCGATCGAGCGCACGTCGGTTTCTGAAAGCTTGAGTTCGGCCGCCTCGGGCTTGAAGGTGAAATAGGTCTCGAAACGGATTTTGCCGCGATGCCGGAAAGTGTGACGCTTGATGGCGACGTTCTGGGCGCCCTTGCGCGGCCGGGTCGCGATCTTGAGCGCATAGGACGAGCCCATGCCCCCATGGGAGCCGGCGTCCCAATGGGCCAGCGTCGAAAGCATGGCGCTGGTGTGCTGGGCATAGCCCGGCAGCATGGTGTCCAGATCGTCCTCGTAATTGCCGACGAGTTGCGACCAGCCGCAATGGCCGTCGGCGAACGCATCGTGGCTGATGATGCGCGGCAGCGGATCGAACCGCGACAGCTTCGGGTCGGCGCGCAGCAGCGCAACCCGCAGCGCCTCGGTGATTTCGGTCGTGGTCTGGCTCATCTGTCCGCCTTTCACTGAACCCGCAGCCGCCTGACGGCGTCCCAGTCGACCTCGATGCCGAGACCGGGGCCTGTGGGCACCGGCAGCATGCCGTTCTTCTGGCGGTCGGCGCCGGGAGCCTGCCCGGTGATCCAGGTCTTGAACGGGCTCTCGTCCGTCTCGCATTCCATCGCCTTGACGTTGCGCATGGCGGCAGCGAGATGCACGCTCGCCGTCTCGCAGATGATGCCCGACATGCCGATATGCGGGGCATATTGCACGTCGTGGGCGGCAGCGAATTCCGCCATGCGCCGCGTCTCGCTGATGCCGCCGGAGCGCGCAACGTCGGGCTGCAGATAGGAAAGGGTGCGGTTCGACACGAGCCGCATGGCCTGGTCGAGCGTGTAGTTGCTTTCGCCGGCAGCCAGCGGTGTGCCGCAACGGCGGTGAAGCTCCTCGTAGCCGGTCTCGTCCTCGGGGCGCAGCGGCTCCTCGAACCAGAAATAGCGGTTGTCGGTTAGCGCCCGGCCCACCTCGACGGCCTCTTCCAGCGTGTAGGCCCAGTTGGCATCGACGCACAGGTCGATGTCGTCGCCCGCGCGCCTGCGCAGCCTTTTGATGCGTCGGCAGGCATCCTTGACCGGATTGGCGATCTTGACCTTGATGCGTGGGAACCCCTTTTCCAGATAGCGGTCGAGCTCGCGATCCATGAAATCGTCGTCGCCCCAGTTCACCGAGGCCGCGTAGCAGGGAACTTCCGTCCGGCCCATGCCTCCCAGCAGCCGGTGTATCGGCATGTTGGCTACCTTGCCCAGAATGTCCCACAGCGCGATGTCGACGCCGGAGATCGCCTCGAACAGCATCCCGCCGGCGCGCCCTGAAAGCGCGCGACGCATCGTGTTCCAGTGGGCGGTGATGGCCGTCGGGTCCTGGCCAATCAGGCGCGGCTTGAGCGAGGTTTCGATCAGGTCGGCATAGGCCTTGGGCGAGAAGCGGGCAAGCGCCTCACCCACGCCGGTAATGCCCGCATCGGTGCGCACCTCCACCAGCACGATCGAGACCTCGGTGTATTTGCCCCAGGAGGTCACCGTCGGCCGTGGCAGTTCTTGGGTAAGCGGATGGGCGATGATGTCGCTGATGCGGATATCCGCGCCGCTGTCTGCACTCTCGCTCACCCGTCGTCCCTCCTCGTTCGCCGGCCGTTCGCCGGTTGGCGCAATCTGTAGCCGCGAACCAGGTTACTTGGCAACTGAAAAACTTAGTTGCTAAGTTGGAGCACGTCGTGTTACCGATTTGCGATCGTGACGAGCCGGGAGGGAGGACGATGAACACGGAACCGGACAGAAAGCCGCTGTTCGCCGCAAGGCCTGCCAGCCCCGCACGCCTTGCAGACACCGTCTCGGACGCAATCGCGGCCGCCCTGTTCGACGGCCGCATCGCGCCTGGCGAACCCTTGCCGCCCGAGGGCGAAATCGCCCGCGAGTTCGGTGTCTCCAAACCCATCGCCCGTGAGGCTCTGCGCCAGCTCACCTCGGCCGGCCTCATCTTCACGCAGCAGGGCAAGGTCGCCCGTGCGAAGGCGCTGAACGGCGAACCGCTGGAAAAAATCTACGGCTATGCGGTCCGTTCCAGCCTTACGAGGCTGCGCGAGGCAAACGAGATGCGACGCGTCATCGAGACCGGCATCGCCCGCCTCGCCTCGCAGCGCCGCGACAAGGCCGGCATGGCCGCCATGCAGCG
Source organism: Neoaquamicrobium microcysteis (assembly GCF_008180155.1). GTDB lineage: Bacteria > Pseudomonadota > Alphaproteobacteria > Rhizobiales > Rhizobiaceae > Aerobium > Aerobium microcysteis. The sequence continues at coordinate 34,702 of NZ_VSZS01000061.1, read as the reverse complement.
CGCGCTCGACGAAATGCAGTCCGGTCTGGGCGATGCGGCGGCCTTCACCGAGGCCGATATTCTTTTCCATGTCGGCCTCGCCATGGCGACCGGCAATTCGATGATCCGCGTGCAGATGGAGGGTATGCGCTCGGTGCAGCGCGAGGTGTCGGAACTGTTCTCCCGCCGCGCCAACCGCTCGCTGGCCGATTGGGCAGCGACGATCGAGCGACACCGTACGCTTTACGAGGCTATCGCGGACGGAGATGGCGCGCGCGCCGAGCAGGCCATCGCCGGACACTACGAAGCCGCCGACATCGCCTCGCTCGAAGTGACGGGCAAGCTCAAGGCGGAAAAAGGTCGCGGAAGATGACCAGCGGCCGCTTCTCGCTCGAAGGACGGCGCGCATTCGTCACCGGCGCGAGTTCGGGCATCGGCCGGGCCATCGCGCTCGGCCTGTTCGAGCAGGGCGCGCAGGTTGTCGTGCACCACTTCGGCGATCCTGCCGGAGCTGCCGATGTGGCGCAAGCAGCTGGCGGGGCAGTGATGGTCGAGGCCGATTTCACACGCGGCGGAGCGGCCGAGGCGCTTGCCGCCGACGTCCTGGCCAATCACGGTCCGATCGACATTCTCGTGGCCAACGCCGCCATCGAACGGCGCGTGCCGTGGCAGGAGGCTTCGGCTCCGCATGTGATGGCGCATGTCAACGCCAACTTCCTTTCGCTGCTGGCGCTGGCGCAGCATCTGGTGCCGCCGATGGCTGCGCGGGGCTGGGGTCGGGTGGTGGCAACCGGCAGCGTGATGGCCGAACGCCCGCGTGCCGAGACGATCGCCTACGCGGCAATGAAGGCTGCGCAACTCACGGCCGTCCGCGCGCTGGCGCGCGAGGTCTCCGCCAGCGGGGTGACGATGAACGTCGTCTCGCCCGGTGCGATCGAGGTGGAGCACAACGCGGCCCGGTATGCCGACCCGGCATTTCGCCGGGCGGTGACGGCAAAGATTCCCGCCGGTCGGGCCGGCAGCCCCGAGGACCTCGTGGGTCCGGTGCTGTTCCTGTGCTCCGACGCGGCCGCCTACGTTACGGGCGCCGACCTGCCGGTCAATGGCGGCTGGACCATCGGCGACGCGCCCGGCGCGTTGCCCGCAGAGGACAAGACTTTCGCAAACGGCTGACACAATCCAGGGAGGAGACCCATGAAAGCCGCAAAGGGAATACTGGCCGCATCCACATTCGCGCTGATGCTCGGTTCGTCGCCGGCATGGACGGCTGAACTGCGCTTCACCGTCTGGACCGGCAACGAAGCACATCTCGCCATGCTCAACGGCATCGCCGAGAGCTTCAAGGAGAAACACCCGGACGTCACCGTGCGATACGAGACGATCCCGGCCGGCGACTACACGCAGAAGCTGACGTTCCAGCTTGCCGGCGGGAATCCGCCGGATGCCGGCTGGATGATGGAGGATGCCGCCTCCACCTTCGCCAATGCCGGGGTGCTGGAGGATCTGGCGCCCGCACTGAATGCCGCCGAGGGCTATGACCTCGCCGACTTCTCCGAACCTGCGATGGGCCTCTGGACGGCGGACGACAAGGTCTGGGGCGTACCCTTCTCCACCTCGCCTTTCGTGATTTTCTACAACAAGGACATGTTCGACAGCGCAGGTCTCGAGGACCCGCTGGCTCTGGCCGAAAAGGGCAAGTGGGACATGGACAAGTTCCAGGAAGTCGCCAAGGCCCTGACCGAGGCCAACGGCAAGTGGGGCTTCGAGTTCAAGGACGGCCAGGGCTACGACACGCGCATCATGCACGCCCTGATGCCGCCGATCCGCGCCTATGGCGGTGATGTGTGGTCGAACGGCGAATGCGGCTTCGACAAGCCCGAAGCCGTGGCTGCGGTACAGCAGTTGCACGACATGGTGTTCACGGACAAATCCATCGTGCCGCCCGGCGAGAACGGCGACTACTTCTCCGGCAATGCCGCGATGACGATCAACCAGATCTCGCGCGCCTCGCTGATGCCCGACGCCGGCTTCAACTGGGGGATAGCGCCGCTGCCGACAGGCCCCGGCGGCGAAGCGCCGGTTATCGGCCAGGCCGCGATCGTCGTCTTCGCCGCGGGCCGCCAGAAGGAGCTTGCCGCCGAATTCGTCGCTCACATGACAAACGAGGCGAACGTTGCCGAGATGGCGCAGTTCTTTCCGCCGGCGCGCAACAGCGTGCTGTCGAGCGAGGCCTTCACCGCATCCAACAAGCTCATCCCGGCCGAACAGATGGAAATCGTCGGCGACGCCATCGCCAAGGGCAGCGTGCTGCCCAGCCACGAGCGCAGCCCACAGCTGCTCGCTGCGATGAAGCCGCGCGTGGACGCCCTGTGGCGGGCGGACGCGAATGTCGAAGAGGCGCTGAAGGCCGTGTGCGCGGCCATCCAGCCCCAGCTCTAGGGGACTTGAGTGGCGGGGAAGCCGGCAACAAGCATGACGGCGCGCGGGGAACGCGCGCCGTGGCTCACGCTGAAAATGCGCGAGGCGATGGAAGCATGGCTCTTCCTGAGCCCCACGCTTGTCGGCTTCCTCATCTTCTTCGTCGGGCCGCTGTTCGCGGTGGTCTGGTATTCGCTGACGGAGTGGAACCTGCTGTCGCAGCAGACCACCTTCGTCGGGCTCGACAACTACGATGACGCGCTGCTGCGCAATCCCGATTTCTGGCAGGTGGTACGCAACTCCATCGTCTTCGCGATAGGCCTCGTGCCGCTCAACATGGCGCTCGCCCTTGGGCTCGCGCTGGCGTTGTCGCGGCGCTTTCCGGGTGTCATCTTCTTCCGCACCGTCTTCTTCGCGCCCGTCGTCACGTCGGCTGTCGCGTGGGCCATCGTCTGGAAATTCCTGCTGCAGGGCGAAGCCGGCTTCGTCAACCAGATGCTGGCCGGCATCGGCATATCGGGACCCAACTGGCTGCGCGAGCCCGACTGGGCGATGGTCGCCGTCATCGTGACCCGGGTCATCAAGATGGTCGGGCTCAACATGATACTCTACATCGCCGCGCTGCAGGCCATCCCACGCGACTACGAAGCGGCGGCGCGGCTCGAGGGCGCGTCGAACTGGCAGATATTCCGCATGATCATCTGGCCGCTGCTCGGGCCGACGACGCTCGTCATCATGGTCATCACCACGATCGGCTCGTTCAAGGTGTTCGACCACATCTACCTGATGACGGGTGGCGGACCCGAGAACGGAACGCTTGTCCTCGCCTTCTACATCTATCAGCAGGGCTTCCAGTTCTTCGATGTCGGCTACGCCTCGGCGCTCGCCATGATCATGTTCGTTATCGTCATGGCTTTGACGATCGTTCAGCTCGCCTTGCGCAGGAGGGACACGTGATCGGCTCCCTCACCCAGTCCCAGCTCAGGCTGGTCAAGCAGGTCTGCTGGACCATCTCGCTCTGCATCGTCGCGATCCCGTTCGTGTTCCCGTTTCTCTGGATGATCTCTTCGGGCCTGAAGGGGCCGTTGGAGATATTCGGGCAGCCGAGCCTGATCCCGACCTCGTTTCGCTGGAACAACTACGTCGAGGTTTTCAACTACCAGCCCTTTGCAAGGCAGTATTTCAACTCGCTCTACATCGCCGTCACCGTCACCGCGCTGACGCTGTTCATCTCGTCGCTCGCAGGTTACGCGCTGGCGCGGCTGCGTTTCGCCGGCGCCGCACTCGTCGCGCTATTTCTGGTGTCCGCGCTGATGGTCCCGGAAGAGGTGACCATCATCCCGAACTTTTTCCTCATCCGCTGGCTGGGTCTCAGCGACACGCACTGGCCGCTGATCCTGCTGCCCGTCTTCGGCCCGCAGGGGATCGTGGGGACGTTCCTCATGCGCCAGTATTTCCTGGCACTGCCGAAGGAGCTGGAGGAAGCCGGAAAAATGGATGGGCTGTCGCGCTTCGGCATCTGGTGGCGCATCGCGCTGCCTATGTCGCGCCCGGCGCTGGCCGCCGTCGCCATCATCACCTTCCTGAACTCGTGGAACCTGTTTCTGGAGCCGCTGATCTTCATCTCGTCGCTGGAGAAATTCACGCTCCCGCTGGCCTTGTCCAACTTCACCGATCCCTACGGCTCGCCGCTGTGGCACTTGCAGCTTGCGGCCACCACGCTCGCCGTCGTGCCCATTCTCATCGTCTACCTGATGGCCCAGCGTCAGATCATCGAGAGCTTCGCCCTGTCAGGGGTCAAGGGCTGACCTGAACTACGGAAACGCCATGTCCAGCCTCACACTTCGCAATCTCCAGAAACGCTTCGGCCGGGTCGAGGTCATACGCGGCGTCGATCTCGACGTCGCCGACGGCGAGTTCGTGGTTTTCGTCGGGCCGTCGGGCTGCGGCAAGTCCACGCTGCTGCGCATGATATCGGGTCTGGAAGACGTCACCGATGGCGAGTTGCGCATCGGCGACCGCGTCGTCAACGAGGTGCAGCCGGCCAAGCGCGGCGTGGCCATGGTATTCCAGTCCTACGCGCTCTACCCGCACCTGAACGTGCGCGACAATATGGGTTTCGGCCTCAAGGTGCGGAAGGTGCCGGGGCCGGAGCGCGAGCGGCGCGTCGCCGAAGCGGCCGCCCTCCTCAAGCTCGATGCCCTTCTCGAGCGCTTTCCGCGCGAACTCTCGGGCGGGCAACGCCAGCGCGTCGCAATAGGCCGCGCCATCGTCGGACATCCCGACGTGTTCCTGTTCGACGAACCACTGTCGAACCTCGACGCCGAACTGCGGGTCCATATGCGCTCGGAGATCGCAGCGCTGCACAAGCGCCTTGGCAACACCATGATCTACGTCACCCATGACCAGGTCGAGGCGATGACGCTGGCGGACAAGATCGTGGTCTTGCGCGACGGCCTCGTCGAGCAGGTCGGAAGCCCGCGCGAACTCTACGAGCGGCCGGACAACATCTTCGTTGCGCAGTTCATCGGCAGCCCGAAGATGAACATACTCCCGGCAGCTTCGGCCGCGGGCTTCGGCGCGCAGCCGGCCGGCACGGCGAGCGTCGGCATCCGGCCAGAGCACCTTTCCATCGTCGCGCCCGACAGGGGCCAACTTTCCGGCAAGGTCGTCATCACCGAATATACCGGGGCCTCCTCGCTGCTCCACGTTGCCCTGGACAGTGGCGAGACCTGTCTCGTCGTCATCGACGGCGATTCACCGGAGGCAGACGCCAGAGTGGGGCTGGTCGCGGCAAGCAAGGATCTGCACCATTTCGGCGCTGACGGCAGGGCGCAACGAAACCTTCACGGCTGAGCGCCCTCGCCTTCGCTTCAGCGGTTCAGGCCCCGCGGTTGCGCCGGGATATCTTCAGCGCAAGCAGGGCGAGCCCGATGCCAAGCGCGGCGACGCCGGCAAGGATGATCCATCCGGAGCCGGTGCGATAGCCTTCGGCAGCGATGAGGAAGCCGACGACGATCGCAAACAGCGCCGCGGCCTTGTTGACGATCGGGGGCATTCTGTCACCCAAAGCAGCCATGACAACCTCCAGGGCTGGGAACCGGTTGCAGACGACAGCCATCCTATGACGCTCCAGGGGCCTCGTCGATGCCAATCTTCAGGTCGCAATCCCGTCATCGTCGGCTCCCGTCCGACTGCCCCGCTTCGATCCGAGGGAAAGCAGGCGTGCATGGAATATTCGACCGTCCGTGACGAACCGGGTGCCCACCGGTTCGCCGGGTTCGATATAGCGCTCGTCAGCCACCCATCCCGCCGCCCGCAGCGCCGCGACGACATGCTCGCGCTCGGCGTCTGCGTCGCGATCCACCCGGTGCGAGATCTGCCATGTCATGGACTGGAAGCCGAAGCCGGTGTCGGTGGTGCCGGCTCCGACCCAGACATGGGATCGCGCCGGGTCGATGTGCGGCCGGCGGGTCCAGTAGGCCGGGTCGCCGCCTGCCTCCTCCAGGTCGGCGTGCGCTGCCCAGAAGCGGATGTGATGCCTTTTCCTCGGGCTGTCGCCCACGTCCTCTTGAAAGCCGATGTCCTGCCGTCTGCCGAACAGATAGAGCGCGCTGAACGGCGCGGTCGGATAGGAACGGTTCAGTACGAAGCTGACAGCCATCTTCACCGCCGAGCGAAACGTCAGCGCATCCGCGACATGCCATCCGGCAGCCGCAAACGCGGCATCTAGCTGCTCCTGCCGGCCGATCAGCACCACGTTTACAGGGTCGGCGGCCAGACCGTCGGCGGCGCGCGTTACCCTGGGTATCCGGTTGCGCCGCAGAACGGCTACGCTCGCGCGAACGATCCATGGCAGCACCAGATAGGCCGCGATCACGTATGTCAGCAACAGCGCGACGAAGACGGGAACCCGCTGGTCGATCCGCTCGAATATCTGGGTGACGATGAACCACAGCGTTCCCGAAGCGATCAGGAATATGAAGGCGCGTTGCATCCAGCGGGCGGTGCGGGTCATTCGAGCATGATAAGCGCGAACGCTTTGCCAGCGGAAGCTGCGCGCACTTCAGCCGTAGCTGCGCATGCTCACGCCAGCCTGGCTTCCGTCGCTCCCGGCACCTGATCCCGCCTGGAGACCAGGCCGTCGATGCCGATCGCCTTTCGCAGCCTGCGCGAAATGGCGTCGATCGCCACCGTCGCCAGCATGGTGACGAGCAGCAGCACGATCGCACGGTCTATCCTGATCTCCTGTATGGCCCGGTCTACGTAGAACCCAAGCGTCGCAATCCCCAGCAGGCCGACGATGGCGGATTCGCGGACGATGATCTCCCACCGGTACAGGCAGAGGGCCAGGAACGAGCCATAGATGCGTGGCAGCAATTCGTATGCGTAGAGCACGAGCCCGCGCGGCGCGTCCGGCCGCAGGTTCTCGTGGACATGGGCCGACTGCCGGCCCAGCAGATGCGCGATGATAGCGCCGTTGTGCAACCCGAGCGCGATGACCGCCGGCAGCATCGACGGCCCGAATATCTGCAGCGCGATGTAGGCAAGCATGTATTCCGGCGTCGAGCGTCCGACGACCAGGCCGATATGGCCGAGTGCCGAGCCGAACCGCCCGACGACCGGGACCACCAGCAGCGGAAAGCCGATTAGCGCCACGAACCCGGCAACGACCAGCGCAAGCTGAGCCACGATCATCGTGGCCGTCAGCCCCGGCAGCGCTTGCTGGAATAGCAGCATGTGCAGCCAGTCGCCGAAGCGCACCCAGGTCTCCGGGTCACCCAAATCGCCATTGCGCAACGGGGCCGGCACGATGTCGCTCGTCACAAACCGGATCAGCGCGCCGGGCGCCATGGGCGGGCTCGCCAGCGTCGCCATGAAGCCTATCGATGCGAGCAGATAAAACGGGGCGAGCGGCCAGCGCATCCACAGCCGCATCGTCGCGATCAGCACGTAGTAGATGATCAGCACGGCGGCGACCGCGCCATACATTCCCTGCTTGAAGAACGTATCCAGCTCGAAGCCCAGCGTCGGCAACCCGACGAATCCAAGCACCGCGCTGGAGCGCAGACCGCATTCGAGCCGATAGAGCAGGTATACCTGAAATTCTCGCGCCGCCAGCGGCAGGCGGGCGAAGAAGTGCACCGATATGAAATCGGCACGCGGAGGCATGGCGGCCGCGGGGCGAGGGTCGGCCTCGTCGAGATATTCGGAGAAAACCTTCGCGAAGATGCCGGCATAGGGGATCGCGATAGCGAGGATGCCGGTCGTCACCGACAGGCCGGTGATCTGAAGCAGCAGGATCGCCCAGAAGAGCTCATGGATGGAGCGTATCGCGACACAGAACAACCGCACCGGCGCGAAGCGATAGAGAGGCGCCAGCGCAAAGCCCGTCGATGCCCCCAGCGCGACGCCGCAGATGGCGAACGCCACTGTGAGGGCGGCGGCTCTGGCCAATGTGCCGATCGCCGAGAAATCCGGAGAAAGCAGGCCCTGCCCCATCCTCGCCAGTTCGGCCCATGGGTCGTGCCCTGAAATGCGGAAGTCGGCGGCGGGCAGAAGTGCGACCGCCAGCACGACGAAGGCGGCCGCCGTTCCCAGCCGGCCGAAACGTGGAAGGCGCAAGCGCTCAGGCGCGATAGAGGTCATGGATGTCGCCGTCGGAAACTTCGGCAGAGGGCAGGTCGAAGACGATGCGCCCGGCGCGAATGCCCACCAGTCGCGTGGCGACACGGCGTGCCAGCCCAACGTCATGGAGTGCCAGAAGCACCGTTTCGAAGCGTGTTGCGAGTTCGTCGACGAGAGCCGCGGCATGGCGCTCGTCCACCGCCGACACCGGCTCGTCGCCGATCAGGACGCGGCCGCCCCGATGGATCGCGCGGGCCAGCGCAGTCCTCTGCTTCTGTCCGCCCGACAGGCTCTCGACGGCCTTGCGGTCGAAACCTGCCAGACCGACCGTTTCAAGCACGGAGGCGACGGTGCGCCGCTGCGCGGGAAAGGGCCAGACCAGATTCGCGAGATTATAGAGCGCCCCATGGGCGTCGAGGCGCCCCATGTAGACATTGTGAAAGACTGAGAGCTGCGGCACCAGCCCATGCTCCTGCGGCACCAGCGCGATGTCCGGATGGGTTTCGGCCAGGCGGCGATAGGAGGCGTTCAGCAGCGTGCTCTTGCCCGCGCCGCTGCGCCCCAGCAACACGACGCGTTCGCCCGGGCGCAGATTGAAATCTACGCCCGAGAGAACCGTGTGGTCGCCATAGGCGAGCGCCTCGCCGCTGAACTGCAGCATGGATCGGACGCCTAGTCGAGAATGCCGAGCGCTCGTCCCGTCTCCTCGATCGGCGCGTAATCTTCGTTTGAAGCCTCCACGAACGCCGCCCGCGGGAACGAGGCGAGAAGCTCCGGATCGTCCATGCCGATGAGCGCGGCTTTGACCCGTTCGCTGAACCCTTCGCCGAACCGTTCGTCCGCATCGCCACGGATGGTCCAGTTGTAGTCGGGGTAAGGCGGGGTCTGCCAGATGATACGCGTCGTTTCCGCTTCCGGAGCGCCCTCCGCTACCGCCGTGTCGTAGACGGTGTAGTTCAGCGCTCCGACCTGAAACGCCCCGGTCGCAACAAGCCGCAACGTCTGGCCGTGGTCGCCCGAAAAGCCGACGCGCGAGAAAAAGTCGTCAGGCGCCTCGCCCGTCTCCTCGCGGATGTAGAATTCGGGGAACAGGCGGCCCGATGTCGAGGTCTGCGCACCGAAGGTGAAGCTCAAGCCCTTGGCCTCGGCCGGAAAATCCTCCGAACGCTCCAGTCCCGTGCTTTCGTGGGCGATGAAATAGGAGATGAATTTCATATCCTCGTCGCCCTGAGCCAGCGCCTGCGAGCCGGGCACGGCCAGCCGCGCCTGCACGCCCGAAAGCCCGCCGAACCATGCGAGCTGGATCTGGTCGTTGCGGAACGCCGTCACCGAGGCCGCATAGCTTTTCACGGGAACGTATTCGACGGGCACGCCGAGCTGTTCCGACAGATAGGCCGCGACGTTGCCGAAACGCTCCATAAGGCGCGTCTCGTCATCATCGGGGATAGCGGAAAAATAGAGCGTGGGCGTGGATTGGGCGCTGGCTGTCGCGGTGCCGAACATCAAGCCGACAACAGCGACCGCACCGCCGATCAGGCGAAGCATATCGTATCCTCCAGAGAGAAAATTGACTGCGCCTGAACGACCGGAATTGCGGACGGCCTGTTGCCGTGTTGTCCGCCGCTTCGACCGCCAGATGTCCTTTGGACATGAGCGCGCACGGCGCATCAGCGGCCTGATCCTAGGGCTGATTTGAAATCTAGCCGGTGAGAGGGTCGTGTCAACCACCGGTTGCCTGGCCGGGCGAGACGGTGCCCGGTCGAAGCGTCACCTGTCCTTGCGCTCTACCAGCAGCCTTGCCGCGCAGCGCAGGATCGCCATGGCCTCGTAAGGCTTGCGCACGATGGGCACGTTCGAGAACTGCGCGGGGATCGCGCCCCCGTCGCTGTATCCGGTGGCGAACATGAAGGGCACGCCCCGCTCGCTCAGCCGCTGTGCCACGACCTCGGAAGAGGTTTCGCCCAGATTGACGTCGAGGATCGCAACGTCCGGCAGTTCCCGATCCAGCACGCTGATGGCTTCTCGCGCCGAGCTTGCCGTCGCCATCACCGTCGCCTTCGCGTCTTCGATGATCGTCTCCAGATCCATGGCGACGAGCAGCTGGTCTTCCACGATCAGCACGCGAGCACCGCTCAGGTCGGTGGATGCCGGCAATGTTCTTGCCGCGGGTTCGGGCGGCTTTCGCCGCTCTTCGTCATGGGCTCTGACGAAACGCGCAGGAATGCGGAGCCGCGCCAGAACCCCGTTCGGCCGATATTCGATCCTGCTCTCGCCGCCCAGGTCGTAAGGCACGCTGCGTTCGATGAGGGTGCTGCCGAAGCCGCGCCGCTTCGGCGGCATGACCTTCGTTACCGTGGTCTCCGACCACTCGATGTGGCAGTCCCCCAGTGCATCCAGCGTCCACGAAACCGAAAGCACGCCGCCGGCACGCGCCAGCGCACCGTATTTGGCGGCGTTGGTGGCGAGCTCGTGCAGCGCCAGCGCCATGATCGAGTAGGCGCGCGCGTCCATCCAGACGCCCGGCCCGTCGCACTCGATGGTGGAGCGCCCGGTCTGATAGGGTATCAACTCGGCTGCGAGCAGGTCGCCCAGCGCCCCGCCTCCGCCGCCGCGAATGACCTGGTCGTGCGCCAGCGACAGCGCCTGGATACGGCCGCGAAGGGTCTCTACATAACCCTGAAGCGTCTCCCCGTCCTCGGTCGGGTGGTTCACCAGCGACTTGATGACCGCAAGGATGTTCTTGACCCTGTGGTTCAGCTCCTCGTTGAGGATGCGCTGGCGGATTTCGGCTTTCGTACGCTCGTCGGCCAGCAATTCCGAATGGCGCAGGGCGACTTCCACAAGCGCAGCGCGCGAGGCCTCGCCGAACTGGCGTTCCGCCTCGCTCCATGGGTTCGCCTGCTGGCGCACCGTCTCCTTCCAGATGGCGAAGCTCTTGCGCGGCGTCAGCCGGTCGCCCAGCGGGCCCGATTCATAGGTCTTTTCGGGATTGCCGGCCCATTCGAGCGTGTGGACCAGTTCCCGACGGAAGAAGAACAGATAGTCGCGCGGGCGTTGCGACAGCGGGACGATCAGCACACCGGCGGCATCTGCCGCATAGGCTTCGGCGGTAGGCAATGCCGCCGACAGGTGATGCGTCGCCCAGATGCTGCCTTCCGCCGCCGTGCGCGCGAAACGCACCAGCTCGGTCACCGCGTCGGGCGGCGGCGTCGATCCCCTCGCCGTCCACTGCCCGTCGATCCAGATGCCCTGCCCGTCGGACGGGATGAACTGGCCGAACTCGTCCAGCCGGTCGCGCAGGATCTGGTTGATGTCTTCCAGCCCGCTCGCCTGGCGCAACAGGCCGTCCAACAAGGTCCGCGCTTTCGTCGCTGTCTCCAGCGTCTGCTTGTTGTGCAGCGCGTGAAGATGAAGCGAGAAGAACTCGCCGAACATCTCGGCCGCCACGCGCTGGGTCATCGTCAGCGTGCGCGGGCTGTAGTGGTGGCACGCGATCAGCCCCCACAGCACGCCGTCGACGATGATCGAGATCGACATCGACGCGCTGACGCCCATGTTGCGCAGATACTCGCAGTGTATGGGCGATACGCTACGCAGATGCGCGAACGAAAGATCCAGCGGCTCGCCGGAGACATCCAGCTCGGGGTTCAGCGGAATCCTGACGCAGGCGGCATCCGAGATGATGCGGATCGTGTTCTTGAGGTAGAGCGCGCGCGCCTGCTGGGGGATGTCGCTGGCGGGAAAATACTGGCCGAGGAAACTTTCGAGGCCGGGGCGCTTCGCCTCGCTGAGAACCTTGCCCGCACCATCGGCGCCGAACTGGTAGATCATCACGCGGTCGTAACCCAGCATGGCCTGCACCAGCCGCGCTGTATCCCCCACCAGCCGCTTGATGCTTTCGGCGGCGCTGACGCGTGCGATCATGGTGCGCGCCAGTTCCAGCGGCGCTGCGGTATCGTCTACCGAAGGCTCCAGTTCGATGATCGCCGCGCCCTTGTAGCGATGCGCAGCGATGTCGAAGCTTCGTCCGTCTTGCAGTTGCCGGCCGAAGATCAGCGCGGGTCGCGAGCCCTCCTGCGTCCGGGCCAGGGCGTTGCGGACGTCATGCGTCACGCGCGCTCCCAGAACGGTTTCCAGCGGCAGTCCGTTGATCGCCTCGGCAAAGCCCAGCATCTCGCCTGCGTTGGCGGAGTGACGACGCACCACGACCCCGCTGCTGTCGCAAGCCAGAAGGCAACCGTGCGGCTGGATGCTGCCAGGTATGTGAATGGGCTCGCGGTCGCAGTTGGTCAGATCGACGGGCTTAAGCTGATTCAAAGACGGGCTCCGAATAAATACGGTACGCAAACTCGAACGCGCGCTGCGCTGCGCTCTTCGCCGCCTCGAAGTCGACGCCCTGCGCTTCATCCAGCACGGAAACGAAACGCTTCCACCTCTGCCGGTCCTGTGCCTGCCGCGCCAGAGCGCGCGCGCCGAAGCTTTCCGACATGCCCAGCGCGGCCGCGCGCGCAAAAAGCACGCGCGCACCCACAGACGCCCCCTCTACGACGTAGAGGGCACCGAGCTGGGCCGATAGACCGGAAAAATGTGGCGGTTCCGCGTTTGCATCGCGCCTCGCAACGCCCAGGTCGACGAGATCTCGCTCGAGATCGACCACAAGCGTATCGGGCTCCCATATCGGGCAGCGCGCCAGAACGAGCTCCATAGCCGCACGAAAGCGAAGCGTTTTCGATAGAAAATCGACATAAGCCGTTTTGTCCGCAAATGCGGGCGTGGCGGCGTCCAGCTGCTCATGAATATGGGATGTATGCGCGCGCAAAGCGCTGCGAAGGCTTACGTCGTTCAAATTCCGCTCCAGATATGCGGCGCGCAAAATATGCGCAGCACGTCCGGCTGTCAGTTAAATTTGTTAATGCCGATGCGAGACGGAAGTAGTTGCAGCACCGCCCCCGCTTATGGCTTTGCCGGGATGTAAAGACGCTGAGCCGACATGTACCTGTGGTAGCAGGCAGGCGATAGCTTGTAACTATTGGGCGCGCTGGATAGGGTGCCCAAGCCAAGGAAACTATTCACGCTTCCCTCCCAGACGTTCATGTCGTCGCTTTTTCCTCATGCTGCGCCAGCCATCGCGCTACAAGCATGACGTGCTGGAATATCGGCGCCAACAAGAAAGGCCCGCTGTTGAAGACTGTCGTTTTGCACATCGGACCGCACAAGACGGGAACTACCTCCCTGCAGGCCGCGCTCAGAGCCGCTCGCGATGAGCTGTCCAGCGTGGGTGTTCTCTACCCCACTACCGGCGCTGGGCGGACCGATGCGCGGATACACGGTCAGCACAATCTGGCATGGAGCACTCTGGGAGACCACCGACAAAGACCAGAGCTAGGCAGCTGGAGCAATCTTCGAACCGAGATTGACAAGTCGGACTGCAGTCACGTTCTCATCAGCAGCGAAGCGTTCAGCCGGCTTGATCGGGAGGGTGTCGAGTCTGTCCGCAAAGAGTTACGTGGTTATGACGTGCGTGTCGTATACGTCGTGCGACGGCATGAGGAGATTGTCCTTTCCGTTTTCGGCATGACCGCTGCCAGGTGGAACACGCTTTCCGCCGCCGATTTCTTCGAGAAGTACATCAATGAAGAAATGACGACCGGGCAGATCGGCACGACGGTGCGGACTTTCCTGCATCGACCGAAGCTTGAGCCGTGGATCGAAACGTTCGGGAAGGATGCCGCGCGCATACTGGTCTACGATACGATGTTGCCGGACTACGTCGGAAGCATCGCCGCCGCCGTACCAATTCCGCAGCAGCTTCCCGAAATACGATTGGAGAAGCTGAACACCGCGAAGTCGCTCCCGCATATCGGCATCGTGACATCGGTATGCCGCGCGTTGGAGGGACTGATGTCCGCCGAAGAATTCGACGTCGAGCTTGCACCGCACATCAGTAATCGGTTCTCCCCGTTTGCAGAGTCTCTTCCACGCCTGCGAGGACTTCCGGACGAAAGCATTTCTCAGATATCCGCGCGAGCCGCGGCGGATGTCGAGTGGCTAGCGCAGTACGTCGAATTGCCCTCAGCCTGGAAAGCGAGATTCCGAAAAGGCACCTTCATCGAACCGGAGGTACCCGGTGAACGCTTGGGCCAACTGCTGGCGGCCGATTTCCTGACTCAGCGGATTGCTATCCTTGACGAGGTTCTCGCGAAGAAGCCGTCCGGCCCGACGCGTGACAAAGTCATGCGTCGCAAGACGAGGCTTCAGCAAATAAGCGCGGAACTGATGGTGCAGTAGCCGTCCGTCCACCTGCACGGAAGCCTATTTCTACTGAGATCTCGCGGCCGAACAACGCGTCATCCATCTGATGGGCGAACCAAGCAGACAAGTCACCTCATCGTTGCCAACGAGCAGGCGGCGCCGTCGCTGCCATGGTCGATCCATTTGGGCGCCGGCATGGCAAACTACGCGTTCATCTGTGCAATGGCGACCGACAATGTAGACTACGCTATGTCGAGATGATTCAGCCTGGAGACCTTTGTTGACCGACCTATCCGCCTTTTCGCTCGCCGGCAGGACCGTTCTGGTCACCGGCGCAAATACGGGCATCGGCCAAGGCATCGCGCTGGCGATAGGGCGTGCGGGCGGTAACGTCATCGGCGCGGGGCGATCGTCGATGGACGAAACGGCTGCGCTGTTCGACAAGGCTTCCGGCGGCACCGCGCGCTTTACCGCCAGGAAGGTCGACCTCGCGGACCACAAGGCGGCGCAGGCGATGCTGGACGAGGCGTGGGACACGCAAGGGCCGCTCGACGGCATCGTCAACAACGCGGGCATCATTCGCCGCGCCGACGCCATCGACTTCACCGAGGCCGACTGGGACGACGTCATGGACGTCAACCTGAAGAGCACCTTCTTCCTGTGCCAGGCTTATGCGCGGCGCGTGCTGCAATCCGGCGGGCGCACGGGCAAGGTCGTCAACATCGCCTCGATGCTCAGCTTCCAGGGCGGCATACGCGTTGCCTCATACACCTCTTCCAAGAGCGGCGTTCTGGGTCTCACGCGGCTTCTCGCCTGCGAATGGGGGGCAAAGGGCATCAACGTCAACGCCATCGCGCCCGGCTACATCGAGACCAACAACACCGAGGCGCTGCGCAACGATCCCGACCGCAGTGCGCAGATACTCGAACGCATCCCTGCCGGCCGCTGGGGCGAGCCTTGCGACATCGGCGATGCGGCCGTGTTTCTGCTCGCGCGCGCGTCAGACTACATGCACGGGGCCGTCATTCCGGTCGATGGCGGCTGGCTGGCGCGTTAGAAAGAGACGGCTGAGAGGCCTGCGTTCAATCCCGCCTGGTGATTGTCGCGTACAGGATGTTCCTGTTCTCGCCGTAGAAGACCTCGGCATCCACCGTATTGCGGTCGACGCTGCCGTTGACGATGTTCCACATGTCGGCCTCCGAACGCAGCAGCAGCGTCCAGTTCATGAACGTCTCCATGTAGCCGTCGTCGGTCAGGTCGTGGGAGAAGTTGGCAAACAGAAGCTTGCCGCCGGGCTTGAGCATGCGGAGGCAGCGCTTGGTCAGCCTGATCGCCACCGGGTCGGTGAGATAGTCGTAGAGCCCGGCCGCATAGACGAGATCGAACGAGCCGAGCTTGTAGGCATCGGTCAGCAGCCCACGCACCGAGCCGTCGATCGCCTCGACCCGTGTGCCGGCGAAGTCGCGCGTCACCGCGCCGACGCTCAGCGGGTCCTGATCCATGGCGACCCAGCGCGCGATTCGCCCGTCCTTCAGGGAGGCCGCGTTTTCGGCCTCGCGCAGATGGCCCGACGCGATGGCCAGCACTTCCGTGCCCTCGCCTCTTGCATCCGCCGTCTCGTCCACGAGCCGGGTGAGAATGTCGCGCCGTTCGCGCACCGCTATGCACGACGGATAGAACTTGCTGAAAGCATAGAGCTCGCGCCCTACGGGCGTAGCGTCGGTGGCTTCTTCCAGCACGCTTTCGTGGCGGTAGATGAAATCGAGCAGGTGTGCATCGCCGGAATAGCCGCGCTGCTTTTCGAACGACCAGCGCGTGAAAGGGTCCTGGAGAAAAAACTCGGACACCGGGTGATCCTGCGCGACGATGACCAGCTCGCGCCACACGGGCGGCTCGACCTTGCGGCGCAGATTGTGCAACGCCTCAACCGTCCAGCGCATGGTCTGCGCCGGCTCCCTGCCCTCCTCGAACCATTGCTGTGCGGTGTGCAGCACGAGGCCAAGCTCCGCTGTAGCTTGGCTGAATTGCTGCTCTTCGTAGGAATGATGCTGCGATGCGATGTCCGCCGCAACCGCCGCTGGAGTGATAAGGCTTTCGCCGTCCAGCTCTGGTCGATCTGCCATTTGGTAACTGCCCCCAGTCTTTACGATTTGTTAACCGTAAGCGGGAGGTGTCAAAGGCGCAACGCCGTGCGGCGATTTAACTCGTATTTTCGGGACTGGATTTACTATCCGCTAAGGCAGAACGATGATGCCCGTGCACTTTAACCGAAACTTGTGTTCGTCGCGGGAAGATGGCGTCGGGTGAATGCCTCGTCTTTTGAGTTGGCGTGAGAGGGACAAGCGGGTGCGTCGTGCTGCGGGCAAGCCATATGGCGCGCGCGGCAGCAACACATCGCAGCGGGAAAGCGCATGGCGCAAGCAAAGGCGTATACAGACGACAGCCGGGTGCAGGGCGTGACGGAAGCACCATCGCAGGCACACTTGCAGGCGCTGTACCGCAGCGACCGCGAGGAAGCGCGGCGCGTCGGCGTTCGTCATGGCCTGTGGGTGGCGGTCCTCGTCTACCTCGTCTTCTCGATCACCGATCTGCTGCTGATTCCCGATGTCGCGCCGCTGACGATTGCCGTGCGTTTCAGTGTTGGGGTGGCCACGCTGATTCTGGTCGAATGGCAATACCGCCACGAGACGCCGGCATCATACATGGACGTCACATGCGCGATCGCCCTCGTGGTCGCCTATGTCGGATGGCTGTTCTCGGCAATCACGACCGAGTACACGCACACCATCTCATATTATCTGGTGTTCGGCGCCATCTTCATGATGAGCGCCAACCTGTTCTTCAGCTTCCGCTTCAGCTTTTCCCTGGTCGTGTCCGGCTTCATGCTGTTTGCGTCGCTGTTCGTGCTGGTGAACTGGTTCCCGCTGGACAGCGTCTACCAGCTCTCCTTCGGCGTGTTCTACATCTCGTGCTTCGTGTTCACCTCCTACGTGAACTGGAGGCTCAACCGCGAGCGCTACAACGTCTTCCTCAACGCGCTTGAGGCGAAGCTGCAGCATGCCGAGGCGACCGAGCGCGGCAAGGCGCTGCTGCGTCTGTCGCGCACCGATCCGTTGACCGGACTCGACAACCGCCGCGCCATCGACGAGCGCCTGCGCGAGCTGTGGGACGGCTGGCAACATCATGGACAGACCTTCGCGGCGATGCTGATCGACGTCGATTTCTTCAAGCGCTTCAACGATTGCTACGGCCATCAGCAGGGCGACCAGTGCCTCGTCGTTGTGGCGGAGGCGTTGCAGGCGCGCATGCGCCCCGGCGTGACCATCGGGCGTTACGGCGGTGAGGAGTTCATCGTTCTGGCTGCGCTGGAAAACGGCGACGAAGCGGTCGAACTCGCCGAAGATTTGCGCATGACGGTACAGAACCTCGCGCTCAAGCATCAGCAGCGGCGCGACGGCATCGATATCGTCACCGTCAGCATCGGCGCGGCTATCGCGCGCCAACACACCGGCAGCAAGCTGGAAAAGATTATCCACGAGGCGGATCGCGCGCTCTATCTGGCGAAGGCAACAGGCCGCAACTGCGTCAAGCTGTTCGATCCCAACGATCCGCAGAGCAGCGACGAGAGCGAAAACATCGCAGCCCTGCTCAAGGTCGCCATCGAGATGAATCTCGTGTCGCTGGTCTACCAGCCCATCCAGCAGATCGGGACGGGCCGCATCGAGGCGCTGGAGACGTTGATGCGGCTTCGCATGCTCGACGGCACCTCCGTCCCTCCCAGCCTGTTCATTCCGGTCGCCGAGCGCACCGGGACGATCCTCGAACTCGGACGCTGGGCGATCCGTACCGCCTGCCTCGAGGTGATCGCCAACGACCTGACGCCGATAGTGAGCATCAACGTGTCGCCGGTTCAGCTCAAGATGCCCGGCTTCGCCGCATCGGTCGCCGCCATCCTCGGCGAGACGGGCGTGTCCGGCAGCAGGCTCGCCTTCGAGATCACCGAAGGCCTCGAGATGGAGATGCACTCCGACGTGCTGCGCTGCATCGCCGACCTCAAGCTGCTGGGCATCGAGATCTGGCTGGATGACTTTGGAACAGGCTTTGCCGGCCTGTCGTGGCTGCGGCTGATAGAGTTCGATACGGTCAAGATCGACCGCTCGTTCCTGCACGACTGCGACAGCGAACGCGGATACGAGATGTTCCAGGACATCGTTCGGCTGGTGCGCAACCGGGGTCCGAAGATTCTCGTCGAGGGCGTCGAGAGCGTGGAGCAGCTCGAACTGCTCCACGACCTCAAGATCGATATGGCGCAGGGCTATTATCTGGGCCGCCCCACGCCGGTCGACCTGCTCAGCCGCGAGGCCGGCGTGCGTACGCGTGGCCGCAAGCGGCCGCTTTCTTCGCCCGCCTGACGTCCTTTTCCTACCGGTTGTTGGCCTTGCGCCAGACCTGGAAGTCCACCGTCGTCTGCTCGTCGGTGGCCGGGTAGAGGCCAAGGATCGAACGCCCCTTCAGCACTTCCTCGCCGACAAAATCCTCAAAGGCGGTCATCTCGACGGCTTCCGCCGCGATCTCGTCGGCCAGATGTGCGGGGATCACCACCACGCCCTCGCCATCGCCCACCACCACGTCGCCCGGAAACACCGGCGTGTCGCCGCAGCCGATCGGCACGTTGATGTCGATGGCCTGATGCAGCGTCAGGTTGGTCGGGGCCGAGGGGCGGTTGTGATAGGCGGGAATATCGAGTGCGGCGATCTCGGGCGAATCGCGAAAGCCGCCATCCGTCACCACGCCCGCCACGCCGCGCACCATCAGCCGCGATATCAGGATGGAGCCCGCGGATGCGGCGCGCGGATCCTTGCGGCTGTCGATCACCATCACCGCGCCTTCGGGGCAGTCCTCGACGGCCTTGCGCTGCGGGTGGGCGCGATTGCGAAACACCTCCAGCCCGTTCAGATCCTCGCGCGCGGGCATGTAGCGCAGCGTGAACGCCTCGCCGACCATGTTCGGCTTGCCGGGATCGAGCGGACGCACGTCCTGGATGAACTGGTTGCGCAGCCCGCGCTTGAACAGTGCGGTGCACAGCGTCGCCGTGCTGACCGTTTTGAGCCTGTCGCGGGTTTCAGTCGAAAGCGCCATTGGCGGGAACTCCTTAGTAGATGACGGGCTCGTCCACCGGACGGCCGAACTGTGTTTCCAGGAAATCGAAATCGCATCCCTCATGCGCCTGCTTGATGTGCCTGGAGAACATCCAGCCATAGCCGCGCTCGTAACGGGGTTCCGGCGCCTGCCACGCGGCCTTGCGGCTTGCCAGCTCGGCATCATCCACCTCGAGGTGGATCGAGCGGGCTGCGATATCGAGCGTGATGAGATCGCCCGTGCGCACGAGGCCCAGCGGGCCGCCGACGAAAGATTCCGGCGAGACGTGGAGGATGCACGCGCCGTAGCTTGTGCCGCTCATGCGCGCGTCGGAGATGCGCACCATGTCGCGCACGCCCTGCTTCACCAGCTTTCGCGGGATCGGCAGCATCCCCCACTCCGGCATTCCCGGCCCGCCCAGCGGGCCTGCATTGCGCAGGATGAGCACGTGGTCGGCGGTCACGTCGAGGTCGTCGGAATCGATCACCGCCTTCATCGAAGGGTAATCGTCGAACACCAGCGCCGGCCCGGTGTGCCTGAGGAACCTCTCCTCGCACGCGCTCGGCTTTATCACGCAGCCCTCCGGCGCGATGTTGCCTTTCAGCACGGCCAGCGCGCCCTCGCTGTAGATCGGGTTGTCGAGCGGGCGGATGACGTCGTCGTCGTGCACCTCCGCACCTTCGATGTTCTCGCCAACGGTAAGGCCGGTCACGGTCACGCAATCGAGATGGAAATGGCTACCCAGCGTGCGCATCAGCGCGCGCATTCCGCCGGCGTAGAAGAAGTCCTCCATCAGGTATTTCTCGCCGCTGGGACGGATGTTGGCGATCACCGGCACCACCCGGCTTGCCTTGTCGAAATCGTCCAGCCCGATATCGGCGCCCGCTCGCCGCGCCATGGCGATCAGATGGATGATCGCGTTGGTCGAGCAGCCCATGGCCATGGCGATGGCGATGCCGTTTTCGAACGCCTCTCGGGTCTGGATGTCGGAGGGCTTCAGGTCTTCCCAAACCATGTCCACGACGCGGCGGCCGGCTGCCGAGGCCATGCGGATGTGGTTGGCGTCGGCCGCCGGTATCGACGACGCGCCGGGCAGGCACATGCCCACGGCCTCCACGATGCCTGTCATGGTCGAGGCCGTTCCCATGGTCATGCAGGTGCCGTAGCTGCGTGCGATGCCGCCTTCCAGCCCCTGCCAGTCCTCGTCGGTGATGTTGCCGGCGCGGCGCTCGTCCCAGTATTTCCAGGCGTCGGACCCAGAGCCCAGCGTGCGCCCCTTCCAGTTGCCGCGAAGCATTGGCCCCGCCGGCACGAAGATCGCCGGCAGGTTGGCGCTGGTCGCGCCCAGCAGCAGCGCGGGCGTGGTCTTGTCGCAGCCGCCCATCAGCACCACCCCGTCCACCGGGTGCGAGCGGATGAGCTCTTCGGCGTCCATCGCCAGCAGGTTTCGGTACAGCATGGTCGTCGGCTTGACGTTGCTTTCCGACAGCGACAGCGCCGGCAGCTCGACCGGGAAGCCCCCGCCCTGCAGCACGCCGCGCTTCACGTCATCCACCCGCTGCCTGAAATGTGCGTGGCACGGGTTGAGGTCCGACCAAGTGTTGATGATGCCGATGATCGGGCGGCCCGCCATCTCCTCGGTCCAGTAGCCCATCTGCATCATGCGCGAGCGGTGGCCGAACGAGCGCAAATCGTCAGGCCCGAACCAGCGGCTGCTTCTCAGATCTTCGGGTTTTTTCTTCATCGTCGTCATGCTCTTCTCCCGGGCGGCGTTCGCCTCGCCCGTTTCGTGTCGTCCTGTCGTTTATGGCCCGTCATTCCTGCGGCTGCTTCACCCTGGCCTCCACCGCGTCGGCGGGCGAAACGGCGGCGGGGCGCGGGCGCAGCATCCGATAGACCTGCCAGGCAATGGAGAGCCCGGCCAGCGCGAGGAAGCTCCCAGAGATCGGGTTGGTCAGGAAGCTGGTGGCGTCGCCGTCCGCCAGTTGTAGGCCGCGCCGGAAGTTGGTTTCGGCCATCGGGCCAAGGATGAAGCCGATGATGAACGGCGCGGTCGGGATGCCCGCCTTGACGAATGCGTATCCGAGAACGCCGAAGCCCAGGATCGTCCAGATATCGAAGATGCGGCTCGCCAGCCCGAACGCACCCACCGCGCACAGCACCACGATCACCGGCAGCAGGATGTGCTTGGGGATCGCCAGCAGGCGGATGAACACGCGCAGCCCCCAGAACTCGAGGATCAGCATCATGACGGCCGAAAGGATCAGCGCGGCGAAGATCGTGTAGACGAACTCGCCCTGCGTGATTAACAGCATCGGGCCAGGCTGGATGCCGTGGATCATGAAGCCGCCCAGCAGGATCGCCGTCACCGCGTCGCCGGGGATGCCCAGCGTCAGAAGCGGGATCATTGCGCCGCCGATGCCGGCATTGTTGGCCGTCTCGCTGGCGACGACGCCCTCGATGGTGCCCTTGCCGAACTTTTCCGGCGTCTTCGAGCGGCTGCGCGCCACGATGTAGGAAATGATGTTCGACGTTCCCGCGCCGATGCCCGGCAGGATGCCGATGCCGATGCCGATCACCGACGAGCGGAAGCCGTTCGGCAGTTGCCCGAAGAATTCCTTGAGGCTGAAACCGAAGCCCTTGATCCTGGCTATCACCGGTGCGCCGATGCTCCCGCCTGCCCGGCTGCTCTCCGCCACCTTGATGATCTCGGCGATCGCGAACATGCCGACCAGCACGGTCAGGATCGAGAAGCCGGCGTTCAGCTCCACCTGTCCGAAGGTGAAACGACGTATCGCATCCACCGGCGCGATGCCCACGGTCGATACGGCGAAGCCCGCAACGCCCGAAAAGATGCCCTTTATCATCGAGCCTGACGAAAGCGTCGCGATCAGCGTCAGCGAGAACACGGCGATGGCGAAATATTCATGCGGCCCGAACGAGAGCGCCGCCCGCGCCAGATAGGGCGCGATGAACATCAGTGCGACGATGGAGAGGATCGTGCCGATGAAGGAGAACACGATGCCGACGCCCAGCGCCTTTGCGCCCTCGCCCTTCTCCATCATCGGCCCGCCGTCGAATGTGGTGGCGATGGAGGATGGCGTGCCCGGTATCTTGAGCAGGATCGCCGAGATCAGGCCGCCCGAGGTCGCGCCGACATAGAGCGCCACCAGCAGGGCGAGGCCTGCGGCCGAGCTCAGCCCGTAGGTCATCGGCAGGCACAGCGCGATCGCCATCACGGCGGTCAGGCCCGGCACCGCGCCGAACACGATGCCGACCGCGACGCCTATCGTCACCAGCAGGAAGATTTGCGGCGCGAAGACGTTGGAGATGCCCTGAAGGAAGAGGTCCCACATGGTCCGGTCCCTTACGGAAGATAGCGTGTGAGCGGGCCTGCCGGCAGGATCAGGTCGAAGCCGTAGCGGAAGGACACGAAGATGACTGCGGCGCACACCGGCGCCAGCACGAGATAGAACAGGTAGTTCGGCTTCCGGTCGGCCGGCGTCAGCACGATGAACTGCAGGAACAGGTAGATCGCGGCAGCCACCGGAAAGCCCAACGGCCGTATCAGCACCGTGAAGCCCGCAAACAGCAGCAGGGTCTTCACCACCGTCGCGTAATTGGGCTTCCCTTGCGTCGGCGTCTCGTCATCGACATCCTGCTCGACAGCCACGTCCGTCGCCGTGCGCCGCCACGCCACGAAGGTCTGCGCCAGACCCAGCGCGACCATCGCGAAGGCCAGCACATAGGGAATGAAGGCGGCGTCGATGGTGCCGCGGCGCGGCACTCCCGTCGTCAGGTAGAGATAGATGGTGCCAGCAGCCAGCATCATGATGCCGACGAGCATTTCCCTGGCGCGCGCGTCCTGCATGGTTCGCTCCCAAGCCGGGTGACGGAAGCGCGGCCCGGTCCGGACCGCGCTTCGTCCCTCGCATTGTCAGTCGGGCGTCAGCGTGCGGCCTGCAGCGCGTCGCGATACTGCATGTAGTTTTCGCGAATGGCGTTCAGCCGCTCAAGCCCTTCTTCCTGGTTGTAGAAGGAAACCGGCTGCTTGAACCCCTGCTCCAGATCCGCCGCATATTCCGGGATCTGGGTGATCTCTTCCATGATCTCGCCCATGCGCGCCACGATGGCGGCATCCGTGCCCTTCGGGAAGGCGATGATGTAGGGGTTGTTCATGACGAAGTCGATTTCCTGCTCGGCGAAGGTCGGGATTTCGCCCAGCAGCGGGTTGCGCTCCTCATTGGGCTGGCCGAGCACGACCATCTCGCCCGAGGTGTGGTAGTCCTGGATCGCGCCGTAAGCGATGCCGGCCACGTGAATGCGGTTGCCCAGCAGCGCTGTGATCTTCTCGGCCGCGGAGCCTGTATCGACGATGCGCATCTCCGCACCGGTCTGCTGCTGCAGGATGAGGCCCTGAAGATGCGAGTAGCCGCCAAGCTCGGTGCCGAAAATCACGCTGCCCGGCTCCGCCTCGGTACGCGCGATCAGGTCGTCGGTGCTGGTGATGCCCGACGACTTGCTGGTCACGAAGACCGCGCCCTGGTCGATGGCCGGAATGCAGCAGATTTCGAAGTCGTCGATGCCGTAGTCGGCAAGGCCCGACACCTCGGTCACGATCAGATGGCCGGTATGGCCGAACAGCATCGTGTAGCCGTCCGGCTCCGACGAACGCACTTCCGACGTCGCGATGGTCGCGCCGCCGCCGGGCATGTTGGTGATGACCATCGACGTACCGGTGATCTGCTCGAAATACTTCGCCATCGTGCGGGCGTTGAAGTCGGTGTCGCCGCCGGGGCTGGCGCCGATGATGACGTTGACGGTGCGTGTCGGCCAGTCGCTCTGCGCCAGCGCGCTCGTCGACATAAGCGCTGCCGCGCCAAGGGCCATAACGCTCGCGAGCGTTTTCTTCATGTCAGTTCCTCCCATCTCGGTTATTCGTGTGGCAAGCACCACTGACGTTGCACTAATATATTTGTGCATGATACGCAAGAGCCGCTGTCGGATGCCGGCTGTGGACAGGCCGATTGGCAAACCTCGCATGCGCTGCGTAAATGCCGGGCAGAAACGGGAATCACGCGATGAGTGCAACACGGCGCAGGCGGTCACTCGCCGACGAGGTCTACGACCAGCTTCGCCGCATGATCGTCATGCTGGAGCTGCGCCCCGGCGAAATTCTCGTCGAAAAGGAGCTTTGCGAACGCTTCTCGGTCAGCCGCACGCCGCTTCGTGAGGCGGTGCTGCGCCTTGCCGAAAACGGGCTGGTGACCGTCGCGCCGCAGCACGGCACGTTCGTCGCGGGCATCGACGCGCGCGCGGTGCGGCAGGCGCATTTCCTGCGCAGCAACCTCGAAATCCCCGTCATCCGCCAGCTTTGCGCCGTGCCCGCGATCGACCTTGCCGAGCCGCGTGGCCTGTTGGTCAGGCAGCGCCTGGCCGAGAACGATTTCATCTCCTTCATGCCGCTCGACGACAGGTTTCACCAGTCGCTCTTCGCGCTCGCCGGCATGGGCGAACTGTGGGGTCTCATCCATTCCCGCAAGGCGCATCTCGACCGCGTTCGCTTCCTGCAAGGGCCGCAGGACGGCAAGGTGCCCACCCTCATCGAGGAGCACCAGGGCATTCTCGACGCGGTTGCGCGGAGCGATGCGCAGGGCGCCGAAACCGTGCTGCGCAAGCACATCGCGGGCGCGGTCCTTTACATGGAAGAACTGCTCCTGCTGCGGCCCGACCTGTTCGCCGCCACCGAGTGAGCGGCCTTCCCGTCGCGATGCGGGCTTGCCGCGCGCCGGATTTTGACCCACTAATGTATTAGTGTTCATAATCGACGGCCGAAATGTCCCTATCGTTCTCCCTTGAGCCGGAAAGCTCGCCCGGCGTGCATGCCGACCTGCGCAGGCGCATCATCGCGCTCGACCTGCCGCCCGGCAGTCCGCTGTCGCGCGCCGAGCTTCAGGCGCGCTATGCCGTCAGCTCCACTCCCGTGCGCGACGCCCTGCTGCGGCTGAAGGAGGAAGGGCTGGTCGAGATTTATCCCCAGTCGCGAACGGTCGTCAGCCGCATCGACCTTCGCCACGCCCGCGAGGCGCATTTCCTGCGCAGTTCGGTCGAGCGCAACATCGTGCGCACCCTCGCCTCCAACCCGCCGGACGCACTGGTGCGCAAGTTGCGCCACATCGTTTCCCTTCAGGAGCAGTACGCACAGGAAGGCGATCTGGAGGCCTTCGCCGGCCTCGACATGGCTTTTCACGAAACGCTTTTCGACGCCTCGGGCTATCAGCGGCTGTTTGCGGTCATCCGGCGCGAGAGCGTTCATATCGACCGGCTGCGCGCCTTGCATCTCCCGCTGGGCGACAAGGTCGCGCGCATCGTGGCCGATCACCGCCGCGTGCTCGACGCCATCGCGGCGGGATCGCCGGAGGGCGCGGAGGAGGCGATGGCGCACCACCTTTCGCAGTCGATCGCCATCGCCAACATGTTGAGCAGGGATCGCCCGGACTATTTCCGCTACGATCCCTAACCTGTTTAAGGCTCAGCCCCGCAGATCGGCCGGCAGCGTCTCTTCCGGCAGGTTCTGGTAGCACACCGGCCGCAGGAAGCGACGGATCGACAGCGTGCCGACAGAGGTGTGGCCGAAATTGGTGGACGCCGGATA
Source organism: Neoaquamicrobium microcysteis (assembly GCF_008180155.1). Classification (GTDB taxonomy): domain Bacteria; phylum Pseudomonadota; class Alphaproteobacteria; order Rhizobiales; family Rhizobiaceae; genus Aerobium; species Aerobium microcysteis. The sequence continues at coordinate 8,631 of NZ_VSZS01000061.1, read as the reverse complement.
CGGCCCGCCATGCACCATCGAATCGGCCACTTCCACGCCCGTCGGGAAGCCGTTGGCGAGGATGCGGCCGGCCTTGCGCTCGAGGATCGGCATCAGCGAGCGTGCCAGCGCCGTGTCGCCGCCGTCCATGTGCAGCGTGCAGGTCAGCTGTCCCGCTAGGCTCTTTGCGATGCGGCGCATCTCATCCTCGTCCTTCACGCGCACCACGAGGCCGAGCGGGCCGAACACTTCCTCGCCCAGATCGTGGTTCGCCAGCCAGGTCTCGCCGGTCGTCTCGAACAGGTAGGGCGTCGCGTTTCGCATGTCGCAGGTGGACGTCAGCAGCTCACGCACGCCGGTGGACGCCGCCATGCGGTCGCGCCCCTTGCGGTAGGCGCTGGCGATGCCGTCGGTCAGCATCGTCTGCGGGCCGACCTGCGACAGCGCGGCCTTTGCCGTCTCGACGAACGCATCCGCATCCGCCCCGTCGATCACCACCGCGATGCCGGGATTGGTGCAGAACTGTCCCGCACCCATCGTCAGCGATCCTGCCCAGCCCTTGCCCAGTTCCTCGCCGCGCGCGCCCAGCGCGGCGGGCAGCAGGAACATGGGGTTGACCGAGCCCAATTCGCCGAAGAACGGGATCGGCTCAGGCCGCGCCGCGCACAGGTCGAACAGCGCGCGTCCGCCGCCCAGCGATCCGGTGAAGCCTACGGCCTTGATATCGGGGTGCTGCACGAGCGCTGAGCCCACCTCGCGGTTGCCGCCCTGGATGAGCGAGAACACGCCCGGATGCAGGCCCAGCTTCTTGCGCGCCGCATCGACCGCCTCGGCCACGATCTCACCGGTGCCCGGATGAGCTGAATGACCCTTCACCACCACCGGGCAGCCGGCAGCCAATGCGGCGGCGGTGTCGCCGCCGGCCGTGGAGAACGCCAACGGGAAGTTCGACGCGCCGAACACGGCCACCGCGCCGATCGGGCGCTGCACCATCTTCAGGTCGGGACGCGGCAGCGGCTGGCGGTCCGGCAGCGCCTCGTCTTGGCGGCGGTCCAGATAGTCGCCTGCAAGGATGTGCGATGCGAACAGCCGCAGCTGGCCGGTCGTGCGGCCGCGCTCGCCGTTGAGGCGCGCTTCCGGCAGGCCGGTCTCCTGCGAGCCGATCTCGGTGATCTGCGCTGCGCGCGCCTCGATCTCGTCGGCAATCGCGTTCAGGAACGCGGCGCGCTCCTCGCGCGAGGAGTAGCCGTAGGACCAGAAGGCCTCCTCGGCCGCCTTGCACGCGGCATCCACCAGTTCCGGCGTGCCGACTGCGAAGGCGTGCGCCGGGCCCGTCGCCGGCTCAGACTGGAACGTGCCCTGCCCGTCGACCCACTCGCCTGCGATCAGGTGCTTGCCGTGCGGCGTATATGTCATGCGTCGTCTCCTTCATGCGTGGTGGCTTTGCCGGAAGCGAAGGGCTTACGGCGGTTCCGGCTGGCGGTCCAGACCTACGCCGCAATTGGCGTGAAGCTGAACCGGGTTTTCTGAAGATAGGTATCGTGCGGGCGCAGGATCACGTCGCCCAGTTGCGGCAGGTTGACCGCGTCGTTGAAGCGTGTTGCCTCCAGGCACAGGCCGGAGCACGGCAGATGCGGCCGCCCGTCGAGGCCGGGCACAGGTGCCGCCGCCGCGTAGCCGTTGTAGAAATGCAGCCCCGGCTCGGTGGTCGCCACGTCCATGCGCAGGTCCTTCCTGCTTCCCGTCAGCGTCGCGGCGTGAACCGGCAGCCCCCTCGGCGAACCCGCAAGCACGAAGCTCGCATCGAACCGCTCGTCGGCCGATAGCGTGCGCGGCTCGCGGAAGTCGAAGGCGCTGCCCGCCACGGCCAGCTTGCGCCCGGTCGGCAGGCCCTCCGCGTCGAACTCCAGATACTCGCCGGCCGCGATTTCCAGCGTGTGACCGTCGATCTGCCCGGCGCCGTCGAGGTTGAAATAGCTGTGGTGCAAGATGTTCACCGGCGTCGGCGCGGTCGTCGTCGCGCTCAGTTCAACGCACAGGCCGCTCTCTTCCAGCGTGTAGCGGCATTGCAGCGTCAGCTCACCGGGATAGCCCTCGTCCCCGTCGGGCGAGCGGATTTCGAGCGTCGCCGTCTCGTCCGTCGCATCGACGATGCGCCAGTTGCGCCGCCCCAGCCCGTTGAACCCGCCATGCAGATGGTGCCGTCCGTCGAGGTTGCGGCTCAGCGCAAACTCTTGCCCGTCGATCGCCAGCCTGCCGCCGCGCGTGCGCCCGCCATAACGCCCCACATTGGCGCCCTGGTTGCGGGAATGGTCGAGATAGTGCTCCAGCCGCTCGAAGCCCAGCACCAGCGGCCGTGCTTCGCCGTGCAACGAGATGCGCAGATCTCGCAGCACCGCGCCCCACGAGATCACCTTCGCCTGCATGCGCCCGCACCGCAGCGTGACCTCGTGGACGGTGTCGCCGTCTGGCAATGTGCCGAACCTGCTCGCCGCCGTCATCCGCATCCCTGTCCAGTTGCCCGGCCGCCTTCTTTTCAGTACTGAACCCAAATGTAAACAGAAAGGACAAATCCGGATGCGCACCATCATGGCTTTCGGCGACAGCCTGACATGGGGAACCGATCCCGTCGGCGGCGGCCGTCATGCCTTCGCAGACCGCTGGACCAGCGCGCTGGCGGCCGGGCTCGGCCCGCAATACGCGGTCATCCCAGAAGGCCTCGGCGGGCGCACGACGGTCTTCGACGACCACGCCGCCGCCTTTGACCGCAACGGCTCCAAGGCGCTGCCGATGCTGCTCGCCACCCATTCGCCGCTCGATCTGGTCATCATCATGCTGGGGGCCAACGACCTCAAGGCCAGCATATCGCCCAGCGCCCACGGCGCACTTGCAGGCATGGGCCGGCTGGTCGAGATCGTGCGCAGCTTTCCTTACCGGCCGCAGATGCCGGTGCCGAAGGTATTTGTCATTTCTCCTCCCCACTTTCGCGATTGCGACAATGGCGAGGGCCCGGCCTCCGGGCGCATCGTCGCGGAATCGCACAAGCTCGCCGCCGGCTATCGCCAGATCGCGGAAGCCAATGGATGCGGCTTCTTCGACGCGGCAACCGTGGCGACGGCGCACGGGTCGGACGGCGTCCACCTCGATGCGCAAAACACCCGCGCCATCGGCGCCGCGCTGGTGGAGCCGGTCCGCGCCTTCCTCGGCTGAACGGTCATAACCGTCCGCCTTGTGCCACCAAATGCTACGGCCAGCGTTATTGACGCGCCCCGCGCCTGCGCACATCGTCGCCGGGCAATACCGGCACGGAGGAGGCCTGTGGCGATGAGCGAGCTGACGATCTGGACCTATGACTGGGTGCCCGAGGGCCCGCGCGGCTTCGTGCGCGACCTGCGGCTGAGATGGGCCTGCGAGGAGGCCGGCCTCGCCTACGAAATCAAGACCGTCGCGTTCGACGACCGCGCCACCAATCATCTCGACCGCCAGCCCTTCGGCCAGGTGCCGTTCATCGACGACGGCGCGGTGCAGATATTCGAGAGCGGCGCCGGGCTGCTGCATCTGGCCCGCAGGAGCGAGAGACTGATGCCGCGCGATCCGGCCGGCGAGGCCGAGACGACGCAATGGATCATGGCGGCCCTCAATTCCGTCGAGATGGTCAGCGTGCCGTGGTGGTTCCTGGAGGTGACCGGCGCGAAGGAAAACCACCTCACCGGCTGGCTGGAAAGCCGCCTTGCCCACATTGAGCGCGTGCTGGGCGAGCGGGAATGGCTGGCAGCCGACCGCTTCACCGCAGCCGACCTTCTCATGGCCGATGTCATGCGCGTCGCAAAGCTGCGTGCGTTCGGAGACCGTCCCGCCACCGAAGCCTACGTGGCCCGCATCACCGACCGCCCCGCCTTCCACAAGGCCCACGCCGACCAGCTCGCCCACTTCGCAGCTGGCGACGCGAAACGGGCGGCGGGGTGAGGCTGGGGCGCAAATGGACCCCTCCTGGCCGCCTAAGAGCAGACAACGCCGCGTCACTGACTGAGAGGCTATGACGCCCTATCCGTGGCTGCGGCAGCCAACAGCTGCGCCATCCGCTGAACTGCGAAGACGTAGCCTTGGGTGCCGAAACCAGCGATGACGCCAGAAGCCACCCCTGAGACGTATGAGTGGTGACGGAATGGCTCGCGCTTGTGGACGTTCGAGATGTGAACCTCGATGATCGGATGATCGAACGTGTTGAGCGCATCGAGGATTGCGACCGACGTGTGGGTGAACGCCGCCGGATTGATCACGATGCCCGTGGCGTTCTCCCGTGCATCGTGGATCCAATCGATGATCTGCGCTTCCGCATTGCTTTGCATGAACGTGACGTCAAGGCCATTATCCAAGCCAACTTGAATACACGCGTTCTTGACGTCCTCAAGCGTCTCGTGACCGTAGATGTGGGGCTGGCGCTTTCCCAGCAGATTGAGGTTGGGCCCGTTGATGACGTAAATCGTATTCACGCGTTCACCTATTCTGATGCTTTCGGCAGCAGGTTTCGTTGAGAGGAGAGTTCGGGATCGGACTCAGTCACGTCGACGCGAAGAGCGAACCTGCCGCGCGACCAAGCTTCGGGGACCGTTGTGGACGCCGCGTCGAAGACAGCTTGCGAGAAGGCTTTGCGGACCTCCCTGCTCCTTCCAGGTGCCATCCTTATGGTGATCTGGACGAACTGGTTGAGCGGGTTCTCGTCGGCGACGAGGGAGTAGTGGGCGCCGCGTGCGAGCGTCCTCACGACGTTCGGGGCGAAGTGGCCGCTGGATCGGGCGGTCCGGTGCACGGCTTCCACCAGCCGCGCCATATCTACCACCTCGTTGGCACCGGAGCTGTAGTCGATCAGGATATGCGGCACGCCGAGCCCCCTATGCGACGAGCGCGGCGAAATGGCTGCGCATCCTTGCCGGGTCCGCTTCGATCCCGGCGAAGAGCTGGAGTGCGCCAACGGCCTGATAGACGACCATACCGCCGCCATCCAGAACCCTACAGCCTGTTGCCCTCGCGTGGGCAAGCAATGGAGTGACGAGCGGCATGTAGACGATGTCCGCGACCCACTGGTGGGAGCGCAGCAGATCACCATCGAGAGGTAGGCCCGGATGCTTAGCCATGCCTGTCGGCGTCGCATGGATCAGTCCATCAGCTTCCGACATCGCCTTTGGGATGTCGGTTGTCACGACGGCGCGGTCCGCACCGAATTCGTCGTTCAATCTGGTCGCCAGATCGTTCGCGCGCTCTCGCTCGACGTCATGTATGAGCAAGGTCCTGACTCCAAGCGCGAGTGCGGCATGCGCGACGGCGGAGCCGGCTCCGCCCGCGCCGAGAAGCAGGGCGCAGCCCCGCGGCACGTCGGGAAAGGTTAGGCGGAAGCTCTCATGGAAGCCGTACCAGTCCGTGTTGTGCCCGGTCCGCTTGCCGTCGCGCAACACGACGGTGTTGACCGCGCCCAGCGAGCGCGCTTCCGGAGACAGGTCGGTGAGATGTTCGATGACCGCCTGCTTGACCGGAAAGGTGATGTTGACCCCGGCGAAGCCCCTGTCCTCGACCTCTTTCAGGATCAGCGGCAGGACCGCGGCGCCGCCGGTGCGAACGGCGAGGTCGATCAGATCGTACGAATAGTCGAAACCGTGATGGGCGGCTTCCCGCTCGTGCAGGGCGGGCGACTTCGACGCCTGGATGTCTGCGCCGATCAGGCCGACCTTGATCCTGGGTTTCGCGCCGTGCGCCCTCTTTTCACTCTGCGGCATAAGAAGAACCCGGCTCCTAGCGTTTCGGGGATGTTTCATTTGACGCTTCGAAGAGCTGTCGCGTGCACGCCATCAGATGCTGGATATGGTAAGCCGCAGAGCACCCCGGCTCGCTCAGCGGCACTTCGATCGAGATGCTGGCCTCAGGCCGCAGGGCCTTGAGCAGAGCGTGAAGGGGAAGCTCTCCCTCTCCCGGCGGTAGGCGGCCGGCGCGGGCTTCAGCCATCATGGCCTCGGCCGTCTCAGGCGCGGGGCCGGCTACGTCGCAAAGCTGAACGCTGCGAACACGCGCGAGCCCGCTGTGCAGTTGAGCCATGTCTCCGCCATTGCGGAAGAAGTGAATCGCGTCGACGAGAACGCCGGAATTGTCGGCGGCGATCGAGGCGACCAACGCATCGGCCTGGGCATAGGTCGCGATCGATCGCCAGCCCATGTTCTCCATGTCGACGCTCACGCCATAGGGGAAAGCCAGTTCACACAGAAGGGAGAAGTTGGCCGCCAGTCTTGCGTAATCGGGGTCGTCGCCGGCGACGGTAAGTCGGGTGGCCCGCAGTTCAGCCGCAGCCTCCAGTGTGGGCAACATCGTCCGGGGATCGAACCCAGCGTCGATCACCACGGCCTCGATGTCATGGACTTCGATGCTCAGGTCCACGCACAGGCGTGACAGGGAGCGCAAGGCATCGGAGCCTGCGCGAAGCGGATAATGCGGCGCTCCGGCAAATGGAGGACACAGACGCAGCCCGATCCTCCCATAACCGGCCGCCGCAGCCAAACGCGCGAACTCGTGGGGTGGGACATTGATTGCCGAGAAGTGGGCAAGGCCTAGTTTCGGGATCATGGCGATCTCAGGCCGCTTCACGGGCAAGGATCGCGGTGATCGCAGCGACATAGCCGTGTACCTGAAGCCCGGCGATGACGGCCGTCGCGACCGGCGAGATCAGCGACTTGTGGTAGACCGCTTCTCGCCTGTGCACATTGGAGATGTGGAGCTCGATAATTGGCCCCTTGAACATCTTTAATGCGTCGAGGATCGGAATGGACGTGAAGGTGAGACCGGCCGGATTGATGATGATTGCCGAGCCGTCGTCGATGGCCTCGTGGATCCAGTCCACGACCTGGCCTTCCCAGTTCGACTGCCGAAAGACGATTGCTCGCCCACCAGCCGCCTTGCGGCACATTTCCTCCACCTCGGCCAGAGTGGTGTGGCCGTAGATTTCAGGCTCCCGCTTGCCGAGGCGATTGAGATTCGGACCATTGATCACGTAGATCGGCTTGCTCATCCGGTCAGCCCTGATAGCCGAAGAGACGGGGCAACCAGAGCACCGTGTCCGGGAAGAATGTGATGATGAAGAGCGAGAGGAACATCGTGTAGAGGAACGGGAGCACCTCGCGAACGATGTCCCACAGCGGGGCGTTGGCGATGCGCGTCATGATAAACAGGAGCAGGCCATAAGGCGGGGTCACCAGACCCAGCATGATGTTCACCACGCAGACGATGCCGAAATGCACGAGATCGATGCCCAGCGCCTGCGCAGACGGGATGAACACCGGAATGATGACAAGAATAATCGTCGTGCCTTCGAGCAGGCATCCAAGCAAAAGCAGGATTACGTTCACGATTATGAGGAAGGTGATCGGCGAAAGATTCCAGCCGGTCAGCAGTGCGCTCAGCGACTGAGGGATATTCTCGATCGTCACCACATAGTTGAAGACTATGGCGCCGGCGATCAGCATGCCGATCGAGGCGGTGGTGCGTGCGCTCGCCAGAACCGATCGATAGAAGTCGCCAAAGCTCACCGAACGATAGAGAATGACAGAAACGACCAGCGCATAGGCAGCCGCGATCGCCGCCGCTTCCGTGGGTGTCGTGACGCCCGAATAGATGCCACCAAGCAACACGACCGGCATCAACAGGGCGGGAAGCGCTCTCCAGGTGATCATCGGTATGTCACGTAGCGGAGTTGGGTTCTCGACGGGGAAATTGCGCTTTCGAGCCTGGAACGCGATCAGGATCATCTGGAAGGCGGCCATGAGCAGGCCAGGCACCACCCCTGCCAAGAAGAGGTAGCCGATCGACGCGTCCGATACGAGTGCATAGATGATGACAGGGATCGACGGCGGAATAATGGGGCCGATAACGGCGGTCACCGCCGTCAGCGCTGCCGCATAGCTGGCCGGATAGCGGCCGTCGGCGGTCATCATCTTCTGTGTCAGTTTGCCCGACCCGGCGGCGTCGGCGATCGCTGAGCCTGACATGCCAGCGAAGATGATGGATTGCATAACATTGACGTGCGCCAGCCCACCGCGGAAACGGCCAACAAACGCATTGCAGAAATGCAGCAACCTCTCGGTCATCGAGCCGATGTTCATCAACTCGGCAGCCAGAATGAACAGAGGCACGGCTAGTATGATGTAGTTTGTGTACATCCCGTTGAGGAACTGTTCGGCGGCGGTACCCATGTCGAGGCCGGCCATCCACAGATAGAGGACGGACCCGGCAATCATGGCGTGTCCGATCGGCAGGCCAAGCATTGCAAGCGTGGTTATGGCGATGACCGACAGGGAGAATGGGCTTGCGAGGTTCATACGCCCGACCCCGCCTTGGTCGGATCGAATTCGTCCGGTGCGGAGCCGCGGAGCACGACCCACGACAACCAGACGTAACGAATGAGGATGGCCACCACGAAGACGACGTAGATAGAAAAAACCCAATCGAAGCGGAACTTGAGGTAGGCTGTCTTCTCGACCTTCATGAAGGTCACATAGTCGTACTGGCCTGCCCCTATGAGGTGGTCCGGTTTCAGTTTTAATGCATGATCGGCTTTCCGGCCATTGCCTGTGCAGATGGTGGTGCCGTTCTACGGTTCGGCGCCGGCCAGAT
>NZ_VSZS01000060.1 GCF_008180155.1 Neoaquamicrobium microcysteis | reverse complement strand
CACCGTCCAGGGCAGCGACGTGACTTTCACCCTCGAAGGTGGTGCGAAGGTAAACGACGCGAACATCACCCAGGCCGATATCGCGGCCGACAATGGCGTTATCCACGTCATTGACGCCGTCATAATGCCCTCGATGTAATCCGTATGGGGGCCGATGAGCCCATGGCCGTAGCCGGGCGTTCGTAGCCGGCTACGGCCTGCCAATCCGAAACGGGAGGTTTGCATGAACCTCGCAGTAGTAATCGGGTCTACGGGCGGCATCGGCGGCGCCTTGTTCGATGCGCTCGAAGCGGACGGAACGTTCGACGCGGTGGTCGGCCTGTCGCGTCGCACCACGCCGAATATCAACCTTCTCGACGAAGCCACCATCGCGACCGCCGCCGCCTTCGTAGCGGAGCGTGGAACGCCAAAGCTGATAGTGGATGCAACCGGGATGCTGGCGGACGCCACCGCTGCCCCCGAAAAGGCGATGCGGGCGATCGATCCCGATGCCATGGCGCGGCTCTTTGCGGTCAACGCCATCGGCCCCGCACTGCTGATGAAGCATTTCCTGCCGCTTCTGCCGCGCGAGGGCACGGCGCTCTTCGCGACGCTTTCGGCGAAAGTGGGCAGCATCAGCGACAATCGGCTGGGCGGCTGGTACAGTTACCGAGCGTCAAAGGCAGCACTGAACCAGCTCGTATGCACCGCCGCGATAGAGCTCGGGCGTACGCATCCGCAGGCAATCTGCGTTGCCATCCACCCCGGTACCGTCGCAACCTCCCTGTCTGCGCCGTTCGCAAAGCAGGGGCTCGATGTCCTTGCTCCCGCCGAAGCAGCCCGCGATATGCTTGCAGGCCTAGCAAGGCTCCGTGCCCGGGACAGCGGCGGCTTTTTCGACCGGCACGGCCAACGACTGCCCTACTGATAGCGCGTGGACCCGTCGTCCAGCGCGGCCAGGAACGATGCTGCCTGCCTGCGCAGCGCTTCTTTCGTATCCTCGTCCATCCGATCCCAGTTGCGGTAGGGCATGGCAAGGCGGCGATTGCTGCCCAGCTTTTCGCGGTTGCGCGCAAGGAAGTCCCAATAAAGCGCGTTGAACGGACATGCATCAGGCCCGGTCCGCTGCCTGACATCGTAGCGGCAGCGCGCGCAGTAATCCGACATGCGGTCGATATAGGCACCGGAAGCGGCATATGGCTTGGAGCCGAGCAGGCCTCCATCGGCGAACTGGCTCATGCCCAGCGTGTTGGGGAGTTCCACCCACTCGTAGGCGTCGACGTAGATTTCGAGATACCAGCGGTGCACCTCCGCCGGATCGGCCCCGATAAGCAGGGCGAAGTTGCCGGTCACCATAAGGCGCTGGATATGATGGGCATGCGCGGTGGCAAGCGTCTGACCCAGAGCCTCCCTCATGCAGTGCATGTCGGTCTCGCCGGTCCAGTAAAAATCGGGCAGCGGGCGACGGGCGTCGAGGAAATTGCGTGTGACGTAGTCCGGTCCTTCGAGCCAATAGATACCGCGGACGTATTCACGCCAGCCGATGATCTGGCGGATATAGCCCTCCACCGCATTGAGCGGGGCGCGGCCGGCCTCGTATTCGGCCTCGGCTCGACGGCACAACTCCAGCGGATCGAGAAGCCCGGCATTGATGTAGGGTGACAGGATGGAGTGCCAAAGATGGCGCTGGCCGCTCAGCATCGCATCCTGATAATCGCCGAACTCCGGCAGTGCGTGTCTCATGAAGTTTTCGACCTGCCGCTCTGCGTCCTCCCTCGTTACAGCATAGTCGAAACCGTCGAGACTGCCGGGATGGTGGCTGAAATGCGTCTCGACAAGTTCCATCACCTCACGCGTCTGCGCATCTGGTGGGAAATTTATGGGTCGAGGCATGGTGAGCAGGCCGCCGGCTGGCTTGCGGTTCTCCTTGTCGAAGTTCCACCGTCCGCCCTGCGGAGCATCGCCGTCCATGAGCAGCCCGGTCCTTCGCCGCATATCGCGATAGAACCATTCCATGCGCATTTCGCGCCGGCCTCTGGCCCAGCCGGCAAACTCGTCGTGCGTCAGCAGGAAGCGTGCGTCGGCGCGGATGTCCACCGGGACGGCGAACCGGTCCCGCCAACCTTCCACCATCCGCCTGACGCGCCACTCTCCCGCCTCGGTCACCACGATCCGCCCAGGGCGATGCCGCTTCACCGCACGAGCGATCTCGCCGGTAAAGCTGCCGGCATTGGACGGATCGTCAAGGCGCGTGTATTCGACATGCCAGCCCAGGCCGCGCAGCAGATCGGCGTGGTGGCGCATCGCCGAAAACAGGAAGGCGATCTTCGCCTTGTGATGGCGCACATAAGTTGCCTCCTCCTGCACCTCCATCATCAGCACGACCGTATCGCCAGGGTCAGCGTCGCGCAGCGAGCTTATGTCCAGATTCAGCTGGTCGCCCAGGATGGGGATGAGGCAGGAGACCCGTTTCAACGCACCCTCAGTTGTCGTGTTTTCCGGCTGCGTGCTCGGCCGTCAGCGGCGATAGAAGGTCAAGATAAATCGTCCAGAACGCGGCCGGCGATCCTTGCGGTGTCGAGCCAGCCCGGAAGCCTCGCGCCCGCTTGCGCGGAAGCGCGCGCCAACCGATCGCGTTGCCGGGGATCGTCGAGCAGCGACCGCAGCGCTTGCGCCAGCGCGTTGGGATCTTCAGGCGGCACCAGAAGGCCGGTATCTGCGGGAACCGTTTCGGGCACAGCGCCGGTGCGGCAGGTGACGATAGGCAGGCCGTGTGCCAGCGCCTCGTCGAACACGATGCCGTAGCCCTCGTAGCGGGTCGCCAGCGTGAAGATGGAAGCGGCCCTGTAAAAATCGTCCAGCTCCTGCTTTCCAACCTTACCCGCCAAGCGCACGCGCGCCCCGAGACCGAGCAAGCCAACGAGATCGTCCAGCGCCGCGGCATAGGCAGCATCATGGGCATAGCCGACGATGACGGCCTGCCAATCCCGGTCGGCAATCAACGACAAGGCTTCAAGCAGAACGTCGTGGCCCTTGCGCGGATGCAGGATGCCGACCGAAAGGATGAGCGGCGGCCCGGCAGGCGCGAGCCGCGCCGACGGCGAGGCAACGGGGCGGTCGGTGCCCGGTCGGGCGATGGTGATGCGCTCGGGTGGCACGTCGTAGCGGCTGGTCAATATCGACGCCGTATGCGGGCTTGGCACCAGCACATGGCGGGCGAGCGCTAGGTTGTCGCGTTCGGTTCGAAACAGATGATCTGCTCGCTCCGCGGTCAGCCCGCTTTCCAGCGCCAGCGGATGATGGATCATCGCCACGATAGGCGCCTTGACGCGAGCGAGCCCGGCCGTGTCTATCGAGCCATAGACAAGCCCGTCGAGGATGAGCGCGCGCTCCGGCTCCAGGGCGGCAAGCTGCTCTACGGCATGGACCATGTCGTCGGTCGCAGGGGCAGGAAAGGACGCGGCCAGTTCTATATGGCGCACGTCATGACCGATCTCGCGCAGCCCTTCCAGCAGCCGGCGCTCGTAGATGTAGCCGCCTGTCAGCGTGGTGATATCGCCGGGAATGGCGAAAGCGGCGGGGCGACGGTTCATGCTAGTTGCTCCGGTGCGTAGATGCGCAGCACCCGCGCCTCGACAAGCCCGACGCCGCCATAGCCCAACGCCGAAAGCGCGGCGACGAGCACCACCGCGCTCCACAGCATGTTGTAGTCGGACAGCGAGGCCGAAAGCGCCATCAGGCTACCGACACCGTTGCCGGTAGCCAGCCATTCGACCACGGTTACCGCGAGTACGGAGGCCGGCACCGCCATGCGCGCCGCAGCGAAGAAGGCCGGAAGCATCGCCGGCAGACGGGCGCGCAAAAGCCGCTGGAACGGTCCCGCGGCGTAGCTGTCCATCACATCCAGCACCTGCCCCGGTGCCTGCCGCAGCCCGTGCAGGCACGCGACGAAGGTGGGAAAGAAAACCATCAGGGCGACCAGCGCGATGGTGCCGATGGCACCGCGACCCAGGATGAGCACGACCAGCGGCGCGGTTGTGACGATAGGCACCGAGCGCAGGGCGATGGCGGCGGGCATGGCTGCACCGGCGAGCATAGGAAAAAGCACCACGACGATGGCAAGCCCCGCTCCGGCAAGCAGGCCGGCGAGATAGCCGGGAAGAAGAAACGCAGCGGTTTCCCACATGGCTGAAGCGAGCATGGCACGCGTGCGGCCTGCGTTGTCGGCAAGAAACAGCGCGTGAAAGACGTCGTCCGGCCCCTTGGCGAAGAAGGGGTTCAGCCCGCTCAGCGCCAGCGCCGCCCACCATGCGATGACCGCCGCGACCGCGACGACAGCGACGTTGATGGGGGCGTGCCAGCCGCCGCCTCGCCAACCGGGTGGGCGCGGGGGCGAAAGAATCACCGGCGGATCGGCCACCAGCACGCGCCGGGCAACCCAGCCAATCGCCAGGTAGGCCGCAATGGCGACGGCGGTGGCGACCGTGGCTAGCGCCCAAGTCATATCGACATCGAGGTCGCGCATGGCGCGGATCGTCAGCACGCCCATGCCACGTTCCGCGCCGGTGAACTCACCAACCATCGCGCCGAGGAAGGCAGCGGGCGCCGCGATCTGCAGCCCGGCGAAAAGGTAGGGCAGGGAGGCCATGGCACGCACATGGACCAGCGTCGAGAAACTGCCGCGCCCGTAGCTGCGCATCAGGTCTATCCAGCTGGACGGCGTAGCGCGGAGCCCCACCAAGAGCAGCACCAGCGTGGTGTAATAGACGGCGAGCGCCGCCAGCACGATCTGCGGCCACGGACCCGGCCCGAACAACACGCGCAAGATCGGCCCGGTCGCAACCAGTGGCAGGCAGAACACCGTCAGCGCCAGCCCCGTGATGATCGACTGACTGCGCGGAAAGGCGAGTGCGATGCCTGCGAGGGCAATCGCGGCCAAATTGCCCAGCGCAAAGCCTGCAGCACCGTTGGCCAGGGTAACGGCAAGCGCACGCATCAGAAGCGTTCGGTTTTCCACAATGGCAGTCAGCACTTCGGATGGCGCGGCAAGCACGAAGGCGTCCGCCAGCATTCGTGCCAGCACCTCCCATCCGAGCACGAGCAGGACGGCGCCCAGCAGTGCAGAGCCACGACCGGGCCGAAGGCTGCGCTTGTCGATGAATGCCAGCGTGGCGACTGTCATTGCGCGGCGATCGCCAGGCTGTTGCGGGCCATCGAGGCCGACAGCGCGGCAAAGACGGCATCGACGCTGGCCATAAACTCCGGCCAGCGCGACATTTCGGGTTCGCGCGGGCGAGGCAGGTCGATCGCCATATCGGCCACGACGGTCGCCGGGCGCGGCGACAAAACGATCACGCGGTCGGACAGCATGACGGCCTCGTTGACCGAGTGGGTGACAAGGATGGTGGTAGTGCCGCGGGCTTCCCAGATGCGCGGCAGATCCTGCGCCAGCTGCTGGCGGGTCAGTTCGTCGACGGCTGCGAACGGCTCGTCGAGCAGAAGCAGTTCAGGCTCGGTGACCAGGGCGCGCGCTATCGCGGCGCGCTGGCGCATGCCGCCAGACAGCTCCGCCGGCCTCGTATCGGCAAAGCCTTCGAGTCCGACCAGGCGCACGAGATGTTCGACATGCGCGGCGGCGACGGGACGGCGCGCAAGATGCAGGGCCAGCTCGATATTGCCGCGCACGCTGCGCCATGGCAGCAAAGACGGGTCCTGAAAAGCGACCGCAAGTTCGCCGCGCCGCTGCGTCTCGGCGGGCGGTAGGCCGCCGATCTCGACGCGGCCGGCGCTTGGACGCTCCAGCCCCGCGATCAGCCTGAGCAGCGTGGATTTCCCACATCCCGACGGCCCGACGACGGCGGTCGTGTGGCCGCCCTCGAACCTTACCGATAGCGGGCGTACCGCCTCAACCCCACCGTCGAACGTCTTGGCAAGCCCGTCGCACAGCACGTCGGGCGGCATGTCTGCGTCAGCCCGCATGGACCTCTTCTAGGATCGAGCGGTCCCATAGGTCGGGCGTCACCGTCCGACCGAGAAGCGCGAGGGTTTCGATATTTGCCGCGACGGTTTCGTCGGTCCACCATCCAAAACCGTTGGCGTCGGTCAGCTCAGAGAACATCAGCGGCACCTGCCGCTCGGCCTGCAACTCCTGCGTACGCAGATCAAGCCCCGCATCGGGATACATTTCAAGCGTCAGCGCGGCGGCAGCCTTGGTATCCTCGCGGTACGCCTCCCAGCCCTGCGCCTCGCCGCGCAACAGCGCAACCAGCTCGGCGCGACGGTTTGCAATGCTCTCCTCGGTGGCGATGTAGGTCTGCGAATGCAGTGCGTAGCCGTGGTCGGCCATGAGCATCGTCACGCTGTCCACACCCTGTATCGCCATGGCAACGGGCAGGTCGGTCTCCCAGCACAGCAGGCAATCGACCTCTCCCGAAAGGAGCGGCTGTGCCGAATACTGCGTGGGCACGATCTCGATCGCGTCGAAATCAACATCGTTGAGCGTGGACAAAGCCTGAAGCACCGGCGTATTGGCGAGCGCCATGCCGATGCGCTTGCCCTCAAGGTCGCCGGGGACATTGACGGGGTTGCCGGGCAGCGAAGCTATCACGAACGGGTTCTTCTGCATCGCGACGGCGAGTATCTTGAACCGCGCGCCCTGCTCGACGGCGGCGGCCGTGTAATCGGCAGCCGAGATGCCGACAAGTGCCGAACCCGATACCACCGGCGGTTCGACGGGAGCGTTAGGCCCGCCGGGAAGGAGCGACACGTCCAGACCCGCCTCGCTCCAGAAGCCGCGATCGAGCGCGATGTAGCTGCCGGCGAACTGCACCGAATGCAGCCACGACAGCTGCAAGGCGACCTGCGACTGCGCCCATGCGCTGCGGATTGAAAAAATCGGCAGGGCGGTGACGAACCCCGCCGCCCCCATTCCCAGCACCATGCGTCTGGACAGTCCGGTTCGATCCACGTCTGCAACTCCTGTCGTACATCAGAGTAAGGCGCGTAAGGCGATTGACAAGGGCTGGCCGGACACGGCCAAGAAAACGTGATTACTCCGCCTTCGCGCGCGAGGTCCGGGCGGGCACCGGGCTCGGGGTTCCGATGAAGGCAGCACCCGGAAGCACTGCCACGATGAAAGCGAGCCCGAAGGTTATGCTGGTGGCAAGCCCCTGGCTGGCCGTTGCGCCTGCGAGCGGAAAAAGTGCGGCAGCAGCCCCTTCGCGCAGCCCCCAGCCGCTGATCGAGATCGGGATCAGCATCGTGAACAGGATGAGCGGTACGAGCGCCAGAACCGCGACCAGAGGAAGTGCCGCATCGAGCGCGATGGCGCAGAATGCGAAAGCGCCGAGATTGGCAACCGTCGTACCGATGCTCAAAAGCACGTGCCGGGGCAGAACCCGCCTCGCGAGGAGCGCACGCGCAAGCATGCGCCAGAAAGCAGAAGCGCTGCGCCCGATACGGCCCGGCATGCGTGTCGCGGCCGCTAACCCCAGCGGCATGAGCGTGCCAGCGAGCACGATCACCGCCACGGGGAGCACGAGCCAGCGTGGCCATTCGAACCCGCCCGGTGCCGCCAGCGTGACGACGAAGGCGGACGCCATGGCGAGGAACATCGCAACCTGCCCCGCCAGCCGCTCGAACACCACCGCCATGCCCGCGGCCAGAAGGCCCGACGGCCCGCGCGATCGGACCGCACGACCGGCATCGCCCACCATGCCGCCGGGGAGCGACTGGTTGACGACCTGGGCCAGATAGTATTCGCGCACGGCTTCGCCGGGCCGCAGGACGATGCCCAACTGCCTCGCCGCCAGCCGCCAGCGCAACGCCGAAAGCCAGGTCTGAATGGTGAGCGCAGCCACCGCGGCGGCGAGCCAGAGTGGATCGGCTTGGCGAAGGAGGCGCGCCGCGTCGGGCCCGTCTGCTATGCGCCAAAGAAGCCCCATTAGCGCGACGGCCACGCCAATCTGGATGGCGCGCAACAGCCATGGGTGCACGGAAAGAAGGCGCATGGTCAGCTTTCGGGCGGGCGCGCGGCGGCGTCGGAGAACGCGTCGAGGACCATGTTTCGAAGTTCTCCCATCGAGATCACCGGCGTGTCGGCTGCCGGCACGAGGCCCGGCTGCCACCCCCAATCGGCGACGCGGTCTACCAGATGCGCCGGCCCGATGACATGGACAGGCACGTCGAAACGCTCGTCCTGCGCCACGAAGCCTGCCGCCTGATGGTCTCCCAGCACGATCATCAGCGGCGGTTGCGCCGCGTGGCGGGCCGCATAGTCGATGACCGTGCGCAGCGAATAGTCGATTGCGAGGCGGTACTGGTCACGCACCCGGTCGCGGTCGCGCCAGACCACCTCCGGCGTATCGCCCGCCGTCGCCATGTCGTTGAAGACGCTGCCGTCGCCGACGTCTTCCCAATCGATCAGTTCAGGAACCGGCACCCACGGCGCGTGCGAGGTCGACAGCGCCACCTGCGCGAAAAGATGGCTCTCCCCATCGCCGGTGCGGAGCAGCCGGTCGAGCGCCGCAAGGGTGAACTGGTCCGGCATCGTAACCCAGTTGAAGGGGAGGCCGCGATAACCGAGATCGTTGGAGGCAAGGATGGTGGTAAAGCCCATATGCGCCGATTCCGGCCAGTCCATCGTGATCTGCGGCATCACGGCGGCCGTGTGAAAGCCGGCCTGTCCGGCGAGATGATAGAGCGTGCGCCGTCCGCTCACGAGGGCAGCCCCGTAGCGGCTCTGGTCGGTTATCCATAATCCGTTGGCCAAGGTTGCGTGCGACAGCCAGCTCTGCCCGCCGCGCGTAGGGGCGGTGACGATGCCCGAGCGCGTGGCAAGGCCCAGCGCCGCAAGGCGCGCCGCACCGGCTCGCAGTGTCTGCGCATGAGTCGGGGCGTACAGCGGTGTGTCCAGGCTGGTGCGCCCGTAGCTTTCAATGAAGATGACGAGCACGTCGCGGTCAATGGCGTCGAACAGCCCCTGCGCACCGTCATACGGATCATTCGCGGCGGCGGCACGGAAGTCTCGCAACTCGGCGATCGTGTAGACCGCCGTGCGTGCCCGCTCTACGGCGATGCGCGCGGTGAAGGCCATGCCCGGCGGCGATGCCGGCAGCCGCCACGCGCGCATCGCATGGCCCACCTCGGCCACCATGACGATGCCTGCAAGCAAGGCTGCCGCAGCCGACAGGCGCGCCAGCCCCGGTCGCAATTCGAGCTGCGACCAGACACCAGTCGCCCACCAGCAGAGCGCCGCGATTGCGACGACGGCCACGAGCGCGGCCATCACTGCGAGTGCAGCAAGCAAGGATCCGACCGCACCCGCCAGCAGCCTCACCAGCGCATCCACGAGTGGCAGATCGGCCACCGGGTTGAAGCCGCGCGAGAGCGACAGGAACATCACGAGATCCGCGGTCTTGAGCACCGCGACGAGCGTCAGCAACGCTACGAGGACGATGCGCAGCCAAAGCGAGACACGGCCGGGGCCGATGGCCGCAAGCCCCAGCAGGATAACCGGCAGTTCCAGCGGAAAGCGCAGCAGGGCGCCGGACATCATCGCGCCCGGATGGTTCGGCTGCACCAGGATCAGGTGGAGCACCATAGCCGCAAGAACGAGACGCAGGAATTTTCGTACAGCGGGAGCGCTCACGTCCGCTGCCGCCAAAGCCATACGATATCGCGGCCGAACGACCAGATCAGCGCGGCCACCACCACTGCAACCAGCGGCGCAGTAGCGACGGCTCCCGGCACCTGCAGGACGATGAGCGTCGCCAGTTGGACGACGCAGACCACCTTGCGGCTGGTGCGCTCGGGGAGCGGCCCATTCAGCCACGGAAGCACCATGGCCGCTACCGCGAAGATGTAGCGCGGCAGACCCAACGCCAGCACCAGCACTCCGGCGCTGCCGGAGGCGTAGGCGAGGACCGACAAAACGAGCGCGAAGGCGGCATCGACCTCCATGTCGAAACGGGCGCCGAACGCGGAGACCAGACCCTCACGGCGCGCAAGCCAGCCATCCACGCCATCCAAGGCGAGCGCGCACAGCGCCACGGCGAGAACGGGCCATGTGTCGCTCACACCTGCCACCAGCGGCATGACAAGCGATGCGGCGAGCACCATGCGGGACAAAGTGACGACGTTGCAGAAACCCAGCCGATCGTGCGGATAGTGGCGCTGCATCAGCCAGCCCGTGAGGACAACCGCACCTGTATAAATTGCGACCGAGCCTACCAAGGCGGGCAGCGTTATGCCGGAAAAGACGAAGTGGCCAAGCGCGAGGATGGCGACCAACCCTGCGATCGCGGCGGCTCGAAGCCCGCCAAGAGGCAACCCGCCGCTGCCCCGCGGAAGCTTGCTACGTACGCGGCTCGACATCCCGGAATGCATGAAGACCATGGATTAAAGATAGCGCACGCGCGATACTGTCAAGAGCCGGCCAACGACTTGCAAAATGCCGCGCCTGCAACAGCTTCATGCGGTAGAATGCAGATCGTGGACCCGAACCCGCGAGGTGAACCATGCCCGTGCCAGCATCCTCCTATCGCACGCCTGCCCGCCTGATCCACTGGGTCATGGCCCTCCTTCTGCTGATGACTATTCCGGCCGGCTTCATCATGGTGCAGGAAGGCATCGCGCGGCCACTGCAGGATACGCTGTTCATCTTCCACAAAAACATCGGGGTGGTGCTGCTCGTGCTCGCTATCCTGCGCCTCGGCTATCGCTGGCGGCATCCGGCACCGCCCCTGCCCGCGACCATGCCGGAATGGCAGAAACGTGCGGCCCACACGAGCCACCTCGCGCTCTATGTGCTCATCTTCGCTATGCCGGTGGTCGGTTATGTGCGCGTGCGAGCTGGCGGTTTTCCTGTCGAAGGGCTCGACGCGATCGGCTTGCCGGGACTGGTGCCGCGCTCGGAGGGTCTGGCCGAATTCGCCAAGACGCTTCACTTCTATGGCGCGATCACCATCACCACGCTGATCGCGATCCATGTCGCTGCGGCAATCCAGCACGGACTGCTGCGCCGCGACGGCGTCTTCAGCCGCATGTGGCCGCCGGTGAGCGGCGGAACGGGAAGCTGAGGCCGTTCAGGCGAAAGACACGTTTGCGGTCATCCGCCTGGCTCCGTCCCGGCCGGCGGTCCAGAGCTCTATACGATCTGCGGTGCCGGCCGCATTCAGGCTGAAGGTTCCGCCATGTACAAGCGGCGCGACCCCACGATAGGCGAAATGCGAGGGCAGCCGGTTGCCGTTCAGGCGCGCGGCCATATGGAGTAGCAGCGTCGCCTGCAACGGACCGTGCACGACGAGGCCCTGATAGCCTTCCCGCTCACGCGCGTAGTCGAGATCGTAGTGGATGCGGTGCCCGTTGAAGGTCAGCGCAGAATAGCGGAACAACAGCGTGGTCGTTGCCTCGACCATCTCTGAACGGTCTGCCGCCGTCGCATCGACCGCAGGCTCGGAATGCGCGGGTTGCTCGGCAAGCTTGTCCATTGCCCTGTAGACGATGTTCTGCCGCTCCTTCAACGCTACGGTGTCGCCGCTGAGGATGTCATGCTCGACAGTGACGAATACGAGCTCGCCGGATCGCCCCAGCTTGTGGGTCACGTCGGCGATGCGCGAGATTCGTGTCACCAGCTCGCCCGTGCGCAGCGGCGCGATGAACGAAAGCTCGCCGCCCGCCCACATGCGGCGGGGCAAAGGGACGGGCGGCAGGAAGCCGCCCCGCGCGGGATGACCGTCGGGGCCGAGGCCCTCGGCCGCAATGGCGGGCTGTGTGAGGCACCAATGGATGGCAAGCGGCGCATGGCCGTCGATCCTTGCCGCCGAGGTGCCGAGGGTCGCTTCAAACCGCTCAACGAGCCCCGACGTCAATTGCTCGGACTGGCGCTCCTCCCGGCCTATCCACTGCCTCAGATGCGCCACTTCGCTTTCGTTCATGTCTTCTTCTCTTCAAATTCGATACGGACTGCGTCTGTGTGCTGGCCAAGCGCGGGGACCGCGCCAGCCCTAACGTGCCGCCTGACCGGTGACGCTACGCCCTCGAACACGCCTCCCGGCACCTCAAGCGCCAGCCTCGCAAGCGCCGGATGGCGAGCCAGGTCCTCGACCGTCGAGACGCTGGACCAGGCAAGCGCATTCGCTTCCAGCCGGGTCACCGCCTCGACCCGTGTGATGCCGCCGAATATGCCCGCGAGGATATCGCCAAGCATCTCCCGGTTGTTCACGCGAGACGGGTTGTCGGCAAAACGCTGGTCGGCCACGAGGTCCGGACGCTGCATCACCCCTTCGCAAAGCCGTCGCCATTCGCCGGGGTTCTGTACCACGATGACGATGTCGCCATCGCTGCACGAAACGCGCCCATAGGGAAATATCGCGGCGTGGGCCAGACCGGTTCGCGGCGTGGCGCGTCCACCATAAAGGTGGTGCAATAACGGAACGCTCATCATGTCGGCCATGGCGTCGAACATCGCTATCTCGATCGCCTTTCCGCGACCGGTGACGCCGCGCTCGATCAACGCTTCGAGAATGGCGGCATGCGCGTTCATGCCGGTCTGGACATCGGCCAGCGACACGCCGACCTTCACGGGCGTATCAGGTGTGCCTGTGACGGCGCAGATGCCGGACTCGGCCTGTATCAGCATGTCGTAGGCACGCATGTCGCGGAAGCTGCTATCCTGCCGATAACCGACGATGTCGACCGCGACGATGCGCGGGAAGCGCTCCACCAGATCCTTCGCGCCGAGGCCGAGCCGGGAGGCGGCGCCTGGGGCAAGGTTCTGCACGAAGATATCCGCCTTGGAGACCATGCGCTCGACCAGCGCGCGATCGCCCTCGTTCTTGATATCGAGAACCGCGCTTTCCTTGCCGCGATTGAGCCACGCGAAATAGGCGCTCGTGCCATGGACCGCCTGGTCGTAGTGGCGCGCGGTCTCGCCTTCCGCGCGCTCGATCTTGATGACACGAGCACCGGCATCGGCGAGCCGCAGGGTGCAGGTCGGCGCGGCGACGGCCTGTTCAATGGCGACGACGAGAATGCCTTCCAGCGGCAGCAGCATCACAGCCTCAATAGGAACGGGGCATGCCCAGCACATGCTCCGAGATGTAGCTCAGGATCAGATTGGTCGAGATCGGCGCAACCTGATAGAGGCGCGTCTCTCGGAACTTGCGCTCCACATCGTATTCCTCCGCGAAAGCAAAACCGCCATGCGTCTGCACGCAGGCTTCGGCCGCTGCCCATGAAGCCTCGGCCGCCAGCATCTTGGCCATGTTGGCCTGCTCGCCGCAATCCTGACCCGCCTCGAAAAGCGAGGCTGCCTGGTGCACCATCAGTTCGGCCGCGCGCATCTGCGCGTAGGCGCGCGCGATCGGGAACTGGACACCCTGATTCTGGCCTATGGGGCGTCCGAAGACGTTGCGGTCGCTCGCATAGGCAGCCGCTTTCTCGATAAACCATTTCGCATCGCCGACGCACTCCGCCGCGATCAATATACGCTCCGCGTTCATGCCGGAGAGGATGTAGCGGAAGCCCCTGCCTTCTTCACCGATGAGGTTGGACGCCGGTATGCGCACATCCTCGAAGAAAACCTCCGTGGTCGAATGGTTCATCATGGTGCGGATCGGCTTGATCGCCATGCCCGCCTTCAGCGCTTCGCGCATGTCGACGATGAAGACCGAAAGCCCATCGGTGCGCTTGGCCACCTCGTCTTTCGGCGTGGTGCGGGCGAGCAGCAGCATGAGATCGGAATGCTCGGCGCGAGACGTCCAAACCTTCTGGCCGTTTACGACGTAGTGGTCGCCGTCGCGACGCGCAAACGTTTTGATGGATGTCGTGTCCGTACCGCTCGTCGGTTCGGTCACGCCGAAAGCCTGCAAGCGCAGTTCGCCGGATGCGATCTTCGGCAGGTATTGCTCCTTCTGCGCCTGGCTGCCGTGTCGAAGCAGAGCGCCCATGATGTACATCTGGGCATGACAGGCCGCGCCGTTCGCTCCCGCCCGCTGCACCTCCTCCAGAATGGCTGCCGCCGCCGACAAAGGCAGACCGGAACCGCCGAACTCTTCGGGGATGAGCACGGACAGATAGCCAGCTTGCGACAGCGCATCGACAAAGTCTGTGGGATAGGCGTGCTCACGGTCGAGCTTGCGCCAGTACTCCGCCGGGAAGGCCCCGCACAGCTTTCGAACGCTCTGCCTGATCTGGGCGATCTCTTCGCTTTGCGGGAGTTCCTTGAGTTCCATCGGAGTTCCTGACAATCATGCGTTGTGGAGAATGCGGTCGATGGCGGATCAGGCCATAAGCCGCCCGATCGAGTTTCGTTCACCCACCGCCCAGAGGCGCGGCAGCAAACGCTGCATCTCGGCTTCTTCGGCAGCCTTGCCGTACAGAGCGAGGCCCGTAACCTTGGCCTCGATCTCGGGACGCGAAAGCGTGTTGCCGGGATCGCCCTTCGGCTCGTCGACGCGAACCTCAAGTTTGCGGCCATCGCGGGTGATGACGCTGGCCTTGCCGATCCAGCGTGCGGGGTAGGCGGTATCGACCTCCTGATCGAATTCCATCGCGACCCGGCTGCGGAAATCAACCACCTCAGGCGCGCGGAAACCTTTCTCGAACTCTACCATGCCCGCCTTGCCGTAGACCGCGATAAGCCCGAGGGTCGTTCCCATCGAGAATTTGGCCTGATGGACGGTCGCCGGATCGATCACCGGCCCCAGCACGTCGATCGCTGCCTGATGCACGCGGGTTACGACACGCTCGATATCATCCGCCTTTAAACCGTGCTGCAGCATTGCCTTTTGCAGGGCATCCGCCGCCGGGTGCGTATGCCGGCAGGAGGCGTGATATTTGAAGGAGGTTTCCGCCGTCGCCCAGCGGGTGCCCAGCCCGTCGGTCAGCCTGTCCGGGTCGGCATCCTTCGACATGCCGGCAGCCATGCCCTGAGCGCCCTCGAGAATTTGCCGCGCGCCGGTAAATCCGTCCTTGGCCAAGTAGGCCGAGACAAGCCCGTTGGCAGCGGCCTTGGCGGTGTGCAGCGGCTTGGAATCGGCCGCATCGCGCAGAAACTCCCACAGGCCGGCCGCCTGCGTTCCGGCCGAGCCGAAGGCGTGGAGCATCTGGCCGGCGTCCAGTCCGAGAAGCCGCCCGGAGGCTGCCGCGGCAGCTAGTGCGCCTGCCGTGCCCGTCGTGTGGAATATCCTGTAGTGCGACCGGCCCAGAAACTCGCCGACGCGGATGCCCATTTCGTAGCCCGCCACGCTTGCCGCCAGGAACTCCTTGCCGGACGCGCCGATATCCTGCGCGACCGCGAGCGCTGCCGGAAACACAACCGCTGCCGGATGAAATACCGAGCCGTTGTGCACGTCGTCCTGCTCGGCCACGTGAGAGGCCGCACCGTTGACCAGCGCGGCGAAGAACGGCGACGTCGATGTCCGGTCCATCAGGATCTCGCATGATCCCCCGGCCGGCCCCATGCGTCGTGCGAACGCGGAGATCGCCTGCACGGGCGCAGCGAACTTCCCGGCGAGTGCCGAGCCAAGCCAGTCGACGAACAGGTCCTCGGAGCGCGCCACGACGTCGGGAGGAATGTCGGCGTAGCTCAACCCCGCGGCGAAAGCAGCCAACCGACCACTGGGGAAATTCATCGTTTCGTCTGCCATGTCGAAAAATCGCTCCGGCCCGCCGCCGGCGCCGAATGACGGCAGGCGTATTGATGACCTGACTAGCGCGATGCGATAGGCCAGACAATCAATTATGTCCTATTGATCTATACGATTTTCTGCTCAATAGTTGAACGCTCGTTATTCCCTTGCGCCTTCATGAACCGCATCAACTTCAAGCTCGTCCACGCCTTCGTGGCAGTCGCCGAACAACGCAGCTTCCGCCGCGCGTCCGAGGTGCTCAACCGTTCTCAGTCGGGCGTCAGCCTGCAAATCCGTGAACTGGAGAGCCAGTTGGGGGTGCCGCTCTTTCACCGCACGACGCGCCAGGTGCGCCTCACCGCGGAAGGTGAAAAGCTGCTGCAGCATGCCCGCCGCGCCATGGCCGAGTGGGACAGCGGCCTGAGCGGAATCCGGGAATCGGCCGACATGCTTCGCGGCACGCTTTCCATCGCCTGCGTGCCCACGGTGGCGGATACGAAGCTGCCCTCCATCCTCAAGAGCTTCATGAGCACCTACCCCGGCATAAGCATGAAGGTGCGCGAACTGGCTTCGGACGACCTGCTCGAAGCGGTGCGCCGCCAGGAAGTGGATTTCGGGATCGGTATCGAGGTCGAGCGACGCAACGAGTTCCAGTTCGAAAGTCTCGCCATCGATGCGATCTACGCCTGTGGGGAACCCTCGTTCGGCCTTGAGAACCGGTCTCATCTAACGCTGGAAGACCTCGCGGGCATGCCGATCCTTCTCAACGCGCGCTCGACTGCGCTTCGCGCAACGCTCGACGCCGAGATCGCAGCAAGCAACCTGCAGATCGAGATCAAGTACGAGGTCCTTCACACCCACACCGCCCTGGCATTCGCGCGGGCGGGGCTGGGCGTTGCCATCTTGCCCGGCATCGCCCTGCCAGCGCTTCAGAACTCGACCCTGAGTGCGGTGCCGATAGGCAGCCCCAACCTCACCCGTACGATCAGCATCGTCGCCATGCGCGGCACGATGCTTTCGCCCGGCGCGACGCGGCTGAAAAACACCGTTGTAGAAGCATTCCGGCGCGGCTGACTGCGCATAGTCTGTTATGGTTGTTCTAGAGCGCGGTCGTCATACTGGACCGCATCGCTCCCCGGTCATTGCAGTGGGCTGAGATAGTCGGTGGAATAATAGGTTGAGAAATCCGGCGCGTCTTTCAGTGGCTTGCCGTCTGCGTCCCTGAGGATGCCGGACGCGAAGACGAAGTTGCCGACAGCATCCATCTTTGCCGGATCTATCGTGCCCACGTCACCGGCGGCGCTCCTGAGATAGTGACCATCGATGAGTGCCTGCAGCGACGCACGAACAAAATCGCGGTCTAGAGCGGCGTCAGGATTGGCGGCCACGAGAATGCCGGCTGCCTCGTCAGGGTGTTCGACCGCATAGGCATAGCCTTTCTGCGTCGCGCTGATGAAGGCCCTGGCAGTGTCCGGCTGCGCGGCCAGATAGGCTTCAGTCGTTCCGATGAAATTGGTGTGCTGATCGGGTACGCCGAAATCGGCATAGCGAAATGCGCGCTGCTCGCGTCCGTCGCGCTCGGCCTTCACCCCCTCCCAGGTATAGACTTCGAGGGTGAAATCGACCGCACCGTTATAGAGTGCTTCGTAGGCCGACGTGCCCAGGGTCACCGTTTCATATTCGCCGCGGCCACCATCGTAGCGGATCATCGTACCCAGCAGCACGTCTTCCCAGCCGCCGCCGAAACCAGCGTACGTCTTGCCATCGAGGTCTTTCGGACTCTGGATATCCTCGCGGTCGCCGTTGAACACCAGCCTTCCGGTTTCGGTCTGCACGAGCGCATAGGTCGCAACCAGGTCGGCTCCGGCCGCGCGCTGAATGAAAAGACCGATGGAGCCGATGACGCCGAAATCGGCGACGTGGTTGGCCACCAGCGTGGCTGCGGACGTGTCCGAATAGGGCAAGATCTGCACTTCGATGCCCGCCTCGTCATAAAACCCCTTCGCTTCGGCGACGAAGAGGCCGATGTGGTTCGTGTTGGGCGTCCAGTCCAGCGCCATCGTCACAGTCGCCGGCTGCGCCATTACGGGCGAGGAAGCAAGCAGGGCGATAAGTCCAAGAGCGGCGGTACGGGGCAAGATCGGCATGGTCAAAACTCCGGGTTGAAAAGTGTGTTCAGGATTTCCGCTTCGACGGTCGCCACTTCGGGCGAGCCGGCGGCGGGCCTTGGATGAGGCAGCCACACGGGGATGGTTCTGGCTATGCGAGCGGGTCGCGCAGAAAGCACATAGACGCGGTCGGACAGCAGCGCCGCCTCGCGTACATCGTGAGTGATCAGAAGAACCGTCCAGCGGTGCCGCATCCACATGGCTGCCAGCCATTGCTGCATCTGCGTCCGGGTGAGCGCATCGAGCGCACCGAAGGGTTCATCGACGAGCAGTACGGCCTTGCCCTGAACCACCGTACGCAGCAGCGCCGCCCTTTGCCGCATCCCGCCGGATAGCTGCGCGGGAAAGTGGCGCTCGAAGCCATCGAGCCCGAATTCGGCGAACAGCGGAGCTACCCTCGCTCGTGCCGCCTTGCGCTTCATGCCTGCCACCTCGAGACCGAGCGTGGTATTGTCGATTATGCGCAGCCAGGGCAGCAAGGCGTCGCGCTGCGGCATGAAGGCGAAGCGGTAGCTGCCCGAGGCAAGCGGCACGCCGTCATGCAGCATCTCCCCGCCATCAGGTGTCAGCCGCCCAGTGAGAAGGTTGAGGATCGTAGACTTTCCCGCGCCCGACGGCCCAACGATCGATACGAACTCGCCCGGCCGCACCACCAGGCTGATGTCATCGAGCACCGGGCGATCATCGAAGCTCTTGCGAACGCGCCGCAGTTCGAGCCCTGCTCCGGTCATCGGCTTTCCTCCGAAAGACGCGTCCACGGCATGGCGGCGCGCTGGATCAGCACGGTCGCGCCGAACAATGCCAGCGTGAGTGTCGAGCTGACGAGAACGGCCGCAAGCACCAGATCGGGGCGAAAATTGTTCTTCGCGTTCAGGATGTAGATGCCCAGCCCCCGGGCAGCACCGGCATACTCGGAGAAGATCGCGCCGACGACGGCGTAGGTGATGGATATACGCAGGCCCGCGAAGAAATAGGGCAAGGACGACGGCAGCCGCGCGGTCACGAAAATCCGCCATCGCGATGCGCCCATCGAGGCGAGCAGGGCTTCGATGTCGCGATCGGTCGCGGCGTAGCCCTGCACCAGCGCCACCAACATCGGAAAGAAGGTTATCAGCGCGACAAGAACTATCTTGGGCATGAGGCCGAAGCCAAACCAGAGAACGATAAGGGGGGCGATGGCGATCAGCGGCAGGGTCTGGGTGATGATGAAGACAGGGAACAGGGCGCGCCGGAGCTGCGGGAAAAAATCGACCAGCAGCGAAAAGAGGAACGCCGCAAGCAGGGAGGAGGCAAACCCGAAAGCGGTTGCCTGAAGTGTCGCCACGCCATGTCCTGCCAAGGTCTGGCGGTGTTCGTAAGCCTGGGCAAGGACGCGCGACGGCGCCGGCAGCACGGTGGGCGAGATCCCCGAAAAATGCACATAGGCTTCCCAGCCCACTATCAGCGTCACGACCGACAGCAGAGCGGGGCCGGCATGACCAAGGGCGCGCGCCAAGGCGCTCAAGAAGGCGTAGGCTTTCCACATGTGAGGTGGTGCCTATCGGGCGCTCGGGCTGTTGGCGGATACGGTCAGATCGATGGTGACATGCCCCTCTGGCGGCCCGAAGCGGCAGAATGCCTGTTCGAGCACGGCAAACAGTGCGCCGGCATCGCCGTTGAGCTTGGTGCAGAAGTGTTTGGATTTTTCGAACGTGCCCGAATTCTTCAAGAAGTCGATGCAGCCATATATCTCGTCCATATGGTTGCCCTGCCCCATCACGTAGAGCGAAAACTGGGCAACCGAGAAGACATCCGTAAGAGGCGCTTTAGCGACGGCCGCGTGCGCAGCCTGCTGGCGTTCGATCATGGGCGGCATGGGGCCGGAAAAATGCTCCGACCGGCATATGGCATCGTCGGGCTCGCCGGGGCAGCCGCGCGAGATGGCAGCCGACAGCGTGCAATGGACGCCGCTTCTGGCGCCCGCAGCGAAGAGGTCCCGCATGGCCGGAAACAGAATTTCCGGGGGCCCCACAAGGAGTGTGGAAACGTCGTCCGTCTCGATACGCAGCCGCGCACGGTAAGGGTCGAGCGCCGAGAGCGCACTCATGATGACGCCGACAAAATCGTCGGTCATAGGATAAAGGGAAATCTGTGCGCCAGAAAACATCGCCCGCCTCGCTCCGCTGGTATTATCCAGATCAGCTATAGGGTCCGAGGGCTTTGCGCCCCCATCTCAGCCCCGACACTACGGAGCACCCCTGTGGATCGGGCGACCATAGACGAGCCGATGACGTCAGCGCAAGGACCTATCGACGCCGATTGCCTCGAGAGGGCACGTCAGCGCCGGTGAGCGATCTGGTGGAGATGTCAGGAATGCTATAGTTCTGCCAATGCATCATTCGCTGGCGGCGCAGGTTGATCTCTTCCCTCCGACATGGCTGACGGAAGCTTTCGAGCGACGCCTCGGCGATGCGCTGTTTCGGGACATGCACGGGTAGTTTCAGGTTCACCCAAGGAGATGCCGGTGAGGGAATTTTCGACGGGCGGGTGCCACACGTCGTTAAATGAAAAACGCGGCATGTTCTGCTCGTAGCCCACAAACCATCGAGGATATAATCAATGACGGAATTCACACCGTACGCATCGCTGTTCGGCGGTGCGATGATCGGCCTGTCGGCGGTGCTGCTCATGCTCTGGGAAGGCCGCATCGCCGGCATCTCGGGCATCGCCGGAAGGCTCATGCCGCCCTATCGGGACGGCGCGCTTCTCTCACGCATCGGCTTCGTCATCGGGATCGTAGCCGCGCCGCTGCTGATCGGCTGGTACTCGGGAAATGCGATTGCGCAAACGGTGTCGTCGAACGTGCCGCTCATGATCTTAGCCGGCCTGCTGGTGGGTTTCGGCTCCGTATGGGGCAATGGCTGCACCTCGGGTCACGGAGTCTGTGGGCTGGCGCGACTATCCACACGTTCGCTTGTCGCGACCGGCGTCTTCATGACAGCCGCCTTCGCGACGGTTTTCCTCGTCCGCCACATGATCGGAGCCTGACCCGATGTCCTTCCTCGTCAATCTCGCGCTTGGGCTTCTCTTCGGTGCAGGGCTCGCCATCTCCGGAATGGCCGACCCGGCCAAGGTGCTCAACTTCCTAGACCTCTTCGGCACATGGGATCCCTCGCTCGCCTTCGTCATGGGCGGAGCGGTGATCGTCACCTTTGTCGGCTATCGTCTGGTGCTTCGTCGCGACAGGCCGATCGTCGGCAGCAACTTCCACCTGCCGGCCAGAAACGACATCGACACACGCGTGATCGCAGGTCCGGCCATCTTCGGCATCGGCTGGGGCCTTGGCGGCTTCTGTCCCGGGCCGGCGCTTGCCGCACTCGGGCTCGGCGCGACCGGCACGCTCGCCTTCGTTCCGGCAATGATGCTCGGCATGTGGGCTGCACGCCTCCTCGCAGAAGACCGGATGCAAACAAAGGCAGTCTGAACGCCTCTGGAAGGGCCAACGCGCGCGCCAGGCCCCAAGCTCTCGCCAGTGGCCATCGCAGAGATCAAGCGACGGATGGCGCGGCTGGAGGCCAGGCTGGCGAGATGAACGCCCAGCAAACGGGATGGTGTCGAGTGCATGGGAGATCTTGGCTCAAGCACCACCCACGTGCTCCTTAAGATAATTTCTCTATCTTCTGAAATCGCAAACGAAGAGATTTTTTCGCTTCTTTGCATTGTGTAAATTCCGCCGCGTTGATGCCCGCGAGGCATGCCGCCGCTTGCCGAGGAGCCCAGATGTCGATTGAAGCCAAATTCAGGAAACTGGGCACGGACAATGCGCCCGGCCAGGAGGTGCGCCAGCAGTCGGCGGGCATAGAAGCCCTGCTGCGCGGCGAAAAGCTGGGCGGCCGGGTCGTGGACTTTTCACACGGTGACGTCGATGCACATGAGCCGACGCCAGGCTCTTTCGACCTCTTTTCTGCCGGCGTCGCGCTTGGCGGCGCGCAGGCCTATACCGAATATCGCGGCGATATCGCCATACGCGAGCAGGTTGCGTCGCGGTTGGCGGCCTTTACCGGCGCCCCGGTCGATGCGGCAAACGGCACGATCATCACACCGGGCACGCAGGGAGCGCTTTTCCTTGCCGTAGCAGCCACGGTCTCTCGCGGCGACAAGGTCGCCATCGTTCAACCTGACTATTTCGCCAATCGCAAACTGGTCGAATTCTTCGAAGGCGAGATGGTGCCCGTGCAACTCGACTATGTCGGAGCGGGCGACGAGCGCGCGGGCCTCGACCTCACGCAGTTGGAAGATTCCTTCAAGGCCGGAGCGAAGGTTTTCCTTTTCTCCAACCCTAACAATCCCGCCGGAGTCGTCTACTCCGCCGACGAGGTCCGACAGATAGCGTCGCTGGCGGGGCGCTACGGCGTGACCGTCATCGCCGACCAGCTCTATTCGCGCCTTCGCTATACGGGCGTCAGCTACACGCACCTGCGCGCCGAGGCGATAGATGCGGACAACGTCGTCACGATCATGGGGCCGTCCAAGACGGAATCGCTTTCGGGCTACCGTCTCGGCGTCGCCTTCGGTTCGCAAACCGTGATCGGCCGGATGGAGAAGCTTCAGGCCATCGTCAGCCTGCGCGCTGCAGGCTATTCGCAGGCCGTCCTGCGCAGCTGGTTCGATGAGCCCGAAGGCTGGATGGCAGAACGCATCCGCAATCATCAGGCGATCCGCGACGCTCTGCTGAAGGTTCTGCGGGGTATCGAGGGTGCCTTCGCGCGAACGCCGCTGGCAGGTTCCTACCTTTTTCCAAAGCTGCCGGCGTTGGCCATCCCCCACGCGGATTTCGTCAAGATACTGCGGCTTCAAGCCGGCGTCATCGTCACGCCCGGCACCGAATTCAGCCCGCTCACGGGCGACAGCGTGCGTCTCAACTTCTCCCAGGACCATCATGCCGCCGTTGCCGCCGTCGAGCGGCTGGCGATCCTTGTCGAGAGGTATCGGGCATGAGCGCAACGCAAGAGAGGCCCGTCCCGCAAGGCGACTACATCCCGGCAAAGCGACATGGCGGTATGATCTTCACCTCCGGGATGACCCCGCGCCGGAACGGCGAGTTGATGTTCACCGGACCGGTTCGGCACGATACGCCCATGGACGACTATCGCGCTGCGGTCGTGCTGGCGTGTTCCAACGCTTTGGCAGCCGCGCGTGGCGTGCTGGACGAGGGCGAGAGCATCTCGGCGATCCTGAGCCTGACTGTCTACGTCGTGGCGGAGCCGGGCTTCACGGCGCATTCCCGACTTGCCGACTTCGCCTCGCAATACCTGCGCGGCGAGCTTGGCCCGGACGGCATCGGCAGCCGTGCTGCCGTAGGTGTGGCGACACTACCCGGCAACGCCCCCGTTGAAATCCAGATCGTGGCCGCGGTCCGCGTGGACGGCGACTGATCGCCAGCGTGTGACGGGCTCTCAGTCCATCCTGATAAGTTCAGGGTCGAGCATGAGCTCGACGAGGCGCGGGCCGGAGCCCTGTTTCAACAGAGACAAGGCTGCGTCCAGTTCGGTCTCGTTCGTAACACGGCAAACGTTTATGCCCATGGCGCCGGCGATTGCGGCGAAATCGGGAGGGCTGGTCATCGACAAGGCCGGCGACATGCCCTTGGCGGTGAACTGGACGTGCTCCGCGCCATAGCTGCCGTCGTTGCAAAGCAGGATGACGAGATCGAGCTTTTCGCGGACGACGGTCGCAAGCTCGGTGAGGCCGCCCATCATGAAGCCCCCATCGCCGGCGACCAGGACGGTCAACCTGCCGGGTGCTGCCCGCGCGGCACCGATCGCCTCTCCCAGCCCGCAGCCGATCGAGGCGAAATTGGCCGCGTAGACGAAATTGCGCGGATCGTTGACCGAAAGATTGCGCCACGCGCCGACGACGAACCTGCCCAGATCCGCCACCAGCACTCTGTCGGGAGGCAACGTCTGCTCGATCCGACGCAACGCGGGCTCGTAGTCGATCGTGCCCCGCGCCGTCTCGGCGAGAAGCGGCATGCTTGCCTGTTCCGCCGCCTCGCGGCGAAGCGCATCGGCAAGGTCGGCGTCCGTATTGCCGGACGGCGCGACCTCCGCCATGTCGAGCACTTCGACGATCTTTTCGGCCATCAACACCGGGTCGGCGATCAGGAGTATGCCATGGTTGGTGCGACGGTCGTTTTCCAGCGGGTCAGCGAGGATCTGGATGACGCGCTTGCCTTCCAACATCTTGCCGCCTTCAGTGGTAAGCCTGCTGAGGCTTGCGCCGAACGCGATCACGCAGTCGCTGCGCATGATCGCGTCGAGGCAGACAGGCCGCGCCAGCGTGCCCAGAACGCCGAGATTGAAATCCGCGCCGTGGAACAGGCCGGACGCCTTGAGTGTGGTGGCGACCGGCGCTTCGAGGCGGCTTGCAAGCGCCAGAATGGCGTCTCGCGCCTGCGGTGCTATCGCACCGCGCCCAGCGATGATGAGTGGTCGCTTCGCCGAGGCGATCATACCCAGCGCCTCGTCCAGATCTTCGCCTTCCACCACCGCGCCGCGCACCGCCGGCACCGGGAGCACGACCGGCTGGGCCTGTGCTTCCTGCCATTGCAGGTCGGCGCGCGTGTTGAACACGACCGGCCGGCGCTCCAGCGCGGCGCGCCGGAAAGCCAGCGCCAGATCGGCGGACGCCGTCTCCGGCGTGCGCAAGTCAACGAAGCCCGCGCCCGTCGCCTTCACGATCTCGCGCTGGTCTACCTTCTGCATATGCTCGCGGTCGTGAGGCGCGGTGTCGCCGCACAGCACAACGACAGGGATGCCGCCCTTGGCGCCTTCCACCAGCGCGGTGGTCACGTTGGTCAGCGCGGGACCGTGGGTGATGGTGGCGACACCTGTGCGGCCGGACACCTGCGCATAGCCAAGCGCGGCCAAAACCGCGGTCGCCTCGTGCGCGCACGCAGTGTAGCGGCCGGTGCCGCCCTTCACCCAGGCGTCCACCATGTAGAGGTTGGCGTCGCCGATGAGGCCGAACAGGTGTTCGACGTCCTGCGCCTCGAGGGACCGTGCCAAAAGCTGGAAAACAGTCGTCATGTCGCAGCCGCCGCCTTGTTCAGAAACGATGGATCCTGAGCCCCAGCACTTTTTCCGAAATCACGACAACCAGGATGGTCACCACGATGGATACGGTCGAGACCGCTGCCGCCTCGGGCGTGTAGTTAGATTTCAGATAGTCGAACAACTGGATCGGCAGTGTCGAACTTCCGATGCTCTTGAGCATGAAGGAGATGGTGAACACGTCGAACGAGATGACGAAGGCGAAAAGGCAGCCGCTGAATACGCCGGGCTTGATGAGCGGAAGCGTGATGCGGCGGAAGCGCGTCCAACGCCCTGCCCCGAGCGACTGCGCAGCCGTCGACCAGTCCGGATCGTAGCCTTCCAGGCTGGACGTCACGTTCATGAACACGAAAGGCAGCGTGATGAGCACGTGGCCGACGAGAAGCCCGAACATCGTCGTCGTGCCGATACCGATGGCGTAGACGAAAAACAGCAGCGAGATCGCCGTCAGCACTTCCGGAAGAAGCAGCGGAGACAGCATGGCGATACGCATGTGTTCCTTCCACCGCGCGGCGTAGTGCACGTAGTACACCGCCGCCATCGTGCCGACGATGCCCGACACCACCATCGACACCGCGGCGATCCACAGCGAGGTGCGGATGGCGCGCATGAAGACCTCATTGTTGAGGAAGGCCACGTACCAGCGTAGCGACAGGCCTTGCGGCGGGAATGTCAGAAATTCACCCGCGTTCAGCGATGCGCCGACCACCACTCCGATGGGCAGCAGCAGGAAAATGTAGATCAGGATCGAATAGGCGTTGAGCGCTTGCCGGGCCATCACTGGACCTTCCATCTCATGCGGGTCGCCCGCGCGAAGATTACCACTATCAGCGCCCCGATGGCCGAAAGGACCAGCGCGAGGGCGGCGCCGAGCGGCCACTGGAACGTGTCGAGAAGCGCGTCCACCACTGTCACCGCCATGGTCTTGACGCGCAGACCGCCGATCATCGCCGGCGTCACGTAGGCCGACAGGGACAAGACGAAAACGAGAATGCAGCCAGCCTGTATGCCCGGCATGGCGAGCGGCAGCAGGATACGGCGGATGACCGTCACCCTTCCCGCGCCTAGCGAACGTGCAGCCGACACCAAGGCGGGATCGATGGACTGAACCGCAGACATGATCGGCAGGATCATGAAAGGCAGGAATACGTGCACCAGCGCGATGATGATGCCCAGCGAATTGTACATCAGCGGCAGCGGGAACTCGATCACGCCGAGGTTGATGAGCGTGCGGTTGATAACGCCGTTGTTGCCTAGCAGGATCGTCCAGCCATAAGAGCGAATGACTATGCCCACGAGCAGCGGCGACAGCACGATGCCGTAGGCGAGCCCACGCCACCGTAGGTCTGCGCGTCCCAGTTGAAACGCCACGGGCAGGCCGATGACAAGCGTGATGAAGGTCGTGACCAGCCCGATCCACAGCGTGTTGAACAACTGCCCCTGATAGAGCGTTGAGGTGAAGATGCGGGTGTAGTTCAGCAGCGTGTAGCCATCGGCGTAAGGTGTGCCCTGGCCGGGATTTCGGAAGCTGATGACGAAGATGTTCAGATAGGGGACCGCCATGAAGACGATCAGCAGGATCGCCGCCGGCAAAAGCAGCAGATAGGCCCGTGGGCGGGCGGATGCAGACTGCATCACCCTACCTCCAGCGGCCAGAAGCGGTGCGCATCGACAGCAAGCCTAACCTGCGCACCAGGCTCGAAGCGCTGACGGGCGATGGTCTTCACATCCACCGTCTGGCCGTCTTGGAGCGCCAGCGTGTAGTCTAGGATCGCGCCGGAGAAATAGGAAGCAACCACGCTTGCCGTCACGCCGCCTGCGGCATCGGCGGGCAATATGTCAATGGCTTCGGGGCGCAGCACCAGCGTCACCGGGTCGCCCTCGGTGCGATGGCCGGCCTTGACCTCAGCCGGGCCAAAGGGCGTATCCACACGTGCAATGCCGCTGTCCACGCCCACTATCTTACCATCGATCAAGTTCACCTGCCCGACGAAGCCGGCGACCGCGCGGCTCACGGGATAGTCGTAAATGTCACCGGGCCGCCCCTGCTGCGCAATCTTGCCGCCGAACATGACAACCACGCGGTCGGACATGGTCATGGCTTCGGCCTGGTCGTGCGTCACGTAAACAGTCGTGATGCCGACACGCCGCTGCAAATCGCGGATGAAGACACGCATCTCCTCCCGCAGCTTGGCGTCGAGATTGGCGAGGGGTTCGTCGAGAAGAAGAATGCGCGGCTCGATCACCAGCGCGCGACCGATGGCGACGCGTTGCTGCTGGCCACCGGAAAGCTGGCGCGGATAGCGGTCGGCATAGGGCGTGAGTTGCACCAGATCCAGCGTCGCCTGGATGCGCCGGTCCATATCTGCCTTGGGCACCTTGCGCATCTCCAGCCCGAAGGCGAGATTGCCGCGCACGGTCATGTGCGGAAACAGGGCATAGTTCTGGAACACCATGCCGATGTCGCGCTTTTCCGGCGGTACGGAGACCACGTCCTGTCCGTCGAAGGCGATGCCGCCGGATGTGACGCTCTCGAAGCCGGCGAGCATCTTCAGTGTGGTCGTCTTGCCGCAGCCAGACGGGCCGAGCAACGAGACGAACTCGCCCGACGGAATGTCGAGCGAGATAGAATCCACCGCCCGGATGCCGGGACCGTAGTTCTTGGTCAACTTGGTGATGGAAACTTTGGTCATGCGCTGTTCGGTGCTCGTCTATGGCCGGGGCTGCCGGTTCATCGCGGCCGCACCGAAGCGCGGCTCGCCTGTTCGCCCGCGTTTCGGTCGTCGCCGTCATTCATGTCGATCGGGTTCAGCCGACAGTGGAGGCCCAGCGTTCGGAAAGTTCGTTCTGGTTCTCGTTCACGAAGGCCCAGTCCCACTGCAGAATGTCACTCATGCGATCGCCCGAAATCGGCACCTCATAGGCCAGATCCTCGGGCACGGTGACCGCCGTGTTGGTGGGCGAGACGTAGAACTCGCGCATCAGCAGTTCCTGCATTTCAGCCGACAGGATGAAGTTGGCGTACTGGTATGCCAACTCCTTTTCCGGCCCGTTGGCCAGGATGTTCAGCGTCTGGTCGAATGCCAGCACGCCTTCTTCCGGCACCACATAATCGACCGGCAGGCCCTGCTTCTTCAGGCGGGCGATTTCGGCAAAGTCGAAGGGAGCGACGACGATCTCGCCGGCCGCGAGAGCGGTGGAGAGGTTGAAGTCCACCTGGATCACCTGCCCCAGATCGGCCAGCGCCTTGAAACCGGCATCGACGTCGTACTGATCCTTGCCGTAGAGCATCGAAGCCAGAAGAAGCTCCATCTTGCCGGCCGAATTGGCGAAGTTGTAGAGGCCGATCTTGCCCTGGAACTCGGGGTTATCCCAGAGGTCCTTCCACTTGGTCGGGGGCGTACGCACCATGTCGGTGCGGTAGCCGATGCCGATGGGCGAATAGCACGCCACGACACCGTAGCCGCCGGTGTTCCGGGCGACCGGATAGGTGGCTTCGTAGTTCGGGAGCTTCGAAAGATCGAGTTCTTCGAAGAAGCCCTCCTTGCGAAGGCCTTCCGAAAAAACCTCATTGGTCATGACTATGGAATATGGCGGGTTCTGCACGCCGGCAGCGCGCAGATTTGCGCCGAAGACGCGGCCGTTGCCAACATCGAGCGTGACGTTTGCTCCGCTTTCGCTGGCGAATTCCGGCGCGATCTTGTCACGCCAGAACTGTTCCCAGACGCCACCAAGCGTGGGAACGATGAGAGTTTTCTGTTGGGCGAAAGCCGAGCGAGCCGGAAGCATCGTCGCTGCGGCCAGGCCTACAAGGGTCTGCCTTCTGGTAAGGTTCATGTGTGGTCCTCCATTATGACCATGCGTTGCACCCTCTGCGTGCCCCGATCTTGCGCCGGGTTCCCGCGGACATCTCGCCTCGATCAGCCTTTGCCGAACGCCTGGCTGGTCTTCAGCTTGATATAATCGCCGTATGTGATCGGCTCATACTTTGCGCCCGCACCGGCATAGGCCGGCAGGCACTCGATGACGGTGTCCTTCGACGGATTGAGGAAGAACGGGATCGACTGGCGGCGCGCCGTGCCGCCGTAGCCTGAAGGCGGGTTGGCGACGCGATGCGGCGTGGAAACCCACTCGTCATTTGTCCAGCGCATGAAGGCGTCGCCGATGTTGATGACATATGCGCCGTCTATAGAGGGCGCGTCGAGCCACTCGCCTTCGCGATTGCGCACCTGCAAGCCGCCCGCCGAAGCCTCGGAACGCAGGATGGTCATGAACCCGTAGTCGGTGTGGACGCCTGCGCGAAGCTGGCCGGGCTCCGGGTCGACATGCTGTTCGGGATAGTTGATGACCCGCAGCGCCGAAAGGTGATCGACGAACTCCTTCTCGAAATAGTCCGGCGCAAGACCGATGGCGCTGCAAAAGATGCGCCGCATATGTCCGGAGAGCACCTCCATCGCGCCGAAATACTCATGGAAGGCTGCCTCGAGGCCCGCCGGCCTGTCCGGCCATGCATCGCCTGCAAGGCGCGGGCCGTAGTTGAGGCTTTCCTTGAAGTCGCCCGGCGTTTTGAGGCCCATGGTCGCCGCCAGTGCCTCATCGGCGATGGGCGAGAACGCCATGCCGCCCACCTCGCCGGTGCCGCGGCCCTGCATGACCTTCCACTCCTGCGGCTCGTCGAAAAAAGCGCGGGCGGTGTTGTAGAGCCGGGCTGTCGTCTCGACCGGCACGCCATGACCTGTAACGAGCAGGAAGCCCAGGTTGCGGCACGCGGTCTCGACCGCGCGAACCACTTCGGCAGAACCTTTTTCGCCGGCGATGAACGGCGAAATGTCGATGACAGGGATTTCTGCGGAGATGCTGGCGTCGCTGACTGTGACCACGTGCTAGATCCTCTTCCATCGAAACGCTGGGAGCTTCGAGCAATCGCAACCGATCGCGCCGCTCACTCTCATAAAACTATTGTTGACAACAAAAACTGTTGTTGTCTACACCAAAAGTCACAAAACGCAGAGAGCGCATCACATGGCCGAACTGACCCCCCAAGAAGCGGCGGTTCTTGAGCAGATTTCCCGCAATCCGTTTGCGGGACAGCAGGAAATCGCAGATGCGCTCGGCATCGCGCGCTCGACGGTCGCCGCCCACATCGTCCAGTTGATGAAGCTCGGCCACATATTGGGCCGCGGCTATGTACTGCCTGAGCCGGGTCATATCGTTTGCATCGGCGGTGCGGTTTTCGACCGCAAGCACCGCCTCCATGCGCCGCTTGAGATGGAGACCTCGAATCCCGTTGAAAGCTTCCATTCGTTCGGCGGAGTAGCGCGCAACGTCGCCGAAAATCTCGCGCTTCTGGGCGAACGACCGGTGTTCATTTCCGCCGTCGGCGACGACCAGGACGGGCAGCATCTGTTGACACACCTGCGCGGACGAGGGGTGGATGTCAGCCGCGTGATCGTGGTGCCGGGCCGCAAAACGGCCGAATACGGCGCGGTGCTCAGCCCCAAGGGCGACCTCGTTCTCGGTATCGCCGACATGGGTATCTTCGATCTTCTGACGCCCGACACCCTGTCGCGCATCCTCCCCCATCTTGCGTCCGCGTCCTGGGTCTTCGCCGACACCAACCTGCCCGTCGAGACCCTGCACGCCCTGATGCATCGCCAGGGCGGCGGCCGATACCAACTGGCAATCGACGCGGTTTCGACGCCCAAGGCCCGCAAGCTGCCGGCCGACCTTGCGGGCGTCGATCTGCTTTTCCTCAATGCCGACGAAGCCGCCGTCATTCTGGGCCGCCCCCGCGCCAAAACGCCGGAGCAGGCGCTCGACGCGGCACGTGCCCTGCGCGAGCGGGGAGCCGGCTGCGCGCAGGTTTCCATCGGAGAGCTGGGAATCGCGATAGCGAGTGACGGGATGGAAAAGACCATCGACGCGGTTCCGGCGACGGTCGTGGACATTACCGGCGCAGGCGATTCGGTCGTCGCCGGCACGCTCTACGGCCTCCTTTCGGGAAAGTCGGCGGATTCCGCAGCCCGCATCGGCGGTCTGATGGGCGCACTCACCATCGAGACCATCGGAACGGTGCGCGCAGACCTCAGCCGCGCCTCACTGGAAAATCACGCGCGCGCGCGCCTCGTCGAAGTCTGACGCCGACAAACGGAGAATCCTATGCGGGCCACCAACCAACTTGCTCTCGACATCGCTCCGGAAGTGGCCGAGGCCCTGTCGGCAGGGCGGCCAGTCGTCGCGCTGGAATCGACCATCGTAACCCATGGAATGCCCTATCCGCAGAATGTAGAGACCGCCCGCGCAGTCGAGGCGCGCATTCGGGCCGAGGGCGCGGTGCCTGCCACGATTGCGGTCCTGAAGGGGCGGATCAAGGTCGGCCTGACCGATGAGGACCTAGAAGCGCTGGTCAAGGATCCCGATTGCGTGAAGGCGTCGGGGCGCGACCTCGCGGTGGCCATGACGAGGTTACAGTCCGCAGGTACCACGGTATCATCCACAATGCTCATCGCGGCGCGAGCCGGCATCCGCGTTTTTGCGACCGGCGGCATCGGCGGCGTGCACCGTGGCGCAGAGGAAACTTTTGATATCTCTGCCGATTTGACCGAGCTGGGCGCGACCGAGGTTGCGGTTGTCTGCGCGGGGATGAAGTCGATCCTCGATATCCCTAAGACGCTCGAATA
Organism: Neoaquamicrobium microcysteis; assembly: GCF_008180155.1. Taxonomy (GTDB): domain Bacteria; phylum Pseudomonadota; class Alphaproteobacteria; order Rhizobiales; family Rhizobiaceae; genus Aerobium; species Aerobium microcysteis. The sequence continues at coordinate 196,191 of NZ_VSZS01000060.1, read as the reverse complement.
CCTGGAAACCATGCGCGTACCCGTGGTTGCATACGGAACCAACGCCTTCCCCGCCTTCTTCGCCCGCGAATCCGGCCTTGCAGCCGATCACAGGCTGGATACGCCGCAGGAACTGGCCGCCGCAATCTCCGCCCATATGACGCTTGGCACCGGCACCGGCTTCCTCGTCGCCAACCCTGTACCCGAAGGAGACGCGATCCCTTCCGAGGAAATCGACGGCGTCATCGCCGACGCGGTCGCCGAAGCCGCCAAGAAGGGTATCTCGCGCAAGGAGGTCACGCCTTTCCTGCTCGACCGCATCAACCGCGCAACCGAAGGCCGCAGCCTCAAGGCGAACATCGCGCTGGTTCTGAACAATGCCGGCCTTGCCGCGCAGATAGCAGCCGCCATGAGCAAGGCGGACAGAGGGTAACGACGGCAGCAGCGCCGAAAACGAGGAGTTGAAATGAGTTACGAGACGATCCTTTACGAGAAGGATGCCACGGACAAGTTCGCGACGATCACGATCAACCGTCCCGACAAGCTCAACGCCATGAACAAGACGGTGGTGCGCGAGATCGACGCCGCACTGGCCGCCTCGGTAGCGGACGGGGACGTGAATGCGCTGATCATCACCGGCGCGGGCCGAGCCTTCTCCTCGGGCTACGATCTTCAGGGCGGCGACTTCGACGTGGATTTCGACTTCTGGGTCGAGGACATGACCGAAAACGCCGAGGCACTCCTCAACATCTGGAATGCACCAATCCCTGTTATCGCCGCCGTCAACGGCTACGCGCTCGCCGGCGCGCTGGAACTGGTGATGAGCTGCGATCTCGCAATCGCGGCCGACAACGCCAAGTTCGGCGAGCCGGAAGTGCGCCACAATTCCGGCCCTCCGGCCCTGATGATGCCTTGGCTTCTGGCAACCCGCGACGTGCGCTGGCTGATGTACACCGGCGACACCATCGACGCCGAGGAAGCGTTGCGCATGCATCTCATCAACAAGATCGTGCCTGCGGCCGAGCTGAAGCAGAAGGCGGAAAACCTTGCGCGCAAGCTGTCGCGCGTGCCGACGCCCGCGCTCAAATACACGAAGATGTCGATCAACAATCAGCAGATGATTGCCGGCATGCGCGAGTCCTTCAATTACAACATCACGTCGATCGCGGGCCTGCACGTCACCAAAGCCGGCAACGAGTGGATGAAGAAACTCGGCAAGATGACGCTGAAGGAATATCTGGAATATCGCGACTCGCCCTATCGCGGGCTCGACGTTTGATGAACCCGAACATGCGGGCGCTCATGGCGCCACGCTCCGTGGCCGTCGTGGGTGCTACCGAACGGCCCGGCGCGTCGGCGGGATACGTGATGAAAAACCTGGTCGGCATGGGATATGCCGGTCGGATACTCCCGATCCACCCGCGTGAAACCTCGGTCTTCGGTTACGCTGCGGCCCCTTCGCTGTCCGCGCTAGATACCCCTCCCGACTGTGTTGTGATCGGCATCGCTGCGGCGCATGTGCCTGCCATCATCGACGAGGCAGGCCGCAACGGCACCCGCGCCGCCGTGGTTCTGGCGTCCGGCTTCGGTGAAACCGGCGAAGAGGGAGCAGCACTGGAGGCCGAGCTGGCGTCCATCGCGCGCGATCACGACATGGCGCTGTGCGGGCCGAATTGCCTCGGGCTCGTGTCGCTTGGCCAAGGTGCAGCACTTTACTCATCCACGCTCGATCCCGCCATGAAGCGCGGGCGACTGGCGCTGATATCAGCGTCGGGCGCAAGCGCTATCGCGCTCGGCAATTCCGGTCGTGTCGGTGTGTCGGCACTGGTGTCGATGGGCAACGCGCCGGTGACCGGCCTCGGCGATTATCTGCGCTGGTTCGCGCAGGACCCCGAAACCGATGTGATCGGCCTCGTCATCGAAGGCATCCGCGATCCGGAGTCGATAGCCGATGCGATGAAGGACGTTCACGCCGCAGGCAAGACGGCCATCGCGCTAAGAGTTGGGCGTTCGGCGGAAGGCCAGCGCGCAACAGCAGCCCACACGGGGGCGCTTGCAGGTGCGAGCGAGGCGCAGGCGGCATTTCTCGCCCGTACCGGCATCGTCGATCTGCCTGACATGGACAGCTTCATCGAAGCGGCCGTTCTTTGCTCCGGCGGCGGGCGGCCCAGGCCCGGTCCCGTGGCCGTCATCGGCGTCAGCGGAGGTGGCGTCGCCCACGTCACCGATATCGCCAGCGAAGTCGGCCTCCCATTGGCGACTTTCGCGACGGAAACCGTGGAGCGCCTGCAAGAGCTTCTACCGGGTTTCGCCACGCCCCAAAACCCACTCGACGTGACAGGTGCGGCTTTCGGCGACCCGAAAGTCTATAGCGGCGCGCTGGACGCATTGGACGCGGACCCGGACGTAGCCGTGACGGTCGCCGCACAGGACGCGCCACCCGGGCTGTCGTCAGCGATTGCCGACGAGTATTCCGGCATTGCCGGCGCCGTTGCCGCCTATGGGGGCGAGACGCCTGTCGTCGCCATCTCAAACCTGTCGGCAGGCGTGCATGGCGACGTCGCCCGCGCCTATGGCGATGCGATCCGCCTTCAGGGAACCCGCGCCGCGCTGACTGCCATCGCCCGCTGCCAGGAGGCTGCGCGCACTGTGAGTTGGCCGGGCGAGACTGGCGATGCGGCGCTGGATGCAGCGCCCGGCTCGATCGGAGAGGCCGAGGCGCGCGGCATGTTCGAAGCGATCGGCTTGGCCGGCCCCATCGGCGAGATCGCTGCAACGGCGGCCGAAGCGGCGGACATCGCGGCACGCATCGGCGGCAAGGTGGTAATGAAGATCGCCTCGCCCGACATCGCACACAAGACGGAAGCCGGTGGCGTAGCGCTTGGCGTGGCGGCGGACCAGGCCGCGGAGACGTTCGAGCGCATCATGGCGTCGGCGCGCGCCTATGCGCCGGATGCACGGCTGGATGGTGTGTTGGTTCAGGAGATGGTGACCGGCGGCGTCGAAGCTTTGCTGGGGCTGGTCAACCATGCACCGTTCGGGCTCGGCCTCGTCGTAGGCGCGGGCGGGACCCTGACGGAGATCATGCAGGACGCCGCCTTCGATCTTCTGCCAGTGGATGTCGAGCGGGCCGAGGCGATGCTGTCGCGCACCCGGCTATCAAAGCTGCTGTACGGCGCTCGCGGTGCAGCGCCAGCCGATCGCGCCGCGCTCGTCAATGCCATGGTCGCGCTATCGGAGTTCGGCCTGCGCCACAGCAAGGCCATTGAAGCGGTTGACCTGAACCCGGTCGCCGTCCTGCCGGAAGGCAAGGGCGTGCGGCTGCTCGACTCCCTCATCCTGCGGGCGTGACCCGCAGGATTCAGCCGAACTTCGCCAGTCGCTCGGTCAAAAGCGCAAAGAAGCCGTCTGCGTCGACGTCGCGGATCCATGTTGCGTTCTTCTCGCGCGCGGTGACGCCCCACCAGTCAACCACCGTCATGCCGACGCAAAGCTCGGATTCGGTTTCGATCTCGACGTTACAGAGACGGCCATCATAAAGCTCGGGCTTCAATAGCCAGGCGATCACGTTGGGGTCGTGCAGCGGCCCGCCATCGGTGCCGTACTTTTCCTCGTCGAAGCGCTCGAAGAACTCGAGCCAGCCAGCCGAAACCTCGGCCAGCCGCGTTCCAATGCCACGGATAGCCGCGATCCTCTCCTTCGTCGTCAACACCTTGTGGGTCACGTCGAGCGGGATGATGGTAAGCGGGATCCCCGCTCCCATGACGATAGTCGCCGCCTCGGGATCGACCCAGATGTTGAACTCGGCCGCGGGCGTGATGTTGCCTCCCTCGAACAACCCGCCGCCCATCGCGACGATACGGCGGATACGGGGTGCAATATCTGGCGCGCGCGTCAGTGCAGTGGCGATGTTGGTGAGAGGTCCGAGCGTGCAAAGTGTTACCGAACCGGCGCGTTCACTGCGCACCTTTTCGATGATGAAATCCACTCCGTGTTGCGCCTGCAGCTTCATCACCGGATCGGGCAGTTCGGCACCATCGAGCCCGGTTGCGCCATGAACGTGCTCGGCGGTTCGAAGCGGCCGCTGGACGGGACGGTCGCATCCCGCAAAGACGGGGATGTCGGTGCGACCGGCCAGTTCGCAAATCTTTCGTACGTTCACCTCCGTCAGCGCCAGCGGCACGTTGCCGGCAACCGCGGTGATCCCCACCACTTCAAGCTCCGGACTGGCGAGCGCGAGAAGGATGGCGAAGGCATCGTCCTGTCCGGGATCGGTATCGATGATGATCTTCTGCGCCATTTCCTTGTCTCTCACTGGGTATGTGCCGTGCTGTTGGGGATCACACGTTCGGGGTTGAGAATGCCTGCTGGGTCGAGCGCCCGCTTGAGCCGCCGCATGATGGCGATGTCCGCCTCGCTACGGCACAGGTGCAGCCATTCGCGCTTATCCTGGCCAATGCCATGCTCGGCCGAGATGGTGCCGCCTGCTTTAGCCGCAGCTTCGAGCACCGCGCCGGTCACCGCATCGGCGTTGTCCGTCTGGACTATGTAATGAAGGTTGCCGTCGCCCAGATGCCCGAACACAAATACACGAGCGCGATCATCGATCGCGCATACGCGGCGTTCGGCATCGCTCAGGAATGAAGATATGCCGGCCAGAGGAACGCCGACGTCCAGCCCGCAAGCCTCGCCCTGCGCAAAGATATAGTCGTTGATGCCTTCTCGAATGGCCCAGAGGCCATGGAATTCGCGCCCCGACGACGACAGGACAGCGTCTTGGACCAACCCGCCCTCGATGGTCTCGGCAAGCGCCGCGTGAAACCTCGCCGTATCCGCCTCTGGCATGCGGCCCTGAATGTCGGTGAGTACGTAGATTGCCGCGCCGAATGGCAGAGGCGGCTGAAGGCCGCCGTGCGCGACGCTTCCTTCATAGACGTTCGGAAGCATCATCTCGAAAGCGGCCAGCAGGTCGCCGATACGTGTTCGCAGGAAAGCAAGCAGCGTTATTGCATCCGCAACCGACCCGAGGGAAAGCAGGGCGGCACTTTCAGTCACCGGCGCAGGGCTCAGGCGCAGCTTTGCCTTTGTGACGACGCCGAGCGTTCCCTCGGTGCCGATGAAAAGCTGCCGCAGATCGTACCCGGCATTGTCCTTGGGAAGGCCGCGCAAGGAATCGACGACCGTGCCGTCTGCCAGCACTCCTTCGATGCCCGCGACCTGATCGCGGAACATGCCATGGCGGAGCACGCGAATGCCGCCCGCATTGGTGGAGATCATGCCGCCGACGGTCGCCGTGCCACGCGCGCCGAGATCGATGCCGAAATAGAGGTTCGCTTCGCGCGCGGCCTTCTGTACCAATTCAAGCGGCACACCCGCTTCCGCGTCGATTGTTGCATTCGCCTCATCGACGAGCGACAGGGCGCGCAACCGCTCCAGCGAGACCGCGACTTCACCCTCGCGCGGCCGAGCTCCGCCGGCAAGCCCGGTTCGTCCACCTTGAATGACGATGGACTGCCTCGTCTGGGAAGCGACGGAAAGGATGGACGACAGCTCCGCTGCATTGCGAGGGCGCAGAAGCGCCAAGGGTCTGGTACCGGGCACCTCGGTCGCGTCGCGGTCGCGGGCCGGGCCTACGGCATCGCCCTCCAGAACGCCATTACGATCGAGGAGCGGGCGGATGCAGGCTATGAAGCTTGCGATGCGGTCGCTGTCCAGTGCGCTCACGACCGTTGCGCCCTAACCCGCAAGTCTCTGAAACGACGCGAAAAAAATCTCACCCGAGCCACTCGCAAGCAATCCGACGCTACAAGAACGTTAGCAGCATACCAATATTTGTCAAACCTATATATAAAACTGGATTTGCGCGCTCAGGCGTGTAAGGTCGGCGACAATAGAGGGAGTTCGCATGGTCCTGAATTACGATGCGGTAGTCCGCGGAAGCGTCGCCAAGCAGGTGGCTGACAGCATACGCGAGGCCATTCTCGACGGGCGACTGAAGATGGACGAGCGCCTTCCGACCGAGGAGGAACTCGCCCGCAGCTACGGCATATCGCGCCCCACCGTGCGCGAGGCCCTGAAGCGCCTTGCAGCGCAGAACCTCATACAGTCGAAGCGCGGGCCGACCGGCGGCACCTTCGTCATGCGCCCGGATGCGGAAGGGCTATCGGAGACGATTACAGCGGCCGCCACGCTGCTGGTGGGCGTCGGTGCGTTCGACATCGACCAGATCATCACGGCACGCATGGAGACCGAGACGATCTGTTGCCGGCTGGCGGCTGAGCACCGCAGCGACGAAGACCTCGCCGCGATGGAAGCCGAAATCGCTGTGCAGAGCGACAGTGCGACGACGGACGAGGACTTCTGTGCGTCGGACGTGCGCTTCCACCGGGCGCTTGTTCGCGCCGGACGAAACGGCCCGCTGGAGTTGATGATGTACACCGTCATCGAGGCGTTCATCCCGATCACCAACATGATCGTGGTGCGCCTGCGCGAGCGCCATCAGGTCGTCACGCTGCACAAGGACATCCTCGAAGCGGTACGCAAACGCGACGCCGTGGCCGCAACGGCCGCACTCGGCCGGCTGCTCGAATATATCCATGCCATGTACAACGCCACGCTGGCGGCGCGGGCCGCGCGAGCGGGCAGCTAACAGCGATAACGCCAGACAAGAATCGGGAGCAGACGCCATGTCAGCCACTTTCCGCGCCCTTGTGATCGACAAGGACGGCGACAGCCAGAACGTCTCTTTTCGCGAACTGCAAACGAGCGACCTGCCCGACCACGACGTGCTGGTGGAAATCGAATATTCAACGCTCAACTACAAGGACGGCCTGGCAGTCAGCGGTAAGGGGCGCATTGCCCGCCGCCTGCCAATGGTGGGCGGCATCGATCTTGCCGGTACCGTCGTTGAAAGCCGTTCGGAAGCCTGGAATCCCGGCGACAAGATCATCGTCAACGGCTGGGGCCTATCCGAAACCGAATGGGGCGGCTACAGCCGCTTCCAGCGCCTGAAGCCCGAATGGTTGACCCGCCTGCCAGCGGCGTTCACTCCATTGCAGGCGATGGCAATCGGCACCGCCGGCTACACTGCCGCGCTGTGCGTCGATGCGCTGGAAGACTGGGGCCGCATCGCACCGGGCGAGGGCGAAGTGCTGGTGACGGGCGCGGCGGGCGGAGTCGGATCTGTCGCGATCAGCCTGCTGGCAGCAAAGGGCTATGTCGTCACCGCCGCCACCGGCCGCCCCGAAACGCACGACTATCTGGCGGGGCTGGGGGCGAGCGGCTTCATCAGCCGCGAAGAACTCGCCGCCAAGGGCGGGCCGCTCCAGAAGGAACGCTGGACGGGTGGCGTCGATGCCGTAGGCTCGACCACGCTCGCCAACGCGCTGGCGCAGACCGTGCGCGGCGGCGCGATTGCAGCCTGCGGCCTTGCGGGCGGCGCGGATTTGCCGGCGACCGTTCTGCCGCACATCCTGCGCAGCGTGACGCTCATCGGCGTCGATTCCGTCATGGCGCCGCAGGAACAGCGCGAGCGCGCATGGGCACGGCTTGCCCGCGACCTCGACCGCACCAAGCTGGAAGCCATCACGCGCGTCGAGCCGATGTCGAACATTAAGGCGCTGGCCGACGACATAATCGCCGGCAACGTGCGCGGGCGCGTGGTGATCGACGTGAACGCGTAAAAGCGAAAGATCAGGCGCCGCGGTTCTGGCGAGCCGCATCAGGCGCCACTATTTCTTCGCAGGCGTCATTCGCTCAAGATAGCTGACCGTATCCGGCTGGCTGCCTGCGGCGATCACGCCGATACGGGAGATGGCGCGGTCCCGTGAAATCTTCAGGTGCTGCTCGAGAGACCTGGCTGCCGCCTCCACTTGGCCGGCTTGCAGCTTCTCCACCACGTCGAGATGCTCGGGCAGGAAGGGCTCCTGCGTAAACAGGACCGATGTCCAGCGATAAAGGAAGCGGTGTGCGATCAATAGCGATTGCGGATAGGTGATCGCCTGCGTGAGCGCCCGATTGCCGCAATACCCCAACAGGGTGATGTGAAGGTCCCGCTCGAAATCGTCCAGCCGCTCGCCTTCGATGTCGCTCCCTACGGCCAGGGCCGCCTCGAGATCGGATCGCATACCGGCGAGGAGGCCGTCTGGCAGGTTTGACGCCGCCTTCGTCAGCGCCACGGGCTCCAGCAGCCAGCGTAGCTCGTAAAGTTCGCTGACATGCTGCGTGGTAAGCGCCGGGGCAAACCAGCGCGACCTGTCGTCCTTCTGTACCAGACCACTTTGCTGCAGCCGGCCGATGACGTCACGCGCCACCGTGCGGCTGACCCCATATTGGCGCGCGAGTTCCGCCTCGTTCAACCGCCACGTGGCAAACGAAATGCGCGCTATGATTTCGCTTTCCACATCGCGATAGATGCGCTCCCAACTGGGCAAGGATACAAGCTTTTCGTCGCCCTCCGATGCCTTGCCAGGCCTGGCTGCCGCATTGACATGTTCGTCGGCAACCACGAAACCCCGCTGCTTCGCTCGCCGGATCAGTCCCGCCTGTTCCAATTCGGCAAGCGCACGCCTTGCCGGGGCGCGGCTAACGCCAAAGCGGGACGCTATTGCGGTTTCGGTCAGGGCCGCTTCGGTGCCGAAACGCCCTTGCGCGATCTGCTCGGACAGGATGTCGAAGACGCGCTCATACAGGCGAGGTGAAGAGCCCGCGGCGATCGGGACCTCCTCGGCATCGGTTCGGTTCTGCATCCTGTCTTGCAATATCTCTCCTCGCGGCCTCGTGCGGCATGACCAGAATAGGTTTTCGCCAAAGGCAATGCCACCGCGAGATTCAGCTTGCCAAGCCATCGCGCTAATGTCTAGTGTACACACGATACCGTCTAGTGTAGACACAAGACGATATCGGCAGTGGCATCCGGGAGGAAGGAATTCATGACGGGTCGCCTCGTCGGCAAGCGCGCCTTCGTGACTGGAGCGGGGCAAGGCATAGGTCGCGCCGTCGCCCTGGCATTTGCGCGCGAGGGAGCAAGCGTCGTTGCCTCAAGCCGCACCTTGTCCAAGATGGCCGACCTCCCACGGATATCGGAACGCATCGAGATCGTTGAACTGGACGTTACAGATGGGCATGACGTGCGGTCCGCGGTCGCCGATGCTGGCACCATCGATATCCTGTTCAACTGCGCCGGCTGGGTGCATTCCGGCAGCATTCTTGAGGCATCGGAAGAAGACTGGCTGAGAAGCTTCGAGCAGAACGTCACGTCGATGTTCCATACGATCCGCGCTGCCCTACCCGGCATGATCGAACGCCGTTCGGGTTCGATCATCAACGTCGCGTCAGTCGCATCGTCCATCACCGGCGTGGCCGGTCGGGCAGCGTATGGAAGCAGCAAGGCCGCCGTTATCGGCCTCTCCAAGGCCGTTGCGCGCGACACGATCCGTGCGGGCGTGCGCTGCAATGTGCTGGCGCCGGGCACGACGCTCTCGCCCTCGCTCGAAGCGCGCATGCAGGCGACCGACGATCCGGAGGCTACTCGCAGGCAATTTACAGAGAGACAGCCGATCGGGAGGCTTGGCAGCGTGGATGAGATGGCTGCAGCCGCCGTCTGGCTCGCCGGCGACGAAGCCGCGTTTACGACCGGCACGGTGATCGTTTGCGACGGAGGCCAGACGCTGTGACGACCGCGAATGCCACGAAGCAGACAGTGCCTGCCCAGAAGATTGCGGTTGAGGCGCTGGACGCTTTCTGTCTCACCACGCTCCTTGCCGCTGGGGCCGGCGAGAAGACCGCGCGCGCAGCGACGGATGCAATGATGCATGGGTCGCGGCTTGGGGTGGACAGCCACGGCGTTCGCCTGCTCGATCACTACGTAACCGCCTTGGAGGGCGGGCGTATCAAGCGCGAACCGCAGATGCGCTTCGTCACCGAGTTCGGTGCCATCGCGACGCTCGATGCGGATGCCGCTCACGGCGCCTACGCTGCATATGAGGCGATGCGCCATGCCGTCTCGCTCGCCGCCCGTTTCGGCATCGGTGCAGTGGCGATCCGCAACTCGTCGCATTTCGGCCCGGCGGGTGCCTTCGCGATGGAAGCAGTGAAAGCCGGTTACGCCGGCTTGTGTGTTTGCAACTCGGACAGCTTCGTGCGGCTGCACGAAGGCGCACAGCGCTTTCACGGCACAAACCCCATAGCGTTCGCGGTTCCCGTCGCGGGCGAGCGTCCGTGGCTGCTGGACATGGCTACCAGCGCCATCCCCTACAACCGAATCCAGCTCTACAAGAGCCTCGGCCTGCCGCTGCCCCAAGGGACCGCGTCCGACCCCAACGGGCAGGACGTAGTCGATCCGCACGCCGCCGACATGCTTGCGCCGCTGGGCGGGGCCTTCGGCTTCAAGGGTCGCTCGAGACGATGTCGAAGACGATAAATGCGGTGGTTATGATCAGGCCACTCGCCGGTGATGCGGATGAGACATAGAGCCGGGATTAACCTTCGATAAGTAGAGAGCCGCAGTGGATCTGCCGATACCGACAAATTCGCCCCAGCCCTCGCTTTGCCACCTGCCGCTTGTCCGTGGTCGCAGATTATAGCCCGACACTCAGGATGGGCGTGGGCCGATCTTGATCTTGAGGGGCTCCAGCCCGGCGATGGTGCCGACCAGTTCGTCTCCAACCTGCACCGGGCCCACGCCGTGCGGCGTGCCCGTCAGGATGATGTCGCCCGGCATCAGCTCGAAATAGGTCGACAGGTTCGCGATGATCTCCGGCACGCGCCAGATCAGCAGAGAGAGATCGGATTCCTGTCTCGTCTCCCCGTTCACCGTCAGCTTTATCGCCCCTTTGTCGATGTGGCCCACGCTCGCAACCGGCGACAGGGGCCCGCACGGACAGGCCTGATCGAAAGATTTTCCGATCTCCCAAGGCTTGCCATTACCCTGGATGTCGCGACGGGTCATGTCGAGGGCGCAGCCATAACCCCAGATATGGCGAAGCGCATCCTCCTCGGAGATGTTGTAGCCGCCCGATTTGAGCCCGATCACCATCTCCATCTCGTGGTGAAAGTTTTCGGTGATCGTCGCGTAGGGAATAGTGCTGCCGCTATCGATCACGGCATCCGACGGCTTCTGGAAGAAAATCGGCGGATCGCGCTGCTCGTCGCCACCCATCTCGCGCACATGCGCCACATAGTTGCGGCCGACGCAATAGATGCGGCGCACCGGAAAGCGCTGGTCACTCCCCGTCACCGCGATGCTCGCCTGCTTCGGAGCTTCAATCACATACCCAGCGCTCATATTTTCCTCCCTGACTGCGCGACTACGGGGAGGCATAAAGCACATAAAACCCTCGAACGCATCAAAAAATCTACGATCTATGCGGAATCTACATATGCAATGCTTCTATGCTGCTTTCTCCGGCATGAGATCCAGCGACGAGGCGCGACTAACCGCTGCTTATGTAAGGGCTTTCGCTATCATCCACTCTGATAACGGACTTCCAGCACCAAACTATTGAACATCTGTTTTTGACAGCTCAACGCAAAAATGTAGATAATGCTGCCTGCCGGTATCGGAGGATCTGGCAAAAAGGGAGGAAGACACAATGGAACGAGAAATGCGGTTTGGCCGCATCGCCATGGCGACGTTCGCGCTGGCGGTCACATGCTCGCTGGGCGTCGCACATACAGCGTCTGCACAGGAGAAGAACATCACGGTGGTGGTGCCGAACCCTTCGGCCATCAACAACTTCCCGATGCATGTCGCCATCGGCGAGGGTTATTTCGAGGAGTTGGGTCTCAATGTCACAGTCGAGGCCGTCAACGGGTCGGCGTCGGTGCTGCAATCGATGGCCGCAGGCCAGGCGCAGATCGGCAATCCGGGGCCTGGACCGCTGCTCGGCGCGCGTGCGCGCGGCGAAGACGTCGTCTTCATCTACAATCAGTTTCCCAAGTCGATCTTCGGCCTCGTCGTGAAGGATGAATCCGCCGTCCAGGGCCCGGCGGACCTGAAAGGCACGACGGTTGGCGTCGGCACTGCCGACGGTGCCGAGGTCGGGTTCAGTCGTGCCATTCTGGCCGGTGAAAACCTGGCGGAAGGCACCGACTACGAATTTCTCGCGGTCGGCGACGGCGGCACCGCTGCGGCTGCGTTCCTCAACGACGAGATACAGTCATACGCAGCGGCGGTAAGCGACGCGGCGATCATCCAGTCGCGCGGCATCCCGCTTCGTGAAATAACGCCGGACGAGTATCTCTCCTTTTTCGGCAATGGCTGGGCCGTTACCCGCTCCTATCTCCAAGAGAACCCGGATGTCGTCGAAGCCTTCGGCAAGGCGCTCGTAAAGGGAACTAAGTTCGGCATGGATCCCGCCAACCGCGAAAAGGTGCTCGAGCATGCCGCCGCCGGCAATCCGCAGGAGGGCGAGGACAAGGAGTTCGCCGCGGCGCTGCTAACGGCGATACAGGATCGCATCACGCCGCTCGACATGTCGAAGGGCTACGGCTACCAGCCGCCCGAGCACTGGCAGATGTGGCACGACAGTTCGGTGGAAACCGGGGCGCTCTCCGCACCGCTGGACGATCTCGAGGCCGCCTATACGAACGACTTCGTCGAAGCCTGGAACGCGGAATGACTGCGGTCCACCGGATCACCGAAGCGACGGCCGGCCATCATGGCCGGCCGGTCTACGAACTGCGTGGCGTGACCAAAAGTTACGCCCGCGGTAATCTCAAGGCGCTCGACCGGGTCGATCTTACCTTAAACGAAGGCGGCTTCGCCTCTGTCATCGGCCCGTCAGGCTGCGGCAAGACCACGCTGCTCAAGATCATGGCTGGCCTCGTCCCACCTACGGGAGGCAGCGTCTATCTGCAGGGGACGCCGGTAACCGGCACGCGGCGGGACATCGGCATGATGTTCCAGCATGCCACGCTGTTTCCGTGGCGGACGACGATCGAGAATATCGTGCTGCCGATCGAAATCCGTGACGGGCGCGCCGCTGCCAAGGCAAAGCACGCCGACGCCTTGGCCCTTCTGGACCTTGTCGGATTGAAGGGTTTCGAGCACCGCCGACCGGGCGATCTGTCCGGCGGCATGGCGCAGAGGGCAGCAATCTGCCGCATGCTCATCACCGAGCCGGCAGTGCTGCTGCTTGACGAACCGTTTAGCGCACTCGACGAACTTTCTCGCGACTTCATGAACATGGAATTGCAGCGTATCTGCATGGAACGCCAAGCGACTGCGTTTTTGATCACGCACTCGATCCCGGAGGCGGTCATCCTTTCGGACGTGGTCTACGTCATGTCACCGCGACCCGGGACCTTCGTCGAGACCGTCGAGATCGACCTGCCGCGGCCGCGCACCCTCGATATGATGACAGACCGCAAGTTCGGCGAATATGTCCGTCACATTCGCACGCACCTCGACAAGGGAGCATTCCTGTGACCGCCGTCGACAACTCTCAAGGCGCTCGGCCGGACACGGTATGGTCCGAACCTGTCACCTTCATGGACCGCCTGCCGCGATGGATCGGCATGACCGGCCTCATGGTCGCGTTCCTGCTTACGTGGCAGGTCATTCACCTGTCTGGCCTCGTGTCGCCGATCATTCTGCCGGGTCCGTGGGAAACGGCGCAGGACATCGCCTTCGTCGGCCAGAACCTCCTTACCGGCGGCTACATGCTGACCGCGTTCTGGATAACCTTCAAGGAAGTGATCTTCGGCTACGCGATAGCCCTGACTATCGGCTTCAGCCTCGGCATCATCGTGGGTGAGTTCGCTTTCGGCGAGCGCGCCGTCCTGCCCTATCTGGTTGCCATCGACACCATGCCCAAGGTGGCCTTTGCCCCGATCTTCCTCGCGTGGCTCGGATTCGGCATATCGTCCAAGGTGGCGCTTGCCGCATTTATCGCCACCTTTCCGATCGTCGTCGGCACCGCAGCCGGCCTGCACGCCTCCGACGAACACGCCCGCGCCCTGTTCAAGACGATGGGCGCAACGCGTCTCCAGACGCTCATCAAGATGAAGCTGCCGCTGGCGTTGCCGCAGATGTTTACGGGCCTCAAGATCGCGGCGGTCGGTGTTATGGCCGGCGCGATCACCGGCGAGTTTTTGGGCGGCGGCAAGGGTTTCGGCGAGTTGATCCGGGTCGCCGCATCGCAGCTCAACACGCCGCGCGTCTTCTCGCTCATCATCTATCTCAGCCTGCTGGGTCTCGCCCTTTTCTGGACCGTCGTATGGGTGGAGCGGCGCCTTGTGTTCTGGCAGAAATCTTCGGCCGGCGGAGGCATGGCACAGTGACGAGGATAGCTGACAACGGGGAAGAGGGGCGAACATGGCGCTGAACGTGCCGGAGGTCGGGAGTACCGGGGGGCGTGGCGAGAAGGCGACGGCGGCGACGCTCGTCTATCGCAGGCTCCGTCAGGATATTCTGAAGGGCGAGCTCAAGCCCGGCCAGAAGCTCCAGATCGAGCAGGTAGCGACGCGTTACGGCGTCGGCGCAAATCCGGTTCGCGAGGCGCTCAACCGGCTGTCGTCGGAGCATCTCGTCGATCGCCACGACCAGCGGGGCTTCTTCGTCCCCGAACTGTCTCTGGAAAAGCTGCGCGAACTCGTCAGGACGCGCTGCTGGCTGGAAGGAAAGGCACTTGAAGAGTCGATCGCCAACCGAACGCAAATCTGGGAGGACAACATTGTCCTCTCCTTCCATCGGCTGTCGCGGACCCGCATTCAGACCCCGGAGGAAGGCGGCGACAACACAGAGTGGGAGATCAAGCACCGGGCCTTCCACAATGCGCTGATCGGCGCGTGCGGCTCGTTCTGGCTGATAAAGTTTTGCAACGAGATGATGGATCAGGCGGAGCGCTACCGCTACATTTCGATGAGCGGTTATCCCCGTCGCGACTCCGTGGAAGAGCACCGGCTCATAATGGAGGCTGCACTGGACGGTGACGCCGAACTCGCCAAACAGCGCCTGTTCGACCAATACAACCTCACGCTGAAGCATCTGGAAGCGCAAATCGAGGCGTAGTCGCCACGGGCATCGCCGCCGGCACGAACAGCGGACGCGATGGAGGGAGAGGATTGCCTACTGGTTGATCTCGGGCTCGACGAGCTTCGCAAGCTTGCGCAGCGATTCCTGCCAGCCGAGGTAGCAAGCCTCGCGCGGAATTATGTCCGGTATCCCCTTCTGCTCGATATTTACCTCCGTTCCAATGGACACGGCCTTGAGGGTCACCGTGACGACCATCTCGCCTGGGAGGTTCGGATCGTCGAAGCTGTCGGTGTAGACCAGCCGCTCGCCCGGAGCGAGCTCCTTATAGGTCCCGCCGAAGGAATGGCTGCGGCCAGTCGTGAAGTTTCGGAAGGACATCCGGTGCCTGCCTCCTACCTTGGCGTCCAGCTCGTGCACAGTGCAGAGAAAGCCGTAAGGTGGAAGCCAGCTTGCAATCGCGTCCGCCTCAACGAAGGCCCTGAAGACCTTCTCGGGCTTGGCTGCAATAACGCGGTGCAAGGTTACGATGCTGGGCATATTGGTTCTCCTTCCCCTTGTGGACGACAACATCGGTGGGAGCAACCTTAGCCCACCGCCGCTTGGTGACTGCCGACAAAGACCGCTCGATGGCCACCGAGCGCTCTAAGGACGAACTGTCGGCGCGCTTCCCGACACCCGTCCTTGATTTTTTTGGCGGCAGCTTGTGTTCATCGGCACTTAACGCGCGGGTCCCATGCTCCATTTGCACCTATGCGGCAACCTCGCCGCACGGAATGCCGGTCAATCCACGAAATAGGCCGGGTGCCCCGCGGCGAGCTTGGGCAGGGATAGCAGGATTTCCGAAAGGTGCTGACGCATGGCAAGCTCCGCCTCGTCAGGTTTGCCGGCGGCGATGGCACGCACGATGCGCTCGTGCTGCTCGATGATCGTCTCGAGCGGCGTCGCTTCCGGCAGCGATAGATAGCGCACGCGATCCATCTGCGCCTTGAGCCCCTCCAGCACCCGCCATGCGTCCTCGCAGTCGGCGCTGCAAGCCACCGCCTGATGGAACTTCTCGTCCAGCCGCAGAAAGGCGACGTTGTCCCCGCTCACCGCGACGGCGCGCTGCTCGCGAATAAGGCTTTCCAGCGTGGTAACGTCGCTCGCTGCCGCGTCCGTCGCCGCCTTTTTCACGATCGCGACCTCGATGGCCTCTCGTATGAAGCGCGCATTGGCGACCTCGCGCCGTGAGATCAGGCGCACGAAGGTACCGCGCTGCGGCCTGATCTCGACCAGCCCCGACTCAGCCAGCTTGATGAAGGCTTCGCGCACCGGCTGGCGCGACACGCCAAGCTGGCGCGCGATCTCCGCTTCCGAAAGCGGGTTTCCCGGCCGGAAGCGCAGCTGAACGATGGCGGCTCGCACCGTGTCGTAGACACGCGATCCAATGGTCGCCTGGCGGGCGCGCTGGCTGTCGTCGGCCAGCGGCGCAAGTTCGAAATCAAGACTCATGTTGACAACAATATACTACCATTCTAGTCTCCGGAAGAGGCTTTGGAGGGCCTATCGTTCGCTCAGGGAGGAAATCATGAGGTTCGTTTCGTTCACGTCAATTCTCGCCGCCGGCTTCGTTGCCGTCGCAGGGCCGGCGCTCGCCGCAGACCATACGCTCAGCATCAATACGGCCCTTACCACGACCGACCCGCTCTACAAGGGGCTTGAGAGTTTCCGCGACGCGGTAGCGGAGCGTTCGGGCGGCGCCGTTGAGATCAAGCTGTTCCCCAATTCGCAACTTGGTCCCGACGAGGATGTGCTCGAACAGGCCCGTGCAGGTGCCCCGGTGGCGGTGATCGTCGATGGCGGACGCCTCGCCGTCTTCCAGAACGAACTCGGTATTCTTGGCGCGCCCTATCTGGCTTCCGGCTATGACGGCATCCGCAACGTCGTGACCTCCGACCTGTTCGAGGAGTGGGTGGGCAAGCTGCGCGAAGCTTCGGGCCATCAGATCCTCTCGTTCAACTGGTGGCAGGGCGAGCGCCATGTGGTCACCGACAAGCCGGTCGCAACGCCGGCCGATCTTTCCGGCTCGCGCATGCGTACACCGGGTGCGCCGGTGTGGACCGAGACGGTGAAGGCGATGGGTGCGACGCCAACGCCGATGCCCTATGCAGAGGTGTATTCGGCCTTGCAGCAGAACGTGATCGACTCGGTTGAGGTGCAATTGCCAGCTCTGTGGGGTTCCAAGCTGCATGAGGTGGCACCCCATGTAACCAAGACCGGTCACATCAGTCTCATCACCGGGATGGTGACCAGCGCGGCCTGGTTCGACAGCCTGCCTGCGGACGTGCAGACCATGCTGCGAGAGGAAGCGCTTGCGGCGGGCGACGAAGCATCACGCGGCACCGAAGCGGCACTCGCGCAGATCGAGGCGGACCTCGAAGCCGCCGGCGCAACCATAACCGAAATCGACGTCACGCCTTTCCGTGATGCGACCGCCGGCGTCTATGACGTTCTGGGCTACGGCGACCTGCGCGAAACTGTGCAGAGCATAGCCGCCCAGTAATCGTCCAGCTCTCCTCCATAGGGGCGCGCGGGCCCGCCCGCCGCTCCTTCTTTTCGGAGTTTCCCATGCTCAGGCGACTTGGTCAGATCGAGTTCGCGGTCGCGGTCGTGCTTCTCGCCGGCACAACGCTGCTGGTGTTCATGGCCGCCGTTATGCGCTTCTTCGGCCAGCCGTTGATATGGTCGGTGGACATGGCGCAGCTGCTGTTCATATGGCTCTGCTTCATCGGAGCCGCCCGCGCGATGCGCGAGAAGGGCCATCTCGGGGTGGATCTCCTCGTGCGCCGGGCGCCCTACCAGCATCGGCTGGCTGTCGAGACGGCCGTTACGCTGCTGATTGTCGCCTTTCTCGCCGTGCTGGCCGTGGAAGGGACCAAGCTGACCTGGCTCAACCGTCAGCGCGTCTTCGGCGATAGCGGGCTTTCCTACGCTTTCGTCACCGTCGCGGTGCCGGTCGGCTGCGTGATGCTGTGCGGCGCGCTATTCCATAATCTTGTGCAGGCATGGACGCGGCGCGATGGCGAGACGCTGATCTACACCAAACCTGACGATGAGATCACCGTGTCGGCGGGGCGCCAGCCATGATCGCCATCGGCATAGTCTTTCTCGTCCTGCTCTTCATCGGCGCGCCGATAGCGTTCGTCATCGGAATATCCGGCTTCGTCTTCTTCCTTCAGTCCGACATCATGCCGCTTTCCATCGGCGTGCAGCGCATCGCGACCATGAGCCAGAGCTTTCCTCTGCTGGCCGTACCCTTCTTCGTGCTCACCGGGCACCTGATGAACGCCAGCGGCATCACCGAGCGGCTGTTTCACTTCGCTAACGTCGCGGTATCGTGGATGGCAGGTGGGCTTGCGCAGGTGTCGGTAATCCTGTCCACGTTGATGGGCGGCGTTTCCGGCTCCGCCGTGGCCGAAGCTGCCATGGAGGCCCGCATCCTCGGACCGTCGATGCTCGCGCAGGGTTATTCGAAGGGGTTTTCGGCAGCCGTCATCGCCGTTACCGCTTTGATTACGGCGGTGCTGCCGCCTTCCATCGGCCTCATCCTCTACGGCTATGTCGGCAACGTCTCCATCGGTCGCCTGTTCATGGCCGGCATCATTCCGGGCATCCTGATGATGATAGTGATGATGGTAACGATCTACATCATCGCCCGTAAGCGCGACTATGTCGCTGCCGATGCACGCAAGCCCACGGCAGGCGAGTTGGGCCGGGCGATGTGGGGAGCCAAATGGGCGCTGCTGTTTCCGGTCCTGTTGGTATTCGCCATACGCGGCGGCGTGCTGACACCTTCGGAAGTCGGCGCGGGCGCAGTCATCTACGCAGTCGTCATCGGCACGCTGGCTCACCGCGAATTGACCCCCGACAGGACGCTGAACGCGTTTCGCGAAGCGATTTCCGATATCGGCATGATAATGCTCATCATTCTGATGTCGGGCATCGTCGGTTTTGCGATCACCTTCCTGCAGGTGCCACAGCAGCTCTCCGGATTGCTGCTGGGGACAATCAGTGAGCCGCATCTGGTCGTGATCGCGGTGCTGGCATTCCTGTTCGTCATCGGCCTGTTCCTTGAAGGCACGGTGATGATGCTTCTTCTGACGCCCATCGTCGTTCCTATCATCACGTCGGTCGGGTTCGACCCGGTGCATTTCGGCATATTGATGATGATCGTCGTCACCCTGGGCGGAATGACGCCGCCGGTGGGCGTCGCCATGTTCACCGTCTGCAGTCTGCTGAACTGCCGCATAGAGAGCTACACCCGAGAGTCGCTGCCGCTCATTGGCGCCGTTCTGCTGCTGGTGCTCGCGCTGCTGTTCATGCCCGGCGTCGTTCTTTTCCTTCCCAATCTCGTCTTCTAGGGAGACCAGCCAATGAGACATACGTGGCGCTGGTTCGGCCCCGTCGACAAGGTAACGCTTCTTGATGCGAAACAGGCGGGCGCGCAGGGCATTGTGTCGGCGCTCCACCATGTGCCCTATGGCGTCGTGTGGAGCCCGCACGAAATCACGAAGCGCCAGGATGAGGTGCGACGCCTGCCGGACGGTGCCGCGACCGGGCTAGAATGGGAGGTCGTCGAAAGCCTGCCCGTTTCGGAAGCCATCAAGACGCAGACGGGCGACTGGCGCACGCATATCGACAACTACAAGATTTCGATGGAGAACCTGGCTTCGGCAGGCATCGCCGTCATCTGCTACAATTTCATGCCCGTGCTGGACTGGACACGCACAGCGCTGGCATGGCGCGTTGCGCATGGCGGCACCACGATGCGCTTCGATCTCCATGACTTCGCGGCTTTCGACATCCACATTCTGGAAAGGCGCGATGCCGCGCAGGATTATGCGCCGGAGGTGGTCGAGGACGCCGCGCGCCGCTTCGCCGGCATGGACGACGATGCCGCCAGGCTTCTGGCCCGCACCGTCAATGCCGGCCTGCCTGGTTCCAAGGAGGACCACTCGCTCGAGGGTCTGCGCAGGCAGTTGGCCAACTATGCGGAAATAGGCCCCGATCGGCTTCGCGCGAACCTGATCGATTTCCTCTCTGAGGTGACGCCGCTGGCGGAGCGCCTTGAGCTGCGGCTATGCTGCCATCCCGACGATCCGCCATTTCCTATCATGGGCCTGCCGCGCATCATGTCCACCGAAGCCGATTATCGCGCCGCGCTCGATGCGGTCGACAGCCCTGCCAACGGGGTGACGCTGTGCACCGGCTCCCTGGGTGCACGCCACGACAACGACCTGCCCGCCATGGCCGAGCGGCTCGCGCCGCGCATCCATTTCGTCCACCTGCGCAACGTGCGCAAGGAAGGCGACAGCATTCCCTGCTCCTTCCACGAGGACGAACATCTTGGCGGTGACACCGACATGGTGGCGGTCGTGGCGGCGCTCTTGCGCGAGGAAGCGCGGCGGCGGGCCGAAGGACGTGCTGACGCCATCATCCCTATGCGACCCGACCACGGACAGGACATTCTGGACGACATGAAGCGTGGCGCCCAGCCCGGTTACCCGGCAATCGGCCGCCTCAAGGGGCTGGCGGAACTGCGGGGCGTCGAACGCGCACTGACCGCAACCGGAGCCTTCCGGTGAGCATAAGCGACGGCTTTCTGCACCCCGACCGTCTCTTTCCGCCTGAACCGGCGTTGCGCAACATCGCGCGCGATCTCTATGCGACGGTGCGCGACCTGCCCATCGTCAGCCCGCACGGCCACACCGACCCGGCATGGTTTGCCGACGACGAGCCCTTCGAGGACGCCGCCTCGCTGCTGGTGACCCCGGACCACTATCTTTTCCGCATGCTGCACAGCGCTGGCGTACCGCACGCCGCGCTTGGCCTGCCACGGCTGGACGGGACCGCGCCGCAGGTGGACGGCCGCGCCATCTGGCGGGTCTTTGCGGAGCACTACCACATCTTTGCCGGCACGCCGTCGCGGCTCTGGGTTGATCACGCCATGTCAGCCGTCCTCGGCTGCCCGGAACCGCTGACGCCGGCGAACGCTGACGGTCTTTATGACCACATAGGCGAACAGCTCGGGCGTCCTGAATTTCGGCCGCGGGCACTGTTTTCACGGTTCGGCATGGAAACCATCGCAACGACGGAAGGCGCGCTCGACCCGCTGGATCATCATCGCAAGCTGCTCGCCGATGGCTGGATCGGTCGCGTGCGCACAACCTACCGGCCCGATGCGGTCACTGACCCGGAAGCGCCGGGCTTTGCCGAAAATCTCCAGTGCCTGGGAGAGATCACCGACACCGACACTGCGAGTTGGGACGGCATGATCGAGGCCCATCGCCGCCGCCGCGCCTTCTTCCGCGAGCACGGCGCGACCGCCACGGACCACGGCGCGCCGAGCGCCCAGACCGCCGATCTGCCGCTGCCGGAGAAACAGCGGCTGCTGGACATGGCGCTGAAGGGCGCGCTTACCCCTACCGAAGCGGAACTCTTTCGTGGACAGATGCTGACCGAGATGGCCGGGCTTTCGGCCGAGGACGGCATGACGATGCAAATCCATGCCGGCTCGCGCCGCAGCACAGACCGTGCCCTACTTTCCACGTATGGTCCCAACATGGGTGCTGACATACCGGCGCGCGCGGACTGGGTCGGCGGGCTGGACGCGCTGCTCAATCGCCACGGCCACGCATCCGGCTTGCGGATCATCCTGTTCACGCTCGACGAAAGCACCTACGCCCGCGAGCTTGCACCGATGGCGGGGCATTGGCCCTGCCTTCTTATCGGCCCACCCTGGTGGTTCCACGACAGCCCGAACGGCATCCGCCGCTATCTCGATCAGGTTGTGGAGACGGCCGGATTTGCAAACCTCGC
The DNA here is from genome assembly GCF_008180155.1 of Neoaquamicrobium microcysteis. Lineage (GTDB taxonomy): Bacteria > Pseudomonadota > Alphaproteobacteria > Rhizobiales > Rhizobiaceae > Aerobium > Aerobium microcysteis. The sequence goes on along the minus strand of NZ_VSZS01000060.1, from coordinate 174,377 downwards.
AGGCTTCAACGACGACACCCGCGCCCTGCTTTCCATTCCGGCGCGCCATGACGTGTGGCGGCGGGAGGTTTGCGGTTTTCTCGCGCGCATGACCGCCGAGCACCGCATGGATGGGGCGGAGGCGGAGAAAATTGCCACCGAGCTCTGCTACGGGCTGGCGAAGAGGGCATACAGGCTGTGAGTGCCCCGCTGACCGACCTGTTTGACATCGACCCTGCAGTCGAGCAGCCCCACTACGACCGGCGACAGCTGCGCCCGCGCATCCTGCATATCGGGTCCGGCGCATTCTTCCGTGCGCATACGGCCGCTTATAACGACGCGGCATTGGCGGGCGGCGGCGACTGGGGCATCGTTGCCACCAGCCTCCGCAGCACGGAAACGGTCGACGCGCTAGCCGTGCAGGACGGGCTTTATACACTGTTTGTACGCGGCACGGCACAGACCGACGCGCGCATCATCGGCTGCGTGATTTCGACCATCGCAGCCGCACGTGAGCCCCACCGGCTGCTTGAACTGCTCGCCGATCCCCATACCGCCATTGTCAGCCTGACGGTTACCGAGAAGGCTTACGGCATCGACCCCGCAAGTGGAGGCCTCGACACCGGCCACCCCGACATCGCGGCCGATCTCGCCAGCCCCCGCGCGCCACGAGGCTTAGTTGGCTACCTGGTGGAGGGGCTGGCTCGGCGGCGCGCGGCGAAGAGAGTACCTTTCACGTCCCTATGCTGCGACAACCTGCCGAACAATGGAGCGCTGCTGAAGAGGCTGGTCCTGGAGTTTGCGGAACGACGCGATCCGGAGCTCGCGCGATGGATCGACGACACGGCCTCCTTCCCATCCACCATGGTCGATCGCATCACGCCCGCAAGCACGGACGCCACGCTGGCCGACGCCGAGCGCCTGACGGGCCGGCGTGACCTTGCGGCGGTCGAGACGGAGCCGTTTTCGCAATGGATCATCGAGGACAGTTTCGCCGCCGGACGACCGGACTGGGAGCGGGCGGGGGCGCTGTTCGTCGAAGACGTGACGCCGTACGAGAAGATGAAGCTGCGCATGCTAAACGGCTCGCACTCGCTGATCGCCTATCTGGGATTCCCCGCCGGCCACGAGTTCGTCCGTGACGCGATGGCGGACGCGCGCTTTGCCCAGTTGGTGCGGCTGCATATGCAGGCGGCCGCGGCGACTCTCGATCCCGTGCCCGGCATCGACCTTGACGGCTATGCGGACCAGCTCGTCGCCCGCTTCACAAACCGCGCCATGGCACATCGCACATACCAGATCGCAATGGATGGCACACAGAAGCTCCCGCAACGCCTCCTCGAACCCGCGAGCGAACTGCTTGCGCGGGGCGACGGCGCGCAAACCTTTGCGCTCGCGGTCGCCGCATGGATGCGCTACGCGCTTGGCAGGGTTGGCACGGGACGGAGCTACGATCTGCGTGACCCGCGCGGGGCGGAGATCGTCGCGAACCTGCAAGGTGTGCAGCAAACCGGACAGGCCGTGGCTGCAGTGCTTTTCGCGATGCCGGGGCTTTTTCCGCCCAGCCTCAGCGACAACGCCATCTGGCGCTCGCAGGTCGAAGCCTTTCTCGACCTGCTGATCGCCGACGATATGGAAGCGGCGATCGCCGCCGGTCTGCGTTAGGACAGTTCGGCCCGCACCAGAGCTGCACCGTCAGCCATCGCCTTCATCTTGCCGAAGGCGGTTTCACGCGGCAGGTATTTCAACCCGCAATCGGGCGCTATCACGATGCGGTCGGCCGAGACATAAGGCAGCGCACGGCGAATCCGGGCGGCAACAGTTTCCGCGCTCTCCACCTCGGGATCGGAAAGGTCGAGCACGCCGAGGATGATCTTCTTGTCGGGCAGCTTGGCAAGCACCGAGCAGTCGAGACCGGATTGCGCGGTTTCGATCGAAACGGCCTTTGCCGCCGACCCGGCAAGTTCTGGCAGGAAGGAGTAGCCCTCCGGCCGTTCGTGGATGATCGCGGCATAGCCAAAGCAGATATGCACGGCCGTTTCGCCTTCCACACCCTCGAGCGCACGGTTCAACGCCTTCAGGCCGTACTGGCGCGCCTTTTCCGGCCTAGCCTGCATATAGGGCTCGTCCACCTGCACGATGTCGGCACCGGCGGCAAACAAATCCTTGATTTCCTCGTTGACTGCGGCCGCGTAGTCGAGCGCCAATTCCTCCTCGCTCTCGTAGAAATCGTTCTGCGCCTGCTGTGCCATGGTGAATGCGCCGGGCACGGTGATCTTGATGACGCGGTCTGTGTTGGCGCGCAGAAACTCCACGTCGCGCACCTCGACCGCGTGCTTTCGGCGGATTTTGCCTACGACGCGCGGAACCGGGTTGGGATGGCCCGAGCGGTCGAGCGCCGAGCCCGGATTGTCGAGATCGACACCCTCAAGTGCGGTGGCAAAGCGGTTGGAATAGCTCTCGCGGCGCATCTCTCCATCGGTGATGATGTCTAGCCCCGCGCGCTCCTGATCGCGGATCGCCAGCAGCGTAGCGTCATCCTGCGCCTGATCGAGCCATTCCGGCGCAACGCGCCAAAGCTCCAGCGCACGCACGCGCGGCGGGAACCGCCCAGCCAGCTTCTTGCGGTCGATGAGCCACTCGGGCTGGGCGTAGGAACCGACCAGCGACGTGGGCAGCAGCGGCAGTTTCTTGTTCATGTCGTTCTCCTCAGGCGCGGAAGATGTCGCGGTCGATGCCGGACGCCTCGAACAGATGGTCGCGGCTTGCCTCCAGCTCGCCGCGCAGCTTCGCCACGTCGAAGCCTACCAGTTCGCCCTTCCATTTGCGGATGCTGCCGGCGACGATCACCGTATCGACGTTGGAGCGCTCCATCAGCGTTACCACCGCGCCGGTGACGTGGTTGAGCGGCGCAACGTTGATGGCGGTGGCATCAAGCATGACGATGTCGGCTTCCTTGCCCGGCGTCAGGCTGCCCGTCCGATGATCGAGCTTGAGGCCCTTGGCGCCTTCGAGCGTCGCGAAGCGGATCACGTCGCGCGAGGTCACCATCGCCGCACAATCGGTCCGGCCGCCCAACGCCTCTTCGTTGATGAAGGCGCGCTGCAGGGTCATTGCCGAACGCATCTGCGTGAACGGGTCGGCCGTCATGGTGCATTCGACGTCGGACGACAGCGACGGCTGCATGCCGAGGTCCAGCGCCTTCTGGATGGGGGGCATGCCGTGGCGCATCGTCATCTCGATGGGAACGGAGAGCGAAACGTGCGCTCCAGCGTCGGCGGCCGCCTGCCACGCCATGTCGGACATGCCGGTCATGTGGATGAAGATGTTGTCGGAGCCGAATTGGCCGCTGCGGGCTAACTCATCGAACACCGGCTGCATCCCGAAGGTGCCGACCACGTGCAGAGCGATGGGCAGACCCAGCTCGCGCCCGATCTTCCATGCATTCTCGTAGCCGGGGATATAGATCTCCCCGCCCATGACCATGGTTATAAGGCCGTCATCGGAAGAGAAGTGCTCGGCGCGCAGACGCCTGGCATCCTCGGGATACTTGGCCCGGTCACCCCAGCCCTCGAAATAGCCGAACACCGCGCGGCGGCCGGCATCCTTGAGCGCCTGCACCACCGCGTCGGAATGCTCCGGCGAATGGTGGATCTGCGACACGTCCATCACCGTCGTGACGCCGGCATCGAGTTGCGCGATGGAGCCGAACAGCTCGTTCACATACACATCGTGCGGCCGATAGACCATCGAGAACTTCTGCAGCATGTGTTCGTAGTAGTTGAACGCGCTGTGCGGCTGACCGTCGTTGACGAGGATGCAATCGGCAAGAAAGCCACGAAGAGCGGTCTCGAACTGGTGGTGGTGGGTATCGATGAAGCCAGGCATGACGATCATACCCTTTGCGTCGATCACCTCGGCATCGCCCGCGTCCAGCTTCCGTCCCACCGCAGCGATCCTGTTGCCGTCGATCAGCACGTCGCCCACGACGAAATCACCGACCGAGGCATCCATGCTGAGGACGTGCCCGCCGCGCAGGAGGAGCCGGCGGCCCGCCTCGCCTGAACGCGCCGGCATCGGTATGGCGGAGGGGCGGGCAACCGCTGAGGCAGAAAAACCGCCGCCAGCTGCCGCGCTGTGGTCGGCCGGGGCACGCCCCAACTCGCAGAATCTGCACATGATTTCTCCTCCCAAAGAAAACCGGCCAATGACAGCAACATGACCCAAAGTCATGCTCCATCAAAATTTTCGCTAGGCGAAAATATTTTCGTTGCAATGGTAGGTCGCAACACGCGAGCGTGTCAATGCAACAATCGAGCGCTACGGCCTGCCGCGAATGCGGAAGTACCTCGGCGTGCGAGGTCAGCGCGTGCCGATGATGGATTCGAGAACGGGGTATCGCGACAGCGTCTGCGAAAGGCGGGCGGCAGATGCACGCAGTTCGGGAAGGCGGTTCTTCAACAGATCCTCCGCAGTCAGCAGCCCCGAATAGCCCGACGAGTTGAGCGCTGCGATCGTGCGCCCCGACGCACCGCGGATCGGCACCGCAAGCGCGGTGATGCCGTAGTCAAGCTGGTCGACCGTGGTCGAGTAGTTCTGCTCGCGTACGCCCTCGACGATCTCGCGCAACTGTGCCTTGTCGACGACCGTCTTCTTGGTCAGCGGCACCGGGTCGACATCGCGCAGATAACGGTCGAAATCCGCGTCCGGCAGACCCGCCAGAAGCACGCGGCCGAGCGAGGTTGCATGGGCAGGGTAGCGTGCGCCAACGGTGGCGGTCGGTCGGCGCGCGCGTTGCTCGGAATAGTGCGCAACGTAGAGCACGTCATGTCCTTCGAGCGTTGCAACCGACGAGGCGTCGCCGAAGGTGCTCACGAGGTGGCGCAGTTCCGGCTGAAGCACCTCGTCCACGCGGGCAGAGAAATAGAAGGCCGAGCCGAAGCTCATCACCTTGGGCCGAAGGTGGAACCGCTTGTTGGTCTGGCCGACATAGCCCATCGCCTGAAGCGTAATCAGGCTTCGCCGCGCCGCCGCAGGGCTGAGCCCGACGCGGCGCGCGACATCGCTCAACGTCATTTCTGGATGCTGCGAATCGAAGCTCTCGAGAATCGACAGCCCCTTGGCCAGCGCCTCCACGAACTCGGAGGGCCGCTCGGCCTTCGCATCCTCGTCGCGCATCCAGTGTTTCCCTCTCTCAGTCGCCCGGCGCGAGCACGAAATCGAAGTTGATCATCGCGTCGGGCTGGCGCTCCAGCGGAAAGTCGCCCGCCTTCGCAGCCTTGTATGGTTCGAGCTTGGCGATCAATGACCGGCGCACGCCGAAGACCGCGTCGTTGTCTACATATTCGGTGTTTTCGAAGAAGACTTCGGTGACGATGCCGCGCATCCCTTCCGCCCGGATCATGTAGTGCAGATGAGAGGCCCGCCACGAGTGACGGTCGCCAGCACGCAGCAACTCGCCGACGGGGCCGTCATAGGGCACGGTGTAGGGCTTGGGCAAGATGGTGGTGTAGTAGTAGCGGCCCTGGTCGTCGGCCTCGAAGAGGCCGCGCAGGTCGTATTTGTCCTGCCCCTCCTCCTGGATCGGATAAGTGCCGGAGCCATCGGCCTGCCAGGTATCGACGATCGCGCCTGGGATCGGATGGCCCAATGTGTCGCGCACGACGCCGTGGCATAGCACGGAAACGCCTTGCCGGGGACCGGCGAGGTCTGCGCCCAGCGGCTTCCTGGGCGCATTGTCGAGATAGAACGGGCCGAGATTGCTGCCCTCGGTGGCGCCGCCGCGCGTGTTTATCATGTCCACCAGTGCGGAGAAGCCCAGCACGTCGGACAAGAGAATGAACTCGTGCCGCTCGGGCGTGGAAATCTTCCCGCAATCGTAGAGGAACATCAGCACGCGCATCCACTCCTCGTGGGTGAGGTTGGTTTCGCGGGTGTAGTCGTGCAGATGGTCGATGAGACTCTCAAGCAGGAACTTGAACCGCGAGCCTTCTTCCGTACGGAAGCTCTTCTTCACGGCTTCGGTGATCGTGAACTGATTGATGTCGCGCATCGCGTGTATCCTCCCGGCTCTCTCGATAGCAGCGCCCGGCATGACATTCCACAGCCGGCCGTCAGGCTTGACAGGAAGGTAGATCGCGCCATACCTTTCCGACAAGAGAAAAAAACTTCGCAATGCGAAAATTTGGAGTTTGCATGCGCATCGGCAAGCAGGAACAGGCGTTCACGGCCATCGCCACTTCGGATGCGGAAAGCATAACGATACGCGGCAACGACCTGTGCGCGGACCTGATCGGCAAGATCGACTTCACCGACTATTTCTGGCTGCTGGTCCTCGGCGAGCGTCCGACCGACGTGCAGCGCGCCATTACCAATGCGTGCATGGTGGCAATTGCGGAGCACGGACTGGTGCCGAGCGTGCAAGCCGCACGCATGACGCTGGCGGCAGCGCCCGAAGCCTGGCAGGGCGCAATGGCCGCGGGCCTGCTCGGCATGGGCTCGGTGGTTGCCGGAAGCTCGGAAACCGCCGGCCGCTATATCGTCGAGGTGCTGGACGAAGGCCGCAAGCCCGGCTCGAACCTCGATGACGCGGCGCGTCGCGGCCTTGAGGCGCTGAAAGCGCAGCGTGCCAAGGTGCCGGGCATCGGCCATCCGCAGCATAGTGCCGGCGATCCGCGTGCCGACAAATTGCTGTCGCTGGCCGACGAACTCGGCGTGACGGGCGACCATATCGGCTGCCTGCGCAAGATCGCCGAACTGGCTCCCACCATCATGAACCGGCGGCTGCCCATCAATGTGTCAGGCGCGATACCGGCTCTTATGCTCGATGCCGGATGGCCGCTCGAGGCGATGAAAGGCATTCCGCTTCTAGCGCGCGCAGCGGGACTGGTCGCGCATCTCTACGAGGAATCGCAACGGTCCATAGGCTTCATCATGTCTCATAAGGCCGACATGGCAATCGCATATGACGGACGCGGCTCGAAGCCCGCTTCCGAGGCCTGAGGACGAACCGATGACCAAGATACTCAAGGATATCCGTGTCGTCGAAATGGGAACCTACATCACCGGCCCGGCCGCAGGCATGCACCTGGCCGATCTTGGTGCCGACGTCATCAAGGTAGAACGCCCCGGCGCGGGCGACCCGTTCCGCGCCTTCAAGGGCGGGCTCTATTCGCCGCACTTCCAGACCTACAATCGCAACAAGCGCTCGATCGCACTCGATACAAACAAGATGGACGAACGGGCGACCTTCCACGATCTCATCCGGACCGCTGACATCTTCATCCAGAACTTCCGCCCCGGCGTTGCGGAGCGGCTGGGGGCCGGAGCGGAGGAACTGCAGCGCATAAATCCCGGCCTCGTCTACTGTGCCATCACCGGCTTCGGCCAGAGCGGCCCGTCACGCGACCGGCCCGCCTACGACACTGTCGCGCAGGCGGCGAGCGCCTATCTGCGCCTGCTGACGCCCCCGGCCAATCCGCGCGTGATCGGTCCCGCGATCGCCGACGCGGTAACGGGCCATTATGCAGCGCTCGGCATCGTTGCGGCTTTGCTGGAACGTTCAAAGACGGGCAAGGGACGCCGCCTCGACATTTCGATGCTGGAAGCCATGTGCCATTTCAACCTCGATTCCTTCACGCACTATTTCAGCGTCGGCGAGGTGATGGGGCCGCTCAGCCGTCCGATGGTTTCGCAGTCCTACACATTCGCCTGCTCGGACGGGAAATGGATCGCCATCCACCTGTCATCGCCGCAGAAGTTCTGGGAAGGGCTGGCCGCCGCTACCCAACAGCCCAAGCTGTTGACCGACGAGCGCTTTGCCGAGCGGCTCAAGCGGATCAACCACCAGCAGGACCTCATCGACATACTGACGCCCGTCTTCGCCACGCGCTCGCGTGACGAATGGTGCACGCTGTTGCTCGAAAACGAAGTGCCGCATTCGCCTGCCTACGATTCCGACGAGGCACTTGAAGACCCGCAGGCAAAGCACCTGCAGATCGCGGTCGAGGCGACCCATCCGCAGATGGGCCCGTTCAAGACCGTGCGTCCGCCTTACAGCTTCGACGGCGAGGCCGACCTCGAAGTGCTTCCGCCCCCCGTGCTCGACGAACATGGCGACGAGATAAGGGCGGAAGTGGCGAAACGGCTGGCGGGCTGAGGACCCGCCTTTTCAAGAATAACCAGGGAGGAACCGAAATGAGAAAACTTACCGGACTGCTGCTTGCAAGCGTCGTAGCCTTTCCAACCGCCGCGATGGCTCAGGAAACGATCAACCTGACGGTCGCGTCGAGCCACCCGCTCACCATCCCGTGGGTGGGCATGATCAAGTCGCATTTCATGGCCGAGACCGACCGTATCCTCGCCGAGGGCGGCAATTACAAGATCGAATGGCAGGAAGCCTTCGGCGGTCAGCTCTACAAGGCCAATGCCACGCTTTCGTCGGTTGAAGAGGGTGTCACCGACATTGGCTGGGTCTTCTCCTTCCTCGAAGTGGCCAAGCTGCCGCTTAGCCAGGTTTCGAGCTATGCGCCGTTCTCAACCGCCAACCCGCCGGTTCAGCTCGAGGTGATGGGCGAACTTCTGGAAAACAACGAGGCTTTCCGCAATGAGTGGGAGCAATACAATCTCAAGGTACTCGGGCTGACCGGCACCGACGGCTACGACATCTACACCAAGCAGCCGATCGAAAGCCTGTCCGACCTCAACGGCATGAAGATTTCGGCGCCCGGCGTGCTGGGTTCATGGCTGCGCGGCACAGGTGCCAACGCTGTCGATGGCGCGCTGACGACCTTCTATACCGACATCCAAACGGGTGTATCAGACGGCGTCCTGTCGCTGGCGCTCGGCGTGTTGCCGGCCAAGCTTTATGAGGTCGCCCCTTACATCACCCGCGTGCGCATCGGCACGGCCTTCTCGGGTGCGGTTGCCATCAACAAGGACAGCTGGGACGGACTGCCCGAAGAGGTCCAGAACGCGATGGTCGAAGCCGGCAAGTTCTACACCGACGCGCATGGCAAGAACCTGCTCGAGGCGCATGAAGCAGCCTTCGGCAAGATGGTCGAGCTGGGCGCCGGCCAGAACCCACCGGTGACGGTGAGCGAAATGTCGGAAGAAGATCGTACGGCCTGGGTGAACGGGCTGCCCGACATCGCCGGCGAATGGGCGGCGGATGGCGAAGCCCGCGGCCTGCCTGCACGCGAGTTCCTCGCAGCCTACATGGAAGGGTTGCGTGCGCGGGGCGAAACGCCCGTTCGCGACTGGGACAAGAGCGAGTAGGGCAAGCGGAGAGCCATCGCCACGCGGACGCTGACGATGCATCAACAAGAAGAACCGGCCGGCGCTCCCCCAACGGATCGCCGGCACGTCGGGCCGGCTGCCAGGCTCTGGGCCGCGCTGGTAGACGGCATGGCCGCGCTCGGCACCCTCATGATCGGGTTGCTCATGGCGATGATCTGTGCGGACATCGCCGCGCGCAACATGTTCGGCAGTTCCCTCCCGCTCATTTCCGAACTCGGTGCGCTTACGCTGGTGATGATCGTCTTCCTGCAGTTGGGAACGACGATCCGTCACAACCGGCTTGCACGGATTGAGTTCTTCCTGCTTTGGCTGGAGCGCAAGAGCCCGCGCATGCTGGCATTGGTCAGCGGACTCTGGGAACTCGCGGGCGTCGTCGTGTGCGCCCTCATCGCCTGGTCGACGCTCGGCATACTGCGACGCGACATCGGCAGCATGGACTTCATCGGCGTGACAGGCGTCATGACGGCACCCACCTGGCCGTTTCGTGTGCTGATCCTCGCGGGCATCGCCGTCGCCACCATCCAGTTCCTCATTCGGGCCCTCGCCCAGTTCAGGCTGGCGGCAGCCGGTGGAGAGCAGACACGATGACGGGCATCGAAATCGGCGCTCTGGCGCTCGTCGTCATGATGGTGCTGATCCTGATAGGCATGCCGATCGCGACAGCGATGCTGCTGGTTTCGTTTGCCGGCGTCTCTTTCATCCGAAACGAAACTGTGGCGCTGCGGATGATCGGCTCCGTCGCCAATGACAGCCTTCGCGAATACCTGTTCGCCGTCGTGCCTCTTTTCGTGCTTATGGGTCTGCTGGTCACGGTATCGGGGCTGGGCAAGGATACGTTCGATCTCTTCGAGCGAATGCTACGCCGGTTGAAGGCAGGCCTTGGGGTCGCCACCGTCGGCGCAAACGCCGTTTTCGCCTCGATCACGGGTATTTCGATTGCATCGGCTTCGGTGTTCTCCCGCATAGCCGTTCCCGAAATGGCGCGTCACGGCTATTCCACGCGTTTCGCCACGGGAGTCGTGGCGGGAAGCTCGGTGCTGGGCATGCTTCTGCCGCCGTCGCTTCTAATGATTATCTATGCCGTGCTGGCTGAAGAATCGGTCGGGCGCATGTTCCTTGCAGGCGTTGGTCCCGGCATCCTTCTGTCCCTCATCTTCGCCGTCGTCATCGTCGCAATGGCATCCTTTCGTCGTGACTGGGTGTTCGACCGCAAGGTGGTCGGCATTGAGCGCGACGCATTACCGGAGCCCACCTTCGTGGCGCTGCTCGGCAAGGGCTTTCCAATCGTAGCGCTGATCGTGGTCGTGCTGGGGGGCATCTATGGCGGCTTCCTCAACCCGACCGAGGCGGGGGCCGCGGGCGCGCTGGGCGCGCTCGTCATCGCGCTTTTCCGGCGCTCGCTGACGCCGGGCAGCTTCTGGTCGCTGATGGTGGAGACGGGCCGCATCACCGTGTCGGTGCTGTTCCTCATCGTTGCCGCCACCTTCTTCAGCCGCATGTTGGCGATGTCCGGACTGCCGGCCCATCTGGCGCAGGTGCTGCTGGGTGATTTCATCGGTCCCTACGGCTTCCTGTTCCTGTTTCTGCTGCTGGTCATTCTGCTGGGCTGCTTCATCGATTCCATCTCGATCATGCTGATCCTGCTCCCGATAGCCCTGCCGGTGGCGCGCGAGGCAGGGTTCGACCTGATATGGTTCGGCGTGCTGACCGTCGTCGCGGTCGAGATCGGCCTTTTGACCCCGCCTTTCGGGCTTTCGGTCTACACGATCAAATCGGCACTGGACGACAAGACGCTCGCGGTGGGCGAGATATTCCGCGGCGCGCTGCCTTTCATCGGCGCGATGCTGCTCTGTCTGTTTATCCTTATCGCCTTCCCCTCAATCTCCGTCTGGCTTGCGAGACTTTAATGACGAATATCCTTTGCCTTGCCGGCAGCCTGCGCGCGGCATCCTCCTCCCGTGCGGTCGTCGCCACGATCCGCGACCGACTGGAAGGAACGGTCGAGACGACCGGTTTCGAAATCGGGGCGCTGCCGCACTACAACGCCGACCTCGACCCTCCGCCCTCGATCGTGGTGGAACTGAAGGCGGCTATCGACCGAGCCGACGGACTGGTTATCGTAACGCCGGAATACAACTACAGCGTTCCCGGTGTCCTCAAGAACGCCATCGACTGGGCCTCGCGCCCCGGCTACGCTTCAGTGTTCAAGGACAAGCCGATCTTCATCGCATCGGTGTCGGGAGGTGCACTGGGCGGTGTTCGCGCGCAGGCGCATCTCAAGAACATCCTCGGCGGCGTGCTGGCCAACACCTTCGTCTGGCAGGAAGTCGTCGTGACGCACGCCAGCACCAAGGTGAAGGATGGCCGCCTTGCAGACGAACCGACAGAGACGTTCCTGTTCGAAGCGCTGAACGCGTTTATAAAGGCGCTGGAAAGCTGATCGCGCAACCAGCGGCGTGACGACGACAGGAGGAATGCCGTGGAGATCGTCGAAAGCCTGCGCAGCGCGTTCGAGATAGGCCGGCACAGCCTGACGGAGCAGAGCCGTCAGAGCAGCGACATGGGCAGGTACGTGGTCGAACGCCTCGTCTTCCATACGGCAGGCGGCGAGGCGGTTCGTGGCGTTCTCACGCGACCGAGCAGCGATGCCCCTGCGCCTGCCATCCTCTACCTCCACGCCCACGGCGCACGATACGACATCGGCGCAGGCGAATTGCTGGACGGCCGACCAGCTTTGCAAGCCCCGCTTGGGCCTGTGCTGGCCTCGATGGGCTTCGTGACGCTGGCCATCGACATGCCCTGCTTCGGCGAGCGCGCGACGATAAGCGAAAGTGCCGCATCGAAGGCCCTACTTTGGAACGGCAGGTCGCTTGCCGGCCAGATGATTGGCGAACAGGCTGCGATGATCGACTGGCTTGCGGCGCGCCCCGACGTGGACGCCACGCGCATCGGCGCCTTCGGCATCTCGATGGGCGCGACGTTCGGCTACTGGCTGGCGGCGGTCGACGAACGCATCGCCTGCGTGGCGCATCTGTGCTGCTATGCCGACTTCGCCGCTCTTATCGAAACCGGCGCACACGATCTGCACGGAATCTACCTCACGATACCCGGCCTGCTTAACATCGCATCCGGCGGCGAGACCGCCGGGCTTATCGCGCCACGCCCGCAACTGATCTGCATCGGCGATCTGGACCCGCTGACGCCGCCGGCTGCGGTGGATCGCGCGCTTGCCGAGACGCGCGCGGCCTATGCCGCTGCGAATGCCTCAGACCGCCTCGTGCTTCATCGAGAACCGGAAACCGGGCATCGGGAAAGCCCCGCCATGCGTGACGCGGTGCTGGCGTTTCTGTTGGCGCATCTCAAGGGGTCGTGACAGCCTCTATCCTCAGTCCGTCGACACCAAACAGGTGGAGGTCGGCCGCATCGAAGCGGAAATGCACCGTCTCGCCCGCGCTCACCTTGTGCTGGCCGCCGAGCACGGCAAGCATTCCATCCCCGTTGGCCGTGGTGGTGTGCACCACAGTTTCCGAGCCTAGCGCCTCGACCAGCTTGACCTGCGCCGGGATCCCGCCTTCCCCGTCTGAAACCAATCGCAGGTGGTGTGGGCGCAGCCCGACCGTAACCTCACCGTGGGCAGCTGCAGACGCCGCCTGCACCTCCAGCGGACCTGCCCCTTCCAGCCGGATCGCGGTCTTGCCGGCACGCGTTTCACCGATCTTCGCCGGGAGGAAATTCATGCGCGGCGCGCCGATGAAGCCAGCGACGAACAGATTGGTAGGGGTGTTGTAGAGTTCCAGCGGCGAGCCGACCTGCTCGATGCGGCCGGCGCGCAGAACCACGATCCTGTCGGCCAGCGTCATCGCCTCGGTCTGGTCATGGGTTACGTAGATCATCGTCGCCGAAAGCCGCTCGTGCAGTGCAGCCAGTTCGGCGCGGGTCGAGATACGCAGTTCGGCGTCGAGGTTCGAGAGCGGCTCGTCCAGCAGGAAGGCAGTAGGGTTGCGCACGATGGCCCGACCGATGGCGACACGCTGGCGCTGGCCGCCTGAAAGCTGGCCCGGCCGCCGTGCCAGATAGGGGGCGATGTCAAGCATGCGTGCCGCCTCGGTGATGCGCTGGTCGATCTCGGCGCGCGGCATGCGCGCATTCTCCAGCCCGAAGGCGAGGTTCTGCCGCACCGTCATGTGCGGGTAGAGGGCGTAGGACTGGAACACCATCGCCAGGCCCCGATCGGCGGCTGCGACGCGGGTGACGTCCTTTCCGTCGATCGAGATCGTACCGGTGGTCGGCTGGTCGAGCCCGGCGATTAGCCTCAGGAGCGTGGACTTGCCGCAGCCTGACGGGCCGACGAACACGATCAGCTCGCCCTCGGCGATGTCGAGGTCGACATCGTGCAGCACCTTCACGGCGCCGAAGGCTTTCGCCACCTTGCTTAGGGTGATGCGGCTCATCTTCGCTCCCTATTTCAATCCGGTACCGGCGATGCCGGTGGTGATGAAGCGCTGCAGGAAGATGAACACCAGCACGACGGGGATCATGGTCACGACGGTCATCGCAAGGATGAAGTGCCATTGTACGTTGAGCTCGCCGGCGTAAGTGTTGAGACCGACCTGCAGCGTGTAGAGTTCGCGCCTCGACAGCACGATCAGCGGCCAGAGGAAGTCGTTCCAGCGCCACACCACGGAGAAAATCGCCAGCACGGCCAGCGCCGGCGCCGTCAGCGGCAGGACGATGCGCCAGTAGATCTGCCATTCCGACGCCTTGTCCATGCGCGCCGCGTCGATCAGCTCGTCGGGAATGGTCAGCATGTATTGCCGCAGCATGAAGACGCCGGTCGGCGTCGCGACGGTCGGCAGGATCACGCCCCAGAGCGAGTTGAACAGCCCCATCGCGGAGATGACTGAATAAAGCGGTACGATGATGACTGACAGCGGCACCATCAGCGTCGCGATCACCAGCATCATTACGGTCGAACGGCCGCGGAAATTGTATTTCGAGAGCGCGAACGCCGCCATCGAATTGGTCAAGAGCGTGATGATCGTGGCCATCACGGTGACGAAGACGGAATTCCACAGGAAGCGCAGGAAATCGTTGGCAACCAGCGGCTGGACATAATTCTCGGTGGCAAAGGACACGGTGCGCTGCGGGGTGCGCTGGTTGATGTTAACGCGGATAACCTCGGCCGGGTCGGCAGGGTCGACCATCTGCGCGACGATGCCGATACGCCGGACTTCCGCCAGAACGCGTTCCGTGCCGTCTTCCAGCGTCACGCGATAGAGCGGCAGAGGCTGGTCGTAGCCCTCAACGGTGACGAGTTCCGTGACGTAGGGCAGGATGGTCGGCGGGAACTCGGCAAGCGCCGCCGGGGTCTTGAAGGACGAGTTCACCAGCCAAGCCGCCGGCCCGAACATCACCAGGAAGCCGGCGATCAGCCAGAACCAGGTGAACACGTCGGTCCAATGCCAGCGCTCGCCGCCGCGCCGGCGCAAGAGGAAGGCGGAAATCCTGCTCATGTCTTGCCGCTCCGTCTGTCGTTGCGGCGCGCCACGCCAAGCTGGAACAGGGTAAGCACGATCAGCACCAGCCCCATCAGGATCGAGGCCGCCGAGGCGAGGCCGGGATTGCGCAGATGAGAAGCGAAGCCGATCTCGTAGATGTACTGCGTTATAAAGAGGGTGCTGGTGCCCGGTCCGCCACCTGTCAGCACATAGACCTCGTCGAATATCTGCACGGCACGAATCAGCGTCAGCACCAGCACGACCAGCAGATTGGGCATCAGCAGCGGAAGGGTGATACGCCAGAACACGCGCACGGGCCGCGTGCCGTCCATTTCGGCCGCCTCGTAGAGGTCCTTGGGGATTGCCTGCAGGCCCGCCAGCAGGATCAGCGCGTAGAAGCCCATATGCGCCCACACGGAGACGGTGATCGCCCAGAAGAAGGCCCAGTCGCGCTCGACCAGCCAGTTCACCGGCTCGCCGCCTGCCGAATAGAGCATGAAGTTCAGCAGCCCCTCACGCTGCAGGATCCAGCGCCAGATGAGACCCACGACGACGGGAGACAGCAGCACGGGGAAGAAGAACACCGCGCGCCAGAAACCGCGCGCCTTGAGCTCGCGGTTTAGGATCAGCGCGGTGACCAGCGCGACGCCCACCATCAGCGTGACCTGCAGCACCACGAACCAGGCAGTGTTCCACACGGCGGTCCAGAATAGGTCCTCACGGCAGCTTCTGGGGTCGAGATAGTTGGCGCAGGAAAACAGGCGCTCGTACTGGTCCAGCCCGACGAAGGTCCGGTTGGTCAGGAACAGTGCGTTACCGCCCGTCATCGAGTAGACGATGTTCACGAGCAGCGGAAAAAGCACGAACACGCCGAAAATCAGCATGTTCGGAGCGAGGAAGAACGCTGCCATCGCGTTGGTGCCGCCCAGCTTCTGAAGGGCACGTAGCGGGGGATCGATGGCGCGCGCGAGCCAGCCGAGCGGCGCCGCGATCGCGGCGCCGCCCAGTGAGATTAGGCGATTGTTGGGCTTGTCCACGGCCAGCCCTGCCGGCTTAGTTGCCGGCTTCCGCGACCTGGGCCGCGATGTCCTCGTCCATGCGCGCGAAGGCTTCGTCGAGCGTCAGCTCGCCGGCCATCACCTGGCTGATACGCGTGACCAGCACGCCATAGACCGGGGTGCCCCACTTCCAGGCCGGAAGCGCGTTTGCGACTTCGCTCACCTTGCTGGTCGCCTTCACGAAGGCGTCGAGCGCGGCCTTGACGTTGGGATCGTCGCTCTGGAAATCAATCTCGCCAGCGATGACGCCCTTGTGGGCGGGCAGGAAAAGCGTGCGCTCGGTGAACTCGCGAACGACGTCTTCGCTGGCGAGGTAATCCATCACCTTGCCGACTTCTTCCGGGTTCTGCGTGTACTTGATGCCGACGAGCGCGGCACCGCCGGGCAGGCCTGTGCAGGCGGCAGGGCCGCAGGGCGAGCCGGTCGCGACCCAGTCGAACGCATCGCCTATCTTGGTCGAAAGGTTGGCGATCTGCCAGCTGCCGGAATAGTAGTAAGCGATCTGGGCGTTGATGAAGTCGTCCGCGGCAGCGCGGTAGGTGGTGCCAGCCGCCGAAACCCAGACCTCTTTGTTCATTCGGCCGCTCTCGGTCCATTCCACCAGCTTGGTGGTGAATTCCTTGGTGGCATCATCGATCGGGGCGGGAAGCCTGTCCTCGCCGATGTAGTTGGCGCCGTAGGAAATATTGGGCGCCGAGATGCGGTGGCCGGTGCGGTCGATCGCGAAGGCGGCGTTGAGCTGCTGGCTGTCCTGCACCTTGCCGGCCGCCTCGACCCACTCGTCCCAGGTCGCGTCCTCGCCCGGCAATTCCACGCCGGCCTGCTCGAACAGCGTCTTGTTGGCGAAGCCGCCGGTCAGCGTAAGCTGCGTCATGAAGCCCGGAATGATGTCGGAGCCGTCGGGGCGCATCCAGTCGAACTGGTCGCCTAGATTGGTCTGCCAGTATTCCGGATCCTCGATATAGGGGGTCAGATCGAGCCAGTGGTCCGCCAGCGTCTTGATGTTGGTGACGCGAGCGATGTCGGGCCCTCGGCCCGCCTCTAGCTCGATAGGCAACTGCTCCTGGATCACCTGATAGGCGACATTGTCGAGAATGACGTTGATGCCGGGGTTTTCCTCCATGAAGCGGTTGAGCAGGTCTTGGATGACCTCGCCTTCCACGCCATCGGAATACCACATGACGCGAACGTCGCCCGCGAAAGCTACGGTCGATGACATCAGGCCCGCTGTAAGGGCCAACAGTAGTTTTCTGCTTTTCATCGTATTCTCCTCCGGTTTTGCGGCTCCCGATCCGCTTGAATTTCTACCTCAACGCCCGCCGCTCAGGCAGGGTCCTTCAACAGGACGGCGTCTCCCTTCACCGTCCATAGCGAGGGATCGATCAAACGACCCTCGGCCTCCACACGTCCGTCCGGATGGAACCGGACGACACCATACTCCGGATCGTCCACCAGCAGCAGGCCGTCCTCTTCGCGGCGGAGTGTTATGGCGGAAAAGTTTCGCGCAAAGGCGTCCAGCTTTCCATGCCGATCGACCTGTCCGAGACGCACGATCCATGAAGTCTTGCGACCCTGCACCCGCAACTCGTTGCCGGCCGTCGGCCCGCGATCTACAAGCTGCAAACCACCACCGGCCCTGAGCTGGAGCAGAGCGTTTCCGCTACGCGCATGAGCCGTGTCTCCGTCGATCCCCACCTCGTCGAAAATGCCCTTCGGAAACCATGCGTGCGTGAAATCTGGTTGCTCGGCAGCGCAATCAAAAAGCAAGACGGCTAGGCCGCGATATTGCTGGACGCGCGGCAAGGTGCCGGAACCGCCCCAGTATGACGGCCGGCCGTAGCCCGAATGGATCGTCTCTCCGGGATGGTTGATCCAGACCTGTGCATCGGCGTTGTCGCCCATCCGCAGATGCAGCACCGTTTCCTGATAGCCCCATTCATTCCAGCGATAGGCCACCGCCGTGCCCATCGCCCAGTCGCGCGTCTTGCAGTGGTACAGCTTGGCGATGCGGCCCTGCCCCTGTGCGAAGCACCATTCCTGCGCGCCGGGCGAATCGAAAGATGCGATGTCCGCCAGCGCCTGAGGGATTTCGAGGCCGTGATCTCGCAGGCATAGCGCCAGTTGCGGCAGCGCGTGAAACCGCATGCCGTAATTGCCGCTGCCCCAGACCATGCGGGCTATGCCCGACAGCTCCAGCGACCGCGCCGCGCGCAGCGTATGTTCGTAGGAACGGCCCTGTGCACCGGTCAACACGCCACGATGGGCCGAGCGCGCGACGACTTCGACAAGACGGATGATTGCAGCGCACGCCCGTTTCCTGACGTCTTCGTCGGGCGCAAGGGCGTAGAGCGCTGTAAGTCCCTTGAGATCGATGGGGAAATACGGGGCCGAGTTGAATTCAGCCATCTCCCATTGCTCGAAATGGTCGAGCCATGCGCGCACGCGAGCAAGGCCGACAGCCGACTGATCCTTACCGGACCGGCCTGACCGGACGAAGCGTCTTTCTGGCAGCACGTGGCCAGCGAGATAGGCGGCCGTGTGGAATAGGAGCGCGTGGTTCTCCGAAAAATACCACTGCACGTCGTTGCCCGGCTCATCCATCCAGTAGCGATACCCGAGGATTGCCGCGTCGATGCGCTCGACCAGCGCGGGAGTGATGGTATCGGCGTAGGAATGGCGGCACCACAGAAGCGGCACAAGAATGAAGTCGGCGCAGTCATGACAGTCTTCGATAGCCGGCAACGCGCCTTCGATCATCGCGTCGGTTTCGGTGCCACCGCATCCCGTAGCAAGCCGCGCCAATGCGCGTACCGTGTCGGCCTCGGCGTGCAGCGCCACCTCGTCCAGCGCTTCGGTCACGCGCGCCGCCAGTGCCTTCGGCGCAGCGCCCTGCCGGGCGGCGTGGCAAATCTCGACGCCGAACACGCGCGATGCGCTGAAGCCGGAAGCCGTCAGGGTCACCTTGAAGTGACGAAAGTCGGCCGGCAGGTCGTTCGTATCCGCTATGGGCAAACGGGCCTCGCCCGCCCTTAGGCCGCGCTGCAGCTTCAAAGGCTCCTCGATGGACATGAAGTCGCCCTCGACCACCACGGATACGTCGGCATCCACCGGCAATGGCGCCGCCGTCAGCAGCGCCACTTCACCGTCGACATAAGACGGCTTCTCGAAATGCATCGCCTCCAGCGCGTCCTCGATCGCCGCAGCGATTTCCCCTTGCGCGGCGGTGGGCAATGCGTGTTCGGCCGTCGGACCTTCCAGATAGTCGAGCTGGAAATAGTAGCGCGCGTCACGCTCGGCCAAATCGTCGAACCACAGCGCGATCTCGTTCGCTCCGGCGGCTAGATCCGCCTCGAGTTCGACTTCGGTTTCGAGGTTGCGACCGTAGGGCGCCATCCAGCCCACCTCGGCGCCGTTGACGAAAAGAACCGCCCCACCGCAGGTGCGCAGGCGTAGCCGGGCGCGGCCGGGAGTAGATGCCGCGATGACCGTGCGTGCCCATGTACCGATGACGGTGGGACGGAACCAGAAGCCTGAGAGATCGACACGCGGCGAGCCGAATGGCAGCCAGTTGCGCACCGCCGCGAACGCGCCCTGCGGGAGCGGCCGCTTGCCGCGCCGATCTGCGATGAACTGCGTTCGACAGGGATATTCGTGCGGGATGAAATTCTTGTGCTTGGTCAGGAAGAAGAAGGGGTCCATCTCCCCCTTCATCGGCTGGTCGGGTACGTCATAACGCTGCTCGGCCGTTGCGCCGAGCTGCCAGTAGACGATGGGCGAGCCGGCTGCGAGCGGCCGGCGCAGCGCGAAATCGCCCCTGACGTGCCCTGTTGCGTTCATCGCAGCCTCTCGACAGGGACGGGAGTGACGTCGTTATAGGCCTGGTTCTCGCCGGTCATGCCCCACACGAAGGCGTAGGGGCCGGTGCCGCTTCCCATGTGGATCGACCATGCCGGCGAGAGCACGCAGTCGCCATTCGCCACCATTAGGTGTCTCGTGTTGTCCGGCCGGCCCATCAGGTGAACGACGCGGTCCTCCGCGGCCATATCGAAATAGAGGTATGCCTCCATGCGGCGCTCATGCAGGTGCGGCGGCATCGTGTTCCAAACGCTGCCGGGCGCGAGGTCGGTGATGCCCATCAGGAGCAGGCAGGATGGCGCGACTTCCGGGTGGATGTACATGGCGAGCCGCCTTTTGTTGGCGCGCTTTTCCTCGCCAAGATCGAGCGGCTTGGCCTCCGCCTTGCGGATCAGGCGGTGCTCGATATCCGCGCCGGCCGGCACGGAGTTCATGTAGAACCATGCCGGCCTTGCGGCATCCTCGCTTTCCAGCACCACTTCCTTCGCGCCGCGCCCCACATAAAGGATGTCGCGGTTCTCGAGTGCAAAACGCCTTCCGTCCACGGTGATCGCGCCCGGACCGCCGAGATTGGCGATGCCCATCTCGCGCGCGGTGAAGAAATGCGGCGTGCCGACATCCTTACCGTCGCCGAAGGAGAGCTTCGCACCAGTCGGCACCGCACCGCCGACGATCATCCGGTCGACATGGGTGTAGGCGAAGGCAAGCTCGCCCTGCACGAACAGCTTCTCGATGAGGAACTCCGCGCGCAGCCGGTCCGTGCCGTAGCCGTCGATATCGCCCGGGCCTGCGCCGTAGAGAACTCTCATCGTCATGCTGCCTTGCCTTCTTCCTTTTGCTGCGCGTGGATCAGCCCTTCCGTCAGACACAGGATCGCCAGCGCCTGTCCGTACCCCGTGGGCTGGATGGGTATGTCGCGGTAGAACTGCAGATCGTGGCCCATGCGGGTGCCGTAGGACACGTTGCCCAGCACGCCGTCGGCGCCTATGTTGGTAAGAACTGCTTCCAGTGCACGGCCGCCTGCAGCCCCGCATGCCTGCGGCCCGAAACCCAGCCGAGCGGCCTTGAGAAGCCCGTATCCGAACCCGGCCGTTGCCGACATTTCCTCATAGGACGACGGGTCGTCCAGCAGCGTGCGCCATGCGCCCGACGGCACCTGCAGCTTCAGCAGCGCCTCGACCTGGGTTTCCCATATGCCCAGGAGGTAGGACCGGAGCGGCTCTGCCACGTCGCAAAGCTCGATCAGGTCGAGAATGCCGACGGTGATCCACGCATTGCCGCGCGCCCATAGCGCACGGGCGAAATTGTGCCGCCCTGCAAAGGTCCAACCGTGAAACCAAAGCCCGCTCTGCGGATCGGCAAGATAACGCGAGTGGACAAGGAACTGGCGCTGCGCTTCCTGCACCAGCTCGGGCTTGGCGGCGGCGCTGCCGTAGCAGGCAAGGAACAGACCGGCCATGAACAGCGTGTCGTCCCACAGCTCGTCGTCGTTGACCTTGTCGGATACGTCGTGCTGGAAGCCGCCTTCCGGCGTACGCGGCAGATCGCGCATCACCCGCTCGGCCCATTCGGCGAGCGGCTTTTCCCATCGGGGATCGCGGGTTTCGCGCCACAGCAGCGACAGCGCGAGCATCGGCGCGGTCGTGTTGATGTTCAGCGGCGGCAGCCCGGCGTCGATGCGGCGCTCATACCAAGCCTCGATCGTTGCGCGCAGCCCGGCGTCGCCGGTGTAGAGCCATAGCCGAACGAGCCCATAGAGCCCCACGCCCTGAGGCCATTCCCAGGAATCAAAGCTGATATAATCGCCCGCGCTGCCGTCGAGATTGGGCTCGTCGAAACGTCCGTCATGCCGCAGTTCGGTCATGCCACGGACCAGACGCTCCATATGCGCACGTATCGTTGCTGCCGACGAAGCCACGTCTCCTCCCGTGTCGCTTCCGTGTGGACATGACAAGTTCCACACTGCAAAGAGTTGCGCAATCTGAAAATTCTTTGCAGATTGCCGCAACGGGATTTTGGCAGGATGCGCGCACCCATGATTGCCGGCGGAAAACGCGCCACGCCCAGCCGCCGTGTGCGGCTGGAAGATGTCGCCGCACGCTGCGGCGTTTCGGTCAGCACAGCCTCCCGCGCACTCGCAGGCGGGAAGGGCGTGCGTGACGACCTTCGCGCCGCCATCATCGAGACCGCGCGCAAGCTCAACTATACCGTTCCCGCCTCGATAGCGGGCCGAAAGGTGATCCTGGCGGCCTCCAGCGCTGCGATGGTCGACTACGTGCGCAACCAGTTCACCTTCTACGTACTTGAAGGGCTGAACGAGCGAGCGAGCGCGCTGGGTGTCGAGATCGTCTCGCGCGCCATCGCCAACACTGGCGAGGAAATGGCGCTTCTTGAGGAAGCCCGCGACGACGACGGCGTCGTCGGCTGCCTGTTCCTGACGCTCGACGACGAGTCCATGCTCACGCTCGCCAGCGGTTTCGACAAACCCATCGTGCTGGTGAACGGCGACGATCCCGAGATGCGCCGCTCCAGCGTCACGCCATGCAACCGTTCGGCCGCGCGGCTGGCGACCGAACACCTGATCGCGCAGGGTCACGAGCGTATCCTGTTCCTGATGCGGCGCGGCCGGCGCACCATCGAGCGGCGCTTCGAGGGCTGGCAGGACGCGCTTCGCGCGTATGGCCTGGGCGCAGCCGCCGACATGGTGGTCGATGTGCCGGACTGGCTGCCGGAGCTCGCTGCCGAAGCCATCGGCCAGCGGCTGAAGCAGAACGGACGCGATTTCACCGCCGTTCTGGCTGCCGGTGACAGCCTCGCAGTCGGCGCGATGATGGGGCTCGAAGCTGCGGGCCTGAAGGTGCCGTCCGACGTGTCTGTGATGGGCATGGACGACCTGCCGCAGGCCGCGTTTCACAACCCGCCGCTTTCGACCATGCACATTCCGATGCGCGAGATCGGCGCGGCCGCGCTCGATCTTCTGCTCGACGACCTCGGGGGGCGCCACCTCCCGCCCCGCCGCGTGGAGTTTGCCTGCCACATCGTCCAACGCCAGTCGACGGGTCCTGTCCGACGAGACGATTGAGGCCTCCTCCCCTTGCCTCATCACACGAACCGATCGAACCTGCCGTAACCTCCTGCGGCAAACAGCAGCGGCTCGCCGTTGGCGAGGCTGGCGGCATTTACCCGTGCGACCATGATGACGTGGTCGCCGCCATCATGGGCTGCGAACCGCTCACATTCGAAGCGCGAAAGGCAGCCACGCAGCAGCGGCACGCCATCTTCGTTCCTGTCATGCTCCAGCCCTGTGAACGCGTCGCCGGAGCGCGCGAAGCGCCGGCTGAGATCGATCTGGTCGGCTCCCAGCACGTGGACGGCAAAGCGCTCGCAGCGCTCGAAAGCCGGAAACCGCCGGGAATGGCGTCCTATCGACCACAGCACTATGGGGGGTTCGAGCGACACCGAGGAAAAGCTGTTGGCGGTAATGCCGACCGGCCCCTCATCCGTGATCGTCGTGACCACGGTGACGCCCGTCGCGAAACGCCCGAGCGCGTCACGAAACTCGCGCTGCCTTTCCGGGCCGGGCACAAAACGCTTCATGGAGCGGTCGGGCTCCGCGTCGGCGAAGTGATACATCAGGCGACCTCCCTTCCAAGCGCAGCGGTATAGAGCTCGAACCATGTCTCGCGGTCCATCGGCACAGACAGCGCGCTCGACAGTGCAGCGATGCGCGACGGGTCGTTGGTGCCCATCACCGGCAGGATGCGGGAAGGGTGGGCGAGCAGCCACGCAACCGCGACAGCCGACGCATCCACGCCGCATTCCTCTGCGACCGCCGAAAGCTTCTGGCCGAGCGGGGTGCCCGCCTCCCGCATCAACCTGCCGCCACCGAGCGGCGACCATGCCATCGGCGCAAGGCCGCGTTCCTGCAGGAAGGCGACATCTCCGTTGACGAAGCTTTCATGCGCCGCCAGCGACAGCTCGATCTGGTTCGTGACAAGCGGCATCTTCATGGCCGACTGAAGCAGGGTGAAGTCGTAGGGCCGAAAGTTCGAGACGCCGACGGCGCGCACCTTGCCCGATCGCACGGCCTCATCCAGCGCCGCGCCGGTTTCGTGGTGGTCCATCAACGGATCGGGGCGGTGGACAAGCAGCAGGTCTATGCGCTCGATCGCCATCGCCTTGAGCGAGTCATCAACCGAATGCCTGATATGCGCTGCCGTCGTGTCGTAGTGCTTTACGCGCCGGTCCGCATAGCGACCTACAGGCGCGACGATGCCGCATTTGGTGACGATCTCAACCTTGTCGCGCAGGTGGGACGCCGCCTGGAAGCAACCGCCCAGAAACGCTTCGGCCTGGTAGCCGCCATAGATGTCCGCCTGGTCAAGTGTGGTGATGCCCTGCTCAAGACAGGCCTCAATCTTCGCCTGTATATGCTTCGGCGACGTATCGCGGTCGTCGCCCAGCCGCCACATGCCATAGACGATGCGAGACAGTTCAAGACCGCTGCTCAGCTTAACGCGTTCCATCAGCGGCGTTCTCCCGTTCCAAGCGGCGTTGCTGGCAGACCGTCTGGTACGCGGCCATACACATGCGGCAGCGAGCATGTCGAAAGCTGCGGCAGAACGCGCTCGCCGAACGATCGGCATTCGTCCAGATGCGGGTAGCCCGAGAAGATGAAGGCGCGGATGCCCATCTTGCGGTAGGCCTCGATCTCGGAGAGCACCTGATCGGTCGATCCGACCAGTGCCGCGCCGCAGCCCGAGCGCGCACGCCCCACACCGGTCCACATATGCGGCTCGATGAAACCCTCCGCGTCGGCAGCCTCCCGGTTTTTCGCCTGCTGCGCGACACCCAGCGAAGTTGCGTCGAGCGCACGGGCGCGGATCGCCCTGCCCTGCTCGTCATCCAGTTTCGACACCAGTTCTCGCGCGTATTCGCGCGCTTCCGCCTCGGTGTCGCGCACGATCATGTGGACCCGCAGACCATAGTCTAGCGTGCGGCCGTAGGCGGCGGCGCGCTCGTGCACCGCGCGCATCCGTTCGGCAAGCTGCTCTTTCGTTTCCGGCCACATCAGGTAGACGTCGCAATGCTCGGCGCACAGTTCCAGCGCATCGGGGGAATAGCCGCCAAAATAGAGCAGCGGCCCGCCATTTTGCTGGTAGGGCTTTGCCGGGTCGGCCGACACTTTGGCGAAATCGTACACTTCGCCATGGTGATCGATCTCGTCGCGCTCCCATGCCTGCCGCAGGATCTGCACCACCTCGCGCGAGCGCTGGTAGCGGAAGCGGCTGTCGGCCGTCTCGCCTGGAAAATCCGAGGATATGATGTTGAGGGTCAGCCTGCCTTTAAGCATGTGGTCGAGCGTAGCCACCGTGCGCGCCAGCATGATGGGCTGCATCTCACCGCAGCGCACTGCGGCCAGCAAATTGATGCTTGACGTAATCGGCGCACAGCCCGCTACGAAAGACAACGTGTCCTGCCCCACCTGATAGGAGGAGGGGCACAGGATGTTGCGGAAGCCCAGTTCCTCTGCGGTTGTGACGATGTCGGAACAATGTTCCCAGCTCGAGCGCAGGCTGCCGTCCGGCACGCCGAGATGTCGGTAGTCATCGGAGCAGAGAGCCGCGAACCAGGAGACCTCCGCCGCATCCAGATCGGCCGACGTAACCGGCACCACCGTCATGAGTCTGTCCTTCCGTTGTTGCCCGAAACCTCCGCTTTTCGGAGCCGGGCGATTTCCTCTTGCGTAACATCGCCATTGATGTAGATCAATAGTGTATCAATTTTTTCGCGCGCCGACCATGACCAGCAATTACGCCCTTCCCGTACACCAGCAGATCAGCGAGATGCTGATACGGGAGATTGCTGCAGGCATGAGGCTCGACGGGGAGAAGCTGCCACCCGAGCGCGATATGGCGGCAAGCCTCGGCATCGCGGTTGGCACCTTGCGCAAGGCCCTGGCCGACCTGCACGCCAAGGGCCTGCTGGAACGCATACAGGGCTCGGGCAATTACATCCGCTCCAAAAGTGAAGTCGAAAGCGTCTACGCGCTTTTCCGTCTGGAGCTTGTCGAGGGCGGTGGGTTGCCGACCGCGCGCGTCATTTCAGTAGGGCGCCTCGCCAAGACAGACGATATGCCCGCCTTCGGCTCCAGCCCGGAAGGTCATCGGGTTCGCCGGCTGCGGAGCCTCGGCGGCAGGCCCGCTGCGGTGGAGGAAATCTGGCTTGATGGCAGCTACGTCGACCGGATCCAACCGGAGGACTTGTCGGACTCGCTCTACCTCTACTACCGGCGGGCACTCGGCATCTGGATAGCGCGGGCCGAGGACCGCGTGGGCGTAGCCGACGCGCCTGACTGGACGCCAGCCGGCCTTGGCCTCACGCCGGGCCAGCCGGCCGGTTTCATCGAGCGCATCGGCTGGACGCAGGACGGCGCCAGCGCAGAGTACTCCCGGACATGGTTCGACCACACGGTCGCGCGCTATGTCTCTCGGCTTCGCTAGGAAAATCATGGGCAAGCATATTTCGTATGGCATCATTGGATGCGGCATGATGGGGCAGGAGCACCTGCGCAACATCGCGCTGCTGCCCGACACCAGCGTCACGGTCATATTCGAGCCTGACGAGGCCATGCGGACGATTGCCGCCTCGCTTGCGCCGGCGGCTGCACTGGTCGGTTCAGTCCGCGATGTGCTGGCGCATCCGGACATCGACTGCGTGCTGATCGCCAGCCCCAACCACGTGCATTCAGCTCAGTTGCGCGAGATAGCAGCTACACGGCCGCTTCCGCTCATCGTGGAAAAGCCGCTCTTCATCGACCCGACGGAAGCCGAGGCGATGCGGGATTTCGCCGCTCGCTATCCCGCACCTGTCTGGGTAGCGATGGAATACCGCTACATGCCGCCGGTGGCGAAATTCATCGCCGAGGCGGAGGCGGCCACCGGCGGCATCCGTATGCTCACGATCCGGGAGCATCGCTATCCGTTTCTCGACAAGGTCGGCGCGTGGAACCGCTTCGAGCGCACGTCCGGCGGAACGTTCGTCGAGAAATGCTGTCACTTCTTCGACCTGATGCGCCTGATCCTGAAATCCGAGCCGGTGCGTGTCATGGCTTCTGCAGGGCAGGCGGTAAACCATCTCGATGAGCGCTACGGGAACGAGACACCCGACATCTGGGACAACGGCTACGTCATCATCGACTTCGCCAGCAGCGCGCGTGCCATGCTGGAACTGTGCATGTTCGCCGAGGGCAGCCGGTATCAGGAAGAGATCAGCGCGGTTGGCGCAGCAGGCAAGATCGAGTGCCTTGTGCCCGGCCCCACCCGCTTCTGGCCGCCCGAGGCCGGCGATCCGCCGACACCGCTGGTCGTCGTCAGCCCTCGTCAGCCCGGCGGCCCACGCGTGGTCGAGATACCGGTAGACCCGACCCTTCTGGCGGCCGGCGACCACAATGGCTCTACCTTCTACCAGCACCAGCGCTTCTGCGCCGCGTTGCGCGGGGAAGGGCCGGTTGAGGTTACGCTGGAAGACGGGTGGCGCGCGGTGGCGATGGGCATCGCAGCCCAGCGTTCCGCGCGCGCAGGCGTCGTGGTGACCGACGCCGCCTTGAAATACTAGACCTGCGCCAGCACCGAGCCGTCGACATCGGCGATGTTGCGCTTGCCGCAGAGCGCCATGGTGATGTCGAGCTCCTTGCGGATGATCTCCAACGCGGTCGTCACCCCGTCCTTGCCCATCGCGCCGAGCCCGTAGAGGAAGGGTCGGCCGATATAGGTGCCCTTCGCGCCCAGCGCGATGGCCTTCAGCACATCCTGGCCCGAGCGGATGCCGCCATCGACATGGATTTCAATCTTGTCACCGACTGCATCGACAATGCGCGGCAGCATGGCGATGGACGAAAGCGCGCCATCGAGTTGGCGGCCGCCATGGTTGGAGACGATGATCGCGTCAGCCCCGGTAGCGGCTGCCATATGCGCATCCTCCTCATCCAGAATGCCCTTGATGACCAGCTTGCCGCCCCAGCGTTCCTTGATCCAGGCGACATCGTCCCACGACAGCTTCGGATCGAACTGCTCGGCCGTCCACGAAGACAGCGACGACAGGTGGCCCACGCCCTTGGCGTGACCGACAATGTTGCGGAAGGTGCGGCGCGACGTGCCCAGCATACCCAAGCACCAGCGCGGACGCAGCGCCATGTTGACGAGGTTTGGCAGGGTCAGCTTCGGCGGCGCCGACAGGCCGTTGCGCACATCCTTGTGACGCTGGCCGAGGATTTGCAGATCCGCCGTGAGCACCAGCGCCGAGCAATTCGCAGCCTTCGCCCTGTCGATCAAATTGCCGACGAAATCACGGTCGCGCATCACGTAGAGCTGGAACCAGAACGGCTTAGTGGTGACCGACGAGACATCCTCGATCGAGCAGATGCTCATGGTCGACAGCGTAAACGGCACGCCGAATGCCTCGGCCGCCTGCGCGGCTAGCATCTCCCCGTCGGCATGCTGCATGCCTGTCAGGCCGGTCGGGGCCAGTGCCACGGGCATCGAGACCTTCTCGCCGATCATCCTGCTTTCGAGCGAGCGGTCGGTCATATCGACCAGAACGCGCTGCCGCAGCTTGATCCTGGCGAAATCCTCTTCGTTGGCGCGGTAGGTGCTCTCGGTCCATGCGCCGGAATCGGCATAGTCGAAGAACATCGTCGGCACGCGCCGCCGCGCGAGATCCTTGAGGTCGGCGATGGTAAGCATCTTGCGCATGCGAGCGTCCTTCACAACGAGAGGGTGGCAAAGCCAATAGCCTTGCCGTCACGCTGCCTGCAAGCCCATATGCGCGCTCAGTCGTAGAGCACGCAGGCGACCTTGTGGCCGACGCCCACATTGCGGATTGCCGGCGACGACTTTCGCTCGAAAGAAAGCCGCAACGCGCCGCCATCCGCCGACATGCGTGCCGCGTCCGCCAGCGCCTCGCTGCGCTCGCGCATGACGCCTTCGATCTCGACGCGTGCTGCGTCGGTGCCTTGCGGCGCCGTGACCACGATGTCGAGCCCCTCGACCTTCGGCTCGCCAAGCGTGGAGACATCGACGCCGGCAAGCTTGCGCGCTGCGATCGCGGATGCCACGTCACGCCCTTCCCAGCCACACTCCACGGTCGCCAACGGGCAGCGCGTGTGGAACCGGCAGCCGTTCGGCGGTTCGATGGCGCTGGGGATTTCACCTGCCGCCTCCAGCGGCGGCTTCACCACGTCGGGATCGGGCTCGGGGCTCGCATCCAGCAGGAGCTGCGTGTAGGGATGCTTGCGCTCTGCAATCACCGTCTCGGTCGGGCCCACCTCGACGATTTCGCCGAGATACATGATCGCTGTGCGGTCCGCGACGTAGCGGATCGTCGGCAGGTCGTGGCTGACATAGACAAAGGATATGCCGAGTTCGTCGCGGAACCGGCGCATCAGGTTGAGCACGCCGGCCCGGATCGACACGTCGAGCATCGATACCGGCTCGTCGGCGACTACGAAGCGCGGCTCCAGAACGATAGCGCGGGCGATCGCCACACGCTGGCGCTGCCCGCCCGAAAGCTCGTGCGGGAACCGTTCCAGGTAGGTGTCGGCCGGCTTCAACCCGGCGCGTTCCAGCGCCTGCTTCACCTTTGCCGAAAGCTCGTCGCCCTTAGCGAGCTTGTGGATCTTGAGGGGCTCACCGACGATGTCCGCGATCGTGAAGCGGGGATTGAGCGTCTGGTAAGGGTCCTGAAACACCATCTGAGCGGCGCGGCGGAAGGCCTTCAAGTCCTTGCCCTTGAGCGTCGATACGTCGCCTCCATCGAAGCGTATCTCGCCTTCGGTCACCTCCTGCAGCTTAACCAGCATCTCGCCGGTCGTGGTCTTGCCGGAACCGGATTCGCCTGCAAGTCCCAGTATTTCGCCTGCCTTCAAATCGAAGTCGATGCCGTCGACCGCATGGACCTTCTTTTCCTCGCCGCCGCCGAATGAGGAGAAGAACCCGCCGGGTATCGGGAAGTGCCGCTTGAGGGCTTCGACCTCAACGACGTTGCCGCCTTCCACCTGCGCCTTGGACGCCGGCGGTGTCATGGCTTCGCCCAGCCGTTCGCCGACTTTCTCCCAAGTCTCGTTGCGCGAGGCGATGACGCGGAACTCTTCCGCGCGCTCGGGGAAGTGGCAGGCGGTCGCGTGATCGCCGCTCACCTGTCGCAGCGCAGGCGCTTCCTCGCGGCAGCGCTCCTCTGCGAACGGGCATCGCGCCGCAAAGCGGCAGCCCTTGGGCGGGTTCAGAAGGTTCGGCGGTGTGCCGGGAATGGAAATCAGCTCGCGCTTTGCTCCTTCCAGCGTTGGAAACGCGTTGGTCAGACCCATCGTGTAGGGGTGCGCCGGCAGGCGGAAGACCTCGCGTACGGGCCCGGTTTCCATGATCTTGCCGCCATACATGACAGCCACCCGATCGCAGGTCTGCACCACCACTGAAATGTCGTGGGTGATGAACAGCAGCGACATGCCGTGTTCGCGCCGCAAACGGCTCAGCCGCGCGAGGATTTGCGCCTGCGTCACCACGTCCAGCGCGGTCGTCGGCTCGTCTGCGATCACCAGCTTGGGGTCGAGCGCCATCGCCATCGCGATGATGGCGCGCTGCTTCATGCCGCCCGACATCTCGTGCGGATAGGCGCGCAGCCGCGACGGGTCGATGCCGACCGCACGGAACAGTGTCTCACCATGCGCCCACGCATCTTTGGTGTCGATGGTGATGTGGGCCTGCATCGCCTCGACGATCTGGTCGCCGACGCGATAGACGGGATCGAGCGCGTTCATCGCGGCTTGCGAAATCCAGGCGATATCCTTCCAGCGAACGCGCCGCATGGCTTCCTCGTCCAGCGGTACGAGATCGCGTCCGCCGAAGTCGATGCGACCACGCGGGATTTCGCCGTTTGGTGGAAGAAGCTTCAGCATCGCCTTGGCGGCCGTGGTCTTGCCGCAGCCGGACTCGCCGACGAGGCCCAGCGCCTCGCCGGGCCGGATCGAAAAGTCGATGCCATCGACCGCCTGCACAGGGCCAGAGCCTGTGCGGTAATGGATCGCCAGATCGCGAACGTCGAGAAGGTTTGCGCTCATTGGCGTGCCCTCAGGCGCGGGTTGGCGATCAGCTCAAGCGAACGCGAGATGAAGAACACGGACAGCACCGTCGTCATGATGAAGAAGCCCGGCGGCAGGTTCCACCACCATGCTGTGCGCCAAGCGCCCGACAGGCGTGCGTTATGCAGGATGCCGCCCCACGAGATCGACTGCGGCGGCCCGAGCCCGAGGAAGGAGAGCGTGGCTTCGGCGATGATCGAAACGCCGACGATGATGGCTAGTTCGAGGAACACCAGCGGCATCACGTTCGGAAAGATGTGCAGGTACATGATGCGCAGGTCAGACGCGCCGGCGACGCGTGCCGCTTTCACGAACGGACGTTCGCGCAGCGACAGAACCTGGGAGCGGATGAGCCGCGCAACCGTGCGCCATGTCAGCAGCGACACGGCGAGGATCACGATGGTCAGGCTCGGCTCGAACAGAAGCACGAGAATCAGCGCAAAAGGCTCGAAGGGAATACCGTACATCACGTCCACCGTGCGCATCAGCACAGTCTCGGTCCGGCCACGGAAATAGCCGGCTATGAGGCCGACATTCGTACCGATCAGCACCACCAGCAGCGCACCAAGAAAGCCGACCAGCAGCGCGATGCGCGAACCGTGAACGTTCTGGCTGTAGAGATCGCGGCCGAGATGATCGGTGCCGAACCAGTGGTCGGCGCTCGGCGCGGCGAGGCGATTGACGAACCGGTCGGAACCGAGCGCGAAGACGTTTTCGCCTGCCGCCATCACCGCACGGAAGTGACGTTCGCTTTCGCTACTTGCCGGCTGCCATGCTTCGCCGTCTGCCGCGCGCTCGATGATCGTGCCGTTGCGGCCCACTGCAAAGGCGGCACCATCGTCGCCGACCCAGCCGCTGCGCAGCGCGCGCATTTCGGCGACCGTTTCCTCGCTCCAGCGGGCCTCAGGCCCCGCACGGCTCACTACAGTGCCGCGCTCTCCAACGGCGAGCGCATTGCCGCTCGGCGAGATATGCAGGCCGTTGAGCTGGCGCGACGTTCCCAGCCGCTCCATCGCGGCGCTGCCGTCGGCGGGGTCATAACGGATCGCAAGGCCGCGATCGCCGACCGCCAGCATGGTGCCGTCCGCGTCGCGCGCAACCGCATACAGTGGAAAGCCGCGTCCTACCGGACTGTCGATTTCGGTGACCTGCGGCGATGGCGAAAGGTCGAGCCGCCATATTTCCTCGCCGGAGCCGACAATGAGCGCCGAGCCCGCGTCGAGCCACGCGACAGCGTTCAGATCGGCGGGCGCGGGAGCCTCGATCGCCTGCCACTCTTCGCCATCGAGGTGCAGGATCGTTCCGCCAGAACCGACCGCCAGTGCTTTGCCGTCGGCGGCCATTGCCACACCGTTCAGGTCGGCATCCACCGGCGTTTCGATACCGCTCCAGCCCTCACCGACCGTATAGCGATAAGCCGTGCCTTCGCGCCCGACGGCGATGCCGTTGCCGGTGCCGTCATCGTCCGCCGCCTGGATTGCGACATCGCCGAGCGAGTTTTCGAGCCGCCAAACGATCCCGGTTTCGGCGTCGCCGGAGCGGACGAGCACGGAGGCGTCCTCGACCTCGTTGACGGCGCGCGGATCGTGCGTGGAGAGCAGCGGCGCGGCCAGCGCCATGGCGACGATAAGCGACAGGACGGCGAGGCCGATCACCGCCAGCCGGTCCATCAGCATGAACCGCAGCGGCGCGAGCGCGCTCTTGAAGTAGGACGGCAGGATCATTTGAAACTCACCCTCGGGTCGAGCGTCGAATAGAGGATATCGACAAGCAGGTTCAGGGTGATGACGAAGGCGGCCATGACCAGGAAGCTCGCCTGCGCCAGCGGGAAATCGGAGGTGCGCACGGCGTTGAGGATCTCACGGCCCAGCCCCGGCCACGAGAACACCACCTCGACCACCACCTGCCCGCCGGCCGCCAGCCCGATCGTCACTGCAAGCTGCGTGACGACGGGCAGAAGCGCGTTGCGCGCAGCGTGGTTGTAGAGGATGCGCCGCTCGGGCAGCCCCTTGGCGCGTGCCATCTCGATAAAGTCCTCGCCATAGACCTCGAGCATGGTGTTGCGCATGATGAGCAGCGGCGAGCCGAGATAGTAAAGCGCCACGATCATGGCCGGCAGCGCCAGATGCCATAGAAAGTCGAGCGTGAAGATTTTGTCGAAGAACCCTGTGGCCGTGTAGGGCAGCGTGCGCATGCCGCTGGTTGGCAAGAAGCCCAGCATCACGCCGAAGACGAGGATGCCGATCATGCCCGTCCAGAACATCGGGGCGGAGCGGAACATCAGGCCTACGAAGATGCCTGTCGTGTCGGCTCTGGTACCCCGCCGCCAGGATAGCCATGCGCCCAGCGGTACACCGATGACATAGGCGATGGTGATCGCCGTCAGCATCAGCACCATCGTGTTGCCGAGCCGTTCCCAGATGATGTCGGCCACCGGGGCGCGATAGTGGAACGAGAAGCCGAAATCGCCCTGCACGGCATTCTGCAGGAACAGCAGATATTGCTGCCATAGAGGCTGATCGAGACCAAACGAGCGGCGTACCATTTCGCGCTGCTCCGGGCTCAGGCCTTCAGCCAGAAGCGCCGTCGTCGGGTCCGGCAAACCGGCGCGAAACAAGAAGAACAACAACGTCGCGATGATGAAAAGCGATACGAACGCCTGCAGGGCGCGGCGTATCAGATAGCTGCGGCGGGACATGGCTTTTGGCTTCCGCTGAATGGAGCAGCCTCCCCGCGCGGCCGGCGGCGACGCGAGGAGGCGTTATGTGCGGACCGGTTACTTTACGAGCCGGCCTTCACTGTCCCAGGAATAGCCAGCCTCTTCCAGCTCGGCCTTTGCCGCTTCCATGTCGAAATCGAAGGTTTCGACGAAGGGGTTGTGCCAGAAGGCATTGACCGGCGCGATGACGCTGGTGCCGACTTCGCCGCGCCCGTCGAGCAGCACGTTGACCATCCGCTCGCGGTCCATTGCCTTGGTCAGAGCGCGACGCACGGCCACATCGTCGAACGGTGCGCGGCGCGTGTTGTAGGTCATGTGGTAGTAGCCGAAGTCGGGAACCGAAACGACGCTGAGGTGGTCGGCGGATTCAGCCAGCGGAATCTGGCCTGCTTCCATGCGCCACGCGGTCATGTCGATCGCCTGCGTCTGGAGTGCGGTGAACACGCCTTCCATGTCGGCGTAGATCACGAACTCGACCCCGTCGACGGCAATGTCGTCGGCCTGGAAGTGGTCAGCGTTCTTTTCCAGCGACATGATCTCGCCGCGATTGTAGCTGGCGTATTTGAACGGGCCTGAACCCACGGTCGGGATTTGCTCGGGCGTGAGGTCGCCCGGGTTCTCGATCGCCTCCCAGATGTGCTTGGGCAGGATCGGAATCTGCGAAAGCGCGATGTTTGCGAAGGAGGCCGAAGGCGTCTTCAGGTTGAAGCGAACGGTCAGGTCGCCGGTCGCCTCGACTGTATCGACCGGGGCGAGGTAGGCGTCGAAATAGGCATAGTCCTGCGCCTGATAGTAGCCGAAGGTGAAGGCCACGTCTTCGGCCGTCACCGGCTCGCCATCGTGGAAGGTCAGACCTTCGCGCAGCGTGACGTCGATCGTCGTCTCGTCGACGGCCTCGACCGAAGCCGCCATCCAGTTCATCGGCTCGACATCGGGCGTCAGGCGCACGAGGCGGTCGTAGTAGAGGCGCATCCACTTCCAGCCCCAGACCGAGGTCGAGGCAAGCGGATTGAGATTGTCGGGCTCCTGCGGGCCACCGATGCGCAGCGTCTTGCGGTCGGTTAGCGGCTGTGCCTGCATCGGCGTCCATTCGCTGTAGAGACCTTCACCGGCCATGGCGTTCATCTCGCCGAAGGCGGTGTTGTTGTAGGCGACCACCTCGTCGCGGTAGAACAGCACGATCACCGGCGCATCGGGAACATAGGTTTCCTGCAGTTCATGCACGAGGTCACGCCGCGCCTCGGTATCGAACTCGCGTGCCTGCGCGTCGAAGAGTTCATCGACTTTGGGGTTGCTGTAGCCACCGGGATTGTTCGCGCCCAGGCTGGTCGCGCGTGAATCGAGTGTGCCCAGATAGAAATGCGGATCGAGACGATCGATACGGCCCGACCAGCCCACGATGGCCGCGTCGAAATCCTGCTGATCGTAGAACTTGCCCAGCAGCGTGGAAAATTCGGTCGGCCGCACGTTCACTTCCAAACCCAGCTCACGCCATTTCTCGGCGATGATGTAGGCCGCCTCGTAGCGGATCGGATCGTAGGCTTCGGTCGTCGTGTCGATGTTGATCGCAGGCACGCGCTCCTGCGCGAGAGCACCTGTCGCCATGGCGGCGACCAGCGTGGTTGTCGCAACGAGACCGAGAATATTTTTCCTGAGCAGCACGGTTGAGTTCCCCTTTTTATTGATGCTGAAAATCGCATAACACCATTCGGGGGCATGTCAAAACCGCAATCTGGTGCAGGCGGGGTCGCTACTTGTCGCGTCCGGGCCGCCAAAAGCCGGTAACACGCGAAAAGTTGTTTATTTCAAGCTGTTTTGAAACGTGAGGAACGCATTTCTCACATCCTCGTCAGATGCGACAAATCATACCCCCCTGAGATGGGTCTGTGGAAAAGCCTACTTGTGCGCACTCATACGCGCACCCAGCCGCTCCTGCCTGCCAGCGCCTGCGCTCCGCCGGCCACCTCCTGCCAATGACCGAAGGGGCCCGTTGATCGCACCGCGAAAAACGCGTGCTCATCACCGGCGGTAAGGGGATGAATTTTCTACGACAACCCCGCATCACGCATCACGCTGCCTCTTCGCGCGGTGTCGGCCCCGATATTGTGGTCACATCTGCAAATGCGTTTTCGTCCTCAGGAGACCCTTATGAGACGCCTTCTTCTCGCCGGCGCCGCAGCCGCGCTCGTGTTCACGGCTCCCGCTCAGGCGCAGTCGCCGAACAGCATCCTCAACGCCTCCTACGACATTGCGCGCGAACTGTTCGTCGCCGTCAACGAAGCGTTCGTTCCGGCCTACAAGGCGGCGACGGGACAGGACGTCACGGTCGACCAGTCGCACAGCGGCACGTCCGCTCAGGCGCGCTCCATCGTCGAGGGGCTGGAGGCCGACGTGGTGACCTTCAACCAGGTCACGGACATCGACTTCCTCGTCCAGAACGGCCTCGTCAGCGAGGACTGGCAGAGCGAGTTCCCGAACAACGCCTCGCCCTACTACTCGTTTCCGTCCTTCCTCGTGCGCGAGGGCAACCCGAAGGACATCAACGACTGGGACGACCTCGCCCGCGACGACGTGCAGGTGATCTTCCCCAACCCCAAGACCTCGGGCAATGCGCGCTACACCTATCTGGCAGCAACCGCCTACGCGCTTGAAGCCTTCGACGGCGACCAGGAGCAGGTGACCGCGTTCATCACCAAGATTTTCGACAACGTGCCCGTGTTCGACACCGGCGGCCGTGGCGCGACCACCACCTTCGTGGAGCGCGGGATCGGCGACGTCATCATCACCTTCGAGGCCGAGACGCGCGGCATCGCCAGGGAGTTCGGCGACGACAAGTTCGATCTCGTCGTGCCTTCGGTCAGCCTTTTGGCCGAGTTCCCTGTCGCCATCGTCGATCGTGTCGCGGACAGACGCGGCAGCGGCGAACTGGCAAAGGCCTATCTCGAATTCCTCTATTCAGAGGAAGGCCAGCGCATCGTCGCCCAGCATGGCAACCGTGTCCATGACGAGACGGTAAAGGCCGAGTTCGCCGAAGACTTCCCGGAAGTGCGCCTCGTCACAGCCGAAGACGTATTCGGCGGCTGGGATGCTATCCAGGAGAACCACTTCGCATCCGGCGCGCTGCTCGACCAGATTTACGGCGAACGTTGACGCCCCACCCCTTTTAGGGTTCAAGGCCGGCGGGCTGCGCAGTCCGCCGGCCGCTCCATTTTGATCGAAGGGTACGTCAGTTGAGACGCCGCGTGTTG
This sequence comes from Neoaquamicrobium microcysteis, assembly GCF_008180155.1. Lineage (GTDB taxonomy): Bacteria > Pseudomonadota > Alphaproteobacteria > Rhizobiales > Rhizobiaceae > Aerobium > Aerobium microcysteis. The sequence continues at coordinate 137,589 of NZ_VSZS01000060.1, read as the reverse complement.
CCAGGACTGCCTCTGTCGCTCGGCATAACCCTGTTTTATGTCGCGCTGATCGTCCTGCTGCCGCTTGGCGCGCTGGTCTTCAAGGCGGCCAGCCTTGGGTTCGAGGATTACTGGCGCATCATATCCTCGGATCGGGCCGTAGCCAGCTATCGCGTCACCGTGCTTTGCGCACTCGGCGCCACCGCCGCCAACGTGGTCTTCGGCATGTCGCTCGCTTGGGTGCTGGTGCGCTACGAGTTTCCCGGCAAGCGATTTGTCGATGCCATCGTCGATCTGCCCTTCGCGTTGCCCACGGCGGTCGCCGGCATCGCGCTCACCGCGTTGTTCGCCCAGAATGGCTGGCTCGGCTCGCTCCTCGCGCAGTTTGGCGTTCAGGTTGTCTATACGCCGCTCGGCATCATGGTGGCGATGTTCTTCACCAGCATGCCCTTCATGGTGCGCACAGTTCAGCCTGTGCTCGAAGACCTCGACCCCGCGCTCGAGGAGGCCGGGCAGTCGCTTGGCGGCACCGACTGGCAAATCTTCGGCCGCGTCATCCTTCCGCTGCTGACGCCTGCGCTGCTCGCCGGCTCGTCGCTCACGTTCGCCCGCAGCCTGGGCGAGTTCGGCGCGATCATCTTCATCGCCGGCAACCGGCCGATGTCGACCGAGATCACCGCGCTGCTCGCCTTCATCAGGCTGGAGGAATACAATTACGCGGGCGCAGCCGCCATCGCCTCCGTGCTTCTCATCACCGCCTTCGTCATGCTGGCGTTGACCAACTATTTGCAGGCGCGCGCCCTGCGCTACACGGCGAGGAACTGACCATGAGCGCGCGCCACGCCAACAAGCCGCCCCGGATTGGCGATGCCCCGGCCTTCCGCCGCTTCATGATCGGCTTCGTGCTCGTCATCGGTGCGCTGTTCGTGCTTGCGCCGCTGCTTGTCATTTTCACCCAGGCATTTTCGCTGGGCGTCGGCCATTTCACGGCCACCATCGCGCATCCCGACACGCGCCACGCCATCTATCTCACGGTCATGACAGCGCTGATCGCCGTGCCGCTCAACACCGCGTTCGGCATCGCAGCGGCGTGGGCCATCACCAAGTTCGATTTCTGGGGCCGGCGCTTCCTGCTGATCGTCATCGAGATCCCGTTCTCGATCTCTCCGATCGTGGCGGGTGTCGCCTATCTCTTTGTCTACGGACTTCAGGGCCTATTCGGCCCGGCGCTGCAGTCGGCAGAGATCAAGGTGCTCTTCGCGCTGCCGGGCATTGTCCTGGCGTCGATGTTCGTGACCGCCCCGTTCGTGGCGCGCGAGCTGATACCGCTGATGCAGGCGCAGGGGCGCGACCTCGAGGAGGCGGCCACCTCGCTGGGAGCGTCAGGCTGGCGCACCTTCCTGTCGGTCACGCTGCCCAACATCCGCTGGGCGCTGCTCTACGGCGTCGTGCTGTGCAATGCCCGCGTGATGGGCGAGTTCGGCGCGGTGTCGGTGGTCTCGGGCAAGATACGCGGCCAGACCAACACGCTGCCGCTGCACATCGAGCTTCTCTACCACGACTACAACACGGTCGGCGCGTTCGCGGCCGCTTCCATCCTCGCGCTGCTGGCTCTCGTCACCATCGTCGCCAAGCTTGCGCTGGAGCGCCGCGGTGCGGGCCGTGCCGGCAGGCCGGCGCTTGCGGGGCCGGCCACGATCGCCCAGGGAAAGACGTCATGAAGATCATCCTCGACAACGTCATCAAGACATTCGACACTTTCCGCGCGGTCCATGGCGTCTCCTTGGAGATCGGGAGCGGCGAGCTCGTCGCCTTGCTCGGCCCCTCAGGCTCCGGCAAGACCACGATCCTGCGCATGGTCGCGGGGCTGGAATACGCCGATGGCGGCGCGATCTATTTCGGCGACGAGGACGCGACGGAGATTCCGGTGCGCCAGCGAGGCGTCGGCTTCGTCTTCCAGCACTATGCGCTGTTCCCGCACATGACGGTTGGCGAGAACGTCGCCTTCGGCATGAAGGTCTCCAAGGTACGCCGCGCCAAGCCGGAAATCGACGCGCGGGTCGAGGAACTGCTGCGGCTGGTAAAGCTCGACGGGCTCGGCAACCGCTTCCCTACGCAGATTTCCGGCGGCCAGCGCCAGCGCGTGGCGCTCGCCCGCGCTCTCGCCGTCGATCCCAAGGTTCTGTTGCTCGACGAGCCGTTCGGCGCGCTCGACGCCAACGTGCGGCGCGACTTGCGCCGATGGCTGCGCGAAATCCATGACGAGCTCGGCATCACGACGCTGTTCGTCACCCACGATCAGGAAGAGGCGCTGGATCTGGCGGACCGCGTCGTCATTCTCGATCAGGGGCGCATCGTGCAGCAGGGCACGCCGGAAGACGTCTGCCGCCGGCCGGATTCGGCCTTCGTGATGAAGTTCCTTGGCGATACGAACAGGCTGCCCGGCACCGCTTCCGGCGGCAGGGCCGTGATAGCGGGCGCGAGTTTCGACGCGCAGGGCGTGGCTGACGGTCCCGTCGAGCTTCTGGCTCGGCCGGGCGATCTCGGCTGGCAGACCGACGGCGGCGGCATACCCGCGCAGGTCACGCGCGTGATCGACAGGCCGGAAGGGCGGCGCGTGCTGGCGCGCACCGAAGGCGGCGAAGTCGTGGAACTGGATGTCGCGGCGGACACGAAGATCGCAGCCAACGATCGCGGCTTCATACAGGTTCTGCGTTGCAACGTCTTCGCCGCGTAATCGGCGGATCATGGTCGAATACTGAAGCAAATACCTGCATAGGTAGAGAAAGACGCGTCCGCGTGGCTGTCACACCATAAAAAACACACAAAAACGCAACCTTTTCCAGCTTGTATATCAGTTCGACGGAATCTATGGGTCATCCGCACCCATGACGGGTAGGGGCGGGCAGGATTTCGCGCACCGGAACCGTTTCAACGGCCGGCTGCTCGCCGGGAGGCGCACGCGCAGATGCTGACGAGAAAAGGCAAATACGGGCTCAAGGCTCTCGTGCATCTGGCGCACCTGCCGGCTGGACAGCTTGCCTTCGTCAACGACATCGCCAGTGCCAACAACATTCCGAAGAAGTTTCTCGACGCAATCCTCGGCGAACTGCGCAATGCCGGCTTCGTACAGAGCCGCAAGGGCAAGGACGGCGGCTACCGGCTGGCGCGGCCCGCGAGCGAGATCAAGGTCGGTCATGTCGTCCGGGTTCTTGACGGGCCGCTCGCGCCGATATCCTGCGCAAGCCGCACCCGCTACGAGCGCTGCGACGATTGCGACGAGGCCACTTGCCAGGTGCGCCACATGATGCTGGACGTGCGCGCCGCGATTGCCGAGGTTCTTGACAATCGCAGTCTTGCGGAAATGCGCGACCAGCCGGCGAACGACGACGACGCCGCTGCCGTGTTGCAGGTCCACGCCTGACTTCGATGACTGCCGGCCGGTGCGCGCTCAGTGCCGGCTTCGCCCGGCCATTTCAGGTGACGCATCGCCGACACTCGGCAGAACCGGCTCCGGCGCGAGACGGCGGCGGATGGAATTGCGCAGCAGCGGCGCCGTGTGCCTGCCGAAAAGTTCTATCTCGCGCGCGGTCGTCAAGCCTGCGATCATCAGTTCCGTCACCCCCAGCGCGGCGTAGGGTAGCAGCGCCAAGGCAACTTCCTCGGGCGATCCGGAGAGACGCACGCCGGACGCGCGAGACGGGCTTCCAAGATGAACGGGAAGCGCAAAGGCTATCTTGTCGCCACGGCCAAACTCGCGGGCGGCAGCGACAACGCGGGAAACCTGCAACCGGACCTCTTCAGGCGTGCCCGGCGCCAGCTCGAATACATCGGCATGGCGCGCCGCGGTTCTAACTGCAGTGCCCGAGAGCCCGCCCATGCGAACCGGAATCGCCATGCCCTGCGGTCCCTTCAGCGCGACATACCCGTCCCTTACGGTGTAGAACGGCCCTTGATGCTCGAAAGGCGCTTCGTTTGCCCACAGCCTTCGCAAAAGCACGAGATATTCGCTCAGTCTGCCGAATGACGCAGCGTGGCTCGCCGGCCCACTTCGCCGCGATCCGATGCCGTCGGCTGCGATGCGCAGTGCGATCCGGCCGGCACTTGCTGCGTCCAGCGCGGCGATCTGACGGGCGGCGATATCGGGTGCCAGTATGCCCGGCGAATGGACTATGGCGATCTGAAGCGCCGAGGTGCCGGAGGCCGCCTGGGCGGCGAGGTCGAGATTGGCAAGAACGCCGCCGGCGCTGTCGATCAGCACCCCGTCGAAACCCGCGTCCTCGAGATGCCGCAGCGTGCGAAGCGCTCTTTCTGCTTCGAAGAAGAAGGGTGCATCACCCTCACTTTCGAAACCAGTCTGGTCGGCGGGAACATGCGTAAGTCGTATAGACATGGCGATCTCCCTTTTTCGATCGTCAAACCCCGTTGACGGCTGCGGGTGCAGCCGACCTGTGAACTCCTGAATCTGGAAATTGATAATGAAGCGGGCGACGTCCGCCGCCCGCTATGCGTCAGGCGAGGAAGCCGAAGATCAGGGCGGCAGCAAAGCCAACTGACAATGCGAAGGCGATGTAGGTTACAGCCCCGACATTGCGGACGGTCGTCCTGTCGGCGTCGATTCTCGCAGTCTTGCGGCCATGCCGCGGATTGCTCACATATGTCATCGTCACCTCCATCCGGCAATCAGTCTACAAAATTGGTAGACTTTGTCGATTGTTAATTTTCGGAAAGGATTGGAACGTCGTTCCATAGTCTTCCGAAAACGGAGACAGAAATTCCCTCATACCTCGTCGCGGAGCCGCTCTACGCAAAGCGCGCGTAGGATGAACGCCGCTTCCGCATAGCTGGTTCTCCCGTCTTCGAGAGACGCCGCATGACGTCCCGCGACATCGCGAACCAGATCGAGCATGCGCTGCGGCAGCAGGTCGGAGCATGTGCGCATCCGGCCGAATACGGAACTGATCGGAACATCGCGCCCCTCGAAGGCGACCACTGGCTCGTCTATGCCAAGCCCCCACTCCTCGAAGGCCTGGAGGGCATCTTCAAAAGCCGCATGGAGGTGAATTGGCGCATGCCCTTCGTGAAGGGCCGGAAGAATGCGTGTCATGACCATCTCCTCTGCTGGTGCACACGCTCGCATTGCTTTTGGCAACGACGCCGAGCGTCCGGAACGGATGGAAACGCGTGGAGGCCGAAAAGGTTGAGGGCGGTTGCCTACCAATGAGCGTGCAACGCCCAGTAGAAACTTTCCTCGTGCTGAGGCAGCGGGTCCGAGGCGCGGGATTGCTGCGATCCCGGAGCGGTTGCGGCCGGCTCGCCATCTGCCCGTGGTTGTTCCGCGACGGGCAGAGCGTTCTTCAGAAACGCTTCCGCGCGGTAGATCAATGTCTGCATCATCGTCATCTCCTGTCATCGAACATGAGTGGCGGCAGGCACTTGCCATGGGGGAGTATGGCGCGTCCGACGAGGATGTCAATAATGTCTACTAAACTGATAGAGTATTGGCGGTTAAGCTTCCACCACACCCTCGCGGAATGGTGTGCCGTCGATAGCGGCGGCCATCAGCGCCTGCGTATAGGGCTCCTGCGGATTGTCGAAGATCGCCTCGGTCGGCCCCTCCTCGACGATCTTGCCCTGCCTCATGACGATGATGTGGTCGGCCATGGCGCGGACGACCGCGAGGTCGTGGCTGATGAACAGGTAGGACAAGTCGTGCGCCTTCTGCAGGTCGCGCAGAAGATCGACGATCTGCTTCTGCACCGAGCGGTCCAGCGCCGATGTCGGCTCGTCGAGCACGACCACCTTGGGCTTCAGGATCATGGCGCGCGCAATCGCGATGCGCTGGCGCTGTCCGCCGGAGAACTCGTGCGGATAGCGATTGCGCATTGCGGGATCGAGCCCCACCTCCTTGAGCGCCTCCACGGCGCGACGGTCACGCTCGCGCGCCGGCAATGATGGCTCGTGGACTTTAAGCCCTTCGGTCACCACCTGCCCCACGGTCATGCGCGGCGACAGAGAACCGAACGGGTCCTGGAAGACGAGTTGCAGTTCCTTGCGCAGCGGGCGCATGGCGCGCTTGTCGGCGTCTGATATGTCCTGCCCAACAAACCGCACCGTGCCCTCACTGGGCAGAAGCCGCAGCAGCGCGCGGCCGAGCGTGGATTTGCCGGAGCCGGACTCGCCCACGATTCCGATGGTCTGGCCCTGTCGCAGCGCGACCGAGATGTGGTCGACGGCGCGGACCTCGCCGGCCGAGCGCGAGAACCACCCGCCTCCGGCGGCAAACACGACCTCCACGTCGCGCCCTTCCAGCAACACCTGCGCTTCGGCGGGAGGGGCTGCCTTGCGGCCGGTCGGCTCCGCAGCCAGAAGCATTTTCGTGTAGGGGTGCTTCGGCGCGCCGAAGAGCGTTTCCGTAGCGCCCTCTTCCACCACCTCGCCCGAGCGCATCACATAGACCCGGTCGGCGAAGCGCCGCACGATCCCCAGATCGTGCGTAATGAAGACGATGGCCATTCCGAGCTTCTGCTGAAGCTCGGCCAGCAGCGCGAGAATCTGCGCCTGGATCGTCACGTCGAGCGCCGTCGTCGGTTCATCGGCGATCAGCACGTCGGGATCGTTGGCCAGCGCCATGGCGATCATGACGCGCTGGCGTTGCCCGCCCGACATCTCGTGCGGGTAGGAATCCACCCGCCGCTCGGGGTTGGGGATGCCGACGAGGTCGAGCAATTCGATCACGCGCGCACGCGCCGCCTTCGCCGACATGCCGCGATGGTGGATCAGCGGCTCGGCGATCTGGCGTCCGATGCGGTACAGCGGGTCGAGCGAAGTCATCGGCTCCTGGAAGATCATCGTGATCTTCTCGCCGCGCACGCGGTTCAGCTTGCGTTCCGAGAGGCCGATCAGCTCCTGCCCGCGATATCTGGCCGAGCCCCTCGCCCGCCCGTTGGAGGCCAGGAGGCCCATCATCGCCATCGTGGTCTGGCTCTTGCCAGACCCGGACTCGCCTACGATGGCGACCGCCTCGCCCGGCTTCACGTCTAGATCGATGCCCTTGACGGCATGAACGACGCCATCGTTCGTCTCGAACTCGACATTGAGGCCGCGCACTTCGAGGATGGATTGCTTGTCCATTTCAGCGGTCCTTCGGATCGAGCGCATCGCGCAGGCCGTCGCCGAGGAAGTTCAGCGCGAAAAGGATCGCCGTCAGCGTCACCGCCGGATAGATCAGCAGCCACGCCGCGCCGCGCATGTTGGACGCGCCTTCCGCGATCAACAGGCCGAGACTGGTCAGCGGCTCCTGCACGCCGAGCCCCAGGAATGACAACAGGCTCTCCAGCAGGATCGCCTTGGGCACCAGCAGGGTCACGAACACCACGACCGGACCGAGCGCGTTGGGGATGATGTGGCGGCGCACGATGCCTGCATCGGATACGCCCAGCGCCTCTGCCGCCTGCACATATTCCTGACGTTTGATGGTCAGCGTCTGGCCGCGCACGATGCGCGCCATGTCGAGCCACTCGGTACAGCCGATGGCTATGAATATCAGCACGAAACTTCGCCCGAAAAAGACCACCAGCAGGATGACGAAGAAGATGAAGGGCAGCGAATAGAGAATGTCCACCACCCGCATCATCAGGTTGTCGACGCGCCCGCCCAGATAGCCGGCAATCGCGCCGTAGGTCACGCCGAGCAGCAGCGCCATCGCCGATGCCAGCACGCCGATGGCGAGCGAAATGCGGATGCCGATGAGGATGCGCGAGAGCAGGTCGCGCCCGTTCGCGTCGGTGCCGAACAGGAAGCGCAGGCGCTGCACGTCTGCCACCATCACGCCTTCGCTTGCGCCTTCGGCGAGCGGGTTGCCGTCCGCATCCTCGAGCCTTGCGTTCGAGAATAGGTCGGAGCGGTCGATGTAGCGCACGATGCGCGGATCGAGCGCCTCGCCGTCCGAGACCGGCGCGCGTACCGTCGAGCCGGAGACCTCGACCTCGCCGATCTGCACTCGTGCGCGCGTCAGTGCGCTTTCGAAGGCCGGCAGGATGGCCTCTTCCTTGGGGTAGGCCTCGAGACTGGCCGGCGCCCGCACATATTGCGGGTAGATGCGGTCGTAGGAGTGTGGCGTCAGCCACGGCCCGACGATGCCCGCCAGCGCTAGCAGAAGCAGCACGATGGCGCTTGCGACCGCGGCACGATTGCGCCGCAGGCGGATCCACGCGTCCTGGCCGAGGGAGCGGCCGGCGGCATGATGTTCAACGGGGAGTACGGTATCGGTCATGCCCGTCTCCTCAATCGTAGCGCACGCGCGGATCGAGCCACGCATAAAGAATGTCGACGATCAGGTTGAAGACGATCACGAAGCACGCAATCACCACCACCGTCCCCATCACCAGCGTGTAGTCGCGCCCCAGCGCGCCCTGCACGAAATAACGCCCGATGCCGGGAATCCCGAAGATGGTCTCGACCACCACCGACCCGGTCAGAAGTGCTGCCGCCGTCGGTCCCAGATAGGAAACCACCGGCAGGATGGCTGCGCGCAGCGCGTGCACGCCGACGACCACGTAGTTCGGCAGGCCGTAGGCGCGCGCGGTGCGCACGTGGTTGGAGCGAAGCGCCTCGATGGTCGCGCCCCGTGTCAATCGTGCGATGATGGCGATCTGCGGCAGCGCCAGCGTTGCGATCGGCAGCACCATGTGCTGCCACGTGCCCCAGCCGCCGGCCGGCAGCCAACCCATCATCACGCCGAAGAACAGCGACAGCAGCGGCGCAATCACGAAGGTGGGAATGGTGATGCCGAAGGTGGCCGTACCGACCACCATGTAATCGACCCATGTGTTCTGCCGAAGAGCAGCCAGCGCGCCTAGAAACACGCCGACCACGAGCGCGATGGACAGCGCCATGCCGCCGATCTGGATCGAGACCGGAAGACCGGTGCGGAACAGATCCATCACGGTGAAGTCGCGCCGCGTGAAGGACGGCCCCAGATCGCCCTGAGCCAGGTTGCCCAGATAGATCAGGTACTGTTGCCACAGCGGCTTGTCGAAATTGAAGGCGCGTTCGAGGTTCGCCATGATGAGCGGGTCGAGGGGCCGTTCGAGGTCGAACGGACCGCCCGGCGCCAGCCGGATCATGAAGAAAGCGATGGTGACGATGATGAAAAGCGTCGGCACCGCGCCGGCGAAACGCCTGAGCACATATGCGAACATGACCTGCTCCGGTCAAAAATGCCCATGCGCGGGGGCCGCGCATGGGCAGATCGTGGTGGACTATTACTGCGCGATGGACATCCAGCGGGTGCCGTGGACGTTCATCACATTGTCTTCCCAGCCCTGCAGCTTCTCGGAAACGAGCGAACCGGAGGAATAGTACATGATCGGGATGATCGGCAGCTCTTCCAGAAGCAGGGTCTCGGCTTCCTTCAGCACGGCGGCGCGCTCGTCGATATCGATGGTCTCGCCGGCCTTTTTCATCAGCGCGTCGTATTCGGCGTTTTCCCAGCGCGGATAGTTGAAGCCCAGGTTCTCGCTCTCGAACAGGAACAGGAAGTTCTGCGGATCGGAGTAGTCGCCGATCCAGCCGGCGCGCGTGATGTCGAAGTCGCCATCCTGCTTCATGTAGTCGAAGTATCCGGTGCCCTCCATCTCGACGATGGTGGAGTTGACGCCGATGTTCTTCAGCATGTCGCCGATGGCGGTCATCGTGTTCTTGTGGTTTTCCGACGTGTTGTAGCGCAGCTCGACCGTCAGCGAACCTTCTTCAACGCCAGCCTCTTCCAGCAGCGCCTTGGCCGCATCCTCGCGATCGAGGATGTCGTCGTTGGCGTAAGGCAGCTCGGCGTTCTCGCCGTAGTTGCCGATGCCCTTCGGCACGAAGGAGTAGGTCGGCAACATGGAATCGCGCCAGATTTCGGTGGCCAGGAACTCGCGATCGATCGCCATGGAAAGCGCCTGACGAACACGCGGATCGGCCAACTTTTCCTTCTTCACCTTCACCGGCAGGTAATAAGTGCCGAGATAGGGCGCGACGCGAACCTGCTCGCCCAGATTCTCCTTCATGTAGTCCATCTGCTGGTTGTCGAGGTCCGAGCACGACAGCACTTCACCGGCTTCGAAGCGGCGCAGGCAGGTCGCGCGATCCTCGAACGGGATGAAGTTGACGACATCGATCTGCACATTGTCCGCATCATGGAAGTGCGGGTTCTTGCGCATGGTGATCTTGTCGTTGGGCGTGAAGCTTTCCAGCATGTAGGCGCCGTTGGTGACCATGTTGCCCGGACGGGTGAACTGGTCGCCATGCTCCTCGACCGAAGCCTGATGCAGCGGGTGTCCGGTCTGGTGAGTCAGAAGCTCGAGGAAATACGGGGTCGGCTGGTTCAGCGTGATTTCCAGCGTGGTGTCGTCGACGGCCTTGGCGCCCAACTCCGACGGCTCCATCTCGCCCTTGTTGATCGCCTCGGCGTTCTTGATCGGGTAGAGCATGTTAGCGTAAGGCGCGGCCGTTTCGGGGTTCTGGATGCGCTGGTAAGCGAACACGAAGTCGCTGGCCTTCACCTGGTCGCCGTTCGACCACTTGGCGTCTTCACGCAGCTTGAAGGTGTAGGTCAGGCCGTCATCCGAGATTTCCCAGCTCTCTGCGACGCCGGGCACGACCTCGGCGACGTTGTTCTGGACGACGAGACCCTCGTAGAGGTCGCGCATGAGGTTGCCCTCGGCGACCGTCGAAGTCTTGTGATGGTCGAGTGTAGTCGGGTCGGTATCGTTACCGCGGTTGTAGACCACTTCGGCGAATGCCTGCGAAACGCCTGCAACGCCGGTAACAACCACTGCGGCCGAAAGCAGCGCCGCCTTCATGATATTCTGCAACATCGTTATTGCCTCCTCTGGAATTAAGCCCCCGCCCGGGCTGGGCGCGATTATGAGCATGCGATAACGGAGAGCAAGCGGGAATCTGGCCGACGCAAGGTCAGGTACGGTTTCCGCAATGCAATTGCCTTGCGGGAATAGTTTTTGCACGAAGATGCGCGATTAACGGCCGGGAAAGGAATTTTGCTTGCTTGCAACGGACCGCTGAAGCGCCTGTTCCGCCACATTCTCATGCCGGTTCCGATTAACGGTTCGGTGGCGTTTGTGCGCTAAGCTGCTTCCAAGAACTGCCAGAAGGCGGCCTTGCAGGGAGCAGGAAAATGGCTGAATCCGCATCGCGTGTCGGCTGGGTCGATACCGCAAAAGGCATCTGCATCATCTTCGTGGTCATGATGCACTCGACGCTCGGCGTCGGCATCGCCATGGGTGGCGAAGGCTTCATGCACGACGTGGTCGCATTCGCCCGCCCGTTCCGAATGCCCGACTTCTTTCTCATCTCCGGGCTGTTCCTCGGCCTCGTCATAGACCGGCCGTGGCTGCGCTACATCGACCGCAAGGTCATCCACTTCCTGTACTTCTACATTCTCTGGCTGACCATCCAGTTCGCCTTCAAGGCTCCGGGAATGGTCGCCGAGGACGGCATTGCAGCTCCGATCTCCGAGTATCTCTGGGCCTTCGTACAGCCCTTCGGCACGCTGTGGTTCGTTTACATCCTGCCGATCTTCTTCGTCTTCACCCGGCTGGTGAAGGGCCTGCCTGTGTGGCTGGTGCTGGCGTGGGCGGCCGTGCTCGAGATGCTGCCGATCCATACCGGCGCGATGTTGTTCGACGAATTCTGCGCGCGCTACGTCTATTTCTTCGCCGGCTACGCGCTGGCGGCGCGCATCTTCGACCTCGCCGAATGGGTTCTGGCCAACCGCGCCAAAGCCGGCGCGCTTCTGGCGCTCTGGGCCGTCGTCAACGGCATCTTCGTTTTCACCCCCGCGCCGTCCTCGCTAGCCTTCCTCCTCCAGTCGGACGGCGCGGCGGGTGGCGGCGCGGGGCTGGCGGCGCTGCCCGTCCTGTCGCTCGCGCTCGGTGGTGCAGGCGCCATGGCGATCGTCGCCGTATCGGCGCTGCTTTCTCAGGCGTCGTGGTCGCAATGGCTTACATGGCTCGGCGCACACTCGATCGTCATCTACCTGGCCTTCTTCCTGCCGATGGCGGTTGCGCGCGTGGTGCTCATCCGCACCGGGATCATCACGGATATCGGTATGGTCGCGCTGCTGGTCACGATCGCCGGCGTTACCGGGCCGGTAGTGCTCTACGGCCTCGTCCAGTGGACGGGCCGCGGCCGCTTCCTGTTCGAGCGGCCGGACTGGGCCTATATCGATCGCGCGCCCGCCAAGCCGCAGTTGGCGGGCAGCCCGACGGCTTCGTGAGCCATGACTACGAGTGGGCGAAGATGTCCTGCTCGTCCCAGCCCATCAGGTCCAGCTTGGCGCGCGTAGGCAGGAAGCGGAAGCAGGCGTCCGCCTCCTTAACCCGACCGTCCCGTTCCAGCCTGAAGTTCAGCTTCTCACGAAGCTGGTGGAGATAAAGGACGTCCGAGGCGGCGTATTCCAGCTGTTCCGGCGACAGCGTTTCGGCCGCCCAGTCCGATGACTGCTGCACCTTCGACAGGCTGACGCCCAGCAGTTCGTTGCAGATGTCCTTGAGCCCGTGCCTGTCGGTATAGGTGCGGGTCAGCCGCGATGCGATCTTGGAGCAGAACACCGGCTCCGGCATGGCACCGAACGCATGATAAAGCACCGCCAGATCGAAGCGCCCGAAGTGGAACAGCTTGGTGATCTTGCGGTTCTTCAGCAGCGACACGAGGTTGGGCGCACGCTTCTGCCCCGGCGTGATCTGGACCACGTCGGCCGTGCCGTCGCCCGGCGAGAGCTGGACCACGCACAGCCGGTCGCGATGCGGGTTTAGCCCCAGCGTCTCGGTATCGATGGCGACTGCATCGACATCGTAGTTGGAGAGGTCGGCGAGGTCGCCCCGGTGAAAGCGGATCGTCATCTGTCTACCCTCCCGTCTATGCCGTCAGCGCGGCCAGGATGCGCGCCCAGCTGCGCTGGCCCTTGTGGAACGACGACAGGTCATACTTCTCGTTGGGCGAATGGATGCGGTCGTCGTCCAGCCCGAAACCGACCAGCAGCGTTTCCATGCCCAGCCTGCGCTTGAAGTCGCCGACGATCGGGATCGAGCCGCCCATTGCCAGCACCAACGCCTTGTTGGGCCATTCGTCCGACAGCGCGGATGCGGCCTTGGTCACGATCGGCGCGTCATACGCGAGCTGCAGCGCTGGCGAGCCGCCATGCTTCTCGAAGGTGACCGAGCAGTCGGCGGGGATGCGGTCTTCGACGAACTTGCGGAAGGAAGCGCGGATCGCTTCCGGATCCTGGTTGCCGACGAGGCGGAACGACACTTTCGCCGATGCCTTCGCCGCGATCACGGTCTTGAAGCCGTCGCCCTCATAGCCGCCGGAAATTCCGTTGAACTCGGCGGTCGGCCGCGCCCACACCATTTCGGGGATCGACCGCCCCTTCTCTCCCGACGGCACGGACAGGCCGATGTCGCCAAGCAGCGGGCTGATGTCGAGCTTGTCCCACGCCGCCTTGATCTGGCTCGGCGTTTCCTCGACCCCGTCGTAGAAATCAGGGACCGTGATACGGCCGGTCTCGTCGTGCATGTCGCCCAGGATTTTCGCGAGGATGCGGATCGGGTTGGCCGCGGCACCCCCATAGACGCCCGAATGCAGGTCGCGCTCGGCGGCGTGAATAGTCACTTCCTCGCCGACAAGCCCGCGCAGGCCGACCGTGATGCACGGCGTGTCGCGGTTCCACATGCCGGTATCGCAGACCATGGCGAAGTCTGCCTTCAGCTCTTCCGAGTTTGCGTCCAGGAACGGCTTTACCGAAGGCGAGCCCGACTCTTCCTCGCCCTCGAACAGCAGGGTGATCCTGCATGGCAGGCTGCCATGCACTTCCTTCCACGCGCGGCAGGCTTCAACGAACAGCATGAGCTGTCCCTTGTCGTCCGACGAGCCGCGCCCGGTAATGACCTTGCGGCCGGGCTCCAGTTCCTTGACCTTCGGGTCGAACGGGTCGGCATCCCACAGGTTCAGCGGATCGACCGGCTGCACATCGTAGTGGCCGTAGAACAGCACATGCGGAGAGCCCTGCGGCCCGTCGTGATGCGCCACCACCATCGGATGGCCCGGCGTGTCGCGCACGCTGGCGTCGAAACCGATCGTCTTGAGGTCTTCCACCAGCCACTCTGCCGCGCGGCGGCAATCCTTCGCATAGGCGGGGTCGGTGGAGATCGAGGGGATGCGGATCAGCGCGAACAGGCGTTCGAGGCTGGCTTCGAGGTTGGCGTCGATGCGGTCGAGGACGGGAGCGATTGCGGACATGGGAAAGTGCCTTTCGATTCTGCGCCGCGAACGTATCGTTCGGAAGACGGATCGAAAAGCCCCGCATTTTCATGCCAGCGGCACAAAAAAGTGCCGCCGTGGTGGAGGGGGAACCACGGCGGCCTTACTCGAAACGATGCGGGAGCCCGGAGAGGGGGATGAGGCTCCCGCAGTGTCCGGTTCAGGCGGGGGACGGGCCTATTTCCGGACTCGGCGAAAATTGCCGATGACCCGCATTTGGGTCTTTGAACGTGGCGATTCAAGGGCACGAACATTACACTTATGTAACATGCGCGTGATGCTTTCAGATGACGCCCGGCATGGCAGGAACGGCCGCGCGATCGGCTGTTTCCCATGGACACCGCACGTGGCCCGCGCTACCCGTTTGCCCATGAAAAAAGGCGATCATCTCTTCCTTGTCGACGGCTCGGGCTACATCTTCCGCGCCTACCACGCGCTTCCGCCGCTGACGCGCAAATCCGACGGCCTGCCGGTGGGCGCGGTGTCGGGTTTCTGCAACATGCTGTGGAAGCTGATGCAGAACGCGCGCGACACGGATGTGGGCGTCACGCCCACCCATTTCGCCGTCATCTTCGACTATTCGTCGCATACGTTCCGCAACGATCTCTATCCCGAGTACAAGGCGAACCGCTCCGCGCCGCCCGAGGATCTCATCCCGCAGTTCGGTCTGATCCGGCACGCGACCAAGGCGTTCGACCTGCCCTGCATCGAGATGGAAGGCTTCGAGGCCGACGACCTCATCGCCACCTATGCACGGCTGGCCCATGAGGCCGGCGGCGACACCACGATCATCTCCTCCGACAAGGATCTGATGCAGCTCGTCGGCCCGACTGTCTCCATGTACGATCCGATGAAGGACAAGGAGATCAAGGTCCCCGAAGTCATCGAGAAATGGGGAGTGCCGCCGGAAAAGATGATCGACCTTCAGGCGCTGATGGGTGACTCGGTCGACAACATTCCGGGCGTGCCGGGCATCGGCCAGAAGACCGCCGCGCAGCTTCTCGAGGAGTTCGGCGACCTCGACACGCTTCTCGCGCGCGCCGACGAGATCAAGCAGAACAAGCGTCGCGAGACGCTGATCGAGAACCGCGAGAAGGCGCTGATGTCGCGCGAGCTGGTCCGGCTCATGAACGATGTGCCCGATGTCGACGCGCTCGACACGCTGGTGCTGCAGCCGCCCAACGGGCCGAAGCTCATCTCCTTCCTCAAGACGATGGAGTTCACCACGCTGACACGGCGCGTGGCCGAGGCGTCCGGCACGGAAGCGGCCGAGATCGAGCCCGCCCACGTCGACGTGCAGTGGGGCGCCGACGCACACGGACCGGACCTGACGGCAGCGCCCGTTTCCGACCCCGAGGCCGCTTCGAGCGGCGATGTCGCCCCGACGCCGGAAGCGCGCGAGGCGCAGAATACGCCCGCCGCACTGGCCGCCGCGCGCCTGGCCGAAGCCGTCGCCGGCAAGGTCGATACCACCGCCTACACCTGCATCCGCGACATCGCGACCCTCAGGGCATGGATCGAGGAAGCCCGCGAGGAAGGCGTCGTCGCCTTCGACACCGAGACCACCTCGCTCGACCCGATGCAGGCGGAGCTTTGCGGCTTCTCGCTCGCCATCCGTCCGGGCCGCGCGGCCTATGTGCCGCTGATCCACAAATCGGGTGCAGGCGACCTGCTCGGCGGCGGGCAGATCGAGGGCCAGATACCCGCCCGCGAGGCGCTGGCGGCGCTGAAGCCGCTTATGGAGGACCGCTCGGTCCTGAAGATCGCGCAGAACCTGAAATACGACCTCGTTATGATGCACCGGCACGGCATCGACGTCGCGCCCTATGACGACACGATGCTGATCTCCTATGTGCTCGACGCCGGCGTGTTCGGCGGGCACGGGATGGACGCACTGTCTGAACGCTGGCTGGGCCACACCCCCATCGCCTTCAAGGACGTATGCGGCTCGGGCAAGTCGCTCATCACCTTCGATCTGGTCGATCTCGAAAAGGCCACCACCTACGCGGCCGAGGATGCCGACGTGACGCTCCGGTTGTGGCGCGTGCTCAAGCCGCGTCTTGTCGAGAAGGGGCTGGTTTCCGTCTATGAGCGGCTGGAGCGCCCGCTGGTGCCGGTTCTGGCCCGCATGGAGCAGCGCGGCATCTCGGTAGACCGTCAAATCCTGTCGCGGCTTTCCGGCGATCTCGCGCAGGGTGCCGCCGCGCTGGAAGACGAGATCTACCAGCTCGCCGGCGAGCGTTTCACCATCGGATCGCCCAAGCAGCTGGGCGACATCCTGTTCGGGCGCATGGGCCTGCCCGGCGGCTCCAAGACCAAGACCGGTCAGTGGTCCACCTCCGCACAAGTTCTGGAGGATCTTGCCGCCGAGGGTCACGAGCTGCCGCGCAAGATCGTCGACTGGCGCCAGCTCACCAAGCTCAAATCCACCTATACCGATGCGCTCCCGGGTTATATCCACCCCGAGACCAAGCGCGTTCACACCAGCTATGCCTTGGCCGCTACCACAACCGGCCGGCTTTCCTCGTCGGAGCCCAACCTTCAGAACATCCCCGTGCGCACGGCGGAAGGCCGCAAGATCAGAACCGCCTTCATCGCCGAGCCGGGCAACCTGCTGATCTCGGCAGACTACAGCCAGATCGAGCTGCGCGTGCTTGCCCATGTCGCCGACATTCCGCAGCTGCGGCAGGCGTTCGCCGACGGCGTGGACATCCACGCCATGACAGCATCGGAGATGTTCTCCGTGCCCGTCGAAGGCATGCCCGGCGAGGTGCGCCGCCGCGCCAAGGCGATCAATTTCGGCATCATCTACGGCATATCGGCCTTCGGTCTGGCCAACCAGTTGTCGATCCCTCGCGAGGAGGCCGGGAGCTATATCAAGAAGTATTTCGAGCGCTTTCCCGGCATCCGCGACTACATGGAGGCGACCAAGGCCTTCGCGCGCGAAAACGGCTATGTCGAAACCATCTTCGGCAGGCGCGCGCACTATCCCGAAATCCGCTCGCCCAACCCGTCGATCCGCGCCTTCAACGAGCGCGCCTCCATCAACGCGCCGATTCAGGGTTCGGCGGCCGACATCATCCGCCGCGCCATGGTCCGCATGGAAGGCGCACTGGAGAAAGCGGGCCTCGAGAACACGCGCATGCTGTTGCAGGTGCATGACGAACTCATCTTCGAAGCGCCGGAAGGCGAGGTGGAGCGCGCCATCCCCGTCATCCGCGACGTGATGGAGAACGCTGCAATGCCGGCCCTTTCCATGAAGGTTCCGTTGCATGTGGATGCCCGCGCGGCGCACAACTGGGACGAGGCGCACTGAGATGGAGGCGGCGCTTCCGCTCGCGCTGCCGACACTCCTTTCCTTCGCGCTGACGGCGACCATCATCGAGCTGACGCCAGGGCCGAACATGACCTATCTGGCGCTTGTTTCGGCATCGGGCGGCAGGCGCATCGGCTTCGCCACGGTGGCCGGCATCGCGCTCGGCCTCACCATCATCGGGTTGGCCGCGGCGTTCGGCGTCGCGCAACTCGTATCCGCCTCGCATCTGGCCTACGAGATCCTGCGCTGGGCGGGCGTACTCTTCCTGCTCTACCTTGCGTGGGACGGCTGGCGCGGCGATGGCGACGTGGTGGCCACGATGGGCGAAACCACGACGCGCCATTTCTTTCGCGGGCTGGTCACCAACCTTTTGAATCCGAAGGCCGCCGTCTTTTACGTGGCGGTACTTCCCACCTTCATCGACGCCTCGCGGCCGCTGCTGGCGCAAACCGTGACGTTGACGCTTGTCTATGTCACCATCGCCACAGCGATCCACGCCGGCATCGTAATCCTGGCCGGCGCGCTGGAACCATTCCTGACCGACCCGCGGCGCGAGCGCATTGCCAGGCGCATCCTTTCAGCGCTGCTCGCGGGCGTGGCGCTCTGGTTCGCGTGGTCCACCGCACGCTAGACCGAGATGAGGTAGGATTGAATCGTTCTGCCGGAGGGCATTCGGGTCAAGATCAAGGGCTTCGGTGCAGGTCGTATCGGGATACGGCCAAATCCGAAGACCGAAGGGATTGGCGCGAATGCACCCGGCCCGAAGGGTTTCCCGCTGGCGGGCGCCCGCGTCGTCGGACGGACTTGGCCGTATCCAGATACGGCCTTCGCCGTCCTTCTAGCGGATCGTCTCGCCATCGGAGAAACAGAACTGATTCAATCCGACCTCATCTCGGTCTAGACTTTCGTCTAATCGCCCCGCCATCCGCGCCCGCCACGCGTTTTGGTTAACACAAAGGTAACGCGAAGCAGGCAGGTTTTTGCGAGAGCGGGGAGGAATCCGTATGAGCCTTGCGCAGCTTCGCGCCGTGGCAAACGACGATGCAGCCGGCCATGATGTCGACATCGCGGCCATAGGCGAGCGCGCGAGCCGTCTCGGCATCGAGATCGCTGACATCGTCGGCATCATAGAGGATCTGGGCGGCCTGGGCCGCCGCCAACTCGACACGTTGCGCAACGTCGTGCGCTCGGCGGACGCCACCAATGCGGCCAATGCCAGCTTGGCCTCATCCATGGAGCAGGCCCGCGCCTCGGCCGGGCAGACGCGCGCGATCCTTTCCAGCAGCGCCGACACGGTGGCGCACACATTGGCAGGCGCGGTCGAAAACATGCAGTCGCTGAGCCAGGGCGTCATCGGTTTCGCCGCATCGCTGGCGAAGGTGACGGAGACGATCAAGCTGGTGCGAAACGCCAGCGCGTCCATCAACGAGATCGCGCGCGAAACGCAGCTCGTCGCGCTCAATGCCTCGATCGAGGCGGCGAGGCTGGGCGACGCCGGCAAGGGCTTCGCCGTCATCGGCAGCGCGGTCAAGGCGCTGGCCGATCAGATCGGCAGCGCAGCCAAGCAGAACGAGGCGAGCCTGGCCGCCCTTCAGGATACGCTGACGGAGCTGAACCGGTCGACCAGGGACAGCGCGGCGACCGCCGAAGCCGCCATCGAAGCGTCGGCACGGGCCAGCGAATCCACCCGCACGATCCAGTCTCTCGTCGCCACCGTCGAGCAGCTCGCCGACCGCATCGACGGCATGGCCGAGCCCGTACAGCGCAACATCGCCGCCAGCGAGGACGTACGCGACCATCTGCGCTCCATCGTCGCCATGACGCGGGAAAGCGATACCAAGCTCGGCGCCGCCGGCAAGAGATCGCAGGCGATCCTGGACATCTCGGAGGATTTCATCCTCTTCATCGCCAGCTCCGGCATAGAGACCCCCGATACCCCGCTGATCGAGATTTGCCAGCATCGTGCGGGCGAGATCGCCGCGCTGTTCGAGGCGGCGGTCGACAGCGGCCGCCTCAGCCTTTCCGATCTCTTCGATGAAGACTACCGCGCCGTGCCGGGCTCCAACCCCGAGCAGGTGCTGACGCGCTTCACCGCGTTTACCGATGCGCAATTGCCCGCGATCCAGGAGCCGGTTCTCGCCATGCACGAGCGCATCGTGTTCTGCGCGGCGGTGGACCGCAACGGCTACCTGCCGACGCACAATCTCGTCTACTCGCGGCCGCAGAGCGACGATCCAGTCTGGAACGCCGCCAACTGCCGCAACCACCGCATCTTCGGGGATCGCACCGGGCTCGGTGCGGGCCGCAACACGCGCCCCTTCCTGCTGCAAACCTATCGGCGCGACATGGGCGGCGGCAATTTCGTGCTGATGAAGGACGTGTCCGCGCCGATCACGGTCCGAGGCCGCCACTGGGGCGGGCTACGGATCGGCTACAGGGTTTAGTGCGCAGGCGTTACACCATCCGTCCGATGGCCATGTCGGCTGCGTTGCGGATCGCACCGATGTTCCTGGCGTAGACTTCCTTGGACCCGCCCTTGAACACCGCCGATCCCGCCACCAGCACATTGGCGCCGGCGGCGGTGACCAGAGGTGCCGTCTCGGGCGTGATCCCGCCGTCGATCTCGATGTCGATCGGCCGGTCGCCGATCAGCGCCTTTACGCGGCGCACTTTCTCGACCACCGAGGGGATGAACGCCTGGCCTCCGAAACCGGGATTGACCGTCATCAGCAGCACCAGGTCGAGCCGGTCGAGTACATATTCGATGACGTTTTCGGGCGTCGAAGGGTTGAGCGATACGCCCGCCTTCTTGCCCAGCGCCTTGATCGCCTGAAGCGAGCGGTCGAGATGCGGGCCTGCCTCGGCGTGAACCGTGATGATGTCGCATCCGGCGTCGGCGAAGGCGGCCAGATAGGCATCGGTCGGCGCGATCATCAGGTGGCAATCGAACACCTTGTCGGTGCGGTTGCGGATCGCCTTGATGACCTGCGGGCCGAAGGTGATGTTGGGCACGAAATGGCCATCCATCACGTCGAGGTGTATCCAGTCCGCGCCGGCGGCAACCACCGCTTCCACCTCGTCGCCGAGGCGGGAGAAATCGGCCGAAAGAACGGACGGTGCGATGATGGTTCCGGTCATGACGGGCGGCTCCGGTTGATCTGCCGCCCGCCTAGCCTGCCAGCCATCCATTGTCGAGAGGCTGGCGGCCTTATCCTATGCCCATCATCTTTCGCAGCGCCGCGCGGTCCGTACCGGAGCCGGCGAAATCGTCGAAGGCCTTCTCCGTCACCCGGATGATGTGGTGGTCGATGAAGGGCGCACCTTCTGCCGCACCGTCTTCCGGGTGCTTGAGGCAGCATTCCCACTCCAGAACCGCCCAGCGGTCATAGCCGTACTGAGCCAGCTTGGAGAAGATGCCGCCGAAATCGACCTGCCCGTCGCCGAGCGAGCGGAAGCGGCCGGCGCGGTCCACCCAGCCCTGATAGCCGGAATAGACCCCCTGCCGCCCCGTCGGATTGAACTCGGCGTCCTTGACGTGGAAGGCGGAGATGCGCTCGTGATAGATGTCGATGAAGGCGAGATAGTCGAGCTGCTGCAGCACGAAGTGCGACGGATCGTAGTTTATCATGCAGCGCTTGTGGCCGCCGACCGCGTCGAGGAACATCTCGAAAGTCGCGCCGTCGAACACGTCTTCGCCCGGATGGATTTCAAACCCGACATCGCAGCCCGCATCCTCATAGACGTCGAGGATCGGCTTCCAGCGGCGGCCAAGCTCGCTAAACGCTTCTTCGACCAGCCCGGCCGGCCGTTGCGGCCATGGGTAGAGATAGGGGAAGGCCAGCGCACCGGTGAACGAAACGGAGCCTGGCAGGCCGAGATTGCGCGAGGCCCTGGCCGCGAGCTTCATCTGCTCGACCGCCCACTCCTGTCGCGCCTTCGGGTTGCCGCGTACCGCCTCGGGCGCAAAGCCGTCGAACTGCGCGTCATAGGCCGGGTGGACGGCGACGAGCTGGCCCTGAATGTGGGTGGAGAGCTCGGTGATCTCGACGCCCGCTTCTGCGCACAGCCCCGTTATCTCGTCGCAGTAATCCCTAGAGGACGCGGCCTTTTCCAGATCGAACAGCCGGGCATCGCCGCTGGGGATCTGGATGCCTTTGTAGCCGTGGCCGGCGGCCCATTTCGCGATAGATGGCAGCGTGTTGAAAGGCGCTTCGTCGCCCGCGAACTGCGCCAGGAATATGGCCGGGCCCTTCATCGTCGTTGGCATCTGGTGGTCCTTTCGTGTCCGGGATTCATGGTCGCGCATAGCGCACATAGGCGAAGGCGGTCGAGTCGGGCGCCCAGCAGGGCACGTTGATCGACCCCTGCCCGCCAAAGAGGCTGACAGCGGTGCGGATGTCGCCGCCGTCGGGGTTCGTCAGGCGCAGTTCCACCTCCCGGTCGCGCGGATGGCCTTCGGTGCCCGCCTCATAGGCCAGGTAGAGCACCGCGGCTCCATCAGGAGAGGGATGCGGAAACCAGTTGACGCGGTCGTCGTCGCTCATCCGGCCCATGCCGGAGCCGTCGGGGCGCACGCGCCAGAGCTGCATCGAGCCGCCCCGGTCGGAATTGAACCAGATCCAGTCGCCGTCAGGCGTATAGTCAGGCCCATCATAATGTCCGCCGCCGTCGATCAGGCAGGTCTCCTCACCGCCGGCGGCGGGGATGGTGTAGATGCCCATGACGCCGTCGCGGGCAGCAGCATAGGCCAGCGTTTTTCCATCCGGCGACCAGCCGTGCCACCACGAAGGCACGTTTTGCGTCACCCGCTTCGGCGCGCCGCCTGCGATAGGCAGCGTGTAGATGCAGGAATGGCCGGTTTCGGTCTTGTCGGAGATGACGAGGGTGGTGCCGTCGGGCGAGATGCCGTGGTCGTTGTTGCAGCCTGTGGCGAAGCCGGTGTCGATGCGTTCCGGCCGTGCACCCGCCGCCAGATCGAGCCGCCAGATGAGGCCTTCACCGTTGAAAACAATGAACTTTCCGTCTGGCGACCAGTTCGGAGCCTCGACCAGCTGGTCGGTGGCCAGAACGACCCGCTCGCTGCCGGTCGCGAGGTCGTGGGTGACGATCTCGCTCTTCATCCACCGCGCCTGTAGCTGAACCAGTCGAAGTCGGCGCAAAGGCCCGAACCGCTGGTGTCGAAGGCGGCCATTCCGACGAACGCGCCGGTGAAGGAACCGTGCTCGCCGCGCCCGCCTTCATCCGAGATTACACTGGCGTCCAGAACCGGGCCTGCCTGCCGCCATTCGCCGTCGACGTAGTAGCTGAAGACGAGGTCGGCTCCGCGCACTTCGGCCGCGAGCCCGACCGGCCCTTCGGGTGGCAGGGCGATGGGATCTGCGAGCGGAAAAACCAGCCTTCCGTCCGGCCAGTCGCCGGGGCAGCTCATCACGGTGAGCACCCGGCCGAGCCGCGCGTCATGCGTTACGGCAACGAAATGAAACTTGTGGCGGTTGTAGTAGTGGGTCAGACCGGCGGCCTGCTGGAACGACTTGGGCGCGAAGTCGACTTCGGTTTCGGCACGAAAATCGAACGCCTCCTGACGGCGCGCGACGAGCGCCTGCTCGTACCAGCTGCCGATGGATTCACGCCCGTAGAGCCGCAGGAAGCCGGGCCTGTCGGAGAGCGAGAACAGTCGTTCCCAATGCGGCGTGCGCAGCCACTGGAAGTCCAGCGGGAGCGTTCCACCGTCAAAATCGTACCGTTTGGTAGTCTCAGAGGCGTCGTTGAGGGTATCATCCGGAGCAAGTGCATTTGAGGTATCCTCGGGTGGAGTAACCTCGGATGCCGGAACCTGTCCGCCCTGCTCCAGGTAGAGCCAGCCATCCTCCTTCCAGACGCATTTCTGGATCGCCGTCTCACGGCCGAGCGGAGAACGCCGCAGGCCGGGCAGCGGGCGAGACGTCAGGTGCGTGTGATAGACCTCGCCCTGCGGCGTCTCCACCATCTGGCCGTGCCCGGCGCGCTGGAGGGTCGCGTCGGGAGCGTCCTTGGAGGTGATGAGATGGGTCAGCGGGTGCATCTCGTAGGGGCCGTCGATGGTGCGCGACCGTGCCATCGTCACGGCATGGTCGTAGCCGGTGCCGCCCTCCGCGGTCGTGAGATAGTACCAGCCGCCGCGCTTGAAGAGATGCGGCCCTTCGACAAGCCCATGCGGGCTGCCGGCGAAGATGTTGCGTGCCTCGCCCGTCAGAGTCTTCGTCTTCGGGTCCCATTCCTGCAGCAGGATGCCTGCGAAGGACGGGTGCTTCGGCTGGCCGCCGACGCCCGACGAGACATGGTTCCACAGCATGTTGAGGAACCATTTGCGGCCGTCATCGTCGTGGAAGAGCGACGGGTCGAAGCCCGACGAATTGACGTAGACCGGGTCGGACCACGGGCCTTCGATGGAAGGCGCGGTGACGATGTAGTTGTGCGCATCCTTGAACGCGCCGTCGAGCCGCTTCACATCGGTATAGACCAGCCAGAACAGCCCGTCGGCAAACGACAGGCACGGCGCCCAGATGCCGCCGGAATCCGGGTTGCCGCGCATGTCGAGCTGGGTCGCGCGATCGAGCGGGCGGCATACCAGCCGCCAGTTCACGAGGTCTTTCGAGTGGTGGATCTGCACGCCGGGGTACCACTCGAAGGTGGAGGTGGCGACGTAATAGTCATCGCCCACCCTCCAGATCGAAGGATCGGGGTTGAATCCCGGCAGGATCGGATTGCGGATCATCGGTGCGTTTCTCATCGCTCTCCCCTCTCCCGGCATGCGCGCCTACTTCCTCTGAGGTCCCTTGCGCTCCGACGAGGCCGCCCAGAGATTGATGTCGGCGTCGCGGGCGAAGGTGTCGATCTCGGTGAGTTCGGCTTGCGAGAAATCGAGGTTGGCGAGTGCGCCGACGCAGTCCTCGACCTGACCCGGCCGACTGGCGCCGATGAGCGCCGTGGTGACGCGGCCGCCGGACTTCTGGGCGCGCAGCACCCACGCCAGCGCCATCTGGGCCAGCGTCTGGCCGCGCTTTTTCGCAATCTCGTTGAGGCCGCGAATGTTGGCGAGGTTGCGCTCGTTGAGAAATTCCGGACGCAGCGACTTGCCCTGGGCGGCGCGGGCATCGTCCGGCACGCCGCCGAGATATTTGTCGGTGAGCATGCCCTGCGCGAGCGGCGAGAACACGATGGAGCCGATGCCGAGATCGTCCAGCGTGTCGAGAAGACCGTCCTCCTCCACCCAGCGGTTGATCATCGAATAGCTGGGCTGGTGGATGAGGCACGGGGTGCCGAGCTGCCTGAGGATCGCCACGGCCTCACGGGTTCGCTTGGAGTTGTAGGACGACAGGCCGACATAGAGCGCCTTGCCGGACCGCACCGCGTGGTCGAGCGCCATCATGGTCTCTTCGAGCGGGGTCTCGGGATCGAAGCGATGCGAATAGAAGATGTCGACATAGTCGAGCCCCATGCGCTTGAGGCTCTGGTCGAGCGAGGCGAGTACGTATTTGCGGCTGCCCCACTCGCCGTAGGGACCGGGCCACATGTTGTAGCCGGCCTTGGTCGAGATGATCATCTCGTCGCGATAGCCGGCAAAGTCGGCGCGCAGCATCTCGCCGAAGGCGACTTCGGCGGAGCCCGGAGGCGGGCCGTAATTGTTTGCGAGGTCGAAGTGAGTGATGCCGAGGTCGAAAGCCTTGCGGCAGATGGCACGCTTTGTCTCGTGGGGGGTATCGCCGCCGAAATTGTGCCAGAGACCGAGCGAGATGGCAGGCAGCTTCAGTCCCGACCGGCCGCAGCGGTTGTAGATCATCGAATCGTAGCGGGTGTCAGCTGGCTGCCAGGTCATGTCTGTTCCTTTCACGAGAGGGCCGGCGCACAGGCGCCGGCCCTTTCGTAACTATTTCTTCTTCGCCAGCATAGCCTTGGCATCCGCCGGCGAAAGCGCGGCGGGGCGCTCGCAGGTCGTCTGCATCGCCACGAACTTGCCCGTCTCGCCGGACTTGAGAATGCCGGTCATCACGTCGATGACATGCAGCGAAAACTCCAGCGAGCAGCGATGCGGCCGGTCTTCCAGGATGCCCAAAGCCATGTCGGCAAGGCCAGACGCGCGGTAATTGGCCATCATTCCCTGCGCATGCTGCTGGTTGGGCACGGAGAAGGCGTGCTGCCACTTCGGCAGCTTCTTCACTGGGTCGGCCCGGTTGGTGAACATCACGTCGCCGCCGAAGAAATTGGGATCGGGCACGAAGATGGTGCCTTCCTCGCCGTAGAGCTCGATGGGCGCATGGCCGTGCTTCCACACGTCCCAGCTTGCGTTGAAGGTGATCGTCGCGCCGTTGGCGAATTCGAGCAGCGCATGGATCGTGGTGGGCGTCGTGACCGGTATCTTCTGGCCGAAGCGCGGCTTGGACGTGATCGTGCGCTCCTTCGCAGGGATGCTCGCAAGGGCTGCGACGCGCGTCACGGGACCGATGAGTTGCACCAGATTGGAAATGTAGTAGGGCCCGAGGTCGAGGATCGGCCCGCCGCCCGGCGCAAAGAAGAAATCCGGGTTGGGGTGCCAGTGCTCCATGCCGTGGCTCATCACGTAGCAGGTGCCGCTGGTGACGCGCCCGACCTTGCCCGTGTCGATCAGATTGCGCACGAGCTGATGGGCGCCGCCCAGGAACGTGTCGGGCGCCGAGCCGACGCGCAGCCCCTTCTTCGCGGCGCGCTTCGCCAGATCCTGCCCCTCCTTAACCGACAGGACGAACGGCTTTTCCGAATAAACGTGCTTGCCCGCGTCGAGGATCGCCCGGGAAACCTCGTAATGCGCAGCAGGAGTCGTGAGGTTGACGACGATGTCGATGTCGTTGGCCGCAAGCAGCCCTTCCACGGTTTCCGCACGGACGCCGAATTCCTTGGCGCGGGCCTCCGCCGCCTTCGGGTCAAGGTCAGCGCAGGCACGCATCTCCACGCCCTTGAAAAGGGGCGCGAGCTTGAAATAGGCCGCCGAGATGTTTCCGCAGCCGATCACGCCGACTCCGAGTTTCCTCGCCATTTTATGATGCTCCTAGAAATGAGTTCTTGCCGGACCGCACCGTCGATCCCCCTGATTTTTCGGCGGGGCGGTCGCCTGAGGCACCCCACCCCTTACCCCTCCCCTCAACGGGGAGGGGGATTCTGAGCCGCCGGCGACGTCCTTCCCCTTAAGGGATGGGGGTATGAGGCCGCCGCGACTTTCATGTTCCAGCCGTGCCCCTACAGGTTTCTGGCTGCTTCGATGGAGCGGCGCGCGAAGCGGCCGACATCGTTGGGATTGTCGTGCTCCATCACGAACACGCGGGCGGGCGTCTTCTCGCGCAGCGCCTTCATGATGCCGGGCCAGTCCATCGTGCCGTGGCCGACATCGGCCCAGCCGTCCTCGTCCTCGGCAACGCCGGTCGGAGCGATGTCCTTCACATGGGCGGCTACGATGCGCGAGGCGTAGTCGCCGATCCATGCCAGCGGGTCTGCCCCGCCGCGCACCACCCAGGCGACGTCGATCTCCCAGCCGATCTCTGGCGCGGCATCGAGGATGACACGCTGCGGCACGGAGCCGTCCTTGCAGGGCACGAACTCGAAATCGTGGTTGTGCCACGCAAAGCGCAGGCCGGCCTTGCGGCAGTTCTCGTGAACGGCGGCGAGCCGGGCGGCAAAGGAGCGCCAGCCCGCCTCGTCGGTGGGACGAAATTCGGCCGCGATGTGCGGACAGATCAGCGTGCCGATGCCCAGCGTTTCGGCGATGCGCCGCGCGGTGGCAAAATCGTTCTCCAGCATGTCGAGCGAGAAATGCCCGGTCGGCATGGACAGGCCGTTGGCGTCGAGCTGCGCGCGCAGCGCCGACGGGTCTTCGTAGATGCCGCCGAAGCCTTCCACCTGCGTATAGCCGGCAGCGGCGACCGTCTTGAACACGTTTTCCCACGGCTGGAACTTGCGCGCGGAGTAAAGTTGGAAAGACCAGTTCATTGCAGTATCCGTCGTTCGGGTCAGTTTCAGATGCGCTCGCCGCCGTCGGCGTCGAACAGGGAAGCGCGGCCGGGGTCGAAGCCGATCCGCACGCGGTCGCCCACGGAAACCGCGCGTTCGGTCTCGACCCGGAAGCTGAGGTTCTGGCCGGCGAACTTGCCCCAGACCAGCGTATCGGAGCCCATCGGCTCGACGATCTCCACCTCGACATCGTACTGGCAGGGCATGGCGGCAGCGGCATCGCCGAGCGCCACATGCTCGGGCCGCACGCCGAAGACGGCCTTGCCGCCGCGCGCGCCGCCATCGCCGAACTCGTAGCGGTCCAGCGGCACCTTGATGCCGCCGGCGTCGAAGGCGGGGGCGGCACCGCCGACCACTTCACCCTCGATGAAATTCATGCCGGGGGAGCCGATGAAGCCGGCGACGAAGCGGTTGACGGGGCGCGAATAGATCGCCTGCGGCGTATCGAGCTGCTGGATAATGCCGCCGCGCATGACCGCGATGCGGTCGGCCAGCGTCATCGCCTCGATCTGGTCGTGGGTGACGTAGATCATCGTGTTCTCGAGCTTCTGGTGCAGGCGCTTGATCTCGACGCGCAGCTCGGAACGCAGCTTGGCGTCGAGATTGGACAGCGGCTCGTCGAACAGGAACACGTCGACGTCGCGCACCAGCGCCCGGCCGATGGCGACGCGCTGGCGCTGGCCGCCGGACAGCGCCAGAGGCTTTCGCTTCAGCAGCGGCTCGATCTGCAGGATTTCGGCCGCGCGCGCGATGCGGGTGGCGATCTCGTCCTTCGGCAGGCGGGCGTTCTTGAGGCCGAAGGAGAGGTTGCCCTCGACCGTCATCTGGGGATAGAGCGCGTAGGACTGGAAGACCATGCCGATGCCGCGGTCCTTGGGCTCGTCCCAGGTGACGTTGCGCTCGTTGATGAAGATCTGCCCCTGCGACACGTCGAGCAGGCCGGCGATGCAGTTGAGCAGCGTGGACTTGCCGCAACCGGACGGGCCGAGAAGGACGAGGAATTCGCCCCGGCCGACCTCCAGGTTGAGGCTCTTCAACACCTCGACCGAGCCGAAATTGAGCGACACGTCGCGGACCACCACACTGGGCATGCTTCCTCCCACAGCCATATTCTTCAACCCTTGACCGCGCCGGCCGCGATGCCGCGAACGAACAGCTTGCCGGAAACGAAATAGACGACCAGCGGCACCAGACCGGTGAGCAGGGTGGCGGCCATGTTGACGTTGTATTCCTTCACCCCCTGCACCGAATTGACGATGTTGTTGAGCTGAACCGTCATCGGGTAGTAGTCGGGCCGCGTGTAGACGACGCCAAACAGGAAGTCGTTCCAGATGCCGGTGACCTGCAGGATGATGGCCACCACGAAAATGGGCAGCGACATCGGCAGCATGATCTTGAAGTAGATGCCCCAGAAACCCGCGCCATCGACGCGCGCCGCCTTGAACAGCTCTTCGGGCAGCGAGGTGAAGTAGTTGCGGAACAGCAGCGTCAGGATCGGCATGCCGAAGATGGAGTGAACCAGGATGAGGCCGTAGAGGCCGCCATACAGGCCCATTTCGCGCAGCAGGATGACGATCGGGTAGAGCATCACCTGATAGGGAATGAAGGCGCCGAAGATGAGGATGGTGAAGAAGATGTCGGCGCCCTTGAAGCGCCAGTTGGCAAGGGCGTAGCCGTTGATCGAGGCGATCGCGATGGACAGGACGACGGACGGCACCGTGATGCGCACCGAATTCCAGAAGCCGCGCGAAAGCCCCTCGCAGTTGAGGCCAGTGCACGCCTGTGCCCAGGCCTTGACCCAGGGCTCGAACGTGATCTCGACCGGCGGGGAGAAAATGTTGCCCATGCGGATCTCGGGCATGCCCTTGAGCGACGTGACGATCATCACGTAGAGAGGCAAGAGGTAGTACATCGAGACGACGATGAGCGTGCCATAGATGAAGATGTTGCGGCGCGACAAGGCACGCCGGGGCTTGGGCCCGGCCGGGCCGGCGAGAGCGTCGGCACGGGTGGCGGCGTCGCCTTGCGCGTAATTCAGGGTCAGCTCAGCCACGCTTCTTGCCTCCGAATTCGAGATAAGCCCACGGGATGAGCACGATGAGGACCGACAGCAGCATCATCGTGGAGCCGGCGAAGCCCTGGCCCAGATTCTGCGACAGGAACATCGCGTCGTAGACGTATTTGGCCGGCACTTCCGACGCGATGCCCGGGCCGCCGCCCGTCTGGGCCACGACAAGGTCGTAAACACGCACGATGCCGGAAGCGATGATGACCAGCGTCGTGATGAAGACGGGCCGCATCATCGGAATGACGATAAAGAGATAGGTCTTCCACATCGGGATGCCGTCGACGCGCGCGGCCTTCCAGATGTCCTCGTCAATGCCGCGCAGGCCGGCCAGCATGAGGCACATGATCAGGCCGGTGCTCTGCCACACGGCGGCAATGAGGATGCCGTAGATGACGATGTCGGCATTGTAGAGCGGATCGAAGGAGAAACTCGTCCAGCCCCATGAGCGCACCACGCCCTCGATGCCGAATTGCGGGTTGAGTATCCACTGCCAGACGAGGCCGGTTACAATGAAAGACAATGCGAACGGGTAGAGGAAGATGGTGCGGAAGGTGTTTTCGAAACGGATCTTCTGATCAAGGAGCGCCGCCAGGATGAAGCCGATGACCAGCGAGAAGATCAGCAGGCAGACGCCGTAGATGAACAGGTTCTGGATCGAAATCAGCCACTTGCTCGAACTCCACAGCCGCTCGTACTGCGCGAGCCCCACGAAGTTTTCCCGCGGCAGAAGCCTCGAGTCGGTGAAGGAATAGACGATCGTCCAGATCGTGCCGCCGACGAAGACCACCAGGGCGGTGAGCACCATCGGTATGGCGGCGAACTTTGCGTTCAGGTTCCTGAACAGCTGGTTGGGGCGGCGAGCCTCTTCCATGCCGGTTCACTCCATCGCGGGAAAGTCAAAGAGCCGGCACCCCGCCTTCCAGTGGAAGGCGGGGCACACGGAGAGCGATATCAGTCCGCGCTGGCGACGATGTCGACAAACCGCTTCTGAGCGTCTTCGGCCGTAATGCTCGTGTTGTTGAAGAACTCGACGAACAGGTCGTTCACCCGGGTGAGCGAATCCGCCGACATGAGTTGGTCGGGCGACTGGATGATGTTGCCCTTGGCCAGGATGTCGAGACCCTTCTTCATGCAGTCATTCGCAGCGTCGAGATCGACGTCGCCGCGGACGGGCAGTGAGCCCTTCTTGAGATTGAAGGCGACCTGCACTTCCGGAGAAAGCATCAGAGCAGCGAGGTCCGCCTGAGCAGCGCTCTTTTCCTCGTCGGCAAGGACGGGGAAGTAGAACGCGTCGCCGCCCGTCTGGATGACCTCGTTCACGCCGAGGCCGGGCAGACAGGAATAATCCTCGCCGGCGACCTGTCCCGCGACCTGGAATTCGCCCTGCGCCCAATCGCCCATGATCTGCCCGCCGGCCTGGCCGGTGATGACCATGTTCGTAGCCTGGTTCCAATCCTGCACGTTGGACTTCGCTGCCATGGAGCGCGCCTGGTCTGCCGCTTCGAAGACCTTAGCAAGCTCGGGACTGGCGGCGACCTCTGCGTCCTTGTCGCCGTAGATCTTGTTGTAGGCGTCCTGGCCGGCGAGGGCGACAACGAGAACCTGGAAGGCCAGCGACGTCTGCCAAGGCTGCTGGCCCATCGCCAGCGGAATCTTGCCGGCTTCCTCGAGCTTGGGCGCAGCGGCGACGAATTCGTCCCAGTTGGTGGGCACCGGTACACCGGCATCCTCGAACGCCTTGTGTGACAGCCACAGCCACTGCTGGGAATGGATGTTCACGGGGACGCAGTAAATCTTGCCGTCGAGCGTGCAGGAATCGAGCAGCGAGGCGGGATGAACCACCTCTTTCCAGTTATTGGCTTCCGCGATGTCGGTGAGGTCGCGCATGAGACCTGCCTCGACAAGCTCTTCCGCCTGGCGTCCGTGGTTGAACTGGGTGGCGCCCATCGGGTCGCCGCCGGTGATCCGGCTGATCATGATCGGGCGGGCCGTGCCGCCGGAGCCGGCGATGGCGCCGTCGATCCATTTGTGACCCGTGGCGTCGAACGCCTTGGCAAATTCGGCGACCGCAGCCGCTTCGCCGCCGGAGGTCCACCAATGTGTGACTTCGAGATCCGTGGCCTGTGATGGTCCGGAGATTGTGAGTGCGGCCGTCGCACCGAGAGCGGCCGTGAGGAGCCTATAACGCATCATATTCCTCCCTGAAACTGTAACGTTACAGGTGGAAGGCTAGGGCAATCGGAAAGGGAGCGCAACGGTGAATCGGACCAGCGAGGCGATTTTTTTCGCAGCCCGAATAAAAGCCCTGGGAATCGAATGCCGTGAGAAACCACGAGTCACGATTGCTGCATTGCAGCGATTGCGGAGCTTTTTTGCCGTTAAGTGCCTGATTCACCGGCATGGTGCGCCGCATCACTTGCGTCCGCGAAGCCTGCCGCGGCGTCGCTCGACAGGCGATATGCAGATGAAAATGACCGCCCTGCCTGTTCAATCGAATATCATCACTGTAACGTTACAGTTTGGACACGAACCGCCGCACTGGCGTCTCTGTCGCGCATGAAGTAAGCCATGCGCCGCAAGGGATGGGCAAAGATGGCAATGGAAGACAGCAGCGAGATCGACAGAGGCGGTACGGCGGAAGCCGGGCGGCCGACGCTGAAGACGATCGCCTTCATGACGGGGCTGGGCGTGACCACCGTGTCGCGGGCGCTGAAGGATGCGCCTGATATCGGCGTGGAGACCAAGAAGCGCGTGCAACTGGTGGCCCGGCAGGTTGGCTATCGGCCCAACCGGGCCGGCGTTCGCCTGCGCACGGGCAAGACCAACGTGATCTCGCTGGTGCTGAACACCGACGAACAGCTTATGGGCTTCATCTCCGACATCATCTACGGCGTGTCGGCAGAACTGGCCAACTCGCCCTACCA
The DNA here is from genome assembly GCF_008180155.1 of Neoaquamicrobium microcysteis. GTDB lineage: Bacteria > Pseudomonadota > Alphaproteobacteria > Rhizobiales > Rhizobiaceae > Aerobium > Aerobium microcysteis. Next base: position 104,963 of record NZ_VSZS01000060.1, on the reverse strand, counting down.
CCTGATCCTGACGCCCTATTCGAGCCGCAACGACCCGATGGACCCGGTGCGCTATGTGGTGGAGACGCACTCGGCCGACGGGATCATCATATCGCAGACCGAGCCGAACGACGCGCGCGTGCGCTATATGAGCGAGCACGGCTTTCCCTTCGCCACGCATGGCCGCACGCATATGGGGGTCGAGCATCCCTGGCATGATTTCGACAATCACGCATTCGCGCTGGAGGCGGTGAAGACGCTCGCGGCGCGCGGCCGAAGGCGGCTGGCGCTGCTGGCCCCGCCGCCGGGCTACACCTACCACCAGCACACGCGCGACGGGTTTGCCGGCGGACTGGCAGAGACGGGTGCCAGCGAGGCATCTCTGGGCGACACGTGGATCGACCAGCCGGTCGAGCGGATCCGCGAACGCGCGCTGAGCCTGCTGCGCGAGGGCTCGCGCCCCGACGGGCTCGTATGCTCCAGCGGCACCGGTGCGTTCGCGCTGGCGGCAGCGATCGAGGATGCAGGGCTGGTACTGGGCCGGGATGTCGATGTCGTCACCAAGCAGTCGAGCAAGCTGGTGCAAATGGTGCGCCGCGACCTGATCGTGGTGAACGAGGATTTCCGCCTTGCTGGCCGCGAGCTGGCGCGCGCGGTGATCGCGTCCATCGGCGGGGCCGATGCGCGGGGGCTCCAGACACTGGCACTGCCGGGTGCTGTCGAAGGGCCGGCGAGGGGGTAGGTTCGCTAGCGCGCTTCACGTTACGCGGAACATCCCGTGCCGACACCCCCTTCACCACGCTTCGCGTGGTCCCCTTCCCCCGTTAACGGGGGAAGATCCTGCGTCGCGGCCGCACACAACCCTGGCTCCTTCTCTCTGCGAAGCAGGGCGGGTGTCCCGAAGGGAAGGAGAGGGCGGCGGCCGAGACTTATCCGGCCTTGCCACCCCATGGGCCGTGGTGCTCACCCTCCGCGTCGATGCGCTCGAAGCCGTGTGCGCCGAAGAAGTCGCGCTGGGCCTGGATGAGGTTGGCGGTGCCACGGGCCTGCCGGAAGGCGTCGAAATAGCCGAGCGCGGCCGAAAGCGCCGGCACGGGCAGGCCCGCCAGTGCTGCATGGGAGACGATACGGCGCAGCGAGGGGTTCGCCTCCTTCATCATAGCCACGAAATCGCCGATGAGCAGCAGGTTCTCCGCACCGGCATCAGCCTCGAAGGACTGGGCCAGCGTGCCGAGGAACTGCGAGCGGATGATGCAGCCGGCGCGCCAGATGCGCGCGATGGTGGGCATCGGCAGGTTCCACTTGAACTCGGAAGACGCCTCGGCCATCACCGCGAAGCCCTGCGCGTAGGCCGCGATCTTGCCGGCGAAAAGCGCCAGTTCGAGATCGTCGATGAACGCGGCGTCGGGCGTGCCGCCGGCAGGCGCGGGTTCGCCATAGGCTTCGGAAGCGGCCTCGCGCAGGCTTTTCTCGGCCGACAGGCTGCGTGCGGCGACGGCCGCTTCGATGGCGGTGGCCGGCACGCCCATCATCTGCGCCTCGATGGCCGACCAGCGCCCGGTACCCTTCTGGCCGGCGCGGTCGAGGATCATATCGACCATCGCCTTGCCGGTCTGCGGATCATTCGCCTCCAGTACCGCCGCCGTGATCTCGACGAGGTATGAGTTGAGACGGCCTTCGTTCCAGCGCTTGAAGATCGCGCCGATCTCGCCGGCCTTCATGCCGAAGCCGTCGCGCAGGATGCCATAAATCTCGGCGATCATCTGCATGTCGGCATATTCGATGCCGTTGTGGATGGTCTTGACGAAGTGGCCGGCGCCGCCCTCGCCAAGCCAGGCGCAGCAGGGCTCGTCCTCGAAGCGCGCGGCGATCGCCGTCAGCACCTTCTCGACGCGCTTGTAGGCATCTTCCTTGCCGCCGACCATGATGGACGGGCCGTGGCGCGCGCCCTCCTCGCCACCCGAAACGCCCATGCCGATGAAGGTGAGGCCCGAGCCTTCAAGCTCCTCGAAGCGGCGAATGGTGTCGCGGAAATTGGCGTTGCCCGCGTCGATGATGATGTCGTCCTTTTGCAGCAGGTCGCGCAGCACCTCGATCTGCTCGTCCACCGCCTTGCCGGCCTGCACCATAAGGATGATGGGTCGCGGCGGCTTGATCTGGGCGACCAGCTCTTCGAGTGTGGCGCAGGGAACGATGTTCTCGCGCAGGTCACCCGCATTCTCGAAGAACGCCCCGGTGCGCGAGGAAGTGCGGTTGTAGACCGCGATCGGATAGCCCTTTTCGGCGATGTTGAGCGCGAGGTTGGAGCCCATGACCCCGAGGCCGATGAGACCGATTTCCGCTTTGGACATGAGACTTTCCCGTTGATGGATGGAGAGGCGTCAGGCTCAATGATGGACGCCCAAGGTTTCAGCAGTCAACCGGGGCAGCCGCATGGCAGCCATGCCGGATGCAGTGCACAATTATATTGTAAGCAATTGCTTACGCAACGTAGCCGCACATGGCTATGAGCCTATGGCAGGACCGCCGTCGCCTCGATCTCGACCTTGGCCTCATCCTCGATGAGGGCGACGACCTGGACCATCGTCATGGCCGGAAAATGTCGGCCCATGACCGCGCGATAGGCTTCGCCGATGCCCTTGAGGTTGGCGAGGTAGTCGCGCTTGTCGACCACGTACCACGTCAGCCGCACGACATGCTCGGGCCGGCCGCCGGCCTCGGCGAGAACGGCGACGATGTTTTCCAGCGCCTGCCGCGTCTGTCCGGCAAGGTCGCTGGCCTCGAAGACCTGCTGCCCGTTCCAGCCAATCTGGCCGCCGACCCATACGGTGCGACCTTCGGAAGCGACGCCGTTGGCGTAGCCGGACGCCTTCTTCCAGCCTGCCGGGTGAAGGATTTCGTGGGGGGGTGCGGTTTCGGTCATGCGGGAATCCTCCGATGGCGGGGCCTGCCGCCCCGCTCTTCGTTGCGGCGTCAGACGCCGAGATAGCGGTCCTGTAGTTCGGGCGTGAGCTCGGCGGGATGGCCGGTCCACACCGTGCGCCCCTTTTCGAGCACGAAGCAGCGGTCGGCGGAAGGCAGAAGCTCCGCCAGCGTCTTGTCGACGATGAGGATCGACTGGCCCTCCTGCTTGAGCGTGCGGATGACGCTCCAGATGTCGTGGCGGATGACGGGCGCAAGCCCCTCCGTCGCCTCGTCGAGGATGAGCAGCGACGGGTTGGTCATCAGGGCACGGCCGATGGCCAGCATCTGCTGCTCGCCGCCCGAAAGCGTGCGCGCCATCTGGTCGCGGCGCTCGGCAAGGCGGGGGAACAGCCGGTCGATCTCCCCGCGCGTCCAGCGGCCGGGCCGCGCGGCAGCCGTGAGGTTCTCGGCGACGGTGAGGTTCGGGAAGCAGCGGCGCCCCTCGGGCACGAGACCGAGCCCAAGCCGCGCAATGCGGTGCGGCTTCATCGCCTGGATCGTCCGGCCGGCGAAGCGGACCTCGCCCGCGCGCGCCGGCGTGAGCGCCATGATGGAGCGGATGGTGGTGGTCTTGCCCATGCCGTTGCGGCCCATGAGCGCGACGACCTCGCCCTCGGCAACGTCGAGTTCGACGCCGAACAGAGCCTGGCTTGCGCCGTAGAAGGTTTCGAGACCTGAGATCTGCAGCAGGCTCATGCCGGGTCTCCCAGATAGGCGCGGCGGACTTCCGCGTCGTTGCGGATCTCGTCGACGCTGCCGGACGCGATGACGCGGCCGTAGACCAGGACCGAGACGCGGTCGGCCAGCGCGAAGACGGCATCCATGTCGTGCTCGATCAGCAGGATGGGCGCTTCGCCGCGAAGACGGTCGAGGAAGCCGGTGAGCTGGCGCGAGCCTTCAGGCCCCATGCCGGCCATCGGCTCGTCGAGCAGGAAGGCGCGCGAGCCCAATGCGAGAGCTATCGCGATCTCGAGTTGGCGGCGCTCGCCGTGGGAGAGCTCGGCTGCCGGGATGCGGGCGCGGTCCTTCAGCCCCACGCGCTCGAGTGCTGCCATTGCGGGATCGACAAGCGAGGCGTCGCGCATCACGGGCCTGAAAAAGCGGAAGGACGAGCCCTGCCGCGACTGCACCGCAAGCATCACATTGCGCAGCGCCGAAAACTCGGGCGCGAGCGAGGAGACCTGGAACGAGCGACCCAGACCCAGCCGCGCGCGCTCCGCCACCCCCAGATGGCCGACCGGCTGGCCGAGGAAGTCGATCTCGCCGGCATCGGGCCGGAGCGTGCCGGCGATCTGGTGGATGAGCGTGGACTTGCCCGCGCCGTTGGGGCCGATCAGGGCGTGGATTTCGCCGTCGCGCAGGTCGAGCGAGACGTGGTCGGTCGCCTTGAGCGCGCCGAAGCTCTTGCACAGGTCGCGGATGGACAGGACCGCGTCAGGCCCGCTCGACTCAACCATGACGCGCCCTCCCGGCCAGAAGCCCGATGAGGCCGCCGCGCGCAAACAGCACCACGCCCAACAGCACGAGACCGAGGAAGAACTGCCAGCGCTCGGTCATGCCGCCGAGCAGAAACTCGAACATGACGAACAGCATCGCGCCCGCGACCGGCCCGTAGAGACGGCCGACGCCGCCCAGGATGATGAGCACGATGAACTCGCCCGACATATGCCACGACAGCATCGACGGGCTGACGAAGCGGTTGAGGTCTGCGTAGAGCGCGCCTGCGAGCGCGGTCATCATGCCCGAGATGACGAAGGCGGCAAGCCGGATGCGGAACGGCGCGATGCCGACCGATGCGACGCGGACCTCGTTCTGGCGTGAGGCCTGCAGAGCCGCGCCGAAGCGCGAATCGCGGATCAGCATCGAGACGAGGATCGCCGCGATGAGCACCGCGTAGCAGATGAGGAAGTAGTTGAGCGGCACCATGGTGTTAACGCCGGGAAACTGGTTGCGGATGAGGATCGAAAGCCCGTCCTCGCCACCATAGGCTGGCCACGAGATGGCGAAGTAGTAGGTCATCTGCGCGAAGGCGAGCGTTATCATGATGAAGTAGACGCCGGACGTGCGCAGCGAGATCGCGCCGATGGCGGCGGCGAGCAGGCCGCCTGCAACGAGCGCGACCAACCAGATGACCGGCATCTGGTTGCTGCCCGACAGCGTGAACAAGCCGAAATTGAATGGCTGCATAGACATGGCGTGGCTGGCGAGGATACCAGCGACGTAGCCGCCGACGCCGAAGAAGGCTGCATGGCCGAACGACACAAGCCCACCCAGCCCCAGCGCGATGTTGAGCCCGACCGCGGCGAGGCCGAGGATGGCCATGCGGGTGGCGAGCGTGACGTAGAACGGATTGCCGAGCTGGATCGCGGCATAAGGGATCGCGAGCAGCAGCAGCGCCAGAGCGAGGTTGATGACGGTTTCGCGAGAGATCGTCATCGCATCAGCCCTTCGCAGCCGGGAAAAGGCCCTGCGGGCGCATGGCCAGCACGAAAGCCATGACGATGTAGATCAGCATGGAGGCGAGCGCGCCGCCGACCAGACCGGCCTGCGACGGCGGCATGAGCATGCCGAAGAGCTGCGGCAGCAGGAAGCGGCCCATCGTATCGACGAGGCCGACGAGAAGCGCGCCGACCAGCGCCCCCTTGATGGAGCCGATACCGCCGATAACGATGACTACGAAGGCAAGGATGAGGACAGGCTCACCCATGCCAACCTGCACGGATTGCAGCGCGCCGACCATCGCGCCGGCAAGCCCGGCGAGTGCGGCACCCAGCGCGAAGACGACGGTGTAGAGCGTGCGGATGTCGACGCCCAGCGCCCCGATCATCTCGCGGTCGCTTTCGCCCGCCCTGATGCGCATGCCGAGCCGCGTCTTCGAGATGAGCAAGAACAGGCCGACGGCGACGGCCACCCCGACGCCGATAATGGCGAGGCGGTAGAGCTGGTAGCGCGAGCCGCCGGGTATGGGCACCGTGCCCTGCAAGAGTTTCGGAATGTCGAGATAGAGCGGGAAGGAGCCGAACAGCCAGCGCGTGCCTTCCGAAAAGATGAGGATGAGGGCGAAGGTCGCCAGCACCTGGTCGAGATGGTCGCGCTCATAAAGCCTTCGGATGACAAGGATTTCCATGATCGCACCGGCCGCGGCCGCCGCTGCAAGCGATGCGGCAAGCCCTAGCCAGAACGAGCCGGTCGCGGCCGCCACCGCCGCGCAGGCGAAAGCGCCGACCATGTAGAGCGAGCCGTGGGCGAGGTTGATGAGCCCCATGACGCCGAAGATGAGCGTCAGCCCGGCTGCCATGAGGAACAGCATTACCCCGAGCTGGAGCCCGTTGAGTATCTGTTCGATGAAGAGTGCGGTTTGCACGGGTGGTTCCGGCCCTTGTCATTCCGCCGCAGTGGTGGCGAACAATTCAACTGTAGGCTTACGCCCCCTCCACCATGCTTCGCATGGTCCCCTCCCCCGCTTCGCAGGGGAGGAACCGGGTCGCGGAGGGCCGCAACCTTCATCCTTCCCGGTTCACGGGGAAGGAGGACCGCCGGTAGACGGTGGAGGGGGCGTCGATGCCGCTACTGCATCTGGCACTGTTCGGCGTAGGCGTCCTTGTGGTCGGTGAAGGCGGTGGCGATGATGTGGTTGGTCAGCACGCCGCCCTCGTCCACCACTTCCGTGACGTAGATGTCCTGGATCGGGTGGTTGTTGGTGTTGAACGAGAACTTGCCGCGAACGCTGTCGAAATCGGCTTCCTTGAGTGCGGCGCGGAACGCCTCGGCGTCCTTGACGCTGGCCTTGCCTGCCGCCGAGACGATGAGATTGGCGGTGTCGTAGGCCTGTGCGGCGTAGATCGACGGCAGGCGGTTGTACTCCGCCTGGAAGGTCTCGACGAACTTCTTCGAGGCTTCGTTGTCGAGGTCCTTCGCCCAGGACGAGGAGTTCTTCACGCCGAGCGCGGCTTCCCCGATGGCGGGGAGAACGTCCTGGCTGAACGAGAAGCCCGGGCCGATGACCGGAATGTCGACGCCCGACTGCGCGTACTGCTTCATGAAGGCGATGCCCATGCCGCCCGGCAGGAAGATGAAGAGCGAATCCGCACCCGACGCACGGATCTGTGCGATCTCAGCCGCGTAGTCGGTCTGGCCGACCTGGGTGTAGATCTCGCCTGCGACATCGTCACCGTAGAACCGCTTGAAGCCGGTGAGCGCATCGGTGCCCGCCGGATAGTTCGGCGCCATGATGAAGGTCTTCTCGTAGTTTTCGCTGGCGTACTGGCCCATCGCCTCGTGGAAGTTGTCGTTCTGGTAGGCGACGTTGAAGTAGTTCTCGTTGCACAGCGCGCCGGCGAGCGGCGACGGCCCGGCATTGACCGACAGGTAGAACTTGCCCTGCGCCACCGCGCTGGGAACCACGGCCATGGCCAGGTTGGACCAGATGATGCCGGTGAGGATGTCGACCTGATCGGACTGGATCATCTTGTCGGCGATCTGCACCGCGAGTTCCGGCTTCTGGCCGTCATCCTCGGTGACGACCTCGATTTCGGCGGCCGCGTCGCCGGCGTTCTTGAGCGCCAGCATGAAACCGTCGCGCGCGTCGATGCCGAGGCCTGCGCCGCCGCCCGAAAGCGTCGTTATCATGCCGATCTTGATCGGCTCGGCGGACGCGATACCCGACACGCCCATGGCAAGTGCCGCAATGCTGGCGGCGATAAGCTTCTTCATTTCCTGCTCCCGTTGTTACCCAAGGAACCCTCTGGGGTTCCGCACGATGAAAAAAATCTGGCGGCATTGCCAGTCCGCGTCAGTGTTTTTGTTGTTGGGCCATTGGCGGCCGGTATTTCAAAGCTCCGTCCTGACCGTCCACAACTCGGGGAAGAGTTCGACCTCCAGCATGCGACGGAGATAGGAGACACCCGCCGTGCCGCCCGTGCCCCGCTTGAGGCCGATGATGCGTTCGACGGTCGTGACGTGGTTGAAGCGCCAGCGGCGAAAGTAGTCCTCGAAATCGACCAGCTTCTCCGCCAGTTCGTAGAGTGCCCAGTACTTCTCCGGCTCGGCATAGACCGCTTGCCAAGCCGCAAGCACGGCCGCATTGGGCTGCCGGCTCTCGCGCCAGTCGGTTCGCGCAGCGTCGGCGCCGATGTCGAAACCGTTGCGGGAAAGCAGCGCCAGCGCCTCGTCGTAGAGGCTGGGCCGGGCGAGTATCCCCTCCAGCCTGCCCATGATCTCCGGCTGGTGATCGTGGGGCTTGAGCATAGAGAGATTGCGGTTGCCGGCCAGAAACTCGATGGCGCGATACTGCGCCGACTGGAAGCCCGAAGACTGGCCGAGCGCGCCGCGGAAGCGGGTGTATTCGGACGGCGTCATGGTGCGCAGCACGTCCCATGCGCTGTTCAACTGCTCGAAGATGCGCGCGACGCGCGTGAGCATCTTGAAGGCGGGGCGCAGATCGTCAGCGCGCATCGCCTCCAGCGCCGAGGAAATCTCGTGGATGGCGAGCTTCATCCACAATTCGGAGGTCTGGTGCTGGATGATGAAAAGAAGCTCGTCGGGCGAGGACGACAGCGTCTCCTGCGCGTGGAGCACCTTTTCCAGATGCAGATAGTCGGCATAGGACATGCGGCCGCGGAAGTCGGTCTGTGCGCCGTGATCGGTCATGGAATGCTTCTCCCGCAGCGCTGCCCCTCACGCTTATCCTCTCCCCTCTGGAAGGGAGAGGCACCGTCATACCCGCACCCCTTACCCCTCCCCTCAAGGGGGAGGGGGATTCTGCGGCGTCGGCGGCCCCCTCCCCCTTGAGGGGAGGGGTAAGGGGTGGAGGTACCGTTTGGGGCCACGTTCACTGCTGCTCCTCCCGAAGGCGGAAGCGCTGGATCTTGCCGGTCTGGGTCTTCGGCAGCGACGCCACGAACTTTACCGAGCGAGGGTATTTGTAGGGCGCGATCGTCGCCTTGACGTGCTCCTGCAGCAGCTTGACTGTCCCGGCATCGGCGGGAACGCCCGCGACTAGAACCACATGCGCCTCGACGATCTGGCCGCGCTCGCCGTCGTCGGCGCCGATGACCGCGCATTCCATGACGAGGTCGTGGGACAGCAGCGCTGCTTCGACCTCCGGGCCGGCGATGTTGTAGCCGGCAGACACGATCATGTCGTCGGAGCGCGCGGCGAAGCGGAAGCGGCCGTCCTCATCCTGGATGAAACTGTCGCCGGTCAGGTTCCAGCCGTCGCGGACGTAGTCGGCCTGGCGCGCGTCGGCGAGATAACGGCAGCCTGTCGGCCCACGAACGGCCAGACGGCCGACCTGCCCGCGCGGCACCTCGTTCATGTCCTCGTCGACGATCTTCGCCTCGTAGCCTGTGACCGGCCTGCCGGTGACGCCCGGCGCACGATCGTCGAGCCGGTTGGTAATGAAGATGTGCAGCATCTCGGTCGCGCCGATGCCATCGAGGATCGGCTTGCCGGTTTTTTGCGTCCACTCTTCATAGACGGGGGCTGGCAGCGTCTCTCCAGCGGACACCGCGATGCGAAGCGACGACAAATCCGCCCCCTCGTCCATCGCCTTCATCATGGCCCGGTAGGCGGTGGGGGCGGTAAACGAGATCGTCGCTTTGTACTTCTCGATGATCTCGATCATGTTGGGCGGGGTAGCACTTTCCAGAAGTGTCGCGGCCGCGCCGAAGCGCAGCGGGAACACCGCCAGCCCCCCGAGGCCGAAGGTGAAGGCGAGCGGCGGCGAACCGACGAACACGTCGTCTGGGGTAACGCCCAGCACTTCCTTCGCATAACCGTCTGCGATGATGAGCACGTCGCGGTGGAAGTGCATCGTCGCTTTAGGCACCCCGGTCGTGCCTGAGGTGAAGCCCAGCAGGCAGACATCGTCGCGGCCGGTCTTCACAGCGTCGAAGGTGACCGGCTTGTCGAGAGCCGCGCGGTCGAGCTCGGCATCGTGGTTGGCTGTGCCGTCGAAGCCCACGACCTGTTTCAGAAAGCGGCTGTCCTTGGCGCAGGCGACGATCTCGTCCTTGATGCGCGTGTCGCACAGCGCCAGCGAGATCTCCGCCTTGTCGACGATCTTGGCGAGTTCGCCGGCGCGCAGCATCGGCATGGTGTTGACCACCACAGCGCCGGCCTTGGTGGCGGCCAGCCAGCAGGCGACCATCGCCGGATTGTTCGGCGCGCGTATGAGGATGCGGTTGCCGGGCCTGACGCCGTAGTTCTCGACCAGCGCGCGGGCGAGCCGGTTGGTCCAGTCGGCAAGCTCCTTGTAGGTTCGGCGGCGGCCGTTGCCGATCAGCGCGGTGCGGTCGCCGAATCCCTTCTCGACCATACGGTCGGTGAGTTCGACCGCGCAATTCAGGTATTCCGGATAGTCGAAACCGGCCTGCGGGAGCGCCGGCCACTGGTCGAGCGGCGGGAGACTGTCTCGCGTGAACGTGTCTGTGTGGGCGGTGGGACCGAACTGCATCATCCTGCTCCCATAACCTGCCGCGCGATGACGACCTTCTGGACGTCGGACGCGCCCTCATAGATGCGCAGGGCCCGGATTTCGCGATAGAGGCTCTCGACGATGTGCCCCCTGCGCACGCCGTCGCCGCCGTGAAGCTGCACCGCCTTGTCGATGACCTGCTGCGCGCGGTCGGTCGCGTAGAGCTTGGCCATCGCGGCCTCGCGCGTGACGCGCGGCGCGCCTGCATCCTTGGTCCACGCGGCGCGGTAGACGAGCAGGGCCGCGGCATCGACATCCAGCGCCATGTCGGCGACGTGGCCCTGCACCATCTGCAGGTCGAACAAAGGCGCGCCGAAAAGCCGGCGATCGCGGACGCGCGCCACGCTTTCATCCAGCGCGCGGCGTGCGAAGCCGAGGGCCGCAGCCCCAACGGTTGAGCGGAACACGTCGAGCACAGACATGGCAATGCGGAAGCCTTCGCCGGGTTTGCCGATAAGCGCGGAAGCGGGCACGCGAACGTCGTCGAAGGAGAGCGTTGCCAACGGATGCGGCGCGACGACCTCTATGCGCTCGCCAACGGTGAGGCCCGGCGTGTCGGCGGGCACGACGAAGGCCGAGATGCCCTTCGCGCCCGGGCCCTCGCCGGTGCGGGCGAAAACGCAGTAGACATCGGCGATGCCGCCGTTTGAAATCCAGGTCTTCTCGCCAGAAAGCACATAGTCGCCGCCGTCGCGCGTGGCGGTCATCTCCATGTTGGCGACATCGGATCCGGAGCGGGGCTCGGACAGCGCGAAGGCGGAGATCGCCTTGCCGGAACGGGTCCTATCCAGCCACCGGCGCTGCTCGGGCGTGCCGAACAGGCTGATCGCGCCGGTGCCGAGGCCCTGCATGGCAAAAGCGAAGTCTGCAAGGCCATCGTAGCGGGCAAGCGTTTCACGCGTAAGACAAAGCTTACGCACATCGAGCGGATGCGGATCGGTCGGATCGACGGCGGTAGGCTGAAGCCAGCCGGCCTCGCCCAGCATGGCGACGAGCTTGCGGCAGGCGGCGTCGATGTCGGAGTGGTCGACCGGCAGGTTTGCCTCGCACCACGCATCGAGGCGCTCGGCGTGCTCGCGGTGACGGTCCTCGAAGAACGGCCAGTCAAGGAATGAGCGGTCAGGCATCCTCAATTCCCCTCAAACACCGGACGCTCTTTGCCCACGAACGCATGGTACGCCCGCGAAAAATCCTGCGTCTGCATGCAGATCGCCTGAGCCTGGGCTTCCGCCTCGATCGCCTGCTCCAATCCCATTGACCATTCCTGGTTGAGCTGGGTCTTGGTGATGCCGTGCGCGAAGGTCGGGCCGGATGCGAGCTGGCGGGCGAGCTTGAGCGCTTCGGCCTCAAGCTCGGCGGCCGCGACGAGGCGATTATAGTAGCCCCAGCGCTCGCCCTCCTCCGCGCTCATCGAGCGGCCGGTATAAAGCAGCTCGGCGGCGCGGCCCTGACCGATGATGCGCGGCAGCATGGCGCACGCGCCCATGTCGCAGCCGGCAAGCCCGACGCGGGTGAACAGGAAGGCGGTCTTGGCTTCCGGCGTCGCCAGCCTGATGTCGGACGCCATGGTGATGATCGCGCCGGCGCCGACGGCCACGCCGTCTACCGCCGAGATGATCGGCTTGCCGCAGGCGAGCATCGCCTTGACGAAATCGCCGGTCATGCGCGTGAACGCAAGGAGGTCCTTCATGTCCATGTCGACCAGCGGGCCGATGATGTCGTGCACGTCGCCGCCCGAGCAGAAATTGCCGCCGTTCGGCAGGAAGACGACGACATCGACATCGTCGGCGTAGACCAGGTCGCGGAAGGTGTCGCGCAGCTCGGCGTAGGACGCGAAGGTGAGCGGGTTCTTGCGCTCCGGCCGGTCGAGGCGGATGGTCGCGACGCGGTCGTCCACGCTCCACAGAAAATGCTGGGGCTTCAGGCCCGCCATCTGGGTCAATGCTCGCTCTCCCAATTGCTGCGGAACGCCTTGAGCATGGACGACAGCTTGCGCGCGTCGCCCTCGCTCACCTCGGCAAGCAGTTCCGCTATCCAGATTTCATGTGCGGCCGCCATTGCGGCGAAGCGCTCCGCGCCCGCATCCGTCAGCCGTACGATGGATGTGCGGCGGTCGCCCTCCCGGTTGGACCGCACGACGAAGCCGTCGGACACGAGGCGATCGACGATGCCGGTGACGTTGCCGTTCGACACCAGAAGGAAGCGCGACAGGTCGCTCATCAGCATGCCTTCGGGCTGGCGATTGAGCGCCGACATCACGTCGAAGCGCGGCAGGGTGGTGTCGAAGTTGGTCTTGAGACGCTCGCGCAATTCGCCTTCGACAATGCGCGCGGCCCGCAGAAGCCTGATCCACAGACGCAGGCGGTCCTTGCTGGCTGGCGGTGCTTCGAGCGTGTCGAGTGTGGCGTCCATCAGACCTCGCCTCCCGACAGCGCGATGGCCTGACCGTTGACCGAACGCGCGCCCTCGCCGCACAGCCACATGACCGTGTCGGCCACCTCCTGCGGGGCGATGATGCGGCCCTGCGGATTGTCCTTTGCGATGGCTGCGCGCGCTGCCGCCTCGTCGCGGCCGGTCTTGTCCAGGATGTTGGCGACGGTGCGCTCCAGCATCGGCGTCTCGACATATCCGGGGCAGACGGCGTTGACGGTGATGTCGGTCTGCGCAAGCTCGGCCGCGAGCGCCCGCGTCAGCCCGACGACGCCATGCTTGGAGGCGACATAGGCGGAGATGTATGGTGCGCCCTTCAACCCGGCGATTGAAGCTATGAACACGATGCGGCCCTTGCCCGCCTTGCGCATCGGATCGATCGCAGGGCGCACCGTGAGGAACGCACCGGTGAGATTTACGGCCAGCGTCTGCTGCCAGAGGTCGAGCGAGGTGCGACCGGCCGGCGCGCTGGAGCCCATGCCGGCATTGGCGACGACGATGTCGAAAGCGCCGCGCGCGGCGGTAGCCTTCTCGTAGAGCGCGGCGACCGAAACCTCGTCGGTGACATCGGCGGCAAGCGCATGGATGCGCGTATTGCCGGCGGCGACGGCCTCAAGCGCCTCGATGCGGCGGCCGCATATCGTGACCTCGACGCCCTGCGCGGCGAGCGCCTCGGCAATGGCCTTGCCGATGCCAGTGCCGCCGCCTGTCACGAGGGCGTGGGTGCCAACCATCACCATCACACCTTCCCCGTCATCTGTTCGGGACCGCGTTCTGCCAGACGATAGAGCTGGTCGCGGCCGGGCAAATAAGGGTCGGGCCATTTGACGCCCTTGTCGGCAAGTTTCGCCGCCGCGTGCAGTGTCCAGTACGGATCGGCCAGATGCGGGCGGGCGAGGCAGACGAGGTCGGCGCGACCGGCCATCAGGATAGAGTTGACGTGGTCGGGCTCGTAGATGTTGCCGACAGCCATGGTGGCCATGCCGGTCTCGTTGCGGATGCGATCCGAAAACGGGGTCTGGAACATGCGGCCATAGACCGGCTTCGCCCGCTGCGAGGTCTGGCCGGCCGAGACGTCGCAGATGTCGACGCCGGCCTCCTGCAGGATGCGTGCGATGCTGACTGCCTCTTCCGGCGTGACGCCTTCGTCGCCGACCCAGTCATTGGCGGAGATGCGAACGGAGATCGGCTTGTCGGCGGGCCAGACGGCGCGGACAGCGTGGAACACCTCAAGCGGCCAGCGCATGCGGTTTTCGAGCGACCCGCCATATTCATCGGTGCGCAGATTGGTGAGCGGCGAGATGAAGGAGGACAGCAGATAGCCGTGGGCCATGTGAAGTTCCAGCATGTCGAAGCCGCATCGATCGGCCATCTCGGCGGCGGCGACGAACTGGTCGCACACCATATCCATGTCGGCGCGGTCCATCGCCTTCGGCGTCTGGTTCTTCGGCGACCACGGCGTGGCGGAGGCCGAGAGCAGCGGCCAGTTGCCGTCCCTCAATGGTGCGTCCATCTCTTCCCAGCCGAGCTGGGTGGAGCCTTTGGCACCCGAATGGCCGATCTGGGCGCAAATCTTCGCGTCGGTCTCGGCATGGACGAAGTCGACGATGCGCTTCCACACCGCCTCGTGCTCCGGCTTGTAGAAACCTGGGCAGCCGGGTGTGATGCGGCCTTCTGGCGACACGCAGGTCATCTCGATGTAAACGAGGCCAGCACCGCCCTTGGCGCGCTCGGCGTAGTGGACGAAGTGCCAGTCCGTCGGAGTGCCGTCGACGGCTCGGTACTGTGCCATGGGCGAGACGACGACGCGGTTCTTCAGCTCCATACCGCGCAGGCGGAACGGCGCGAACATCGGCGCGCGGTTGGAGTTGGCGGCGGCACCAGCCTGGCGCTGGAACCAGTCTTCCGCGCCGCCCAGCCATGCCGCGTCGCGCAGGCGCAGGTTCTCGTGGCTGATGCGCTGCGAACGGGTGAGCAGCGAATAGTTGAACTGGACGGGATCGAGGTCGAGGTAGCGCTCGACCTCCTCGAACCACTCCATCGAGTTGCGTGCCGCCGATTGCAGGCGCAGCACTTCCAGCCGGCGTGCATCCTCATATTTCGTGAAGGCGGCTTCCAGAGTGGGTTCGGAATGGAGGTACTCGGCCATGGCGATGGCGGATTCCAGCGCCAGCTTGGTGCCCGAACCGATGGAGAAGTGCGCCGTCGCAGCCGCATCGCCCATGAGCGCGATATTCCTGTACGACCAGCGCTCGCACAATACGCGCGGGAAGTTGATCCACGCCGAGCCACGAATGTGGTTGGCATTCGTCATCAGCGCGTGGCCGCCGAGATGATCCCTGAAAATCCGCTCGCAGACGGCGATGGATTCCTGCTGGCTCATCTGCCCGAAGCCGAATTTTTCCCACGTCGCTTCGGTGCATTCGACGATGAAGGTCGCGGTGTCGGGATCGAACTGGTAGGCGTGCGCCCAGACCCAGCCATGCTCGGTCTTTTCGAAGATGAAGGTGAAGGCGTCGTCGAATTTCTGCTTCGTGCCAAGCCAGACGAACTTGCACTTGCGGGTGTCGACGTCGGGGCGGAAATGTTCGGCGAAGGCCGTGCGGGTGCGCGAGTTGAGCCCGTCGGCAGCGATGACGAGATCGTATTCGCCCATCAGTTTTTCTTGGTCGGCGATCTCGGCCTGGAAGCGGAGGTCGACGCCCAGTTCGCGGGCGCGCTCCTGAAGCAGCAGCAGCAGCTTCATGCGCCCGATGCCGCAGAAGCCGTGGCCGGTGGAGACCGTACGCACGCCCTTATGAACTACGGCGATGTCGTCCCAGTAGGCGAAGTGCTCGCGGATGGCGGCCGCACTCCGGGCGTCGTTTGCGGCCAGATTGTCCAGCGTCTCGTCGGAAAGAACCACGCCCCAGCCGAAGGTGTCGTCGGCGCGGTTGCGCTCGAAAACGGTGACCTCGTGAGCCGCATCGCGCAGCTTCATCGAAATCGCAAAGTAGAGGCCAGCGGGTCCCCCGCCAAGCACTGCGACCTTCATCCGCCGTGTTCCCTGCTTATTATGTTTTGAAGGAGGATTGCACCAAAGGCGGCTTCCTTCAAGCATAAAATTTCAAGGTTGAAATAATCTGGAGACTGGACAGGATGGCCCGGTCCGCGCCATGGATCGGGCGCAATGGAGAGGGGAGCGCGATGTTCTATCACCGCATCGACGACTGGGACGACGCCTACGCCAACGGCGCGAATATTCCGCAGGGCGAACGCTGGCCGAACGCCTGGGTCGAGCCGGCCAGGAGTTTTCGCGAGCGGCTGGAAGCGGAGGGCCGGGCGCGGCTCGACGTCTCCTACGGCGACGCGGCGCGAAACAAGCTCGACCTGTTCATGCCGGAAGGCACGCCGAAGGGCCTCGTCGTTTTCGTGCATGGCGGGTTCTGGCTAAGGCTGGACAAGAGCTTCTGGTCGCATCTTGCGGCCGGCCCGCTGGCGCATGGGCATGCGGTGGCGATGCCATCCTATACGCTGTGCCCGGACATCCGCATTTCCGGCATCGTCACGGAGGTCGGTCGCGCGGTGGAGAAGGCCGCGTCGATGGTGGAAGGGCCGATCCGGCTGACGGGGCATTCGGCCGGCGGGCATCTGGTAACGCGGATGATAAGCGCGACCTCCCCTCTGCCCGACGCCGTGCGGGCGCGTATCGTCAACACCGTGTCGATATCCGGCGTGCACGACCTGCGCCCGTTGATGGCGACGAAGATGAACGAGGGGCTCACGATCGACGCTGCCGAGGCGCGCGCCGAAAGTCCCGCTCTGCTCGAGCCCATGCAAGGCGCGCGGCTGGCGTGCTGGGTGGGGGCGGCCGAGCGGTCGGAGTTCGTGCGGCAGAACGCGCTTCTGGCCAACGCCTGGACCGGGCTGGGGGCAACGACACTGGTGATGGAAGAGCCCGACAGGCACCATTTTGACGTCATCGACGGGCTGGCCGACCCGAACCACGCGCTGACGCAAACGCTGTTGACAGGCTGACCCCCAGGCCCGACTTTGGCTCACCACTGACGAGGAATATGATGAGAGCAGTTTTCGTGCAGCTTCAGGTTTCGCCGGGAAGGACCTACGAGGTCGCCGACGAATTGTTCAAGCGCGAGGTCGCTTCGGAACTCTATTCGACCAGCGGCGACTACGACCTGCTGATGAAGGTCTATATCGACGAGGGCGTCGATATCGGCAAGTTCATCAACGATAACGTCGCCAACGTGCCGGGCATCGTGCGCTCGCTGACAACGCTGACCTTCAAGGCGTTTTGAGGCTTTACATTATACTTTCCAGCGTCTGCCGCTGGCGGTGCATCTCCAGAAAGACGCGGTAGTCGCGGTCGAAGCGGTCGCGGGCGGCCGGGTTGGGCGCGCGTTCGCGGCCGCGCTGGCTCATGCCGACGCAGGCGTCCTCCAGCGAGGGATAGAGGCCGGCCGCCGCAGCCGCGACCATGCCCGAGCCGAGCAGAACCGCCTCGCCACCCAGCGGCTCGACCACGCGGCAGCCGGTGGCGTCGGCATAGAGTTCCATGAGGATGGGGTTGCGCGTGTGGCCGCCGGTGACGTGCAGCGTGTCGATGACGAAGCCCTTGCCGTTGAGCGTGTCGAGGATGTGACGCACGCCCAGCGCGATGCCGACGCAGGTGCGCCAGTAGAGCCGCGCGAGGCTGTCGAACGAAGCGTCAAGCGTAAGCCCCGATATGACGCCCAGCGCGTGCGGGTCGGCCAGCGGTGAGCGGTTGCCGTGGAAATCCGGCAGGACGTGGAGACGACCGGCGAGGTCGAGCCCTTCGACAGCGCGCAATTGCCCAATACGCTCGCCGATGCGGCGGTGCGTCTCCGCGGTGGGATCGCCCCCTGCCCCATGCCAGCGGATGACGTGGTCGAGCAGCGCGCCGGTGGCGGACTGGCCGCCCTCGATCACCCACAAGTCCGGCAAAGTGACGCCCCAATAAGGCCCCCAGGCGCCGGCAAAAGATTTCTTGTCGGTGGACATCGCCATGACGCAACTGGACGTCCCCGCGATGAGCGCCATGTGGCGCTCGATCTCGTCGCGGTCGGCGGCAAAGCCACCGAGAACGCCGAGCGCGCCGGCATAGGCATCCACCAGACCCGTGCCGACACGGCAGGCGGTGGTGAGACCGAGGGCGGCTGCGGCCTCTGCCGTCAGCGGACCGAGATCGGAACCGACCGGCATGGCGCGTTCCGGCAAGCCACCGCGTTCGGGCATGTCGCCGATGCCGAGCGTGTCGAAGAAATCGCCCTGCCAGCCCGGCGTTTCATGCGCGAGATAGGTCCACTTGCAGGCGAGCGTGCATTGGGAGCGTGCGGTCGAACCCGTGGCCATGAAGGTGAGGAAATCGGCAAGATCGAAGAAATGCGCCGCAGCAGGCCAGCTTTGCGGCAGGTGGCGCTTGACCCACATCAGCTTGGGCGTCTGCATCTCGGGCGACATCACGCCGCCGATATGATCGAGCACCTTGTGGTCGGTCGCGGTGCATTCGTCCGCCTCGTCAAGCGCGCGATGATCGAGCCAGACGATGGTATCCCAGCGCGGCTGGCCCGACGTCGACAATGTAAGTTGCTGGTTACGATTATCCCGCGCCACCAGCGAGCATGTCGCGTCGAAGCCGATGCCCGCCACAGCGGACGGTGACGCCCCCGAGGCCTCCAGCGCCTGGCGCACTGCGGCGCAGACCGCGGCCCAGATGTCGAGGGAATCGTGCTCGGCATGGTCGGCCTGCGGCCGGTTCATCGCGATGGCGTGCTCGCCGCGCCCGAGCATTCGCCCCGAGCGGTCGATAATGCCGGCCCGTGCGCTTCCCGTTCCCACATCGACGGCACAGACCAACCTTCCGCTCACCTGGCATCCGCCTCCGCCACCAGCGAGGGCAGAAGGCGCATGTCGTCGAAGACCAGATCGGGCTTGAGCACCTCGAATGCCGTGCGCAGCCCGCCTGCCTCGGCATGCGACCCGCCGGCAAAGGCGAACACACGCATGCCGGCGGCCTTGGCCGCCTCGATGCCTGCCGGGCTGTCCTCGATGACGAGGCATGCCTGCGGCTGTGCGCCCATCCTGGCGGCGGCATGCAGGAACAAGTCGGGGGCTGGCTTTCCTCGCTTCACCATGGTGGCACTGTAGATGTCCGGTTCGAGCAGGTCCAGCAGGCCGGTGAGCTCGAGCGAGAGGCGGATGCGTTCAGGCCGCGAGGAAGAGGCGACGCAGCGGCGGTTGGGAAGCGTCAGCAGCGCCTGACGGATGCCCGCAATCGCCTTGAGCTCGGCGCGGAAGCGCGCTGACATCAGCTCGCGCGTATCGGCAAGGTGCTCTTCGGTTAAGACCAGCCCGTATTCGGCGGCCAGCGTATCGCCGATGGTGGTCATGGAACGACCGAGAAAGCGCTGGTACGCGGTGGCCTCGTCGATGTCGTGGCCGGCGCGTGCAATGACCTCGCGCAGAACGGCAATCGAGATCGGCTCGCTATCGACCAGAACGCCATCGCAATCGAAGATGACGAGGTCGGTGCTTGTGGTCATGCGGCTCGGTGCTCCGGCGGGGCCGGTCAGAGGGAGCCGGCGAGGTAGGATTCAAGTGTCGCCCTCGCGCCCTTTTCCCAGACAGTGCGGAGATTGCTGGCGAAGCGCCCGGCGAAGACGGGTGATTTGCCTGTATCGCCGAAAATGTCGGAAAGCGCCAGAAAGGCGCCGGGATCATCCTTCGCGCGCAGCGCCGCTTCCTTCAGCCGTTCGGCAGCCGCGTCGTTGGGCGGGATGATGCGGCCCGAATCGCTGACGCCAGTGCAGTAGCGGCACCAGAGTGCGGAGACCAGCGACAGGCCGGTGACGCTCTGGCCGGCCCTCAGCCTGTCTGCGGCGGAGGGCAGGATGAATTTGGGTTGGCGGTTGGAACCGTCCTGGCAGAGCCGCGCGATGGTGTCGCCGATCTTCGGATTGGCGAAGCGGCGCTCGATCAGCGAGAAATAGTCGTTGAGGTCCGTGTCCGGCACGGGCGGCACGACGGGGATGATCTCCTCGCGCTCGAGCTTTTCGAGAAAGCGGCGGATCAGCGGCTCCTCCATCGCCTCATGGACGAAATGGATGTCCATCAGCGCTGCCGGATAGGCGATGGCCGCGTGGCCACCATTGAGGATGCGGATCTTCATCAGCTCCCAAGGGGAAACGTCGTCCACGAAGGTGACGCCGACCTTCTCCAACGCCGGGCGGCCGGCGGGGAAACGGTCCTCCAGCACCCATTGCCGGAACGGCTCGCAGAAGACGGGCCATGCGTCCTCGACGCCGAACTCGTCGCGCAGGATTGAGCGCTCGCGATCCGTCGTCGCCGGCGTGATGCGGTCGACCATGCCGTTCGGAAAGGCCACTTCGTCATGGATCCATTTCGCCAGATCAGCATCGACCAGCGCAGCGAGCCCCGCCACGGCGTCCTGCGTGACGTGGCCGTTGCCGGGGATGTTGTCGCAGGACATGACCGTGAAGGGCGGGGTGCCTGCCTCGCGCCGGCGCATCAGGCCTGCAAGGATGAGGCCGAAGACGGTCTTGGGCTGTGCAATGTTTGCGGCATCGGCGCGGATCGCGGGATGGTCCGGGTCGAACCTGCCCGATGCCGGGTCGATGAAATAGCCACCCTCGGTGATGGTCATCGAGACGATGCGGATGGCAGGCGCCGCCAGCTGCGCGATGACAGCATCGGTCGCGCCGGGCTCGATGAAATCGATCATCGCGCCTGTGACGCGCGCGCTTATGTGGCCGCTATCCTGCTCGACCACGGTGGTCAGAAAATCCTGCCCGGCAAGCCGGTCGCGCCCGACCTTCTCGGCGTCGAGCACGCCTGCGCCGACGATCGCCCAGTCGCGCCCCTCGCCCGCATTGAAAAGCTCGTCGAGATAGACCGCCTGATGCGCGCGATGGAAGTTGCCGACGCCGAAATGGACGATGCCGGGCGAAAGGTCGTCGCGGCGATAGCGTGGCCGCGCGACCCGATCCGGCAGGCGATCGAGCCCGGCCAGGGAAAGCTTCTCGGTCATCGCGATGCGTCTCCCCTGCTGAACGGCGCGGGACTGGCTGGCTGCCGGCGCATCAGATCGCCTCGCCTGCTTCGTTGAAGCGATGAATCTTGCCCGGTTCCGGCGTCAGCCAGACCTGATCGCCGTGATCGACCGCAAACTCACCATCAGCACGCGCCGTCACCTGTCCGATGCCGTCCACCTGGATGTGAAGGAAGGTGTCGGAGCCCAGATGCTCGGCGACGCCGACGGTGCCCTTCCAGGTGCCCGATGCGGTGGAAAGCTTGAGGTGCTCGGGCCTGACGCCGATGGTCTGCGCGCCGTGCTTGGCTGCTTCCGCGCCGGTGATGAGGTTCATGCGCGGCGAGCCGATGAAGCCAGCGACGAACAGGTTGCGCGGGCTGCGGTAGAGCTCCAGGGGCGAACCGACCTGCTCGATGTTGCCGGCGTTGAGCACCACAATCTTGTCGGCCATGGTCATCGCCTCGACCTGGTCGTGGGTGACGTAGATCATGGTGGTGGCCAGTTGCTGGTGAAGTTCGCTGATCTCCAGCCGCATCGTGCCGCGCAGCGCGGCGTCCAGGTTGGACAGCGGCTCGTCGAACAGGAACGCCTTGGGCTGGCGCACGATGGCGCGGCCGATGGCGACGCGCTGGCGCTGGCCGCCGGAAAGCTGGCCGGGGCGGCGTTCGAGATAGTTGGTGAGGTTTAGGGTGGTGGCGGCCGAGCGCACCTTCCTGTCGATAGTGTCCTTGTCGACCTTCGCCATTTTCAGGGGGAAGGCGATGTTGTTGTAGACGCTCATATGCGGGTAGAGCGCATAGGACTGGAACACCATGGCCAGACCGCGCTTTGCTGGCGCTTCGTCGGTCACCTCCCTGCCGTCGATGAGGATGGTGCCCGAGGTGGTGTCTTCGAGCCCCGCGATCAGCCGCAACAGCGTGGACTTGCCGCAACCGGACGGCCCGACGAAGACCACGAACTCGCCGTCGGCGATGTCGAGGTCGATGTCGGGAATGATGACCGTCGCGCCAAAGGCCTTGTGAACGTTCTTGAGCGTGATGTTACCCATGGCTCCCCTCCCGAAACCTATTTGACCGCGCCGAAGGTGAGGCCGCGTACGAGCTGGCGCTGCGAGAACCAGCCCATGATGAGGATGGGGGCGATGGCGAGCGTGGACGCCGCCGAGAGCTTGGCCCAGAACAGTCCCTGCGGGCTCGAGAACGAAGCGATGAAGGCGGTGAGCGGGGCGGCGTTGGCCGCCGCGAGGCGCAGCGTCCAGAACGCCTCGTTCCAGGCGAGGATGATGTTGAGAAGCATGGTCGAGGCGATGCCGGGCACCGCCATCGGCGTCAGCACGTAGATGATCTCGCCTGAAAGGCTGGCCCCATCCATGCGCGCGGCCTCGAGAATCTCGCCCGGTATCTCGCGGAAATAGGTGTAAAGCATCCACACCACGATCGGCAGGTTGATGAGGGTGAGGATCATCGTGAGGCCGATGCGGGTGTCGAGAAGGCCCGTGTCGCGGAAGATGATGAACAGCGGGACCAGCACGCCGACGGCCGGCATCATCTTGGTCGACAGCATCCACATCAGGATGTCCTTGGTGCGCTTAGTAGGCGAGAACGCCATCGACCACGCCGCCGGGATGGCGATGATGAGGGCCACAAGCGTGGAGCCCAGCGCGATGACGACCGAGTTCATGAACGGCTTGAAATAGTCGTTCTGCTGCTGCACCGCGACATAGCTCTCCAGCGTGAAGGACGGGATCAGGTTGATGCCCGCGATCGCCTCCGGCTCGGTCTTCAGCGAGGTGATGACCATGTAGAGGATGGGGAAGAAGATCACGAACGCGACCAGCCAGGCGGCAAAGGTGGCGATGACCTTGTGACGGGTGGATACTCTGCGCGCCATGATCAGATTCTCCCCGCATGAGAGGCCGTGCTGGACCACCCCCACCTCTTACCCCTCCCCTCAGGGGGGAGGGGGGTTCTGAGACGCTGGTGCCCTCCTCCCCCCTGAGGGGAGGGGTAAGGGGTGGGGGCAAGACGGATGTTTTTCATCTCTTCTTCCCTCACCGATCCAGGTTTCGGCCCACCGCGCGCATCAGGAAGATGGCGACGATGTTGGCGAGGATGACTGCGATGACGCCGCCGGCGGAGGCCCCTCCGACGTCGTATGACAGGAGCGCCGTGCGGTAGATGAGGAAGGCGAGGTTGGTTGACGCGTAGCCCGGCCCGCCATTGGTGGTGACGAGGATCTCGGCATAGACCGCCAGCAGGAAGATGGTCTGGATGAGGATGACAACCGTGATGGCGCGCGCCAGATGCGGCAGCGTCAGATACCAGAAGCGGTTGAGGAAGTTTGCGCCGTCCATCTCGGCGGCCTCCTTCTGCTCCTCGTCAAGCGACTGCAGGGCGGTGAGCAGGATCAGCGTGGCGAAGGGCAGCCATTGCCACGCGACGATGATGATGATGGAAAACAGCGGATACTGGGCGAACCAGTCGACCGGCTGGAGGCCGAAAAACCGGGATATGTCGGCAAAGACGCCGTAGCCCGGATGCATGATCATGTTCTTCCATACCAGTGCAGCGACCGGCGGCATGACGAAAAAGGGCGAGATGACGAGGATGCGTACGATGCCCTGGCCAAAGATCGGCTGGTCGAGCAGCAGCGCCAGCAGGATGCCGCCAACGACCGTTATGAACAGTACCCCGCCGACGAGCATCAGCGTGTTGCCGATCGCCTGATAGAAGGCCGGGTCGGTGTAGAAGTAGACGTAGTTCGACCAGCCGGCGAAGCCGCGGGTCATCGGGTTGAGCAGATTATAGTTCTGGAACGAGTACCAGATCGTCATCGACAGCGGCACGATCATCCAGATCAGCAGCAGGACGACGGCGGGCGCCATCATGAAGCGGGCGAGCGTTCTTGTCTGTCGCGTAGCCATGGCAATTCACCCTGCCGTGCAGACGTTTCCGGTGCTGTCGGGAAAAGCGGCCGCCCGGCCGAAGCCGGACGACCAAGGCTCCGGGAGGAGGCCTATTTGATGTAGCCGGCGCGGGTCATTTCGCGGGTGGCGATGTTCTGAGCCTGTGCGAGCGCGTCGTCCACCGAGGACTGGCCGGCAAGGGCTGCCGCGAAGAGCTGGCCGACCGTCGTGCCGAGGCCCTGGAACTCGGGAATGGCCACGAACTGGCCGCCCGTGTAGGGCACCGGCTTGACCGAAGGCTTGGTGATGTCGGCCGCATTCATGGCCTCAAGCGTCGGCTCCGCGAAGGGCGCCGCCTCCTTGTAGGCCGCGTTCTCGTAAAGCGAGGTGCGGGTGCCGGGCGGGACGTTGGCCCAGCCCTCCTTCTCGGCCACCATCTCGGTGTAGGCCTTGTCGGTCGCCCACGAGATGAAGGTCTGCGCGGCTTCCGCCTTGCCCGAGCTTGCCGGCACGGCAAGGTTCCACGACCACAGCCAGTGGCCGTGATTGTCCACGCCTTCCTTGCTGGGGAAGATGGCGAAATCTACCTTGTCGGCCACCTGCGAATCTTCCGGGTTCGACACGAAGGAAGCCGCGACCGTGGCGTCCATCCACATGCCGCACTTGCCCTGCTGGAACAGCGTCAGGTTCTCGTTGAAGCCGTTGGACGATGCGCCTGCCGGGCCGGCATCGTTCATGAGATCGATGTAGAACTGGAAGGCCTCCTTCCATTCCGGCTGATCGAACTGGGGCTGCCAGTTCTCGTCGAACCAGCGGCCGCCATAGGAGTTGGCGAGCGCGGTGATGAAGGCCATGTTCTCGCCCCAGCCGGCCTTGCCGCGCAGGCAGATGCCGTTCACGTCGGGGTTGTCGGCCTTGATCTTGCGTGCCGCCTCGCCGATGAACTCCCAGGTGGGAGAGGCCGGCATTTCGAGACCGGCGGCCTCGAACAGGTCGGTGCGGTACATGATCATCGCCGACTCGCCATAGAACGGCGCGGCATAGAGCTTGCCGTCGACGGTAAGGCCGCCGCGGATGGCGGGCAGCAGATCGTCGACGTCATAGTCGTCACCCAGGCCGTCGAGCTCCAGCAGCCAACCCTGCTTCGCCCAGATCGGCACTTCGTAGTTGCCAATGGTCATGACATCGTACTGGCCGCCGCCGGCCGCGATGTCGGTTGTGACACGCTCGCGCAGCACGTTCTCCTCAAGCGTCACCCACTGGAGCTGAATGTCGGGGTGCTTGGCCGTGAAGTCTTCGGCGAGCCGCTGCATGCGGATCATGTCGCCGTTGTTGACGGTTGCGATGGTGATTGTTTCGGCGAAAGCCGCGCCGGACAGAACGAGTACCGAGCAGGCGCCGAGCAAGGCAGTTCTCAGTTTCATGGATATCCTCCCTAGAACCACGATGCGCAATTGCTTATGTCTTGAGCAAATATTCACTACCCCGGCGCAGAGTCAAGGCGGATTCGTTGCTGCGGCGCAGCAAGCGAAAGCCCGGACACGGTCCGATGGGTCGGGAGTAAGCGGAAAAAGGCCCGTCAGGCGGCTGGCTGGGCTACATCGCCAGCAGTGCTGCGGCGGTGCGTTCGTCGGTCACGAGGCCGTTGACGAGGCGTGCACCGACAGCTGCGGCGATGCCCGGCAGCTTGCGCTCGCCCATTGCCAATGCAATCACCAGCGACGTTTCGCGGGAGGGTATGGGAGCGGAGGCAACGCGGTCGTTGGTGATGCCGTCGATCAGCCTGCCTTCGCTGTCGAAGGCCCAACCGACGATCTCCGCCACCGCGCCGGCCTTGCGCAGCGCGGCGAGCTCGTCTTTGGAGATGAAGCCGTCCTGATAGAGCGGGGCATCTGGACCGAGATCGCCGATGCCGACGAAGGTCACGGCGGCCTGCGCAGCGAGATCCAGCGTCGCGCGGATCAACTCCTGCCCGTGCAGCAGTTCGCGCTCCTCGGGCGAGGAGGCGATGACGGGCAGCGGCATCGGGAAAGACCGCGATTTGACCTTGTCGGCCATGGTGAAGACGACATTGTAGAATGCCGCGGAGCCGTCGGGCGCTATGTTGCCGGTCAGCGAAACCACCTTCTGGTGCGGGCAATCCATCGAAGGCAGCCGCTCGATGGCGGCCTTGAGCGTGCGGCCGGTTCCCATCGCCATGACGATAGGCTCGGGCGCGGACAAGCGCTTCTCGATCTCGGCGGCGGCAGCTTCGGCAATGCCGAGCGTGGTGGATGCGGAGGCCGGATCGCTGGGCACCACCTCGACGAAATCGAGTGCAAAGCGCTGCCGAAGCCTGTCGGCGAGGGTGAGGCAGTTGGCGATGGGGTGGTCTATGCGCACCTTGACCAGCCCCTCGGAGACCGCAAGCGAGACGAGACGCTGTGCAGACTGGCGCGACACGCCGAGCTTGGCGGCGATCTGGTCCTGCGTGTTGCCGGCGACATAATAGAGCCAGCCGGCGCGCGCAGCGTCGTCAAGCCTGGGTTTGCTGGCCTCGCGGATGGTGCTCATCGTTTCCTTTGTGGCACGAGCGCAGCCCCAACGCCGCCGTGCCGTAAGGGCCAAGTCTGGCGAGGCACGACTGCGCCGTCAACGGATGATCGCGGCAGGCGGGGCCTCACCCCTCCTGCCTGACCACCAGAACGGACGTCTTGGCGTGGCGTACCACGCGCGCCGCGTTGGGACCGATCAGATAATCTTCCGGCCCTTCGCGCCCCGCGGAAAGCACGATCAGATCGGCCTTCACCACGCCCGCATAGTGAAGGATCTGACGATAGATGGAGCCGTGCCCGACGATGTGGCGATGCTTCACCTCGGATGGCACGTGGGCGACGGTGAACTCGTGAAGAGCGGTGTTGGCGTGATCCAGCGCCGCCTTTTCGTGCTCCTTGGGAAAGAACCCGCCGACGATGGACAGGCCGTAATCGGGCACGACCGTCATGACGTGCAGACGTGCGCCAAATGCCCTGGCGTACTCAACCGCGGCCAAAATAGTCGCGACTTCGGCCTTGGCGTCACCGAGATCGACCGAAACGAGAATGTCCCTGTACATGTCCGCCTCCCTCAAGACGCCACGGCGCTTTCGCGGGCCGCACGCGACCGGCGCAGCTGCAGGAACGCCACCAGTCCGAACAGCAGGAACGCAGGGATGTAGAAGATTTCGGCCGGCATGCGGTCGGCCTCAACCTCTACGGTGGTGATCCTGACGGGCGGGTCGCCGTAGAAATCGTAGTTGCGCAGCGCGCGCGCCACCGGCGTGTTGGGATCGAGCGGCTCATCCACCAGGATGTCGTCGCCCTCGACCATGACGTCCATCCCGACGTCACGCTCGAACCGGGTTTCGCCGTCGTCGCCCTGTGGGCCGAGCTCGAACGGCAAGGTGCGCGACAGCATCCTGTCGGGGTTGTCGAAATCCGGACCTTCGATGACCAGCCGTACGATGGACTCCTCAGGCTGGGCCCCGACCACCTCGAAGAGCTGCGCGGGGGCGACGGCGCGGTAGGGCGCCTGCACCCTGTCGAGGAACAGCCCCGGCTGCAGCAGCATCAGCGTGACGAGCAGCAGAGCGGCCGACTCCCACAGTCGCGAGCGGGCAAACATGTAGCCTTGGGTGGCGGCTGCGAAAACCAGCATCGCCGTCGTCGCCTTGATGAAAATCCAGATCGCCCCGACGACACCGACGCCGATGAGCAGCAGATCGGTGTTGAAGATGAATATGAATGGCAGCAGCACAGTGCGCAGCGAATAGAAGAAAGCGGTCAGTCCGGTCTTGATGGGATCGCCGCCCGACACCGCCGCCGCTGCAAAGGAGGCGAGACCGACAGGCGGCGTCACGTCGGCCATGATGCCGAAATAGAACACGAACAGGTGCACCGCGATGAGCGGGATGACCAGACCGTTGGCAAGCCCAAGCTCGACAATGACCGGCGCCATCAGCGACGAGACCACGATGTAATTGGCGGTGGTGGGCAAGCCCATGCCGAGAATGAGGCTGATGACGGCTGTGAGGATGAGGATAATCATGAAGTTGCCGCCGGAGAGGAACTCCACGAACTCCGCCATGACCTGCCCGATGCCGGTCAGCGTGACCGTACCGACGATGACGCCGGCAGCCGCCGTGGCGCAGGCGATGCCGATCATGTTGCGCGCGCCGAGTATGAGGCCGACAATCAGGTCGCTGAAACCCTCGATGGTAGCGTCGCGCCATTCGCGCGACTGAAGCCCCCGGAACAGCGCCTTGAGTGGCTTCTGGGTTATGATGATAACCATCAGCAGCAGCACGGCGTAGAACGCCGAGAGGCCGGGCGACCGGCGCTCGATCATCAGGAACCAGACGAGTACGAAGAGCGGCAGCAGATAGTGAAGGCCGGTGCGGATGACCTCTGTCGCGATGGGCAGCTTGACCACCGGCGCGTTGGGATCGTCGAGTTCGAGATCGGGGCTTCTGGCCGCGTACCATATGAGCGCGACATAGACCGCCAGCAGGCTGAGGATGAGTACCGGAGCGGAAATCGCCGGCACCAGCATCTGCACGCCCTTGATGAACCAATAGGCCGCGCCCGCGAGGATGACGATCGAAAGAACGGTGATGCCCTGCCGCATCAGCGCCTGGCGGCGGGTGTAAAGCACCGCCTTGGGCAGCATGGGCATGTCGTTCTTCACCGCCTCGAGGTGCACGAGGTAGAGCAGCGCGATGTAGGAGATGACCGCCGGGAGGAAGGCGTGCTTGATGACCTCGATATAGGGGATACCGACATACTCGACCATCAGGAAGGCGGCCGCACCCATGACGGGCGGCATGATCTGGCCGTTGACGGATGAGGCGACCTCGACGGAGCCGGCCTTTTCGGCCGAGAAGCCGACGCGCTTCATCAGCGGGATGGTGAAGGTGCCCGTCGTCACCACGTTGGCGATGGACGAGCCCGAGATGAGGCCTGTCATCATCGAGGCGAGGACAGCAGCCTTGGCCGGCCCGCCGCGCAGATGGCCAAGCACGGCGAAAGCCAGCTTGATGAAGAAATTGCCGGCCCCGGCGCGGTCGAGCATCGAGCCGAACAGGACGAACAGGAAGACGAAGGAGGTAGAGACGCCGAGCGCCACGCCGAACACCCCCTCGGAGGTGAGCCACATCGTGCTCATGGCGCGCGCCAGCGTGGCCCCTCGCCACTGGATCATGTCTGGCAGCCAGGAGGAGTTGCCGAAAAAGACGTAGGCGAGGAAGACGACGGCAACGACGACCAGCGGCGGCCCCAGCGCGCGCCGGGTCGCCTCCAGCAGCAGGACGAGACCCAGCGATGCCGCCACGATGTCGGCGCGGATTGGTAGGCCGGGACGCTGCGATAGCTCCCGGTAGAACCAGAAGATGTAGAGCGCGCAGGCGGCAGCACCCAGCGCCAGCAGCCAGTCGATTATTGGAATGCGGTCGCGCGGGCTGGTCCTGAACGCCGGATAGGCGAGATAGGCAAGGAATAGCGCGAAGGCGAGATGGATGGAGCGGGCCTCGGCCGCGTTCAGCGTCAGGGACAGGCCTGTCACGCGCGAAAGCGTGAACGGCAGGGGCGATGCGATGTAGAGCTGGAACAGCGACCAACAAAGGGCGACGCCTGCAATGATGTAGCCGGCCAGCCCGGCCGGGTCGCGCGCGCCGGTATCGGTCGCAGCTACGAGATCCTGCAGTTCCTCGTCACTGAGCGCCGAAGTGCCCGTCGCGGATTTCGGATCGTTCGACGCCATCCTGTTCCCCTCTCGTGACGCACGCGCGCAATGCCATGTTCGATGGAAAAGAGGCGCCCGACAACCGGGCGCCTCGCTTGCGGCTTACTGGAGCCAGCCCTGTTCGCGGTAGAACTTCTCCGCGCCCGGATGCAGCGGGGCGGAATTGCCCTGAGCGATCATCGTCTCTGGATCGAGATTGGCGAGTGCCGGGTGCAGCGCCTTGAAGCCTTCGAACTCGTCGAACACCGACTTGACGAAGGTGTAGACGACGTCTTCCGGCACCTCGGCGGAGGTGACGACGGTTGCGCCGACGCCAAAAGTCGTGACGTCCTCCTCATTGCCGCGATACATGCCGCCGGGGATGGTCGCGGTGAAGTAGAACGGGTTGGCCTCCAGCAGCTTGTCGACCTCGGGGCCCGTGACAGAAGCGATGACGGTGTCGCAGGAGGTGGTGGCTTCCTGGATCGAGCCGGCCGGGTGGCCGACGGTGAAGGCGAACACGTCGATGTTGTTGTCGCACAGCGCCTGGCTCTGCTCTGCAGGGGCCAGTTCGGAGGCCAGCGAGAAGGTGTCCATCGTCCAACCCTTCTCTGCCATCAGAAGCTCGAACAGGGCACGCTGGCCGGACCCTGGATTGCCCACATTGACGCGCTTGCCGGGCAGGTCGGCGATGCCGGTGATGCCGGCCTCGGCGCGGGCCACGAGGGTCAGCGGCTCCGGGTGGAGCGAAAACACGGAACGCAAATCTTCATGCGCGCCGTCGGCTTCGAAGTTGGCCGCGCCGTTGAAGGCGTTGTACTGCACGTCCGACTGGACGACGCCGAATTCGAGCTCGCCGCCGCGGATAGCATTGACGTTGAACACCGAGCCGCCTGTCGATTCCACCGAACAGCGGATGCCGTGGTCGCGGCGCGTCTGGTTCATCAGGCGGCAGATCGCCCCGCCGACGGGGTAGTAGACGCCCGTGACGCCGCCGGTGCCGACGGAAACGAAGCGCTGGTCCTGCGCGGCGGCCGCGCCTGCGGCCAGGGAGCCGCCCATCGCTACCGCCAGGCCGAGGCCGATCAGGTTTCTGGGTTTCATATCTGCGTCTCCTTGCTGTTTGCACGTTCCCCTTGCGGGCTGGTTGAGGTTGGTCCGGACGATCCGTGCACGATGTCCGGTTGTTCGTGCTGCCTCCGGGCAGCCGAATTGAATGCGGCAAGCACAGGTGGAGGCGCTCGCCAGAGCCTGCGCAAATCGGCAGCTTTTGCAACCCCGCGATGCAAGCCTGCCGCCACTTTGACGGTTGCGCCTACTATGGCTGCGTTGGACGGCGCAAGCGTTCCACCGGGCAACCACAGATTGTTTTCGAACCCGACGCGCGCGTGCCCGCCCGCCAGCGCCGTGCGGCTCATGAATTCGGTTTCACGCGGGCCAAAGGCGCAAAGCATCCATTGATGACGAGCGATTCCAGCGGTGACGAACGCGTCGAACTCCGCGTCAGTCGCGCCGACATCGGTGTAGCGGCCAAGCACGGCCAAAACCGCGAGTGGCGCGGACGGCAAAACGCCACGCGCGCAAAGCGCATCCAGGCGGGCAAGCTCGGCCCCGTCGTAGACGATGATCTGATGCAGGGTACCGGCCTTCTCCATGCGCTCGAAAAGGGCGGCGGCGGCGCGCTCGTCTTCGCCTTCGGGCAGGATTTCGCGCAGCGCGATCGAGACGGACTCCGGCTGCAGCGCATCGACGACGGCGATCTGTTCGGCGGGTCGGTAGCGGCCGACGGCCTCGGTGGTGACCTGCACCACCAGCTCGTCGCCCACCGCTTCGCGCACCGCCTTCACCGCCTCACGATAAAGCGCGACATCGAGCGAGTGCGCGCCCGCGCCGTCGCGCACGTGGAGATGGATCATCGCCGCCCCCGCCTCCAGCGCCTCGGCAGCGTCACGCGCGATCTCGTCCGCCGTCATCGGCAGGCGAGGATGATCCGCTTTCGTCCGGCGGGCGCCGTTGGGTGCAACCGCGATGGCGAAGGGCTGGGTCATGGAGCCTTGACCCCCGCCTGCACCAACGCCGCCGAAATCGCCGCGCCCAGGCGCTCGACGATGAGGCCGACATGGTCCTCGCCGACGATGAAGGGCGGCGCGAGCAACACGTGGTCTCCCGCCTTTCCGTCCGCCGTGCCGCCGGAGGGGTAGCACATCAGCCCCTGCTCCATCGCCGCAGCCTTGATCCTGGCATGCAGCTTCAGCGCCGGATCGAACGGCGTCTTCGTCGCCCGGTCCTCGACCAGCTCGACGGCCCGGAACAGGCCGCGTCCGCGAATGTCGCCCACGTAAGGATGCGCGCCGAAGGCATCGCGCAGGCGCGCATCGAGCGCTTCGCCCATCGCGCGGCAGTTCTCCAGCAGGCCGTCCTCCTCGATCACCTGCTGCACCGCGAGCGCGCCCGCCGCCGCCGTGGCATGGCCGATATAGGTGAAGCCGTGCTGGAAGGCGCCCGAGCCGCCGGTGATCGTGTCGAAAATCTTCTCCGAAAGGATCGTCGCGCCGATCGGCTGGTAGCCTGCGCCCAAACCCTTGGCGCAGGTGAGGATGTCCGGCGATACGCCGTCCTGCTCGCAGCCGTAGAGGGTGCCGGTGCGGCCCATGCCGCTCATCACCTCGTCGAGGATGAGCAGCACGCCGTAGCGGTCGCAGATCTCGCGGATGCGGCGGAAATAGCCCGGAGCCGGAGGCACCGCACCCGCTGTCGCGCCCACCACCGTTTCAGCCATGAACGCGATCACCGTTTCCGGCCCCAGACGCAGGATTTCCGCCTCCAGTTCGTCGGCGGCGCGGATGGCATATTGCTCTCCCGTCTCGTCGTCGCGTCGGTGGCGGTATTCGAAGCACGGCGCGATGTGGCTGACGGGCAGGAGGATCGGTTCGTAGACGGCCCGCCTTCCGGCATTTCCGCCGGCCGAGAGCGCGGCGATGGTGTTGCCGTGATAGCTCTGCTGCCGGGCGATGAAATGCCGTCGGCCGGTCTCTCCGCGCTCGTAGAAATACTGACGCGCGAGCTTCATCGCCGTCTCGTTGGCCTCAGAACCGCCCGAGACGAAATAGACGTGGCCGAGCCCTTCGGGGGCGCGCGCGATGAGATGTTCGGCCAGCGCCTCGGCGGGCTCGTTGGTGAAGAAGCCGGTATGCGCGTAGGGCAGCCGGTCGAGCTGCGCCTTGATGGCGTCGATGACGCGGCGCTCGCTGTGGCCGAGGCAGGACACGGCCGCGCCGCCCGACGCGTCGAGATAGCGCTTGCCCGTGCTGTCGACCACGAACGGCCCCTCGCCGCCGACCGCCACGGGCAGGTCGCGCGAGGGCTCGCGGTGAAGGATGCGGGTGCGGTTGGCGCTCATGTCGTGGACTCTTCGGGCAGGTATGCGGAGGTGGCTTCGAGCGTCGCCTCGCGGCGGCGCAGGGTTTCGAGCGCGCCTTCGCCCGCACGCGCAAGCACGAGGAGCGCAAGCGCCTGCGCGACCGCAATGGGCCCGATGGGCGAGGCGATGTGAGCCGGGCTGTCATTGCCGGCGACGAGCGTGATGTCGGAAAGACGGGCCACCGGCGTCAGCGGCCCATCGGTGATGCCGACCACGCGCACGCCGGCGCTGCGCGCATGGCGGGCGACTTCGACCGTCTCGCGGCTGTAGGGCGCGACCGAGACGACGACCAGCGCATCGCCGGCGCGCAGATGATGCAGTTCATCGAGCAGCGAGCCGCCCGTCCCGGTCATCAGCCTCACGTTGGGCATGAACAGAGACAGCGAGTAATGCAGGCTGAAGGCGACGGGGAAGCAGCTTCTGATGCCGGCGACCGAAACGGCCGGGGCATTCGCCAGAAGATCGGCCGCCTGCCTGAGCAGGCTTCGCGACGCTGCATCAAGGGCGTGGGCAATGTTGGCGCGCTCGGCCTCGGCGACGGCATCCAGAAGGTGATCTTCCGCGCCTGGCTTCCGCGTGCCGCTGATGAGCCTGTCCGCCCTGCCGGAAAAGACGCCCGGCCGTCCAGCCGTCAGCCAGGCGCGGTGCGTGGCCTGAAAGGCGTCCCACGTCTCAACGTCTAGCGCCTGCGTCAGCCGCGTCATCGAGGTCGGTGAAACGCCCGCCTGCCGCGAGACGGTGCGCAGCGACTGCAGGGCGACATCCTGCGGGTGCTCTCGCACGAAACGCGCGGCACGGCGGAGCTGCGGCGAGAACGCGCCGTAGCGGGCATCTATGCGCTGCCAGATTTCCTGAAGGGGCACCGTTCCCGCTCACACCTGAAACACTTGTCACGCAATAGAGCGACAGTGAAACATTTGTGTCAACGGGAATCTCAGGCCGGCAGCGGCCGCAGTGTCCTTGTGCGCAGCAGGATCATGACCATGATCGCGATGTTGAGCAGGTTCCACGCGATGCCGTTCCAGAACGCGGCGGCGTAGGAGCCGGTGAGATCGTATATCCAGCCCGAGAGCCAGCCACCCAGCGCCATGCCGGCGATGGTCGCCATAATGACGACGCCGACGCGCTGGCCAGCTTCATGCGCCGGCAGGTATTCGCGCACGATGATGGCGTAGCTCGGCACGATACCGCCCTGCGACAGGCCGAAGACCAGCGACACGACATAGAGCGAGGCGAGCCCGTCGAAGGGGATGTAGGCGAAGAGCGCGAGGCACTGAAGCACCGAGCCTATAAGCAGCGTCTTCACGCCGCCGATATAGTCGGCCAGGAAACCCGAGGCGAGGCGGCTGACGATGCCGCCCACCAGCATCAGCGACAGCATCTCGGAGCCGCGCGCAACGCCGTAGCCTAGATCGACGCAGTAGGCGACGATGTGCACCTGCGGCATCGACATGGCCACGCAGCATCCGACGCCGGCAATGGCGAGCAGGATTTGCAACGCACGCGGCGACAGGTCGATCGCGCGGGTCTGCGCGGGAGATGCCGCGACGCCGCCGGCGGGCAGCCCGACATGCGGCGCACGCCGGCGCAGCAGCAGCGCCAGAGGCACCATGGTGACGATGCAGAAGATGCCGATGGCGGCATAGGTGAAGCGCCAGCCTTCGCCCGGCAGGGTCAACTGCATGGCTAGCGGCCAGAGCGCGCCGGCGAAGTAATTTCCGCTGGCGGCTGCCGCCACCGCGACGCCGCGACGCTTGCGGAACCAGTGCGACAAATCCGCGATCAGAGGGCCGAACGTGGCTGATGCGCCGAAGCCGATCAGCCCCTGAAGCAGGGCGAAAACCCAGATGGATGAAACGGCGGAGGCGAGAAGATAGCCCACGACGAGCGCGCCGGCCGAGGCCACCAGCGGCAGGAAGATGCCGGAGCGGTCGACGAAGCGGCCGAGCATAACGTTGCCGAAGGCGAAGCCGACCATGGTCATCGTGTAGGGCAGCGAGGCCGACGCACGGTCGACGCCGAACTCGGTCTGCACGGCGGGCAGCACGACCACCACCGACCACATACCGACGCTGCCGATCGTGGCGATCAGCACCGATATCAGCAGCCGCATCCATGCGTAGCGGCCGTCTATGTCGGCGTCGGTAGCCGGCGAAGCGTTCATGGTTTTCTCCCTGCGGCATGCACCATCGCCGCCGGAGATCACCTGACACAGCGCCACAGGTGGTTCATCGACCGTTCCAGACGCTCACGCCTTCGTCAGAGCGTGGATGCGATCTCCTGCGGCACCGCCACCTCGATGTCCAGCAGCATCTGCGCCAGCCCCTTGCCGAGCGGGTCGTTGCGCAGGCTGGCCATGCCACCGCCGTCGAGCGCGCGGTGCATGAGGAAATTGAACCCTCCGATGCCCGGCACCTCGAAGCGCTCGACCTCGCCCTTTACCAGATGCGCGAAATAATCCTTCACGCGCTGCGCCGTCAGTTCGCGGCGAAGCACATCGGTCAATGCGGGATCGCGCGGGATGACGCCGATATTGGCGCTGTCGCCCTTGTCGCCGGAACGCGCCCAGGCAAGCCGGATCAGCGGGAGATGGACGTTAGGTCCATCAAAGATGACAGGATCGCCGGGGCGATTTTCGGCGGGAAAGGCCGGACCTTGCTGCGCCGAAAGGCCCGCGAGCGGCACCTCGAACCGCTCGCCGTCTATGGTCACGGTCGCAACCGGCAGGCGGGCCTTGTCGATCAGGAACGAGAACAGCCGCACGACGGGCTGGGGCCTGGGCCGGCCGCCGGCAAAGCCCGTGGTGCCCGGCGCATAGCTGGTGCCGGCGGGCGCGATCTCGCGCGCGAAGATGGCAAGGGCTGCCGCGTCCTCATGCTCGACGCCGAGCTTCATCACAACCTCGCGCGCTTCTCTGGCGCGGGAATGCGGGCCGTAGACCGCTTCCGTGCCGAGTATCTCGATATCGGTCCGGCGAAAATCGGCAAGGTTGCGCAGGCGGAAGATCGCCCGGCAACGCGCCAGGATCGCCTCGGCCGTCCGCTGCGCCTTCGCAGCCGCGTCGATGCCGATGATCGACAGCGTACCGAAGGCGCGGAAGCCGTCGGCAACCGTCGCCGAGACCTTTAGCGAGGCAGGGGCCGGCCGGCCGCGCCCGGGTGATACACGCACCCGATTGTCGCCCTCCTGTTCGATGGTTACGGCGGAAAAATCCGCAACCACGTCCGGCAGGATGTAGGCTTTCGGATCACCCACCTCGTAGAGCATCTGTTCGGCCACGACGGCACGGGTGACGAGCCCGCCTGTGCCCTGCGGCTTGGTGACGATAAAGGCGCCATCCTCGAAACATTCCGCGACCGGATAGCCAATGTTTTCCCAATCCGGCACGTCGCGCCAGTCCGTGTGCAGCCCGCCAGTGGCCTGCGCGCCGCATTCGAGGATGTGGCCAACAAGGCTGCCGGAGGCGAGCCGGTCCCAATCGTCCCCAGCCCAGCCGAATTCGTGCATCAGGATGCCGAGCGCCAGCGCGCTGTCGGCCACCCTGCCCGTGACAACGATGTCCGCACCGCGTCCAAGCGCAGCGGCGACGGGCAGCGCGCCGAGATAGGCGTTGGCGCCGACGATCCCGTCCGGCATCGCCTCGCCGGAGAACATCTCGGTGACACCCTCAGCGCGCAGTTGGCCGACAAGCTCCGTCAGATCGTCGCCCTCGACCGTTGCGATGCGCAGCGGCACGCCGGCCCCCTCGCACACCGCGCGCAGTGCGGCCGCGCATGCGGATGGGTTCATGCCTCCGGCATTGGCGACGAGGCGTATCTTTCGCGCGGCGACGTCCTTGAGGATCAGCTTGACCACGTCCACGAAGTCCGGGGCGAAGCCTAGCGCCGGATCTTTTGCGCGGGCGCGGGCCAACAGCGACATGGTGAGCTCGGCCAGGTAGTCGAAGACGAGGTAATCGACCATGCCGCTCCTGGCGAGCTGCACCGGGCCAAGCGCGCTGTCGCCCCAGAAGCCGCAGGCTCCGCCGATGCGGACCGTCTTCACCTCCCGGTCCATTGCGGTCTGCGCTTTTCGTTGAAGGCTGCGATCCCCTCGCGGGCGTCCTCGGTCTGGGCGACGAGGGCGATCTGGCCTTCCAGGAAAGAAAGAGCCTGCTCGAAATTCATGTCCCCCACGGCATTCATCGCATGGCGACCACGGCGGATCGCGGCGGGCGATTTGTCGATGATGCGCCCAACCAGCCACTGCGTCTTGGCGTCCAGCTCGGCAGCCGGCACGACATGGTTCACCAGCCGCATCCGCGAGGCCGTATCCGCATCGACCGGCTCGCCGGTGAAGCACAGTTCGGCAAGGTCGCGCGGCGGAACCAGCGGCATCAGCGCGGCCAGAACCTGCATGGGGAAGACGCCCACCTTGACCTCCGGCAGGCCGAAGCTCGCATGGTCGGCGGCAACGGCCATATCGCACATGGCAAGCAGGCCCATGCCGCCGGCCATGCACGCGCCGTTGACCCGGGCCACAAGCGGCAGCGGGCAGGCGTGCGCGGCGCGCAACAAGTCCGCGAAGGGGTGGCTGGAACGGTTCGGGTCGAGGCCGAAGCGGGCCGTGCCGCCGGCGAGATCGGCCCCCGCGCAAAACGCCCTGTCGCCTGCACCGGTGAGCACGACGACGCGGATGTCGGCATCTTCGGCAGCGCGCCCTATACCCTCGCCGATGCCCGCAATGACGCCCTCGGTGATGGCGTTACGCCGCTCCGGCCGGTTGATGGTGAGCGTCGCCACGTGCCCCGTGACCGAATAAAGGACCTCCGGCTCGCCGCTCATGCCCAGTCGCCGCCGTCCTTCCACTTGATGGAGCAGCCCATGGAGGCGACCTGTTCGCGCGGCCCCTCTCCGCTCTGCGCGATCTGCACCATCGCCTCGTAAAGATCGCGGCGAAGATCCTCAGGCCCGGCGGTGCTGCGCGAGGCATCGAGCCTGCCGCGATATTGCAGCTTCATGTCGGCGTTGAAGCCGAAGAAATCCGGGGTACAGACCGCGCCGTAGGCGCGCGCGATCGACTGGTCGGCATCATGAAGGTAGGGAAAGCTCATGCGGTGCTCGCGGGAAAACTCCTGCATGCGGGCAAAAGAGTCTTCCGGATAAGCCACCGCGTCGTTGGAATTGATGGCGACGAAGCCGACGCCGTGTCCGCGAAGGTCGTTTGCGTCGCGCACGATGCGTCCGATGACGGCCTTCACATAGGGGCAGTGATTGCAGATGAACGCCACGACCAGCCCGCCTGGTCCGACATGCTCGGAAAGCTGATGCTCGTTGCCATCCACCCCCGGCAGAATGGCATCGACGCCCTTCCAGCCGAAATCGCAGACAGGCGGAACCGCCGCCATGATCATCCTCCCTGACCGTTGCGCGACGCATCATAGCCGCAAAAGACGGCTACGATAGCCCTCCAAGAACGTCGGCCCGCCGCTGGGAAAGCGGCGGGCCGGAATACCGATGCCTCCTGGGCCCCGGCGTACTACCCGTGTCAGGCGCTATTCGGCAGCCTGAAGATTGATGCGGCTGTTGGCCAGCTCCGAGAGCTTCTTGTCGGTAGCCTTTTCCTCATCGAGGTTCTTCTGGAGGACTGCCGCGCAGTCGCTGCGGCCGAGCTCCTTGGCCCATGCGACCAGCGTGCCGTAGCGCGTCATCTCGTAGTGCTCGACGGCCTGCGCGGCGGCGACCAGCGCGGCATCGAGAACGCGGTCGTCATCGACCTCACCGGCGATCTCGTCGGCCTCCTTGAGGATGCCGTCGATCGCCGGACAGTTGACTGCCTTGGCCTCGATGCCGTGCATCCGGAACACCTCTTCGACCCGTTCGATATGGCCTTCGGTTTCCACCAGATGTTTCTCGAAGCCCTTCTTGAGCTCGGCGTTCGTCGCCTTGTCGATCATCTTCGGCAGGTTCTTCGCGATCTGCTTTTCAGCGTAGTAGATGTCGCGGAGCGTGTGGACGAACAGGTCGTCCATGGATTTGATGTCTTTGGAGAAAATGCCCATCGTCTTAGCCTTCTTCTTTTCTTCGTTTGAGGGGCGAACGACCGTCTTGGGCCGTATCGTCTGGGGGTACTGCCCGCCTGCCCCTCCAACGTAGGCAAGTCGCGGACGGTTCCGAGATTTTAACGGCAGAGAAAAGAGTTTACCGAAGCGGCCGCAGCATTGTGCGGCGTAGCAGAAATGCAACACACACCGGCAATCGTGCGCGCAACGCGAAAGCGCCGCGAATCACCCGCTTTTCAGCCACGCTTTGCCCGCTAAACAGCAACAACTTAACAACGCGTTCACCGGTTATTCACGGGTGAGCGCTACAATGATCGCCATTCGGAAGGGACAGCCGACTGGACAGGGATCGGGTCATGCGTATCTGGGCTCACATCTTCAACAGCGTGCTTGCGGTGCGCGAATTCTTTCTGCCGAGCTACAAGCCGGAACGCCACTACATGCGCGGACCGGGGCCGGCATGCGCACGCACACAGCGCGTGCACACAAACGCAAGCTTCCGCTAATCGGATTTCCCGTTCGGGCAGGGCTCGAGCGTAACTGGCTCGCCCGCCCGATCTCCTAACTTGACGCATTCATCGCCGACGCACACCGACCAGCCGGACGCGGTCGCGCCGGAGGCGGCCAGCACGAGACGCGGCTGCGCGGGTAGCGCCGGTTTCCAGACCCACCATCCTTCGATGAGCGTGGCACCCTCGGGCGGATCGATGCCCGCGCCGGAACCCTTGACCCGCGCCTCTACCAGTTCGAGCCCTGCGGGCGTTATGCGCCAGGCCTCACGCCACTCGGTCCTTTCGACCGAGTGTTGCCACGACAGGGTGAACAGGTTCGCCGCCAGCACGATGGCCTTGCCGCCGGCGGCGATACACAGGCTCATGCTGCTAGCCGCCGGCCTGGCTTGCAGGCGCCTGCGGGGTTTCACGCGTGCGCCACCAGTGCCAGCCGAGGAAGGCCGCGGCCATTGCGAAGCCGACCTCGTCGGTGATCGGCATCGCCATGATGAGCATGAAGGCTGCGACGGTGGCGACGATCCGCTCCCAGAATGCAAGGTGCCCCCTGAGATAGCCGATAACCGCAGCACCCCACAGCATGATCGAAAGCGACGCCTTGAAGACGATGTAGACCACCGCCGGCCAGAAGCCGATCGCCTCGGTCAGCGCACCGCCATCCTGCAGCATGAGTGCTGGCGTGTAGACCGCCATGAACGGGATGACGAAGCCGGCCGCCGCGATCTTGATCGCCTGCATCGCGATCTTGAGGCCGGCCTCTCTGGCGATCGGCGCGGCCGCGAAACAGGCCAGCGCCACAGGCGGCGTCAGGTCGGCGAGGATGCCGAAATAGAAGACGAACATGTGGCTGACGAGCAGCGGCACGCCCAGCGCCAGAAGTGCGGGACCGGCGATGGTGGAGGTGATGATGTAGTTGGGGATCGTCGGGATGCCCATGCCGAGGATGAGGCAGACGATCATCGTGAGGATGAGCGACAGCAGCAGCGACGTCTGCCCCACCGAGACGATGTACTGGCCGAAGGTGTTGGCGATGCCGGTCAGCGTCATCGTGCCGATGATGATGCCGACCACGGCGCATGCCACACCCACCGGGAGAGCGGTCTTGGCGCCCTCGGCAAGCGCATCGCGGCAGGCGGCCAGCGTGTCGCGCCCGCCAGCCACGAAGAGATTGGCCACGATGAGCACAGCGGCCGCTGCCAGCACCACGTTGATGCCGAAGCGGAAGAAGCTTGCCGCCACGATGCCGAGCACGATCCAGAACATGTAGCGCAGGACGATCGACGACGCGCCGAGCGCGACGGTGCCGCCCAGCACCAGCAATGCGGTGAGCGCGAGGCCGACGGTGCCGGCATAGAGCGGCGTGTAGCCGGAGAACAGCAGATAGACCAGCGCTGCCAGCGGCAGGATGAGATACCAGCCCTCCCTGATGGCGCGCAGGGCCGACGGCAGTTCGTTGCGCGGCAGGCCGAGCAGGTTGCGCTTGCCGGCCTCCAGATGAACCATCCAGAAGGCAGAGCCGAAATACAGCATTGCCGGGATGATGGCCGCCTTGACGACCTCGTAATATTCGATGCCGAGCGTCTCGGCCATGATGAAGGCCACCGCGCCCATGACCGGAGGCATGATCTGGCCACCCATCGATGCGGTGGCCTCGACGCCGCCGGCAAAGGCGGGCCGGTAGCCGAAGCGCTTCATCAGCGGGATGGTGAACTGACCTGTGGTGACGACGTTGGCGACGCCGGAGCCCGAGATGGTGCCCATGAGGCCCGACGAGATGACCGCGACCTTCGCCGCGCCGCCGCGTGCATG
Source organism: Neoaquamicrobium microcysteis (assembly GCF_008180155.1). Lineage (GTDB taxonomy): Bacteria > Pseudomonadota > Alphaproteobacteria > Rhizobiales > Rhizobiaceae > Aerobium > Aerobium microcysteis. The sequence goes on along the minus strand of NZ_VSZS01000060.1, from coordinate 63,625 downwards.
GCCCACGAGACCGAGCGACACGTCCGTGAAAAGCTTGATCATGCCCGCGCGTTCGAGGAACGAGCCGAACAGGATAAAGAGAAAGATATAGGTAGCCGAAACGTAGATCGGAATGCCGTAGATACCCTCGGTGCCGTAGGCCATATGGTCGATGACCTGGTCGAACCAGTAGCCCCGGTGGTTGAGTGGACGCGGCAGATGCTGGCCGAAGAAGCAGTAAGCCAGAAACAGCCCGGAGATGATCGGCAACGCCGGCCCCATGATGACCCAGGCGGCGGCAAACACCGTCGCCAGTGCTATAACGCCAAACACGATGTCGCGGGTGAGCGGAAAGCCGGTGCGCTGGATCAGCGGCACATATTCCCACCATTGGTAGAAGGCGACCGACATGCCCAGTATGCCCAGCGCCCATGCCAGGATGCGCACGGGGAGGGGCTTGCCAGTCATCGCCGCCACAAGCGGGAAGGTAAGCAGAACAAGGAAGCCGACGTGAAAGGCGCGCACAACCTGACTTGGCAGGTTGATGATGTGCGCAGCCGATGCCAGCTGGTAGACGGAGAAAGCCACGGCGATCCAGAACAGGACCTTTCCTTCACGCGTCAGCGGGAAGCTGCCATGGGTGGGATCGTGAATGGCGGCTGCTGCCTCGTCGGCAGGACGGCCGGTCGCTGCGCTCGTCATGGCGTGCTCCGAAATCTACGCTGCAAATCCACGAGAAGACCGGCGCAGTCCGCGCCGGTCTCCTCGCTGTCCAAGGTCAGGCTCTACAGGAGGCCGGCTTCCTTGTAGTAGCGCTCGGCGCCGGGGTGCAGCGGGATCGGAAGGCCTTCGGCGCCCTTGTCGGCGGCGATGGCGCGCGCGGCTGCGTGGGCTGCGCTCATCTCATCGAGGTTTTCGAAGAGCAGCTTGGTCATCTGATAGGCGACCTCATCCGACACGCCATCATGCGTGACCAGGATGTTGGTGATCGCCACCGTCGGCACGTCTTCTGCCTGTCCCTCATAGGTGCCGGCCGGGATGGTGGCGGGCATGAAGGGAGCGCCCATCGATTCTGCGATTTCCGTAGGCACGGCGACGACCGTCGTCGGCAACGAGATCGCCAGGTCCTTGATCGACGCAACGCCCATGCCAGCCGACTGCAGCGTGGCGTCGAGCTGGCGGTTCTTGATGAGCTCGACGGATTCGGCGAACGGCAGGTATTCCAGCTTGCCCAGATCGTCATACGTCATGCCGGCAGCCTCGAATATGGCGCGGGCGTTCAGCTCGGTGCCGGAGGCCGGCGCGCCGACCGAGAGGCTCTTGCCCTTGAGGCCTTCGAGATCGGTGATGCCCGACTCCTTCGAAGCGACGATCTGGACGTAGTTGGGATAGATTGCCGCGATGGCGCGAAGCTTGTCGAGCTTGCCGGGGAAACCTGCCTCGGTGTTGCCTTCCCACGCATCCTGCACCGAATCTCCGAGTGCGAAACCGATCTCGCCGCGGCCCTGCTGCAGCAGGTTCAGGTTTTCCACCGACGCCTTGGTCGACTGCACCTGGGTCTGCACGCCTTCGATGTTGTCGCTGTAGATCTTCGCGAGCGCCACGCCGAGCGGATAGTAGACACCGGACGTGCCGCCGGTGAGGACGTTGATGAATTCCTGCGACTTGGCGGCGGTGGCACTGAGGCCCATCGTGAGCGCGACGGCGCCGGCTGCGAGCAGATTCCTGGTGACGTGTTTCATGCGTAGTCCTCCCTGATATGCAGACTGTGTCTGTGCGCGACCTCCCGCCGCGCACCCGGGCGCAACCTAGCATGGCACGTGCCATTTCCAAGAAACTTGCCAGATCCGCGGGAATGCCGGCTTCCTGACCCACATCACGCGGCGCGCCGAGGCGGAAATCCGCCAGATGCCGACTGGCCCCGGCAAGAAATCGCCGGTTAGCTGCGCTGCGGGCGCAGCCCGTGGCGCACGATCTTCTCGTTGAGGGTGCGCAACGGCACACCGAGCAGGCGACTTGCTTCCTGCGTGTTCCCGTCGGCGTCGGCCAGCGCCTGCGCAATCAGCCGCGCCTCGTACGCCGCGACGCGCGCCGGCAAATCGGCAGCGGCATCGGCATCGGCATCTTCCGCACCGAACGCCACCGCATCCAGCGGCAGGCCGAGAGCGAAGCGCTCGGCAGCGGCGCGCAGTTCGCGCGCATTGCCGGGCCACTCGGCATCTTCCAGCGTCGTAAGCAGGCCGCGGCTCGGCTCGGGAACGGCGACCGCGTGGCGTGCCGCGGCATCAAGGCAGAAATGGCGGAACAGCAGGCCCACGTCCTGGCGGCGACGGCGCAGCGGCGGGATCGCAAGCGACACCGTCGCGAGGCGGAAATAGAGGTCGGCGCGGAAGCGCCCCGCCTCGCTTTCCGTCCTCAGGTCGCTCTTTGTGGCGGCCACGAAACGCACATCGACCGGCACCTGTCGGTTGGAACCCAAAGGCTCCAGCACACGCTCCTGTATGACGCGGAGAAGCTTTGCCTGAAGGGAAAGCGGCATCGATTCGATCTCGTCTAGAAAGACCGTGCCGCCGTCGGCATGCTCGATGCGGCCCACCCGTTTCTGCGCAGCGCCTGTGAAGGCGCCCCTGTCGTGGCCGAAAATCTCGCTCTCGAACACGCTTTCGGGAATCGCCGCGCAGTTGAGCGCAACGAAGGGCCGCGCGCGCCTCTTGCCGAAATCGTGCAGCGCGCGAGCGACGACTTCCTTGCCGGTGCCGGTCTCTCCGTGAACCAGCACGTCCACGTCGAGCGAGGCAAGCTGTGCGATCTGGGTTCGCAGCGACTGGGCGGCAGCCGAGAGGCCGACGAAACGCGTCTCGAGCGGGGCGGTCGTGCCGACCGCGTCACGCAGCCGATGCACCTCGGCGTTGAGACGGCGCTGGGCGACGGCTCGGTCGAGGACGGCGACCAGATGATCGGCGTCGTAGGGCTTTTCCAAGAAGTCGTGCGCGCCGCCGCGCATCGCCTCCACTGCCAGCGCCACATCGCCATGCCCGGTCAGCAGGATGACGGGCAGCGACGGGTCGCGCATGCGCACCACCTCCAGAAGCGCCACGCCGCCCATGCCGGGCATGCGTACATCGGTGATGAGCGCATCGCAGGAGGCGGGGTTCAGGCGGGCGATGGCCGTCTCGGCGTCGGGCGCGGTGGCCACGTCGAAACCGCTGAGCGAAAGCCATTCACGCGCGGATTCGCGCACATTGTCCTCATCATCGACGAGCAGCACCGTGCCACGGCTCATTCGGCAGCCTCGCGGCGCGACTGTTGGCCTATGGCCGGAAGGATGATGCGGAAGGTGCAGCCTCCGCCGGTCCCCGTCTCGAAATCCATCCGCCCGCCGAACTCGTCGAGAATGGCACGTGAGATCGACAGGCCGAGCCCAAGTCCCTCGCCCGTGACCTTGGTGGTGAAGAACGGCTCGGCGATGCGGTCGCGCAGATGCTCGGGAATGCCCGAGCCATTGTCTCGCACGAAGAGGCGCACAGCGTCGTCTTCCGTTTCGGTCCAGAGCTCCACTTTGGCGTCGGGCATGTTGCGCACCGCGTCCAGCGCGTTGACGATAAGGTTGAGGATCACCTGTTCGAGCCGCGTCGCGTTGGCCATCACCATCGCAGGCTGCACGGGCGGGCGCAGTGTCATCGCCGTGCCGTCGTCTGCGGCGCGCGGTGCGGCGAGTTCCAGCGCGATCGCCATCGCCTTGTCGGCGTCGACCGGCTCCAGCCGCGCCGGCTCGTTGCGGGCGAAGGATTTCAGCAGTTTCACCGTGCGCTGTATTCGCCGAACCAGATCGCGTGCCGCCCGCACCTTGCCGGCCACGGCCTCGCTTTCGCCGCGCGAGGCGAGAAGGCCGGTGGAAGCCAGGGTGTTCTCCATCGCAGCCAGCGGTTGGCTCACCTCATGCACGATGGCGGCGGACATGCGGCCGAGCGCGGCCAGCTTTGCGGCCTGGATCAGCGAAGCCTGCGCCTCGCGCAGTTCATCCTCCGCGCGGCGGCGGTCCTCGATCTCGCGGTTAAGCTCGACGGTGCGTTCATCCACCCGGCGCTCGAGCTCGGCATGGGCATGCAGCTTGGCGCTGATGAGCTGGCGGCGCTGCAACATGTAGAGCGCCGCGCCCGCCACCAGCATGCCGGCAAGCGCGGCCAGAAGTGCCATCAGCAGGGCGCTTGCATGAATGGGGGCCAAGCTGGCAAATCCCAGAAGCCGCCAGCCGTCGGGCTCGATGCGCACCTGCCGGACGAGCCGCCGCGCGTCCTCGCCCTCCACCCTCGCCGTTTCGGGCAGCGCGGTAGTGCCTGGGAAGATCGGGCTCGCCGTGCCGAGGTCCACGCCGTCATATTTGCGCGTCACCGCAATGTCGGAAAGCGCCTCGTCGCTGAGCGCGTGAAGCGGGCGGTATTTCCACGGTGCATGCCCGGTGAGGAAGATCACGCCATCGGCATCGGCCACGCCAAGGATGGACCGGCCGTCGATCCAGGACTGCTCCATGCCGCCCATGTCGACCTTGACGATGGCGACGCCGATGACGCGTTCGCCGTCGCGGATGGCGGACGACAGGAAGTAGCCCGGAATGCCCGTGGTGGCCCCGACGGCGTAGTAGCGGCCGGTGCCGGTGGCCAACGCATCCTGAAAATAGGGGCGGAAGCGGTAGTTCTGCCCCATGAAGCTGGTGGGCTCGTCATGGTTGCTGGCCGCGATGGTGTCGCCATCAAGCGCCATCACGAAGAGCTCGTCGGCATGCGAGTCCTTACGCACCGCCTTGAGGTATGCGTTTGCTGCGGCGACGGAGCCGGACTCGGGTGACGCCAGTGCATCGAGGATGCGCCGGTCGCGGGCGACTATGGCAGGCAGGTAGCGGAAACGTTCAATACCGCCCTCCACCGCGCGGGCGAGCACGCTGAGTTCCTGGTCGAGCGCGGCCAGCGCCCGTCTTTTGCCGGCCTCTAGCGCAACCAGCCACACAACGAGCGATACCGCCGCGATCACGGCAAGCGCCATGGCGGCGGCAAGGCCTTTGCCTAGCCTGATCTTCGGCATGGTCCTCCCGCGGCGATGCCACAAATACACGCCGGATAGTAGCGGGCGGCGGCGAGGAAGCGCAACTACTGGCGGAAGGCGATGGCCGCGGCAGCCCCTGCCATGAAGCCCGCCGCGGTGCGGTTGAGCGCCTTGAGCGCGCGCGGGGTGGCCAGGAACCAGCGGGCCTTCGCCGCCAGCGCCAGATACGGTACCAGCACGACGAGCAGCACCATCGCCGTAATGACCATCAGCACGCCGTAATCCGACAGGGTGACCGTGGCGATATCGATGATGGTGGGCGTGATTGCGAGATAGAACACCATGACCTTCGGGTTGCCCAGCGTGACGAGCAGCCCGGAAAGGAAGCTGGCCGCGACGCCGTCGCGAGAGCGGTCGGCATGCACTTTCTCGGCGGTGATGCCGGTGCGCCAGAACGTCCACGCCATCCATGCCAGATAGGCGACGCCGGCCCATTTGATGACGAGGAAGGCGGTGCCGAAGGTCTGCGCCACCAGCGCGAGGCCGAGAACGACGGCCGTGAGGTATACGAGATCGCCGACGATCAGGCCTGCAGCCATGAAGATGGCCGGGCGAAAGCCCGCGCCCAGGGCACGCGCGATCAGCGCGACGATGCCGGGACCGGGTATCGCAGCGGCGATGGCGAGCGCGCCCGCATAGGTAACGAAGCCTGCAAGGGTCATGGCGGAAAGCTCCGGAAGATCCGAAGCTCTCCTATCGCATGGAGGACCGGGCTTGAGAAGCGGCCGGCATTGGCCGCCGGAAGCGCGCCGGTTGGGCCAGCGTTCAGCCGCGTGACGGGATGTTGAGGCCCTTCTGGCTTGCCGGGCGGGCGATGCAGCGATCCAGCCAGTCGACCGTGTTGGGGAAGTCGCCGAAGCCGATCAACGGATCGGCCTGATAGAAATCGCGCAGGCCGCGAACCCACGGGAAGATGGCGATGTCCGCAATGGTGTAGTCGTCGTCCATGATCCACTGACGGCCGGCAAGCCGCTTTTCGAGAACGCCGACGAGGCGCTTCGATTCGTTTGCATAGCGTTCCAGCGGCCGCTTGTCCTCGATATCCTTGCCGGCGAACTTGTAGAAGAAGCCGAGCTGGCCGAACATCGGGCCGATGCCGCCCATCTGGAAGAAGACCCACTGGATGGCCTCGTAGCGGCGCGCCGAATCGCGTGGCAGCAGCCTGTCCGCCTTTTCGGCGAGATAGACGAGGATCGCGCCGGATTCGAACAGCGCCAACGGCTTTCCGCCGGGGCCGTCAGGGTCGATGATCGCCGGGATCTTGCCATTGGGGTTGAGCGACAGGAACTCGTCCGTCCAGGTCTCGTTCTTCGTGATGTCTACCGCGTGAGCCTCGTAGGGCAGGCCGATTTCTTCGAGCGCGATGGAAATCTTGACGCCGTTGGGCGTCGGGAAGGAATAGAGCTGCAGCTTGCCCGCGTCCTTTGCCGGCCAGCGCGCGGCAACGGGAAAGCTCGATAGATCGGTCATGGAATACGCCCCTGTTGGTGGAAGGTCGCCGGAAGCAGCGAGGGTGACCGGTGACAGATAGGTATCCGCTGGGCCGTCGCAAGCTTCGGTTGCACCATTCCTGTCAGGGTCTGTAGGCTTTTACCGCCAGGGTCGCGTTGGTCCCGCCAAAGGCGAATGCGTTGCTGATCGCCGCGCGCACCTCGCGTCGGCGCGCGGTGTTGGGGGTAACGTCGAGGTCGCAGGCCGGATCGGCCTCGCGGTGGTTGGCCGTGGGCGGCACGATGCCGTCATGGATAGCCTTGACGCAGGCGATCAGTTCGATGGCCGCGGTGGCGCCGAGGCAGTGGCCGTGCATCGACTTGGTGGACGAGACGGAAAGCCTATCGGCCGCCGCGCCGAACGCCGCACGGATCGCCTTGGTCTCGATCTGGTCGTTGGCCTTGGTGCCGGTGCCGTGCGCATTGACGTAGTCGATCTCGTCGGGCGAAAGCCCCGCATCCGCCATACAGTTCACCATCGCGGCTGTCGGCCCTTCGACGGTGGGCGCGACGATGTCGGTGGCGTCAGCCGACATGCCGGACCCGGCATATTCGGCAAGGATCGTCGCGCCGCGCCCCAGTGCGTGGTCGAGCGTCTCCAGCACCAGTACGCCGGCGCCCTCGCCTATCACCAGTCCTTCGCGATCCGCGGAGAACGGCCGGCAGGTCTCCTTAGCCAGCACCCGCAGCGCCTCCCATGCCTTGAGAATGCCCCACACGATGGGCGCCTCGGTACCGCCGGCCAGCATCACGTCGGCGCGGCCGAGCACGAGCTGGTCGACCGCCGTGCTGATGGAATGGTTGGCCGTCGAGCAGGCCGACGTGACGCCAAAGACCGGGCCGCGCAGGCCCAGATCCATGCTGACCTGGCCCGCCGGCGCGCCGGTCATGGCGCGCGGGACGGAGAAGATGCTGGCGCGCGGTCGCCCGTCGAGCAGGATGCCGCGGTAGTTGTCCTCGATGGATTCCCAGCCGCAAACGCCCGCGCCCACAATGGCGCCGATACGGTGAGTGTTGGTCTCGTCGACCACCAGCCCCGCCTGCGCGGCAGCCTCGCGCGCGGCGATCACGGCCAGAACGCTGAAGCGATCCATGGTGACGAGGCGACGATGGTCTATGCCGTGGTCCGGCAGCGCCTTGATCTCGGCGCCCGTGCGCACCTTGAGGTCGTGCAGCGGCACCGTCTCGATCGGGCCGATACCGGAGCGTCCGGCACACATCGCGTCCCATATGCCGGCGACATCAGTGCCGAGCGCGCAGATGCCGCCCATTCCGGTGATGACGATGCGGGGACGCGACATATCAGGCTTTTTTCTGGATCAGGCCGCGCACGGCCTCCACCATATCCCCGACATTGTTGAGGTTGGACCAGGCGTCGACTGTGCTCATCTCGATCTCGATGCCGAACTCGTCCTCGAGGTCGAAGATGATCTCGGTGAGTTCGAGCGAATGGATGCCAAGCTCCGTCAGTTCGGTTTCAAGCGTGATGTCGCCCACGTCGGGGCTGGCGTGCGCCTTGATCTTATCGACAATCTTCGCCGCCACATCGTCGCTCATACAACACCTCACCCAACCAGAAGACCTGCGCGAAACTACACTAAACGTGACTTTCTACGCTCCTCGGAACACCTATAGGAAGCCATTAGCCGTTGCGCAACCGCTCATCGCTGAAGCACAGTGCCTATGCGATAGCCGGCGACATGGCATGGGCGTTGCTTCCAGCCGGGGCAGGAGTTCGCAGTCATGAACGGTCCCTTCGCAGGTATCCACAGGCCATCCATGCAGCGCGTCTCGGCGCGGGGAGAGCTCGTCGCGCGGCTGCGTGACGGGCAGACGCGCGTGGAACGGCTGTTCCAGGAGGGTGCGGCCAAGATCCGCCTGCCGGCACGCGACGGCGAGGCGCTGGAAGCCATCCTCATCAACACCGCCGGCGGACTGACCGGCGGCGACCGGATCGGCTGGCACATCGAGGCGCGGGCCGGAGCATCGCTGGCCGTTACGACGCAAGCCTGCGAAAAGGTCTACCGGTCGTCGGGCGGCCACGCCGAAACCACCTGCTCGATAGCAGTGGGTGCCGGAGCACGCGTCGCCTGGCTGCCGCAGGAAACCATCGTCTTCGACCGTTCGGCCTTCCTGCGCAGGCTCGACGTGGATGTGGCCCCAAATGCCGCGGTTCTGCTGGTGGAAGCGGCCGTCTTCGGCAGGCACGCGATGGGCGAGAGCGTGGCGGCGGCAACGTTCCGCGATCGCTGGCGCGTGCGCGTGGGCGGTCGGCTCGTTCACGCGGAAGATTTCGCCATCGGTCCGGACGTGTCGGCATCCCTGTCCAAGAGGGCGGCGTTCGGTGGCGGGCAGGCGTTCGCGACCCTGCTTCTGATCGCGCCGGACGCCGCAGAGCGAATGGACGCTGTCCGCGCCATTGTCGGCGAGAGCGGAGGCGCGTCGTTCTGGAAGGTGGGAGAGACTGGCAAGCTTCTTGCGAGGCTGGTCGCAACCGACGGCTACGCGCTACGCGAACGGCTGACTCCGCTCGTGACGATGCTCAACGGGCGAGCAGGCCTGCCTAAAACTTGGTCACTGTAGGGACTGCGAACCATGAACCTGACGCCGCGCGAAAAGGACAAGCTGCTGATCGCCATGGCCGCGATCGTCGCGCGCAAGCGGCTGGAGCGCGGCGTGAAGTTGAACCATCCCGAAGCGATAGCGCTCATCACCGACTTCGTCGTCGAAGGCGCGCGCGATGGCCGCACGGTTGCCGACCTGATGGAAGCGGGAGCTCATGTCGTTGCCCGCGAACAGGTGATGGAGGGCGTGGCCGAAATGATCCACGACGTGCAGGTGGAGGCGACGTTTCCGGATGGCACCAAGCTGGTGACCGTGCACGAACCGATACGCTGAATCCGGCGAACGATGAAAGACAGGGGAACCCGGACGATGAACAGAAAAACCTTGGGCCTCGGCGCGGCACTGCTGGCAGCGAGCGCGAGCCCCGCATTCGCCCATCTCGATCCGGGCGAGCACGGCTCGTTCATGGCGGGTTTCACCCACCCGCTTTTCGGCACGGACCACGTGCTGGCCATGGTCGCCGTAGGCTTGTGGGCAGCCTTGCTGGGGGGCCGGGCGATCTGGGCGGTGCCGGCGGCCTTCGTCGGCGTCATGGCGTTGGGTTTCCTCGCCTCGATGGTGGGCGTGCCGCTTCCCTTTGTGGAGCCTACGATCCTCGCCTCGGTCGTAGCCATCGGCCTGCTGGTGGCCCTGGCAGTGCCGATGCCGGTGGGCGCGGTAATGGTTGTCGTCGGCTTCTTTGCGCTTTTTCACGGATATGCCCATGGCGGCGAGATGGGAGAGGCAGGCGCTGCCGGTTATGCGGCAGGCTTTGCGATGGCGACCGCGCTGCTGCATGCGGTCGGCATGGCAGCGGGCCTGAGCGTCGCACGCCTGTTCAGCGGCACGACCGGCCAGATGGTAACGCGCGCGGCAGGAGGTGTTACGGCACTGGCTGGCGTGTGGCTGATGGTTGCCGGTTAGGGAGGCGCGCATGATACCAGGCGAGATCATCCCCGCTGCAGGCGAGATCGAGCTCAACGCCGGCCTGCCCGTTGTCACCCTGCGGGTCGCCAATACCGGCGACCGGCCGATACAGGTGGGCAGCCACTACCACTTCTACGAGACCAACGGCGCGCTATCGTTCGAGCGCGAGAGGGCGCGGGGCATGCGCCTCGACATCGCATCGGGCACGGCCGTGCGCTTCGAGCCGGGGCAGGAACGCGACGTCACGCTAGTGCCGCTGGGCGGCGGGCGCGCCGTCTACGGCTTTCGCCAGCAGGTCATGGGGAAGCTCTAGGGTGCGCCCGTCGCGGCCAAGCTCACTCGAGCCCGGTGCCCGGCTCGCGGCCGGCGACGAAGATGGTCGCGACGTTGTCGTCGCCGAATTCCATCGCGATGACGTCGGTCACGAGAATACGGTGCGAGTTGACGGCGTGGTAGAAGATCGCGCTGCCCTGGATCTCGTTGCGCAGTTCGCCGATCTCCGTCTCGAACTCCGCCATCTTGGCATCGACCGCGGTCTCCTCATCGCCGAAATCCGGCAGGAAGACGATATCGACGCGGTCGATGCTGAAGCGCTTGCGGACTTCCGCGGCGTTTTCCGCGGTCTGCTCTATGGCGGCGACGATGCGCTCTTCGTCGGCGGTCACCGCCTCCTCGCCCGTATTGATGTCGGAGCCGACGATGGCATCAATGGCGCCTTCGGCGTCCAGACCCTGCGCCATCAGCGCCACGTTGGGCGCGGAGGCAAGCAGGAAGGCGGCCGCCGCCGCGGCATGAATCCAGGCTGGCTTGTCCGAATCGGTCGAAATCAACAAGAGTTAGGCTCCCTTTCCTTTAAGCGTACGCGTCGCGCGCGGATCGATTTTATCAACGCGCAACCGGCGCGTTCGGTTCACGATAAGCCTAACGCTCCGTGCAGCACTATGGAACCGTGGCAGATTCCCGCAACGAAAAGTCGGCGCGGAACTGTGTCCGCGCCGACGGTTATTCTGGTATCAAACTTACCTGACGTAGACGGTAACCTCGCCATCCGCCTCGACCTGGGCGGCTACGATGGAGGACACGTCAACGCCCTGCGTCTGAAGCTCTTGCTTGAGAGCCGCATTGGCCTCCACCGAGGTGCGCAGAGCTTCCACGCCATCCTCATGCTGCGTGATAGCCTCATCCAGCGCGGTCGCATCATGACCTTCCAGATCGCTTACACTCACGACCCTGACATTGGCGCCGTCGCTCATCGCGATGGCTTCGGCGTTGCCGGAGCTGTTGGTCAGCGCGGAGAGCGCGGTACCGAAGTCGGCATCGATCGCTGCCGTCGTGCCGGTGTCAATGTCCGGCATCGTCGTGTTCGTCGTGGCGTCGGCACCGCCCGACAGGTCAAGATCGACCTGCGCGAAGGCAGGGGCGGCGAGGACCGAAGCGCTCATGAGGGCTGCGGTGGTGATACCGATAATGCGTTTCATGGCTGTACCTTTCGTCGTCGTTCCGTTGGGGTTCATCCCTTCTTTCGGTGCGGTCGCTTTGAGACGACCAAGGGAGGAATGCGCTCGTCGCTTTCGGGTTTCATGAATGCCGCGTCCATTTGGGGGTCATTTGGTGGCGGCAATGTGCAAGCGACCCCCGCGGCACACTTCCAGGGGAAAACAGACTGATGGCTGCTCGAATCTCACGCCCCGCCTATGCCCGCATGTTCGGCCCGACAGTGGGCGACAGGGTTCGCCTCGCCGACACCGAACTGTTCGTCGAGGTCGAAAAGGACCTGACTGTATACGGCGAGGAGGTGAAGTTCGGCGGCGGCAAGGTGATCCGCGACGGCATGGGCCAGAGCCAGGTTTCGCGCGCGCAAGGCGCGGTCGATACCGTCATCACCAATGCACTGATCTTGGACGCGTCAGGCATATACAAGGCCGACATCGGCCTGAAGGACGGGCGCATCGCAGCGATCGGCAAGGCCGGCAACCCCGACACGCAGGACGGCGTGACCATCACCATCGGTCCCGGCACGGAGGCGATTGCCGGCGAGGGCAAGATCGTCACCGCCGGCGGCTTCGACGCGCACATCCACTTCATCTGCCCGCAGCAGATCGAGGAAGCGCTGATGTCGGGAGTCACCACCATGCTGGGCGGCGGCACCGGCCCCGCGCACGGAACGCTGGCCACCACCTGCACGCCCGGCCCCTGGCATATCGGCCGTATGATCCAGTCTTTCGATGCGTTTCCGATGAATATCGGCCTGTCGGCCAAAGGCAACGCGTCTCTACCCGCGGCGCTGGAGGAGATGGTGCTTGCAGGCGCCTGCGCCATGAAGCTCCACGAAGACTGGGGCACGACGCCGGCGGCCATCAACTGCTGCCTGAACGTTGCCGACGACTACGACGTGCAAGTGATGATCCACACCGACACGCTCAACGAGAGCGGGTTCGTGGAGGACACGATCGCCGCCATTGCGGGCCGCACCATCCATGCCTTCCACACCGAGGGCGCGGGAGGCGGCCACGCGCCCGACATCATCAAGGTGTGCGGGTTCGACAACGTCATCCCCTCCTCCACCAACCCGACCCGGCCCTATACGCAAAACACCATAGCCGAGCATCTCGACATGCTGATGGTGTGCCACCACCTCTCGCCGTCTATCCCCGAGGATATCGCGTTTGCAGAAAGCCGCATCCGCAAGGAAACCATCGCGGCCGAGGACATCCTGCACGACATCGGGGCGTTCTCCATCATCTCGTCGGACAGCCAGGCGATGGGCCGCGTCGGCGAGGTCATCATCCGCACCTGGCAGACGGCAGACAAGATGAAGCGCCAGCGTGGCGCGCTGAAGGAGGAAACCGGCGACAACGACAATTTCCGCGTCCGCCGCTACATCGCCAAATACACGATCAACCCAGCCATCGCGCACGGCATCTCGAAGGAGATCGGCTCCATCGAGGTCGGCAAGCGCGCCGATCTTGTGATCTGGAATCCGGCCTTCTTCGGCGTGAAGCCGGACATGGTGCTGATGGGTGGCATGATCGTCGCCGCCCCTATGGGCGACCCCAACGCCTCGATCCCGACGCCGCAACCGGTGCATTACCGGCCGATGTTCGGCGCATACGGCAAGGCGGTAACGCATTCCTCCGTGACCTTCGTCAGTCAGGCCGCGCTCGACGCCGGCCTGCGCGCGAAGCTCGGCGTTGAAAAGGGCATGGTCGCCGTCTCAAATACGCGCGGCGGGATCGGCAAGCGCTCCATGATGCTCAACGACGCCACCCCGCATGTCGAAGTGGATCCCGAAACCTACGAAGTGCGCGCGGACGGCGAACTGTTGACCTGCGAGCCGGCAACCGTGCTGCCGATGGCGCAGCGGTATTTTCTGTTCTAGCGTGGCCGCGCCAATGAACAGGGAGGCCGTTCTTCATGATCTATGTCGTCGCCACGCTCACCATAAAGCCCGGATCGCTGGAGGCGCTGCGCGCGCCGGCCGCCGCCTGCGTCGCGGAAACCCGCAAGGAGAAGGGCTGCATCTCCTACGAGCTTTTCGCCAGCCTGGACGATCCGGAAAAGCTCGTCTTCGTGGAGCGGTGGGAAACGCGCGAGGACCTGACCGCCCATTCCAAGCAGCCGCATCTCGTGGCATGGCGCGACGCCAGCGCACCGCATCTGGTCGAACGGCGCATAGAGATTGTGCACCCCGAGCGAATCGAGCAGTTCTGAGCACGCTCGAAATCGCCAAGGGGAGAGAGACAGACATGTATCAGGCAATCGGATCGCCCGGTTCGCGCCTCATCCGGGTCACCTGGATGCTGGAGGAGCTTGGCCAGCCCTACCAGATCATCAAGGCGAAACAGCACACCGACGAGATGCGCCGCTACAACCCTTCCGGCAAGGGTCCGGCGCTGGTGGACGGCAACGTCGTTGTGACGGATTCGGCCGCCATCTGCGCTTATCTGGCCGAAAACCATCCCGAGAAGGGCATGGCGCCGCAGACGCCCGCCGAGCGTGCGCATCTCAACGCCTGGCTGTTCTTCGCCCAGTCGGAACTGGAAGCGCCGCTGTGGAACAAGCTGAAGCATCGCATGCTGCTGTCGGAAGACGAGCGCGTCGATGTCGGTCCGTGGACGACGGCCGAGTTCACCCGCGAAATCCGCTCGCTGGAACTTCGGCTGGGCGAGCACGAATATGCGATGGGCAACCGCTTCACCGCGGCCGACGTGATCCTCGGCCATTGCGGCCAGTGGGCGCGCAACGCGCGCTTCACCATCGATTCCGACCGCGTGAACGCCTATTTCGACAGGGTGCTGGCGCGGCCCGCGCTGGCCCGCGCCAGGGCAAGGGAAGAGGCCGTAAATTGAAGCTGGAGATGAATCAGGACTTCACCAAGCTGCCGCGCGCCGGGTCGTTCCTACGCGCGGCAGAGGCGACAGACGGACCTTCGCCGTTCGACGTCACGATGCTCGCGCATGACGAACGTCATCTGCGCCGCAAGGTTCTCGAACTTGCACAGGGCGAGAAGGTGCTGGTGGATTTGCCCGAGCCGACCGCGCTCGAAGACGGCGACGTGCTGGTGCTGGACGACGGCCGCCGCGCGGGCATCGTCGCTGCCAAAGAAGAGGTCTACGAAATCCTCGCCCGGGATCCGCTGCACCTTTCGGAGCTATGCTGGCATATCGGCAACCGCCATCTGGCAGCGCAGATCGAAACCGGTCGCATCCTCATCCTGCGCGATCATGTCATCAAGGCGATGCTGGAGGGGCTCGGCGCTTCCGTGAAGGAGATCGTCGCGCCATTCGTGCCGGTGCGCGGGGCTTATTCCGGTCATGGCCATGCGCACGGGCACGGCCATCACCATGGCGACCATGAGCATGGGCATGGCGAGCCCGACAAGTTCGGGCGGATGCCGGGCGACCCGCATTACGGGCACAACCATGCCTGAACCGGGGCAGGCCTCGCTTCTGCGCCTGATGGCGTGGCTGTCGCCGGCCTTTCCGGTGGGATCGTTCAGCTACAGCCACGGGCTTGAACGGGCGGTGCATGACGGGCTTGTCGAGGACGGCGAAAGCCTCGCCGCGTGGATTGCGGCGCTGGTGGAGCAAGGCTCCGGCTGGAACGACGCGGTGCTTCTGGCGGAAAGTCACCGGCAGGCATCGGCAGGCGCGACGCCCCGCGATGTCGCTGAACTGGCGGAAGCGTTGGCAGGCTCTGCAGAGCGGCATATGGAATCCACGCTTCAGGGCGCGGCATTCCTGCAGGCGGCATCAGTCTGGCCCTCGGCCGTGGTGCAGGCGCTGCCGGCGAGTTGCCCCTATTGCGTCGCGGTCGGCGCTGCCGCGGGCGCGCATGGCGTGCCGCTCGAGGGTGTGCTCACCGCCTTTCTGCAAGCTTTCGTCTCGAACCAGCTTCAGGCCGCGATCCGGCTTTCCGTCATTGGGCAGAGCGAGGCGGTCGGAATACTGGCCGCGCTCGAAACGGCGCTGATTAAGACGGCGGAGCGCGCGGCACGCTCGTCGCTCGACGATCTGGGCTCATCGACGCTGACGGCGGAAATCGCCGCCATGAACCATGAAACGCAATATTCGAGGCTGTTCCGCTCATGACTTCTCCCAACGGCCCCCTCCGCATCGGCATCGGCGGTCCCGTCGGCTCCGGCAAGACGACGCTGACGGAGAAGCTCTGCAAGGCGCTGCGCGACGATTTCTCCATCGCCGTCATCACCAACGACATATACACCAAGGAGGACGCGCTGATGCTGGCGCGGCTTCAGGCGCTGCCCGAAGACCGCATCATGGGCGTGGAGACCGGCGGCTGCCCGCACACCGCCATCCGTGAGGACGCTTCGATCAACCTGCAAGCCATCGCCGAGATGCGCCGCAAGATTCCCGACCTCGATATCGTGTTCATCGAATCCGGCGGCGACAATCTGGCGGCGACCTTCTCGCCGGACCTCGCCGACATCACGCTCTACGTCATCTCGGTCTGCCAGGGCGAGGAAATCCCGCGCAAGGGGGGGCCGGGCATCACGCGTTCGGACTTCCTCGTCATCAACAAGTCAGACCTCGCGCCCTATGTGAACGTCAATCTCGACGTGATGGCCGACGATGCCGGGCGCATGCGCAAGGGCAAGCCGTTCGGCTTCACCGACCTGTCGCGCGGGCGAGGGCTCGAAGCCGTCATCGCCCACATTCTGGAACAGGGCGGCCTGCGGCCTGCGAGCGCCGCCGCGGCGGAATAGCCGCCTCAGGCGCCGGTGATCGTCACGTCGGCCTGCCGCCGGTGCGCCAGGATACGCTCTGCATTGGGAAGATCGTTGGCGAATGCGCGGGCACGCGCTTCCTCGGGCGACAAGCCGTGATCGACCCAGCGCTGCACCAGCCTACGCTCCAGCTCGCCCGACGGCACATCGAGCCAGACGGTCACGTCGAACAGCGGCGACAGCCCGTACCACGGGCTTTCGTCCAGCATCAGGTAGTTGCCTTCCACCAGAACGAACTTCGTCTGCGCATCGACCACCACCGCGCCTGCGCGGGCAAGGTCTGCCTCCCGGTCGAAGACGGGGATCGCCACGTCGGCATCGGCACGTGCCAGCCTTTCGATCAGATGGCGCAGCCCGTCGAAATCGAAGCTTTCAGGCGAGCCCTTGCGCGCGCCGAGGCCGCGCGCTTCCAACACCCGGTTGTCGTAGTGAAAGCCGTCCATCGGCACCACGGAAGCGGACCCTGCGGGCAGGAGCGGTAGGAGCGCCTCGGCAAAGGTGGATTTCCCCGCGCCGGGCGGGCCGGCGATCGCCACGATCAGCCGCTTGCGGCCGGCGGCCTTGCGAAACAGCGTTGCGGCCAGATGGGCTATCTGGGACATCTTCTCCTCCCGGAAGTATCGCCCTTCGCCGGCGTCAGCCTAGCCACTTCCGGTAGTCGGAAACAAGCAGGTGGGTCGGCTCCACATCTTCCTCGATCTGCGAGAAACGCGCGATGGGCTCGGCAAAGACGTTGTCTGTCTCGTCGTCGTTGACGGTCGACACCTCGCCGATAAGCACATCCTTGTCCTCACCCCAGAAGGCATGCCAGACGCCTGGAAGCAGCGTCACGCTCTCGCCCGGCGCAAGCCGCAGGATGCCGCCGGGCTCCAGCTCCCGCCAGACCCCGTCGGTGGGCACGTGCACACGCGCACTCTTGTCTATCGAGCCGTCGGGCGCGGACATATAGAGCTTGAGCGCCAGCGTGCCGCCGCCCCGGTTGATGATGTCTTCGGCCTTCACGTCGTGACGGTGCATCGGCGCGATCTGGTCGCGGCGCGAAATCATGATCTTTTCGGCATAGAGCATGCCCCTTCCGCGCGGCAGGTCGGCGGCGTTGCCGTTGCGCACGGTGAACAGGAAAAGCCCCATGCCGGGGAAATCGCCCTTGCCGTAGTCGGTTATGTCCCAGCCGAGCCGCGCATCGACGATGCCGGCGATATCGGCGCGGCGCGCCTTCATCTGCGCGGGCGACCAGTAGGCGAAGGGCGGAAGCACATAGCCGTAGGAGCGGATGAAGGCCTCGGCCCAGGCGAGGATGTCGTTGACCTCGGAGCGTTTCATCAGACTTCTCCTCAGCCCGCGGCGCCGGCGATGGAAGCGCGCGGCAGATATGTCTCGATCAGTTCTTCCATATGCGCGTTGCGGATGGCGGCGCTGTCGCCACCCATCACCACGGCCACGATGCGCTTTCCGCCGCGGCCGACGGAGGTGGCGAGGTTGAAGCCGGATGCGCGGATATAGCCTGTCTTGAGCCCGTCGACGCCGTTTACGCGGCCCAGAAGGTCGTTGTGGCCGCGGATGACCTTGCCGGCATAGGCGAATTCCCGGTTGGCGAAATAGTGGTAGTGGTGCGGGAAGCGCTTGCGCAGCGCCATCGACAGGATGGCCATGTCATGCGCGGTCGTCTGCTGGCCGGCATCGGGCAGGCCCGAGGCGTTGCGGAAGGTGGTGGAGCGCATGCCGAGCTCGCGCGCCTTGGCGGTCATCATCGCGGCGAAGCGTTCTTCGGTGCCGCCGAGATGCTCGGCAACCGCGACCGCGACATCGTTGGCCGAGCGCACGCACAGCGCCAGGATCGCCGAGCGCGCGTCGATGCTCTGCCCGGCCCTGAAGCCGATTTTGGACGGTGGCCGCGCGGCCGCATAGGCCGACACGGGAATGGCGGTCTCGCCCGTCATCCGGCCGTCGTCGAGCGCCTCGAACAGCATGTAGAGCGTCATCATCTTGGTCAGCGAGGCAGGATAGCGCGCATCTCGCGAATTGCTCTCGTAGAGCACCCTGCCCGTATTTGCGTCGACGACGATGGACGCGTATTTCTCAGACGGCAGCGGCGCAACCGCCGTTTCCATCACGCTTTGCGTGGAGCAGGCGGCCACGAATGCCAGCACTGCAAACAAGACGATCAGACGGCGCGCTGCGTCCGTGGCTGCATTCAATGCGGCGTGCACGATTTCCCCTGAATCACTTATCCGGCCAAGCCCGAAGCAGGCGGATGATGCCCCAGCCTCCCACTCGTCGCAATCCCGCAGGCATGCGGGACGGCATGGTTGTGGGCCGATTGTGGCCGATTGCAGGCACAGCGGCGGCGGCATCGACGCCGGTTGCGGCTTGGTTTATCAGAGGTTTAGACAGGAGCGTATCGCATGGATTTCGTCCCCCTCATTGATGCAGTCGGAGAACCCTCGACCGCCATGATCGGCGGCATCGCGCTCGGCGCCGTGTTTGGCCTGGCGGCACAGCGCAGCCGCTTCTGCACGCGCTCCGCCATCATCGAGGCGGTTCGCGACGGCGACCTGCGCGCCTTTGCCGTCTGGCTGGCCGGGTTCGCGACCGCCCTGCTGTGCGTGCAGGCGATGCTCGATATCGGCGAGTTGTCGGTCACCGAGACACGCTTCTTCTCCTCGGTCCAAAGCCTTTCTGGCGCGCTGATCGGCGGGCTGCTGTTCGGTGTCGGCATGGCGCTGACGCGCGGCTGCGTCTCGCGGTTGGTGGTGCTGGGCGCGTCGGGAAATTTGCGCGCCGTGTTCTGCCTCGCAGTCGTCACGCTGGCGGGCTGGGCGACGTTTGCGGGCGCGCTGATCCCGCTGCGCGACAGCATAGCAGGGCTATGGACCACAGCCTCCATAGGCGGCAACGACCTTCTCGCGCATGCCGGGCTTGGCAGGACTGCGGGCATGGTGGCCGGCGGCGCGCTTCTCGGCGCGGCGGTTGCGCTTGCGCTTGTTACCCGCGCCTCTGGCTGGCGCTTCTTCGGCGGTGTCGTGGTCGGGCTGGCCTTGGCCGGGGGCTGGTGGTTCACCTGGCAGCTCTCGCAGCAGGTGTTCGATCCCGTGCAGGTCGAAAGCCTGTCCTTCATCCGCCCGTTCGCAACCACGCTGATGCTGGCGATCGGCAGCCTGTCCGACACCGGGCTCGATCAGGGCCTGCTGATCGGCACGGTCGCAGGCGCGGCCATCGGCGCGCTGGCGTCGGGCGAGTTTCGGATAGCGACGTTTTCGGAACCCGGCGTGCCGTCGATCTGGCGCTATGCGGCGGGCGCTGCACTGATGGGCTTCGGCGGGATATTGGCGGTAGGCTGCACCGTGGGTGCAGGGCTTACCGGCGGCTCGGTGCTGGCGGTGTCGTCGCTGACGGCTTTGGCCGCCATGATGGCCGGCGCGGCGGCGACGGATCGCATCGTCGACGCGCCGGGAAAATGACCGGTTACGCGCTCGGCTGCTTCGTCTTGCGCAGATAGGGCAGAATGGTCTCGTAGGAGCCGAAGCGCTTCGTCGCATCCTCGTTGGAGACGGCGGCGGTGATGATGACATCCTCGCCCTGCTTCCAGTTGGCGGGCGTCGCCACCTGATGCTTGGCGGTGAGCTGGATGGAATCGATCGCGCGCAGGATCTCGTCGAAGTTGCGGCCCGTGGTCATCGGATAGGTCAGCACCAGCTTGATCTTCTTGTCAGGCCCGATGACGTAGACCGAGCGCACCGTGGCGTTGTCGGCCGGCGTGCGGCCATCCGACGTGTCACCCGCATCGGCAGGCAGCATGTCGTAGAGCTTGGCGACCTTGAGATCCTTGTCGCCGATCAGCGGGTATTCGACGTTGAACCCGGTCGCCGTCTTGATGTCGTCCTTCCACTTGCCGTGGCTTTCGACCGGATCGACCGAGATGCCGATGATCTTGGCGTTGCGTTTCTTGAACTCGCCCTCCAGCCCGGCCATCGTGCCGAGTTCCGTGGTGCAGACCGGGGTGAAGTTCTTGGGGTGCGAGAACAGCACGGCCCAGCCGTCGCCGATCCATTCGTGGAAGCTGATCTTGCCCTGCGTGGTGTCGGCGGTGAAATCAGGCGCTGTGTCGTTGATGCGAAGGCCCATGGCGATCTCCCTTGCTGTCGGACGGCGTTTCACGCCGCCGGATATGGCGCTGGCGACATCATAGGACAAGGACCGGCATGCGCGAGGCATCTGCCAGCAAATCTGCCGAGCCTCTAGAATTTCGTTCTGCCGCAACCCGGCATATGAGATTCGGATTGCGCGGCTCAGTCGCGCGGCCGCTTGGGCTTGAACTTCTTCTTGCCTTCCGGCTTCGCAAAGGCCGGCCGGTCGGACACAGGCTTCTCGCCCTTTTTGGCCCACGGCTTGCGATCCTTGTCCTGCCGCCAAGCGCCATCCTGCGCCTTTGCGGGGCGCGTGTCACCTGCCCCTCGGTCCGGCGAGCGGTCCTTCTTGGCGTAGGGCTTGCCCGCGGCGGCGGGCTTGTCGAAGCCCTTGCCCCGGTGAGGCTTCTTCGCTGCAGGCGGCTTGCCGGGTCCGCTCCGCCCGAAATCCGGCATTCCGTCGAGTTGCGTCACCATGATGCCGTTCTGCAATTCGCGATCCGGCCCCACCGCGTCGAGAAAGGCTGCTGCGCTGTCGGCGGCGATCTGCACGAAGGTTTCCTCCGGCTGCATCTTGATCGCGCCGATCTCGCGCTTGGTGATCTTGCCGACCCGGCACAGCATCGGGATCAGCCAGCGCGGTTCGGCGCTCTGCCTGCGGCCGACGGAGAGCGAGAACCAGACGCTGGGGCCGAACTCCTCGCGCCCTGCCGCAGGCTCGTGGCGCGGCGCGCCCCGGTCAGCCGGCGCGGCAAAGGCCTGCAGTTCGATGAGATCTTCCGGCGCCGACCTGCCGGCACGCGAAAGGCGCACCAGCGCGGCTGCGACGCGTTCCGCGCCGTGGCGTTCCAGCAGCGTGCGCACCAGCGCCTCCTCCTCCGCCGCCGGCTCGTTTTCCAGCACAGGATCGGCCAGAAGCCTCTCGTCGTCGCGCGCCACGATCTCGTCGGCCGATGGTGGCCGCGCCCAGTCTGCGGTGATGGAGGCGCTCTGCAGCAGCCTGTCCGCCTTGCGCCGCTGGCTGCTCGGCACGACCAGGACGCTGACGCCCTTGCGCCCGGCCCGGCCGGTTCGCCCGCTGCGGTGCAGAAGCGTCTCGGGATTGCTCGGCAGGTCGGCATGGATCACCAGTTCCAGCCCCGGCAGGTCGATACCGCGCGCCGCGACGTCGGTCGCGATGCACACCCTGGCCCGCCCGTCGCGCATCGCCTGCAAGGCATGGGTGCGCTCGTTCTGGCTGAGTTCGCCGGACATGGCGACGACGGCGAAGCCGCGATTGTTGAAGCGCGCCGTCAAATGGTTGACCGCCGCGCGGGTGGAACAGAAGACGAGCGCGTTGCGCGCATCGTAGTAACGCAGAACGTTGATGATGGCGTTCTCGCGGTCGCTGGGCGCGACGGTAAGCGCGCGGTATTCGATGTCGACATGCTGCTTGCGCTCGGCCGCCGTGCTGATGCGCACCGCGTCGCGCTGGTAGCTCTTTGCAAGCCGGGCTATCGCCTGCGGCACGGTGGCCGAGAACATCAGCGTACGACGTTCCGCCGGCGCGGCATCGAGGATGAATTCGAGATCCTCGCGGAAGCCGAGATCCAGCATCTCGTCGGCCTCGTCGAGTACCACTGCGCGAAGCTCTGTCATGTCGAGCGCGCCACGCGTGATGTGGTCGCGAAGGCGGCCGGGGGTTCCCACCACGATGTGCGCGCCACGTTCCAGCGCCCGGCGCTCGGTGCGCATGTCCATGCCGCCGACGCAGGATGCGATGACCGCGCCTGTAGGCGCATAAAGCCATTCCAGCTCGCGCTTGACCTGCAGCGCCAGCTCGCGCGTCGGCGCGACGGCGAGCGCCAGCGGAACGGCCGCGGTGCGGAAACGCTCGCTGCCTTCCAGCAGCGTGGGCGCGACGGCGAGCCCGAACGCCACCGTCTTGCCGGAGCCGGTCTGCGCCGAAACCAGCATGTCGGCCTCCGCCAATGCGGGATCGATCACCGCCGCCTGCACCGGGGTGAGGGCTTCATAGCCACGTGCCTCCAATGCGCCTGCCAGCGCAGGAACGATGCCTTCGAACTTGCTCATCTAAAAACTTTCGGGTCTGTGCCGCGCCGGTCGCGGAATTCGTTGATGCGAAGGCCTGTATTGCGGCTCCTTCGCTTCGCTTTGCGTTGCGGTTGTTTACGCTGATCGGCGCGCGATGGCGAGAACACAAATCGCGAAAAAGCCAAAACCGTAGAAACGGGTTTCGGCGAAGCGGCCACAACGGAAACAGGACTCTATTCTATGGTTCTTCTTTACCTCAAAAGAAGTATGCAATTCAACCAACGGCTAAATCAGATGTATGCAGCTCGAATACAGTTAACTTTTGGTAAACTATTGTAATACAAGTTGACGTGTAACAATTCTTTACTTGTTCGTTTATTTCCCAATGCTAATTTAGCTCTCGACCACTCAGCATCTTCATTGATTCCGCGCCGCCGACGCTTCGCGTTCGCGAGTAAAGGGCGACGCACGCCCAGAGGAGAGGAAGTAATGGCTGAAGAGCTCAATGTCAGTGCAATCCAGACTGCTGTTCAGCAGGAAAACCTCGGATGGCAGGCGGCGCCGAACCCGCTGACCGCGCTTTCGCAGGAAGACCGGCTCAAGCGGCTCGGCCTCGTCGTATCTCAGGAGGAAATGGCCCGGCTCAAGGCCGAGGCAGTACAGCTCGCCGCCGCGGAAGCGGGGCAGTTTGGAACCTTCACCGCCCCCACGGCGATCGACTGGCGCAACAAGGGCGGAAACTGGGTCACTTCGGTCAAGGACCAGGGGGCGTGCGGTTCGTGCGTGTCGTTCTGCTCCTGCGCGACGATCGAGTCGGCCATCCGCATCAAGCTAAACAATCCGGGCTTCGCGGTCGATCTTTCGGAAGGTTTCATGCAGTTTTGCGGCGGCGGAAGCTGCGGCGGCTGGGGCCTCACATCGGGGCTCGACTACGCCAAGAGCACCGGCGTCACCGACGAGGCCTGCATGCCCTATACGGCCGGCGGCGGGCAGAACATGAACTGCGCGGCAAGCCGCTGCAGCGACTGGCAGAACCGCCTGACCAAGATCAGCAGCTATGCCGGTCACTCTTCGATGCAGGCACGCAAGGACGCCATTGCGGGCAAGGGCCCGCTTCTGGCGGGCATGGCCGTCTACAACGACTTCTTCGCCTATTCGAGCGGCGTCTACGTCAAGACCTCGTCATCGACGCTCGCAGGCTATCACTGCATCTGCATCGTCGGTTACGACGACAACCAGCAATGCTGGATTCTGAAGAACAGCTGGGGCACGGGATGGGGCGACGGCGGCTACTGCCGCATACGCTACAACCAGGCCGACCTGCTGATCGACACGTCCTGGGCGTTCTACAGCGTCGAGGTCGTCATCAGCTCGCAGTGGTACAGCAACATCGCGGTTTCGCAGGTCTACTCGACCCCGCATTCCAAGAATGCATGGGCGTATCTGCAGGGCATCGGCTGGCGCAAGATCCACCCGAACGCCAATGACGGCGTCACCAACACGCTGGCGATCTTCGCCAACGCGGTGGCGAAGAACAAGCGGGTCACCGTCTATGCCGACGGCGACTTCATCTACCAGGCCTATCTGCTGTGAACTTTGGGGCGCAGGGAGACATCCCTGCCGCTCCCATTCGGGAAAACGCCGCAAACCTCAGGGAGAAGACCATGTGGACGAAGATCAACCAGGTATATTCCAGCCCTCACCAGATGAACGCCTGGGCGCATCTGGTGGGAACCAACAAGTGGCACAAGGTCAAGCCGATCGCGCCGGACGGGGTGACGAACACATTCCTCATCCTGGCCACCGCCAAGGGCGCCGACCGCCAGGTCTATGTCACGACCGAGAACGGCGCTGACATAACCGCCGTCTACATGTGATGCCGGCGAATCTGTTTGAAATGCAGCCATGCCGTCCGGCGAAGGGGCCGGGCGGTGCGAGCAGGGAGTGACGCCCGTGGAACCCGACATCACGATCAATGTGAACCTGCCGTCCGGCGGCGCGGCTTCGCATTCCGCCGCACAGGGCCTTGCGTCAGGCGGCGATGCGCCGCCGCCCATGGCGTTCGAGCAACTGGGCCAGACAGGCAGCGGCGGCGATGGAGCGCCCGCCCCGCAATCCGTTTCCGCACTGTCCGGCGGCTTTACCTCCGGGGACACTGCGAGCCCGCCGCCGCCGATGGCCGTCGAAAGCCTCAGCGCCGCGCAGGTCTCCGAGGCGCCCTCGCCCGAGGCGTTCGGAACCTTGCAATCGCAGGGGGCCGCTCCCGCACCGTCACTCGACCAGGTGGCCGTAGGTCAGACCGAGGCGCCCGCGCCGATGTCGCCCGACGATTTGCAGGCGCTTGACGATGAAGGCAAGGGCGGCTCCAAGAAAAAGTGAGGGGCCGACGGGCCAGACTGGTTGAAGGCAGGGTCCGGCGTCATCCGACGCCGGACCTTGAGCCTTGAAAGGACGCACAGATGCCGGATGCCGCGGTTCTGACCGATGCCGACGATGGCGGGCACGTTTCGCTGAAGGTCGGCGAGACGGTGCTTCTGGAACTGGCAGAAAACCCGACCACGGGTTTCCGCTGGGATCTCCAGCCCTTCGAGGGCTCGTGCCTGCGCGAGCACGACGACCGGTTCGAGGCGGGTGCGGGCATAGGGGCAGGCGGGTTGCGCCGGCTGCGGATCGTCGCAACGAAAGCCGGAGAAGAGGATATCAGGCTCGTACTGATACGACCGTGGGGGCCGCGCGAGCCGGCACGCGCGCTGTCGATACACGTCACCGTCAGCCCCTGATCGCCGGCTTTATCTGGAGAGATAGCCGGCGAAAAAGCCCCGTTCGCCGAAGAGCCTGTCGCGCTCCCGCCACACCGCCGGCAGCGCCAGCAGGGCGATAGAGGCGATGGCGATCACCGTTTTTGAAAGCTGCGACAGCTCGGGTGTGCGCTGGTCGACATAGTATACCGCGTAGACGATGGCGACGTGCCAGACATAGACATGCAGCGAATGACGGCCGAGAAACTGGAGGAAGCGCAGTGTGAAGACCCAGACCAGTGCGTCGGCCACACGGCGCACGACGACATTTTCATGCTTGGGCCCGGCCACCAGCAGCCACGCCATGCCGTATGCGACCGCTACGAAATTGACGAGATAGACCGGACCGAAATCGGCCCTGATCTCCATGGTGGCGAACTTGCCGATCATGAAGTCGGGCATCAGGCCCCAGGCCGTGGCGACGCGCAGCGGTACGAAGAACAGAACGATCACGAGCGCCGCCTTCGGCAGCAGCGTTCGCCTGGGTGAAAGGATGTAGGCCCAGTCGATCTTGTCCTGAGCGGTCAGGGTGCCAAGCACCAGCGCGGCAAAGAAGATCACCTGCCAGCCCATCATGTTGAAGCTGACGCGCACGCCCTGGTCGTCGCTGCCCATGAAGAACGCGTTGAGCGGTTCGGTGACGAGGGTCTGGAGGCCGAGCTGCGCTGCCATCCAAACGATGAACGATCCAAGCGCCACCTCGGCCCATTTGCCGTGCAGCACCCACCAGATCACCAGCGGCGCAAACAGCATGTAGACGGTGTATTGCGGCAGGATATCCATGAAGGTCGGCTGGAACACGAAGGTCGCGACCGCGGCCAGCCGCTTGGGATCGGCAAAACTGGTGTCGCCCAGCCAGTTCCACCACGCCTCGTAGCCACCGGGCAGGACCATGCGCGCCAGCAGCACCGCGACAACCAGGCCCATTGCGTAGCGATAGAGCTCGAATGCGCGGGAATAGACCTTCTTCGATCCTTCCCACCTGCCGTATTTCAGCATCTTTCGGGCATAGACCAGCCCGATCAGCAGGCCCGACAGGAACACGAAACCCTGCGCATCCTCGACGAAAGCGAGCTGGCGATGGTTGATCTCGACCAGCCAGTAACCGCCAACGAAAACCAGATGATTGATGAGCATGAAAACGAGAAAATACCCGCGCATGCCGTCAATGATATCGAGACGTTTCACCCGTATGCCGTTTACTTGCGCTCGCCGTCCCGCCCGGACGACGACCTTAGAAGCCGTGAGAATGGATTACCTTAAAAGGCGAACGACCGGCGTCACAAATGGTTGCCTGACGACACAAGCCGACGGTTTTACCGCAAAACCCGCACGATCACTCTCAATTTATTTCACCCCGTTACAATCCGTGTTAGGTTTCACATCCGCAGGAGGTGCGGTGAACCAAAAAAAGGGGAAAGAAATGCAGTTACCAGAATGGGTTAAGCCCGCCCTTGGCGGCGCAGCAGGAGGGGCTATAGCACTCGCAATCCTCGGATTTTCAATGGGTGGCTGGGTCACAGCGGGCACGGCCCAAACGATGGCGACCACCGCTGCCAACCAGGCGGTCGTTGCAGCACTCGTCCCGCACTGCCTGGCGCAGGCGCAAAGCGACCCCCAAGCGTCGGTCGTGCTTGCGGAACTCAAGGAAGCACGCGCCATGAACCGTCGCACGGTGATTGAAAAGGCCGGCTGGGCGACGCCGATAAACGAGGAGCGTCCCAACCGCGCATTGGCGCAGGCGTGCCAGGAGGCACTGTCCACCTGAGATTGCTTGAGGCGGTCAGCCCCCTGGGGCGGCCGCCATCTCCCGGCTGATCCGATCAGGAAGGCGCGTCGCGAACCTGATAGTCCTTGATCGCCGCGAAACGTATCTGCTTCCAGCGATCGGCCTCGTAGTTCAACCCGAATTCATGCGGGGCGAGAAAGACGGGATCGCCGTCGAGATCGCGAGCGATGTCGCCCTTGTGCGCGTCGATGAAGCGTTCGAGCTCCAGCTTCGTGTCGGCCGTTATCCAGCGGCAGATCGAGAAGCGCGCCATTTCGAAATCGACCGGCAGCCCGTATTCGACGTTCAGCCGTTCCTTCAGCACGTCGAGCTGCAGTGCGCCGACCACGCCCACCATCGCCGGCGAGCCGTCGTCGGGGATGAAGAGCTGGACGACGCCCTCCTCGGCCATCTGCTGGAGCGCCTCGCGCAGCTTCTTGGCCTTCATCGGGTCGCCGAGGCGAACGCGGCGCAGGATTTCGGGCGCGAAGTTGGGCACGCCGCGAAACAGGATGTCTTCACCCTCGGTCAGCGTGTCGCCGATACGCAGCGTGCCGTGGTTGGGGATGCCCACCACGTCGCCGGCATAGGCTTCGTCGGCGGTTATGCGCGAGCGGGCGAAGAAGAACTGCGGCGCGGACAGCGACATCTGCTTGCCGGTGCGCACCAGCTTGGCCTTCATGCCGCGCTGCAACGCGCCCGAGCACACGCGCACGAAGGCGATGCGGTCGCGATGGTTGGGGTCCATGTTGGCCTGAATCTTGAAGACGAAGGAGGTCATCTTGTCCTCCGTCGCCTGCACGGTGCGGCTGTCGGCCTCCTGCGCGCGCGGCGGCGGCGCGAATGCGCCCAGCGCCTCGATGAGATCGCGCACGCCATAATTGCGCAGGGCCGAGCCGAAATAGACCGGAGTGAGATGGCCTTCGCGAAAGGCATCGAGATCGAACGGCCGGCAGGCCTCGCGCGCCAGTTCCAGTTCCTCGATGAACTCGGCGCGCTGGTTTTCCGGCAGCAGGCCTGCCACCCGATTGGAATCCGGCCCGTTCACCTTGGTGCGCTCCGCCTCGTCATCGCCGCGCCGCACCGCGTTCTCGGCCAGATGGTAGGTACCGGCAAAGGACTTGCCCTGCCCGATCGGCCAGGTGATGGGGGCGGTGTCGAGAGCAAGCTTCTCCTCGATCTCGTCGAGAATTTCAAAGGTGTTGCGCGCCTCGCGGTCCATCTTGTTGACGAAGGTGACAATGGGGATGTCGCGCAGGCGGCAGACCTCGAACAGCTTCAGCGTGCGCGGCTCGATGCCCTTGGCC
The DNA here is from genome assembly GCF_008180155.1 of Neoaquamicrobium microcysteis. GTDB lineage: Bacteria > Pseudomonadota > Alphaproteobacteria > Rhizobiales > Rhizobiaceae > Aerobium > Aerobium microcysteis. Next base: position 35,244 of record NZ_VSZS01000060.1, on the reverse strand, counting down.
GCGTCGATGACCATGACGGCGCTGTCGACCGCCGAGAGCGTGCGGTAGGTGTCGTCGGCGAAGTCCTCGTGGCCGGGCGTGTCGAGCAGGTTGTAGACGTTGTCGCCATACTCGAACGTCATCACCGAGGTGACGACCGAGATGCCGCGCTCGCGCTCGATCTTCATCCAGTCGGAGCGCGTCTGGATCTTGTCCTTCTTGGCCTTGACCTCGCCGGCAAGCTGGATCGCACCCCCGAACAGCAGCAGCTTTTCGGTCAGCGTGGTTTTGCCCGCGTCCGGGTGGGCGATGATTGCGAATGTGCGGCGGCGCGAAACCGCGCTGCTGATCGTCTCGGCCATGAGATGAAGTCCTTCAGGATGGCGGGCTTATAGCCGCGCTTGGCCGTGCTGTCGAACCGTAATTCGCCGCGCTCAGGTCGAAAGGTCGAAGCCGCCCTCGGCCATCGATTCGCCGTTGAGCATCAGTTCCACCTTGTGAAAACCGGCATTGTGGGTGCGGGTTGAAAAGTCGCGCACCAGTTGGGAAACGGAAAGCGGCTGCACCGCCCCCGGCTCCAGCGCGAAGCTCTTCAGCTTGAACACCTTGCGCGAGGCAGCACCGTTCTTCTTGACGTAGTGCACGGCGTAGTCGGCCACGATCTGCTGGCGTTCGGAACCGGTGGAGACCACGCGCGCGGAAACCGTCAGCCTGTCGCCAAGCCTGAGCTGCGCCGGCGAAACGCTGAACCCGTCGATGTGGGCCTGCGCCTTGCCGGTTGCGCCCACCAGCGCCAGCGCGGCCGGATCGCCCTTCTTGATGAGCGTCCGAAGCGCGTGCTTCACGATCCACGCCGTATGCGTGTCGTCACGCGGCCACGGAGCCAGCCGCTCCACCAGCCAGGCCGGATGATCCTTGGAGATGTCGTTCAGATGGTTGGCGACCGACTTGCGCACATAAAGGCTCGGGTCTCCCCTCAGAGCATCGAGGATCGGCCATGTCAGCGACGGATCGGCGACGGCCTCGCGGAACTGGAAAGACCATGGCAGGCGCGGTCGCGAGCCTTCGCTTGCGAGCCGGCGCACATGCTCATTGTCGTCGTCCGCCCATTTGCGCATGACGGCCAGGGTGCGTGCCGGATCGCGCTTGAGAAAATCGCGGATCGCGAACTCGCCAGACCCGTAGCGGGTAAACAGGTGCAGCGCCCGCATCGAACGGTCGAAGTCGTCCATGCCTCGCAGCACCACGAATTCGCAAAGCGTGATCGAGGCAAAGCCATGCCGGATGGACGGCGCGAGCGCGGCGAGGATGTCCAGCGCCTGTTCGTAGTCGTCCGGCAGCGTCGCGTCGAAAGCGTCAGCCGCCAAGCGCATGCGCTGCATGATGCCTAGATCGTCAAGCCCTTGGGTCGCCAGCGCGAAGAACCGCTCGGCATCGAAGCGCGGCCAGACCGCCTTCGTCTGGTCGGCGAACGCGCGCAGGCGGGCCCTGTCGAAGATTTCCTTCAGCGCGGCGGGGGATTGCTCTTCCGGCAAGCGGCACCTCTCGAGTCGGGCTTTGCCGGACAATAGCCGCGAGCCCTGACAGGCGCTGTCAGGAGTGTCGCAAAATCCACGCAAATCCTACCCGAAGACGGACCAGCCCATGCGCTCGGCCAGCTGCTCTAGTGCCAGCGTGCCCAGAAGCGAATTGCCGTTTTCGTCGAGGCCGGGCGACCACACGGCGATGGAGGCGAGACCCGGAGCAATGGCGAGGATGCCGCCGCCCACGCCGCTCTTGGCCGGCAGGCCGACCCGGAACGCGAAATCGCCCGATCCGTCATATTGCCCGCAGGTCAGCATCAGCGAATTGACGCGGCGCGCGCGGACGCTTTCATCTTCCAGCGGCTTTTCGCCGCCATCCATCAGATAGCGCCCGGCAAGCGCAAGCTGCCGGCAGGTCAGGGCGATGGCGCACTGGCTGACATAGGGCTTCATCACCGCATCGACCTCATGATTGAGGTTGCCGAAGAACTTGCACATGTTGGCCATGGCGCGGTTGTTGAAGCCGCCCGACGATTCCTTGTCGAATATCGTGCGATCGACCTTTATCTCCTCGCCGATCTCGGCAGCCAGGAAGTCGCGCACGGTCTTGTGCGTCTCGTCCTTCGCCGCAATGTCGAGAAGCATGTCCACGACGACGATGGCGCCGGGATTGATGAAGGGATTGCGCGGCTTGCCCTTGTGGCGCTCCAGATCGACGATGGAGTTGAACGGATCGCCCGAAGGCTCGCGACCGACGCGCTTCCACACATCGTCACCGAATGCGCGCAACGCCAGGGTCAGCGCGAACACCTTGGAGATGCTCTGGATGGGGAACGGGGTTTCGGCGTCGCCACCCATGACCATGCCGCCATCATGCGTGGCCACCGCGATGCCGAACCGGTCGGTCTCGATGTCGGCCAGACCTTCGATGTGGTCCGCCGCCTTGCCGAACCGCTCGATCACGCCCATGCGACCGACGACCTCCTCTACGGCGGCCTCCAGTTCCTTGGTGTCGATCTTGACGCTGCGTTTCGCCATGTGCTTCTCCGCCCTTGCCTCTCGATTGGTCGGGAGCGCAACGCGTGGAGCCGGGTTTCGATCCCGTCAGCCGGCCATCGCCATCGGGGCTGCGGCGGGCTCGAAGGCGCGAACGCTCATGGTCTCGTGCGTCATCGTCACGAGACTGCCGGGCGGAACGGCCTGCCAATCCTGCCCCTCGCGGTCGAAGGGCTCGGAGACGAGGCAGCGGCCGGGCCCGTTGCGGAACGCGCCGGCATAAAGCGTCGGCGCGGTGCCCAGCGTCGAGTAGCGCACCGCGAACAGGCGCTCGCCATCGGCAAAGGCCGCGGTAAGTTTAAGCGCCGGTTCGATGCCGGCGCGCTGCGACGCGGCGATCACCCGCGACACCGCTCTCGACGCCGCGGCGTGCGGATCGCGATCAAGCCCTTCAGCAAGCATGAGGAAAAAGAAAAGCTCGGAATCGGTAGCGCCGTGAAGCCCGGCGTAGAGCTCGTCGGAAAGGCTTTCCTCCAGCCTGCGGCGAATGGCTTCAAAGCCACCGATCTGGCCGTTATGCATAAACGACCAGCGGCCCCACACGAAGGGATGACAGTTGTCTCGGCTGGTGGCGCCGCCGGTGGAGGCGCGCACATGGGCGAGAAACAGGCCGGAGCGGATTTGCCGGCACAGGCTTTTGAGGTTGCAGTCCGACCATGCCGGCAGCACGTCGCGGTAGAGGCCGGGTTCGGCCCTGTCGCCATACCAGGCGACCCCGAAGCCGTCGCCATTGGTCGCTGTCTTGGCTTCCAGTGCGCAGTGGCTCTGGGCGATCAGCGAATGGCAGGGAGCGGTGACGATGTCTTCGAGAAAGACCGGTTCACCGAGATAGGCCGCCCATCGGCACATCGTTCTTGCTCCCCCTCTTGTGCGTCCGCTCGTAGAGTTCGCGGACGATCCTCGACGCCGTAGTTTCGAACAGAAACGGCAAGAAAGCGTGAACGATGGCAGCACCCGCCGCCATCAGCAGACGCGAGGCAAACCAGGCCGCAAAGGCCATATGGCCGAAATAGCTTTCGCCCACGGTTTCGGGATGGGAGGTGAAGAGCTTTGCGATGCGCGCTGCCATGGTTGTCCCCGTTGTCTTGTCTCAGGCCGATTGGATCACATCTTAGCCCGGAAACAGTGGTAAAAATCCCAAAGTGTTCTTGCCGTTGCAGCATTGATGGGACATTGTCTCACGATGAAGCATGAAATCGATACGATAGACCGTCGATTGCTGGCAGAACTGCAACGCGATGCCACCCTGACGATCGACCAGCTTTCAGACAGGCTCAATCTGTCACGCAACGCGTGCTGGCGGCGCATGCGGATTCTGGAAGAAAAAGGCGTGATTACCGCCCGCGTGGCGCTGGTCGATCCGGAAAAGCTGGGGCTCGGCCTTTCGGTCTTCATCCTGCTGCGCACCTCGCATCACGACCCGGACTGGCTGAAGCGCTTTCGGGACGCCGTCACGTCGTTTCCCGAAATAACCGGGGTCTACCGCATGTCCGGCGATCTGGACTATGTGCTGCGCGCCCGGGTGGCGGATGTGAAAGCCTATGACCGCCTCTATCAGCGGCTGATCGAGAAGGTACCGCTCGACGACGTGTCGGCCTCTTTCGTCATGGAAGAGATCAAGGATACGACAGTCATTCCGGTCGAGGTGCGCTGACATCTGAAACTGCTGGAAAGTCATCGAGCGTCGATTGACCCCCGGCCCGGGTGACGCCATAGCTTGCGCCCCATGACCAATGCTTCCCGCCTCCCTTCGCTCGGCGTCGTCCGCCTGCCGCATTCGCAGGGGCTCGACCTGCCCACCTACGAGACCGCCGGCGCGGCAGGAATGGATTTGCGCGCAGCCGTGCCGGACGACCGCCCGCTGATCCTGCTGCCGGGCAAGCGCGCCCTGGTGCCGACGGGGCTGATCCTGGAAATACCGGCCGGCTTCGAGGGCCAGGTGCGGCCGCGTTCGGGTCTCGCCTCCAAGCACGGCATCACCTGCCTCAACACCCCCGGCACGATCGACAGCGACTATCGCGGCGAAGTGAAGGTGCTGCTTTGCAATCTCGGCGAAGAGGATTTCGCGGTCACGCGCGGCATGCGCATAGCCCAGCTGGTTCTGGCTCCCGTCACCCAGTTGCAACTCGAGGAACGCGCTCTGGCCGGCGAGACGGCGCGGGGTGCGGGCGGCTTCGGCTCCACGGGCACGGCATGAGCGAGCCCAAGCCGCCACGCCTCGTCATCTTCGATTGCGACGGCGTCATCGTGAACACCGAGGAGCGTGCCAACCGCGTGCTGGCTGAATGGTTCTGCGCTGCGGGCCACGACGTCACCTATGAATACTGCCGGCGCGTCTATTCCGGCCGCAGCATGAAGAGCGTGCAGGAGGAAATCGCAAAGGCGGGCCGCGACCTAGGTTTCGATCTGACTGCCCGCTGGTATGCCTCGCTGGACGAGATCTTCGGGGCCGGCGTCGATCCGATCGCGCATATCGAGGATGTGCTCGATGCCCTGCGCGCCAACGAGGTGCCGTGGTGCGTCGCTTCCTCCGCCAAGGTCGAGAAGATGCACTTGACCCTTGGCACGACCGGCCTGCTGAAGCACTTCGGCCATGCGCTCTACAGTTCATCGATGGTGGAGCGCGGCAAGCCTTTCCCAGACCTGTTCCTCCATGCCGCGCGCGAGATGGGTTTCGAGCCCGAAGACTGCGTGGTGATCGAGGACAGCGTGCCGGGAACCCGCGCGGGCATTGCAGCCGGCATGCGCGTCTTTTCCTATCATGCCGACCCGATGTCGGATCGCGAAGCGCTCGTCGCGGCGGGCGGCGTTCCTTTCGACGACATGCGTGACCTGCCGCGCCTTCTGGGGTTCGCCTGAATAATCCGAGAAAATTCGTGAACGATTGAAGGGGTCGTGCGTTTTCTCACCGGAGCGGGGAGAAGAGGACAACAACAATGCCCGCGATAGCTGAATCACGCATCATGATCCTTGCAACGGACGGCTTCGAGCAGTCCGAACTCGAATTCCCGCTGAAGAAACTGAAGAAAGCCGGCGCCAGGGTCGATGTCGTTTCGCTCAAGGAAGGCGAGATCACAGGCTGGGAAAAGAAGGATTGGGGATCGGCCGTGAAGGTCGACCGCACGCTTAGCGATGCGAAGGTCAGCGACTATGACGCGCTGGTACTGCCGGGCGGCCAGATCAACCCCGATATACTGCGGGCCGAGAAGGCAGCCGTCAGCTTCATCCACGCCTTTCACGCAACCGGAAAGCCCGTGGCTGCCATTTGTCATGCTCCATGGCTGCTGATCGAAGCAAAGCTGGTCAAAGGCAGGCGTGCTACATCCTACCAATCGATCCGCACGGATATGGAGAATGCCGGCGCACGCTGGGAAGATTCCGAGACAGTGCGTGACGGCAACGTGATAACCGCCCGCAAGCCTGACGATCTGGAAGCGTTCACGGCAGCCATCGTGGAAGCCGTGGAGGACGGCCCCGCGCAGCGCTCAGCAGCCGAGTAACGAGGTTCGGCCGCTGAGTAGCGGATCAGTCTCGCGGCCGGGCAAGGCGGCGCAGGCGCCCGAAGGGGCTGCCGCGCCGCTTTTGCATTGGCGGGCATATGTCAGCATGCTCGTTCTGGACCAATTCGCCACCTTTGCAGCCTTAGCCCTTCGGGGGTTAACCTCCGCGCAGAGACATGCGGAGGACATGATGGACAAGGGCGAAACCTTCCGGAAACTGCACGACGGACCGGGCGCGTTCCTCATCCCCAACCCGTGGGACGTGGGAACCGCCAAGTTCCTTTCGTCACTGGGCTTCAAGGCGCTGGCGACCACAAGTGCCGGCTTTGCCTTTTCGCGTGGGTTGCCTGACGGCGGGGTGACCTTCGATGCCATGATCGAACATTGCCGCGAGCTTTCGGGCGCGGTCGCTATCCCGGTGTCGGCAGACCTCGAAAAAGGCAAGGGCGACAGCCCCGACGATGCCGCCGAGACGATCCGACGCGCGGCAGCGGCGGGGCTTGCCGGCTGTTCCATCGAGGATGCGACGGGCGATCCAGCGAAGCCGATCTACGATTTCTCGCTCGCGGTGGAGCGGGTGGCCGCAGCCGCGGAGGCCGCCCGCGCACTCAAGCACGATTTCGTTTTCACCGCCCGGGCGGAAAACTTTCTCTGGGAACGGCCCGACATGGACGACACCATCCGCAGGCTGCAAGCCTTCGAAAAGGCTGGGGCCAACGTGCTCTACGCGCCCGGCCTGTCGACCATCGAAAATGTCCGCACCGTCTGTTCCAGCGTCGGGCGACCGGTGAACGTGCTGGCGATTGCCGGCTTCGACCTCGCGTCGCTTTCGCAGGCCGGCGTAAGGCGCGTCTCGCTCGGCTCGAAACTGACTACGGCGGCTTTCGGCGCAGTTGAGGCAGCGGCGAACGAGATGCTCTCGCAAGGCACGTTCGAGTTCGCGCGACAGGCGACACCTTTCTCGCGGCTGCAGGCGCTTTTCTCAGAGGCGCGCGGATGATCGAACCATTGCGCGTCGTCGACATGCACACCGGCGGCGAACCGCTGCGCATCGTCACCGCCGGCTATCCGCCGCTGCCCACTGGCACCATCCTCGAAAAGCGTGCCTTCGTGCGCGACAATCTCGACCATTTGCGCAAGCTTTTGATGTTCGAGCCGCGCGGGCATTTCGACATGTACGGCGCGCTGCTCGTGGAGCCGGATCTGCCGGGCGCGGACCTCGCAGTGCTGTTCATGCACAATGAGGGCTATTCGACCATGTGCGGCCACGCGATCATCGCGCTGGGGCGCTATGCGGTCGATGAGGGGCTGGTCGAGAAGCAGGAGCCGTTCACGACCGTCAACATCGAATGCCCCTGTGGCATGGTGGTCGCGTCTGTCGAGGTGAAGAATGGGCGTGCGGGGGCCGTGTCGTTCGAAAGCGTACCGGCCTTCCTGTTTGCCTCCGACCAGCGCATCGAATTGGAAGGCTTCGGCGAAATCTCCTTCGACATCGCCTATGGCGGCGCTTTCTACGCGCTGGCCGATTGCCGGCAGTTCGGGCTGGAATTTGGCCGCGACCCTGCACATGCGTTCACGAGGGCCGCTACCGCGCTGACTGAACGGTTGAAGACGGAAATTCCCCTTCGCCATCCCCACCATGACGATCTCGCGTTTCTCTACGGCTCGATCCTGACTGACGGCGGCGAGGGCAAGACCGCGCCGACCAGAAACGTTTGTGTCTTCGCAGACAGTCAGGTCGACCGTTCGCCGACTGGCTCCGGCGTCACCGCGCGACTGGCCGCAATGCATGCGCGAGGCGAGGTTGGATGCGGCGAGCCAAGAAAGTTTGAGGGCATCATAGGATCGCGCTTCGAGGGCCGCGTGGAGAAGCAGGTAAAAGCCGGCACCTTCGACGCCGTAACCGTGCGCGTTTCGGGCCGCGCCTTCTACAGCGGCAGGGCCGAATTCATCGTGGAAGAAGACGACCCGCTTTCGGGTGGCTTCCTCGTGCGGTGAAGCGATAGCTGCGACCATCCGAAGGCTAGGACGAAGACCAGCGTCATCAGAACGACGATGGTCGGCGCCGGCGCGCTGTCGATGAAAAACGACAGGTAGACGCCGAAGAACGCGCAGCCGACCGCCACCGAAGTCGCTACCGCCAACATCGCCTCGAACCGCCGCGTCAGGAGAAAGGCGATCGCGCCCGGCGCAATCAGCATCGCGATCGCCATGATGATTCCAACGGCCTTCAGCGCGCCGACGATCACCAGCGAGAGCACCGCCAGCAGCCCGTAGTGATAGAACCGCACCGGCAGCCCGATCGCGCGCGCATGCTGCGCATCGAAGGCGTGGAGCAGCAGGTCGCGACGCAGAAAGCCAACGAAGCCCACTGATACGAGCGCAATCAGCCCGGTCTCGGCCACGTCGGCCCAGGTGACCCCGAGCATGTCGCCGAACAGCACGTGCAGCAGGTGCAATTCGCTCTCGATCATCGAGAACATGACGATGCCGAGGCCGAACATGCCGGAGAAGACGACGCCCATGACGGTGTCTTCCTTGACGCGGCTATTCTCCTTGAGGAAGCCGACGGTCAACGCACACACCATGCCCGCCACGAAAGCACCGACGGCGAGCGGCAGGCCGACGACATAGGCCAGAACCACGCCCGGCAGCACTGCGTGGCTGATCGCGTCGCCCATCAGCGACCAGCCCTTGAGCACCAGAAACGAGGACAAAAGGCCCATAGGGGCGGCCACCAGAACGGCGATGACGAAGGCCTGCTGCATGAACGGAAACTGGAACGGCAGAAGCAGCGTCTCGATCATCGCGCCGCCTCCAGTGCCGCGCGCGCCTGCCTTCTGGCCGCAAGCATGCCGTGCCTCGGCGCGAAGACGAACGCGGCAAGGAAGATCAGCGTCTGCAGCACGACGATGATGCCGCCGGTCGCGCCGTCGATGAAATAGCTGGCGTAAGCGCCGACGAAGCTGGTCAGCGTGCCGATGGCTACGGAAATGACGATGAGGCGGGGGAAGCGGTCGGTCAGAAGGTAGGCGGTTGCGCCGGGCGTCACCACCATTGCGATGACGAGGAACGCGCCAACGGTCTGCAGTGCGGCCACGGTGGAGGCCGACAGCAGCGTGAAGAACAGCACCCGCAGCAGGCCCGGCCGCAGACCTATGGAGCGGGCATGGTTCTCGTCGAAAAAGACGACCATCAGGTCCTTCCACTTCAGGATGAGGACGGCCAGCGACACCCCGGCGATGATGACGAGCTGGAGCGTGTCCGCCGGCGTGACGGCAAGGATGTTGCCGAGCACGATGGTCTGGATGTTCACCGAGGTCGGCGACAGGGACACCATGAAAAGGCCAATGCCGAAGAAGGAGGTGAAGATGAGGCCGATGACGGCGTCCTCGCGCAGCCGGGTCTGCGTCGTCAGGAACAGCATCGCCGCTGCGGCCAGTCCGCCGGAAAAGAACGCGCCGAAGGCAAAGGGCAGGCCAAGCATATAGGCCCCCGCCACGCCGGGAACGATGGCATGCGAAAGCGCGTCGCCGATCAGCGACCAGCCTTTGAGCATCAGATAGGCCGAAAGGAAGGCGCACACGGCCCCGACCAGTGCCGATACCCACATGGCGTTGACCATGTAACCGTAGGAGAAGGGTTCGAGCAGGAGGCTCATGATCCGCCCCTGTCCGGGTCGGCGTCCGCGGTGGCTGGGGACGGGCTGCTGGCCGATTGCGCCTGATCGCCATAGATGACGAACGGACGTTCGTCGTCGGTCAGCACGGTGACTTCGCGCGCGTCGGCGTCGTCATGGAGTGCCGAACCGCCCAGCACGAAATGGCGCAGCACGCCGCCGAATGCCGCCTCGAGATTGTTTCGGGTGAACACGTCGTGGGTAAGGCCGGCGGCGAGAACCGTGCGGTTGAGCAGGATGGCGCGGTCGCAGAACTCGGGCACGGAACCGAGATTGTGGGTTGAGACCAGCATCACCCTGCCCTCGTCGCGCAGGCTGCGCAGCAGGTCGATGATGGCTTCCTCGGTCTTTACGTCCACGCCTGTGAAGGGCTCGTCGAGCAGGATAACCTGCCCCTCCTGCGCCAGCGCGCGGGCGAGGAACACGCGCTTCTTCTGACCGCCGGAAAGCTCGCCGATCTGTCGCTTGCGGAAGCCGGACATGCCGACGCGCTCCAGCGCGGAGTCAACCATCTCGCGGTCGCGGGCCGAGGCGATGCGCAGGAAGTTCATGTGCCCGTAACGGCCCATCATCACCACGTCCTCGACGAGGATGGGGAAATCCCAGTCGACCTCCTCGGCCTGCGGCACATAGGCGACCAAGTTTCGTTTCAGCGCCGCGTCGGCCGGCTCGCCCATGATGGAGACGGACCCCGCCGCAAGCGGCACGAAACCCATGATCGCCTTGAAAAGCGTGGACTTGCCGCTGCCGTTGACGCCCACCAGCGCCGTGATCGTTCCGCGCGGGATGGCGAAGCCCGCATTCACCAGCGCGGTGTGGCCGTTGCGATAGGTGACGGTGACGTCACGCACGTCGAGGCCGGCGCTTTCGGCGCCGGCCTGACCGGGCTGCGATCTGCGTGCCTCGATGTTCACTCGGAAAGCCCCTTCGCTATCGTCTCGGTCGTCACCCTGAGAAGATGGAGATAGGTGGGGACCGGTCCGTCTTCGTCGCTGAGCGAATCCACGTAAAGCACGCCGCCATATTTCGCCCCCGTCTCGCGCGCCACCTGCTCGGCTGGATCGGCCGACACGGTGCTCTCGCTGAAGATTGCCGGGATCGCGTGCTCGCGCATCTGGTCGATGACCTTGCGTATCTGCTGGGGCGTACCCTGCGAGTCGGCGTTGATCGGCCACAGATAAAGCTCGTTGAGGCCGAAATCGCGCGCCAGGTAGGAGAACGCGCCCTCGCTGGTCACCAGCCAGCGCCGCTCTTCGGGAATGGCCGCCAGACGCTCGCGGTTGGGCGCGACGGTTGCCTCGATCTCCGCCGCATAGGCCGAGGCGTTGGCGGCGTAGATTTCGGCATTGTCGGGATCGTGCTCGGCGAATGCGGCCCGAATGTTCTCGACATAGATCAGCACGTCGGAAGGCGACATCCACGCATGCGGATTGGGCTTGCCGCTATAGGGCCCCTCGGTGATGCCCATCGGCTCGACCCCCTCACTGACGACGACGCCGGGCACGTCCCGCAGATTGCGAAAGAAGCGCTCGAACCAGAGTTCGAGGTTCAGGCCGTTCCACAGGATGAGATCGGCGTCCTGGGCCCGCAGCAAGTCGCCGGGGGTGGGCTGGTATTCGTGGATTTCGGCATTGGGGCGGGTGATCGATTCCACGTCCGCCGCGTCGCCAGCAACGTTTCGGGCGATATCGGCGATCACGGTGAAGGTGGTGACGACCTTGAGCCGCTCTTCCTGCGCTGATGCTGGCGGGACGGCGAGGCACAGGGCGAGTGCTGCGAGAAACAGTCGGAAAGGCATGAACACTCCGGTCCGGGAAGGAGACTTGCGGCGATGATGCCCCATACATAGCGACGTTCGAATACACTGTCAATGCAATTGCAAATCGTTTGCAACTGGAATGCCGTTGAGGACTATCGAGGGGCGGCGGACGGCAACGCCACGGCATCATTCTTTGCAACGCATTCGCAACTGACGCATAGTCGCGCGATGAACGAGACCGTGATTCCGAAGCCGGACTACGAGGCCGCACTGCGCGAGGCAGGCGTGCGCATCACGAGGCCGCGCCGGGTGATCCTGGGCATATTGTCGGACGCGGGCGACCATCCCGACGCGATGGAAATCTTCAAGCGGGCGGTTGCGATCGATACCGGCATCTCGCTTTCGACCGTGTATCGCACGATGAAACTGCTCGAAGGCATAGGGGCCATCCACCGCCACGCCTTCGAGGGCGGACCGTCGCGCTTCGAGCCGGCGGTGGGCGAGCATCACGACCACCTTATCGACATCGACACCGGCGACGTCATCGAATTCCAGTCCGACCGGATCGAGGAATTGCAGCAGGAGATCGCACGCTCGCTGGGCTACGACATCGTCCACCACCGGCTGGAGCTCTACGGGCGAAAGCGCCGCAAGCGTTAGGCAGTCTCAGCCCTTTACCTGCGCCACCGAGGCACGCACCACCAGATCGACCGCCCAGACCTCGCCGCGCGCGCCGTCTTCAACGCCGGCGATGCGCGCTGCCAGCCGCTCCGCAATGCGCTGTCCGGCCGCGCGGATGGAAGAGCGCGTTGTGGCCAGCGGCACGGGAAAATTCTCCGGCTTGAGGAACGGAAACACGTCGTCATGGGCGATCAGCGATACGTCGCCCGGCACCGACAGCCCTGCGTCGCGCAGCGCACGGGTGACGCCGAGCGTCATCAGCAGACTTGAGCATACGATGGCGGTCGGCCGTTCGCGGGCGGCAAGGAAGTCGCTTGCGGCGCGGTAGCCGTTCTCCTCCGTCATCGGCATCGCGCGCACGCGGTGCGGCGGCAATTCCACCCCGCCGGCGGCGAGCGCGCGGCGCAACCCTCGCTCGCGATGGATGGCGAAGGTCTGGTCGGCGTTGCCATTGATGAGGGCGATGCGCCGGTGGCCAAGCTGGATCAGCAGCCTTGCGGCCTCGTGAAAGGCCGCCTCGTTGTCGATGTCGAGGAAAGGATAGTCGAAATCCAGCCCCTCGGAGCGGCCGTGCACGATGAAGGGAATGCCGAGGTCGTTGAGCAGCGCGATGCGCGCGTCGCGCGGCCGGGGGGAAGAAACGTAGACCGCATCGACCTGCTTGTTGGCGACGATGCGCCGATAGGTCATCTCCTCGTCCTCGATGGTCGAGGGCGACAGGGTCAGGTCCAGCTCGTGGGTGCGGGCGTAGTCGCCAAGCCCGGACAGGAACTCGACGAAATGCGGGTCGATATCCACGCTCGCGCCGGTGGGCATCACATACCCGATCATGCCCGCCTTGCCGGTGGCCAGCCGGCGGGCGCTCGGATTGGGGCGATAGCCATGCCTGCGAGCCGCATCGACCACGCGCCGACGCGTCTCCTCGGCCACCTCGGGATAGCCGTTGAGCGCGCGGCTTACCGTGGTCTGCGACAGTTCCAGCATCCGGGAGAGCTGCTTGAGGTTCACATCCATGCTCCAGTGCGGGCGGCCCGGCAGCGCCATTCTTCTTCAAAGCGCTTTGAATCCCATTCGCTTTTTCGTCTCTAATGAACCGCCAGCCCTGCATATATTAAGAACAGTCGCGTCGATCGGAAAGGATATTTCTACGCTGCAACACGGCAAATTCACGCTGCATTGCACAAGAAACGCCGAATTAAATCGATTTATATTGAGCGGCTATTGACTTTGCGTCAATTCGGTGGCGATGATGCCGCCAGTCAAAGCGCTTTGAATTTCGGCTGAGGCCTGAGCCTCTCCTCGAAGGAAGACGAAAACGAACGGGAGGAAATGATGAAGAACACCCTGCTTGCGGGCGTCGCGCTAACCGTGATCGCCGCCTATGCAACCCCTGCATCCGCACAGCTCAAATTCGCCCCGGGCGAAGGCGACCAGTTCACTTGGTCCGACTACGAGACGCTCCAGCAGACCGACCTTTCCGGCCAGACGCTGACCGTGTTCGGCCCGTGGCGCGGGCCCGACGAAGACCTCGTCCAGTCGATCCTCGAATATTTCCGCGAGGCCACCGGCGCCACGGTCAACTATTCCTCGTCGGAAAATTACGAGCAGCAGATCGTCATCGACACCCAGGCCGGCAGCCCGCCCAACATAGCGATCCTGCCGCAGCCGGGCCTGATCCAGGATCTCGCCTCCAAGGGCCTGCTGACGCCGCTGGGCGACGAGACCGAAGCTTGGGTGGCGCAGAACTACGGCGCCGGCGAATCCTGGGTCGATCTCGGTACCTACAAGGATGAGAACGGCGAAGACCAGTTCTTCGCCTTCCCCTACAAGGCCGACGTGAAGTCGCTGGTCTGGTACTCGCCAGACAATTTCGAGGATGCCGGCTACGAAATCCCCGAAACGATGGAAGAACTGCTGGCCCTGCAGGACCAGATCGTGGCCGACGGCGGCGTGCCGTGGTGCATCGGGCTGGGTTCCGGCGGCGCGACCGGCTGGCCGGCAACCGACTGGGTCGAGGACATCATGCTGCGCATCCACGAGCCGTCGGTGTACGACCAGTGGACGACCAACGAGATTCCGTTCAACGATCCGCAGGTTGTTGAGGCGCTTGAAATCTTCGCCTCCATCGCGACCAACAATGACTATGTCGATGGCGGTGCCGCTGCGGTTGCGGCGACCGACTTCCGCGACAGCCCGAAGGGGCTCTTCGACATTCCGCCTAAATGCTACATGCACCACCAGGCGTCCTTCATCCCCTCCTTCTTCCCCGAGGGCACGGAACTGGGCACCGACGCGGACTTCTTCTACTTCCCGCCCTATGCCGAGAAGGATCTCGGCAGGCCTGTCCTGGGTGCGGGCACGCTCGCCATGATCACCAGCGATTCGGAAGCCTCGCGCGCGTTCATCGAGTTCCTGAAGATGCCGCTGACGCACGAGCTGTGGATGGCGCAGTCGGGCTTCGTCACGCCGCACAAGGGCGTCAACCCGGACGCCTACGCCAATGACGAGCTGCGGCGACAGGGCGAAATCCTGGCCGAGGCGACAACCTTCCGCTTCGACGGCTCCGACCTGATGCCGGGCCGCATCGGCGCGGGCTCGTTCTGGACCGGCATGGTCGAACTGGTGGGCGGCAAGCCCGCCGAGCAGGTCGCGACCGAAATCCAGCAGAGCTGGGACGCCATCAAATAGGGCGGGGCTCCTCCCTTTGACCATTGCGGTCCGGGCCGTGCGCGGTCCGGACCGGCAAAACCAGTGTATTCAGGGTGCATGCCAGGCGCGCCGGATCGCGCCGGGCGCAAAGCCAACAAGTCACTGACGATTGCGGGAGGACGCAATGACGGGCCAGATCATCTCTGCGTTGCTGACGGTCGTTCTGGGCGTTTCAGGATGCGTCGCCTACTTTTGGGGCGCAAACCGGCTGCTGGACCTGATATTTCCCTCGCACGGGGTGCAGGGGAGCGCTGCGATCGACAATCTGCGCCGGCAGGGCCTCATCAGGCCGTGGCTGTTTCTGGGCCCCGCACTCATCATCCTCACCATCTACCTCGTCTATCCGGTAATCGAGACGGCTAGGCTGTCCTTCATGGATCGAGGGGGCCAGAACTTCGTCGGCACCGCCAATTATCAATGGGCGATCGGCGACCGCGAATTCAGACAGGCGATCTTCAACAACTTCCTCTGGCTCGCCGTGGTGCCGGCCGCCTGCACCTTCTTCGGCCTCGTCATCGCGGTGCTGACCGACCGCATCTGGTGGGGCAACATTGCCAAGATGTTCATCTTCATGCCGCTGGCTATCTCCTTCGTCGGCGCCAGCGTGATCTGGAAGTTCATCTACGAGTATCGCGGCGTCGGCCAGACGCAGATCGGGGTGCTGAACGCCATCGTCCAGTCTTTCGGGGGCGACCCGCAGGTCTGGATATCGATCCCGTTTTGGAACAATTTCTTCCTGATGGTCATCCTGATCTGGATCCAGACCGGCTTCGCGATGGTGATCCTGTCGGCAGCCCTGCGCGGCATTCCCGACGAGACGATCGAGGCCGCAACCATCGATGGCGCCAACGGCTTCCAGATATTCTGGAAGATCATGGTGCCGCAGATCTGGGGAACCATCGCCGTCGTATGGACCACGATCACGATCCTCGTGCTGAAGGTCTTCGACATCGTGTTGACGATGACCAACGGCCAGTGGAACAGCCAGGTGCTGGCCAACCTCATGTTCGACTGGATGTTCCGAGGCGGCGGCGATTTCGGCCGCGGCGCGGCGATCGCCATCGTCATCATGCTGGCCGTCATCCCGATCATGATCTGGAACATCCGCAACGCTACGCGCGAGACGGGAGGACACTGAGATGGCCGCAACCGCCGGAAAGGGTTTCGCCGCGCGCTGGGGCGTGCATATCGCCGTGCTGCTGATCGTCATCGTCTGGACGATCCCGACGCTTGGGATCCTCGTCTCCTCGCTGCGCGACAGGGACCAGATCGCCGTGTCGGGCTGGTGGACCGCGCTGACGACCTCTGCCCAGACCGGGCAGGGCCGCACCGAAGGCGCGGACGCCCAGGTTGAACAGAACGGACGCTTCGTCATAGCCGGCAATCTGCTGGAAGAGGACGATGCGCGCGTCATCCGCTCGTTCGGCACGCGCATCCAGAACCCAACGGAGCACGAGGCGGGAACAGCCGCCGACCTCGGCGACGGGGTGACGCTGCAGGTCAACGAGGACGGCAGCTACGAACAGTCTTCGCCCACGGCTTTCGAGGGCAATCGCGGTCAGCGCATATTCTTCGAGGCGGCGACGCCGCCGCGCTTCACGACGGAAAACTACCGAACCGTGCTGTTCTCGGAGGGCATCGGCCGGTCCTTCATCAATTCGCTGACGGTAACGATCCCGGCCACCATCATCCCGATCCTCATCGCGGCCTTCGCGGCCTATGCGCTGGCATGGATGAAATTTCCCGGCCGCGCGATCCTGATCGCGGTGGTGATCGGCCTGCTGGTCGTGCCGTTGCAGATGTCGCTGATACCGCTGCTCAAGCTCTATAACGGCGTCGGCACGTTCTTCGGCGTGCCGGCCAAGACCTATCTGGGCATCTGGCTGGCGCATACCGGCTTCGGCCTGCCCTTCGCCATCTATCTGCTGCGCAGCTACATCGCCGGCCTGCCGCGCGAGATCATGGAATCGGCGCGCATCGACGGGGCGAGCGATTTCGAAATCTTCGTGAAGATCGTGCTGCCGCTTTCCTTCCCGGTGCTGGCTTCGTTCGCCATCTTCCAGTTCCTGTGGGTTTGGAACGACCTGCTCGTCGCCATGGTGTTCCTGGGCTCCGGTTCGAACCAGCTGGTGTTGACGGGTAAGCTCAACGCGCTGCTCGGCTCACGCGGCGGCGATTGGGAAATTCTCACGACATCCGCGTTCATCACCATAATCGTGCCGCTAATCGTGTTTTTCTCGCTGCAACGCTATTTCGTCCGCGGGCTGCTCGCGGGCTCGGTCAAGGGTGGTTGATTACATGCAGGCTGCAATCCAGATGCAGGACAGGGAAGGCGCGGAGCCGATGGCAAAGCCAGATCGCGACTGGTGGCGCGGAGCCGTCATCTACCAGATCTATCCGCGCTCGTTCCAGGACTCCGATGGCGACGGCGTCGGCGACCTGCGCGGCATCCTGACTAGGTTGCCGCACATCGCCAGCCTCGGGGCGGACGCAATCTGGATATCGCCTTTCTTCAAGTCGCCCATGGCCGATTTCGGCTACGACGTGTCGGACTATCGCGACGTCGACCCGCTTTTCGGCACGCTGGAGGATTTCGACGCCGTCATTGCGGAGGCGCACAGGCTCGGCCTCAAGGTGATGATCGATCTCGTCCTGTCGCACACGTCTGACCAGCATGCGTGGTTCAGGGAAAGCCGCGGCTCGCGCGACAACGCCCGCGCCGACTGGTACGTCTGGGCAGACGCCAAGCCGGACGGCACGCCGCCCAACAACTGGCTGTCGATCTTCGGCGGCTCGGCATGGGAGTGGGATTCACGCCGGCAACAATATTACATGCACAACTTCCTTGCCTCGCAGCCCGACCTGAACTTCCACAATGGCGAAGTCCAGAACGCGCTTCTCGACGTGACGCGCTTCTGGCTGGAGCGTGGGGTAGACGGTTTCCGGCTGGACACCATCAATTTCTACTTCCACAGCCAAGGGCTGGAGGACAACCCGCCGCTGGCACCTGAATCGCGCGACTATTCCACCGCTCCGGCGGTGAACCCCTACAACTGGCAGGACCATGTCTTCGACAAGAGCCGGCCGGAGAACATCGCCTTCCTCAAGCGTTTCCGCGCGCTTCTGGATGAGTATCCGGCAGCAGCAGCGGTCGGCGAAGTGGGCGACGCTCAGCGCGGGCTTCAGGTTGTGGCCGACTACACCGCCGGCGGCGACCGCGTGCATATGTGCTACTCCTTCGATTTCCTCGCGCCAGACAAGATCAGCGCCGCACGGGTGCGCACGGTGCTGGAGGAGTTCGACCGCGTCGCCGGCGACGGCTGGTCGTGCTGGGCGTTCTCCAACCACGACGTGATGCGCCATGCCTCGCGCTGGGCTGCGACGGAAGCAGACCGCACCGCCTATCTGAAGGTGGTGTCGGCCCTGCTTATGAGCCTGCGCGGGTCGGTCTGCATCTATCAGGGCGAAGAACTTGGCCTGCCGGAAGCAGACCTCGCCTTCGAGGATTTGCAGGACCCCTACGGCATCCGCTTCTGGCCAGAGTTCAAGGGTCGCGACGGCTGCCGCACGCCTATGGCGTGGGATTCGCACCAGCCCAATGCAGGCTTCTCGACCGCTCGACCTTGGCTGCCGGTGCCCGCCGAGCACCTTACGCTGGCAGTGAACACGCAGGCGGGTGAAGACGGCTCACTGCTGGAACACTATCGCCGCATGCTGGCGTTTCGCGCGGCGCACCCGGCGCTCTCGAAAGGGTCGATCGGCTTTCTCGACACGGATGGAGACATCGTCGCCTTCACACGCCGCCACGGCAACGAGCAACTGCTGTGCGTCTTCAACCTGGGCGGCAGCGATGCCGCGCTGACGCTGGCCGACGGCATGTCGCCGGTATCGGTACCGGGGCACGGCTTTTCGGGCGCAAGCGCCGAAGGAACGATCAGGCTCGGCGCCTACGACGCGTGGTTCGGCAGGATCGCCTGAACGACAAGGGAAAAAACGGGAGGAGGAACCCATGGCCGATCTTCTGCTCAAGGATGTCCGGAAAGCCTACGGCAATCTCGAAATCCTGCACGGCATCAATCTCGACATAAAGTCCGGCGAGTTCATCGTCTTCGTCGGACCGTCGGGCTGCGGCAAGTCCACCCTGCTGCGAACCATCGCGGGGTTGGAGGACATCACCGACGGCCGGCTGGAGATCGCCGGCGACCTGGTCAACGACGTGCCGCCATCGAAGCGCGGCATCGCGATGGTGTTCCAGTCCTATGCGCTCTATCCGCACATGACGGTCTACGACAACATGGCCTTCGGCATGAAGATCGCCAAGGCCAGCAAGGCGGAGATCGACGAGCGGGTGAAGCAGGCCGCCGAAATACTGCAGCTGACGAAATATCTGGACCGACTGCCCAAGGCCCTGTCGGGCGGCCAGCGCCAGCGCGTCGCCATCGGCCGCGCCATCTGCCGCAATCCGAAGGTGTTCCTGTTCGACGAGCCGCTGTCGAACCTCGACGCCGCCCTGCGCGTGGCGACCCGCATCGAGATCGCCAAGCTGAAGGAGTCGATGCCGGAAACCACCATGATCTACGTGACCCACGATCAGGTGGAGGCCATGACGCTGGCCGACCGCATCGTCGTGCTCAAAGACGGCTATGTCGAGCAGGTCGGCTCGCCGATGGAGCTCTACTGCCATCCCGGCAATCTCTTCGTCGCGCAGTTCATCGGTTCGCCGTCGATGAACATCCTGCCGGCAACCATCGAACGGGCAGGATCGCCCACGGCGGTGCGGCTTGCCGGCGGCACGGTTGCGCATGTGCCCACCGCGACGCCGAAGGATGCCGAAGGCTCGGCCATCAGCTTCGGGGTGCGGCCCGAAGATCTCAGCATCGCGACCGATGCCGATGGCGGCGTACTGTTCGAGGGCCGGATCGACTATCTCGAGCAGTTGGGCGAGGTTCAGCTTCTCTATGTCGATGTCGGCCGCAATGGAGAGCCGCTGGTGGCCAAGCTACCCGGCAGCACGCCGATCGAGCGGGGCTCGACGATCCGACTGACGGCGGATGTCGGAAACCTGCACATCTTCGACGGCGAAGGGCGCTCCTTCGCACGGGAGAGGCTGGCCACCGCCGCCTGATCCTCCTCGGAACGGAGAAGGCGACGGCGGGGCCAGGCGGTCAGATGTCGAACGACACGCCTTGCGCCAGCGGCAGTACCGTCGAGTAGTTCACCGTGTTGGTCGCGCGGCGCATATAAGCCTTCCACGCGTCGGAGCCGGATTCGCGGCCGCCTCCCGTTTCCTTCTCCCCGCCGAAGGCGCCGCCGATCTCGGCACCGGAGGTGCCGATGTTGACGTTGGCGATGCCGCAATCGGAACCGTCGGCGGAGAGAAACCTCTCTGCCTCACGGACGTCGAGGGTGAAGATCGAGGAAGACAGGCCCGCGCCGACGGCATTATGGTCGGCGATGGCGGCATCGAAGTCGGAATATTTCATCACGTAGAGGATCGGCGCGAAGGTCTCTTCCGTCACCGGCGCGACCTGCTTCGGCATCTCCACCAGCGCGGGGCGCACATAGAAAGCGGTGTCGGGACCGACCTCGACACGCTCGCCACCCGTGACAGCGCCCCCCGCGGCCTGCGCCTTTTCGAGCGCACCGGTCATGCCCTTGTAGGCGGCCTCGTCGATCAGCGGGCCGACGAGCGCGCCGCCTTCCAGCGGGTTGCCGACCGAGACGCTCTCGTAGGCCTTCTTCAGGCGCGGCACGAGGTCGTCATAGACGCTTTCATGCACGAACAGGCGGCGCATGGTGGTGCAGCGCTGGCCGGCCGTACCCATGGCACCGAAAGCGATAGCGCGCAGGGCCATGTCGAGGTCGGCGCTGGGGCAGACGATGCCGGCATTGTTGCCGCCAAGCTCGAGGATAGCGCGTGCGAAGCGTTTCGCCAGGCGCGGCCCGACCTCGCGGCCCATGCGCGTCGAACCGGTAGCCGAAACCAGCGGCACCTTTGCATGGTCGACCAGCACTTCGCCTACGGCACGGTCGCCGATCAGTACCTTCAGGAGGCCCGCCGGCGCGTCGCCGAAACGCTCAACCGCCCGTGCGAAGATCGCCTCGCAGGCAAGTGCGGTGAGCGACGACTTTTCCGAAGGCTTCCACACCACAGAATTGCCGCATACCAGCGCGAGCGCCGCGTTCCACGACCAGACGGCGACCGGAAAGTTGAAGGCCGAGATGACGCCCACGACACCCAGCGGATGCCACGTCTCCATCATGCGGTGGCCGGGGCGCTCCGACGCAATGGTCAGGCCGTAAAGCTGGCGCGAAAGGCCGACCGCGAAATCGCAGATGTCGATCATCTCCTGCACTTCGCCCAGCCCTTCGGACGGGATCTTGCCTGCCTCGATGGAAACCAGCCGGCCGAGATCGCTCTTGGCGGCGCGCAGTTCCTCGCCCAGAAGCCTGACCAGCTCGCCGCGCCGCGGCGCAGGCACCAGACGCCACTGGCGGAACGCCGCGTCCGCCTCTTCGATGGCCTTTGCCGCATCGGATGAGGAGACTGGAGACAGATCGGCGACCTTTTCGCCCGTCAGCGGGCTGTATGAAGGCATCGTGCCGCCCGACAACGCTGCCGCGTCCACGCCCAGCTTCACCAGCAGATCCGCCGTTTCCTTCTTCACGTCCATGTCGGTTCAACCTTTCATATCGTGCCGGCCACGCGCCTAACCGGCGCGCGCCGTACGCAATGTCATCCGAAACTTAGAAAAACGCCTGCAAACCGGTCTGCGCGCGGCCGAGGATCAGCGCGTGAACGTCGTGAGTGCCCTCGTAGGTGTTGACCGTCTCGAGGTTCTGCGCGTGGCGCATGACGTGGTACTCGATCTGGATGCCGTTTCCGCCATGCATGTCTCGCGCGGCGCGTGCGATGTCGAGAGCCTTGCCGCAATTGTTGCGCTTGACCAGCGAGATCATCTCAGGCGCGAAACGACCTTCATCGATGAGGCGCCCCACGCGCAGCGAGCCCTGGAGGCCGAGCGCGATCTCGGTCTGCATGTCGGCGAGCTTCTTCTGGTAAAGCTGCGTCTGCGCGAGCGGCCGGTTGAACTGCTTGCGGTCGAGGCCGTACTGGCGGGCGCGGAACCAGCAATCCTCGGCGGCGCCCATCGCGCCCCACGAGATGCCATAGCGGGCGCGGTTGAGGCAGCCGAACGGCCCCTTGAGGCCGGAGACGTTGGGCAGCAGGGCGTCTTCGCCCACCTCGACGTCTTCCATCACGATTTCGCCGGTGATGGAGGCGCGCAGCGAGAGCTTGCCACCGATCTTGGGGGCGGACAGGCCTTTCATGCCCTTTTCGAGCACGAAGCCGCGGATCTGGTTTTCGTGGGCGGCGGATTTAGCCCAGACGACGAAGACGTCGGCGATCGGGGCGTTGGAAATCCACATCTTGGAACCCTTGAGGCGGTAGCCGCCGTCGGTTTTTTCCGCACGCGTCTTCATGCCGCCGGGGTCGGAACCCGCGTCGGGCTCGGTCAGGCCGAAGCAGCCGATCCACTCGCCCGAAGCAAGCTTGGGCAGATACTTCTTCTTCTGCTCTTCGGAGCCGTAGGCGTAGATGGGATGCATCACCAGCGAGGACTGGACGCTCATCATAGAGCGGTAACCGCTGTCGATACGCTCGACCTCACGCGCCACGAGCCCATAAGAGACGTATCCCGCACCCGAGCCGCCATACTCCTCGGGGATCGTCACGCCCAGCAGGCCGGCGGCTCCCATCTCGGCAAAGATGGCCGGGTCGGTCTTCTCGTCCAGATAGGCTTCCTCAATGCGAGGCGCGAGGCTTTCCGCCGCAAACGCGGCCGCCGCATCGCGGATGAGACGCTCGTCTTCCGTCAGCTGGTCGTCAAGCAGGAAAGGGTCGGCCCAGGAAAACGGAGCCATGCCTGTGTCGCCCTTGGCGGGCTTTGCGGATGCGGAAATGTTCATGTCGATCACTCGCGAAACGGAATCGTCTGGAAGAAGGCGCACTAGACGGGTGTCCAACGGCGCGCCTGAGCCTTTGATATATTATGAGCCACGTATTATGCAGGAAAAACGCTTTTTGGTCGATCAAACATGTCCAATACACATATCTGGAGCACACCGCGTCGGCTCCAGCCGTCGATAAGTCTGCTGGCCGCCTTCGAGGCGGTCTGCCGGACGGGCTCGACCGCTGCCGCCGCGCGCGAGCTGTCGCTGACGCAGGGCGCCGTCAGCCGCATGGTCAAGACGCTCGAAGACCAGCTCGAGGTCAGTCTGTTCAAGCGCGAGCGCAAGCGCCTCAAGCCCACCGACGCGGCCAAGGCCTATGCGCAGGATGTGCGCAAGGCGCTGGACCTTATCGCGCGCTCCACGCTGGGGCTTCGCGCCAACCCGGGCGGAGGGACGCTGTCGCTCGCCATCCTGCCGACGTTTGGGACGCGCTGGCTGGCGCCGCGCCTGCCGCAGTTCCTGTCGACCCATCCAGGCGTCACGATCAATCTCGGCACGCGTCTGCAGCGCTTCGACTTCGCCCAGAGCACGTTCGATGCGGCGATCCATTTCGGTGATCCGGACTGGCCGGAGACGGATCAACTCAAGCTTTTCGATGAACGCATGATCGCCTGCTGCTCACCGGATTTTCACGAGCGATATCCCTTTGCTCAGGCGGAGGATCTGCTGTCGGTACCGCTGCTGATACTCGAGACAAGGCCCAACGCCTGGACGAGCTGGTTCGCCGCGCACGACTGCGGCACGCCGCCGGCGCGCGGCATGATGTTCGATCAGTTCGCGACCATGATACAGGCCGCGATCCACGGGATGGGGGTGGCGCTGCTGCCGGCGTTTCTGGCGACCGGCGAGATCGATGCGGGGCGGCTGGTAGCCGCGCATGGCGGCCCCATCTCGGGCATGGGCGCCTACTACCTCATCTGGCCGCAGAGTGGCGCACAGCACCCGCCGCTGCGAGCCTTCCGCGCCTGGCTGGAGGCGGAGACCGCAGAACTGCGGTGAAACGGCCGGCAGTTGGGGGAAGGTACAAGTATTATTCCCGCGCTTAGCCGGGAGAGCAGCTCGATCTGACGCGACCGGGGAACCAGGGCTTAGGTCTTGGGATCGCCATTCGGGACGAGGCCGTCACGAATCACCTGATCCTTGCCGGCGTCCTCCGACCCATCGGGGGCGACCTGCTGCGAGTCTACTGCCTCGGATCGGGATCGCACGAAGAGACCAAGACCTACCCCACCGCTATACGCGATAGCAAACAGTATTAACAAGATAAGTCCAGCACCAATCTCAAGGTACAGCACCGCCGATACAAGCGCAGGCAACACCATCAGAAACGAAATTGTGATTATAGTAAATACCGACGAATAATACGATGCAGCTATACCGATCGCACTAACAAAGACCAAATACAGCAAAATGTAGATCACGACACGCTCCGCAGGAGCCGGCATCGTACCAAAAATTCCACCTCTACGCCGCTGCTATTTTCCGACCGCAATCGAAGCCGGCTTCGTACTCTAGTATTGCCTTTTGTAACCATTGCCGCCAGAGGGTTATACTAAAAAATATCACATGAGGTCGCGAGGAAATACGCCAAAATTCTTGAATGAATTAAGTTATTAACCCGCCTCTGTTTTACAGCTTTCACGTTTACGATGTTCGATCAATTAAATCTGCCATTAATTGACGCACTTGCTTAAAAAATAGTAAATGGATGTCGGGCGGCCTGAAGTAACCTCTACTTTCCCTCCTTATGCCCCCAAGGTGCGGCGGAGGTTCTTCGACCTAAACGGGCTTGAGAATGAGTTTTCATGGTACTGCGTACGATGAGTTGGGTTCGCATGGAAAGCATAGCCGGGATCTGAATAAGGATTTCTCGGCTGCATCGCAGGCTCCCTCTCTTGGCCATTTGAGTTCCCATCGCGGACCGGCCAATCAGAACGTCGAAGGGTTTTTCGGCATTCGGCTGCGACCGCGCGGCGGGAGAATGTTTCAACTTGCGTGCAAGCGCGCCATCGACGTGGCGGTTTCCTCGCTGGCGCTGCTGGTTCTTTCACCCCTGTTCCTCGTTCTGGCCTTGTTGGTCATGTCGGACACGCCTGGCCCTGCATTCTTCGTGCAAGAGCGCTGGGGACGCCGAGGCCGCAAGATCAGGGTGCTGAAGTTTCGCACAATGCATGCCGAGCGCAGCGACGCGGCGGGCATCATCCAGGCCGCCCCGAACGATCCCCGGGTCACCCGGCTAGGCCGGCTGCTGCGACGCACGAACCTGGACGAGCTGCCCCAGCTGTGGAACGTGCTGCGCGGAGACATGTCGCTGATCGGCCCGCGCTGTCACGCCATCGGCATGCTGGGCGGGGGCGTGCCCTATGAAGAGCTGGTGCCCGAATACCACCAGCGCCACGATATGCGGCCCGGTATCACGGGGCTGGCGCAGGCCAGCGGCTATCGCGGCCCGACGGTCGATGCCGAAAAGGCAAGGGGCCGCATAGAGCTCGACCTGATCTACGTGCGCCGGTTCAGCCTCTGGCTGGACCTCAAGATCGCCATCCGCACCATCGCGTCCGAGTGGCGCGGCGGAACAGGTCTATGACGACGTCACAATAACCGACCCGACTTCCGCAGACCCTTCGGGAAGTCGCGTCCCCGGGCGCAACCGCCATCAAGTGATGGCAGGCCGACCCACAATAAAGAGAACAACAATGGAAAATAATATCCACGCCAAGCCTGATGATGCCTTCGATACATTCGACGTTCTCGGCGTTCCGGTATCGATTACATCGGTCGACAGATCATTTCGTGCACTCGTAAACTGGGCCAGGGACGATCGCGGGCGTTTCGTCTTCATCCGCGACGTGCACGGCATCATGCAGGCGCAGACGGACGAGCGGCTGCGTCAACTCCACTACGAAGCCGCGCTCGTCACACCCGACGGGATGCCTCTCGTATGGGCCGGCAAGTCGCGCGGCCTTCCGGTGGAGCGGACCGCCGGTGCCGATCTCATGATGCATGTGCTCAAGCATTCCGGCGGCACAGGGCTCAAGCACTATTTCTATGGCGGCAAGGACGGCGTCGCGGAAGAGCTGCGCGACAGGTTCAGCCTCATTACTCCGGAAGCCGACATCGTCGGCGTCGGCACGCCGCCGTTTCGTCCGCTTACCGAAGACGAACTGGAAGCAGTCTCCCGCGACATGATCGCAAAGGGCGCAAACGTGGTCTGGATCGGCATATCGACGCCGAAGCAGGAATTCCTGATGGGTGAACTGGCCAAGAGAGTGCCGGCGACCTTCATCGGCGTCGGCGCCACCTTCGATTTTCACACGGGCAACGTCAAACGCGCCCCTGTGTGGATGCAGAAAAACGGGCTGGAATGGCTGCACAGGCTGTGCTCCGAGCCACGGCGCTTGTGGAGACGCTATCTTGTGCTGGCGCCGAAATTCGTGGCACTCATGGCTTTGCAGCGCTTCAAAGTCCCCACATGAGCGAAGCAGGCGCCATATTGCCGACATCCCCGTCTTTCGTCGCCGGTGTCAGAGAGCGCCTTGACTACCTCCTCCGCGCGGGGCTCGTGGTCGGCAACCAGGGGCTGAACAGTGCTGCCAATCTCGCGATCTCCCTCTATCTCATACGGATGCTGGGCGTAGCGGAATTCGGCATCTATGCCGTCTACTTCGCAACCGCTTTCGGCATCTCCGCAGTCGTCAACGCCCTGATCGCCTCGCCGCTGGTGTCAATCGCCTCGCAGAAGGCGGCAAGCGTCAGGGCGGCCATGATCGTCTCGGCGTCGGTTGCGATCACGGCAATAAGCCTTGCCTTGCTGCTCCTCGCGCTGGGGCTGGATCTCGTCTTGTGGCTGGTAGCCGGGTCGGCGCACAAGACCCTGCTCGCCGTCGCCTTCGGTACCTCGATGGCGGCTTCCGAGTTCTTGCGCAGGGCCTGCTTTCTCAGCGGCAGGGCGGATAAAGTATGGCGTTTCGACCTTCTTCGCTACGGATTGCTTCTCGTCGTCTTCACCTTGCTTGCATGGTTTAACGCGGAAGCAACAACCGCGCAGTATGTATTGCTGATGACGGTCTCAAACGGACTTGCCGTTGCTGTGTTGGCTTTGCCTGACCTGACCGGTCACGCATCGTCGTGGAGCTATAAACGGGCGCGAGTCCATATCGCGCATTTCGCGCGCAGCGGCCGCTGGCTATCGCTGTCAAGCATGCTGCAGTTTGCCGGCGACCATGCTCTATTGCTGATAGCAGCCTTCATGGTCGGCCCCTTTGCCGCGGGCACGATCAGAATCTGTCAGGCTATCGTAGGCGTCGTAAACCCTATCCTGTCGGCCCTGGAACACATGCTGCCGAAGAAGCTCGGCGAGGACATTCGCCAACACGGCTCCGAGCACGCACTCGTTGCCCATCGCAGGGTGTCGATGTTGATAATGCTGGCAATGGCAAGCATTCTATCGATCGTGGCCCTCTTTGCTCCATTCATACTGGACAAGGTCTCGGGCGAAGAACTGCATGGGTACGAGATGCTGCTTCGCCTTTATTGCGCGCTCTGGCTGCTTTACCCCATCGTCCAGATGCTGAGCTTCATATTCAGAGCGCGCGGAAGGACAGTCCCGGTACTCGTCAGCCAATCCATTGCCGCAGGCCTGGCGCTTGCAACGAGCATCCCGCTCATAGGCCAATTTGGGGCGTACGGAGTCGTGTGGGGGACAATTATCGCCCAGATCGCGGCCATAGTCACACTCGTTCTCATGTCCGAACGCAAATCGCCTTTGCTGTTGCGCGAGAACGGCCGATGACCGCCTCCGCCCAAGGTCTAGGCTACAAAACCACTGCACCCTTTGCTGGCGGCGCCCTGCCGTTCTGGGTCGGCTTTCCATGCCTCCTCTACGGCTTGATGTCGCTCTCGCTGCGCGAACTGGGCGAACTGCCGCTGCTGATCGCGGTGGCAAGCGCCGCCGCAGCGCTGACATTTGCCGGGGTGTGGCCGATACGCGGGCGCTACATGCCGTTCTTCGTGTTCAGCCTGGTCATCTTCACGCTATCTCTTGCGCAGGTGATGCCGTCCTCGTGGACGAAAATCCACGACGAAAATGCGGCCCTGCGTCAATGGTTCTACGTGCCCGTACTGCCCATTCTGATCGCATATTTCACACTGGCCCTGCGATACTCTTACGCCTTTCTGCAAAAGAACATCGTGGCTCTGGTGCTGATCGCGGCTGTCCTGAGCCGGATGTCCCAGCATCTGCACGGCATCTACGATCCTGAAACGGACGTATTCTTCTACACACTGACGAACGACGTCGCCATCGTGGCGATGCTCTTCCTGGTGTTGCTGTTCAGGGAGAAGAGGCACTGGCTGGTCGATGCGACGATCATTGCTTTCGCGTTCGCGCTGAGTTCATCGGCCCAGTCGCAGCTTTTCTGCCTGGTCGTGCTGGCACTGCGGCTGAGCCGGCGCCCGACGCTGATGCTGATCGGCATCTCGGCGGCCTGCCTGTCCTTCATCGCGATCGCGCCCTTCTTTGCCGTGCAGTTGCATCCGCTCGACCACAACACGGCGGTTCGGGCGATCCTGTGGCGGGACGTGCTTCAGGCTACGGCCGACACTTTCGGCCTCGGCGTCGGATATGGCACCGAATACATCAAGCACCGGTTCGAGGAGATCATGCCTTGGGGCTGGACGATCGGAACGGGGCCCAACGACATCTTCGTCGCCACGCACAGTTCCTTCTACGACGTACTCCTGCGCGAGGGCGTGATCGGGCTCCTTCTGTTCTGTTTCTGGTTCTTCCACGCGATCCGCATGCCCGCCCGCGCCACACTTCACGAGAGGCGGTTTGCCGCCTGCGTGGCCGCGCTGCTGGTGATCAACAGTGCCGTCAATGTCGGCCTGTCCTCGATAAGCTTCCTCTTCGGCAGTGCATTCGCCGTCGCCCTGCTGGCGGTCCAACGGGAGCGTTTCGAGGCCCGCCATGGGCAAGCGGCGCCCACCGCGCGGGCAGCGGCGCTGCACGAAGCCTTTCCCCAACCCGCGACACGAGGGTGAGCCAAATGGTCGACAGAAAAGTGGCCCTGATTACGGGCGTAACCGGGCAGGACGGAAGCTACCTTTCAGAGTTTCTGCTGAACAAGGGTTATGAGGTGCACGGCATCAAGCGTCGTACCTCGCTGTTCAACACAGACCGCATCGATCATCTCTTCGATGGCGAATACGGGCAAAGCGGGCAGTTCGTGCTGCATCACGGCGACATGACCGACTCGTCGAGCCTGATCCACATCATCGCAAAGACGCGGCCGCACGAGATCTACAATCTGGCGGCACAAAGCCATGTGGCGGTGTCGTTCGAGGAGCCGGAGTATACGGCAAACTCGGATGCGCTCGGCACGCTGCGCCTGCTGGAGGCGATCCGCATCCTCGACCTCGCCCAGCACACGCGCTTCTATCAGGCTTCCACGTCGGAACTGTACGGCCTCGTGCAGGAAACGCCGCAGTCGGAAAAGACGCCGTTCTATCCGCGCAGCCCCTATGCGGTGGCAAAGCTCTACGCCTACTGGATCACGGTCAACTATCGCGAGGCCTACGACATCTATGCCTGCAACGGCATACTGTTCAATCACGAGTCGCCCCAGCGCGGCGAAACCTTCGTGACGCGCAAGATCACGCGGGCACTGGCACGGATCAAGCTGGGGATGCAGGATTGCCTGCTTCTCGGCAACATGAATTCCCTGCGAGATTGGGGCCATGCGCGCGACTATGTCGAGATGCAATGGCTGATGCTGCAGCAGCAGACACCCGACGACTACGTCATCGCCACAGGCAAGCAGTATTCGGTGCGTCAGTTCGTCGAGATCGCCGCCCGCATGCTGGACATGGACATTCGTTGGCAGGGAGAAGGCGTGGACGAGCAGGGCGTGGACGCGAACGGCCGCGTGATCGTGGCCGTGGACCCACGTTATTTCCGTCCTACGGAGGTCGAGACGCTTCTGGGTGACGCGACCAAGGCTCGCGAGCGCCTTGGCTGGACCCCGGCCACCAGCTTCGAGGACCTGGTGGCGGAGATGGTGGAAAGCGATTTCCGTGAGGCGCAGCATGATCTGGCGCGCGGCGCGTCCGACACGGCGCTGGCGGCGGCATCCTGAGAGTCGACGCCGTGAACAGACGCATGAAGATATTGCTGACCGGCGGCTCGGGAATGGTGGGGCGCAATCTGCTGGACCACGCCACGGCGGCGACGCATGAGGTCGTCGCGCCTTCCAGCAAGGTTCTCGACCTCACAGACAAGCAGGCCGTTGCGCTCTACATCGCCGACCTCCAGCCGGATCTCGTTATCCACGCGGCTGGCAGGGTGGGCGGCATCCACTACAATTCCGCCTATCAGACCGAAGCGCTCGTCGATAACATCGAGATGGGGATGAACGTCGTTATGGCGGCGCGAGACGCAGGTGTTCCGCGGCTGCTCAATCTCGGCAGTTCGTGCATGTATCCACGCGACGCGCCCAATCCGCTCAGCGAAGACCTGATTCTGTCGGGCAAACCGGAACCGACCAACGAGGGCTACGCGATAGCCAAGATCGCGGTCGCGCGGCTCTGCCTGTATGTTTCCCGGGCGCGGCCGACACTGCGGTACAAGACGCTCATTCCCTGCAATCTCTACGGTGTCTACGATAAGTTCGACCCCAATGTTTCGCATCTCGTGAGCGCAGTCATCGCGAAGGTACACGACGCCCGTGTGAACGGCCGCGAGACGGTCGATATCTGGGGCGACGGGACGGCGCGGCGTGAATTTCTGTTCGCCGGCGATCTCGCCGATGCGGTCTGGGCCTCCGTCGAACGTTTTGACGACCTGCCCGACCTGATGAATGTTGGCTGCGGCTCGGACTATTCCGTCAACGAATACTACGAGGCGGTGGCGCGCGTTCTCGAATGGGATGGCGGGTTCACCCACGATCTAAGCAAACCCGTCGGCATGCAGCGCAAGCTTGTCGCCACGGACCGACAGGCCGCGTTCGGCTGGTCCCCGCGCCATTCTCTGGATGAGGGCATCCGCCTGACCTACGACCATTATCTGACTATAGGGCACTGACATGAACCAAATGGCGCCGACAGAACGTGGATACCGCCTCGCCACCTCGTCATGGGACGAGGAGGAACTGGCAGCGATCGCGCGTGTCACCGCATCCGGCAGTTTCTCGATGGGGGCTGAAGTCGCCGCATTCGAGCGTCAGTTCGCCACTGCGATGGGTAGCAGGTACTGCGTGATGGTCAATTCGGGGTCGTCAGCAAACCTGCTGATGATCGCGGCTCTTCGCTACCGCAAGGAAGCCCGGCTTATGCCTGGCGACGAGGTGATCGTGCCGGCGGTGTCGTGGAGCACGACCTATTTTCCGTTGCAGCAATACGGCCTGCACCTGAAATTCGTGGATATCGATCTCGAAACCCTCAACTTCGACCTCGACGCGTTGCGCCTCGCGGTCAGTGACCGCACGCGGGCGATCCTCGCCGTCAATCTGCTCGGCAACCCGAACGATTTCGACGCCATAAGCGCAATCGTCGGTGACCGGGACATCATCCTGATGGAAGACAATTGCGAATCGATGGGTGCGGAATTCGGCAATCGCTTCACTGGCACTTTCGGACTCGCCGGCACCTACAGCTCATTCTTCTCGCACCACATTTCCACGATGGAAGGCGGCATGGTCGTCACCGACGACGAGGAACTGTATCACGTCATGCTGTGCCTTCGTGCCCACGGCTGGACGCGAAACCTTCCGCGCGAAAACCACGTGACGGGCACGAAGTCCGATGATCCGTTCGAGGAATCGTTTCACTTCGCGCTTCCAGGCTACAATTTGCGACCACTCGAAATGAGCGGCGCCATCGGTCGCGCGCAGATGGAGAAGTTGCCTTACCTGATCGAAAGCCGCCGGCTCAACGCTGAGAAATTCAAGGCGCTGATGGCCGAGTTTCCGCAGTTCATCACCCAGCGCGAAATCGGCAAAAGCAGCTGGTTCGGGTTCAGTGTCGTCATAGCGCCGCAGTCCGGCATCGACCGCAAGGCGGTCATCCGCATTCTGACAGAACATGAAATCGAGACGCGGCCGATCGTGGTGGGCAATTTTACCAAGAACAAGCGCGTGCTCGGCTACATGGACTACAGCCTTGCAGGCGCGATGACCAATGCGGAGATCATCGACCACAACGGGTTCTTCATCGGCAACGACCATCGAGGGCTGGATCGGGAGTTCCGTCTTCTGCGACGCGCGCTCGATGCCGCCGTTCGCGTCGCGAGCTAGATGGCGATGAGCCCTTCCGGCTTCTGGCTGTCGCTGGCATTCCTCGGAGCGGTAATCGGAGCCGGCACCGTGACCGGTTATCTCGAATTGCGGCCGTTCTCGATACAGGCACAGGGCGAGAGGGAGCGGTTTCAGAACATCGCCGGCGACCGGCTGGCAACGGGCCTTTCCGCCTATTCGGGACGTTTCGTGCTGGACGACTGCCTGAACGCGATGACATCGATCTATGGCCGTCTTCAAAGTGAAGCACGCCGTGAGGCCGTTGCGGCGCGGTGCGCCAAACTGTCGGAAACGTTGCTACGGCGCGCGCCGACAGACGCCTACGCCCATCTCATCGCAGCATTCGCCAGCCGTTCGCTGGGCGATCGGGACGCAGCGAACCGGGAACTCGCACTTTCTCACGCAACCGGCCCCAACGAACTTTGGGTGGCGGAGCTTCGGTTCGAACTCTTCGAAGACGATCTCGACAACCTCGACACGCAAGCACGGGAAGCCGCCGACGCCGACATGGTGCTTCTCTTCCAGCATCACCGCGGACAGCAGGCCCTGGTAAGGCGCTATCTGGCGAAGCCTGCGTCACGCGAGCGGATATCCGCGATGGTGGAGAATGTGCCGATCGAGACGAGGGAAGCATTCCTGCACTATCTGCGCACCGCCGTAGACGAACGCGCGGGCCAGCAGGCGCGCGGCGCTGGAGGGTGAACGGATGAACGCTCCCGCCATGCAGCCGCAGAAGGTCCATCGGCCCGGGGCACGCTCCGGGCTGCCAACGCAATCGTCGAAGCGTTTCGGATGGGCTCTGATCGCGGTGGTGGGGCTTGCGCCGCTGCCCTTTGCGGGCAACAGACCCTTCTTCTGGGCGATGATGGCCGTCGTGGCGGCCGTGCTTTGCGTAACCTATCTGCTGATGCTTTCCAACGCCGGCCGTGGTTTCGCCTTTTCTTCCAGATCGTTACGTTTCCTCGGCATTCTGGCCGCGATCTTTGCAGCATGGCACGTCGGGCAGATGACGATGCTTGGATGGCTCATCGGCGATTTCACCGTCACGACGCAGACGGGACAAGCCATCGTCACCTCCACACCCAGCCTGTCGCCGCCCGAGACGTGGTTCAGCCTGCTACGCTTCCTCAGCTATGCGATGATGTTTTTCGTCGGCGTACAGGTAGCTGCCAAGATCCGCGACCTGCGGCCCTATCTTTCCGCCCTGCTCTTCATCATCGCAGGCTATGCCGCTTACGGCCTCGTTGCGCTTACATATCTTGGCGACACGATCCTCTTTCTGGACAAATGGACCTACCTCGGTGCGGCGACCGGACCATTCGTCAACCGCAACTCGTTCGCGACCTTCCTCGCCTTCGGCAGCATCATCGGCGTTGTGCTCAGCCTGTCTTCGCTGCAACGCGAGCGCAACGGACGCCTGTCTCAGTCGCTCAGCGACTTTCCCTGGGTCTATGCCGCCTGCACCCTGCTGATCTTCAGCGTCCTGCTCGCCACCCAGTCACGGATGGGGGTTTTCGCTGCGCTGTGCGGCATCGCGGCCGTATGCCTGCTTTGGTGGAGCAAGGCGCGACGCTCGGCGTCGGGCCGCAGCCGCTGGCAAACCCTCGGGACGATCGCGGTGTCATTGGCTGTCATCGGCGTTCTGCTTGTGCTGGCGCAGGGGGGCGGGCTGCTGGAACGGTTCTCGTCCGTCGACCTGTCGACCGGTGTCCGGCTCGAGCTTTATCGGCAGATCGTTGCGATGATCGGGGAGAGACCGCTGCTCGGCTATGGCGGTGGAACCTTCGCGCTGGCGTTTCCGCTCTTTCACCAGTCGTCGCTCGATGTCGGCCTCGTCTGGGACAAGGCGCATTCGACTTATCTGGAACTGTGGAGCGACCACGGCCTCCTGATAGGTTCGATCCCGCTTCTCATCCTTGGCGTAATTGTCGCGCGCTGCATCCGCCAATGGAACGCTGCCGAGGCCGATAAACAGGCCGCACCGCTAATCGCGGTCGGGGTGGCGATCGTCGCAACGCTGCATTCCCTTGTCGATTTCAGCCTGCAGATGCAGGCGAATGCGCTGCTGTTCACGATGCTGCTGGCATTCGGCCTTTCGCGCGAAAGCCATCGCGCGGAGGGGGGGCATCAAGGACGGGAACCCACCG
The DNA here is from genome assembly GCF_008180155.1 of Neoaquamicrobium microcysteis. Classification (GTDB taxonomy): domain Bacteria; phylum Pseudomonadota; class Alphaproteobacteria; order Rhizobiales; family Rhizobiaceae; genus Aerobium; species Aerobium microcysteis. Next base: position 905 of record NZ_VSZS01000060.1, on the reverse strand, counting down.
TCATCAATCAGCCATTCGCGTCCTGGGGCTCGCCGACGGGACCGTCTGAATTGGCCTCGCCGCGCGAACGCCTGCAAATCAAGACGATGCCGTCTGCCCTCTACGCCATCGGTGACGTTCACGGCTGCCTTGACCTGCTTTCAGGCATTGAGGCCCGCATCGCGGCCGACGCCGCGGACACGGACGGCTCGAAGATCATCGTCCTGCTCGGCGACCTCATCGACAGGGGGCCACGCTCGGCCCAAGTCATCGACTATCTTCTGGCGCCACCTCCAGAAGGCTTTCGACGGATCTGCATCGCGGGAAACCACGAGCAGATGATGATGAATTTCCTGCGCGATCCTGCCGCCGGACGGGTCTGGCTCGACCTCGGCGGGCGCGACACGCTCGCATCCTACGGCATCGACCTCGCGACGGTAGACCGGCTGGCCAAGGAGCCGAGATCGAGCCGACAGGTGCTGGAAAGCTTCATCCCGCGCCAGCATATCGAGTTTGTCGAACGGCTGCCTGTGTGCGTCAGCCTGCCGGGATTTCTTCTCGTGCATGGCGGTTTGTTGCCGGCAACCCCGCTCGAACGCCATCGCGACATCGAACTCATGACGGTGCGGCTCAGCGAGGCCAGCTTCGAGGCGCGTGAGGGGCTGACCCTCGTGCACGGCCATACGCCGCTTGCGCAACCATTCGTTTCGCCTGCCCGTATAGGTCTGGACACGGAAGCTTTCAGTTCCGGCCGCCTTACGGCTGCAAGGTTGCTTGCTAATGGGAACGTTAAGATTCTGCAGTATTCTAGAGTTTGTCCGTCGTCAGGGTTTTTGGGACAACCGGCGGCGTGAGCTAACGGAGGCTCTGGTCCATCAGGTTTGTCACATTAGGCCGCTGCATCTCGATGAAGCAAGCGGCGCTGT
>NZ_VSZS01000059.1 GCF_008180155.1 Neoaquamicrobium microcysteis | reverse complement strand
CGCAAGCGGGAAACTCTAGTCGGGCTACGCCCTCCCGCCGTTCCCCGCTTGCGGCGCCAAGTGGCCTACTTTTGCGCCGCCCAACGGCCTGGTTTTGCTCCGCCGTTGACAGGTGTGATCAGCGCCGCCTTTTTCGCACTTATCGCATGGCAAATCTGGCACCTAGGCGATAGGGCCAGCAGCTTCGGTGATGTGTCATCCTCATTGCGCATCCCGATAGGGCCCGTGCTGTATGGCACTTCCATTCTTTCCGGCATCAATGCCGTTGCGCATCTGGTCGCAATTCCCAGCATGGCGCGACCTGGAAGGAGTGATGCCGTGGCTGATAGTCCCCCCGCGCACACTCTTTAGATAGATCGATCGGTTAGGAAGTAATCTTATGGCCGCTGCAGGCGTGGGTTTCCTCTTCTCGCTTATTCTCATCTTCCTTCGAGTGCCAATTGCCGCCGCGCTCGGGATCACAGGTTTCCTGGGTTTTGGTCTGCTGGTCGGATGGAGACAATCCGCGACCATGCTGGCGATAACGACCCGTGACGCGTCGATGAGCTATTCGCTCGTCGTCATTCCGCTTTTTATTCTGATGGGCAATCTGATTGCCGGGACCGGCGTCTCGCGCGAACTTTATCGGGCGGCGCAGACCTGGCTTGGTGGCCTCAAGGGCGGGCTTGCGAACGCTACCATCGTATCTTGCGCCGGTTTTGGCATGGTTTGCGGATCGAGCGTTGCTACAGTGGTGACCATGGGCAAGGTGGCACTCCCATCCATGCGGTACTATGGATACAGGGATTCCCTAAGCTCCGCCACGATCGCAGCTGGCGCTACGTTCGGCCTACTCCTGCCGCCAAGCGTATTGGCCATCGTGTACGGGATTATCACGGAAACGCACATCGGCAAGCTGTATGCGGCCATGCTCATACCAGGGATTCTTGGCATCGTCGGCTATATGGCGGCGGTATACTGGACGTGCTGGCGCGATCCATCCATCGCTCCCCTACAGACCAAAACGCCATGGAAGGAAAGAGTTGCGGCTCTCGGTACTATATGGCCGGTTCTCCTCCTGTTCACGACCGTTCTTGGCGGAATCTATTCAGGCATCACCACTGCCGCGGAAGCGTCTGGTATAGGCGCGCTAGGAGCATTTCTGCTGGCCCTGGCTCGGCGTAGACTGACCTGGCAGATTACCTATGACATTCTGCTGGACAGTGCGCAGGCGACGGCGATCATTTTCGGAGTTCTCATCGGCGCCTTGGTCTTCACCCAGTTCCTCAATTACACCGGCGCTCATACCGGGTTGCTTAATTTCGTACGGGACTCCGGGTTTTCATCCTTCACAGTGATCGTGATTATTTGCGTCATCTATCTTTTTCTCGGTGCCGTGATGGAGGAATTGTCGATGGTTCTGTTAACTGTTCCTTTGTTCTTTCCGATCGTGGTGGGGTTGGGTTATGATCCGGTTTGGTTTGGCGTTCTGGTCGTGATTCTCTGCGGAATTGGTTTGATCACCCCACCCGTTGGCATGAACCTGTTCATGATTCGCACTTTCGCGCCGGATATCCATATCATGACGATTATCCGCGGCATTGTGCCGTTTGTGGCGGTAGAGGTAATCCGAGTCTTCGTCCTCGCTGCGTTCCCGATTTTGGCAACATTCTTGCCGATGCTCTTGTTCAACTGACAAACAGTAAAAATAGAGTGCGGCCGGCTTAAGCTTGATCATATCCCGCAGCTGGACACCCGCAAGAACCTATCGGCGCAGCGCCTGATATGATTCATTCGGTCGAGTTGACCGGGAGGATAGCGCATGCGGCAGGCGGGATTGTTCGGGCTTTCGGATCACCTGGAGCGGCTGAGCCGGGAGGGCGATCCGCTCGAAGTTCTTGATGCAACGGTGGATTTCGAGCATTTCCGCGGCTGGCTGGTCGAGGGGCTCGGCTATGGCGACGGATCGAAGGGCGGGCGACCGCCTTTCGATCCCGTCTCGATGTTCAAGGCGCTGATCCTGCAGGCACAGCACAATCTCAGCGATGGGCGGATGGAGTTCATGATCCGGGACCGGCTCTCCTGGATGCGGTTCCTCGGCTTCGATCTCGGCGCGCCGACGCCCGACGAGAACACCATCCGGCACTTCCGCAACAGGTTGACCGAGACGGGGACGCTGAAGCGGGTGATGAAGGCGTTCGACTGGCAATTGCAGAAGAAGGGCTACATTCCGATGTCTGGCCAGATCGTCGACGCGTCGCTGGTTCCAGCGCCGAAGCAACGCAATACCGAGAGCGAGAAGGAGGCGATCAAGGCCGGAAAGTCCGCCCGCGAGGTCTGGCCCGACGAGCCGGCCAAGGCAGCGCAGAAGGACGTCGATGCACGCTGGACGCTGAAGATCGGCGGAAAAGTTCGGCATCGCCCGGACGGAACGCCGTTGCCGATGATCGCGACATCGGTCTTCGGCTACAAGTCCCACATCAGCATCGACCAACGCTTCGGCTTCATCCGCGAGGCGGCCGTGACATCGGCGTCGGCTCCCGATGGCAGACAACTCAAGCGCCTCGTGAGCCGGGAGAACACCGGCTCGGAAATTTGGGCGGACAGCGCCTACCGTTCGCAGACGAATGAAAGATGGCTGGCGGACAGGATGCTCACCAGCCGCATCCACCGGCGCAAACCCACTGGCAAGCCGATGCCGAGAGCGACGGCGCAGGCCAATGCGAAGAAGTCCTCCATCCGGGCCGCCGTCGAACATGTCTTCGCCCATCAGAAGGTCCGTTTCGGCCTCTTCATCCGCACCATCGGCCTCGCCCGTGCCAAGGCGAAACTGACGCTTGCCAACATCGCCTACAACATGGACCGCCTGATCTTCCACGAGCGCAGCGCGGCCCCGGGATGAATCCGTGTGAAAACGCTCAAAGCCGCACAGGATCGCAACGATCCAGCCAGAAATGTGCGCTCAGAACATCGCGCTCGTCAAAAATCCTGCCATCCACCGGGTTCTTGCGGGTGTCCAGCTTTGAAGCAGTTTTCGCACCCGGCTGACGTAAACAGGTCGAGAACATTCCTCGTCATACCCCACCACAAATCCGGAACGGCGGACCGGTCCTCCTCGGGCACAGACTTGCCGACGATCACCTCGAAATTCGCCCGCCTGTTGCCCCAGTCTCCCACATTTTCACCATCGATGCCGACTGTGACTGATGGTTCGGGAATTTGATCGGCCCCCATGGACGGGTCCATTTTGATTGTTGGTGCAATGATGTGATGGACTTGCCCCCAACGCTGGACCGTCTGGGTGAGTCTTCTCGGCTCAGTGATTGATGAGGCCGTCCAAATACTCCAGGGCGAGTTGCGGTGGAAAGCCCGCCTCGTGCCGCTGTTGCGGGAACCCGGAATGGTAAGCCCGCGGCACGTCATGGCTGCCGGTTTTCCGCGTATTCGAGCACCCCCATCGCCATCGCGACGGTGCCAACAAGATCGTCACGTTCAGCGCCGTCCTGCGCTTGGAGCGAGAGCCCCTGCATGAGGGTTGCGAAATAGCTGGCCAGCCTCTCCACATCAATCTCCTTTGGCAGGTCGTCTTCCTCGACGCCGCGCCGAAGGCGTTGCACGATAAACGACGTCGTGCTCCGTCTTAGCTCCTGCATATGGATGCGAAGAGGCTTGTTCTGCTCCTGGCAGTTCACCAGCGCCAGGCTGACCATGCAGCCGCCGGAGGTGGGGCTGGCGAGCGCAATGTCAACGCTCGCCAGCAGCATGGCCTCGATTGCGGCGCGGGCGTTCGCCGTTTCTGCCAAAGCCTTCATGCTACCTGCGCCGACTGTTGCCAGATAGAGATCGACCGCTTCGAGAAAAATCTTCTCCTTCGATCCGAAGGCGGCATAGAAGCTTGGCGGGTTGATCCCCATCGCCGCCATCAATTCGGCAAGTTGGGTCGCCTCGTAGCCCTTCGCCCAGAAGACCTCCATGGCGTGCGCTAGCGCTGCATCTCGGTCGAAACTGCGGGGGCGTCCACGGACAGCCATCCTCTTCCTTTCTGTAATCTTGATTACATAATCCTTGACACATCGTCGTACAAGCCTCTTTATGTAATCAGGCCTACAGATTTGGAGCAAGACGCATGGCAGCCGAACCCGCCGATCCGCGCATCGAGACGATCAGTAGCTACTTCCGCAAGGTCGACAAAAAGGACGCCAGCCTGGCCGATCTCTTCACGGAGGACGTGCAGTTCTTCTTTCCCAAGTTCGGGCCGACGCAAGGCAAGGCTGCGGTCGCGGAGTTCGGGCGGCGGATCGCGAGGGAGGTGGCGAGCCTGACCCACGATATCGACGGTCTCGTCTTCACCGTCGACGGCGACCGGATCGCCGTGGAAGGCCGGGAAAAGGGCATAACGACTGGCGGCGCAAGCTGGCCCGACGGCGAGATTTCGCAAGGTCGGTTCTGCAACGTTTTCGAGTTTGAAGGGCCGCTGATCAGCAGGGTCCACATCTATGTCGACCCCGACTTCACCAATGACGACTGGCAACGCATACGCCTGTACAGGGAGGATGCGCCCGCGCCCACGCCCCGCGAAATCGCCGAGCGCTACCTGAAGGCCGCACAGGGTTTCTATGCCGACCCCGCCTCTCCGGACACGCTGGCTGCGATCGTCGACCTCTTCGACGAAGACGTCGACTGGGACATTCCCGGTGACCTGCGGCGCGTGCCGTGGATTGGCCCGCGCCGGGGCCGAGCGGCGGTGGACCGGTTCTTCCGCGAACTCGCCGCGCGGCTTGAGCCGCGCGGCTTTTCCCTGCGTTCCATTCTGGCGGACAGGGAGGAAGTTGCCATCGTCGGCGACCTTGCCTCGCTCGTGAGGGAGACCGGCAGGCTGATCGAGACCCCTTTTGCGTTCCTGCTGACGGTGCGAGACGGAAAGATCGTCCGCTATCGCATGCTCGAAGACAGCTTTGCCGTGTCGCAGGCCGCGTAAGCCCGGTTCGATGCCCGCTGCATGCCTCTCCATCACAGGAATCCGGGATGCGTGCACCTGAGATCCTGCCGGTTTGCTGCGGCGGCGACCGGAATGCGCTGGCGCCCGTCTGCCCGCCGTTTGCGATAATGGGTGTCGGCATCGCCGGACGAGCAGCACCCGACAATTGGTGCGATCGTCACCATCCAATTCCTCGGCAGCTTCGCCCTGGCGCACCGCTCGCGATTACACCGGCATGGCCTGGTGTCGGCAATCGACAAGGATGGCCCGGCTTGTGGCCGGCGGGATACTCACGCGGCCGGGATTCTGCCGCCCCGAGCGTCTCGCGAACGCGTAAGCACGCGGGTACGGGCTTCCAGATGTGCCATGAGAGCCGCCAATTTCGCGCGTGAGCACGAGCTGAGGCCCGGCGCCACCTTAATGCACATCGGTCATTGCGATCCGTCAGATGCTTCTGCCTTGCTTTTCCTTCTCATCGGATGCCCGCAGAGCCTCTCGCGCTTCGTTCCAGTCCGTGGCGGTCAGCTTCGACAAATCCGCGAACGTGCTTGGCGCGGCGAGGTGATGGCCGCCGTCGATGGCGATCGTGGCGCCGTTGATGTATCGGCAGGCGTCGGACATCAGAAGCAGTGTCAGGTTCCGCAACTCGTCCATCTCGCCGTAGCGGCGTAGCGGCACCTGGTCCGGCTGGGTGGCGCCGACCGAGGTTCCGGGTATGGGATTGAGCTTCTCCCAGGCGTTCTCGGTCGGAAACGGGCCAGGGGCGATGGCGTTGAGGCGGATGCCCTTCGGTCCCCACTCGACGGCGAGCGACATGGTCATGGCCTGAATGGCCGCCTTTGCCATCGCCGACGGCGCGACATAGGCCGATCCCGTCCACACCCAGGTCACGAGATTGCTCAGGACCACTCCGGGCAGGCCGTTCGCGATCCATCTTTTGCCGCAGGAAAGCGTGGCAAAGAAGGAGCCGTCCATCACCGTGGAACGGATCGCCTCGTAGCCTCTCGGCGAGAGGCTTTCGGTGGGTGCGATGAAGTTGGCGGCGGCGTTGTTGACGAGCCCCGTGAGCGGCCCCGAGGACCAGATGTCCTCGATCATGGAATCGACGCTGTCCGGATCGCGGACGTTGACGACGCGGTAGTCGGCGCCGCCGCCTGTGCGATCCCGAATCTCGGCGCAGGCGGCGTCAAGCACCTGCTCGCGTCGCCCGCAGATGAAGACGTGGGCGCCGTGGGCGGCAAAGCCGAGCGACATCTCCTTGCCGAGCCCCGTGCCGCCGCCGGTGACGAGGATGCGTTTGCCCGCGAGAAGGTCGCTGCGATAGGGCGATGGCTGGCTCATTCTCATTTTCCCATCCGCTCAGAACGCGACGTTTTGGGGACCCTTCAACTCAAGCATCGCACGCGCTTCGGCCGGCGTCGCGGTCTCCATCGAAAGCTCCTTCAGGATACGGATGATCTTGGCCACCTGCTCGGCGTTGCTCGTGGCGAGCTTCCCCTTCTCCAGGAAGATGGAGTCCTCCAGCCCGACCCTGACATGCCCGCCCAGAATGGCGTTGGTGGTGGCGAACGGCATCTGGTGACGGCCGGCGGCGAGGACCGACATGTAGTATTCGTCGCCGAACAGCCGGTCGGCGACGGCGCGCATATGCAGGAGATTGTCGATCTCCGCCCCGATGCCGCCGAGGATGCCGAACACGCCCTGCACGAAGAGCGGTCCCTTCACCAGTCCCCGGTCGAGGAAGTGGGCGAGATTGTAGAGATGGCCGACATCGTAGCATTCGAACTCGAACCGGGTGCCGTTGGCGGAAAGCTCCGTGATGCCGCGCTCGATCTGCGAGAAGGTGTTCGACAGGATGAAATCCTTCGTCATCTCAAGATAGGGCTTCTCCCACTCGTGCTGGAACTCGGTGATCCTGCCGGCCGCGCCCGAGATGTTGAAGTTGAACGATCCCATGTTCATGGAGGCGACCTCGGGCTGCGCCCATTTCGCCGCCGCCAGCCGATCGTCGAGCGACATGCCGAGCCCGCCGCCGGTGGTGATGTTGATGACCGCGTCGCATTCTTCCTTGATGCGCGGGAGGAACCTCCTGAACGCCTCCGGATCCTGCGTCGGCCGTCCGGTCTCTTCCACGCGGGCGTGAAGATGCAGCATCGCCGCGCCGGCCTTCGCCGCCGCGATCGCGTCGGAAGCGATCTGATCGGCGGTGATCGGCAGGTGCGGCGACATTGTGGGCGTGTGGATCGAGCCCGTGATCGCGCAGGTGACGATCACCTTGCTGGATTTGCGCATTTCGTCCTCCCTGACGGAATTTCGGCGTGACCGGCACGCACCAATCGCATATAAAGCGTATGGTACGTTAATGTACTAAATAGCCGCAGACAAGCCGGTTCTTCCGCCGGCGGCTGGCGGGCAGGTGGAGGAGAAGCCAAATGACCGCAGTTCATCATGTTCCCACGTTTGCGACAGCGACGATCGCGATCGCCGGCGGCACGTCGGGCGTCGGGTTGGCGACCGCCAAGGCGTTCGCGGCGGCGGGAGCGACGAAGATCGCGCTCATCGGCCGCAACGAGGAGCGAGGCGCCGCCGCGCGCGAGGCGGTCGCGGTCTTGTCGGAGGAATGCGAAGTCGTGTTCGCGAGCGCGGACGTCAACAAGGTCGATGACGCACGGCGAGCCGCAGACACGGTGAGCGACCGCCTGGGAGCGATCGATATCCTCGTCAATTCCACCGTCGGCAAAGCTGTGCCTGCCCTCTTCCATACGATGGATCCGGCCCGGATCGCCACCGATCTCAACGAGTTGATCCTTGGGCCGATGATGATGTGCAGCGCCATCGTTCCCCAGATGCGGGCGAAGGGCGGCGGCGTGATCATCAATGTCGCCTCCGACGCCGCGAAGGTGCCGACCCCCGGCGAATCGGTGATCGGTGCCGGCATGGCCGGTATCGTGATGTTCACCAGGACGCTGGCCATGGAGGCCAAGCGTGACGGAATCCGTGTGAACGCCCTGACGCCCTCCCTGATCGAGGGGACGATGACCTACGATCATGTCTTCCGGCATGAGTTCAGCGCCAAACTGTTCGAGAAGGCGGCGAAAATGGCGGCCCTGGGTCTGGTGCAGCCGGAGGATCTTGCCGCCGCCGTGCTGTTCCTTGCGGGCCCGCAGGCGGCACGTATCACGGGCCAGACGATCAGCGTCAATGGCGGAATCTCTGCGGCCTGACCGGAAATCCTTCTCCAGGGAGCGAGTATCCACTTCAGATACGCAATTGGACAGTACGCAAGCTTATGGTATTGGTTCGTTGATCGGCCCTCTCGGGTCGCCTCGCGATATGGATTGGTTGAACATGATAGACCGTCCCGACTGGGATCTTCGCCTCGGCTACCTGATCCACGACGTGTCGCGGCTTCGCCGCATGATGTTCGACAGGGCGCTTGCGCCTTTGGGCATCACCCGGTCGCAATGGTGGGTCCTCGCCTTCATCTCGCGCAAGGACGGCCTGCCGCAGACCCAGCTCGCAAATGAGCTCGATGTCGGAAAGGTGGCGCTGGGCGCGCTGATCGACAGGCTGGAGACGGGCGGGTTCGTCACCCGCAAGGCCGATCCGGTGGACAGGCGCGTCAAACGCGTCTTCCTTACCAGGCAGGCGGGGCGGTTCATGGAACAGCTGCGCGCGGAAACCGACGTTTTCAATGCGAAGATCGTCGAGGGGATCGACCGGCGCGAACTCGAAACCACGTCGAACACGCTTCTGACCATGAAACGGAACCTGCTCGCCATGTCCGGCGACACGGGCGCCGAGCTTTCGGAGGAGCGTGACGAGTTGGTCAATCAGCCCAAGACGGTGCGCAAGATGAGGAAGGCCGGCTGATCAGGACGTCACGCCCGCTTTTCTGAGCCCTTCGATTTCCGTCGCGCTGAAGCCCCAACCTTCGAGAGCGGCTTGCGTGTCGGCGCCCGCCGCCGAGGCGGGCCGCGCGATCCTCGAAGGCGTGCGGCTGAAGCGCGGGGCCGGCGCGGGATTGACGACGCCGTCGACCTCGACATGGACGGCCCGCGCGGCGACATGCGGATGCGACCGGCATTCGACGAGGTCGAGGACGGGCGCGAAGCAGGCGTCGGTGCCTTCAAGCAGCCCGCACAACTCGTCGCGCGTCCTGCACCCGATTGCGTCGGCGAAACGCGCGCGCAGTTCGGGCCAGCGCTTGCGGTCGTGCTGGGCGGGAAGTTCGCCGGCGGGCAGGCCGAGCCTTTCCACCAGCTCGTCGTAGAACTTCTTCTCGACCGCCGCCACCGAAACGTATTTGCCGTCGCTCGTCCTGTAGACGTCATAGAACGGCGCGCCGCCGTCGATGATGTTGACCCCGCGTTCGGTGCGCCACGCTCCCATCTGTTGGAAGGAATGGAACATCGTCATGAGGCTTGCCGTGCCGTCGATAATGGCGGTGTCGACCACCTGCCCCTCCCCGGACGCCCGTGCATGGACGAGCGCGGCGAGCACGCCCATCGCCAGATAGAGCGCGCCGCCGCCGAAATCGCCGATCAGGTTGAGCGGCACCGCCGGCGCTTCGCCCTCGCGTCCGATCGCCGCCAGCGCGCCGGTGAGCGAGATGTAGTTGAGGTCGTGCCCGGCCGCCTGGGCCAGCGGGCCGTCCTGGCCCCAGCCGGTCATGCGGCCGAAGACGAGCCGCCGGTTGACCGGCCTGCACTCGTCCGGACCGAGACCCAGCCTTTCCATGACACCCGGGCGAAAACCCTCGATCAGGATGTCGGCACGTTCGACCAGCCTCAGCACGGTCGCCACGCCTTCGGCGGACTTCAGGTCGACGGCGATCGAGCTTTTGTTCCGATTGAAGAGATCGTATTTCTGCGGCGTTTCCACACCGAGACCCGATGGCGTCAGCCGGTCGATTCGAACGACGTCCGCCCCCATGTCGGCGAGCAGCATGCCGCAGAACGGGGCCGGCCCGATGCCCGCCATTTCGATGATGCGCACGCCTTCAAGCGGACCCATGCGATGCTCCAGCCCTTGTTCGATATGTCGGGGTTCAGTGGATCGCCAGCGCGGCGGCGATCTTCGACGCGCAGGCCGGGGCGCAGTTCTGCATGGCTGCCGCCTCGGCCTCCAGATCGACCTCGACCTTCTCGTCGGCCTTGCGGCGGCTCGCCCCCTCGTTGCGGTAGTCGTCCAGCGCGAACAGCGCCGCGCCCAGCGCGCCGGCGATCTGCGGGTCGGGCGGGATGATGAGCTTGATGTCGAGCGCTTCCTCGATATGGCGCACTGCCGCGATGTTCCTGGCCACGCCGCCGGTCATCACAGCGGGTTCACGCTTGCCAACGCGCGCCACCAGCCCGATGGTTCTCTTGGCGATCGCCGCATGAACTCCGCCGAGAATCTCGGGCTTGGCGACGCCTTCGGCGAGGAGGGAAATCACTTCGGTCTCGGCGAAGGTCGCGCACATCGAGGTGATCTGGATTTTCTCGCGCGCCGACAGCGCCACCTCTCCCATCCTGTCGAGGTCGACATTGACGGCCCGCGCCAGCACTTCGAGGAATTTTCCGGTGCCTGCGGCGCAGCGGTCGTTCATGGCGAACTGGGCGACGAGACCGTTCGGATCGATGCCGATAACCTTGGAATCCTGCCCGCCGATGTCGATCACCATGCGCGCCTCCGGAACCATGTGCACGGCGCCCCGCGCGTGGCAGGTTATCTCGGTGATCGAGCGGTCGGCAATGTCGAGCATCCGGCGGCCATAGCCGGTCGACACACAGCGCACGATGTCGGCGACGGCAATCCCCGCTTCGTCGAGAGCGTCCTGAAGGGACGCCTTGACGCCTTCGTCGCTGACCGCGCCCTTGGAAGACACGCAGGCGGCCTTGACGTTGCCGTCGGCGTCCAGAATGACCGACTTGCCGGTCGTCGATCCGAAATCGATCCCCAGGACATGGGCGGCCATGACCGCAGCCTCACATCGACCGGGCGCGGCGCGCCTCGATCTGCTCGAGCATCGCTTCTACACGGCTGTTGACCAGCTCGTCCTTGTAGAAGGACTCATCCACCATATCGCCCTCGAACATCGCCACGGGCAGGCCGAGCCGCTTGCCGACGCCTTCCGCGATCAGGAACTGCGGGTAGGAGAACGCCCGGCAGGTGCGCGCGCCGTGCAGGATCAGCCCGTCCAGCTCGTAATACTCGCAATGCTCGACGATCTTGTCGACCATCTGCGGCGCGGAGATCGAGATCGGGCAGGTGAGGTAGTTCTGCGCCATGCCGTCGAGCGGGTCGTCGAGGTCGATAACCTCCGTCTCGTGCCAGAAGCCCATATGGGTGTAGCGGCCCGCGACGATGCACGAATCGTAGCCCGCGAACTTGTCGGCGAGCCAGCCGATCTTGTTCCAGTTCATGATGCCGTCCCAGAACAGTCGGTACTTTTCCACCGGCGCGGAACCAACCCCATTGTCGACGCGCTCCTGGATCTCCGCCTTCTTGATCTCGAAATAATTGACGATGTCCGGGCCGCCCGGCAGGAAATTCACCGGCGCGATGGAGTTGGTCCATTCGAAGAAGCTCGCCGGCGAGGGTTTGGCCTTGCACAGCCGCATCGCCTCGACCTTGATCTCGGCCGCGCGCTTGATGTAGCCCATGATCTCGCGCAGCCGGTCGTGGTCGAACTTCTTGCCCGTGATGCCTTCGATGAAGGTGATGCATTCGCGAAGCTGCTGCACGAGGAAGGCCACCGCCTCCCGGTATTCCGGCCCGCTCATATATTTCGCCGACGGCTTGTTGCCCCATATCCATGGCAGCGAGATGTTGAAGATCGGCACCTTCTTGCCGAACTGGCGATAAAGCATGTCGTCCCATTGCTGCCCGGTCGAGCAGAAGGGATAGGCGCTGATGATCATGTCCGGCGCCGGGACCCGCGCGGCGAGGCCCTTCCTCACTTCCGAATCGCGCGGCAGGTCGCTGACCGATTCCGGCGTGGAATTCTGGGTGAGCACGCCGCAGCCGATATGGGTGCGGGCATAGGAGCAGAGCTCGCGATCGTAGCCGAACTCCTCGGCGGCCTCCTGCGCCGGACCCTCCTCGTTGCGCGCCGCCAGCAGCGCCGACATCGCCTCGCCGTGGCACCATGCGATGTCGGCAGCCTGGAGGATCGGGTTGATCGCCACCCCCTCGTACCAGCAGACGAGGCGGCCTTCCTCCTTCGCCTTGAAAAGGTCATCCCAGTAATCGGTCACCATGCGGTTGTTGAGCTTGGTGGCCTTGAGCCGGTTGGCTCGCTTGATCTGCTGGTCGGCGACGGCGATGTTCATGCTCGGTGCTCCGGGCTCGATCGGGGATCAGGATGCGATGCGCTGCGGCGTGCCGCGGCGGCGCGCCACCTCGACGAAGGTCTCGACCTTGGTGCGCATGTTCTCGAGGCCCAGCATCTCATGCTCGGTCTCGATCAGGAGATGCGGGACGTCGGCGACCTGGAACGCCTTGCGGATGCGCGGATAGTAGAAGTAGTGAGGCTCGCAGAACTTGGCCATCAGCACGATCATGCCCTTGGCGCCACAGGCGTCGACCGCCTTGAGCAGCCAGCCGTCCCAGTCGATGCCGGGATCGAGCCGCGTCGGACAGGGCGCGCCGAAATTGCGGTTGAGATACCAGTTGGCGATCGCCTTCACCGGATCGCCGGTCTCGTCCATGTCCATCGAGATGTAGCGGTAGCCGTGATAGAGATCGTCATCGACGATCACCGCGCCGCAATCCTCGATCATGTCGAGCACCGCGGGCTTGGGCGCCTGGCACAGATGCCCCGAGACATAGACCGGAAGCCCGCCGCCCAGAGTGTCCGCGCCCGGTTCGACCGAATCCACGATCTGCCTGAGCAGCGCGTTATGCTCGGCCTTGTCCATCACCATCGAGGATTTGACGATGTGCTGCATGTGGGAGGCGCGCAGCCGGATCGCGCCGGTGCGCCGCAATTCATAGAGCCGGCGGATGAGCTGCCGGTTCTCGTTGAACTCCCTGATGCTTGCGCGAAGATCGTCTTCGGTGATGGTGACGCCGAGCGTCTCCTCGATCCCTTCGATCAGGCGGTCGAGCGCGCGCATCGAATTTTCGAGCGACCACTTGTCCCTGAGCGAGGGTATGAGCTGATAGAAGCCGACCTGCGTTTCCGGCAGCCGGTTGCGCACGATGTCGGCCGCGCTCAGGATCTGCACGCAATGGTCGCCGAACATGATCGCGTCGACATAGTCGAAATCGCCCTTCGACGCCTGGTCGACCACGCTGCGCGTATAGCCGCAGAAGAACGGATACATGCCCGCGCCTCCGACCGTGATCGGGTCGTCCGATTCCTGGAGGACGACCGGCATCGCTCCCGACGCATGGACCACCTCGGCGGGGAAGTGCATCGGGAACGATCCGACCACCTTGCGGCCGGTCTTCGCCTTCCAGCGCCTCGCGTGGTCGTTGGGCCGGCGGGCGGCTTCGGCAAGAACGCCTAGGGCGGGGTGCATGGGTACGTTTTCCCTTCTGCGCATGACATAACCCTGATCGCCAGGGATCATACGCTAATTTACTAAGTTGAACTCATTTGTCAACGTGCGGATATGCGCGAACTTGCCCGCTACGGGCAATTTCTCGTGGCGTCCATCGCTCTCGGTCGATCTTATTGAGTTTAGCTTACTTAATGCGCCACCCATCAGCGGCTCATCGTCCCTGATAGGTCAAGGGCCGCTTCTCCATGATCGCCTGGATGGCGTCCCAGGAATCCTGTGTTCTGGAGCAGCGCGCGATCGCGCGGGCCTCAAGCTCGATCTGCGTCTCCAGCGGCTGGTCGGTCGAGGACAGGAACAGCCGCTTCATCTCGCCGAAGGTCAAGGTCGGGCCTGCCGCCAGATGCTCGGCCAGCTTGACCGCTTCATCGTCGAGCGCATCGTCTTCGACCACGCGGTTGACCAGCCCGTTGCGCTCCGCCTCCTCCGCGCTCCAGGTCTGGTTGAGCATGATGAACTCGGCAGCCTTCCTGCTGCCGACCCGGCGTGGAAGGAAATAGGTGCCCGATGAATCGCTGACGAAGCCGATGGCGTTGAACGCGGCGTAGAATTTCGCCGACCGCGCCGCCAGCGCGAAATCGGCCATCGCCGTCAGAGCCACCGAGCCGCCGGTGGCCAAGGCATGAACGGCGACGACCACCGGCGCATCGGCGCGGGCGAAGCGGGACACCGCCATGTGCAGGTCCGATGTAGCGCCCTTCAGCAGGTAAGGCAGCCTCTCGCGCGACGCGCCGAGCCATTTCAGGTCCGCGCCGACGCTGAAGAATCTTCCCTTCGCGCGGATCAGCACCGCCCTGACGGCGGGATTCTCGTCGCATTCGATCGATATTTCGCAGAGTTCGGCGCAAAACCTGTCATCGAAGGGATTGCCGCGCTCCGGCTGGCTGAGCGTCACATGGCCGACGCCATTGCGGATATCGAGTTCGATGGATCGTTCGCTCATTGGTAACCTCCTGCTGACGGGCTTGCTGAGTCGCACCCTCAATTTCGTGATCGAGCCTCGGCGCCCTTTTGCCCGGCGATGATCATCTTCATGATCTGCGCCGTACCGTCCCCGATCTCGATGCCCATGACGTCGCGCATGCGCTGCTGATGCGGCAGGTCGAGTGACCAGCCGTAGTGGCCATGGGTGAGGAGGCACTGATGGATGATGTCGACCGCCGTTTTCGGACCGAGCCATTTGCACATCGCCGCCTCCGAGGTATGCGGAAGACCGGCATCGCGGAGCCTCAGCGTGTGCAGGCAAAGCTGGCGTATGGCCGCCAGCATCGTCTCGGCCTCGGCCAGCGGGAAAGTCACGCCCTGGAAGGCGGAGAGCTTTTCGCCGAACGCCTGGCGCTGGTCGATGTATCGCCAACTCTCGTCCACCGACGCCTGCGCCGCACCCACGCATTGCAGGCCGAGCAGCGCGCGGGTGAAGTCGAAGCCCTGCATGACCTGCACGAAGCCACCGCCCTCGTCGCCGAGCCTGTGGTCCTCGGGCACGACGACATCGTCGAAGAACAGCGAGCCGCGTCCCAGTATGCGGCTGCCCACGTCCCGGAAGCGGGTGGCGCTGATGCCCTTCAACGCCGTCGGCACGAAGAAGGCCGTCACCCCTCGCGCGCCCGCCTCCTTCGAGCCGGTCCGGGCAAAGAGAACGACGCCGTCCGACTGATCCGCGCCGGTGATCGATGTTTTCTCGCCGTTGAGGCGGTAGCCGCCGGGGCATTTCTCGGCCCTGAGCACCAGATTGGCGGCGTCCGACCCCCCGCGCGGCTCCGTGAGGCCGACGGCGATCAGCGACCGCCCCTTGACGATGCGCGGCACCCACTCCGCGGCGACGGCCGGCTCCGCGTAGCTCGACAGCAGCTTTGTCATCAACGATCCCATGATGGGGACATAGGCCATGCTGAAGTCGCCATAGGCGAGCGCTTCCGCGATCAGTCCCGACGTCACGCTGTCGAGACCGAGGCCGCCCAGTTCCTCCGGCGTTTCAGGCGCGATGAGGCCAAGTTCCCCCATGGTCTCCATGAGCTTCGGGTCAATGCGTTCCTGCTCTTCCCGCGCCTGATAGAATGGCGCGAGCGCCTCGCGGGAAAACCGCTGCGCAGTTTCGAGCACGGAACGCTGATCGTCCGTAAGGATCAGTTCAGCCACGATATCCTCCCTGGCCGGCGCCCGCCACCTGTCCCTCGGCGAAGAAGTCCGACCGACAGGCGACCCGCGCAGACGGCAGGAACTATTCCACGACTCGTTTGGTGTCGCAACGTACTATACGCTATGATAACAACTCGTAGGCGCAACGCAGAAGCGAGGACGACAAATTGAGCACGACTTCTCCTATCCGCCTGGCGTCGACCATCATGCTGGTGCGCGAGCAGCCCGTCTTCGAAGTGCTGATGGTGCGCCGGCATCACCAGATCGACTTCATGTCGGGCGCAATGGTTTTCCCCGGCGGAAAGGTGGAGGAGCATGATCTCGACCCGCGCTGGGCCGAGTCCGCGATAGGGTGGAACGACGTTGCCGAGATCGAGCGGGGACCGCGCATCGCCGCGATCAGGGAGGCATTCGAGGAATCGGGCATGCTGCCCGGATGCGTCGCACCCCCGGCGGACCGGGAGGGCTCCGCGCACGCGCGCGCGGCAATGGAGAACGGCACGCTCGCCTTCATCGACTATGTCAGGCAGCATGAGGTCACGCTCGATCTGCGAATGTTGACCCTCTTCTCGCGATGGCTGACGCCGCCGGTCGTCCCCAAACGCTTCGATACGTTCTTCTATGTCGCCTCCGCGCCGGCCGGCGAGGCGGTGGCGGACGGGCGCGAAACGGTCGACACCGAATGGCTGGCGCCCGCCGACGCGTTGAGGCTGGCCGCCGAAGGCCACCGGACGATCGTGTTTCCTACCCGCATGAATCTCGGGCTGCTGGCGACCACGCGCACCCTCGCCGGGGCGGTCGCGGCCGCGAAGGCTCGTTCCGGTCGGACGATTCAGCCGCGTGTCGAACAGCGCGGTTCCGACCGCTACATCATGCTTGATCCGGAGGCCGGATACGGCCATGTCGAGGAACTGCTTTCGATCCCGTGATTGCATGAGCCGCCGAAACCGAAGTATCGATATCGGCGCAAAACGAAGGATATGGGCGTCGTCGACTTGGCTGCCCCTGGCAAATGGTGCGGATGAAGGCTCCGGGAAAACGCAACAGCAGGCGACGACCGCGCGACGAGCGCATGTCGGAGATCATGACCGTCACGCGGCGCATGCTGGCCGAACGCGGATACGAGAACGTCGTCACCACCGAGGTCGCGCAAATCTGCGGCATATCCGAAGGAACGATATTCCGGTACTTCCCGACCAAGCGGGACCTGCTGATAAAGGTTGCCGAAGCCTGGTTCGAGGAAATCCTGTCCCTGCCGGCCGATGGGTCCATCCACGGCTCGGCGCGCGAGAGACTGCGCTACGAGGTCGGCCTCGCGCTGTCGATCATCCGCAGGGAACCAAGCCTCACCCGCTTCGTGCTGATGGAACTGCGACCCGACCCGACCTATCGGACGATGCACATCTATCAGCTCAACCGGCGGTTCACCTCACGCATCCTCGACGCGCTGAAAGCGGCGATCGCGTCGGGCGAGTTGACGGACGATGTGTCCGCCGAACTGCTTCGCAACATGATCTTCGGCTGCATCGAGCACCAGACCTGGGCCTTCCTGCGCAAGGAGGGCGACTTTTCGGTCGAGGAGGCAAGGGACGCCATCACGACCGTGATCTGGCGCGGCATGGAGGCCGAGACCGCCGACAACAGGCTCGACCGTCTCGATCGGTCCATCGCACGGCTCGAGAAAGTCGCCGCCGCGCTCGACGATTGATTCGCGCGACGTCTCCAGCTGGAATGCGCCGCGCCGGCGCGGTAGCCGGCGCGGCGGCGTGGTCACTCGGCGGGAACGAACCTGCCGGCCGCCGCGTCGATCCGGAGAACCCTGCCGGCCATGTCGGTCAGCCGCACACCTTCGCCGAAGCTGATCGGCGCCATCAGGCCGGTCTCGAAATCCGTCGTCTTTTCGATATTCTCGTTGACGCAACGCCGCGTGAGCTCCTGCCCGCAGGCCTCCATCGCAGCCGCCTGGACCTTCAGCGCCGCATAGGCGATCACCGAATAGCGGTTGAGCCTGGCGATGTCGTCGGCCGGCAAATGTTTCCGCGCGAGTTCCAGGAACGGCGCCAGTTGCTGATCGGTCATCGACGGCACGAAGTCGTAGACATAGACGCCGTCGCCTTCGGGACCGAACAGGTCGATGACTTGCGGGATATGATCGACCCACATGACGCCGAACTGGGGTTCATAGCCGATCTTCTTGGCTTCCTTGAGGATAGCGGCGTGCTGGGCGGGCAGGCCGCCGAGGATGAGCGCCGTTGCTCCGGACGCCCTCGCGTTCAGCACTTCGGCGGCGAAATCCGTCTGGCCGCGCCTGAACTTCTGTTGCAGGCTTGAGGTCTTGCCGAGTTCCTCGAGCACGGTATCGAGCCCTTCGAGCCGGGCCTGGCCGGACTCGTCGTCCTGGACGATCGCGCCCCATGACAGGTCGGGCGTCCTAGCGTCCAGATACTTGACGAGGTTTATGACACCCTGCTGGTAGTCGGTTCCGATACCGAAGAAGCTGGGCCGGGGCGGCTCGTAATGGGCTTCCGTCGTGACCAGCGGATTGATCGTCGGGATGTCGCCCTCCTCGATCATCGGCATGATGGCGAGACCGTGCGAGCCACCGGAAACGGTCGTCAGCGAGAAGATCTGGTCGACGTCGATGAGTTTCTGCATGGCCTGCACGGTTTTCGCAGGCACGTAGTCGTCATCCTCGATGACGAGCCTGATCGTGCGGCCGTTGACGCCGCCATTCTCGTTGATCTCGGCGGCGGCGATCCGGTTGCCGAGCGTGCCGGCATAGCCGAGCGGCCCGCCCGGCCCGGTAAAGGGCGCGATGCCGCCAACGACGATCTCGGTGTCGGAGACACCCGGATCGGCCGCCAGCGCGACGCTTGTCGAAAGTCCGATCGAGACTGCTCCCACTAATCCAATGAATGCACGCATGCTGGTTCCTCCCTTGCTGCAAGGTTCATCTGTGAAGTTCGGCTATTCAACTGCGACGAAAGCGCCGGCGGCGTGATCGACGCGCAGCACGCTTCCTTTCAGGTCGGTGAGCCGCACATCCTCACCGAAGCTCAACGGCGCCATGAAGCCCGCATCGAAATCCCTGATCTTCTTGAGGTTCTCGATCTCGCAGGCGCGGGTCAGCTCCTTGCCGCACGCCTCCATCGCCGCCGCATGCACCTTCATCCCGGTATAGGCGATGATCGAGTACCGGTTGAGTTTGGGCACATCCTCGGCCGGCAGGTACTTGTTGGCCAGTTCAAGGAACGGCTTGAGCCGCTCATCGGTCATCGAGGGAACGAAATCGTAGACATAGACTCCGTCGCCTTCGGGGCCGTAGAGATCGATCACCTGCGGGATGTGGTCCATCCAGACCGCGCCGAATTTCGGCGCGTAGCCGATCTTCTTCGCTTCCTTGAGGATCGCCGCGTTCTGGGCCGGCAATCCGCCCAGCACGATCGCATCGACACCGGCTTCCCTGGCGCGCAGAACCTCCGCCGCGAAATCGGCCTGGCCGCGCTTGAACCGCTGCTTGAGCACGGCTTCCTTGCCGAGTTCGGCCAGCACGGTATCGAGTCCTTCCTCGCGCGGGATGCCCGATTCGTCGTCCTGGACGATAGACCCCCATGTGAGGCCGTCTTCCGTGGCGTCGACGAACCTGACCAGATCGATCACGCCCTGCTGGTAGCTCATGCCGATGCCGAAGAAGCTTGCGCGCGCGGGCTCGAAATGCGCGTCGGTCGTGACCAGCGGATTGATTGTCGGAATGTTGTGTTCCTCGATCATCGGCATCACCGCCAGACCGTGGGATCCGCCCGAGACGGACGTCATCGCGAATATGTCGTGGACGTCGATGAGCTTCTGCATCGCCTGCACGGATTTGGCCGGCACGTACTCGTCATCTTCGACGATCAGGTTGATCTTGCGGCCGTTGACGCCGCCCCGGTCGTTGATTTCGGCGGCCGCGATCCGGCTGCCGAGCGTGCCGGCATAGCCCAGCAGTCCCGCCGGCCCGGTGAAGGGAACGAAGCCCCCCACCACGATTTCCGTGTCGGTGACGCCGGGATCGTTCGCCAATGCGGCGCTCGATCCGAGAGCCAGGCACAGTGCTGTCAGCAGTTTGCTTGCAGGTCGCATTCCGGTTCCTCCCATTGGTTGCGGTCGGCCTTGCAGTATGTCGTCCCGATCCTCCGCCTCACTTCCGGCTGTAGGGCCAGTCCGACCAGAAGCGTTTTGTCCGGTTCCATTGATGCGCGAGGCCGTCCGGCTCGAAACGCAGGAAAAGCATGATGACCAGCGCGTAGATTATGCCTTTGATCTCCGCGGTATTGCCGCTGGCGATCGACCCGAGCGCGCCGCCGAACAGGGAAAGGACGTAGCGGCTGAAATCGGGAAGGACGGTGATCAGCGTCGCGCCCAGGATCGCGCCGCGGACGCTGCCCAGCCCGCCGACGATGATCATCGCGATCGCTTCGATGCTGACGATGAGTTCGAAGCTGTCGGTGTTCAGGTAGCGGATGTTCAGAGCCATCAGCGAACCGGCGACGCCGGTGATGAAGGAACTGACGGCGAAGGCCAGCAGCTTGTAGCGGACCAGATTGATGCCCATCATGCTTGCCGCCGTATCGTAGTCGCGCAGCGCGGCCCATGCCCGCCCTACCCTGCTGCGCAGGAGATTGAGCGTTCCAAGCACCGTCAGCCCCGCGATCACCAGCGTCAGGTAAAACATCGAGGCCGGCGATCGCATCGGGATGCCGAGGAAGTCCGGTCGCCCGACCGGCATGCCGGAAGAGCCGCCGGTCAGCCCCTCCCACTGGTTGATGAGATGGACGACGATGATCGAGAAGGCGAGCGTCGTGATAGCCAGGTAAAGCCCCTTCAGGCGCAGCGAGGGGACGCCGACGAGCAGGCTCGCGGCCGCCGATACGAAGCCCGCCGCGAGGATCGCGGCCGGAATCGGCCAGCCATAGGTCGAGATCGCTATTCCCGCGGTGTAGGCGCCGATCGCCAGAAAGCCGGCATGGCCGAGTGAGATCAGGCCGGCGGTTCCGGTCACGATGTTGAGGCCCACCGCTCCGACCGCCGCGATCAGGATCAGCGTGACGTAGGTCATCACATAGGTGGGCACCATAAACGGCAGGGACACCAGGACGGCCAGCAGCAGCGCGTACCAGTTCCAGGAACTGCGGTAGGGGAGCAGTTCGGTCAGTTCGCGGTAGTTCTCGCGATAGGTTCTCGTTCGCATCAGACCCTCTCGATGTCTTTTTGACCGAACAGGCCGTATGGCCGGATCATCAGGATCACGAGGATGACGACGAAGCCTGCTATCTCCTTGTAGGCGGAGGCGATGTAGCCGCCCGCCAGGTTTTCGACGACGCCGATGATCAGCCCGCCGAGCGCGGAGCCGAGCACGGAGTCGAGACCGCCGAGGATCGCGGCCGGGAAGGCGCGGATGCCGACATGGGCGAGATCGGGGCCGATATGATAGATGTTGGCGAACAGCACCCCGGCGATGCCCGCTATCAGCGCCGATATGATCCAGGCGACGCGATAAAGGCGGCTGACCGAGACGCCCATCAGCAGCGAGACCGTCGAGTCGGTGGCCGTCGCCCGCATGGCGATGCCGACGATGTTGAAGCGCAGGAACGCCCATACGCCGACGCAGAGGGCGACATAGACCGCGAGCAGGAAGAGCTGGATCGGCTGCATGTAGACCCCGAACAGCTCGATCGGCGCGCCGGTGGCCGACCCGGGAAAGCGGTAGGGATCCAGTCCCCAGATCAACCCGACCACCGCCCGGATCATGACGGCGAGCGCGATGGTCATCATCACCAGCGAGAACACGGGCTGCCCCAGCATCGGCCGAACGATGAAGCGCTCGATCAGCAGGCCCACTCCGATCGCTCCCGCGATGACGGACAGCATGACCAGCGGCGCGCTGGCGTCGGTCCGCAATGCGACCGAATAGGAGATGTAGCCGATCAGCATCATGATCTCGCCCTGGGCGAAGTTCACGACGCGGCTCACCTTGTAGATGATGGCGTAGCCCATCGCCAGCATGCCATAGATCGCGCCGACCGCCAGGCCGGCGAAAACGAGGTTGAGGAAGTAGCTCATCAGGCGGGCTCCTTCCCGTAGATCCGCGCGATCTCTTCGGCGTATTTCTTCTCGATGAAGGCGCGCTTGACCTTCTGCGTCGCCGTCAGTTCGCCGTCGTCATGGTCGAGCTCCTTGGACAGGATCACGAACTTGCGGACGCTTTCGACGCGCGCGAAGCGCTTGTTGACGCGCTCGACATCCCTGGCGATGAGTTCGTTGACTTCCGGAAGCTGCGACAGCGAGCGGTAGTTCGTATAGGCGAGGCCCTTGTCCTGCGCCCATTTTCCGACGGAATCCATGTTGATCTGGATGAGGGCGGCGACGAAGTGGCGCTGCTCGCCGAGGATGATCGCCTCGCGGATGAACAGCGATTCCTTCAGCGCATTCTCGATCTCCGACGGCGCGATGTTCTTGCCGCCCGAGGTGATGATGATCGCCTTCTTGCGATCGACGATGCGGATCTCGTTGTCCCCGGCCCGTTCGGCGACGTCCCCGGTGGAGAGCCAGCCGTCCGGGCTCAGCGCCTTCTGCGTCGCCTCTTCGTCGAAGAGATAGCCATGGAAGACCGTGGGGCTCCGGATCAGGATCTCGCCGTCTTCAGCGAGCCGGTATTCGACGCCTTCGATCGGCGCTCCCGCACCTCCCGGCAACCACGCCTTTTCGTGCTGGAGGAAGGTGATGCCGCCGCTCTCGGTCAGTCCGTAGACCTGATAGACCGGAAGACCGAGCACGGCGAAGAAGAGCAGGGTCTCGGGCGATACCGGCGCGCCGCCGCATATCCGCACGATGGAATGGTCGAGGCCCATGTGCTTTTTCATGGCGCGGAAGGCCAGGAGATGAGCGCCCCAGTATTCGAGGCGTTCGAGCACGCCTTCCGCGCGCGGCGCGCGGCCTGCCGCCAGCTTCGGTTCCAGCCGCCGGCGGATATGGCCGTACAGGAAGCCGAACAGCCATTTCTGGTAGGGGCGCGCCTCGTTGAGCCGGATCAGCGCGTTGAGCCTGTGCTTTTCCCATACGCGCGGCATGCCGAGAAAGAAGGTGGGACCGATCTCGCGGATATTGGTGTCGATCGTGTCGATGGACTCCGCGAAGCTCACCGTGCCACCGGTGCACAGATGCACGGTCATCGAGCAGATGCGCTCTCCGACATGGCACAGAGGCAGATAGCAGAGCACCGAATAGGTGTCGGCGGTCAGTCCGTAGGTGCGCACGATCGCGGCGGCCGAATGCAGGAGATTGCGGTGGCGAAGCTGTGCGCCCTTCGGCGGCCCGGTAGTGCCGGAGGTGTAGACGATGATGCAGATGTCCTCGGGCGTGATCGTTTCGAGCGCCCCGGTCCACGCGCGATCGACGTCGGCCGTGTCGGCTTCTGCGCTGAAACTCTCGACGTCCTCCCACGAGATGAGACGATGGTCGTCGTATTTTCGCATGCCCTTCATGTCGACTGCGATCACCTTCTCGACCAGCGGCAGGCCGGTTCCGTTCGACGAGGCGTCGAGTATCTTGTCGACCTGCTCCTGGTCTCCGCAGACGACGAACCGGCATTGCGAATGGGCGACGATGTATTGCAGTTCCGCCCACGGGTTGGTCGGATAGATTCCGACGGTGACGCCGCCCAGCGCCTGGACGGCGAGATCCGCGATCAGCCATTCGGGCGTGTCCTCGCCGGCGATCGCCAGCCGGTCGCCACGCCTGAAGCCGAGCCGCGCGAGGCCGAAGGCGAATATCTTCACCCGTTGCTCGTATTCCTGCCAGGTCGTGCGCCGCCATACGCCGCGAACCTTCTCCCGCAGGGCGACCAGATCGGGGGATGTCCGCGCCCGGTGGACGAGCAGATGCGGCAAGGTTGTGTGGACGATGTCTCGGGACAGTTCGCTCATGCGTGCGCGGCTCCAAGATAGGCTTCGATCACGGTCGGATTGCCGGCAACTTCCGCGGGCGTGCCGGAAGCGATCGGCACGCCGAAGTTCAGAACATGGACTGTGTCGGAGATATCCAGCACCACGTTCATGTCGTGCTCGATCATGATCACAGTCATGTTCAATTCGTCGCGCAGGTCGAGCACGAAGCGCGCGATGTCTTCCGTTTCCTCCTGGTTCATGCCGGAGACCATCTCATCGAGCAGAAGCAGCTTCGGCCTGGTCGCCAGGGCGCGGCCGAGTTCCACCCGCTTCTGCAATCCGTAGGGCAGCATCGCCACCGGCTGGTTCCTGATTTCCTCGATTTCAAGGAACTCGATGATGCGCTCTACCTCCTCGCGCGCCTGTGCCTCTTCGCGCGCCGTGCGCCCGAGAAAGAGCGCGCCGTCGAGTACGCCAGACTTCAGATGGGCGTGCATGCCGACGAGCAGGTTCTCGACCACGGTGCCGTGACGAAAGAGCGCAAGGTTCTGGAAGGTCCGGCCGATGCCCAGGCCTGCCAGGTGGTGCGGCCTGTGGCGCAGCAGATCCTTCCCGTTGAACGAGATCGTGCCCGACGTCGGGTCGTAGATCCGGCATATCATGTTGAAGATCGTCGTCTTCCCCGCGCCGTTGGGCCCTATGAAGCTGGCGATCTCGTTCTGGCGGATATCGACCGTAACGCCGGACAGCGCCTGTACGCCGCCGAAGCGCTTGGACAGGTCGCGGATCGAAAGAATCGGCGTCGGCGCCTTCATGCCAGCCACCTCTTGCGTCGGCGATAGTGCTTGACGTCGCGTAGTGACTTGCGGCCGGCGGACTGGTCCAACCCGAGATAGAATTCCTGGATCTCGGGACTGCCGAGGAGAGTCGCGGCATCGCCATCGAACACGACCCGGCCGCGCTCCAGCACATAGCCATAGTCGGAGATGGTCAGCGCGAGCCGCGCGTTCTGCTCGACAAGGAGGATGGCGATGTCGCCGCTGTCTCGCAGCGAGGAGATCGCCGCGAATATCTGCTCAACGATCTTGGGCGCGAGGCCGAGAGAGGGTTCATCCAGCATCAGCAGCGACGGGCTGGACATCAGGGCGCGGCCGATGGCCACCATCTGCTGCTGGCCGCCCGAAAGATAGCCCGCGACGCGATGCCGATGATCGGTAAGGTCGGGGAACAGGGAATAGACGCTCTCCAGTCTCACGGCGCGCTCGGCCGCACGCACCGTGAACCCGCCCATCAGCAGGTTCTCCTCTACGGTCAGATTGACGAAGAGCCGCCGGCCTTCCGGAACCTGGACGATACCCTTGCGGACGATTCCGTCGGATGAGAGAGCGGTGAGGCCTTTCCCGGCGAAGGTGATCGAGCCCTTGGTCAGAGCGCCCTTCTCCGGCCCGAGGATTCCCGATATCGCCTTCAGCAGCGTGCTCTTGCCCGCGCCGTTCGCTCCCAGAAGGCAGACGATGCGACCGGCGTCAACGGAGAACGAGACGTCGCGCACGGCCTCCACGACGCCGTCATAGAGAACCTGCGCATTGACGACATGAAGGTCGGCATTGAGCGGAGCTTGACTCAACATGAGACCTCCCCAAACTTGATGGCCAGCGATTCGGCAGTTGGGGCGGACAGCGGAAGAGGATGCTCGCGTACCGTACGCGGCGACGCGCGGTTCTCGGCACGGATGAGCCAACCGGAGCGGCCGCTTCCCATGCGATGCATGACTCCTCCCACCATTCCGCTAGGCCGGCGCGAAACCTCCCACGCTGCCGGCGTGGCTTTTATCGTACGCTAGCGCATGTTATCCTAGCGCACAAGGCTCAAAATGAGTTGGACTCACCTAAAATCAAAGTCCACCGCGCCGGAAAAATCTTGTAACACTCCATATCTTATAGTAGCGTACTATCTCGCATGACGCTCCGGGGAGCCTAGGCAGACCGGGCAACCTGCGACGGGAGGAAGTCGAGACGTGACACAGACTGCAACCATGTCGACGGCGGCCGGAGCCGTCGGCGCGGAGGATGTTCGCCACCTTCGCACGGTCTACAGCGCCGAGGAACTGCGCCTCAACTTCGGGGGCGTGAAGGCTCTGTCCGACGTCTCCATGGACATCCGCGACGACGAACTGCTCGCCGTCATCGGCCCGAACGGGGCCGGCAAGACCTCGCTGCTGAATGTGCTGAGCGGGCTCTACCGGCCGCAGCAGGGCCGGCTTCTCCTCAACGGCGAGGATGTCCGGGGGCTTTCGACGCATCAGATCGCAAAGCGCGGGCTGGCTCGAACCTTCCAGAGCGCCCATCTGTTCGCCGGCATGTCCGTGCTCGACAACATCATGGTCGGGCGCCACCACCTCATGCGCACCAACCCGCTTCAGGCGTTCGCCTACTTTCCCTGGACGCATCGCGAGGAGATCAGCCACCGCGAGGCTGTCGAGGACATCATCGAGTTCCTGGAGATCGAGGCGATCCGGCACCAGCCGGTCGACGCGCTCGGTTACGGCCTGCGCAAGCGTGTCGACCTCGGGCGCGCGCTCGCCATGGAGCCCAGGGTGCTGCTGATGGACGAGCCCATGGCCGGCATGAACGTCGAGGAGAAGGAGGATCTGGCGCGCTTCATCCTCGACCTGCGCGAGGCGCGCAAGATGCCCGTCGTCCTGGTCGAGCATGACATGTCTGTTGTCATGGATCTAGCCGACAGGGTCGCTGTGCTCGATTTCGGTCGCAAGCTTGCGGAAGGCGCACCCTCGGACATCCAGCGCAATCCCGAGGTGATCGCCGCCTACCTCGGAGATGCCGCATGAGGCATCCGGCAGGCTCCACCCAGGCGATTTCCGGTGCGGGCAAGACACTCCCGCAGGTGCTTCTCGCCCGCGCTGCGGCAAACCCTGATGTCCTTGCCCAGCGCTCCAAGCGCAAGGGCATCTGGCAGAAGTTCTCGTGGTCGGACATTCTCATGGCGGTGCGGGAATATGCCGGCGGACTCATGGCGAAGGGCGTTGGGCGTGGAGACGCCGTAGCCGTCATCGGCGAGAACGAGTCCGAGCATTTCATTGCGGAACTGGCGATACAGTCGGTCGGTGCGGTCTGCGTCTCGCTATACCCCGACATGACCGCCGATGAACTGCGCTTCGTATGTGAGCACAGCGAGATCGCCACCGTCTTCGCTCAAGATCAGGAGCAGGTCGACAAGGTGCTCGGCCTTGTCGCCGACCTGCCAAGGATACGCGCTGTCATCTACTGGGAAGACAAGGGCATGTGGTCCTACGAGCACCCCCTTCTCAGCGATATCGCAAAGCTGCGTGCGCTCGGCGCGGAATACCTGACCGCCAGGCCCGGCGTGTTCGAGGCGTCGGTCGACGCCGGCAAGGCGACGGACCCGGCCGTCATTCTCTACACCTCCGGCACCACCAGCAGGCCCAAGGGTGTGGTCTGGTCCCACGCCTTCCTGCTCGACAACGCGCAGCGGCTGGGCAACGGCGCCGGCACGAAACCGGGCATGGAGTATCTTTCCTACATTCCCCTGGCCTGGGCTCTTGAACAGTTTCTCGGCATGGGCATGGGTATTCTGCAGCCGCTCGTGGTCAACTTCCCCGAGCGTCCGGAATCGATCCTGGCGGATTTGAGGGAGATCGGCGTCGAGACGGTGTTCTTCGGCCCGCGTCAGTGGGAAAGCCTCGCCAGCACGGTTGAAACGCAGATGTTCGCAGCTGGAGCAGCTCGTAGGGCCATTTACAAACTTGGCCTCGACGTAGGCCGGCGGACCAATCTCGCCCGCCTAGAAGGCAAGACACCCCCCGTCTGGACCCGGTTTGTCAAACCGTTCGCCGAATTCGCCGTGCTCAAGCCGCTGCGTGACAAGCTGGGCCTGGTGCGAACCCGTTCAGCGCTCTGCGCGGGCGCCGCGATGGCTCCCGATGCGTTCAGACTGTTCCACACCATGGGCGTGCCATTGCGCAACGCGTACGGCAACACCGAGTTCGGACTGATCTCGATCCATCAGGGAGAAACCTTCGACCTTGAGACCTCGGGCTCCATCATTCCCGTCGATCCCGCCTATGGCGAACAGATCGAGTGGAAGCTAACCCCGCAGGGCGAACTTCTGGTGAAGGGCGGCACCGGCTTCCACCGCTACCTCAACGAGCCGGACAAGACGGAGGAACGCCGTGACGGCGAGTGGTTCCGCACCGGCGACTACTGCACGAGGGCACCCAGCGGGGATATCGTCTTCATGGACCGGCTGGATGATCTGCGCACGCTGGCCGGAGGCGAGACCTATCCGCCACAATATATCGAGACGCGACTCCGCTTCTCGTCCTTCATCCGCGAGGTGATGACCGTGGGCGAAGGCGAGCGCGACAATGTGGCGGCCCTCGTCGAGATCGACGGCGATGTGGTTTCGCAATGGGCCGACGAGCACAAGATCGGCTTCTCGACCTTCTCGGATCTCAGCCAGAAGCCAGAGGTCCGTGCCCTCATCGCGGGAGAGATCGAAAAGGTGAACCGGCTCCTGCCGCAGCATTCGCGCGTCGCCAGCTTCGCAAATTTTCCCAAGCCGCTCGATCCCGACGAGGGCGAACTGACCAGGACGCGGAAGTTGCGGCGCGGCTTTCTCGCCGAGCGCTACGCCTCCCTGATCGAAGCGCTTTACGGACCCGGCGACGCGCTCGATCTCGAAATCCCGATCCGATACCAGGATGGCAAGAAGGGCCTGCTAAAAAGCAAGGTGAACATTGAACGGATTGATCACGGCCCGGGGACAACCGCACGCATGGAAAAACGGGAACACCGCCAACTGCCCGTGGAGGCATCATGATCGAGTTTGTCAACAGTGTCGCCAACGGCGTGCTGATCGGCCTTCTGTATGCGCTCGTCGCTATGGGATTCGTCGTCATATACCGCGCCAGCAAGGTGTTCAATTTCGCGCAGGGCGA
The DNA here is from genome assembly GCF_008180155.1 of Neoaquamicrobium microcysteis. Lineage (GTDB taxonomy): Bacteria > Pseudomonadota > Alphaproteobacteria > Rhizobiales > Rhizobiaceae > Aerobium > Aerobium microcysteis. Next base: position 174,372 of record NZ_VSZS01000059.1, on the reverse strand, counting down.
ACTGATCGTGTTCAGTGCGTTCCTGATGTGGGCGGTGGTGATCGATCGTCAGCTGCCGCTATGGATCGGACTCCCCGTCACCTTCATCGGCGCCGCCATCTGCGGCTACGTGCTGGACCGACTTTTCCTGTCCCGGCTGGTAGGTGAGTCCGTCTTCTCCATGGTGATGATCACGGTCGGGCTGCTTATACTCATGCGCGGACTGATCATCATCATCTGGGGGGCTGAAACGCGGGCTTTTCCCGTAGTCTTCCCTCTTAGGCCTGTCATCGTCGGCGATATCATCATGTCTCAAGCGCTAGTAATAGGCGGCGTCATCACGATCGTGCTGGCTTTCGGCTTGTCGTGGTTCTTCAACCATACGCGCACGGGCCTCGCTCTCACAGCCGTCTCCGAGGACCAGCAGGTCGCCCTTTCCCTCGGGATCTCGGTGCGCAAGTCGATGTCGTTGGCATGGATCATCGGTGCGCTGATTTCCGCGATCGCGGCATGCGTCTACCTGAGCGGCCGCTCGCTCAACCTCCACGCCGCCGACATCGCCTTCGCCGCGCTCCCGGTCGCCTTGCTAGCCGGCCTCGAATCCATCACCGGCCTGATTGTCGCGGGTGCGCTCGTCGGCGTCGCGCAGAGTCTCGCCCAATACTATCTCGACCCGTGGCTGGGCCTCAACATCGCTTCGGTCGTTCCCTTTATCCTGATTCTGCTCATCCTGCTTATAAGGCCCTCCGGCCTGTTCGGCTGGAAAACGATCGAGAGGGTCTGAGACATGGCGCTCCTTCCATCCGGCGTCTTCGCGGAAAGCTACGCCGCCGACCGGGCGCTGGTGCGCACCGGCAAGCAATGGGTCGCGCTCGGCCTGTTCGTCGCATTCCTGTTCGTCCTGCCGTTGATATTCGGCACGCGCTTGACGGCGATCGGCAACGGCATCCTGATCACCGCGATCGTCGTTGTGGGTCTTCAGATAACCATGGGTTATGCGGGACAGATCACGCTCGGACAGGCGGCATTCATGGGCGTGGGCGCGTTCGCCGCCGCCGCTCTCGCGCGCGCCGGCGCGCCGTTCTGGCTATGCATCCCGCTCGGCGGGGTAGCGGCCGCCGTGTTCGGACTCCTGTTCGGCATCGCGGCCGCGCGCATCAAGGGCTTCTACCTCGCATTGACCACCATCGCCGCGCAGTTCGTGTTCCAACTCGCGATCGTCAATCTTCCTACGGATCTCTTCGGTGGCTCGCATGGCCTTTCGGTTCCCGCCGCCTCGATTGGCTCCCTGCGGCTGACCACGGAAACGAGCATCTACTACCTCAACCTCATCGTCTGCATCATCATGGTCTGTGGCGCATTCGGCATCGTGCGGAGCCGCTACGGGAGGGCATTCGTGGCGGTGCGGGAGGACGACGTCGCCGCGGGAATACTGGGCATCAACGTGGTCGGCGCCAAGGTTCTGGCTTTTCTGATCGGCGCCTTTTACGCCGGCGTCGGTGGCGCATTGTGGGCAAGCTACATTCGTTTCATCAGCGTCGAGCAGTTCACCCTGTTCAATTCGATATGGATGATCGCGATGATCATCATCGGCGGCATCGGTTCGATTGTCGGGGCGATCGTTGGCTCCGTCGTGGTGCGCGGACTGCAGGAACTCGTCACCGCGCTCGGCCCCGTTCTCAATGAGGTTTTCCCCGCATTCGGCGGCCAGCTCGTTTTCGCGGGGATGAACCTGGTCCTTGGCGGGCTCATCACCTTCTTCCTCATTGTCGAGCCGAAGGGGCTGATGCATCGCTGGAACAAGCTGAAGCAGGCATACCGGCTCTGGCCCTATCCACACGCCTGAGCGGAAAAGAAGCAGTGGACCAATGGAGGAACTGGAAATGCGCTTTAACAGACGAACCTTCGGCCTCGCGGTCGCTTTGGCGACCGGAACGATTACCATACCGGCCTTTGCCCAGGAAAAGACCTATAATGTAGCCCTCTTTTCCGACTTTTCCGGGCCATTCGCCAACATCATGAGGCCGGTCCATGCCGGGCGCGAGGCGGTCTTCGCTTGGTGGAATGCCGAAGTGGGCAAGGATCTCGGCGTCCAGATCGGCACCCGCACCTATGATACGCGCTATGACGCGGCGCAGGCCGCCAGCCTGTGGCCGGGCATACTGTCCGAACTCAACCCCCTCATCATCGGCAGCACCGGGTCGACCGATATCGCCGCACTGTCCCAGCGACTGCCGGAGGACAAGGTGGTGATGATGGCGGTCGGCGGCGCCACGCATGCAGGCTGGGTCGACGATTCCTGGGTCTTCTTCCCGCGCGCGACTTACGCCCACGAATATGGCGGCTTCCTGAACTGGTTCTATGAGACCCAAGGCCGTTCCGAACCGATCAGGGTCGGCCTCGTCGGTTCACAACAGGCGCTGCTGACGGTCGATCTGCACGACGGCATTCAGGCGTTCATAAGCGAGAATCCGGACAAGGCTGCGATGGTCGACGTCATATGGGATGCTCCGCAGCCGACCGACCTCACCGCGCCCATGCGCCGCATGGTCAACGCGGGCGCCGAAGTCATCTTCGTAAATTCGAACACGGCAACGGTGGTGGCGACGAAGCGCGCACTTCAGGCGCTTGGAGCGAACATCCCGATCGTGACGTCGAGCCACAACTCGCTACCCACCGCTGGACAGACGCTTGGCGGGCTGGACCAGGTCGAGGGCGACTTCGAGGTCTACGGCATGGCCGTCGCTACCGAGGACGCGACGGGTCCGGCACGGGAATTCTACGATCTGCTCGCGTCGGAGTATGGACTGGAGGCGCCATGGGGCGTGCTGACGCTTCAGGGCATCGCTCAGGCGATCCTATCGGTTCGCTCCATTGAAGCTGCAATCAACGCATACGGCCCCGACGACCTGACCGGCGAGAAGGTTCGCGAGGTTCTGATCACCGAGACGGCGGTCGGCAATATGGGCGTTATCCCCGATTTCTCCTTCACGGCTGACGCGACCTTCCCCACTGAAGGCGCGACCGTGAACATCGGAACCGTCAGGGACGGCCGGTACACCACGGCGGCAAGTGATGTGCCGCTGGCCAATGTGAAGAGGTGGTGACACCCGTGACCAGCGCCGCCCGCAGCGACGGAAACATGCAGGGCCTCCCCAGCCCTGCACTTCTCGAGCTTAAGAACATCGAAGCCATGTACAACGGCATCGTGCTCGCGGTGAAGGGCATCAGCCTTGCAGTCAGGCAAGGTGGCTGCACGGCGCTTCTGGGCGGAAACGGAGCCGGAAAGAGCACGACGCTGAAGGCGATTTCCGGCATACTGCTTGCCGAGAATGGCGAGGTGAACTCAGGAGAGATCGTGTTTGGCGGCGAGCGTATATCCGGTGTCGTCGCCGACAGGATTGTGCGGCGTGGCATCAGCCACGTGATGGAGGGCCGTCGACCGCTTTCACACCTCACCGTCGAACAGAACTTGGTCGCCGGCGGTTCCACCCTCAAGAGCGGGGCGGAGGCACGCCAGCGCATCGAGTATGTCTATCAGACCATCCCGCGTCTGGCGGATCTGCGAAAGCGCACCGCCGGCTACCTGTCGGGCGGCGAGCAGCAGATGATGGTCATCGGCCGGGGTCTCATGTCGAAGCCGAAGCTGATGCTGCTGGACGAGCCGTCCCTGGGCCTTGCCCCGAAGATCACGGAAGACATATTCGCGCTCCTCGCCACGCTCCGTTCCGACGGGCTGAGCCTGCTCATCGTCGAGCAGAACACGCGCGCGGCTCTGAAAATCGCCGACACCGCCTATGTCATGGAAACCGGGCGCATCGTCATGGAAGGCTCGGCCGAGGAGATCGCCTCCAACGAGGACGTGCGCGAATTCTATCTCGGCCTCGACAAGGAGGGGAAGCGCAAGAGCTTTCGCGAAGTGAAGCATTATCGCCGCCGCAAGCGCTGGCTCGGCTGAACGGGCGCCCGCCGCCAGTTCATTTCACATTCCTGGAGGACGACGATGAACGCACGATTCGAGGTTCTTGCCGGCGCCGAGCCCTTCTCGGCCAAGGGCGACGGCCGTGGCGCGCTGGTGCTGCACGGCTTCACCGGCTGCCCGCAATCCATGCGGCCGCTGGCCGAGGCGTTCGCGAAGGCCGGCTTCACCGTGGAGTTGCCGCGCCTTCCCGGCCACGGCACCGCCGTCGAGGACATGGTGAACTATCGCTGGAGCGACTGGACCGAGGCGGCCGACGCCGCCTGGCACGAACTCGCGGACCGCACCGACAGCGTGGTCGTTGCCGGTCTTTCCATGGGCGGCTCGCTCACCTTGTGGCTCGCCAGCCGGTATCCGCAGATCAGGGGTATCGTGCTGGTCAATCCGGCCGCCGAAGCAGACGATTTCACCGCCTTCGTGGAAGGCGCGAAAGCCGTGCTGGCGGCCGGCGAGCATTACTTGCCGGCGGTGGCCGGCGACGTCGCCGATCCGAACTCGAAGGAACTGGGATACGACCGCAGCCCCGCCGCCGGCCTCATCTCGCTGGTCGAGGGAATAGCCGAACTGAAAGCCGGGCTGCCGGACATCAGGATACCCGCCCTGCTCCTGCACAGCCCGCAGGACCACGTCATCCCGCCCGGCTCGGCCGAACTGCTGAGGAAGACGCTCGGCGGTCCTGTCGATCATGTCGAACTGGAAAGGAGCTTCCACGTCGCCACGATCGACTACGACCGGGACGAGATCAACCGCCGCGCTGTGGCGTTCGCGGAAAACGTGTCGGCGTGACCGGGCGGCCATGGGGGAGATCGTGAAAGGGCTTCGGGATTTCACCGTCTGGAGTGTGATCGCGCGCAACTCGGCGGTCAGGCGCGAGGCGGCCGCCTTCCGCCATGGCGAAGCAATCACTACGCATGGCGACCACAAGGCCAGGTGCGAGGCGCTCGCCACCTGGCTTGCCGGCTTCGGAGTCCTGCCGGGCGACCGAATAGCCGTACTGGCGGAGAACCATATCGGGTTCCACACCTTGCTCGGCGCGGCCGCCCGGCTCGGCGCGATCGTCGTTCCCCTCAACTGGCGGCTCTCCGAAGCGGAACTCGCGGGCATCGTCGCCGATTGCGAGCCGGCCGTTCTGATCGCAGATGATGCGACCATGGCCGTTGCATCGACTATCGCGGGCGTCGCGCCGCTGAAGCTGGCGGCGACCATGGGAGAACCAGCGGGCGCCTTTGTCGGCTTCGAGGCGGCCGCCACCTCGCCTGGGGGCGTCCTGCCGCCACCGCCGGAGGCGGATGCCGTGCTGCTGCTGGTCTACACGGCCGCCGTCGACGGCGTTGCCCGCGGCGCGATGATAACCCATGGCAACATGATCGCCGCCGCTGCCCAGCTCTGCCTGGCGACCGGCCTCGCGCCCGCGGACGTCTTTCTCGGCAACCTGCCCGCCTTTCATATCATGGGTCTCGGCTTCTCCTTCGCCGTGCAGTTCGCCGGCGGCGCGACGGTCGTCCGGCCGCGTTTCGACGCTGCGGACGCCGCCGCGGTGATCGCGGCTGAAGGCGTCACCACGATCGGTTCCTTTCCGCCTATGCTCGCCGCGATCCTGGACGCCGCGCAGGCGGGCGGGCACGATCTTTCCTCGCTGAAGACCTGTCTCGGCCTTGAAGCGCCTTCCGTCGTGGAACGGCTCGAAACCGAATGGCCGCGGGCGCGCTTCTGGACAGGCTTCGGCCAGACCGAGACCACCGGCATCGTGACGATCGGCATGGCGCGGGACCGGCCCGGCTCGTCCGGCACGCAAGGCCCGCTTTGCGAAATCGCGATCGTCGACGAGGCGGACCGGCCGGCGGCCCAGGGAACGGTCGGCGAGATCGTGGTGCGCGGCCCGATCGTCATGAGCGGCTATTGGCGGCGCGACGAGGAGAACGCCGTCGTCTTCCGCAATGGCTGGCACCATACGGGCGATCTTGGAAAGCTGGTCGGCGACGGCGCTCTGCACTATGCCGGCCGCACGCCGGCCAAGGAACTGATCAAGACCGGCGGCGAGAACGTCTATCCGGCCGAAGTGGAGCACGCCCTACTCCAGCATCCGTCGGTGACGGAGGCGGTGGTGTTCGGTGTGCCCGATCCGCAATGGGGAGAGGTCGTCGTCGCGCTCGTCGTCGCGCACGGACCAACCCCCGAAGTCGAAGAGCTTGCCGAGTTCGCCGGCAACCGCATCGCCCGCTACAAGCGGCCACGAAAGATCATTTTCGCCGATGCCCTGCCTCGGGACCAGAACGGCCGCGTCGATCGCTCCGCAGCGAAAGCCCGGCACGGTCGAGCTTCGATACAGTGAGCGGATCTGCCCCGGAGAAGCCCGTGGTGCAGGCGTTCGAGCCATGGGAGGCGTGCAATGTCGTACCTGCAACCGCGGTCGCGGCTTCGGACCCACACGGTGGAGAACCAGCCGCCTCCGCTTGAATTCGCGAATGCTTACGAGAACGACACCGTCCTCAGGGAAGCCGTGGCGCGCGAGGGGGTGAATGGGCCTCCGGGAACCTGGCCGAACTGGGCGGCAAGGTGTTCGCTCCCGAGTGGATCGAAAAGACGCTTCTGGCTAATCGGATCGTGCCCGAGCTCCGCCGCTTCGACCGGTTCGGACAGCGCGTCGACACGGTCGAGTTCCATCCGGCCTGGCACGATATACTCGGGCTGGCCTTCAGGCATGAGGTTCATGCGCTGCCATGGCGCGCCAACCGGCCGGGCTCGCATGTCGCACGTGGCGCGGCCGAGATACTCTTCTCGCAGCTCGAATGCGGCGTGCTGTGCCCCGTCGACATCACCTACGGAATCGTGCCGATGCTGCGCAAGCAGCCGGACCTCGCCAAGGTGTGGGAACCTTTGATGGTGTCCACCGAGTATGATCCCCGTCCGATCCCGCATGGGGAGAAGAACAGCATCACCATGGCGTTCACGTCCACCGAGAAGCAGGGCGGCTCCGACATACGCCGCAACACCACCTTCGCGACGCCCGCGGGGCAACCCGGCCCCGGCAACGAGTATCTTCTGACTGGCCATAAATGGTTCTGCTCGGCAGCGGGGGCAGACATCATCTTCGTCGTGGCGCAGACCGAGAAGGGTCCGGGGTGCTTTCTGGTGCCGCGCTGGCTTTCCGACGGGACACGCAACCCGATCTCGCTGGAGCGGCTCAAGGACAAGCTCGGCAACAGGTCGAACCCCTCGACCGAACTTGAGTTCGAGGAAACGCACGGATGGCTGGTCGGCGAGGAAGGGCGCGGAATCCCGACCGTGATGGAATTCATGCTGCATACCAGGTTCGGATGCGCGCTGATTCCGACCGGCATGATGAGACTGGCGCTGACGCAAGCCATCCACCACACTCGTCACCGCACCGCCTTTCAGCGCAGGCTGGCCGACCAGCCGCTGATGCGCAACGTGATCGCCGATCTGGCGCTCGAGTCGGAAGCCGCGACCACTCTGATGATGCGCATCGCGCGCGCTTTCGACTCCTCGACGCAGAGCGAGGAAGAGCGCGCCTTCGGGCGCATAACCGTTGCCGTGGCGAAATACTGGGTCAACAAGCGCGTCGTTCCCTTTGTCCACGAATGCCTCGAAACGCATGGCGGGCCGGGCTATATCGAGGAATCGGTGATGCCGCGGGTCTATCGCGAGGCGCCGATCCACGGCATATGGGAAGGACCAGGCAACGTCATCAGCCTCGACATCATCCGAGCGTTTCGCAAGGAGCCGCTCTCGGGCGACGTCTTCTTCGCCGAGCTGGACGCGGTTCGCGGCGAGGATTCGCGCCTTGACGCGACGGTCGAGGAGTGCCGCCGCATGGTTTATGACGAGCACATGCCGGAAATCCGCGCCCGCTACCTCGCGGAGAAAATGGCGCTGGCCATACAGGCCGCAATGCTGATCCGCCATGCTCCACACGCAGTTTCCGACGCGTTCTGCATGACGCGCCTCGGCGATGCAGGCGGCAGGACCTACGGCACGCTCCCGGCGTCGGTCGACATGGATGCGATCATCGCCCGCGCCTTTCAGGGCTGAACGGAAGGCATACGCGACATCTCAAACAGGCTTCGCATCATTCGGGTTCCACCAACTCCGAAAGGGGCCTGCTTCGCGGTCTGAGGCTCACCCACACGGTCCACAGCACGAGGAAAAGCGTCACCGCGAGAAGCGACGCCGCGATCGGATTTTTAAACAGCGACACGAAGTCGCCTCGCCCGATGCGCTTGATTCCTGTTCAAACGCCGCGTGGAAAACTCGCGCTCTGACATTCCCAGGCAGGCCTTCCAAGTCACGAGAGAGCTTCCACTCATGTGTGCATGTTCTCCGTATAGCGAGGGGGTTGATGACGGTCTGAACAGAACCATCGGGTGCAAGCCATTTGTCCGGCCTCAGTGAAGTAGCGCTCATCCATATGGCGGCGATGAACGTGGATCGCATCGACGGGCTTGACGTCGGCATCTTCGTCCACGGCTACAATTACAACTTCCAACAGTCGCTTTTCCGCCTCGCGCAGATGCAGGCCGATTCCGGCATCGACGCCGTTCCGATCCTGTTCGCCTGGCAGTCGGAAGCCACAATCACCGGCTATGTCAGCGATCGTGACTCCGTCACCTATTCCCGCGATTATCTGGTCGAGCTACTTGCGGGGCTTTTCGGCTCGCGTCGGCACGTTTCGGGGAGGGCCAGGATGCTCATTCAGAATCCAGCCGACCCGTTCGCCATGTCGGACTTGCAGGCGGGAATCGCTTGCCGCTGATAGTCGGGGATCGAAGCAAGTGATCGACGGACTTTACTCAAATCTGGAGGAAGTTCAGGGTCGCGGGTCAAACATCTCTCTTGCCGCCTCGATTTCGGGCTGCCGGTCGCGCGCCCATTTCGCGAGCGTTTCGAGCGGAGCTTTCAGGGAACGACCCAGTTCGGTCAGTTCATAGTCGACCCGTGGCGGTATCGTCGCGAAAGCCGTTCGCCTGACCAGCCCGTCGCGTTCGAGGCCGCGCAGCGTCAGCGTCAGCATTCGATGGGAGACGCCGGGGATGGTGCGCTGGATGGCGTTGAAGCGCATCGGTCCCTTCGACAGCACGCCGACCACCATCACCGTCCATTTGTCGCCGATGCGATCGAGGATCTCGCCAAGCGCCCTGCAGTTGGCGGCCTCGTGGTCGGCCTCGTCCGGTTCCGTGAGCTTGATGGCAATTCCGTTCATCGTATTCCTGCATTTGCATTCGGCACGATCATCGATGTGCGTGAGGCACATTGCAGTGCGTTCTTGCGCCGTTCTCAAGTTACCATCATATCGTGACGCACAAAATGTACGTATTCACGGATGTGAGGCGACTGCAATGAAAATCGGTGTCAGCGGAGCGAGCGGAAGCTGGGGGCGGAGACGGTGCGGCAGTTGAAGGCGCGCGGCGGCCATGACATCGTCGCGATCTCGCGCACCCCCGAAGCGGCGGCCGACGCCGACGAGGCGCGGCCGGGCGATTATGACCGGCCGGAGACATTGGCGGCAGCCTATGAAGGGCTCGACCGGCTGCTCGTCATCCCGACCTCCGATCTCCGACCGGGTCGGCGCGCCATCCAGAACGTCGCGGCGATCGATGCGGCGGTGGAAGCCGGGGTGGGTCATGTCGTCTTCCTCACCGAGATCATGGAACTGATGGTGTGGGCCAAGGCGTCCAATGCGAAGAGCAGCATCGAACCGACGTCACCAGAGAGGCGGATGCATCGACGCTGCGCATCGTGGATGAGGATTCTGTGCGCTGTCGATGGCAATACGATAATCTCTTGTTCAAAGTCTCCCTGAAATCAGACAAACATCATTGTATGGCATTTCGATTTGTTCACACGGCCGACCTTCACCTGGATTCCCCACTGCGCTCGCTGGCGATGCGCAATAGTGATCTCGCCGAGCTGATTGGCGACGCAACGCGCCAGGCCCTGATCGCCATCGTGGATCTCTGCATCGATGAACAGGTCGATGCACTGATTATCGCTGGCGATCTATACGACGGCGATCAGACGTCGATGAAAACCGCCCGCTTTCTGGCAAGCCAGATGCAGCGGCTTCATGAAGCCAGCATCGCGACGTTCATCATTCGCGGCAATCACGATGCCATGTCGAGGATCACTCAGGAGCTGATCCTGCCACCTTTGGTCACGAGATTTGGTGGGCGCGCCGAGGCAATTAATCTCACTAGAGGCAACATCGGCATTTCTGTTCACGGCTTGAGCTTTTCAAAACCGCAAGCACCGGAAAGCCTCCTCGAGAAATATCACCGCCCTACCCCGGACGCGATCAATATCGGCATTATGCATACGAGTCTCGCCGGAGCGCCGGGCCACGATCTCTATGCGCCGTGCAAGGCGTCAGACCTCCATAGCTGGGGCTTCGATTACTGGGCCTTGGGACATGTTCATGTTCGTGCCCAACATGCCGGCGATCGCATGGTGATCATGCCGGGCATGCCGCAGGGTCGCGACATCAACGAAGCAGGTGAGAAATCCGTCACGCTCGTCACGGTCAATGACGATCGCAGCCTCACCGTCGAAGAACGCGCAACAAGCGTTGCCCAGTTCGAACGGGTCTCGGTCGACCTTTCATCCGCCGCAACCTGGCGAGAGGCGGCCGAGCTCATTGAGCAAGGCATGGGTGTCGTCCGCGATCGGATACGCTCGGCCCATCTCGTCGGCCGCCTTCGGTTGACGGGCCCAACGCCTTTGTCGTGGCAGCTGCGACGTGATCGCGATCTGCTGCTGGCAGAAACCGAGCAGCGCGCCGAACGGCTCGGCAAGACCTGGATCGAGAAGATCGAGATTGCCACCACGGCGCCGATCAGCACGCCGGTTGGAGGAATTACCGCCGACCCGGTCCTGGAACTCGGTGAGCTGATGCGCAGCGACATCATTCACCAGCATGGTGTTCGCGAGGCAGTGCGTGATCTGGTCAGGGAACTGCGCGATGATATGCCACCGGAGGCGCGCGGTTTCAGCGGGGATGACGAAGCCGCGTTCGAAGCCCTGATCGACCAGTTGCTGACGGAAGGCAGCGAGGACATGCTGGCCCGGTTGAAGCCGGAAGTATCGGAGATCAGCTGATGCGTCTGCGCCAGCTCGATCTCACCCGCTACGGCAAGTTCACAGACTATTCGATCGACTTCGGAGAACACGTTGCTGGCACGCCGGACCTGCACATCATCTACGGCTTGAACGAAGCAGGCAAATCGACGGCCCTTTCTGGCTATCTCGATCTCCTCTTCGGCATAGAAGAACGCACGCGCTACGGCTTCCTACATCAAGGCAAGGCGATGGAGATCGGCGCCTGCCTCGAGTTCGACGGGCAGGCGCATGAATTCAAGCGCGTCAAGCAGCGCAGCAACTCGCTACTAGACGCGCACGGGCAGCCGGTCAACGAGGCGATCCTGAGCGTCCCGCTCGCCGGGCTGACGCGCGACGCCTATCGCATGATGTTCTCGCTCGACGATCAGACGCTGGAAGATGGCGGCAACGCCATTCTGGAAAGCAAGGGCGATCTGGGGGAGTTGCTGTTCTCGGCGAGCGCTGGCCTCGCCGGCATCAGTTCCATTCTCGAGACTGCGATCACTGAGGCCGATGGCATTTTCCGGAAGCGCGCCAGCTCGACGAAGATCGCCGGCCTGAAACGCCAGATCGCGGAACTCAAATCGCAGCGCGATGATATCGACGTCCAGGCCTCGGCTTACAGAACGCTGATGACAGCGCTCGAGCAGGCTGAAGCGGCCTATGACGCCGCCATGAAGGAGATCGGTACGGCAAAGGCCCGCCACGACGAGATCGCGCGCGTCCTGCGTGCCCACCCCCTGGTGGCCGAATACCGTCAGGGAGACGAGCAGCTTTCCGAATACGCGGACCTGCCACATCCGCCAGCTGAGTGGGCGTCCGCACTTCCAGACCTGATTGTCGAAGAGACGCGGCTTCAAACCCAGCTCGCCGGCATTGGACAGCGCGAGCAGAAGGCCCGGGAGGAACTCGAAGGGCTCGTGGTCGAGAACCGTCTGCTTGAGATGGCGGATCGCCTCGATCAGCTGACAGACGCCGCCGCACGATATGCGACCGCGCAAGAAGATCTGCCGAAAAGGACGCAGGCGCTGTCTGGATCGAGCCGGAAGGTCGATCTCATCCTCGCTACGCTGGGTCAGGCAGACATCGACGATCCGAAGTCACTGCTCATACCGGCTGCCACGATCGGGACGCTGCGTGATCTGATCAGCGAAAAGTCCGGCGTTGATGTCGCACGACAATCGGCCGAAAAGGAGCATGAGGCAGCCCGGTTGGCCCTTGAGAAAGAGCAGCGTGCCCGCCAAGCACTAGATGGCCAGGGCACCCAGATCGATGCTGGCAAGGTGGCACAGCTTCAATCGGTGCTGCGCCGCTTGCGCGATGGCAATCTTGTTGCCGAACTCCGCCTTGCCGAACGAGGTGTTCCCGCCAAACGCCAGGATTTTGAAGATGCCGTCGGCGGGCTGCATCCATGGTCCGGTGACGGTGACGAACTTCGGCGCATGTCGCCACCCGCTGCCGATCGCGTTGAATTCTGGAAGAGGGCTTCCAGCGACATAGAGAAGCGTCGCTCGCAGATCATCGAGCGTCAACGAGAGCTCTCGACGAAGCAGGAGGAAGATGCAGCACGGCTGGCTGCCCTCCGCGAAGCGATCGACATCATGGATGATGATGAGGCGAAGGCCGCCCTTCTCGAACGGGAAGAAGCCTGGGCGCAGCATCTGTCGGTCCTCGATCGGGAAACGGCCGATCGCTTCGAGACCCGAATGCGAGCGACCGATGCAGCAGCGGCCGCACGTTTGAACAGGGCCAGGGAACTCGAGGAGCTGCGTTCCCTGGCCGCAGGGCTGGCGGCAACCACGGCGAGCGTCGACCGCCAACGCCAATTGTTGCGGGAGACCGATGAAGAACTGCAGACACTGCGCCGCGAGATCAGGACGGAAACGCCAGCGGAAATCGATCTGGGTGACGATGCATCCGTCGGGTCATGGCTGACAAGGATCGGCCGATGGGCTGAGACCCGCACTTCGGCGCTGACTGCGTGGGATGATTTGCGCCGTGCCTCGAGTGACGCCGAAGAAGCCAGGACTGCGCTCGCGACGGAGCAGGATTCGCTCGCGATGACCCTGATCAATGTCGGGATCGTTATCGATGGTCTGGATGTGGCCGCTCTGATGCTGGCGGCCGACACCATCCTCTCGGACCATGCTGCGATGCACACCAAGCGGCAGGACGCCCACAATCGCATCGGTGACTTGGAAGCGGCCGCGGTTCGACGGAAAGCGGAGCTCGACGATGCTGTCACCGCAGCTGAAAATTGGCAGACAGATTGGTCGACCGCCCTCGTAAGCACCTGGTTCAACGGGGAAGGAAGTGTCGGCGCCGTCCGTGAGCTTCTCGATGCGATCGCCAGCCTTCCCGAAGTTCTACGCGAGCAGGATGATCTCCGACACCGCATTGACTCCATGGAGGCAGATCGAAAGTCCTTCGTCGAAGCGGTCGCCCAACTGCATGACGCTCTCGGCGACACATTCGACGACAGCAATCCCGTTGACGCCGCCAAGATCCTGCTCCGACGACACGAGGAAGCCAGACAGGTTGAGGCGAAGCGACAGGAACGGGACCAGAGCCTTATCGATCTCGCGATCGAACGCGAACGGCTGGACGGCGAAATAGCGGTCCATGCCGCGCGCACGAAGGAACCGACAGACTTCTTCCAGACCGAGACCCTTGCGGATGTTCGGCAAGCTCTCGAACGCTGCCGGAAAAGGGATGAACTGGTCGAGCAGCAGGGCAAGCTCGAACGGCAGATCGTTGGTGATATGCAGCTGCCATCGCTGGAAACTGCCATGGCCAACCTTGCCGATGCCGACGTGGCCGAACTGCAGCGGGAGCAGGCCGAGCTTGTGACACGTCTTGAAGATCTCGACGGCCGGGCGAAGAACCTGTTCGCCGACAAGGCGCGTGCAACCGATCGCCTGACCGCCATTGGCGGCGATGATGCCGCTGCCCGCCTTGAGGCGAACCGGCGCACATTGCTCCTGGAAATCGAGGATCTGGCGCTGCGCTATCTTCGCCTCAGAAGCGGAAGCCTGGTCGCCGAGCACGGCATTCGCGCCTATCGCGACAAACATCGCAGCGCGATGATGAACCGGGCATCCGAAGCGTTCCGGCTGATCACGCGCGACGAATATACCGGCCTTGCCACGCGGCCCGACAAGGATCGCGAAGCGCTCATCGGTCTGTCACGGCATGGCGGTTCCAAGCTTGCGGTGGAGATGTCCAAGGGCACGCAGTTCCAGCTGTATCTGGCGTTGCGTCTTGCCGGATACGAGGAGTTCGCGGCAGCCCGGCCTTCCGTCCCCTTTATCGCCGACGACATCATGGAAACCTTCGACGAACCGCGGTCGGAGGAGGTATTCCGGCTGTTTGCGCAGATGGCTCAGGTAGGTCAGGTGATCTATTTTACCCACCATCGGCATCTATGCGAAATCGCATCTCAGGTGCTACCGCAAACGGGCATGCATGAGATTGCGTAGTTGTGGGCGGCAAGACTCGGGTCAGGTAAACACGTCAAGATCGCCAGGGGCACCTGGCCTCTGCAACAGCAACCGCGCCCTTCAGTCCTCAAAGCATGGCTGAAATTTGTAAGCTGGAGTTCCAGCACGCACGGCTTTAAAACTTGCATTTTCAAGGCTCGAGAAAAATCTCGGCGAAGATCTCGCATAGTTCGGGCTCCCGATCAGGGGCCAGCGACGCCGACAGACCCCGAGCGATTTGTGCGCCTGCTACGAGACTACAAGCTGATAGGGCACGGTCCGGTTTCGAGGTTCCCGGTGTGTCTGCCGGATAGTAGTCCTCAATCGCCCCTTTCGAGAGGACCGAGATTCCACTGGCGCGCATCGCATCGAGGACCGGCACGAGGCAGTTTCGAGCATCAATGTCCTCACGGCAGGCTTTCACGCGCGCGATATCCTTCTCCCAGACGAACAGGTCGTCCAGCGCTTTCACAATATCCTCGTTGAGAGCCTCTCCGTGGCTGAGCTTTCCTACAGCGTCCTTCGCCGCGCTGTATCGCTGACGCCAGCTTTCCTTTCCAAGTTGATCCTTAATCTGGCGGGTGGCAGGCTCTGCCCTAATCCCCAAGGCCTCGATGCGAGCATCGATCCCAGCGATGGTCTCTGCTCGGATAGGACTGACTTCGGCTGGGACCCCGAGATGTTGATAGCCTTCGAACAGAGCGTCGAGGTCGGCGACGATTTTGACCTCGATACCAAAGCTTTCGAAGAAACGCCTGTATTTTGCGAAGTTGCCTTTTCCTGACACGCGAACCATGGCGATATTCTTCGCGTCGAAATCCCAGTTCGCGTTCAGCGTCTTTGCAATATGTCTGCAATATGCGTCGTCAGATTCACCTTCAAACAGCACAACCCGCCTGCTAAAAAAGGCAGCGTCCGCGTTCTCGAAACGGGCCAATCGAAAAGCTTCCGCGCTGGCTTGATCAAGGGTCAAGTCGACGGGATAGAGAACGCCCACTGGCTTAGGATCTGCCGCCCGCTTGGCAACGCGGACGAATGATGCCGTGACACCGGGGGCGAAGAATAGGGGCGAATGCGTTGTAACAATGACTTGATGGGTCTCCGCGATACGCGCGAGCGTACCGAACAAGACTCGTTGCGATTTGGGATGCAGATAGAGTTCCGGTTCCTCGAACAGAAACAGGAGGGGCCGGGGTGCCACTTCCTGCTCCTGCTCGGCCGCCACTTGATTTCGCGCCGCCAAGTGCAGCACGAAGGTTTGCAGCAGGGCAAACGTCAACGATCGTTTGATCCCATCTCCCTTGTTGTCGATAAGGTCCTTTGAGCCATCGTTCACATAAATCTGAGCAGCATTGAGAATCGTGCGTAGCTCGGGCCGCGGTATGCTGAGTTCCACTTTTACCAGCGGGAAATTCTCGCTCAGAAACTCTTCGACCGTGTTTTCGAGCTCCTTCACCTTTTCGTGGCGCCCATCTACGACATCGCCCTCGACCACTATCCGGTTGAGCATGCCATCGAGTTCCTGCAGCGATTGATTTATGGCTGCGAGATCAGGTGTCATATCATCGAGAAGCAACCCCAAGAGGCGACCGAACGAGGTCGACTGCGTGGTTTTCAAGTCATCGCTAAGGTTCTTGACGGCCGGAATATAGATCACTTCGGGGAGGAACGCGGTGATCGACGAGCTAATCCCTGTTGGCAGAGGCGCGTCCGCCAGCGCAAACGCTTCCGGTGGCAACTCGCCAAGCTTAGCTGACAGGAAGGCTTTGGCTTGCCCCTGGTTCATCGCACCATCCGGTACCTCCTGCGCAAATTCCGGATAGGACTCAATCAGCGCAGCGCGAACAGCAGCTCCTGTCTTGCCTGCAAAAACAGCATTGATTGTCTCTTGCTGATATCTGGGCTCGTTCGGGACCAAACGTGCGGTCTTAATCTCGACCTTCTCGCCAATGCGGTACGATACCTTGAGCGTAAACGATCCATCGATCACAAGGGGCTCGATCCTCGCGCGGTGCTCCTCCGCCAAACGCGCGATATCTGCAGCAGTAATGCCTGTAAATCCTAGCTCCACTAGGATCGGAAGCTGTGCATCATAGTACAGCTGATCCGGAAGCTGGCTTGGACGATTGAGAGCGTAAGTGACCGCTTGAAGGACCGTGGACTTGCCTGCGTTGTTCTCTCCGACAAGGCATGCAAAGGTCGTTGGATTGAATCCACCCTCGCGAATGCCTTTTAGGTTTCGAATAGAAATATTCGACAGCTTCATAATCGCCCCCTCATCGGCCGCGATTCTCTTACTGTAAAATCCACGACCGTCTTCCTCGCCCAGTAGACAGCGTAACGCGGTGCCAAACGCGTTGTCTATCGGCAAAGCCTGGCCGCGGCGCAGCACAAAGTTGGCAAGGCCGCGAAGCAGACAGAGCCCAGCGGCAGTTGTGTCCCCAACGTGCAGCTATTCGTCTATTTCGAGCCCGAGCTCCTCTTGGCCGCCAGCCAACTCTGGCATGATGTCGCCGGCCAGCAGCTTTTCCTTCGAGAGCAGGCCAGCGTCCTCGAGTGCCTCACGGTCGGGAAGATCGCGCAGGGTTTCGAGCCCGAACTCGAGCAGGAACGCCTGGGTCGTGACATAGGTGTAGGGCGCGCCGGGTTGCGGCGCGCGCGGACCTGAAGCGATGAAGCCGCGCGAGCGCAGATTGCCGATCAGGTCGCGGCTGATCTCCTTGCCGAAGAAGGTGGACAGATCGGCGCGGGTGATCGGCTGGAAATAGGCGATGCACATCAGCACCAGCACTTCCGACTGGGTCAGGTCGACGGCACGCGCGCTCGCGCCAACCGCCGTTCGGATGGCGTCGGCGTAGGCCGGCCGCGTCAGGTGCTTCCAGCCGCCGGCGACGGCGACCAGATCGTAGGGCCGGCCGCGCAGCTCCTCGCGGATGTCGTCGATGAGAAGATCGATGCTGCAGGTCTTGCCGACGATCCGCGCCAGCGTGTCCCGGCCGACCGGCTCGCTCGCCGCAAAGATGGTTGCCTCGACGCGGTTCATCCATTCCCGCCACCTTGCCTCCGGCGGCAGATGGTCGAGCTCGCGGTCGAAGAGACCGTCGCCTCCGTCTACTGATTTTCGTTTTTTCCGCGCCGCCTCCGCCATCGTCGTCAGATCCCGTAGATGCGGAAGGTCGAGCGGCCGGACAGCTCGCGCACGGCGCCGAGTTCGACCAGGCGCTCGAACAGTCGGCGCAGGCTGCGGTCGCTCATGCCGGCGATCTTCGCCGATGCCACGATCGCGTCGTCCGACATGAGCCGATCGACGACGACGTCCGCGCCTCGGGCGCGAAGGCCGGGCGCCACGGCGATCAGGCGGTCGGCCCGGCGCTCGATGTCGGCTGACTGGTCGACGGCACGCAACGCCGCACGCGCCTGCGCGGCGAGCAGAGTTTTCGCGCGTTCGGGGTCCGCCTCGATGCCCTTCGGCGCAAGGATGGTCGCGCCGCGCCGCTGCCGGCCCGAACCATCGGCGCCGGCAGCTTCGCCACCGAGCAGCGGCACGGCGTGCGTCCAGCCCAGCCGCTGCGCGAGCATGGCGTCGGCAAACCAGCATCCAACGGTGAGTGGAAGGCCGCGCCTCTCGACTGCCGCAAAGGCGCCGATCAGCATTCCGACAGCACCTTCGGTCGCCGCAAGCTGCCGAAGCTCGTCGGTCAGCTCGTTCGTCGTCTCGTCATCCCGAGCGAGACCCAGTCCCTCGAGCACGCCGGCGATGCTCGCCGCGGTCAGCAACTCCTCCGCGGGCCGCGCCGCAAGACGGCGCCAGGCCAGCAGCATGTGGCCGGCCGGGCCGACATCGTCGCCGGGTCGGGTGAGAAGAACGGCGTCGCGCAGAGCCGCTGCGTCCTCGACGCGCCCGGCCTGCCTGGTCGCCACTGCCGCCGCGGCGAGCGCCTGCCGTTGCCGCCACGCGCCGGCCCATCGTTCCTGTCGGCGGACCACCGCGTCGAGCGCCCCGATGGCGGCGCCCGCGGCGATTGCGATGTCCTCAACCCCTTCCGTAGCAAGGCTTTGCGCGTCCGGAACGGCGCGGCGCAGCCAGCCTGGCAGCGCAACCGCCGGAGTGGCCGCAGCGGCGGCGAGCATCGGCCCTTGGTGGCGCAAAGAGGATTTCGGGCGCAGAATCATCGTGAGGATGATGAATCATGGCGGCGGTTTTGGCAACAAAAATGGGTGCAAACCGCCGCGCTTGTCGACACGATAAAATGACTGATAATGTTGCATTATCGTTCGTTTTGCTCTTAATATGAGAAATGGCCCAAAACGTCGACCAAATGCTCGAAAATCGCCTCGCGCGATCCTCCGCACCGTCCCACAGCACGGGGCCGGCAGATGGTGTTTCGACTGCGCGGCTGTGGTCCGAGAAGCCGGCGGCCGATGCAGACGATCTGCCCGACATCATCGACGTCGTCATGGCGATGGGTCGCACCCCGGAAGAACCGCCGGCGGAAGTCCAGGCGCCCTCCCCTCCCCTTCCGGTCGTCTCGAACCCGCGGCTGCCGGCGCATCTCGACGCGCTGGCCGATCGCGCCCGCGATTACGTCGAGGCGGCGAGCTCGGCCAACACGCGGCGCGCCTACGCCTCGGACTGGAAGCATTTTGCCAGCTGGTGCCGCCGGCAGGGCGTCGAGATGTTCCCGCCCGACCCGCAGACCGTCGGGCTCTACATCACGGCCTGCGCGTCCGGCACGGCAACAGGCGACAAGAAGCCAAACTCCGTGTCGACGATCGAACGCCGGCTCTCCTCGCTGACCTGGAACTTTGCCCAGCGCGGCCAGGCGCTTGATCGCAAGGACCGCCATATCGCCACGGTGATGGCTGGCATCCGCAACAAGCACGCCGCCCCGCCTCGGCAGAAGGAGGCGGTGTTGCCCGAGGATCTGATCGCCATGCTGGAGACGCTCGACCGTGGCAGCCTGCGCGGGCTGCGCGATCGCGCCATGCTGTTGCTCGGCTTTGCTGGCGGCCTGCGCCGCTCCGAAATCGTCGGTCTCGACGTCGGCCGCGACCAAACCGAGGATTCTTCGGGCTGGGTCGAAATCCTGGGCAAAGGCATGCTGGTGACGCTGCGGGGCAAGACAGGCTGGCGTGAGGTCGAGATCGGTCGCGGCTCTTCCGACGCCACCTGCCCGGTCGTCACGCTGCAGACATGGCTCAAGCTCGGCCGGATCGCCCACGGCCCCATGTTCCGCCGGGTGACAGGGCAAGGCAAGACCGTCGGCGCCGAGCGGCTCAACGACCAGGAGGTCGCACGCTTGGTCAAGCGGACGGCACTCGCCGCCGGTGTGCGCGGCGACCTGCCCGAGGGCCAGCGCGGCAAGCTGTTTGCCGGACACTCATTACGGTCTGGCCTCGCCTCTTCGGCCGAGGTCGACGAGCGCTACGTCCAGAAGCAGCTTGGCCATGCCTCGGCCGAAATGACCCGCAAATATCAGCGCCGCCGCGATCGATTCCGCGTTAATCTCACCAAGGCATCAGGGCTCTGAAAAGCCCCCCTCCCCTCCCCTGTTGCAGCCGTACAGGCAATCCCATATAGTCAGGATAGTCAAAGTAGTCATAGGGGCCAACAATGCTGTCTGCACCCAGAGAAGATACCAACTGGACCGTCGCAGGAGCCAAAGCTCGGCTGTCGGAGGTCATCGAGCGCGCACAGTCTGCACCTCAAACGATCACCCGGAACGGCAAGCCAAGTGTCGTTGTCGTCTCGGCCGAGGAATGGCAGCGCAAGACGGTGCGCAAGGGCACGCTTGCGGAGTTCCTTATGGATTCGCCGCTGCGCGGCACCGATCTCGACGTCGAGCGTCAGCGCGACGAACCGCGTGATCTGCGGCTGTGAGACTATTGCTCGATACGAATGTTCTGTCTGAGGTGACGAAGCCAGCCCCCGACCCGCGGGTTCTGGAATGGCTGGACCAGCTTGATGAGGACCGTTCGTTCATCAGCGTAGTTTCGATTGCCGAGATCCGGCGCGGCGTCGCGCTCATGGACGAAGGCCGGAAACGCGAGACTCTGGCTGAATGGCTGGCGCAGGATCTGCCGCAGCGTTTCGAGCAAAGGGTTCTCCATGTAGACGAGTCGATCGCTCTAGCCTGGGGCGATCTGATGGCCCTGGCGAAGCGTCGCGGCCGCGGTCTGTCATCCATGGATGGCTTGATCGCCGCGACAGCGACCGCGAAACACCTCACCTTGGCGACCCGCAACACAAAGGATTTCGAAGGTTTTGGGTTTGGGCTGCTCGATCCGTGGACCGCATGAATCTTGGTTGAACTTCGACCAGTTGGAATGACTGAATCAACAAACATGCGGCTGTTCTCGATCGCGCCCTCATCGGTCAAGGACCTTCTCGATCAGGTAAAGCGGAACGGCGTGTTCCGCTAGGCCTGAGACGCCAAGAATGTAATTGCGCGAACGCAATACCTATCGCGCGCCCTGATCATAGCCGGGATCGGCCAAAGGAATCGTAAACGCGGGAGCGCGCCGTCGTGGAACAAAAAATCGTCGACAGCCGGGACGATTTCGCACAATGGGCGATCGATCGGGCCAATGCGATCCTGACAGATCAGGGTTCGAATCTGGCCACCGCTTCCCGCCGCGGAGACGAAGCTGAAATCGGCGAGACAGCTCGGGCGCTGGGTCAAGCGATCGTGAATGCGCTGCTCGAGGCGTTCGACGGTCTCGTATGCGAAGAATGAGCCCCTGGCTCGACCCACGCGCGCGGCCGTACCACCGATCAGCCGTCTGTGGACGCACCGATTCATCCGCCTCAGGATTTCGGCCTGCGCAGGCTTCTAAGAAGCGCTTCCGACACCTCGAGCCGCCCTTCCCTGTTGTCGCCATCGTCCGGCGGCCCGCCTCGGGTCTGCGCGGCCGCCTTTTGGGTATCCAGTTTCGCGCGCAAGAGCGCCATCACCATTGGCCAGGCCGAGAATTTCCCGCCGCGCGCTCGATCGGTCAGGCTGCGTAAATAGCCGCCGGCGCTATTGATCTGATCGGCGCGCTGATAGATCGCGGCCAGCGTGATCGCCGCCTGCCGTTCGCCCAGTGCCTCGCAGGCCTCTCGCCAGGCGCTGGGGCTGACCCCTAGCATCGGCCGGGCGACCTCCGCCGCCGCCAGAAAGTCGCCCCAGTTGCGGATTTCCCCATCCTTGGCTAGCTCGCGCCAGTTTCCACACGCGTCCAGCACGATCCCCAAGGGCAATTCCCGTTTGGGCAAGCTGTGCAGGTTGTCGTTTTCCGCAGCGTTGCCGCCCGCTTCTTCTTTGTCTCCTAAGCCGCTTTCAGATTCAGATATGGAGTCTGGATTTGAATTCTGTATGTGGCGACCGGAATGGGACTCATTGGCGTCCGAATTTTGTGTTTTCGTGAAAGATTCCAGCACGTCACGAATTTCGATCCAGAGCAGGTCCAGGTCCTCGCAGATATCCTCGAGAAGTTGCCGGGGAGCGGTTCGAGGGAGCCGGCCGATAATCGCTTGATAGGTTCGGGTCATCTTGCCCCAATTGCCTGGGACCCCCTCCTCGATGCCAGCGTCGATCATCTTCACGATGTCCCGGCGCAACAAGGTCAGGCGCTCCCTGGCAGTCTTGTAGGCGCGTTTTTCGGTCTGAACCGTCTCCGCCAGTTCGGCGAACTCCCCGGCTCGCGCGATGATCGGCGACAGATCGAAGCCGTAGGCCTGTTCGATCTGCCCGCCCCTGCCCTTGCGCGCAAAGCGTTTGCCGTTCGGGCTGTCCCGGCGGATGATCAACCCGCAATCGACAAGGACGGCCAGATGACGCCGCAACGTTGTCGCCGGCATGCCGTTTGATCGGGCCATGAGCTGCTCGTTCGACGGCCACACGACGAGTTCGCCCTCGGCCGAAAGCTCCGTGTCCCGATGAAAGGAGAGAAGCGCGTTCAGGATCGCCAGCGAGCGATCCGTGGCACCGATCATATCCTTGGCTTCACGGATGGATTTGAAGACATGCCATTTTTGAACGATTGCACCTTCCGGCATGGCGTTCGCTGCGACCTGACTGGCCATCATGGCAAGCGTCATCGGCCGCCGCCCAAAGGGCGTCGTTGTGATATGCGTCTGCATCTTTCTTCACCTTTTGCTAGGCAATAGAAATCCGCTCGCCGAATCGACGCTCTCGGCCCGAGGGCCTTGACTGTGATTCCAGGAAGTGCGATTCTCGTGTTTACCAGACCTGAGAAGGGCTTCCGGAATGTCGTTTTCGGGGGCCTTTTTCTTTGCCCGGGTTTCTTTGTGCGGCTCGCTAGTCAGAAATTGTCAGCTGACAATTTCCCGAAAGCGTCTGTTTTTCAGTGCGTTGCTCCTTTCGGCGTCTTTTTCGATTTGGCTTCAGGGCTGCTCTTGAACTCCTCAAGGAGCGCAGGGAAGCGGCGCTGAAGAAAGCTTGCGAAGCCGGCGTTGTCCGAGACTAGGCGGATGTTGCCGCCCTTCTTCTCGACCCAGGCAACGCGGTCAGACGATGCCGGTCGGCGCTTGCTCGCCCGCCTGCCGGGGCTAACTGCCTGGAGAGCGAGCGCAAAGCGCTGATCGCTGTCCGCGCTTACGAACTCCGAAGAGGCGCGCAGTTTGTGCAGCGCGTCGTGTGCGCCGGACTGTTCGAGTCCCTTGACGAGCTGAAGCCATCTGGGACGGCCCACCTTCGGGGCTGGCCCGATCGCTACGATCAGATCCTCACCGATTGCTTGCGCCACCGTTAGAAGCCGCGAAATCTCAGGCTTGTCGACGCTCAGGGCGGCCGACAAGGTATCGCGGTCAAAGCCGTGACTTTCCATCTGCATGGCGAACCGCGCCCGCTCGACGAAGGTGAGATCTTCCCGCGGCCCGTTCTCCTGGCCTTGCAGGATAACCACTTCCTGGTCGGTGAGTTTACGAATGATCGCTTTGACGTTTAGTCCAAGCTCCTGCGCCACACGCCAGCGGCGGTGTCCAGCTGCAATCTGGAAGTGCCCCTCTTCGGACGGGTGCGGGCGGGCGATGATCGGTATCTGCTGACCGTTCTCAGCAATCGCCGCCTTCAGCTCCTGAAAGCGGCTGTCGCTGGTAGACGGAATCCGATCCGAGACGATCGAGGGACTGAACAGAGCCGGATCGAGTTCCTGGGTCGTCTCGCGGTTTGCTAGCTCTTCGCGCAAGGCCTTTGCTTGGGCCGCTTCGGCGGAAAGGCGATCAAGGCCCAGGCTCATCGCTTTGACCGCGCCCGACGGCCGCGCTTGCTGCAGCGATCCGTCGGTCGGGCGCCCTGGCTTGCCTGCAGCCACGAGGCCCTGAAGGATGTCCCTGCCCCTTCCATCGGGTTTCTTCATTTGGCCGCCCTTCCCCAAGCCTGCAGGATCAACTTCTCAATGTCGCCATTCACGGCGTCCATCGACTCCAACGCGCGATCGTAGGTCTGCCGGTGCATCGACTCACGCGGGGCTTCATAAACCGTCTGCTTTGACAGACCGGCGTCGGAAATAGCCGTCGATTTCACCATCATCGGCGTGAGCACGCGTTCGCCGAATAAATTGCGCAGGAAGGCCACGATCTGGTTCTGAGGACCGTCGTTAGGCTCATGCCGCGTTACCAGATAGCGCATCCAGTCATAGTCGAGGTTGCCGCCATTATCGCGCACCACCGCCAGCAATTGCGACGTCATGGCCAGAAACTGGTTCATTGAGGCGACGTCGAGCATTTGCGGGTGCACGGTGATCAGCACGGCGCTTGCAGCGCACAGCGCCGACATAGTCAGAAAGCCGAGCTGTGGCGGACAATCAATGACCACCACGTCGTAATCGTCCGCCACGCTGTGCAACGCTTTGGCGACCCGCATAAAGAACAGCCCATCGTCGTCGTGCTCGCCGCTCGACAGAATGCGAGGCGTATCGTGCTCGAATTCGTGCAGCTCGAGATTGCCGGGCACGAGATCAAGGCCCGCAAAATATGTTTTGCGCACGATCTCTGCGAGCGGCCGGCGCTCCTCATCGTAACGGATCGCGCCATAAAGCGTTTGATTGTCGGCGACGTCGAATTCGGGCTGATAGCCGAACAGGGCGGACATTGATGCCTGGGGGTCGAGGTCGACGGCTAGGACGCGGTGGCCATGAAGGGCGAGATATTGTGCGAGATGTGTCGCGGTGGTGGTCTTGCCAGATCCACCTTTGAAATTGGTGACCGCGATAACCTGAAGGTGCTCCCCATCCTTGCGCCATGGCACATAGGACGTCTTGCCCTTCGTTAGGTGCTGCCGCAATGCGTGGACCTGTTCGAGCGTGTAGCGGCGCCGTCCAGTATGCGCCTTCTCCGGGATCGGGCCCGCTTCGTCGGTTGCCAGATTTCTGATATAGCTTTCGGTGACGCCGATCAGTTTTGCGGTTTCGGCCGTCGAGAACGAACGGAGTTCCTTCTTGGCTTCCGGCGGGAATAGGCGCTCGCGCAAGACCTGGAGTTGAGAACCCAAGGCCTGAGAATCTTCCCAGATCGTTTCATCAAACGCCTGAGCACCTTTAGGTCGCGAATTGACAGCTCGGGTTGGGTTCATCGTGAAAGTCGCAAAACTGAGCCAATCGTGTAAATTTGCGCAAATTGATCTGACTCCCATCGACCGGTCAAGGAATATTGAGTTAACGCTTTCTTAACACCGGTCCGAAAACCACTTATCATACTGATTTTCAGTCGTTTTCCGGAAATTGTCAGGTGACAATCTTGATGCAGAAGCGGGGCATCATGTTCGTGCGGACGCAACCAACGCTTGGAGGGACACCCGACTCACCCGGCGCTCTTGCCGGAAACGCCTTTCGCTGCGGCTATTAGGCAGAAGCGCAACTCAGCGAACTATCGAGCTGATGCAGCGCCTCCAACAGGTATTCGGACCTGTACCGAAGTCCCACGTCCAAATTTCGATGCGACAGTAATCTCGCCCTCGAAAGCGGCCGCCATCTGCGCACAACCTGTCAGTCCCAGCCCCGTGTGTGAGCCCGCACGCGTAGAGAAGAATGGCGTTTTCGCTTTCGCCAATACCTCGGCCGACATACCCGGGCCGTCATCGAGTATCTCAACCAACAGGTCGCGCCGCCTTAAGAAGCGATGATCCTCAACCTTCGCGGCGACCATGATCTGGCCTTTCGGCCTGTCTCCAAGTGTGGCCCCGGCATTCTGGATGAGCTCATCGAGGATCAGGCGCATCGGCGCAGCCGGTACCTTTGCCTGAGCGGCGTCCGGAGTGACGCGCATAACAAGTTTGCAGGGACCGACCGTGCCTAGCTGATCGAGAACCGTCGCCAGACTTTCCCGGCGGGTATCCTTATTTGCATACGCTACTGTGCCGAGGCCGTTTGTGATGGCTTCCAGCTGCTGGACCGCTTCTCTCGCCGGCATCAACATCTCGGGGTGCTTTACGTCGCCTTCGTCCTGGTAGCCCAGAAACAGCTTCAAGGCGGTGACACGCGACCGCGTCATGTGCGCGTAGAGCGAAGAGAACGACCGCAGGTGCTGTTCCTGCCGTCTGGCGAAGGCATTTCGCAGATGGATGATAGTGTAGCCGATAGCAGCAAGTACCACTGCTACCGCAAACAGGAACCTGTTTCGCGACGCCGCTTCTTCAATGTGCGCCGTCGCGTTCAAGGTCTCGGCATGTGCGACAGCGGTCCCGGAAACCTCGAACATCCGCTGTTCCAAATCAGGCATTACCTGAAGCGCGCCTTTGAAGGTCGTGCTGCCTTCGAGTATTGGATCAAGATGGTTGCTCGTTATGGCCTGCAAGCCGCGCAGTAGCTCGACATCGCGGTCGCCCAAGAATTTTGGCGCATATTCGAGCTTCAGCAACTGGTCGACATTCGTATTGAGCAAAAAGACCTGGCGTTTGAGATCAGCTTCCATACGACCGGTCGCCGCCGCCAGGCGCAGCTCGCCATGGATCCGAGCAAGATGCTCACGGATTTGCGTCGTCCTCCACTGAACTTCGTACGTCTGACTGTAGTTCAGGTCCGACTCGGCACGATACTGTTCGGATCGGACGAAAGCCCCGCCGCAGAGTAGCAGCGCGATACCCAAGCTTGTGAAGGGCAGGGCGGATTTGAGCCTTGGCGCAAACCTCCTCATTCCACCGGCCTGACGGCGACGACGAACCAGACCCAGATTGAATTGCGGGCGGGTACATATTCCGCAGGGAGCTGATCATAGGGCCAGACCAAAAAGACCGGCCCCTGTTCCTCGGGAGATAGCGGCGTGAATTCCTGATCTGTCTTGCATCTGCCGGACTGCACGTCCGCGCTAACGCATGCGCGGTCGATCGCAAAGATCGGCTGGTAGCTCTGGATCTCCTCTAGCAGGATCTCCGAGGTGAAATTGTCGTACGCGATGAACTGCACCGACTTGTCACCCTGCAGCCCATGCCTCCGCAGAACGTCAGCGATCCTCGGACCCCGGAACTTGATGGTTTCGTCTTCCTTGGTCCACGGCGTTCGCGTTTCGATTTCGACGTTGTCGAAGTCCGAGCGCAACCGCTCGACGGGATATCGGTCGGAAACAGTTCGCTGATCACCTTCGATGGTGAGGACGCTCGGATCGGTGTAGGCGGCGACGGCCATCGAAGCGAGGGCCAATAGCCCCGAGAGGGCGCCGGGGAATGTGTCAAATCGCATGGGCCACCTCCGCATCGAATTTTCTTTCGCCGTCGTCGATCGAGTACAGAACACAGGGGCCACTCGATCCCCGCGGATCGTAGATCAGTTCCTTTTGCGCCATGGCCGCGGTGATCGCCTGAACTCCTGCCAGGCCATACAGGTGGTCGTGCAGTTCGAGGAAGACGCGCTCTATCCCCGGCAACATTGCGTCCTGCAGCAGGTCGAGCTCTGCTCCCTCGACATCCATGACCACGGCGTTGATGCTATGCTGCTCGATGAAGGCGTCGATGTCGCCTGATGTGATCTCGATGACCTCTGCATAGGGGCCTTGCTCCGCAAGTCCCGACGACATCCAAAAGTCTGCCCGACGGTAGAAGGACACCGTCTTGGAAGGGCCCGCCGCCAGGATGCCGTTTGAGAGCACGACATTGCCGTCGCAGTTCAAGTCGATGACACGCTTGGCAAGCCGGGTGGTCTGCGGATCGGCCTCGAAACTCCAGACACGAACGTCCTCAACCGAGGCGATGATCGATGTGATGACGCCCAGGCCGGCGCCAAGCTCCAGAACGCGATCTCCTGGACGTATGGCACGAGCAACTCGCCGTGCTTCGTTCGCCTCATAGGCGCCGGTTTCCAGAGCGTTCCAGACTTCCGGCGAGACTTCGTTCGGTGCGATCGGCACGAGCACGCCGTGGATGTTGAGTTCGCTCATCCGTCAGAGACCCTCGGGGAGGCGACCCAACTTCAACAACTTGGCGCGCGCCTGCTTGTAGTATCTTTCGGCGCTAGCGGCATTGATTCCAGCCTTGGTCGCCATCTCCTGAAACACCGCGCGACGTTTCGTACCGGTATTGCGATGCATCATCATGGCGAGGATTTCGTCCTCGCGGGGAGTGAGGGTAGGGAAGCGCAAATCCAGTTTCGCGGTGTCCAGATCGGACAACTGGATGGAGAATTCGCCCCGGTCGATCTGTTTGAGCACGAGGGGCAACTCGCCTTGCGACAATCCCGTCTTGCAGATATAGGCTCTCGCGCCGAGCAATCGGCAAGCCAATGCCTCGTCCTCGTCATCCGAACCGGTGACGACGAGATGTGCGGCACCGGGCGCGGCCTCGATGATCGTCTCTACAACGTGAAGTCGATCATGACGAGAAGTTGGATCGAACCCTGGCAAGCCCGGGTCAGTGATCACGAGATCGAACTGATCTTGATCGAGAAGCTGCTTTGCCATCGGAAGGGTTTGAGCGCCGGCTACATAGCAGTCTCGCAGGCCCGCACGCAGTTCGGCCATGAGGGCCAGGCGCATCAGGTTCTGGTCTTCGACGACAAGGGCTCTATGCACGACTCGGTCTCCCGATCAATCGAGTCACCCGCGCCGCCCAGCGCGATGCATAAGATCGCATATTCGCACTGCACAAAAGGGGATGATGCCATCCCCATTGCGAAAAAGGGGAGGCAGATACCCCCTTTCAATCAAACTTGATTGCTGAGAGTAAGATTCGGAACGTCTGGAGCGATTGACAGCTCTCTGCATGCGGGGAAGGCAGTTCTGGAGAGAATTGAATGGGTCTCACGCCAACCAGTCGAACTGGTACGATTCGAGAGGTAGTATCGCTGCACTACAGAACGCGGTCGACAGCCGCCCGGCTGCGCAGATATTCGCGTCAACCTTGGTCTCTTCTTCTCCATCCTGTCGTCCGATTTTACGGAATGCGTGAGATTAGGGCGCTGGAGGCGTTGGTCGCTTTGAAGCCCACGAACTCCGGGGAAGCGCGGGACAAGCTCCTTTATCTGATGGCGCTCATGACCTCCAACGCGACGGTCTTGTCGGTGAGCGAGGTAGAACGCGCAATCCACACCCTGCATCCGTTCAGACCTGACCTTGCAAAAGCTCTCGACCGCAGGGCTCCCGGCGGCGGTAATGAAATGGAGGGAGGTTCGCGTCCGCCGCCCAAGGTTGCGCGTCGGACGGAACAGCCGCAGAGGTGACCGGACGGGGCTGTTAGCGCCTCTATGGCTACCGGCGCAGGTTGAACCAGTGCCGATTCACGTTGCCGTCGTCGGCCCTGATGTCGAAATAATACGGATCTTCTCGCAAGGGACGAGGCATCGTTACAGTTTGCTCGCAACCATCGCGACCGCCGAAGCCTGACGGACAGCTGTTGCGAACCTGAAAACATAAATCGGCCTGTCGGCCGGCATGATCCTGATTGCTGGATCCAACGCTCCAACCCGCGGGACACTCGTCGTAGGCCTCATAACCGGGTTTGCCGGTTCCGGCCTCGGGGCAGGTCGGCCAGGAAAACCCCCAGCCTTTCATCGCCGAGATCAACCGATACATCGGAGGGTGACAGGCCGGCACACCTCGCCAGGCCGGGTTCGAGGATGACGCGCACAAGAGCACCTCGCATCCCCACTCGCTCGCTTCTGCGCGGCCCGGGACTGACGTCCACGTCGCCGCGGCGAGGATTGTCGCTGTCGCGGTCAGCATAATTCGGTTCATGGGGGCATCTCCTCGATCAACCTATCGGTCTGTTCGCTTCGGGCGCTTACGCGCATCTTCGAACGGCGGTGAGATCTCGCTTTCGCGTTCGGCAAGCAGGTTGAAATCAGCGATAGGCCTTCTGGTCGGCGTTCGGTCTACCGCCTTGCGTCGCCATTCAGGCATGTCGAGCACATAGGTGGCCCACATCCCGTGCCGGGCAGAGACGGCATAATTCTGCCAGGTCAGATATTCGGCCGGCGCCGGTGAGTTCACTCGCGCCCAACCGACGCGCAGCATTTCCAGCGCCAAATCGCGACCGCGCACCGAGCAATGGCCTAAGAGCGCACCATCGGCATCACGTGACCGAACGATACAGGTCACTTGAGCGCTGCCAACCTTGCGCTTCAGCCAAGCCTTCGCCAGGGGCCCGCACGGCACCGGCTTCGGGATCGCGCTTTCGCCGTGGCGGCGAGGATCGTAGGCCCACTGTGGCAGTTCACAGGAGTCGATCGAGGCCAGCCGCACCTTGTGCCGGCCCGTTGGGAACCAAAGCGTTCTGCCATCGATGACGGACGTCCGGCCAGAGATTTTCGTGATCGGGCTCGAGTCTGAGACCGATTCTGCCGCGACCGAGGACGATCTCTGATCGCGCAGAAGGTCGGCCCCATGGACGGGATAGGGCAGGGCGGTCAGCAGCAACGCCGCGACGTTCGACCTGGTGGCAACCGACCTCATGGTGAGGTTCTTCCATCGGCTGCACGCTGACCGAGCAGGAGCGCCGGATGCTGCACATCATCGAATTGCCACAGCCCGACCTTCTTTTCCCGCGCGGCCTGCTCCACCACAGCGTAGGACGCGTGGTGGGGCAGGCCGCGTCCGTCGAGGGAGGCGAAGGCAAAGCCCGAGGAGATCATCAGATTGGCGAGATCGAGCCGGTCGGCGCCGATCGTTGCGTAGCAGGACACAAAGACCGTTCCAGCCGATCGCCCGACCTGCGCACAAACCGGATGCGTATCTGCGATGTAGGCGGCCAACACGGCCAATGACGCCTCACCACAGTCGCGACGAGCGCCCGACCTATCGGTGTATACTGTACCGCGCAGGCAGGCCTGCACGCCGAAGAGCCGGAAGTGTCGGCCGCTGTACTGCCAGCTGTCTCCGCTTTCGAGCGTCACGCCTGGTTTCAGTTCGAAGTAACCCTTCGGCGGCGCGGCCGTTACCGGCGTCAAGCCGATAGTCAGCGACACGAAGAGGGCAGGGGACTTCATTCGGCCGCAACCCGTGGATCAGCCCACATGCCATAGCCGCGGCGGCCGATGTCCTCGGCTTCCTTGAGGTCGCTCCTTGCCGGCGTCCCGTCAGGCCGCTTTGTGATGCGGTGAGTGCCGAGCGAGACCAGCTGCTCCTCGAACATGTCGATCGAGTCGAGGCTGCCCGGATAGTTGTAGTAGCCGTAGCAGGTTGCGTCCTGCGCCTGCGCGCCGGTCTCGCTGACAAAGGCGCGGCAGTAGATAACACGAGGGGACTGAAGGAGCGTCGCCAGACCCTGGCGAGCGTAATCGTCGCAGGATCCAGCAAAACCTTCCTTGCGATTGACCATGTCACCCTTGCACGGCTCGATCCCGTAGAGGTGCACCGTCAGATTCGCATCGACTCGCAAGTCAGTAGGCGACACTGCCTCGAACCCGGAAGCCGACGCATAGCCTTTGCGCTCCGACACTTTCCCCTGGCCGTCGTAATATTCCATGACCAGGACGGTCTTCCCGGGCGCCGCGAGCGAACGGACATACGCTTCGTCCACCGGCCCGGCCGCATAGGCGGGCAGGCATATGCCGATCGCTGCCAGGCACCAGGCCGTTCGTCTCATTTTCCGTCGCCTCCAGGTTGTCATTGCGCTCGACACTGACCTGCCTCCTCATTCATTGCAAGAAAAATCACAATCAAATTGACATTGTTTTTTCTGTCGCCTAACCATTCTCACATCTGCCGGTACAAGGCTTTGGACGCGGACCCATGGGAAGCCGAACAAAATCACCATCGATAGCGCCGCTCCTGGCCGTGACAATCCTCACGAGCATGTGCGTTATCGCGGGCCGGGCGGCAATGGCGTCCGAACTGGACGCATCGAAACTTCTACGGCGCCAAGAGGCTGGAGAAGTTTGGCATGGGGATGGCGTCCCGTCCGCCGCCGACACAGTTGCCGAAGCCCGTTGGGCCCGGATGCCGGACGACTATGTGCTGGGGGAGGATGGTGAAATCGTTCCCCAGCACCAGGCGCCCCAGCCGATCAGCGTGCCAGCATCCGATGCCGGCGGGCTCGAACCTGATGGCAATCATTTTGATAGTGGCGTTCGGCCCGGGATGCCGGAGTGCGGGCCGTCGCCGGCAACGCCTGCTGAGATCACACGCCTCGTCATCGAAGCGGCGCAGCGACACGATGTCGACGCGGAGTTCGCCGTCGCGGTTGTGACCGCCGAAAGCAGGCTCGACCGGCTGCGCAATTCGCCCAAGGGCGCGCGCGGACCGATGCAGCTTCTGCCGGCGACAGCCGAGCGATTCGGTGTGACCGATATCTGCGATCCGGGCGAGAATATCGATGGCGGGGTCCGCTACCTCCGCGAGCTGACCGATGAGTTCGGCAATCCGCTTCTCGTTGCTGCCGCCTACAACGCTGGCGAGGGACGCGTGCGCGAGCATGGCGGCATTCCGCCGTTCAAGGAAACTATCGGGTACGTCGCCGAAATCCTCAACATCCAGATGGGCCTTGAGGGAAGCGGTGCGGCTGCGAGCAAACAGGGTGACGTTGCCGATGGGCAGCGATCAAGCCCCGCCCGCGGAGTCATCACATCGCGCGAACGCCGCCAATGGGTCGGCGGTGTTATGCATTTTTAGCCGGAGGCAATCATGAACGACGTTTCCAATTCGCCCGCTGCTCGGCCAGTGCCGATGCCGACAGCCTTCGCCACGATGGTGGCCATCTGTCTGGTGTTTGCGGAGCCGGCACTCGCGCAATCCTCTGGCGCCTTCGCGCCGCTGGAAACCGCGGTCCAGATGATCGTCGATTTCATCACCGGCCCGTTCGGACGGCTGCTCGCCATCATTGCCGTGATCGCGCTCGGCTTCCTCGCCTTCGCTGGACGCCTCTCCTGGTTCACTGCCGGCGCAGTGGTGCTTGGCATCGGTCTCGTCTTTGGCGCGCCGGCGATCGTCGACGAGATGATCGCGGCCGTGGGGAACTGAGCCATGGTCGAGTTCACCGACGAAAAGCCGCATCTGACGCCACTGGTGATCGGCCTCACACGGCCGCCCATGATGTGGGGCATACCTCTGAATGCCTTCTACATCATCGTCGGCTTCACGCTGATCGCCTTCCTGGTCAGCACAAGCTTCTGGTCGGCGTTGATGGCGCCACTGATCTATCTCGCGCTCTTCGCCTTCTGCAGCCGCGATATCCGGATCCTCGATCTCGCCCAGGTCGTCGGCCGCCGCACGCCTCGTACGCCGAACCGGCTGTTCTGGCGCACCAACTCGTACGGGCCGTGATCATGTTGAACGTCGTCGCCGAAGAGCTGGGATTTGGTCGTGAGCGCCGGCGCGAGCGGCCGATGTCGAACCACATTCCGTACCTGCGCCATGTCGCAGACACCGTTATCGGCCTCGAAAGCGGGGCGATCCTTTCGGTGATCAAGCTGGATGGCCTGTTCTTTCAGACTGAGCATCAGGCCGAGCTCAACATGCGCGCGGCCGTCCAGAACACGCTGATCCGAGCACTCGGCTCGAGCCGCTATTCGCTCTGGTCGACTGTAATTCGCAAGGAGGTCAAGCCATCGATCGGCGGAGCCTTCTCTGACCCGTTCTGCGAACTTCTGAACACGCGCTATATGGCATCGTTGCGCGACAAGCGCATGTTCACAAACGAGCTCTACCTCACGATCGTCCGTTCCGGGATGCGTGGCGCGCTCGGTGCCGCCGAAGGATTTTCGCGACTGCTCGATCGCTCCTCCGGAAAAGAGGTGCTTGAGCAGCGGTTGCACGAACGCATCAACGAACTCGAAGAGATCGTAGGGAACGTCACGCGTGAATTGCAAAAGTACGGCGCCCGTCCGCTTGGCGTCGCTTACCGCGATGGCGAGCCGTACTCGGAACCCTGCGCCTTCATCAACGCGCTGCTCACCTGCGGCGTCGCGCGCGAGATGCGCCTGCCCCGCATGGGCATCCGCAGCTATGTCGGGACGTCGCGTCTGTATTTCTCGAAGCGGACGTTGCAGGCACAGGGTGCGACCGAGGCGGAAAGCCGCTTCGGCGCCATGCTGTCGATCAAGGAATATCCCCCGTTCTCCGGGCCGGGGATGCTCGATGGGCTCCTACAGATGAACCACGAGTTCATCTGCACCCAGTCGTTCACGCTTGCTGACAAGCCGATCGCGCAGGAGCGCATTTCGCGGCTGCAGCGCCAGATCCACGCGTCGGACGAATCGGGCAGCACTGTCGAGACCGATACCGATTTCGCGCTGAACAGCCTACTCAATCAGGAAGCTGTCTTCGGCTATCACCATTTCAGCCTGTTGTGCTTGTCGCGGGATCTCGCCGGCCTCGACAAGGCGGTCGCCGAACTCGGCTCATGTCTCACGGACATGAACATCAATTGGCTGCGCGAGGACCTCAACATGGAGGCCTCGTACTGGGCGCAGCTGCCGGGCAATCACGCCTACATCGCACGCTCCTGCATGCTGTCCAGCGCGAATTTTTCCGGCTTCTCGTCGCTGCACAACTTCGCGACCGGTTCGGTTCGTGACAACCACTGGGGACTACCGATTGCGATCCTCGAGACGACGTCGCAGACGCCCTACTGGTTCAATTTCCACCAGCGCGACATCGGCCATTTTCTCGTGACCGGCCCGACCGGGTCGGGCAAGACCGTGGCGCTGACCTTCTTGCTTGCGCAAGCCTTCCGGATCTCGCCTGAGCCGCGAGCCGTCTTCTTCGATAAGGATCGCGGCGCCGAGATCTTTATCCGTGCCGTCGATGGCGCCTATGAGGTGCTCCAGCCTGGCATCGCGACCGGCTTCAATCCAATGCAGCTGGAGAACAACGCGACCAATCGCGAGTTTCTGCATCGCCTTCTCAAGGCCATGCTCGACCCGGCCGATGGCGGCGGCTTCTCCCAGGAAGAAGAAGATACGCTCGAGCGGGCGATCGGTCGCATTTGCCAGGAGCCAATCGAGCAGCGCACGCTTGCCAATCTGTCCGGGCTCTTGATGGGCAGATCACGTTCCGACGCCAACGATCTCCAGTCGCGCCTGCGTCCATGGTTCGAGGGTGAGAAGGCTTGGTTGTTCAATGCGCCGCGCGACGTGTTGTCCTTTTCCGGCCGGCGGATCTTCGGCTTCGACATGACGCATATCCTCGACAATCAGGAGGTGCGCACGCCGGCGCTGATGTACCTCTATCATCGGCTGGACGAGTTGCTTACCGGCGAGCCGGTTCTCATCTTCATGGATGAGGGCTGGAAGCTTCTGCAGGATACGGTCTTTTCCAACTACATCGTCGACAAGATGAAGACGATCCGAAAGCTCAACGGGATCGTCGGGTTCGGCACACAGTCGGCGGCCGACATTGCGCGTTCGCCGCAATCGCACACGCTGATCGAGCAGTCGGCAACCAATCTGCACTTCCCCAACCCGCGAGCGGATGAGGAAAGCTACATTCGACGCTTCGGACTGACCACCAAGGAATACGCCTTCATCCGCAATACCCCGCCTGAGCGGCGGACGTTCCTGATCAAGCACGGGAACGACTCCGTCATCGCCAGGCTCGACCTCACCTCCATGCCGGACCTTGTTCGCGTGATGTCCGGCCGCAAGGAGACGATCGAGCAATGTGCAGCGCTTCGCGCGCAGCTCGGTGACGATCCGGCGAAGTGGCTGCCCGCGTTCTGCGGCTGGGAGGTTCCAGCATGATCCGGCGTCTTTCCCTCCTGCTGCTCTTTGCGGCATCGCCTGCTTTGGCCGACATCCCCACCATTGACGGCACTGTGCTGGACGATCGCGAGGATCGCGGCCGGAAAACCGCCGAGATCGAGACGGTCGACGAGGAGCGCTACGTCAACAATCAGAGCGTCACCTGCTCGATGTACCGGCCGGGCCGCAAGGATGATCCTGTCGCAGCGGCGAATGCCAATCCGGCGATCGCCGGCCTTGTGCGCCGAATCGCGCGAGAGGAGGGCGTTGACGAAAACCAGTTCCTGGCGCTCGTCTACCAGGAAAGTCGCTTCAACCCATGCGCAAAGTCCCCCGTGGGCGCGGTCGGCCTTGCGCAACTAATGCCGGGCACTGCGGGCGATCTCGGCGTCGATCCCTACAATATCGAGCAGAACCTGCGCGGCGGCGCGCGCTACTACAAGCAGCAGCTTCGAAAGTACAACGGCAACGTCTCCCTGGCGCTTGCCGCATACAATGCCGGCGCGGGGAACGTGAACAAATATGGCGGCATCCCGCCGTTCAAGGAGACGCAGGGCTATGTCGCCAACATAACCCGGAAGTGGCTTCCGGCCTTCGGCGGCTCCGACAAATCGGGCATTCCGCTCAACTATGGCGGTGGCAGCGCCTATGCGGGCGCCCGGACCAGCACCATGAACGCCATGGGCCTTACGGCTGCGATCGGGGAGGGGTCCGGCGATGTCTCATCCTGGCTGACACAACTCGGCAATATGGGTTCCGGCACGATCCAGGACAGCTGGGATCACAATTCGGGCGCGCGCAACGCCAACATCGAGCTCATCAATCGGCTGATCCTGCTCGGGACGGCGTTCGCCGATCTTACCAATTCCAGCAACGCCATGACGCTCGGCGACCTGTCCGGCACGAACCGATCAACCCGTTACGAGACGGGGAACGATGGCGACGATAGGCCGGTTACCGGCTTCTGCGACGGGCGCGAAGGCTTTGTTTGGGACGCCGACGCGAGGGCATGTGTCCAGCGTATAGACACGCAGGCGCAGCTGCTCCTCGATATTCAATGATGGAGATCGACATGAAACGCTCGTTGGCAATTCTGGCGTTCGTCGGCGCAGGCATAGCGCCGGCAGCAGCCGATATCCCGGTCATCGACAAGACCAACTACGCGGTCGCACGTGATACCGCTGAAAAGACCGGCAAGATTCTCGATACGAACAAGGAAATCCTCACAACGGTCGAGGAGACCCTGAAGGCGGTCACCGGCGACCGCGGGGGCGACGCTGGTCCCCTGAAGGATATCGCGATCGGCAACGGTTTTAGCGTCTCCTCCATGCCGTCCTTCGACAGCATCCTGAAGGGTGGGATCGCCGATTTCGGCTCACTCGATCCCAAAGTGGTCGAAGCTGCCACGCTTTTCATCAACGGCTTGCAGCTCGTGCGCTCTCTTTCGGGCAAGGACAACAGCTCGCTGGCCAGCGACAAATCCTATGAGGAGCTCATGAAAACGGTGATGGGCGTCTCCGCTATGATCACTGGTTCTCAAGCTGCAGTTGAAACGCGCCGGTCCGCTCTCGAAACAGCCGGCGGCGATATCGGCAAGGCCGAGGACATCAAAGGATCGATCGACCAGAACACGCAGCTCCAGGTCCAGACGGGCCTGACGCTGAACGAGATGATCGGCGTGCTGAATGCCGGCGTGCAGTCGTTGCACGCCGAGAACCAGCGCAAGCTGACCGATATGTCGAACACTAAAAAAGCGTTGCGATACGAATGAGAGGGCGGCAGTGCATCTCGAAAGCTCTGGTGTTCGCGCTGGCGGTTCTCGCCAGCGGATGCGGCACGCCGCGCGAGAAGACGGCGCCGTGCAAACGGCCGGCCAATCTGTCGAGCTTTGCCAGCACCGGCGACGAATGCGGGCCGATGTTTTCGGTCAACGCGGACAGGGCCGCGGTATTGGCGGCGATTCAGGGCTTCGCGACTGGCGACGAAGAATAGGGCAGGGCGGTGGACGACTTCATTGGAGAACTGCTGGATCGGATTGACGCTTCGGGAGAGAATTTTTCCCAGAGCGCGTACGAGGCGCTGAGCCAGGATCTCGAGCCGCTTCTGCGTCTGCTCTTTGTCCTTGCCGTGCTGTTCTACGGCGTGCAGCTTTTCCTCGGGACGTCACGCCTCAGCGTCGCCGAGATCATCGGCAGGCTGGTGCGCGTCTTCGTCATCCTGGTGCTTGTCGGCACATGGTCGAATTTCAACGATCTTGTCTATGACTGGCTGACGACCGTGCCGGAAGCGGCCGGCCGCGCCATCCTGGCGGCTTCCGGCACAGGTGTGAGCGAACCCACCAATGGGCTATCGCAAATCTGGAAGACGGCAAACACCGCCGCGGCGGCCTTCTCAGAGCAGGCCGGCTATCTGTCCGTCCTCCCGGCCTTGATCGGCATGATCATCATGGTGTTTGCCGGCCTGTTCGTTGCCATCGCGCTAGGCATTCTCGTCCTAGCCAAGGTCGTGCTGTGGGTGCTGCTGGGCACCGCGCCGATCTTCATTGCCTGCTTCTTTTTCGATGTGACCCGTAGCTATGCCATGGGATGGCTGAACCAGTCGTTGCTCTATGCGATCATTCCGCTGTTCGTTTACGTGATCGCCGCATTCCTGATCGCGGCGATGGAACCGGAACTGACGACGATCGACAGCATTTCCGGCAATCGCGAGCTGAAGCTCAGCGACTTTGCTGCTTTCATCATGCTCTGCCTTGCTGGCAGCTTCGTTCTCCTTCAGGTGCAGTCCCTCGCGCAAGGCATCGCGGGCGGGTTGGCGACGCCGATCGGGCCTCGTTCGCGGCAACTGACCGCAAGGGGAATCTTCTGGAGCCGTGCCGCCATCGGAACATCCGCCCGCCAGACGCAGGCCGCCGTCCATCGCGTCCAGGCTCGACTCCACTCACCACGGCAGGATGGCGCGGGCGCCTCCATGCAGCGCGCGATCACGTCGAATGGAACGCCGCGGCAGATGTGACGGCAGGTTGATGTTGGGTCCCGAACAACACGAAAAGGGCAGGGATGGCAGACAAGTCCGAATCCGCGCTGCGGTCCTATTTCCAGCAAGGCGATATCTGGGAGCAGGAGATCATCAAGCGGGCGAAGCGCTCGGCGCGCGTCGCCTGGTTCTTCTCGATCGTCTTTGCCGGGATCGCCCTGCTCAGCCTGCTCGCCGTGGTGCTTATGCTACCTCTGAAGAGCTTCGAGCCCTATGTCGTCACCGTCGACCAGACCACTGGCTACATCGAGGTGAAGTCCGGCCTGACACGGCCTGCCAACCTGACCGAGCAGCAGGCGATCACACAAGCCAACGTCGTGCGCTATATCCGTGCCCGCGAAGGCTACGATCCCTACGCCATTACCGAGAATTTTGGTATCGCGGCGCTCCTTTCCGCCGACGAGGCGGCGCGCGAACTTCAGTTTCTCTACAGCGCCGCCAACCCGCAGAACCCCACAAAGGTCTATGGCCGGCTGAAGCGGGTTCTCGTCGAGATCAAATCCGTGACGTTCCCGAACGCCAGCACGGCGATCGTCCGGTTCTCCACCAACGAGCGCAGCGACACGGAATCGATCGTCCGTCATTGGATCTCCGTCGTGCGCTTCCGCTATACCGACACGCCGGTCCGCAACGAATGGCGCTTCGAGAACCCTCTCGGCTTCCAGGTCTATTCCTACCGCCGAGATCAGGAGACGGTCACACCGGGAGATACGCAATGAGGGGTCGCTCCTGGGCTGTGATGCTCATGCTGTGCGGCTCCTTCTGGCCGGCTTTCGCCGCGCAGACCCCGAAGGGTGGTTCTCTCGATGCACGGGTGACGAGTGTCACCTATCAGGAAAACAACGTCGTCCAGGTTTTCGCGACCTACGGCATCTCGACCATGATCATCTTCGACGAGGACGAGAAGTTTGAAACGATTTCGCTCGGTGACACGGAAAGTTGGCAGGTCGTCCCGGCCGAGAAGGGCAACATCCTCTTCGTCAAGCCGATCGCCAAGGACGTCGTTACGAACATGAACGTCGTCACCGACAAGCGCATCTACTATCTCGAACTGCATGATTTCGCGCCCGAGGCTGGCCGCAAGGTTTTTGGAATCCGCTTCCACTACCCGGAGAAGAATCTCAACGCTGCTTTGCGACAGGAGGCCGAACAACGAGCTGCCTGGCCGAACATCTCCGGCATCGACAAAGCGAACGTCAACATCGACTATTCGTTCTCCGGTGATGTTCGGCTGAAGCCGCTCATGGTCTTCGACGATGGCAACAAGACCTTCTTCAAATTCGACCGACGCGTGCCGGCGATCTTCGCGGTCAACTCGGATTTCTCCGAAACGCTCAGAAACTTCCGCAGGGAAGGGGAGTACATCGTCGTCGACGGAACGGCGACCCAGTTCACGCTGCGGGACGGCGATCAGTGGATCTGCATCTTCAATCTCAGAAAGTCGGATTTCGCTGCACCCGATCCGGCAATCCTCGGGCCAGTCGAAGATGACAAGGCCAAGCGCCGGCGTCGGAGCGGAAACTGATGAAGCGCTCCCCCGAACTCGTGGCCCTCGGTCAGAGCGACGACCCCGTTATTGCCGACAACGCCGTTCGTCGTAAGCAGCTCGTCGGTGGCGCCGTTCTGGTCCTGCTGGGCATTGCTGCCGGTTATCTGGTTCTCGCCGGCAGGCAGCCGCCGGTCCGCGACACGCTCGACGGCGACGAGGAGTTCACCACCACGACGTTCCGTCCTCCATCCTTCGTGCGCGAGGGTGAGCCGGAGCCGGAACCTCCGGCGCCGGAGATCGTCCAGATTCCGCCGCCACCCCCACCGCCTCCTCCGGCAGAAGAGGCCGATACGACCGAGTTCGAGGTGCCACCGCCGCCCGTTCCCGGTACGCCGCCGCCGCCGGAAGCGGTCGAAGCGCCGGCCGAAGAATTCCCCGAGCGCTTCCGCTCGAAACTGGTCGTGGTCGACAATGCGACCGCCGGCGGGCAAGGCAGTTTGACCGGCAACGAGGGGGAGGGGCTGACCGTCGCCGGTGAGGATCGCAGCAGCAAGTTTCTGGCCGCGGCGTCCAGTATTGGCGACCGCGGCGCCAAGGCAAAAAGGATCGAACGTATCGACGCGCTCGTTCCTGAGGGAACGCTGATCCCCGGCATCCTCGAGACGGCCATCGTCAGCGACCTTCCCGGGCAGGTGAGGGCGATCGTCTCTCAGGACGTCTATTCTTTCGACGGTCGGCGCATCCTGATCCCGACCGGTACCCGGCTCATTGGTGAGTACCAGTCCGAAATCACACGCGGCCAGACGAGAATTTTCGTGGTCTGGACCCGCATGCTGCGCGATGACGGCGTCTCGGTCCGGCTGAACTCGATCGGCGCCGACAACCTGGGCCGTGCCGGCCTGACCGGGCGCGTCGACAAGAAGTTCCAAGAGCGATTCGGCGCGGCCATTCTGCTGTCGATCGTCGGCGCCGGCGCCAGCTACCTGACCGGTTACGGCAGCGAGGCCGCGGCCAGAGACAGCGACGATGCGCAGAACGCTGAAGAGCTGGCCCGTGAGACCCTCGCGCAGACCTTCTCCGACATGGCCAACCAGGCGCTCGGGGATTCGTTGCGAATTCCGCCGACGATCAGCGTCAGCCAAGGCGAGCGCATCTTCGTCTTCGTCCGCCAGGACCTCGATTTTTCCGCCATGTACGAGGATCCCGTCACCGAGGCTCTGAGGGAGATCCGTCGTGAACGTAATCTCGACTAGCTTCGCCGCCGAACAGAAACACCATTTTCTGAACCGGGCGCTTGAGTCGCTGCGGCCATTTCTTGATGACAGCCAGGTCGTCGAGATCTCCATCAACTCCCCGAGCCAGGTTTATGTGGAGCGGATGGGCTCGGCCCACATGGAACACTATGAAATACCTGAGCTCACCGCCGACGAGATCGTCAACATCGGCGAGCGCGTCGCGGCCACAACCAACCAGTTCATCAACCGGTCAAGTCCGATCCTCAGCGCCGCCCTGCCGACAGGAGAGCGAATACAGGTCGTCCTACCGCCCGCCGCGCCCGAAGGCGGTGCCGTTTCCATTCGCAAGCAAGTCATCAGCAACTTCACGCTCGACGACTATCGCGATCAAGGATCGCTTGATCAGGTGACGGTCGCCGTCGGCGGTCTCAGCGGGACCGATCATACGTTGATCGAGCAGCTCTCGGCCAGGGACATCTACGGCTTCATTCGAACGGCCATCATCAATCGCGTGTCCATCCTGATCAGTGGCGGCACCTCCAGCGGCAAGACGACATTCCTCAACGCGTGCCTCAAATCAGTTGACCTGCAGGAACGTATCATCACGTTGGAAGATACGCGGGAGCTCTTCCCGCCGCAGAAAAACGCGGTGCATCTGCTCGCCTCTCGTGGCGACCAGGGAACGGCCAATGTGACGATCCAGTCCTTGCTCGAGGCCTCGCTGCGCATGCGACCGGATCGGCTTTTCGTTGGAGAAGTCAGGGGATCGGAAGCGTTCGCCTTTCTGCGCGCAATTAATACGGGCCATCCCGGCTCGATGTCGACGGTCCATGCCGACACGCCGCTTGGTGCCTACGAGCAGCTCGCCATGATGGTGATGCAGTCGGGCTTATCGGCCGCCTATCCGAAAGCCGATCTCATCTCCTACATCCAGAGCGTCATTCCGATCGTGATCCAGTTGCGCAGGGAAGGGGGCCGCCGCGGCGTCTCCGAAATCTTCTTCGCTCGCGGACGGACAGATGCGGCATGACCGGGTCGCTCCGCGTCTTCTATTTCGGCTTTTGCCTGACCGTCGCTTTTGCCGTCTGGCTGTTGGCCTATGGCCTTGGTTTGCAGTTACTGTATGGCGATGGGCGAATCTTGCAGGCGACGATTACGACGAACCCGTTCGCCCCTTTTCAGCAGCTTCTGACCTATGGTGACAGCGGCGTCCTGCGCGTTGTGGCGCTTGGTGCCCTCCTCCCAGCCGCGCTGGTTGCCGGCATCGTCGCCCATGTAGGCCTTCGACCGAACGCGAGCCCCCTCGGGGACGCCCGATTCCAGACCGCGACGACGCTCCGTCGTGATGGATGGTTCAGGAGGAAGGGCAAAATCCTCGGCCGTTTCGGTCGCCAGATTCTTCGCGTGAACGATGATCGGCATCACCTGATTATCGGGCCGACACGCTCGGGGAAGGGCGCGTGCTACGTCATTCCAAACGCACTTTCGCATGAAGGCTCGATGATCGTCACCGATTTGAAGGGCGAGATTTTTCGCAGCACGGCCGGTTATCGCAAATCGAAGGGTAGTCAGGTGTTCCTGTTCGCGCCGGGATCGGAAAGGTCGCATCGCTACAATCCGCTAGATTTCATCAGAGCGGACCGCGGTGAACGCACCACCGACATCCAGAACATGGCTGCCATTCTTGTGCCGGAAGTCACCGAATCCGAGAATTCGATCTGGCAGGCTACCGCCCAGCAGCTCATCGCCGGCGCAATCAGCTACATCAATGAAAGCATCTACTATGAAGGACACCGGACCCTCGGCGAGGTCACGTCATTCTTCAACAGTGGCGCAAACCTCCAGGCGATGATGACCCTGATCAAGGAGCGAGAACCCTACCTGTCTCGCTTCACGATAGAGAGCTTCAACGCTTACGTCGCTCTGTCCGAGCGCGCCGCCGCTTCTGCGCTCCTCGATATCCAGAAGGCCCTGCGGCCGTTCCGCAATGAGCGCGTCGTGGCAGCGACATCGGTGACTGACATGGACCTGCGCGCTTTGAAGCGCCGCCCAATCTCGATCTATCTGGCTCCCAACGTCACCGACATCACGCTGCTACGGCCGCTGCTCGCATTGTTCGTGCAGCAGACTCTCGACGTGCTGATGCTCGAGCATGGGGAGCGCTCGATCCCGGTCTACTTCCTGCTCGACGAGTTCCGCCAGTTGAAGAAGATGAGCGAGATCACGACCAAGCTTCCTTACGTCGCCGGATACAACGTGAAGGTGGCATTCGTGATCCAGGACCTGAAGAACCTGGACGAGATTTATGGCGAGACATCCCGGCACTCGCTGATGGGGAATTGCGGTTACCAGCTCGTCCTGGGCGCCAACGACCAGGTAACGGCGGAGGCCGTGTCGAAGGCCCTGGGCAAGCGCACGGTTCGCTACAAGACCGAATCCCGCACGATGGAGCTGATGGGCTTGCACCGTCGCACCAAAATGGAGCAATTGCGGGAGCGCGACCTCATGATGCCGCAGGAGGTGCGGCAGATGCCGGGAGACAAGATGGTCATCCTGGCCGAGGGGCAGGGGCCGATCTTCGCTGACAAGCTGCGGTTCTTCCGGACGGTGCCGTTCCGCGAGATGGAGAGCTTCTCACAGGCCCATGTGCCGGATGTACCGGCAACCGAGTTCCTTCCGCCCCGGCCGGTGCCAGCGACAACCGCGGCCTATGTTGGCGAACAGACGGACGCTTCTAAACCGGAGGAACTGAAAGCCGGTCCCGAGAACGTGGCGAAGCCTTCCGGCAGGAGGCGATCGTTAGGTTCAAACGTTCCTGTCGCGAAGGTCGAAGGACCGGCCTCGGTGCCTACCGCCAGGAGGGCTCCAGCGCGAGGCCGTTCGGGCGGCGCTACGCCGAGATCGCTCGATGCGGATTTCGTGAAGGCCGCGAGGCGATTGAAGACGCTTGCAACTGGAGCGATCAGATCCGGAAAGCCGCGCGGCGATTCAGAAAATTGGGGGCGGATTTTCGACGCGACCGTCCCTGACGAACTCGAGGTCACTGAGGCTGGTGGGGTGTAGCCAGCAATTGGCCAAACTCAAAGTGTAGTGCCTCGTCCCTGTCGAGGAGAACGGAAGTCTTACCGAACATGTCGGGGGTAACTGCTTCCGACCCCATTGCGGTCGTTGCTTTGCTCTGCGTGAGCTTATCAAAACCGGCCGTCTATCAGCTATCCGAAGGCGGCGCGAGAAGGCACCGCTTCTGATCGACTATTCCTCGGCTCGTTCATCAAACCTTTTTCGGGCGTCCTCAATGTAGCTCTGCTG
Source organism: Neoaquamicrobium microcysteis (assembly GCF_008180155.1). Taxonomy (GTDB): domain Bacteria; phylum Pseudomonadota; class Alphaproteobacteria; order Rhizobiales; family Rhizobiaceae; genus Aerobium; species Aerobium microcysteis. The sequence goes on along the minus strand of NZ_VSZS01000059.1, from coordinate 129,651 downwards.
CGACCGAGCCCATGAAGCCAGGGTAAGCAGCGGTTCGTGCAGCGAACGACCCTGCTCGGTCAATTCATAGTCCACCCGGGGCGGGATGGTGGCAAACGCCGTACGCGTTACCAGGCCGTCGCGCTCCAGCCCGCGGAGGGTTGTTGTTAGCATCTTGTGAGACAACCCGGGAATGGCACGCTGCAAGGCATTAAACCGCATAGGCCCGCTCGACAGTGCACCCACGACCATAATCGTCCATTTGTCGCCGATGCGCTCGAAAATCTGGCCAAGCGCCTTGCAGTTGGCCTCGCCTTCTGAGGCATAGTCGACTTCAACGAGCTTGAGATTGGTTTTGGCCATCTTGTCTCCATTGCGCACCTCGCGGTGCGTGACGTTCGAAATCGTGCGTTCTTGCGCAACGATTAACGAACCTTCATATCGCTACGCTCTAACGGAACGTATCGAAAGGTTCAATCATGAATATCGGTGTCAGCGGCGCAAGCGGAAACCTCGGCAAGGCCATCGTCCGAGAATTACAGGCCCGCAACCAGGGTCACAAGATCGTCGCCATCTCCCGCACTCCCAAAAACTCGGACGGCGTCGAAGGCCGCGAAGGCGACTACGACAAGCCAGAAACTTTGGCGACGGCCTATGCCGGGCTCGACAAAGTCATCCTCATTCCTACAGGGGATCTTCGCCCAGGTATGCGCGGTTCACAGAACGAAGCCGCGATCGCCGCTGCCGTTGCGGCAGGGGTAAAGCACATCGTCCTCCTGTCGGCTGCCGGTACCCGCGAACAGGCTGAACCCGCCATTGGCGCAAGCTACTGGCGCGGCGAGCAGGCGCTTATCAAGGCTGCACCGCAGTGGACGATCCTGCGCATGAACTATTATGCGGAAGCCCTCGCCGATGAAGTGAAGCAATCGGCATCGTCCGGTGCCTTGACCGGCTTTGCCGAGAACAAGGTGGCTTTCGTGAGCCGTGACGACGTCGCCGCTGCCGCTGCCGGGATCGTTCTGACTGAAGGTCATTCGGGAGCGATCTACAATGCCACGGGTGCCAAGAACTACACCGGCGCCGAACGCGCGGCACTGGCCTCTGAAGTTCTCGGCACCCAGATCGGCTTTGCCGTGGTTGCCGTTGAAACCCTGCAAGCTGGCATGGCGCAGATGGGTCTGCCCGCCTTCGTCATCAATGCGGTTGTCGGCATCCAGCAGGATTTCGCCGCTGGCGCCTTCGACGTGGTGACCGGTGATGTCGAAAAGCTGTCCGGTCGTCCCCCAAGGGACCTGCGTGATATCCTGGCCGGCCGGTTGAAGTAGTCCAGCCATGAACATCAAATGGGTTTATTGGGTCGCCACAATCCTCCTGTCGCTCATCTATGTCGGCGGCGGGTTGATGTATTTGTTCAACATGCCGATGGTTCAGGGCCTGTTCGTCAACTTTGGATATCCCGCCTACATCGTCCCGATCCTCGGCGTGGTAAAGCTTTTGGCGGCCGCGACGATCCTCTCGCGCTTCAACGTGGCGCTGTCGGACCTGGCTTATGCCGGCATGTTCTTCCACCTGATCCTCGCAGCCGGCGCCCATATCGGCATCTCCGACTTCGCCGGCTTGCCGCCGTCGCTGGTGGGTCTGGTGCTGCTAGTGGTGTCGTTCCTCACCCAGAACGGTGCGCGTCGTAAGCCCTCGCCTTATGGCTCGCCAGCCGTCCTGCGCGGCAGCATCGACGCTTAATCAACGCAAGATTGGATCGGGGTGCGCCCCGGTCCTTCTCCTCGAAAGGACAGGTCGTGGAACTCGGCATCTATACCTTCGGCGACATCGTGGCCGATCCTCACACCGGCAACAAGCCGACATATATAGAGCGCACTCGTCAGCTCATGGATATGGCCAAGCTCGCCGACGATGCTGGTCTCGACGTAATCGGCGTTGGTGAGCACCACGGGCTGGGCTTCGTCAACTCGGCAACAGCGACCCTCATTTCCGGCATGGCCGCAGCGACCAAGCGCATCCGCTTCAGCAGCGCATCGACCCTTCTCAGCACCGCCGATCCGGTCCGGACGTTCCAGGAGTTCTCCATGGCCGACCTCGTTTCGGGCGGCCGCGTCGAGATCATCTTCGGGCGCGGCGCCTTCAACGACAACTTTCCGCTCTTTGGCTTCGACATGAAGGACTACGACGCCCTCTTCGCCGAGAAGCTTGAGCTGTTCGAGTTGTTGAACTCCAATGAGCGCGTAACCTGGTCCGGCAAGTTCCGTGCGCCTCTGCACAATGCGGAGATCGCCCCGCGCCCGCATCAAGCCAGGCTGCCTGTATCGATCGGTGCTCTCAGCCAAGGCAGCGTCGCTCGTGCAGCCCGGTCAGGTTACCCGTTGGTCATCCCGGTGCTGGGCGGCAGCATCGAAGGCTATGCAGACATCGCAGCGTACTATCGGGCCGTCTGGGCTCAGTGCGGTCGTAGGCAGGAAGACGCCAAGGTCTCCCTGTTCTCGCATTTTCACGTCACGGAGACCGCTGAGGAAACGCAGCAGGACTTCTACCCATATTATTCGGGGTATATGCGCCGGATGTTTCGCGGTCCGATCCCGGCGGCGACCTATGCGCACATGCTTTCGCCTGCCGGGACCTTCGTTGGCGGATCGGTTCAGCAGGTTGTCGATAAGATTTCCATGCTTAAGGAGGCCACCGGCGCCCAGCGCTACGTCGGACAGATCGATGTCGGTGCGCCACGCTTCTCCACGACAGCCAAAGGGATCGAGCTCTTAGCCACAAAGGTGGCTGAACAACTTCGATAAGGCATCTATCGAGTTTTGCTATTTTCCGAGATGAATCGACACCCCTCAGACTTCGGCCTGATGCTCCGTCTGCTTTGCATGGGCAAGCGCCGGAAAGCTGGCCGGCGGGTTCCCACCCCTTTTTTGTCGTACGAAGGCTCCCCGGCAGGCGCTGGCAAAAATCGAGGATCGCAAGGTCCGCGCAGCGTTTCGAACCCTCTTTCGGGCATTGACACAGAAGGGGCTATCAAGCGCAAGGCGTTCGCGACGTCTTCCGGCTTTGCCTGCGAGACTGACCAGCCCGAAGCGTCGATCGTGATGACGTCGCTTGCCGCGTAGCGATCATTGGTGAGAGCCATGCGGGTCACGCCTTTCCCGTGCTCGACTTTCTGCCAGTAGCCAGCGCAAGGACGCGCTACGTCCGCGCCGTCACAGGCCTTAGCGATGTGTTGGCCGCGCACGCCGGTTTGCCGGGCAATCTCCGTCATGGGCACCAGACCAGATCGTGGAGTTGCTCGCGACTTAGTTTCATGGATGTCCTTCATACGCGCCTAGCGCTCTTAGCCCAACACAAACTCCCTGATGGGCGCCATCCAACGATCGGCCGCATGATAAAGATCGACAATCCACGCTTCGACCGTGCCGAGCCGAGGACCGAAATAGATGAGCGGAGCCACGATCGCAAAAGCCAGAATCGCGATCGAGATGAACCCATCCGGTCGATCTTCTGAGCCTTCAGGTGGCGGAAGCTGATTGTTGCGCCAGTCGTTCTTCATGACCAGCTCCTACCTTTCGCGATCGTCGCGACCGCGGTCCTGTTGCTCCTCGAGTTCCAGCTCGATCTGACGAAGACGCGGTACATGCTGCTGCGGTGGATCCGATCTGGCAAATTCCGCGTCGAGGGCCGGCTTCCTTTCGGCGGAGCGGTCATCGTGATGCCGGGTTCGTTGCTCGGACGGCATAGCCGCCTGCTGTTCGATGATCTGGTCATCGTGCTCGGGCGTCGAACGACCCTCCCGATCCGGATCGCGATGCTGCTCGGCTTCGGCAGCACCCTGGAAACCAACTGGTGCGCCATCGGGCCGGCGGTTTGCGCCCGGATCGAATGAAGAAGCTTCCTGTTCTCCGTCCTGGCCCCTGTCGCTTGGCGCTTGCTGTGCGCGTCGCAGCTCGACTTGATCGATCGTAAGCTGCAACTCCTGATCCGATTTCGCGGCTTCGCGCATATATTGGTTGTCGCCATCGATCGCCATTTCGGCAGCCCTGTTGATTTCCCGCTCGAGCCCTGCCTGGTAGCTCGCCGTGAAGGACTGCGGCAGCTCGCCCGCCTCGATGCGCTCAAGCCCGTCGCGATAGTGATTAACCTGAACGAGAACTTCGTTCGCTGTATCGACCGCCTCCTGTCCGAACCGCGCCACGGCTGCATTCCACTGCGCATTGGCGTCTTCAAACCGATCGTCACGGGAGCCGCGCAGTTCCTGCCCGCCCTCGCGGTCGACCTGGCGTTCGGTGAGCTCGAGATACTCCCGTCGGATATCGACCACCTCGCGCGCCGCTGCCGCGATTTCGTCGAAGTCGGGACGATCCGTATCATCGAGCGTTTGCTCCACCGACGCTAGGACCGCTTCCACGCGGGTTTCATAGGCCTCGAACTCGGGACGCGTCATCTCTCTCATCTGTCCATCCTCATCCTTTACGAGCTCGCTCAACCCTATCATATTGGTTATATTTTTGACAGATTTGTCTGCACTTTCTGCGAAAACACGCTCATTTTGAGTGGTCCCCGTCAATCCTTCCAAGCGACCGCTCTGAAGCATTGCAAACGCGCCCTCGCGCGAGCCGCCCGCCTCATTGGCAAGATCGCTCCAGGCTGCAGCCGCCGTCGCTGCATATTGCCGGCTGCGATCGGTGGTTGCGAGGTCGACCTCGTTCGACCGTTTGGCCCGATAGCGGGTGCGCGCGGCGGCGCTGGTGCCCTCATGCTCGGTCCGGCCGCGATAGCTGACAGGCCGGACTTGATTGCGGGTATAGGCCGGCGCGCTGGCAAACTCCCGGCGGTCGGTCAGCTCCATGTCGATACCCTGCTCGCGCGCCTTCTCGGCCATCACGGAACGCCATTCCCGGAACATCTGAGGGCTGGTGACGATCCGGTCCCCGGTCTCAGAACGCATGGTGACGATCGCGTGGGCATGGATGTGCGGCCGCTTGCCACCCTCGGTCATTTCCTTTGGATCGAGCGCCGGATCGTGAACGGCAAACACGTAGCGATGCCCCGCGAACTGTTCGCCCAGGAACTCGCGAACGGCTGCTTCAAACGCGGCCCCACCCGTGCCGGCCCGCGCCGACACAATCAGATGCATGACGTCCCTGCCCTTGCGGCTGTGCAATTCTCTGCGCCATTCTTTCTGAACGAGATCGCCGGCCAGCGCCGCATCCCCGATCAACCGTCCGGTGTCGTCGCGAACTTCCCTTTCGGTCCCAGCGACTAGTTCGCGCACACGCGCGGTGCCCCATTCCACCCCATTGCCGTAGCCATGGAATCGGAAGCGGGCCTCGACATCCTGCCCTACATCGGAATCATCAAAACGCTGTTGGACGATCCCGGCAGCCTTCCCGTCGCCGGTCAGTCGGTCGCCCTCCCCATCGCGCAACACAACGACACCGGAAACGTAGAGCTCGTCAGGGGGGTGCTCCCGCGCGGTATACACGAACCGTCGATCACCAAATCCCGAGCGCAGGATCTCGCGCAGCTGGCCATCCTGGTCGACATCATTGCGCAGTGATGCCGTATCGATCGAGACATGGAATACGCCGAGATCGCGGCTGGCGGTGCGATTGTCGAAAAGATGCTCCCATTCTGCCCGCTGTTCGGCGAGTGCGTCCCTACCGAGCACCCGCTCGCCGCGCTCATTCTCGACGGCGAGTTCCCCGCCTCGCGACGTATAGCTCATCATCGCGCCGGCACGGGCGCCACTGCCATAGGAGGCAAGCTTGACCACGGCAGGCTGGCTGCCGCGCGCCAGCGCACCAAAGCGCGTCCTCATCGAGCGGCTGGCGGCACCCGCGCCACCACGCGACCTCCGTGCCCCGCCTTCGCCCTGCCGCCGCCTCGCCCTGCCGAAGCCGCCCAGCCCCTCATCGCCGATCCGCGCCACCCCTCCCCTTCGCGGCTCTTCCCAGTCGCTCTTTTCCGTTTGGCCGAGCTGCATCTCATCCATCAGCATGGCGCGCCGGCGCTCCCATTCCCGCTCGAAGGCGCCAGGAAAGAATTCCATCAGGCGCACTCCCCGCGTCGGGCTGCAGCCGAGCGCCGTGTCATCTCGGCGAGCTCGGAAGCGAGCGCAGTCGCAACGCCATGCGCGTCCTTGATGCTGCCAACGACGTCGCCTTCAGTCGGCGCCCTGCCGGTGTTGATGGCTCTGGCAATCTGATTGAGGTTGCCGCCGATCGCGCGCATGCCTTCGGCAAGCAGGCCGAGCACCAGGCGATCCCGCTCCCCGAGAAACGGCCGTACGCCAGCGCCCTCCATCGACAGCGACCGGACAAAGGCTGAAACGGTCATCCCGGCTGCGCGCGCGGCCGCCTCCAGCGCATCGAATTCGGCTGGCGAGAAGCGGATATGAGCCACCTTCTCCTTTCGTTTCGACACTTCGGAAATGCTGCGAACCATCGCGCGCCACACCTCTGATCCTGGTGGTTGCGGCCGCAGGCCGCGGATCGAGGGCCTGTCCCTCGATCGTCAGGAAAATGTATCACATTTTTCCGTATCCTGCCAACATAAACGATAGCAATTTATACGATATCAACACCACAAGTCCGATTTTCCATATCTATCTGATTGTGTTTTTCCATATTCGTGTGTTTCTATATCGATGTGAATCCACGTCCACACGATCATGGATTCATGTGTGAGTAGAAACACATTTTTGTGGAGATAAGCCGATGACCGTCGTGATCGCCGCCATCAACGGCAAGGGAGGCGCTGGCAAGACCACAGCACTGATGAACATCGCCGGCGAGTACGCCCTGCGTGGCGGCCACGTCGCCATGATCGACATGGACGCCCGCAACAATCTGATGAAGTGGTGGACGGACTGCCGGGAGAAGGATGCCCAGCCTGAAGGGATCGAGGTTTTCAGCCACAAGACGGCGAAGGGACTGGAGCGCTGGATGGAACAAAATGCAGGTGCGTTTGATCACGTGCTGATCGACACGCCAGGCGAAGACACCTCCATCGTCGATCCCGTGATTGCCGCGGCCGATCTGGTGATCTCGCCAATCCAGCCGTCGAAGCGCGAAGTGCTCGGGGCCATCGACAGTTTCGAGAACGTGCGGCGCGTCAACGACATGCTCGGCCGGAATTGCCGGCATGGCGTGCTGCGGACCCGGATCACCGTGACTGTCCGGCACACGGAACTGTATCGGAAGATCAGGCCGATCATCGAGGACAAGGTCGGCACCTACCTGTTCCGCACCGAGGTGTTCGAGCGCAATGCCTATAAAGAAATCCACAACGGGATCGGCACGCTTCAGATGCAGGAGGTGACGGAGTCGATCGCCAAAGCGCGGAGGGAGACGCAAACACTGGTCGAGGAAGTCGACGGACTGCTCAAGGGCGATGTGGCAGCGGGGCGTGCGGCATGAGCGGCAAGGAAATCCTGTCGCTCGATGAATTCACGACTGCGCCGCGCAAGCAGCGCCCGGGTCTCGTCGCGCCTTCAGTGAAGGGCGACGGGGAGCGCCCGAGACATACGCCGGATCGGTCAGAACCGCCAGAAGATCGCGAAAAGAGTGAGACGTCCAGCGAGGCGAGCAAGGCGCTGCGACAGGTGAAGAGGGCGCGCATGAAAGGGGCGAGCCATTTCGTGAACGTCAATCTGGATCGCGACACCAAGCGACGGCTGAAGCTTGCGTCCTTCAACATGGACACGTCAATGCAGGCCATCATGGAGAAGGCCATCCGGCAGTATCTCGACGCGAACGGCTATTGAGGGACCAAAGCGAGGCGAGATCAAAAGGCGAGTTGAACTTGAGTCGGAATCCCTGCTAGGAATACTATCGTTTTGGCTTGTTTTTGGGACGCTTTGAGCCAATTCCGGGGTGTTTCCTCGTCTCTTTTGGCGGGGCTGGGGCAGCAGATCGAGTCGAGCCAAACTGATGGCCATCAAGGACGTGAAGACTTATATCGACAAGCATGGCCTTGTCGAAACCAACGACTCCGAGGTCGAAAAACCGATATATCGCAAGCCGGGATTTGGCGGCGTTCGCAGCCTTCTGGAGATGGAGGAAGAAATCAGCCGTTATCTGCGCGAGCGACGCGATGCGCAGAATCTGAACCGCGAGCAGGTCGGCATGATGGTCGGGTTGCATCATGAAATTTACGCGCGGCATGAGCGGGCGGGAGCCAAACTCCGGGTAACCCGCCTTCTTCATCTTGCGGAACTGTTGGATTTCTCACCGATCGAAGCGCTGTATGCAGCCGCTCCGCATCTGTTTGGCGTCAGTGAGCAGGAGGCAGAGATCAAGCTGAAGCTGATGATGCGAATGCTCGACCTGCCAGCGTCGACGGCGCAGCATCTTCTGATGATGATCGAGGAACTGTCGCCGGACAGCGGCGCGGATATTTCGCCGAAACGTGGACGGACAGGGCGCGCGGAGTGATCCCTGGCGCGGCGAGAGGGATCGTCACCGAAGGCCGAGACGGCGCAGCCGGCTCGGGGAGCGGCGGCAGCCGCGAGTAGAGCCCGGCCTGCCGCAGGCAGGCTCGGCCAACTCCGTCGAAGCATCAGCGCCTTGAATCGATAGCGCCTTATCGTTTCATCGAACTCGTTGGACGAAACGGCGACGACCGACGAATGTCACCGCATGCCGACGCTAGCAGTGACACATCTCCACCGAATTGACGCCGCGCGGAACATGGCACGGTTTTATCGCCTGTCGGCGACGCCGAGCCTGTTCGGCGATATCTGCCTGGTACAGGAGTGGGGAAGAATCGGCTGGCCAGGCCGTATCCGCATCGACCTCTTCGCGGAGGCTGATGATGCGACCGCAGCGCGCATTGTACTGGAGAAGGCCAAGAGGCGACGCGGCTATCGTGATGCGCCTGGAGATGGGTGAGTGGTCATCGTGACCGCCGGCAAAAAAAATGGCCCGCGCCGGATCGTCTTCCAGCGCGGGCCTTTCGGTTGAGGCAACTATTTCGTCTGTGGATCTCGCAGGAGGGCGGAAAGAGGACCGTTGTGCGGCGGCCTGTCGGCATCTTTGGCCTTGTCGTCGGCGAGCTGCACCGCGACACTCTCGGGCAGTGTGAAGCGGTAGCCTTCGGCTAGCGCCGCATGATGGAGCCCATCCAGCGTCTCGAACTCGTAATCGAAAGTGCCGAGCCAGAGCGCAGGGTCATCGGTGACTTCGTGCAGAAACGCCTGCAGGAAGAAGGTGCGAAGCGGCGGATCGTAGCCGATGACGGCGTCGGGATCTGAGCGGCCTTCGCTTGTGACGGTGACGGTATAGCGGCTCATGGAAGCCTCCTGTTCTGTGGAGCGGAAAGGGCCGGCCCCTTTTGGGGCCGGCCCGTCGGGGTTCACTGCGGGTTGTTCCAGAGGATCACCTTCTTCGTCTCGTCGCCGCCGGGGGCGGGAGCGAGGTTGCCGAAGATCACGCCGATCTCGGGAGCCTCGAGCTTGACCGAGAGGTATTCCTCGCCAGAGCGCTGGGAGATGCGGTGCCAGCCGGCTCCGATCTCGAAGCCCGTGCGCTTGTTGACGATGCGGTAGTCAGGGGCATCCTCGCGGGACTTGTTGTTGTTCGGGATCAGGGTGATCGGGGCGTTGACCCGCAGCGTGGCGAACACGCCTTCCATCGAGCCGTCGGCCTTGGCGGTAAGGTTTGCGATCGTGGTGGCCATGGTAGTTCTCCTTCGGTTGCATCGGGACCATTCCCGATGGCGTCGAAGGAGAGGACCGTCCTGCTGCGGTCATCTCGGCACAAATTCTGGAAAATTCTATTTGCCGAAAGCTGCGGGCCGCACTTTCTAGGGCCCCGCTTGCGGGAAGGAAAGTGCCTGGCCCGCAACCAAGAACCGAAATCGAATTTTCCTGAATTTTTGTCGAGAGTACCCCCAACGGGGTTGACCGCATAAGGCAGGCGGTCCTCTACAAAGGCGACATGAAAAGGGAATGGTTCGGATGTGACCGACGGCGACGAACATCCGGCCACCATCGCAAATCCCCACGGCCCGGCGCGGCAATCACAGGAGTGCGGTTTGCACGGCTGCGAGCCTGCCCCCTTCATCACCGTCCGGCGCCCGACCATCCCGCGCGGAGGTCCCTGGCCCCGTCTTCGTCACGCGTCCGGTTTCGCGGTCGCTGGGGCTGGTGGACGCTCTCTCGCGGCGCGGCGCGGTACTCTCCAAATCAAGCGCGGCAGTCGGGAATGCGCTGCTCGATCGGTAACCGCCCAGCCCGCGGGCGCGGTAGACAGACTTTCTGAGGATTGCCGGCGGGGCGCGACGGCCAGCTTCGCAAAGGAGCCAGTGGAAGGATCGCTCTAACCGGCACAAGCGTCAAGGTCGGCCTGCGGCCGGGTCAGCGCGGGCGGTTTTGGCCGCCCGATCCCGATCTGGTGTCTGTCGGTTCGCCGCTATCAGTCCGCCAGTGCGAGGCGCTCGTCCGCCGTCATGCGTGCTTCGACTGCACGTTGCACGTCAGATCCAGCATGGTGCATCATGGCCTGCCAGTACTCGATGTTGTGGATCGACGCCACCGTGCCGCGCATCGTGTCGTAGACGACGCAGGGGCTGCCGGTCACGGCAAGGCGCAGGACGTTGAGGCAGGTGCCCGGCGATGCGCCGTCCCAGACCATCAGGCCGAAATCGGCGCGGCGAGCCATTTCGCGGTCCTTCCCGGCGTGGACGGCAAAGCCTTGTGCGCCGACCGGCGGCGCGATGTGATAGGCGGCCCAGTCGCCGAGATTGTTGCGGGGTTCTGCTCCGGCATGAAAGACGCCGACATGCTCGTAGTTGTATCCTGCAAGCAGGCCCTGCATCTCGGCATCGGTTCCTTCCGCGTCGCCGATCAGCACGCCGTGCTCGGCCGAGACGATCGCGCCGATCCGTTCGATCGCGGGGACCGGCAGTTCGAAGATGTCGCGTGAACCGCCCAAAAATATCATCGCCATGGTCGCTTTCCTTTCTCTCAAACCAACCACCCCGGCCCGGTCCTCCTCTCCCTCTCCCCGCGCGAGGGGATCGTTACCGAAGGCCGAGACGGCGAAGCCGGCGCGGGGAGCGACGGCAAGCCGCGAGTAGAGCCCGGCCGCCGCAGGCCGGCGCGCCTTGACGGATCGAGAACCAGGAAACGCAGGCAACCCGCATATCCTCAATGGAGCGCAAGAGAAGCGAAGGACTGTCCGCGCAACAAGGACCACCTATTGTGCGAGTAGCGGTCGGCATCGGCTCCGAGCTGACCATGACTGAACGGGGACGACATCAGTGCGCCGGTGGTTCAGTCCGGACCGCGACGGCGTGGTCACGCTCAGTTCAAAACCTGAATGTCAATCCAGGCGGCTGACGCGACGTCCCGATTGTCGTGCCTGGGCAAATGCGGCCGCAATCTTCATCACGAAGGCTTTGCTGCACCGGCCAAGGACTTGGCTGCCTGGCTCGATGTACCAGGAGCGCTCGGGGATATCGTAATTGTATTCGTCGACGACGATCCAGCATCGCTTGAGGTCGCCGAGTCCGGCGCGCTTGCGCTCTATCTCCGGGATGTCCAGCGCCATGCGACCGCCCTGCGGCGGCTGGGTGGTGATGGCGAGCAGCGCCAGATGTGTGAACCCGTCGTTCACGCCGCGCACGGCGACGACAACGCAGGTCGGTCGGTTCTTGCGGCCTTCAGTCTCGCCGCGATCCTGTTGCCATGCCCACAGATAGGGATAGGCGATGATCTGGCCGGGCAGGTATTCACGGCTCATCGTCATAGCCCTCGCCGCGTGCGAGCCGGTCGATCTCCGCGGCGAAGAGGTCCTTGTGCTCCTGCGGCATCTCGGAGACCTGATAGGCGCGACGCGGATCCCGGCCTGTGCGCATGCGCTCAAAATGCTCGTAGCTCATCAGCACGAAGCGAGGTTTGCGGTGTTTGGTGAGCACGATCGGTTCGCGGCTGGCGGCATCGGTGACGTCGCCTACCTGCTTGTTGAGATCACCTGTCGTGAACTGTCGCATGCCCTAGCTCCTTGTCGATCTCCATATTATCTAGATTTTCCCGATTTGCAAGAAACGCTCTGCTGCCACGACACCCAGAGCAGGAAGATGTGCGCGACAAACCCGACCGCGTAAACAGTCGGGTTCTTTGACGCGGTAAAGGAAGGTGGCGCTCACGCGCCACCCTCCCTGAACCGCCACACCGAGATGCCGAGACGGCGGGCCTTGTCGGCCAGGTTTTCGGTGATGCCCGAGCCCGGGAAGACGATCAGCCCGTAGGGCATCACCGACAGAAGCTGGTCGTTGCGGCGGAACGGGGCGGCCTTGGCGTGCCGGTTCCAGTCCGGCTTGAAGGCGATCTGCGTGACCTTGCGGTTCTCGGCCCAGCAGGCGGCGATGCGCTCGGCTCCGCGTGGGCTGCCGCCATGCAGCAGGACCATGTCCGTATGCTTTTCGCGGGCCTTGTCGAGCGCGTCCCAGATCCTGTCGTGATCGTTGCATTCGAGGCCGCCAGCGAAGGCGATCTTGGTGCCAGCGGGAACCAGCACCTCGGTGTCGGCGCGGCGGCGCGCGGCGAGGAAGTCGCGGCTATCGATCACCGCCGCAGTCATCGACTGGTGCGAGACCTTGGAGCCGGTGCGCGGCCGCCATGCCGATCCGGTCTGCGCCTCGTAGAGGTCGGCGGCCTCGTCGCGCATGATTTCGAGCACGTTGCGGCGCTCGATATAGGTGATGCCTTCGGCCGTGAGCCGTTCCAGTTCGACAGACTTCACCTCCGAACCGTCCTGCTCGGTCTGGCTCGAGCGCTGTGCCTCCTCGTTGCGGTCGAGGCTGCGGGCGACGCGCTCAGCCGCGCGGTGGAAGACGTTGGTGAAGGACCAGAGCAGGTCGTCGAGGTCGGGTTCGAGCCTGGTGTCGCCGAGCATGCCGGCGAAGGTCTCGACGATCCCGGCGAGGCCGGCCCGGATCACCTCGTCGTCGGGCAGCGGGCGGGGATCGGGCTCGTCCTGATGCGGACGGTGGCCGTACATCTGCAGTTCGAGGATGACGCGATCGGTCGGCGAGGAGGCGTGGTAGGGCTCGTAGGCGTCGTCGAAAGGAAGCTCGTGGGTCATGGCTGTCTCCGTCGGTTGTGGCCGCGCCCATCGCGGCCTGACAGCGCATCCCGGCCGCGCCCCGGGCGCGGCCGCACCGAAGGCCGAAGCGAAGCGGAGGACGGCGGGCTTGCCCGCCGTTGCGGCCGTGACCGGGGGGTGGCAGGGATCGCCTCTCAGGCAGGCCGCGGGCGCGGCCTTTCCGGCGGACTGCCGCCATGGCTGCGAGGCTTCCGGTGACGCCGCTCTGCCCGCCTGCCGGCGAGCGCCATTCATCCGGACGGCAGGAAGCGGCGGGCATCCTCCGGGACGAGCTGATCGCCGAGCGATGCGGCGAGATGGGTCGGGCCGAGATGGAGCAGATCGTCGTTGAAGTCGCCGAGCTGCGGCCGCAGCGCCAGAGCGAGGATCCCAGCCTCACCTGCTCGCCGGCTGAGGCGTTCGATGCCGTGCCGGCCGGCGGCGTCGGCATCGGCCGCGATGTAGAGGCGACGGCAGCCAGGCGGGAAGGTGAGGCCGGCGAGGTGATTGGCCGAGGTGGCGGCGGCCACCGGCAGCGCCGGCATCACCGTGCGGAGCGACGCCATCGTCTCAAAACCCTCGCCGGCTGCCATTACCGGAACGGGCGTGCCGAGATCGAGGCCGAGCCAGATGCCGTTGCCCAGGAGATGACCGAGCGAGCGACGGGGGTCGGGGATCGGCGCCTTGCCAACCTTGCCGCTCGGATCGAGCCCAGAGGACAGATAAGTGCGCTGCAGGCCGGTGATGCGTCCGTCCAGACTGGTGACGGCGGCGATCAATGCGGGCAGGGTCTGCATCTCGCCGGTCACGAGATCGCGGTAATAGCAGCCGGGGTGGAAGCGCAGGGCGCGCTCATGCGCGGTCAAGAGAATGCCGCGACCGGCCAGATAGCGTTCGGCCAGCGTGCCGGCGATCGGCCGCGACATGCCGAACAGGCGACGCGCCGCTTCGGGGGAGCCGCGTGCCGCGGCAGGCTGGCGCTGCGCGCCGGGATCCTGGGCCTGCGGTCGCGGCATGGCGAGGAAGCGACGTGCTTCATCGGCGACATCGCGGAACTCGAGGAGGCCGCAGCTCTCCCGGATGGCATCGAGCAGATCGCCATGTTCCCCGCTTTGCTCATCGACCCACTTGCCCGGCAGGCCCTTGGCATTGGCTTTCAGCCGCACATGCATGGAGCGACCGCGCGTGTTGCGGACATCACCGACGATCCAGTGGTTGCCGGAGCGCTGACCGTTGGAGAGATATTCGCGGCACACCGCCTCGGCATGTTCGCCCAGACGGCGCGCCAGTTCGGAGGCCGAGCCGGTCATGGTCGCCTCCGTTCACGCTGCGGCCGTGCGGTCGGTCACCCCGACCAGCGTGTGGCGCTCGAGAAGCGAGGCGAGCATGGCGCAGCCTTGCCCGCCTGTCGGGATGAATAGCCTCAACTTCCAGGAGATGATTTCGGAGATCAGGCCCAGCGCCTTCAGGCGCGGCACCATCGCGTCGGTGAAGCCGACCAGCTCGACGCGGTAGTCGTTCATGACGCAACTGCGGCGCAGGACCAGGCCTTCGGCCAGCTGCAACCCAATCCGCCCCTCGACCAGGCCGGTCCAAGCCTCGTCCGGCGCGAGGGTCGGAACATGGTCGACCCCGAGATTGCGCAACATGGTCGCGACCAGCGTCGGCGCGATGTGGCGGCCGATGATGCGTTCGCCGGTATCGGTCTGGATGCGGTAGACTTGACAATCATGGTCGGGCAGACGCCGCCAGATCGGCAGCAGGAGTCCGGTGACGATGTGGAAGGTGCTAGTGGTGAACTCCGGGACGGCGGCGACCTCCGCCTGCCACAACTCGCAGAACAGTTTTCGGTCCGTCGGCTGCCAATAGGTCTCGGTAAGTGCGTCGAGGCCGAAGCGCATCTCGTCGGTCGGCCGCAGCAACCGCACGCGGTTTTCGACTGTGCCGTCGTCGAGCATGAGGCTCGCGGTTGGCAGCTGGATTGCCGCGCGGCCCGACCGTGTGTTGACCAATAGGACCGATTGCGACTCCGCGCGGGCGATGGCCAGCGCGTCGGCCAGGCCGAGCGGGCGTATGCGGTCCTTGCGCGCCACGGTCAGTACATGCGACTGCGCGCCCGAGACCGGGTGGGTGTAGACGGTCCGGCGATCGATGACGACGATGCTCTCCGCCGTGATCGTCTCCAGACCCTTGTCGTAGGTGCCGGCGGCAATGGCGCCCTCGACCTTCGCCGCCATCAGCTGCTCGAATACTTCGAACAGCAGATTCTGGGTTTCGATGCGTAGCGCAAGCAGCCGATTGAGCCATGTCGTGATCGGCGGCAGTTCGTCGCGCAAACCGCCTTCGTCCGTCGTCAGCGACAGACCGGTGACCGCCTCGAAGGTCGTCAGCGGGCAACCATCAATCTTGCCCTGGTGCAGCAGCATGTAGAACTGCCGCAGTGCTGCACGGGCATAGGGGCTTTCCAGATTGTCCTCGGACCGGAACAGTCCTGCGCCGCCGGTCTGGCGCTGGCCGCGCGTGATCGCGCCCAGCGTGTCGAGCCGTCGGGCAATGGTCGACAGAAAACGCTTGCCGACCTTCACATTGGCGGCCATCGGCCGGAATAGCGGTGGCTGCGCCTGGTTCGTGCGATGAGTGCGTCCGAGACCCTGGATGGCGTTATCGGCGCGCCAGCCGGCTTCGAGCAGATAGTGTTTGCGTAGCCTCTGGTTCCTGGCCCCGAGATCGGCATGGTACGAGCGGCCTGTCCCGCCGGCATCCGAAAAGATCAGCACGCTCTTGTCGTCGTCCATGAACGCTTGCGTCTCGGCGAGGTTGGCCGAGCCGGGGCGGTTCTCGACGGCGAGCCGGTCGATGCCGTCTCGGCCGGTCTTCCTGACGATACGGCGCGAGCGGCCGGTGACCTCGGCGACAGTTTCGGCGCCAAAATGGTGGAGGATCTGATCGAGCGCGCTGCCGACAGGCGGCAATGAGGCGAGTTTTTCGATCATCTCATCGCGCCGGCGCACGGCTTCCCGGCACTGGACCGGGTTGCCATCGGCGTCGTGCACGGGTCGCGAAGAAACGTTGCCCTCGGCATCCGAATACTCCTCGAACAGCTGCGTCGGGAACGAGTGCATCAGATACCCGCCGACATACTCGCGCGGCGTTACGTCGACATGCAGGTCCGACCATTCCTCCGCCGGGATCTCGGCCAGCCGCCGCTCCATCAGCGCCTCGCCGGTCGAGACGATCTGCACGACGGATGAATAACCGTCGGCGCGGTCTTGCTCGATCGCGGCGATCAATGTCGGCGTCATCATCGAGGTGATGAGGTGGGAAAAGAACCGCTGCTTGGTGCTCTCGAAGGCCGAGCGGGCCGCTGCCTTCGCGTTGCGGTTCAGCGTGGCGGAATCGCTGGTAATGTTGGCGGCCTCGAGCGCGGCAGTCAGGTTGTTATGGATGACCTGGAAGGCGTCCGCATAGGCATTGTAGATACGGATCTGCTCGTCGGTCAGTTCGTGTTCGAGCAGGTCGTATTCGACGCCGTCATAGGAGAGCGAGCGCGACGTATAGAGCCCGAGCGACTTGAGGTCGCGGGCGAGCACTTCCATCGCCGCAACACCGCCGTCCTCGATCGCCGCGACGAATTCGGCGCGATTGGCGAACGGGAAATCCTCACTGCCCCAGATGCCGAGGCGCTGCGCATAGGCAAGGTTCTCGACGGCGGTAGCGCCGGTGGCGGAGACATAGACGATCCGGGCGTCGGGCAGCGCATGCTGCAGGCGCAGGCCCGCCCTGCCCTGCTGCGATGGCGAGACGTCGCCGCGCTCGCTTTTGCCGCCGGCGGCTTTGGCCATGGCGTGCGCCTCGTCGAAGACGATGACGCCACTAAAGTTCGTGCCGACCCAATCAACGATCTGGGCGATCCGGGACTTCTTGCCGTCGCGCTCCTGTGAGCGCAGGGTTGCGTAGGTTGTGAACAGGATGCCTTCGGCAAGGCGGATCGGCGTACCCTGTCGATAGCGCGAGAGCGGCTGGACGAGCAGCCGCTCCTGGCCGAGCGCGGACCAGTCGCGCTGGGCATCCTCGAGCAACTTGTCCGACTTGGAAATCCAGATCGCGCGCCGCCTGCCCTGAAGCCAGTTGTCCAAAATGATGCCGGCGACCTGTCGCCCCTTGCCGCAGCCGGTCCCATCGCCCAAAAACCATCCGCGGCGGAAGCGAACAGCGTTTTCGGCACCCTCGGGCGCGGCCGAGACGACATCGCAGGTCTCGTCGACCGTCCAGGCGCCGGCGAGATGGCCGGAATGCGCCTCCCCGGCATAGATCACACTTTCGATCTGGGCGTCGGACAGCAGACCCTCGTCGATGATCGCATCCGGCAGCAGGGGCCGGTAGGACGGCTTCGGCGGCGCGACCGCGGCCATGGCGGCTGACTGCACGAGCGGTGTCGGATGCGGTTTGGCCCGCGGAATGTCGATCGACTGCAACGCATAGGGCTCGTAGATCGTGTCGGTAAGCCGGCCGCCCCCCTCCGGCATCCAGTCACGCAGCTCGTAGACGAGCGGAACGGCAGGTGTGCTGGCGGTGATGTACGCACGGGCGGGCTTCGCCCGGACAAGGGGAGGGACCGGCCGGATCGTCTTCGCAACCGACGCCTGAGCTACGATGGGCGCAGTTTCCGTCGCTGAGCGTGCAGCCATCTGCGTGGTGGCGTTGCGCAGGATCCCGTTCGACAGCGCGCCGATCGAGTCGGGGAAGCTGCCCGGGATCCGCGGCGGTAGGTCGGATATCCAGGAGAGCAGTGTCTCGACATCCGGGGCCTTACCCGGCGAAACTACGAATCCGGACGGATCGGACGCTGGCGTCTTGTCGATGATGGTGAGGCGGGTTTCGGCCGTCGTGCCATGGCGAGCATAGACACGGCCATCAATCGCGGCGGTGAAGACGACCCTGCCCTGCCGCTGAAGCCGCTCGAAGGCGGGCCGCCATTTTGGATTTTCGGGGGAAAGCCCGGCACCGGTGATGGCGACAAGTCGCCCGCCGGGACGCAGACGGGCAAAGGCCGAAGACATGTGCCGCCATGCCGCATCGGCGACATGGCCGTCGACATAGGCGCCGACGGTGAAGGGTGGATTCATCAGAACGACGGAGGGCCCGATGGCGGCATCGAGATGATCGTCGATATGAGCGGCGTCGTACCGGAAGACCGGAGCGCGCGGGAACAGCAGACCGAGCAGATCGGCCCGCGTCGCGGCAAGCTCGTTGACGACGAGCGAGGCTCGGGCGATCTCGGCGTGGACCGCGAGAAGACCGGTGCCGGCCGAGGGTTCGAGAACGAGATCCGAAGATGAGATCGCGGCGGCGCGGGCGGTGACGAAGGCGAGCGGCAGCGGCGTCGACAGTTGCTGCATGGCCTGGCTCTCGTCGGAGCGCCGCGTGTGGGTGGGAACAAGTTCGGCGATACGTTTCATCATCGCCAGTGTCCCCTCGGGCGAGGCCGACCGGGACAGGATCGCCGAGCCGAAGCGGTGCAGAAACAGAACCTGGGCGGCTTCGAGCGCCTCATAGGCGGCCTTCCAGACCCAGAGTCCCTGGGCATCGGTGCCGCCGAAGCTGTCGGTCATGGCCGTGCGCAACGCCGCGGTGGTGATGGGATTGCCCTGTTCGAGAAAGGTCAAGAGCGACGCTGCCGCCTGGTGGATCGCCCGGGCGGTGTCGATGGCGTGGGATGCCGGCGCGGTAAGTGGAGCGACCGTCCGAGCGACGGTGGACGTGGTCGTGACAATGTTCATGGAGCTGTCCTTCGAGAAAGAGGGCCGCCCCGCCGGCGCGCTCTCTGCGCCCCGGCAAGGCCGCACTCCTCCCGGCCTCGCTCTCCCTCCAGCGACGTGGACGAAGAGGAGCCAAAGGAATCTCTTGAGGGATTTGTTACATGAGGGCTCGATCAGGCGAGCGTGTCAGTAGGACATCGCGGTTGATGTCTCGCGCCTCAACCAAGAGGCCGTTGAACCGACGGCATAAATCATGCTCACGGCGAATACCGTTGACCGGAAGCTGTTGCGAGGTGGACGGTTGCGCGGGACCGAAGTACACGACCCCTGGATCCCCGCAAACGGATCGATTCTCACCGAGGAACGTGACTATGAAACGGCCCACGCGACCTTTCGTCGTGGAAGTGAAGAAGAGGCGCGGCAGTCCTGCAAAACCGCGGTCGATCTGGGGCGATCTGGACCTTTCGGCTTTAGCGGCAGATCCTTCGGCCGTTACCGAGTTGACCTCTAAGCCGGTCGGAAACGATCGCGATACCGATCCCGCCATCAGGGAAGATGGCGCTGAGCCGGCCATCGCCGATGCAACCTATGCCGAACCGTATCCTGCCGAGGTCGAAGTAGAAGGCGGTGCTGAAGACCGTGTTCAGTCGATTCGAAAACGTGTCCGACGTAGCGACGAACCAAATTTGCCACGCGGGCAGCGTTGGAAGCGTCGACTGCCAAAAGCCCTTCGTCGGTGAACCGACAGATTGCTCTGCAAGGAATTCTGGTCCTGCGTTGGTGCTGATCATGACCCTGGCAGCCCGGTTCGCTCATCGGGATAGCGACGTTCCTCGATGATCGCCTTTGCCTTCTCAATCGCGACAATCGCCTTCGGCAGCCAGCGCTCGAAGTCGACCTTGGATAAACCCATCGGATGGGCGACATAGACCAACTGATCGAACAGCTCCTGGAAGTGGGCGGCCTTGCGCTGGATCGTCTCATGAAACTGCGATGGCACGGCTATTGACTCGGTACGGTAAGCGGCCTCCGCCCCGGGCCAGAGGCCGGTGACGTATGTCTCACCAGCCGTTTCGTAGTCGAATTTTTCGGCGGACCAGTCGTCATCCTGGACGGCCTGACGACAAGCATCGGCAGGCGTCGCGGCATCGTAGGTGCGGTGCCGATACACGGGCAGATGGTAGGTGCTTTCGACAGTGAATTTGGGCATTGCCATTCTCCTGGTGCAATATCCGACGCGCGAGAGCGTCGGACGTGGGTGAGATGTGAGGGCACTCGAATGCGCCTCCCAGGTGTGTTTGGCGGTCGGAGACTGCTTATGATCGTTCCGCATCGCTCGCCCCTGCCCTCCTCGACCGGGCGCGGATGTCCGACATTCGGCTGTCGATCTCTTCGTCGGAAAGATCCTCCAGCAGCTTGAGGACTGTCCCCAGCGCGCCGGCATTGACCAGGATGGTCCGCTTGCCGTGATGCTCCGGCGGCCAGGCACCGGGGTCCGCCTCGCCAGCGATGCCCTTGAAGTCGGCATGGGTGGCGGACCAGATCGCCTCGAGCTTTTCCTCGCGCGTCATGCTGTCGACGGCTCCCGTCCCATGGGCAACGATCGCCGCGCGCATGGCGTCCGGACTGCGTTTGTCGGAAAGGTCGCAGAAGCCGTGGAACCACCGTTCGCGACCGCGGATCCTGATCGCGAAAAACACGCTGGTAACGTTGCCGGCCTTGAATTCGGACATGCCGAACATGCCGGTTCGCTGGAACAGCGGCGGAAGGAGTGCGAGCATGAAGTGGTATTGTTCGGCGGCAATCTCGAAATACTCCCCGGCATAGGGCGTGCCGGAAATTGGATCGATACCCGGGGGTGTCTTTGTGCCGGTTGAAGAGGTGGAACATTTGCTCGCGCGTTGCGACGCCATCGAACACCTTTCGGAATGGGGGATGAGTGGACATGGCTGCTCTCCGATAATGGCCGGTCGCCCGCCACAGCAGCGCTGCAGCGGGCGACTGTCGGCGGTGACGGGATCGGTGGACCGGATTCACGCAGCCCGGCGTTCGGAATCGCGTCCGATGCCGGCGATGGCGCGGACAGCCGCTGCGAGCGCTGGAATGTCGTCGAGCATGGTCAACGCAACGAAGTGATTGGCCCCGCCGGCAAAGTCCTTGCGGCCCTTGCAGGTTCTGATCAGGATGCCGTGTCCCGAGGACATACCGAACTGCCCGATTTGAATGTATGCTCGGTCATGGTGCAGGGTGACTTCACCGGATACGGCGATCCCCGCCCTGTTCGAGCGGATTTCGAAGCTGCCGGGCGGCAGCGCCAATTCGGCGGCAAGTTTCTTCAGCCGCGAACGGGCTGTGGTGTGAAAACGTCGCTTCTGCTGCTCGTCGTAGGAGCAGCTTCTGTTCCAGTCGAACATCTCGATCTCCATGAATCGGAACAGGCCCGGCGCTCGCTTTGCGCGACACCAGGCCCGTCATCGGTTGGTTTATGCAGCGAGGAAGTCAGGCGGCCGTGCGGCCCTCGATGGCGTCGGCGCCGACTTCGTCAGCCGAGACCTCCTCAAGAAAGGCCCGACTGTACGAGTTGTTGGCGAGCCAGCGTTCTGCGGCCCCGCGATCCCTGGCGAGATGCAGGAGTTCCGGGCTGTCGCCGAGATCCTGCAGAACGCGGACCATGCCGATTTTGGGACGCTCGACGACCTCGAAGCGCAGATCACTTTCGACGGACCAGGTGCGCCGGACCGAGACGACGATGATGCCGCCTTGGCCGAAATCGCCTTCATGCAGAGTAAAACAGGCCGGCGAAATGTAGGTCGGCCGCTCGCGCGGTGGTTCCTTCCTTACCAGGCGGCCGGTGCCGTTGCGGCTGTCCCAGGCAGACAGCTTCTTTCTGAAGCGGGCGGGCGGCCTCGCCGTGCCGTCGGAATAGCGGATCACGCTCCCCAGAGAGGCGCAATCGTAAATTGTATGTGCGGACATGCGTATGTCTCCATGTCGGAAAACGAAAAAGGGCCCGGCCGAGATGCCGGGCCCGGTGCGGCGGGAGGCCGATTACTCAGCGGCCTGGAGGTGGTCGGGTTCCTCGCCGGCTTCGGGCGCCAGTTCATCGGAGGAGGTGCCGGTACCGTCGGCGAGGTAGGCAGGCAACTCGGCGGTCTCGCCGTCGAGCGCCGTCTCGTCCGTCACGTCGTGGGCGGCCGCTTCGACGCCTTCACCAATTGCGTCGTCGCCATCGAGGCGCAGCGGCTCCGGCAGCCAATTCGACCCTTCGAGAAGACGAGCGGCCTCACGTGCCATCAAGTCCTTCTTCATATGCTCGATGAGCTGCGCGGAGTCCTCGCCGCGTGCTTCGCGGACTGCCTGAACGATCCGGGCCTTGGTGACGCGGCCGAGATAGTTGTCCACCGCGGGCGACCAGCCAGCCTCGACCATGTCGAAGCCGAGCGTGGCGGCCAGCTCATCGGCATGAGCAAGCGCGCCCGGCCGCTTGTTCCAGGACTCGACCACGGCGTTGAGCGCGAGCGACGCGCAGTGCGCGAACAGCGCCTTGCGGCTCGCCTCGTCGAGACCGAGCAGAAATTCCCACAGCTTGTCGCTGTCTGGCATATCCCTGTCCCAGGCCTCGTGCCGCTCGGCGATCTCCTTCGCCCAGGGCGTCTCGGCGAGACCCTGGACCTGACCGAAGCCGTTGCTGGTCATGGTGATCTCGAGGCAGCTGTCCTTGGCGAACCGGTAGAACACCTGCAGCACCAGCGCATGGAGGACCGTGACGAAGGCGATGTCGACGTCACTTGCGAGCGCATTGCGCAGCGCAAGCGTCTTCTGCGCAGTGAGATCGAAGACGAGCCGTTCGGGCAGCGGCTTGATCCCTTCATCCTCGGGCTCTTCGGTCGTGTCGGATCCGCCGTTCGTGGACCGGCCGTTGACGACGACGCCATTGGCGCCGTCATCGGACTGCGACGGGTCGGTATCCCCGTCGCCGACCTCCTCGTCATCATCGTCTGCCTCGGCCCGCGGCTCGTCCTCGGAACGGACGAATCCCGTCTCGATCTGGAGCTGGCCATTGGCGCCGAGCGTGACGAACGCACCAGCAATGATCTTCTGGGTAGGGTCATAGACTTGGGGACGATCGCTGAAGGCGTCGAGTTCGGCGCCGAGCTGATCGAGCTTGTCCTCGATCTCCTGGTCGGCGTCCTCCATCTCGGCATACTTCCCATCGAGGGAATCATACTCGGCCTTCACCGCATCGTAGCGGGCGATCTCCTCGGTGCTCATCTCCGCGGGCTCGGCATAGACACGCCGCATGCCGGAGGTGTGACCGTACGGAAAGCTGATCGCAGCTTCGACCCACTTCCAGCCATCGGCGCGAACGGCCTCGGCATCGACCTTCAGCTTTTCGAAGACCAGCTGCTCGAGGAGAGCGGCGTCCTGGAACCAGCCACCGGAATCCTGCTCGAACAGGTCGCGCAGGATGACGCCGCCGGCGGCCTCGTAAGCTTCGGCGCCGACATAGACCGCGCGGCGATCGTCGGCACGCACCGTGGTCTCGGTCAGCAGGCGCCTGATGTAGTAGGGCTCCTGCATATTCGGGTTACCGGAGACGCGCTCCCAGACCTGCTCCTGTCGGACATGGTCGTCGGAGATCGAGAACGCCATGATCTGCTCGAGGCGGATCTCGTCCTTCTCGTAAAGCTCGAGCAGCTTCGGCGAGACCGAGGCGAGCCTCAGGCGCTGCTTGACGATCGCCGTCGACACGAAGAAACGGGCGGCGATCTCCTCGATGTCAAGGCCCTGCTCTCTCAGTGCCTTGAACGTGCGAAACTGATCGAGCGGATGCAGGTTCTCGCGATGCACGTTCTCGGCAAGCGAGTCCTCTTCGGCCGAAGTCGTTCCGCTGCGGTTGACAATGCAGGGGATCGGCTCATTCTTCGCCAGCCGCTTCTGCTTGACGAGGATGCCGAGCGCGAGATAGCGGCGGCCGCCGGCGGGCACTTCGAAGGTGCCGGTCTCCTCGCCGTCTCCATCGAGGACGGGACGGACGTTCAGGCTCTGCAAGAGCTTGCGCCGGCCGATGTCGGCGGCGAGCTGCTCGATGGTGACGCCGTCCTTTACCCGGCGGACATTCTCCTGTGACAAGACAAGCTTGTCGTAGGCGATGTTCTCCGAGGGATTCATTGCGATCTTCTGAATGGCGCTTTTTGCCATGGTCAGGGTCTCCTTGACGGGCGGCCCGGGGTCTCTCCTCGAACCTCCAAACCCGTCAGGAATCCTCCCCTCCCCCCTCTGCCTCTCGCCGCGCCGCGCCGGCGCAGGCCGGCGGCCTCAATGCGGTTCGGCGACATCGACCCGACCTGCCTTGCGCAAAGCTTCGAGCATGCGGGCATGGTCCATGAGAATGTGGACGAGTGCTTGTCGGTCTACTGTGACCGTCTTGCTGGTGCTGCGTGTGCGATCGTGCCGCTCATGCAGGGCCTCGAACTCGGCAAAAGTGGTATAGAGTTGCAGGAGAGGCCGACCGCTCATGGCCCGGTCCTCCGCTCGGCGGGCGCGGGCAACGTTTCGACTTCGGGGATGTTCCATATCTCGGCGCCGGCAGCAGCGTAGCGGATGGCGACCGCGTGCAACGGCGCGTAGGAGAGGCCGTGCCAGGGTGCCGGCTCGGGCGCACGGCCGACGGCCACCAGCGGGCCGCCCAGCGTCAGTTGCACCACGACATCGAACGCGACACACCGGCTGTCGATGACCGGGAGGCAGGCAGCGATAGATTGAGCCTTGATCGCGTCGCAGTCATAACCGGAAAGCATGGCGCCGTAGCCGTAGTGAAGGATGAAGCCGCCGCAGCCGAGGGAGAGGTGACCTCCCGGCGTCTCCAGAGCGGCGGCAATGTCGGCGGAATAGTCTGTGGTGAAGTGCTGTTGCAGTATGAGGAGGTCTCCGCGACGACTGGCGGGAGAAATCCCGCCTGGAAAGCCGTCAGGAGAAAAGCCATCCCCTCGACCGAGGGAATGGCGGGAAACCCGTATGGTGGCTGACCACCATGGCGATGCTGTTGCCTACAGGGGTGCGAAGGTTGGCCGTTCGACATTGACCCGATACTTTCGGCGCAGCGCTTCGATGGCCATATCCTGGCGTTCGACCTTGCGCCGCAACCGATCGAGATCGGCCGCGGCACTGTCGGTCAGTCGATCAAGGACTTGGAGATAGGCTTCCTCGTCCTTGCCGGTCCAGTTGGACATGCGGCGGTTGTAGCGACGCATTTTTGGGCGCGAACGAATGGTCTCCTCTTCGCCGCGATCTCGCAGCGATCGTTCGAGTTCGAAGAGATTGTGGCGTGTTTCGCGCAGGCGGGCTTCCATCCGGGTCAACGCAGTGCAGGCTTCAGGATGGCTCATCATGGCTTGCCTCCTTTCGTCCGGCAGAAATCAGCTTTGCGACGTGGCGCACCACGACGGGCCGCGTATCCGCCTCCTGGGCGAGGCGGCTGATCAACTCGAGGTCGGCATCCGAGCAGTCGCAAGAATTGCGGCGGGTCAGCTGGCGAGGTCGAATAGCTTCTTTGCCTTGCCTTCCAGCTCGAGCCGGACATCCTGATGCTGCTTGTCGCGCGCAACCCGTGTGATGCCCTGCACGAAATCGAAGACCGAAGCAGGAGGATGGCCCTCGTCGGCGAGGACTGCGTCGATGATTTTCGTGGTTTCGCCCTTCGAGAAGCCACGCTTGCGCAGGAAAGTGATCCGATCGTCATCGTCGCGTGCGACGATCCGCTCGCGCGCCGCCTTGATGCCGTTTATGAAGGGCATGGGCGAAGATTCGGCGAACTGGATCAGCGCCGGCTCGGCTTCGAGAGCAAAGCGCGAAGCTGCGTATTTGGAGTGGCGGATGGTGATTTCCTGGAAATCCTCGACGCCCCATAGATTCCTGTTGCAACACACGGCACGCAGGTAAAAGCTAGCAATCCCAAGGGTTTTCGAGCCCACCTCGCTGTTCCAGGCATAGAACCCGCGGAAGTAGAGATCGGGTTCGCCGTTCGGTAGCCGACCGGCTTCGATCGGGTTGAGATCATCGACAAGGAAGACAAAGATGTCGCGGTCGGAGGCATAAAGCGTCGTCGTGTCCTTCGAAATATCGACGTTTGGGTTGTAGATGTGGGTCGACCAATCGAGCACGCCCGGCACCTTCCATCGCGTATCGCCGGTACCGTTGCCGGCGATCTTCTGCACTGCCTCGACAAGTTCATGGTCGAAAATTCTCCCGTAATCTGGCCCCGTCACTGCTCGAAGCTCGAGACGGCCGTTCTCGACTTCGAGCGTCTTCACCTGCTCGGCGCGGTGCGTGGAAAGGCCATATTGCAGGTTAATGCCGGCGAGCGATGCCGGAAGCTGGCGCAGATAGGTCGCCGGTGCGCCGACCAGACTGGCGAGCTGGCCGAAACTCCAGTGCGTCGGCGCGACTGGTGCGTGGGCACCCGGCAGCATCAATGTCAGGCGTTCGGGATTGTCGCGGGAAGCCTCGACGCGGATGGCCTCGCTTTCCACGATCCGGGTCTTGCTTCTTGCCGACCGCCGTTTCACCGAATTGTGGAGATCGGTGAGGGACAGGTAGCGTTCGTCGTCTGGCCGGTTGAACCATTCCGACGACACGCGGCTGATGCGCTGGCCGCGGCTGACATCGACCTTATAGCCGTTGGGGGCGATGCGAGTTGGCGCCTGGATTTCCGTATGGGTCATGATCTTTCTCCGCGACGGGAGCCGGGAGCCTCTCTCCCGGTCTCGACCCGCCACCGCATCCCGGCCTACCCTCTGCCTCTAGCCACGCCGCGCGAAGCGCGCGCGGCGGCAGCGCGCCCGCGACGGGAGGAGGCCGGCCCCGGGGCCGGACCGCCGCGAAGCACTGCTTGCGCTCGAAAAATCCTGAGGGTTGCTTCGCCGGTGAAACCGTGAATCAATGAAATCAGGGGATGCGGCGGCGTCCGGAGCGATGGAGGCGATGCGACGTTTCAGGCTTGCTGATCGGGTTATCGAGGAAACAGCACCGGATCTGCAGGACGTGCTTGCCTATGCGTATCGGCATCGTATCCGGCCACTATGCCTTTGCAAGGAACCGGGCCTCGCGATGTACGTCGCACAGGTCGGCGACCAATTTATCGTCAAAAGGATGCCGCTTTCGGGAAGCGAACATGATTCGGCTTGCCCGTCCTACGAACCGCCCGACGAATTGTCCGGGCTCGGCGTGCTCATAGGGAGCGCCATCCAGATCGATCCCGAGAGCGGCCTGTCGGCGCTCAAGGTCGGTTTCAGCCTGACGAAGGTGGGTGCACGCGCAACTCCTGTTACTGGTGCGGACGGTGCCGACAGTGTAGCCGGCGAGACGAAGAAATTGTCGCTGCGCAGCCTGCTGCACTATCTGTGGCACCAGGCCGAATTGACAGCCTGGACGTCGCGATGGGCCGGCAAGCGCCATTGGTGGAACATTCGATGGCATCTGCGCGAGGCAGCCCGGCAGATGACGGTAAAGGGCGGCATGCTGAGCGATGTGCTGTTCGTGCCGGAACCGTTTCGCACCTCGGACAAGGCCGCGATCGAGCAGCGGAGAGCCGCGGCCCTCGCGCCTGCATTGCCGCCAAGGAGCGGTGCTCGAAAACTGATGATCCTGCTTGGCGAGGTCAAGGAAGTTTCGCCGTCGCGGAGCGGTCATCGACTGATCGTCAAGCACATGCCGGACTTCCCGTTCATGCTGGATGAAGAGATCCACCGCAGGCTTCGGGTACGCTTCGAGAATGAACTGATGCTGTGGAGCGCTGACGAAGCTTCCCACCTGACGGCGATCGCGACCTTCGGGCTGACTCCGACGGGGCTGGCCGTCATAGAAGAGATGGCGGTGATGGTGGTTTCGGAGAACTGGATCCCATACGAGTCGGTCTATGAAAAGAAGCTGGTCGAGGCGCTCGCCAAACTGAATACACGAAGCGTGAAGGGCTTGCGCTATGGCTTGGTCGCGGAGCGGCCGAGTGCAGCGGCAGTGGTGCAGCGGCAGCCGCGTCCGCTCGCGCTCTATATTATTCCGCCCACAGTGGACGAAACCTACGAGGAAGCGCTCGATGAGCTCATCGCATCGCGACCGGAAGTCGATGCCTGGACGTGGCGAGTGGCGGACGGAAAAATGCCGTCGCTGATGGGTCGGTGAGGATTTTTTCGAGCCGCGATCCGGTGGTGCTGTTCCGTGTTGTAAATCGAGATTGGTTGCCGCTCCTTGCCCATACCTGGCCAATCGGTTGGGGCACGTCGCCGTTATGAAAACTAGACCATTCTCAGAAGGGCAGGTCAGCATCATACGCCACGATCGCCTCGTGATCTGGCTGCCGTCGATGACAATTCAAAGGCTGGCCGGCAATAGGCTGCGATTCTCGCTGAGGAAGAACTCCACTTGTCGCCGACGCTATCGATGGCATGGTAGAGTTCTTAGGATCGCGAGCGCTGCCGGCTTTGCTGTCATCCGATGCGCCGCGGCGGCCGATCTTTGCCATCAAGCGCTTTTGCGCGGCCCTTCTATGCTCCCAGCCAAGTCACTCGGGCGCCCGGCCTTCTGATAACCCTCGGTTCCATATTGGTCGGGCCGAGTATCGTACATCCGAACGCTGCTGCCGCCCGTGGCCTTCGCCTCATAAAGCGCGCGATCAGCGGTTTCGAACAGCTGGTCCGCGCTTAGCCCATCGAAGGGAGCGATCGCGACACCAATGCTGGCGCCAACCTTCAGCGGCTCGCCGCCGAAGTCGCAACCGGGTTTCAGAGCATCGAGAATACGCCACGCCGTCACCAGCACCTCAGCCTTGCTGTCGATGCCCTCCACGAGCACCGCAAATTCGTCGCCGCCAATCCGGGCGATCGTGTCGGTTGGACGGCACACGTCCCGCAGCAACAAGGCGAACTTGATCAGCACCGCGTCGCCGATTGCATGCCCGAAGCGATCGTTGATCGGCTTGAAACCGTCGAGGTCGAGATCGTGCCGGAACTTCGAGCGGTTTCCGACCGATTTGGTGATGCTTGTTCAATCAGCATTTTGAGCAATAACCTCAAAGACATACTGTATATTGCCAGATCTTGGCGCCCCACAGGGGTGCGCATTTCGGCGACGGCCGGATCACGGTTGCCCGCTTATCTGTCCGGTATGGGGCGCGTCATGCTGGCCAACCTGCACCCCGAGGAGATGGAGCAATACTGGAAGGTATTTAAGCCCGTTAAAGCGACGAGGCGTACAGTTACAGATCGCTGCGAGCTCGAAGAAATATTCGAAGACATTAAAAAATAAGAACTATGCCGTTGTGGCCGATCAGTTGACGGATGGCTTGATTTCCATTGCAATTCCAGTTCGCGGAGTAACGGGGGAAGTTGTTGCTGCGATTAACAAAACAGGTTTTGGCGAAGCAGTGACTGAGGAATTGATGGTCCGCGAGAGGTTACCATACCTGCGTATTGCGCCGATTAACATACAGAATAGGATAATAGATTATCAGATGCTCGAAAGAGCGCTGTCCAGAGCCGTTCATGACTAGAAAATCCCCAGCATCGTTCAAGTGTTATTGACTGTCATTTTGTAGACCCGCCTCGGACCTCAACGATTCCAGAAGGTTGAACTGAATGGCGACGCCCGCATTGTCTCGCGAAACTTGGCCAGTCTGTCGAGTCCCAGGCGGATCCGGTCGACGCCGAGCGCGAAGGAGAGCCTTATGAATGGGCTTCTGCCAAATGCCGCGCCGTGGACGGACGAGATTTCCGCTTCGTTCAGCAGCGCGTCGACGACATCCTTGTCTGAAGTGAGCAGTCTGCCGCGCGCGGTGCGGCTGCCCAGCCATCTCGAGCAGTCCACGAAGCAATAGAAGCTGCCGTCGGGCAGGTGAGGACGCAGCCCGTCGATACGCGACAGACCTGACACAAGAACGTCGCGCCGCTCGCGGAACGTCTGCCGGTTGATCTCCAGGAACGTCTGGTCGCCGGTGAGCGCCGCAAGCCCAGCCGCCTGCGCGATGCTGCTCGGCGCCCCCTGTATCTGACCGAGCAAGCTCGCGATCGGCCGCATGACGGCGCGTGGCCCAGCCGCGAAACCGAGACGCCAGCCGGTCATGCAATACCCTTTCGAGAAACCGTTCACGGTAATGATTCGGCCGGCCAGATCAGTGGCAACCGCGACAAAGGACGCCGGCCGCTCGTCGGTAAAGTATATGTGTTCGTAGAGCTCGTCTGTGACTACCCAGACGTCGGGGTGCTCTCTCAGGACGGATGCAAGTGCGTCGATCTCGGAACGGCTGTAGACGGCGCCGGTCGGATTGACCGGCGAGTTGAAGACCAGGGCCCGCGTACGCGGACCGATCTTAGCGCGCAGGCACTCGGGAGTTAGTTTGAAGCCGTCATCCACCTCCGCGTCAATGATCACCGGTTGTCCGCCAGCCAGCGTGATCAACTCCGGATAGGACGTCCAGTAGGGCGCAGGTACGATCACCTCGTCGCCGACGTCGAGGATCGTAAGCAGCGCGGCGACCAGCAGGATCTTGGCGCCGCCGCCGACCACGACGTCCTCCGGACGTACGGCGATGCTGTTGTGGCGTTGCAGCTTGTCCGCAAGCGCTTCCTTCAGGTCGGCAGTGCCGTCCGCGGCCGTGTATTTGGTGAAATTCCGCTCAATCGCGGCCATGCCGGTCGCCTTCACGAACTCGGGCGTATGGAAATCGGGCTCACCCAAACTCAGCGGAATGATGTCGCGGCCGAGGCGCGCCAGCTCGGCCGCGCGCCGGTTCATTTCGAGGGTAGGAGACGGCTGTACGCCCAGTGCAAGCCGAGACAAAGGAGCGGCCGAAACGATCATGAGAACCTCGAGGTGGCTACCTGGCGCAACCGCTTAATCGTCGGCAATTCCACGAGCTTGCCTTCGAAACGAAGAGGCTGCCCGGGATCCAGGTCGAACGCCGCCACAATCCTTTTGGCACGTTCGATCTGGGTGGCGTCAGGCGTCAGGATTTCATGAATCGCCGCAAGCTGCGAAGGATCCTTGACCACCTTTCCGGTCATGCCAAGGGCGCGGGCCCGCGATGTCCAACGGCGCAGTCCGGCCTCATCGGACAGGTCCGCAAACGGTGCGTCGACAACGTCAAGCGCTGCATGGGCGGCGGCGGCCACGATTGCAGAGCGGGCATGGAGCAACGGCTCCCACTCCATCTCGGCGCCCATGGCGGTGGACATGTCGAATCCACCGAAGATCAGCGACCGTTGCCGCGGATGCGCCCTCGCGATCGTTGCGGCATTCGTCAGCGCCTGCGGCGTCTCGATGATGGTGTGAAGCTGGCAGCCGAGCCCCTTCTCATCCAGGAGTTCGCCAGCCCAGCGCACCTCTTCAGCCGTTTCCACCTTTGGCAGCACAATACCAACCGGCGGGAAAGCTGCCTCGATGCAAGCGAGGATATCACGCAGACCCTCGCCGGAGCACAACCGCGCCGTCGGCGGTGCAAAGCGCTCGAAGCACATGGAAGGCGCCGCGTTCGATATTGCAATGTCGAACCATGATCCGGTTGCGTTCGAGGCGGCCGCGCGGGCGGTCGGATTCCTCGGCTTCGGCTTTTATCCACGGTCGGGCTTCATGCACATCGATCTGGGTCCCGCGCGGCAGTGGGGCGAGCGCTTCCCGCCGCGTGAAACGGCGTTCGCTGCCGAGACCCCACCTGCGCGCGAAGTTCTGGCGGAGAGCCGCACCATGAAAGGCACTGGTGCGGCCGGTGTGGCGACACTGGGCGCCGCGGGTGTCGAGGTGGCGCAGAGCATCCTCAGCGAGACGCAATCAGCCATTCTGCCACTCGTGCCCTACCTGGACACGCTGCGCTGGGTGTTCATCGCGGTCGCGCTTATTGGCATCGCCCTCGCGATCTATGCCCGCATCGACGACTGGAAACGTGGACGGCGATGATCATGGCTTTGCTCGGCGCGATCACCAGCAGCCCGTGGGCGCGTACCGCCCTACGATACAGCGTTCTCGCGCTCGCCGTCCTGCTGTTCCTGTTCTCCCTACGGCGGTCCGGCGAGAGAGCAGGTCGTCTCGTTGAACGCCTCGAAGCCACGGAGAAGCTGAATGAAATCCAACGTCGCATGGTTGAGGCAGCGAGTCGCCGCCCTCGCGATCGTGACGACCTCGCTGAGCGCATGCGCGACGGTCGGTTCTGATCCGGTCGGCGTATCGGTCTGTCCGCCCGTCGTGGAGTACAGCCGCGAGCTTCAGATGCGAGCAGCCGACGAACTCGCTCTTCTGCCTGACCGATCGGCGATCGTTGCGATGATGAGCGACTACGAAGTTATGCGAAATCAGGCGAGAGCCTGCCGAGGTTGATGAGGATCAGCGGAAAGCTCCCAACGGAGGCACGGCAGAAGCGAGGCGGGCCCTCCTTATTCCGCCAATTAGCCGTTGAGCGCTTCAATCACACGACATTCGGCCACGACCCCATTCTGACATTCCGTCAGCATGCGGGTGAGCTCGGTCCGCAGGCTCTGGAGCTTGGCAATTCGGCTCTCGACCGCCTCCAACTGCGCTTGGGCGATACGACTCGCATCTTCGCAGGAGGCTTCGGGTTGCTCTTGCAGGGCAAGAAGCGTGCGCACGTCGGCCAGATCAAATCCAAGATCCCGGGCATGGCGAATGAAGCTCAAGCGGCGGGCGTCGTCCTGGGAGTAGGTACGCCGGCCGTTCACTTGGCGGGTCGCCTTAGGCAGTACGCCGATCCGCTCGTAGTAGCGGATGGTTTCGATGTTGACGCCGGCCGCGCGCGACAGGTCCCCAATCTGCATTTTTTTAGCTCTTGCTCCTGTAGTCGCTACAGGTTGTAGACTCCGGGCCTATATCACCGCAAGGGCGTTCGGCATATCGAGAAAGGAGGCCTTCGCATGGGTGAAAACCTGCTTGGGCTCGTGCTCGATAACCGACGCGCCAGGAAGGAGGGGTCCGAGGGCATCCTTCGACGGCAGCGCGAGCGCCTTGGCGCGATGGTTGCTTTCGCTCGGGCAAATTCTCCCCTCTACCGGCGGCTCTATGCCGATATACCCCAAGGGCCGGTGAGGCTTGAGAATCTGCCGATCACCACCAAGAAGTGGCTGATGAGTGGATTCGACGATTGGGTAACTGATCGGACCGTCACGTTTTCCGACGCCCAAGTCTTCGCCGAAGACCCGGACAAGGTCGGCGAGAAGTTCCACGGCTACACCCTGGCGACCACCTCGGGCACGAGCGGAACCAAGGGCATCTTCCTTTATGACAATCGGGCCATGGCGGTCACACAGTCCATCGCCCTTCGCATGCTCACGAGCTGGTTAAGCTTTGGCGATTTCGTGAAGATCATCGCAGGGTCGGGGCGCATGGCGATGGTGATGGCCAAGGGCGGACATTTCGCCTCGGCTGTGGCCGCCGCCGCCTTGAAGCGTCGGCGTAACGACAAGCTTCTGCAGCTCTCGGTGCATGATCCGATCCGAGAAATCGTGGCTGCGCTTAATGAGTTCCAGCCTGTTCTTCTGGCGCCTTACGCGAGCATTGCAGCCCTGCTCGCCACCGAACAGGAACAGGGCCGCCTACACATTCGGCCTGCGCTGCTTGCACTCGCAGCTGAGGGGTTGGCTCCCGAAGAATACGGGCGCATCGCACGCGCCTTCAACGCCAAGGTAGGTAACAGCTACGCTTCCACGGAAGTGCCGTTCTTGAGCTTCAGCTGCGCGCATGGCTGGCTGCACGTGAACTCCGATTGGGCGACATTTGAAGCCGTCGATGCGAGCCACAGACCAGTACCCAAAGGACAGGTCTCGCACACAGTTCTGGTGAGCAATCTGGCGAACGGCCTGCAGCCGGTCCTACGCTACGATCTTGGCGACAGCATCGTCGAGCGCCCGGACGCCTGCCCCTGCGGCAGCCCCTTCCCGGCAATACGAGTCCAGGGGCGTGCCTCCGACCTGGTGCGCTTCGCCGGCCGCGACGGCCAGACCGTGACAATGCCGCCAATGGTCTTTTATGCGCTACTTGATCCAGTGCCCGGCGTCGATCTCTACCAGGTCGTGCAAACCGCACCCGATGCGGTGCGGGTGCGCCTGAAAGTCTCCGGCACCCCTGACACGGTCTGGCCGCGGGTCGAGGCTGATATGCGCGCACTGCTCGAGCGACAGGGTCTCGACCACGTCAAAATCGAGCGCGGCGATGAGCCACCCGAGCAAACCCAAGGCGGCAAAGTTCGCCCGATTATTCCCTTCGAGCCCAAAGGACCAATCTTATGACCGCTACCGCAACGGCCCGCTATCACGTCACGGGCATGGACTGTGCCTCCTGCGCCGCCAAGATCGAAGGCGCAGCACGCAAGGTCCCCGGTGTCTCCGATGTAAAGGTGTCGATCGCCTCGCAGATCATGACCCTGGAGGTCGATGATGCGGCCACCCGATTGCCCGTCGTCGAAAACGCGGTGAGCGACCTCGGATACCAGCTCGACCGTATAGGCGCGCCGAAGACATCTGCCGATGCCGCCGAGGTTGATGATGATGACCGCATTCCCGACCTCTCACATGTCACGCCGGCCTACAAACGGGCGCTGTGGATCGTCGTTCTGCTGAATGTCGGCTACGGCGTCATTGAAATTGGCGGCAGCTTCCTCGCGGGCTCGCAAGCGCTGCAGGCCGATGCCCTCGACTTCATCGGCGACGGTCTGATCTCCTTCCTTGGGCTGATAGCCGTTGGCTGGGGCCTTGCAGCGCGAGCCCGGGCGGCACTGCTGCAGGGAATTTTCCTGGCGCTGCTCGGCTTTGGCGTGATCGGCTCGACGTTCTACCGCGTCTTCGTCGAGCACGAGCCCCAAACGCTGCTGATGGCCGGCTTTGCCACCGTCGCGTTGATCGTCAACGTGCTCGCGGCCGTGGTACTGCTGCCGCACCGGAAAGGCGATGCCAATATGCGCGCCGTGTGGCTGTTTTCGCGCAACGACGCGATTGGCAATTTCGCTGTAATCGCCGCGGCCGGCGTCGTATGGGCGCTGAATTCGCCTTGGCCGGATCTGATCGTGGCGTTTGCCGTGGCCGGGCTGTTCCTGCAGTCGGCATGGTCGATCATCCGCGATGCCCGCAACGATCTTCGAGAGGCCGCACCGGCGAGCGGCGCCAAGGCCTGACGGAGGAGGACCGCAGTGGACCACTCCGGCGTCGGTATAGCCACGGCTTTTGCCGCGGGCGTCATCTCGTTTCTATCCCCTTGCGTTCTGCCGCTCGTGCCGGGCTACGTCTCCTATGTCGCCGGGCGGACCATCAGCCCGGATGGGCTTGCCCACCAAGTAGGCCTGAAGGAGACGATTCGGACACTCGGTTTGGGCCTCTGCTTCGTGCTCGGCTTCACTACCGTATTCGTCCTCCTCGGGGCCAGCGCAACAGCGCTAAGTGGGCTTCTGCGCGCACACCTCTATGAGGCCAACCTGATCGGCGGTGCGATCGTCATTGGCTTCGGCCTGTTCACGACCGGCCTCGTGCCCATGCCGTGGTTCGAGCGCGATGTGAGATTTCACTCAGGCCGGCCAGGCGGCGGGCCTTGGGCAAACTACCTCTTGGGCCTTGCCTTCGCCTTCGGCTGGACGCCCTGCATCGGGCCGGTCCTTGGTGCGATCCTGGCGCTTTCGGCCGCGAATGCCACCGCCGGAAGCGGAACGGCCCTCCTGGCAGTCTATTCGCTCGGACTTGGTCTGCCCTTCATCCTTGCCGCCCTGTTCATGCGCGGTTTCATGGCGCGAATGACGGCCATGCGGCGAACCGGACGCGTCCTGAAGATCGTCGCCGGCGGGACTATGGTAGTAATGGGTATCGCGATGATTACCGGCCAACTGAGTAGCTTCGCGATCTGGCTCCTGCAGACCTTCCCGGTTCTCGGCCAGATCGGTTGAGCCCAACAACGGAAAGGACAGGCATGCTGAAACTTGGGCTCCCTATCGCACTCCTCGCTCTCACGGCCGATCAGGTATCGAAGTGGATGATCCTCAACCACGTCATGGCCCCGCCCCAGGTGATCCCCATCACCGGCTTCTTCAACCTGGTCCTTGGCCGCAACACGGGCGTGAGTTTCGGGTTGTTTGGCGACGCCTCGCCTTGGGCACTGATCGCTCTCACGCTGGCGATTGTGGCCGGGCTCCTTGTTTGGTTGCAGCGGGCCGAACACCGCCTGACGGCCGTTTCGCTCGGGCTCATTGCCGGGGGCGCGCTGGGAAACCTTATCGACCGGCTGCGGCATGGCGCCGTGACGGACTTTCTGGATTTTTACCTCGCCACCTATCACTGGCCGGCTTTCAATCTCGCCGATGTGGCGATCGTGAGCGGCGTCGGCCTTCTGTTGCTCGAAAGCATCTTGCCCAGAGACGAGGCGAAGGGTCCGAAAAAGCACCCCGATGTTGATCCGATGAAGGCGCCTTGATGCCGCCGCTTCCTCGTGACAACCGGCTCGACGCGACGCTCGCGCTACTCAAGGACCCTTATAGGTTCATCTCGAAGCAGTGTCGCGTCTATGGAGCGGACCTATTCGAGACCCGGCTCATGCTCCGCAAAACAATCTGTATGACGGGGCCGGAGGGGGCCCGGCTCTTCTACGATCAAAGCCGATTTATGCGGCATGGCGCCATGATCGGGCGAATCCAGAAAACGCTTCTTGGAAGGGGTGGTGTGCAAGGGCTGGATGACGCGGCTCACCGACATCGCAAGCAGATGTTCATGTCCCTGATGACGCCCGAGCGGATCGAAGGACTGATCGCAACTACCGCGGAGGAGTGGCAGGCCCGTGCTCGGCCATGGGCGCTTAAGGACGAGATCGTCTTGTACGATGAGCTCCACGAACTTCTGACGCGAGCCGCGTGCGGTTGGGCCGGGGTTCCGCTACCCGAGGCTCAGGTGCGACAGCGGACGCGGGAGATCACCGCGCTTTTCGATGCCGCAGGATCGGTCGGGCCCAAGCACTGGCGAGCTCGGTTGGCGCGCAAACGGGCCGACCGCTGGATTGAGAACGTTGTCGTGCAGATCCGTTCAAGGCAAATCCGCCCGCCGGTAGAATCGGCTGCTCGCGTCATCGCAGAGCACCGGGGTCTGGATGGTGAGCTGCTGAGCCCTCACGTTGCCGCTGTGGAAGTCCTCAACGTGATTAGGCCGATCGTTGCCATCGGTGTCTACATCACCTTCGTCGCCCACGCCCTTCATCACTATCCTGAATGCCGGAGCAAGCTGGAAGCCGGCGGCGACGGTTCTTACCCAGAATTCTTCGTCCAGGAGGTTCGGCGCTTCTACCCCTTCTTTCCCGCTGTCGCGGCGCTGGTGCGATCCGATTTCGATTGGATGGGATACCGCTTCCCTAGCGGGCGACGCGTTATCCTGGACCTTTACGGAACGAACCACGACGCCAGGACGTGGGACTCGCCTGAGGCGTTTCAGCCCGAGCGGTTTCGTGAATGGGACGGCAGCCCGTTCAACTTCGTTCCTCAAGGCGGCGGGGATCACAACGCCAACCACCGCTGCGCTGGCGAGTGGATCACAATCGAACTGATGAAGCAGGCATCAGACTTTCTGACCAGACGGATCAGATACCATGTGCCGGAGCAAGATTTGCGAATCGACTACTCACGGCTGCCCGCATTACCCCAAAGCCGGTTCATCATCAGCCGGGTAAGGTTACACGCCTAAGCTCCTGCCGCCGGGCGTCGTTCAGCTCAGCGTTGATCGTTAGGCGACAGCGCCTCGATGATCCGGCATTCGGCGATTGTGCCGCAGCCGCACTGGCTTAGAATGCTGTCCAGCTCGCGGCGCAGGGCCTGAAGATCCCGGATCTTGCGCTCCACCTCGCCGAGATGCTCGCGCGCGATCGCGTCAACAGCCTCACAAGGTCGATCGCGCTGATCGGAAAGTCCGAGAAGGTCGCGTACCTGCTCGATCGAGAAGCCGAGATCGCGCGCGCGGCGAATGAAGCTGAGACGACCGAGATGCGCGGCCGAATAGCTCCGGTAATTGCCGCCAGTGCGCTCCGGCTCCGGCAAGAGCCTGATGCGCTCGTAATACCGGATCGTCTCTACCTTCGTGTCGGTCGCCTTGGCCAGATCGCCGATCGAGAACTTTTCGCGCGTCATCGTCTTGACCCTGTAGTTGCTACAGGGTCTATATGCGATGTCACATCGAAGAAGTCGAGGTGACATCATGGCAGGTGCGCCAGCCAGTGCGCTCAAGCTCCGCGTCGAAGGCATGGATTGCGGGGCCTGCGCGCTCAAAATCGAGAACGG
Organism: Neoaquamicrobium microcysteis; assembly: GCF_008180155.1. Lineage (GTDB taxonomy): Bacteria > Pseudomonadota > Alphaproteobacteria > Rhizobiales > Rhizobiaceae > Aerobium > Aerobium microcysteis. Next base: position 91,528 of record NZ_VSZS01000059.1, on the reverse strand, counting down.
ACTGAAACGTCTGCCCGGCGTCAGCGACATCAATGTGAATGTCGGATTGGAGATGCTCTCGCTCCTTCTGGACGAGGACCGCACGTCGCGCACGGCGATCGAGGAGCGCATCCGCTCGCTAGGCTACACTCCGCATCCCGTGGACGGCGAGCCTATCGCCGACGCAAATGTCCCACTTGGCCGACCTGAGACCGTCGATCGGACCTGGTGGCGCACCCGCAAAGGCCAGCTCGTCCTCGGCACCGGCGCGCTCCTTGTTCTGGCCTTCGTTGTCGCGACGATTGCGCCGGATGTGGCGGAGTGGGCCTATGTGGCGGCGGCGGGTCTCGGTCTGATTCCGATCGCCCGGCGCGCTGTTGCCGGCGCGCGCCATGGCACGCCCTTCAGCATCGAGACCTTGATGTCCGTTGCCGCGATCGGCGCTATCGCGATTGGCGAGGGCGCAGAGGCCGCGGTCGTGGTTTTCCTGTTCGCGGTCGGCGAGCTCCTCGAGAACATCGCCGCAGGACGGGCACGCTCCGGGATCGCTGCGCTGATGAACCTTGTGCCGCGCGTCGCACGGCTGGAGCGGGACGGAGCCGTGTTGGAAGTTCCGGTCGAACGGCTCGGCATCGGCAATGTCGTCGTGGTCCGCCCCGGCGATCGTGTGCCTTCCGATGGAGAAGTTATCGAGGGCACGTCCGAGCTGGACGAGGCGCCGGTCACGGGCGAGTCCGTGCCGGTCCTGAAAGAGCCGGGCAGCGCCGTCTTTGCCGGCAGCATCAACGCCAATGGCGTGCTGCGGGTGCGGATCACGCGGACGGCCGCCGACAACACGATTGCCCGCATCATTCATCTCGTCGAGGAGGCGCAAGGCTCGAAAGCCCCCACGGCGCGCTTTATCGACCGCTTCAGCACCTATTACACACCCGCCGCCATGGCCGTTGCCGCCCTGATCATGGTCGCGCCGCCACTCCTGTTCGGGGCGGAATGGTCGACCTGGATCTATCGCGGCCTGGCGACGCTGCTCATCGCCTGTCCATGTGCGCTCGTCATCTCGACGCCGGCGGCGATCGCTTCCGGACTGGCCGTAGGTGCCCGGCGCGGGCTTCTCGTGAAAGGCGGCGCCGCGCTTGAGACGCTGGGCAAAGTGCGCACGGTCGCCTTTGACAAGACCGGAACGCTCACGGTCGGGCGGCCGCGCGTGACGGATGTAATTGCCATCGAGGGCGACGATGCCGAAATCCTCGCCAAGGCCGCCGCAGTCGAAAGCGAGTCCAGCCACCCGCTCGGCGCCGCCATCGTCGAGGCGGCCGAGGCACGCGGCCTGGAGCTGCCGAAGACGTTCGGCGGGGCGATGGCAGTCCCCGGCAAGGCCGTGACGGCACGCCTCCGCGAGGGCTTCGTTTCGATTGGCTCACCGCGCTACGCGGCTGAGCAAGCCGAGATACCCGAAGAGATCGGTGCCCGCCTGAGATCGCTGGAGCTCGAAGGCAAGACCGCCGTTGTGCTGCTGAGCGGCAAGAGGATCCTCGGCATCATCGCCCTGCGCGACGAGCCGCGCGAGGATGCCGCCGCCGGCGTGGCACGCCTCAACGAGCTCGGCGTCCGGACTGTCATGCTGACCGGCGACAACGCGCGCACGGCTGATGCAATCGCTGGTGGCCTCGGTTTGGAAGCCAAAGCGGAGTTGCTGCCCGACGCCAAGCTTGCCGAGATCGGCGCGCTGAGAGCGCATGGTGGCATTGCCATGGTGGGCGACGGCATCAACGATGCGCCGGCGCTGGCAGCGGCCTCGGTGGGCATCGCCATGGGCGGTGGCACCGAAGTCGCGCTCGAAACTGCCGACGCGGCGCTTCTGAAGAACCGGGTGACGGGCGTGGCCGAGTTGGTGGAGCTGTCGCGTGCGACACTGGGCAATATCTGGCAGAACATCGCTCTGGCGCTGGGCCTCAAGGCCGTTTTCCTGATTACGACGCTCACCGGCACGACCACGCTCTGGATGGCGATCCTGGCTGATACCGGCGCCACCGTGCTCGTCACGATCAATGCGCTGCGGCTCCTTCGCTTCCGTGCCGATCGCGCTTCCACGAGTCGGTCGGGTGGTGCGAGCGCAGTCGAAAACGAAAGAATCGGGGTGACAGGATGAAACTGGTGAAGACCCTCACGCTCGGCCTGATACTGACCGCGGCAGCGCAGGGTGTGCTCGCCCATGACTACAAGGCCGGGCCACTCGCGATCGACCATCCCTGGGCGCGGGCGACTCCGCCCGGAGCGCCAGTCGCCGGCGGCTATCTCACCATTACCAACACCGGGACCGAGCCCGATCGCCTGCTCGGCGGCTCCTCGGATGCCGCCGAGGCCGTGGAGATGCACGAGTCGACAATAACTGACGGCGTGGCGCGGATGCGCCCAGCCGAAGACGGGATTGCAATCGCGCCCGGCGAAACCCTCAGGCTACAGCCCGGTGCCGCCCACATCATGTTCGTCGATCCGGCAAAGCCGCTGAAGGACGGCGAGCGTTTTCCGGCAACGCTCACCTTCGAGAAGGCCGGCGATGTCGCGGTCGAGTTTGCGATCGTGCCGATGGGCGCAACGCCGGAAGCGCCTCAGAACCACGAAGGCCACAGGGTGCCCGTATCACAATGAAAGCGTTGAAGATCATCCGCACCGCGGCCTGGGGCGCGGTGGCGATCGTCGGGGGTGTGCTTTTAGCCTTCAGCGGCCTCCTGCCGGGCGTCGAGAGACCCGGAGCGGTCACTTCGAGCACGGCCACAGGCGTTGCCGCGATCGGCGGTCCGTTCGAGCTGACCACGCAAAGGGGCGAGATGCTGACCAACGAGGACCTGGAGGACACGCCATATCTCGTCTTCTTCGGCTTCACCCATTGCCCGGACGTCTGCCCAACGACGCTGTTCGAGTTGACAGGTCTGCTGGCAGACCTCGGGCCGGATGCCGACAAGATCAGGCCGCTGTTCATCACCGTCGATCCCGAACGCGACACGCAGGAACTGCTCGCAAGCTACATGTCGTCGTTCGACCCCCGCATCCTTGCCCTGCGCGGCACGAAGGAACAGACGGATCAGGCCGCGAAGGCGTTCGCCGCCTACTACGAGAAGGTGCCGCTGGAAGGCGGCAACTACACGATGGACCACACTGCCGGCGTCTACCTGATCGACGCCGAGGGTGAGTTCATGGGCACGCTCGACTTGCACGAGCCAAAGGAAAGCCAGCTTCAGAAGCTCCGCCGGTTGGCCAGCACGGCCGCGTGAACAAAGAGGAAGATGCCATTGGGCGAACTGGGACCGGATGCCGACCCTTAAGGCGTGCTACCGGTGAGCCGCGACGGATTGACCGAACTCTACGCGAGCTATCCCTGATCGGCGGGCCTTAAGACGCAACATGACACCTATCGAGACCGTCTGCTCCGCAATTGTATTGGCCTATATGGCGCTATTCCTGATGCTAACAGCCCGCGCGGCACGGACGTCGGGGCGATCCCTTTGGCTGTTCGGCAAAGGATCGGAGAGGCAGGCACTCCCGGCGCTCCTGTTCCGTCTCGCGTTCGCCGGCGTCGCGGTCTACGCGCTGGCAGCGCTGGCTCTGAGCGACGCGCTGGCCGACCCGGTGCACGAAGTGGTCGATGGCCGTTTCGGCGATCTGGTCGGCGGCGTCCTCGCCTTAGCCGGAGCAGGCCTGGCGCTCTATTCGCAGATCTATATGGGTCTATCCTGGAGGATCGGGGCAGCGTCGGGAGAGCTCGGCACCATTGTGCGAACGGGACCATTTGGCTTGTCGCGCAACCCTGTGTTCGTTGGCCAGGTGATGCTGTTCGTCGGCTTGGCTTTTGCGCTGCCGAACCTCATCCAACTCGCCCTGACCTTCGTGCTGATCGCGGCTGTGCACCTTCAGGTCCGGATCGAGGAACAGGCCTTGAATCGCGATCTCGGTGCCGAATACCAAACGTACTGCCGTAAGGTGCGACGCTGGATCTGACAGTCCCGGATTGTCCATTGTGACGTGCAACGCGATGGCCGTCGGCCCCTGACCCGAAGCGGCAACGGCCGTCAAGACGCCAATCCCCAACGTCGATAGGGGCGCCTTTCAATGCGTCTTGTCCCTCTCGCGTCGGCTCATCTCCGCCTGATATGCGCGCTCCCGTTCCGGCCATGTGCTTTTGATGAAGGCCAGGATGGCGTGGATCTCCTCGTCGCTCATTATGTTCCCGAATCCCGGCATGTCGCTCTCGTACCCGTTTCCAACCACGGCTGCCGGACCCTCCTTGGTGATTCGGAAGAGGACGCCATCGGGATGGTGCCAAGTGTGCCCTGAGGCGTCGTGCGGCGGAGCGGGCATGCGACCCGAAGGAAGTGGCCTCTTCCACTCCGGTTGGCCTTCCAAGTTGGCGCCATGGCAGGCCGCGCAGTGTTCGGCATAGAACTGCCGCCCCTGCGCAATCACCGCGGCCTCACCCGAACCTGCTCCGAATGGCCAGCTCCACGCCACCACAGCCGCTCCCGCAAGCACGGCGACGGTTACCAAGATCGGAGTGCTTCTCATTTCCGACCGCTGAAGAAGAGGTACTTCACGAGCGCCGCGGCCGCGAGGACGAGCACGATGACGAGCAGGAGCCAACCCAGTCCCATGCCCAGCATCATGCCGCCCGTTCCATCCATCATTCCGCCGTCCATCATCGTCGGCTCCTTTCCGGTTCCGGGTGTCCGCTGTCCTATTCGCGCGCGTAGACCCCGCCGATGGCGCCGGATTCCGTGATCTCCAGCATCTCGAAGGGCGCCTCCTTCGCGCCGCTCATACCGGGCGAGCCCATCGGCATGCCGGGCAGCGTCACGCCCTTGATGTCGGGCCGCTCCGTCAGCAGCTTCTCGACCGTGCCTATGGGGACGTGGCCGCTGACGACGTAACCGTCGATGAACGAGAGATGGCAGCCCTGGAACTCGTCCGGAATGCCTGCCTGACGGCTCATCTCGGCAAGGTCGTGCGTGGGCTTCGTCGTGACGGTGAAGCCGTTCTCCCGCAAGTAGTCGGCATAGCCCTCGCAGCACCCGCATTGCGGGTTCTTGTAGAGGGTGACGTCCTTGTCGCCCGCAAGCGCCGGGACAGCGCCCCAGACGAAGCAAGCGAGGACGAGGGTGTTAAGAATGGTTCGCATTTTCGGTTCTCCTTTCGGCGAGAATTGAGGTCAGGCGACGCGGAAAACGCCCATCATCCCGGCGGCCTGGTGTTCGAGGATGTGGCAGTGGAGCATCCAGTCGCCGGGGTTGTCGGCGACGAAGGCGATCTCGATGCGCTCGCGCGGCGACATCAGAACCGTGTCCTGCCATTCGCGGTAGCGCGTCGGCTCGCCGTTCCGGGAAATCACCCGGAACGAATGGCCGTGCAGGTGCATCGGGTGATGCCAGGCCGTCGCGTTGGTCATCGCGATGACATGGCTCTTGTCCCGCGCCAGCGTCAGCATCGGGTCCATGACATGGCCTTCCGCCGCGACGCCGTTGATGAACCAGATGCCGCCGGAATGCATCATGTCCATCATCGCGCCCATGTTGCCCATCATCCCGCCCATCGCGCCTGACGAACCCTCGCCCATGCTGCCGCCCATCTCCTGCATGACCATGGCGCCCATCATGCCGCCGTTGAAGGTGACCTCGTGGCGGGCGGCCGATACGAGATCCGGCTCTGGCAGCGGGTTGGGCGGAAGGGCGACAGGCCAGTCGGGGGCGGTCTCCCGAAGCGGCCGATCGTCATAGGCGAGATCGACCAGGCGATATTCGAGGTCCTTGTAGAAGCGATCGGTCACCGATACCCGGCTTCCGGCGTCCGCCGTCATGTCGAGGATGATGTCCGCGCGCATGGCGGGTCCGAGCACGACGAGCCCGTCCTGCGGCGCATGCGGCTCGACGGGCTGCCCGTCCAGCGCGATCACGACGGGTCCGTGGCTTCCGAAATCAAGGCCGAAGATGCGGGCGTTGGCGGCGTTGATCAAGCGGAGGCGGATGCGCTCCCCTTTCCACACCGGGAAGGCATCCGGCACGCGGCCGTTGATCGTCACCGTGTTGCCGACCCTCCCGTTGTGCATCATGTCGTGGCGGTTGCCGAAGTCATCCCGCATTTCGGCGGATTCGGTCAGCCGCCAGTCCGACAGCACCCAGGTTACATCTCTGTCGACCTTGACCGGATCGGCTTCCTCGATGATCAGCGGCCCGTAGAGGCCACGGCCGACCTGCTCGAAACTGCGATGATGCGGGTGATACCAGAAGGTGCCTGCGTCGACCGCATCGAACTCGTAGGTGAAGGTCCCGCCGGGCGCGATAGGAGCCTGCGTCAGGAGTGGCACGCCGTCCATGGCGTTCGGCACGCGAACGCCGTGCCAGTGCACGGTCGTCTCTTCATCGAGCGCGTTCTCGACCGCGATCCGCAGGCGTTCTCCCTGGCGGACACGGATTTCCGGGCCGGGCAGCCTGCCGCCGTAGCACCAGACCGCTGTATCGCCGTACGGCTCGGGCGCGATCTGGGCGCGGCCCGGGCCGGCGCGAAGTCGGAACTCCCGCAAGCCTGCGGCACGGGCGTTCGATTGCGGTGGAAGCATCGCACCGGCCGAAAGGGCGGCTGCCGATGCGAGAAAGGTCCGACGCGTCAGCGCCGGCAGACGTGGATAGGACATGGATCAATCCTGGAACAGCCTGAGGGGACGCGCGGCGTAGCCAGGCGCGTCGACGGGTCGGCTGCGAGCGATATCGCCGCGGCCGTTCAGCCCAAGCGTATAGTTCGGGGAGGATGGAGATCGGGGGGACCCGAAAGGTCGCTGGTCGGTGTCGGGGTGCCGATCACCACGACATCGGTGACATTCGGCAGATCGGTCCCCGCAGGCGTGCAGATCGCGGCCAAGCTTGTCACGCAGAACTGGTCGCATTCCGACGCCTGAGAGTCATCGCCGGGACAGTCCTGACAGTCCGCCATGCCTCCATCGTCCATGCTCGACATGGACATCATCAGTGACATTTCGGTGGAAGCCGCCGCATTCGCTGCCGTGCCCGCAGCGAAGGCTGCGAGACAGACGAACGCGAGTATGCGAACGAACTTGCTCATACGGTCAAGCTATTCCTGTTAGGGCAACAAGTCGAGATTGGGAATGGCGCGGGCAAGTCCGGTGAGGACCATCGCCGGATCTACGCACGAGCCAGGGTTGCGGAGCCTGTGCAATTCGGAGTAAATCCGCGCCAGAGAAGGTTGGATGGCAGTCCCGTCCCCTCCGCCAAACACCGCCGATTGCCGCACGAACTGAACGACTATCTATTTATTTATCAATGAGATAGCTCCTTACGAGGCCAATGGACTGCGAGGCGTGGTTCTCGCACCCCCGACCAAGTAGGATAGCACTGTCGGCATAACCGCCGATAACGCTCCATAGCCCGCTTCGCTTCTACTTGGGCATAACCGGATTGGGGCCGGAAGCGGACTGGCAGGTTTGGAATCGCACGGGCTCCTAAGCTGACATTCCCAACCCGCGTGGCGGAACCGCTGGGCCCTTTAATAGATCAGTCGGTAGACAATTCCCGACAGCGCGCAGGCGGCCAGCACCCAACCCATCGACACGCCGAACCTGAATATCGCCAGCATGGCCGCCGCCGTCAGGGTGATCGCGGCCCAGTTGGCGCTGGAGAGGACCGGCACGTCGAGGGTCAGGCCGAGGACGCGGGTTTCTATGACGGTGTCGAACAGAACGTGCAGCGCGAACCAGATCGCAAGGTTGAGGATCACACCGACGACGGCCGCCGTGATTGCCGACAGCGCGCCTGAGAGCGCCGCGTTGCTGCGCAGGCGCTCGATGAAGGGCGCGCCGAGGAAGATCCACAGGAAGCAGGGCACGAAGGTCACCCAGGTGGTGAGCACCGCACCGAGTGTCGCGGCCAGCAACGGGTTGAGCCCGCCGGCATCGCGGTATGCGCCGAGGAAGCCTACGAACTGAACCACCATGATGAGTGGCCCGGGTGTTGTCTCGGCCATTCCGAGCCCGTCGAGCATCTCGCCGGGTTGGAGCCAGCCATAGGTCTCGACCGCCTGCTGCGCGACATAAGCGAGCACCGCATAGGCGCCACCGAAGGTGACGACGGCCATCTGGCTGAAGAACAGGGCGATTCGGCTGAACACGTTGTCCCAGCCAAGCGCGACCACCAGCGCGACGAGAGGGACCACCCACAAAGCCAGGAAGATCGCCGAGATGCGCAGCGACCAGCCGACGTTAGGTCTCGCATGCGCCGGAACGCCTTCACCGAGTGCCGAATCCGCATCGGGCAGTGTGGGACCAGAGCTCCCGCCGTGGCCGCCGCCAACCTTGAAGGCGGAAAGCCCGGCGCGTCCTCCGAGGTAGCCAAGCACGCCCGCGGCGAGCACGATCGCCGGAAACGGAGCGCCGAGAAAGAAGATCGCGACGAAGGAAGCGGCGGCGATGGCCAGCATGACATTGTTCTTCAGCGCGCGCTTGCCGATGCGCTGGATGGCATGCAGAACGATCGCCAGCACGGCGGCCTTGAGGCCGAAGAACAGGCCTTCGACGATCGGCACGTTACCGAGGAGCACATAGACGTAGCTCAGCGCCAGGATCGACAGGAAGCCCGGCAGGATGAACAGCGTGCCGGCGACGAGCCCGCCCTTCGTCTTGTGGAGCAGCCAGCCGATATAGACGGCGAGTTGCTGGGCCTCGGGACCGGGCAACAGCATGCAGTAGTTGAGCGCATGCAGGAACCGGTTCTCGCCGATCCAGCGCTTCTCCTCGACCAGGATGCGGTGCATGACGGCGATCTGGCCCGCGGGGCCGCCGAAGGAGAGCGCGGCCACGCGCGCCCAGACGCGCACCGCCTCGCCGAGGGGGATGTTGTGATCGCCGCCGGCGGAGCCAGGCGCAGCAGTCGCGGTCTCGGCGGCCGTGCTCATGATCTGCCTCCGGCCTTTGCCGTCGGCCAGTTATGCGCCTCGCCAGTGGCGTCGCGCACCCAGCGATAGAACGCGTCGTAGAGCGTCATGCCGGCATCGAGCTGGGCGAGATCGTCGGAGAACATGCGCGACAGGCCAAGCGAGGCGGCGAGCAGGCCGGCGGCCTCCGGTTCCAGGTCGAGGCGGGCCGTGTCCGCTGCCCGCACGATTCGGGCCAGCCGCAGCAGCGGCTCGGTTGCGAGGACGAACTCTTCGACCATCACGTCGAATGTGCAGAGCTCGCCGCGATGGCTCCAGAATACGTTCTCGACGTCGAATGGTGTTGCGCCAAAGCGATCCGCGACCGCCTCCACTTCCTGCGGCGCGACGAACAGGAAGACAGCGCCGGGATCGACGAAGCGGCGGATCAGCCAGGGACAGGCGATGCGGTCGATCTTCGGCCGCGCCCGCGTCACCCATATGGAGCGGCAGTCCTTGTCGCGAGTCGGGATGCGCTCGGCGGGAACGGTCGGAAGCCCTGCCGCCGCCCAGGCCTCGAAGCCGCCTTCGAGCGCCTCGGCTGCGATGCCGCCGTGGCGCAGCCATGCGGCGACGCCCTCGCTGAGCTTCTTGCCCTTCTGGCAGATGACGATCGCGGACGAAGCATCCAGGCTGCCGCTCCAGTCAGCGACCGATGCGTGCGGCCTCCGTATCGATCCGGGAACCAGCTGGGGATCGGCGGCAAAGTCCTCGTCTGTCCGGACGTCGATCAGAGATGGACATCCGGGGGTCCCGAACAGGCGGGAGAGCTTGTCGACGGATATGGTGGTGGGAGATGGCATGGCGCGTCCTCCGTTGCCGGGTTGCTGGACGCGATTCTTGGGCCGGAGCCTCGTGGGGAGACCGCGGTCCCCATGAAACCCTTGTCGCGCCGGACAGGAGACCTGTCAAGCGCGCTAGCCGCGTGTCGCGTTCACTGCGACGACGACAAGTACCAGTCCGGCAACGATCTGGATCGAGCGCGTGACCGCGTCGACGGCGCGGGGCCGCGTCGCGAGCAGTCGCAGAAGCTGCTGGCGGAACAGGACGGCTGCCAGCGCAACCGTGCCGAGCACCAGCGCGACCCCGATCATCATCACCGCTGCGAATGCCACGCCCGCCTCGGGCACGCCGCGCGAAATGGCGAAGGTCATGACGAACAGCGTCAGCGGGCACGGAATCAGCCCGGCTGCGAATCCTGCAGCCAAGCCCTGGCCATGAGCGTGTCCGGTTCCACGGAATCCTTGCCAGAGCATCCACAGGCCGATCACGCCGAGCAGCCCACGGCTGATATCTTCCAGCAGCGGCGCGCGGCCGACGCTGCCGAGCGCCACAGAGACAAGCGGCAGCGAGAGAAGTGCGATCAGCACGGACATGCCAACATGGACGAAGGAGAGGATGAGCGACACGGACAGCCCGCGCGGCACGCTGGCGGTCGAGCCCGTCAGGTACGTTGCCAGCACCGCCTTGCTGTGGCCCGGCGTGAGCGCATGCACCGCGCCGAACAGGATTCCCATCGGCAGATAGGCGGCGAGCAGCGTCCAGTCGCCTGTTTCCGCAAAGTCGCCGATGCGGTCGGCGAAGGCGAGATAGATCTCGCGCTGGATGGCGACGAGGTCCTGGAACAGGCCCATCATGCGAACACGCCCAGCGTGGCGGCGGCGAGCACCACATATCGCGCCGTCTTTGCGATGGTGACCAGCACGACGAAGCTCCACAGCGGCTCGCGCAGGACTCCTGCGGCGACCGTCAGTGCGTCGCCGCCGATCGGCGCCCAGGACAGCAGCAGGCTCCAGCGGCCCCAGCGCCGATACCACCCGGTCGCGCGATCGAGAGACGCCGCGCTGACCGGGAACCACTTTCGGTCGCGGAAGCGCTCGACGCCGCGTCCGAGCGCCCAGTTGACGACCGCGCCGACGATGTTGCCGAGGCTGGCAACGGCGACAAGCAAGACAGGCGATTGCGTGCCGGCCACCAGCAGGCCGACCAGCGCCGCCTCCGACTGTGCCGGAAGGATCGTTGCCGCGACGAAGGCGATGGCGAACAGGCCGCCCAGAATGGCTAGGTCATCCATCGCGACAGCGTCGGACACGTCCGCCGATCTCACCGCGCATGCGGCCATGCGGAATGCAGGTCGTCGATGACATAGGCGTGGGCGTGCCTGTTGCGGCCGTCGGCGATGCCCTCGTTCCAGTGCGGATGGCCGGCGGGCAGGCCTTCATGCGAATGCTCGACGATTTCCGGATCGCCGGCGGGCCAGAGCCATGCGGCTGCCGCCACGGCACTTCCCGCGATCACGGCCAGCGTCACCGAATTCGCCGAAAGCCCGAAGGCCGCGCCCGCCCAGCCCGCGAGCGGATAGGTGATCAGCCAGCAGGCATGCGACAGCGCGAACTGGGCGGCGAACAGCGCCGGGCGGTCTTCGGCGTGCGACGATCTCCGCAGCAGCCGTCCCGACGGCGTCTGCGCCATCGAATAGCCTGCGCCGATGATGAACCAGAGCGGCAGCAGCCAGCCATAGGATGGGATCGCCGCCGCGATCAGTGTAGCTACAGCTAGCACCGATGCGCCCGCCAGCATCGCTGTCCTGTCCGGGATGCTGTCGAGAAGCCGCGGAAGGACCAGCGCCACGAGCATCGAGCCGCCGCCGAAGACTGCGAGCGCCAGCGCCGTGTCGCTCTGGTCAAGCCCAAAGGCTGCCTGCACGTAGACGACCGTATTCACGATCACCAGCGCGCCAGCCGCTGCAACCGCCATGTTGATCGCCAGCAGCCCGCGCAGGCGCGGTGTGGCGAGGTAGATGCGTATGCCCCGGGTCGTGCGGTCGTAGATGCCGCGCGGGACCGACGGTTTCGGACTCGGCAGCACGACCGAGACCACCAGCGCAGCCGAAACGAGGAAGCCGACGACCGTCCCGGCGAACAGATTATGGTAGGAGATGACGGTCAGGAGTGCGGCCGCCAGCATCGGGCTGACGAGGCTTTCGAGGTCGTAGGCAAGCCGCGAGAGCGATAGCGCGCGGGTGTAGTCCTTCTCGTCCGGCAGCACGTCCGGGATCGTCGCCTGGAAGGTCGGCGTGAACGCCGCGGATGCGGCCTGCAGCACGAAGATCAGGACGTAGATCTGCCAGACCTCTGTGACGAAGGGCAGGAACAGCGCCACCCCCGCGCGTACCAGGTCGAGCGCTACCAGCATCGCCCGGCGCGGCATGCGCTCGGCGAAGGCCGATGCTATCGGCGCGACGCCGACATAGGCGATCATCTTGATGGCAAGGGCAGTGCCCAGCACCGCTCCTGCGCTCTCGCCAGCGAGTTCGAAGGCAAGCAGCCCCAGCGCCACGGTCAGGAGCCCGGTGCCGAGCAGAGCGATCACCTGAGCAGCGAACAGATGGCGGTAGGTGCGGTTGGCGAGGACGGCCAGCATCACAGATACTTCGCGATTTCCCTGAACTCGTCGACCGAGCCGCGCTGTTCAAGCGACAGAGGGCCGACCGTCTCATCCAGGCAGTGGTCCAGATGGTCGTGGATCAGGGTCCGTTTGGCCTGCGCCACCGCCTTCTCCACCGCATGAAGCTGCTGGGCGATGTCGAGGCATGGCTTGCCCCCCTCGATCATGGCGACGACGCTGCGCAGGTGGCCTTCGGCGCGCTTGAGCCGCTTGACGATCGCAGGATGGGAAGCGTGACGGTGATCGGACATGGGATCGTCCTATCCTCCCCCTCGGGATAGTGTCAAACCTGTACTGCTCCCCTGCCTTTACCTCGCCTTAACCGTGCGTTTATACCGCTCGGGATGATGATGGATCGAATCGCGACCGCCAGGACCCTGCTGATCTGCCTGCTCGCGCTGGCGGTGCTGGGGTTCCGCGCGCCTGTCACCGATCCATCCGGCATGTCACAGGTCGCATCGGTCGCGAGCGACCATGTCAGCCATTCGCACGACCATCACGGCCATTCTCACGAAGACGAGGACGAACCATCCGCGACCTCGGGCCATGACCACGACCGCTACCACGTCGGCGACCACAGCCACGATACGCCGACCGCCGCCGTGCTGATCGGCTTCCGCTTCGGCTCGCCCCGCGACCAGGGTCCGGGAACGCCGGACGACCGCGTCGCTTCGCGGCCCACTCCGCCGGGCGATCGACCGCCCCGAACGGCGTGACGGACTGATTCCGGCTTCGGCTGTCATCCTTCACTGCAATCACGGAACGACACCATGACACTTCTTCCGTCTGGGGGCGGACGGTTCGCCACGCGCGCGCCGATAGCCCTCCCGGTGGCCATCCTGTCGGTCGTCCTGGCCATGCTTCTGTCCACCGGCCTCGCCGCGGCTCACGCCGTCGCCGAGGGGGACAAGGGCTACATCCAGGAGATCACGGGGGTCCACCTCATCCCCTTCATGTATCTGGGGGCCAAGCACATGGTCACCGGATACGACCACCTTCTCTTCCTGCTTGGCGTGGTCTTCTTTCTCTATCGCCTGCAGCACATCGCGATCTATGTCAGCCTGTTCGCGATCGGCCATTCGACGACGATGATCCTCGGCGTTTATTATGGCTGGAACGTCAGCGCCTACCTGATCGACGCGATCATCGGTCTGTCGGTCGTCTACAAGGCGCTCGACAACCTCGGCGCCTTTCAGCGCTGGTTCGGCTTCCAACCGAACACCAAGCTGGCGACGCTGATCTTCGGCTTCTTCCACGGCCTCGGTCTCGCGACCAAGATCCTGGAATACGACATCGCGCAGGACGGGCTGCTGCCCAACCTGCTCGCCTTCAATGTCGGCGTCGAACTCGGCCAGCTCGTCGCGCTCGCCATGATCCTCATCGCGATGGGGTACTGGCGCCGCACGGCCAGCTTCTGGAAACACGCCTACACCGCCAACGTCCTCATGATGACCGCCGGGTTCGTGCTGATCGGATATCAGCTCACCGGCTATTTCGTCGCCTGAAAAAGGAGAACTTCCCATGTACAATTCTGACACTCCCACCCGCGCCGAACTGCCGACCTCGGCGCAGCTCCTCAAGTCAACGATCATCGCAATCGTTGCAGCCATCGCCATCCTCGTCGCCATCGTGCTGCCCTCGGAATATGGCATCGACCCGATCGGAGTCGGCGGTGCGCTCGGCTTGACCGAAATGGGCGAGATCAAGACGCAACTCGCCGAGGAAGCGGAAGCCGACCGCATCCGCGACCAGCAGAACGCGGTGCCGGCAGCACCAGCCGCCCTTCAGCAAGGTTCGAGTCTTCTCGACCGCATCTTCGCTGAATTCCTCGTCGGCAGTGCGCAGGCGCAGGAAATGCGTTCCGACGAGATGTCGGTCACGCTGGCATCGGGAGAAGGAGCCGAGATCAAGCTCGTGATGGTCAAAGGCGCACAGGCCAACTACGCCTGGACCGCAAACGGCGCCGTGGTGAACTTCGACACCCACGGTGACGGCGGTGGCGAGAACATCTCCTACGAGAAGGGACGCGGCGTCGCAGAGGACGAGGGTGTCCTCGAAGCCGCCTTCGACGGCAACCACGGCTGGTTCTGGCGCAACCGCACCGACGCGCCCGTCACCGTCACGCTGAAGACCAGCGGCGCCTATTCCGAAATCAAGCGGATGATGTAGGCGGCGATGGCGATAGCCGACCGTCCCATACGTCCCGGCGGGTCTGGCCCGCCGGGTGCGTTCTTCGTCGTCCATCCGATGAGGCCATGCGGATCAACGGCAGCTTCTGGGATCAGCGAGATTGCCATTGAACGACGGCAAGGAGGGCGCAAAGCGGAAGGCATAGCCATTCACTACCCCTATGCTGTTGTTGGCTATGTGCTCGCCGCGCGTTCGCTGCCGAAACCGCCGATTGCCGCATGGCAGGTGAAACTTCCTTGCGTTTCATCAGGTTCGCAACCGATCTCAAAGGCCGATCGGGAGGGCTATAGAGTAAAAGTCGTGCCCATCAGGTTCCCGCACGGCCCGCCACTTTGGTAAAAACCGGGAACGCCGATTCCCGCCGACTTTCCTCCTTTGGTGGCTACCGGCGTCCTCAATAGGGTGTTTTTTGCTGCCCTCGATGTAGATCGCGTCGTCCGCGATCTCGGCGTGTTGGGCGAAGGCGCGGACATGTTCCCGCCGATAGCCGCCCTTTCCAAGCCGGAGGCGAGTGCGAGCTTCGCTTGCCAGTTCCGGCACGGCCGCTTTGGCGTGAATCTAAATTCAAACAGCAAAGCGCCCGATGGATTGCACCGGGCACTTCTTTCTCAAGTCACCTCGAGATTACTTGGTAGCGAGGATTTCGAAATTGTGGACGTTTGCCACCACACCGTCGTCCCATCCACCTGAGATCAATTCTGAAGCCTTTTCATTCAGGAGTCCGGCGACTTGTCCGGCAAAGTGCGCTTCGCGGCCAGAGTTGTCGGCAAAGATGTCGAAGATGGCGAAGTTGTTCCCGTCAATCTGCAGCGCCGCCCAGAACAATGTCTTGGGTTCAGTTTCTGCGACGATGGGGCCGGCGGCGGTCAGCAAGGCTGCCAATTCGGGGCCTTTACCTGGAGCAGCTTCGAGCTTGATGTAAGTTGCGGTCGTTGCCGTGTAGAGATCAACCGGCGCCTTTACCGACAGGACATCGGAGTTGTTGATATTCGCGACAACACCGTCGTCCCATCCTCCGTCGACCAGCGCGTCGGCGTTTTGCTTCAAAGCCGCAGCAACCGCTCCTGAGAAGTGAGCGTCGCGTGCTTCTTCATCTGCGAAGATGTCAAAGATTGCGAGCATATCGTCGGCTTGCAGAGCAAACCAAAGTACAGTTCCCGTCTCTGTTTCCCGCACGATAGGTGCGGCACCTGCCAGAAACTCCGCGAAGGCTCCGGTCTGGCCTTCGGCGGCGGGCATGGCGATGTAGCTGGCAGTATGATTTTCCATTGCGTTGTCCTGTGCAGTTGCAGAAGTTGTGAACAGAGCCAGTGCGGCGAATGTCTGAAGGATTTGCGCTTTCATGGTCGTCTCCTGATTTGAAGTGCATCGTGTTTGGTTTCGATGCACTCTTGTCCCATGCTGGGTGCGCCGGGCTCCAATTCCGAAATTCTATTCTTTGATAGACGTGGACTATCGAACTTGTTTTGATGGCCTGAAATGAGATGTGACGGAGAATGTGGCGATGGAAATGAACCAGATCAGGTATTTTCTTGCCGTCTGCGAGCACCGAAACTTCACCCACGCAGCCAGTGCCTCCAATGTCTCCCAACCTTCCTTGACGACTGCGATCAAGAAACTTGAAGACGAGCTTGGAGGTGACCTGTTTGTCAGGGACCGTGCGGGATGCAGGCCTACGTCCCTCGGTAAACTCATGCAGCCAAGGTTGCAGAAGGTTCACGATGAGACGCGACAGGCTAAGGCAGAGGCGGTCCGTCATATGCGCTTGGAGCGGGTTCCAATCTCTGTCGGTGTCGGCGAAACGATTGGCCACAACAGGATTTCGGCAGCTATGGAGCGTACTCGTACGCGATTGCCGCGAGCCGAAATCGAATTGATCGTTGCGTCAACCTCCGAGCTTCTTGCCGGGTTACGAGATGGTGAATTTGACGTTGTAGTCACCGCAGAGAAGGTCAGTGAAGACCTCTATCGTATAGACCATCTCTATGAAGAGGACTACAAGGTCGTGGTGTCAAAGTCGCATCCGTTGTCTGAACTAAATGCGATCTCTCTTTCGGCTCTTGCTAAAACTGACATGCTTGACCGCCTAAATTGCGAAATGCGGGATGTTTTGCATGGGGCCTGCGCGGATCATGGTCACGAACTCTACGCGGCCTATCGGTCAAATCGCGTGGATTGGTTAGTTGAACTTGCTCGGCAAGGGTCAGGTGCGGTGATCCTGCCAGCCACCGCTATTCCTTCGGACATGGGCCTGGTGTCGAAACCCATCGATGGCCTTGAAATATCAAGAACTGTTTTGGCCCTTCGATATCGGCACCAAACGACGAGACCAGAGACAAATGATCTGATCCGTGAGATGACGCGCACGCTGGCGTAGTGAGGTCGGTAATCGACATTCGCCCATCGTGCAGCATTCGTCACTTTGGGCTCAGACCAGACTTTCGCGGCATCACGCTCGAACGTCCGTTCTACTTTTCTTCGAGATCTCGCCCGCAATCCGCCACTTAGCGCTGGAGAAATTGCGCCAGATTGCGGTGAAGGTCACAGCGAACCACACCCATTGTGTGCGGTGATAGTCGTCGGTGACGAGGCCGTACTCTTCAAGAAGCCACCGCGCCGCGTGAGGCGACCTTCGGCGCGGGTAACAGTGGGTGGGTTCTTTTCAATCTTGAAGAGCCGCTTGATTTCCCTGATGACCTCTTCAGCAGACGGCCCCGACTTTGCCGTCGGGTGGAAGTGAATGAACGGCAGGTTTCGGGCGCCGAACGCGGCGCTCCGAACGGCGACAATGGGGTCGGAAGCTGTCGCAAAATATGGTCGAAAGATATGTCTTTGTCGTGAAGGTTGTCGCTCCAACAACATGGAGCGCAAGAAATGGAAATATCAGATCAGACTACCTCCCTTGATCCCTACTTCGCGTCGTTCGAGGACAGTCTTTCTGCAAAGAACTACAAACCCGATACCCTGGCGAATTACCGATACCTGCTTCGCCGCTTCGGGCGATTGCTCGAAACCGAGGGCATTGCACCCTCGGCGTTGACGCCAGAACTTGCCGTCGAACTAGGGCGACGGTTGCCGGTCACACCAAAAAGCCAGATCAAGGTTCCCAATCTTGCCAGGCTGTTTGTCGCGCATCTGATTGAGATCGGGGTGGCGACACGGCCACCGTTGACACCTGCGCAGGCCGAACGTGCAGAGTTGCTGAGCAATTTTGAAACCTATCTTCTGCAGCAGCGCGGCCTCAGCCCGCGAACGATTTATCATGTGCTGCGGTTCGCGGATCGCTTCCTCGATCATCGCTTTGGTGACAATATGCTCGATCTTCCGGCGATGAACATCCGGGATGTCGTGGCGTTCATGGAGCACCTGCTCGCGCGCAAGCACCCGTTCCGCGACAAGACGCCGGCCACGCATCTGCGCAGCTTCTTCCAGTATCTGTTCGCACAGGGCCTGACGACGACCAACCTGTCGCTCAGCGTGCCTAGGACGCATAAGCCCTGGGGCGCCAGGCTTCCGCGTCATCTGTCTCCCGATGAGGTGGAGGCAGTTCTGGCCTCGGTACGGGTCAATCCGCGGCGCGGCGCCCGCGACTACGCAATGCTGATGCTGATGGCCCGCCTCGGCTTGCGCGCACCGGAGGTCATCGCGATGCAGCTTGATGACGTGGACTGGCGGGCCGGCGAGTTGCTGGTCCGTGGAAAAGGCCAGCGTCATGATCGGTTGCCAATCCCGCCCGACGTCGGCGAAGCCATCATCGGCTATTTGCAGCAGGAGCGAACGTCAACGACCACGCGCACGCTGTTCGTGACGCCCCACGTTTCGACAACGGTGGCAAGGGCGACGTGCCGCCCTTCCTTCATCCAGCTTTCCGCGATCGACAACGGATCGCGGTGCTGATTGATCAGTTGGGCGTTTTCCATGATGGAACTTTCTCCAAACCGAGTTGCCTGGGTGGCGACGGGTGTCGGTTCGGCGGAAACCTTCAGCTTTCCGGCGCCAGGGCTGGAGAGCGCAATTTCTCGCCGAAATTGTTGAAGAATTGCGTCGCGAGCTTGCGCGCGGTCGAATCGATCAGCCGGCCGCCAAGCTGGGCGATCTTGCCGCCAACGTCGGCTTTGACCGTATAGGACAGGATGGTCGCGTCCGGCCCGTCTTCGGCCAGCGAGACGTCGGCACCGCCCTTGGCGAAGCCGGCAATCCCGCCCTTGCCCTCGCCCTGGATCGTATAGGAATGCGGCGGATTGAGATTGGTCAGTTCCACCGCCCCCTCGAAGCGGGCCTTGATCGGGCCGATCCTCAGCACCACCGTGGCGGCCATCTCGGTGTCGGAACTCTTGTCGAGGGTCTCGCATCCCGGTATGGCCTGGCGCAGGATTTCCGCGTCGTTCAGTGCGAGCCAGACTGTTCCGATCGGAGCTTCGATGCGCTCCGTGCCTGTCATGTCCATGATTAGTTCCCGTTTCTGGTGAGTGATTCTGTTCCTTGGGCACGTTGCCCATGGCGACGGGCAAGCGTGATTTCCGCGAGGATCGAGAGTGCGATTTCCTCTGGCGTAATCGCGCCGAGATCGAGCCCGGCCGGCGCCTTCACGCTATCGACCACCGTTCCGGCGATCCCCTCGCCGAGGAGCTTTTCGCGCAACGAAGCCATCTTGCGGCGGCTGCCGACGAAGCCGCGATAGTCGGCCTCGAACGCGAGGGCCGCTTTCAACGCCGCTTCATCGCCCTTGCCTTGTGTGGAGATGACGACAAAGCGGTGTACGGTCTGCGGTACGTCGAACGCGAAGCCGTCGATCAGCCGATCGACCTCCGGGGCGGCCAACAAGTCGCCAAGCGGCGCCGCAAGCGTGACGTGAAAGCCGAGCGGCTTCGCTTGCTCGGCGAGCGCAAGCGCGACGGGGCTGGCTCCTAGCACCAGCAGGGCCGGGCGCGGCAGCACCGGCTCGACGAAAATGTCCATGGTTCCCTGGCTCGGGCACATGTTCTTTGCGAACTTCACGCCGTCGCGATCGTCGCCTGGCTTGACGCCAAGCTCTGCGAGAAGATCCTCCGGCTGGATCGAGATCAGTCGCGACTGACCGTCGGCCAGCGCCTCGCGAGCGGCCTTCAGCGTGGCGCCGCGCGCACACCCGCCGCCGATCCAGCCGGCCTCGATCCTGCCATCCGGCCAGATGATGGCCTTGGCGCCCGCTTTTGCCGCCGTGACCGAGACGGTACGCACCACCGTCGCCAGCGCAAATGGCTCCTCCGCCGCCTTCAGGCGGGAGACGAGGTCAAGAACATCGACATGGGCGTTCATGGTCGCCTCCGTCACAGTTTCGCCAGATAGGGTTCGAGCGCCGCCAGGCTTTTCAGCGTATGCGCCGGCGCGAACAGGTCGACATGAGGCATTGCCGCCTTGATGCCGGCGGCCTCCGGCGCGTAGCCATCCCAGCCCATCATCGGGTTGAGCCAGACGATGCGGCGGCAGCGGCGGCCGAGCTGCTCCATCTCGCGGCCAAGAAGGGCCGCGTCACCGGTCTCGTAGCCGTCCGAGACGATCATCACGCAGGTGCGCGAATGGATGACGCGCGCCGCATGCCAGCGGTTGAAAGTGGCGAGGCTCTCGCCGATCTTCGTGCCGCCGCCGGCGCCCTGCGCCATCATCGACAGCCGGTCGAGCGCGCGCTGCGCGTCGCGTTCCTTCATCGCGTCGGAGACATGGACGAGACGCGTGTGGAACAGGAACGCCTCAGCCTCGCGGAATTCGTCGAGCACGCCGTGGATGAAGCGCAGGAAGACGCCCGTATACATGTTCATCGAGCCGGACGCGTCGAGCAGCATGACGAGGCGAAGCGGCTTTTCCTTTCGCTGCCGATGCACCAGCGCGATCGGCACGCCGCCATTGCTGATATTGCTATGAATCGTGCGGCGCAGATCGAGGCGGTATCCCCGGCGCCGGGCCAGATCGCGACGGGTCAATCGCGTGCGCATCGTCTTCGCCAGCCTGGCCGCGATGGCGTGGGCTTCCTCCATCTGTGCGCGGTCGGCGATTTTTCGGAAGTCCGTTTCCGCGAGGTTTTCAGTGCGGGAAGCGCCTTCCGCGCGGCCCTCTCCGGATCGTTCGCTCTCGTCCACCCCGCCGCCTGAGGGAAGCTGGTCGAGCACAGGACGTCCGTTCGAGTTGGCCGCCTTGCCTTGAAGCTCGGCGACGTTCGGGTCTGCGCCCGCCTTGGCAGAACCGGCGGCCGCCGAGCGCGAGCGGACATGTTTGCCCAGCCAGAACGCATCGAACAGACCGTCAAACTTTTCCCAGTCGGACTTTTGGGTCGAGAAGAGGTGCTTGAATGCGGAGCGCAGCAGTCCCGGCTTTTGCGCGTAGCCGGACGCCATCAACGTGGTGGCGTCCTGCCCTTCACGGAGACCTACCGCGAACGCGTTGTCGCGCAAGGTCTTCAGGAACGCGGCAAGCTTGGTGGAAACGAGACGGGAGACCTCGTTCAGCTCATCGAGAGGGGGAGGCGTGCCGCAGCAGCTCATCAGGCGACCTTTCCCAGCAGGCGGTCGGTGACTTCGCGGGCCATGCGCATCTTGTCTTCATGGGTCTTCAGGAGACACATCAGCGTCGCATGCACGATCTCGGGCCGGTCGTGCAGATCGGCGACGTCGAGACCGACAAGAGCCGCCGCCCAGTCGAGCGTTTCCGCCACGCCCGGCACCTTGCGCAGATCCTCCTTGCGAATCTTCTCTACCATCCGCGCGATCTGCAACGACAGCGAGGCGGTCGCGCCGGGAATCCGCGACGCGACGATGCGCGCCTCGCGGTCGACGTCGGGGTAGTCGACATAGTGGTAGAGGCAGCGACGCCGCAACGCGTCGGAAAGCTCGCGCGTGCCGTTCGAGGTCAGCACCACATGGGGAATGCTCTTCGCCTCCACGGTGCCGAGCTCGGGGATCGACACCTGCCAGTCGGAAAGCAGCTCCAGGAGAAAAGCCTCGAACTCCTCGTCGGCGCGGTCGACCTCGTCGATCAGCAGTACCGGCGGCGTCTTGCGCCGGATGGCAGCCAGCAGCGGCCGCTCCAGCAGGTATTTTTCGGAGAAGATGCGTTCTTCGATGTCGTCCGGCGCGCGGCCCTGATGCGCCTGGATGGCGAGAAGCTGGCGCTGGTAGTTCCACTCATAGAGCGCGGCCGACTGGTCGAGCCCTTCATAGCATTGCAGGCGGATCAACTCCGTGCCGTGGACGGCGGCCAGCGCCTTGGCCACCTCGGTCTTGCCGACGCCTGCTTCGCCTTCCAGCAGAAGCGGGCGCTTCAGCAACTGCATGATCGAGATTGCAGTCGCCAGATCCGGGTCGGCGATGTAGCCGGCATCGGCGAGGCGGGCGGCGATCTCGTCACGGGAAAGAGCGGTCATCGATCGTTCCTATCCTACGACGCCCAGCGCCTTGGCCGCCTGCCAGTTGCGCCAGTAATCGTGCGGCATCTGGATGTGCGTCGAGCCGAGGAAGGAGAAGGCGTCGTTGACGGCGTTGGAGAAGCAGGGCACGCCGCCGACATTCGGGCTCTCGCCGACGCCCTTGGCGCCGATCGGATGGTGCGGCGACGGCGTGACGGTGAAGTCGGTCTCCCATTTCGGCGTCTCCACCGCAGTCGGGATGAAGAAGTCCATGAACGAGCCGGACATCACATTGCCGGTGTCGTCGTAGCGGATTTCCTGCCCCATCGCGATCGCGAAGGCTTCCGTCAACCCGCCATGCACCTGGCCCTCGATGATCATCGGGTTGATGCGGGTCCCGCAATCGTCGAGCGCATAGAAGCGCCGGACCTTGTAGACACCCGTGTCGACGTCGATGTCCATCACGCAGAGATAGGCCCCGAACGGATAGGTCATGTTGGGCGGGTCGTAGTAGCTGACCGCCTCCAGTCCCGGCTCCATGCCGGGCGGCGGCGCGTTGTAGGCGATCCAGCAGATGTCCTTCATGCCGAGGACCTTTTCCGGCAGGCCCTTCACGCGGAAACCGTCGATGTCCCATTCGAGATCGTCCTCGTGAACTTCGAGCTTGTAGGCCGCGATCATCTGCGCCTTGGCCTTGATCTTGCGCGCGGCCATGGCGATGGCCGCACCCGCAACCGGCGTCGAGCGCGAGCCGTAAGTTCCCAAACCATAGGGAGCCGTATCGGTGTTGCCTTCCTCCACCGTGATGTCGTCGGCCGGAATGCCTATCTCGGTGGCGATGATCTGTGCCCAGGTCGTCTCATGGCCCTGGCCCTGGCTCTTGGTGCCGACGCGTGCGACGCCGGACCCGGTCGGATGCAGCCTGATCTCGCAGCTGTCGAACATGGCGATGCCAAGAATGTCGCAGTTCTTCGACGGCCCGGCGCCGACGATCTCGGTGAAGAAGGAGACGCCGAGCCCCATGATCTCCCGCGTCTCGCCGCGCCTGAAGGCCTCGCGCTTCTCGGCCTGCTCTTTCCTCAGCCCGGCATAGTCGACCTTCTCCATCATCTGCTTCATGGCGGTGTGGTAGTCGCCAGAATCATATTCCCAGCCGAGTGCCGACTGGTACGGGAACTGCTCTGCCTTGATGAAGTTCTTCAACCTGAGTTCGGCCGGGTCCATGCCGAGCTTCTGGGCGAGGATGTCCATCGCCCGTTCGATGCAGTAGGCGGCCTCCGTCACTCGGAACGAGCAGCGGTATGCGACGCCGCCCGGCGCCTTGTTGGTGTAGACCCCGTCGACCGCCAGATGAGCGACCGGAAAGTCGTAGGAGCCGGTGACGATGTTCATGAAGCCGGCCGGCCATTTCGACGGATCGGCGCAGGCGTCGAACGCGCCGTGGTCGGCCAGCACATGCACACGCAGGCCGGTGACCTTGCCTTCCTTCGTGGCGGCGATCTCGGTCGTCATGTGATAGTCGCGGGCGAACGACGTCGACGTCAGGTTCTCGATGCGGTCCTCGACCCATTTCACAGGCTTGCCGGTAACGATCGAGGCCACCGCCGAACAAACATAACCTGGATAGACCCCAACCTTGTTACCAAAGCCACCGCCGATGTCGGGCGCGATGACATGAATCTTGTGCTCGGGGATCTTGGCGATTAGCGCCACCACGGTGCGCACGACATGTGGCGCCTGGAACGTGCCATAGATGGTCAATTCACCCTTGATCTTGTCGAAGGAGCAGAGGGACTGACAGGTCTCCAGCGGCGACGGATGCGTGCGGTGGTAGGAGATCATCTCCTTGATTGTCACGTCCGCTTTACGGAAGGCGGCGTCGGTCAAGTCCTTATCGCCGACCGTCCACTCGAAGATGTGGTTGTGATGTTTGCGCGGGCCGTGCGCCCCGGTGTTCTTGCCGGTCAGATCCTCGCGCAATACCGGCGCGCCGGGATCCATCGCCGTGAACGGGTCGATCTGCGGCTCCAGCTGTTCGTATTCCACCTCGACGGCGTTGATGCCGTCGTCGGCCGTATAGCGGTCGGTGGCGACGACGAAGGCGACCTCCTGGTTCTGGAACAGCACCTTGCCGTCGGCCAGCACCATCTGCACGTCGCCGGCCAGCGTCGGCATCCAGGCGAGGTTGACGGTCTTCAGGGTCTCGGCCGTGATGACAGCCAGCACGCCCGGTACCTTCAGCGCCTTCTCGGTGTTGATCGATTTCACCCGCGCATGGGCGTAGGGCGAGCGGACGAAGTCGCCGTGCAGCATGCCGGGCAGCTTCACATCATCGACGTATTGGCCCCGCCCTTGCGTGAAGCGGATGTCCTCGACTCGCTTCCTCTTGCAGCCCATGCCTTCCAGTTTTGCTTCGCGCTGTTCCCGCGTGGGAGTCATGTCGTTCATTCCGCTGCCTCCTGGAATTCCGTGCCGTTGATCTTGGCGGCCGCGTACTGGATCGCCCTGACAATGTTCTGGTAGCCGGTGCAGCGGCAGAGATTGCCGGCGATACCGAAGCGGATCTCCTCCTCGGTCGGGTCAGGGTTCTCCTGCAGCAGCCGGTGCGCGCGGGTGATCATGCCTGGCGTGCAGAAGCCGCATTGCAGCCCATGCATCTGCCGGAAGCCCTCCTGCAGCGCCGACAGGGTGCCGTCGGCATTGGCGATGCCCTCGATCGTGGTGATCTCGGAGCCGTCGGCCTGCACGGCGAACATCGTGCAGCTCTTCACTGACAATCCGTCGATGTCGACGGTGCAGGCGCCGCAATGCGTCGTCTCGCAACCGATATGGGTGCCGGTTAGCTGCAAATTCTCGCGGATGAAGTGGACGAGCAGGGTGCGCGGCTCGACAAGGCCGTCGACCTCTACGCCGTTCACCGTCATGCTCACCTGGGTCTTTTTTGCCTGGGTTGCCATCTGGATTTCCTCCTTAGGCCGCTCTGGCCGCGGCACGTTTCAGCGCTCGCTCGACCATGATGCCGCCGACATGTTTGCGGTATTCAACCGGACCTCGCCCGTCGCCTGCCGGCGACATGACCGTGATGGCGGCTTCCGCCGCCCGCTTCAGGGACGCGTCGTCCAGTACCGTACCGATCACGGCCCGCGCAGCGTCCTCGGCGAGTAGCGGCGTTTCGGACAGGTTGGTGAGACCGATCGAGCAGGTGGCCACCTTGCCGCCGCTCATGGTCAGCACGACGGCCGCAGCGGCGGTTGCATAGTCGCCGATCTTGCGCTTCAGTTTTTCATACGCGTAGCCATGGCCGGGAGGCTGCGCTGGCACGGAAACCGCGGTGAGGATTTCGCCCGGCTCCAGCGACGTGAAATAGGCGCCCTGATAGAAGTCGCCTGCAGCCTCCTCTCGCACGCCGTCTGGTCCTTCGAGGCGATAGGTTGCGCCCAGCGTCATCATCAGCGCCGGCATGTCGTTGCCGGGATCGCCATTCGCCACATTGCCACCGATCGTGCCGCGATAGCGCACCTGCGGGTCGGCGATAAGCAGTGCCGTCTCTCGCAGGATGGGCAGGGAGGATGCGATCACGTCGGAGGCAAGCAGTTCGTGCTGTGTGGTCATCGCGCCGATGACGATGTTGTCGCCTTCCTGGCGAATGCCTTTCAGTCCCTCGACGGCGTGAAGGTCGATCAGATGCTCGGGTGTCGCCAGCCGCAGCTTCATCATCGGGATGAGGCTGTGACCGCCCGCGAGCGGACGTGCTTCTTCGCCAAGGTCCGAGAGCAGCTTGATGGCGTCGGCCATCGAAGCCGGACGATGATAGGTAAAGTGTCCCGGTATCATGCTTCCTCCCTTCATCCTTGCGTCTTACAGGCACGGATGTTGGGTGGATGCTGTCGCGGTCATCCTATGTCAGGCAAGCAGATGGACGGCTAAGTCTCACCAATGCTGGGCTTTCGCACTAAACACCGGTATTCACGCACGAATTGTGACAGCAATCCTGACCTGTCGGCGATCATGCCGGATCGACGTTCCGACGGGTAAGGCCCAACCGGGCTCTGAGCTCCGCTGTTCTGGCACGGCTTACGGGAACCAGGTGCCGAACCGGCCCATCCAGTTCGACCACCGCTCCCTCGCCTTCCTTGCGGACGAAAGCGACATGCGAGATGGCAATGATGTGGCTGCGGTGAACCCGCATGAAGAAGGCCGGATCGAGATTCGCTTCCGCTTCCGAAATGGACCAGGGCGACATGCGTTCGCGGCTGCCATCATGGACCATCGAGTAGTGGGTATTGGCCGTCACGCTCCTGATATCCGCCATGTCGATGAAGTGTACTCCGTCGGCGCCTTCAAGGGGTATGCGTGGCGAAGGCACGGGCCGCGGCTGGCCCAGTCCGGCGAGGGGCAGTGGCCTGCGGCGCAACGGGATTGTCGTATCGTGGTCAGAGGCGGCGTCTTCTACGGCGATCGCGGTGGCTGCGTCCTGCCCTGGAGCCGCGGGAATCGCTCCCGAAAGCGCCAGACCATCGTGCGGGCGCGATTCCGGAATCAGGAAAAGCAGGAAGCCGGCGGCGATCAGGAAGCACAACAGAGACACCACCAGTGCGAGTGCCTGTGGAGAGGCGACAAATCCGTCCGCGCCATGATGAGCCAGCTCCAGTGCCGGTTGAAAACGCATCCCGTACATTGCGGTGTAGTGCATGCCGGAGACAGCGATGCCGAAGGCAACAGCGCTCAACGCCAGTCGGGTTCCGACCTGCCGCGCCAGGAAGATGCGGAGCCCTCCATAGGCCGTTCCAACCGCGATCAGGGCTGCAAGCATGATCATGGAGTGCTGGTGCTCGATATGAAACGCGCCAGCCAATCCGTGTATTCCGACATAGTGCATCGAGACGATGCCCACGCCTAAAAGCAGCGCTGAGACAGTCACTCGTCCTTCGGAGGGCTCACCTATGCTGACGAAAAAAAGCGAAATGCCGACCACCAATGCGCAGATCAGGAACGATATGATTGTCGGAAGCACGAGGTAGGTGGTGTCATCGGGGATCGGCGCGGCAAGCATGCCGACGAAATGCATCGTCCATATGCCGATCGCCAGAAAGCCGGCGGCCCAGGCAAGAAGTTTGCGACGATTCACGCCCTGCGCGGTGCGAACTCGCGCGGCCAGACCGAAGCCAGTATATCCTCCCGCGATCGCGATCACCACCGAGAGCGCGATCAGGTAGGGGTTGTGCCCTACAAACATATCGGTACCGGCGCGCGAGACGTCCTCCCGGCCGCGCGCTCTCTCCCTGCCGGGTATTTTACATGTGGTTCGTGTGGATTGACAATGCGCAGCCTGAAGGCCCCGGCGATGCGCGCTGTCATAGCCAACGAAAGAAGAGATTTCCTCGCGGCGGCGCGCGCCCGAAGGAAGTTGTGATCTCGAGCCAACGCCATGTGCCACAACGTCGACGTACGAACCGCCGCGGATACGGCGGTAGTCGGTCCGGTCTTCCATCGCGACAGTCGCTTCGACGGCACCATGGGAAGAACCATTGTCTTCAATCGCGTGTCGGCCGCTGAGGCCGGGCAAGCTGCGGCAGGTGAGAACGGCGGTGGAAAACTAGACCACGGTAGCGGCGGGATAGTCCTGCTGCGGGCGGCGTAAAATCCGGCCACCTCGTGCCGCTGGCGCACCCGGCCGGGCACGCACAGGCCGACTTTGGCGAGGCTATGGTGGTCATCGGCGGCGTGGAGCAGAAGGCGCACTTCTTCGTGCTCGATCTGCCGCATAGCGACGCCTGCTATGTTCGCGCCTATCCTGCGGCTGTGGCCGAGGCCTGGGTGGACGGCCATATCCATGTGTCGCTTTCCATTTAATTATGCGAATCGGACGTCAACGATTTCAGCATGTTGCCCGAGCAGTTAATTTGAGAATGGGCATTTAATTTGATAATCCAACTTGGACTTTGTCACTTAATGTGAGAATGAGGTTTGCGATGGTTTTCCTCGCGAGCCTGCTATGAGCGATCCACTTCCAGACGAGATTGAGGACGTACTTTGGGATGAAGCGTGCCGACGGGGGGATGCGATCCGCAGCTTTCTGGAGCGCAATCCTGACGGCGCAACGGCCGGAGATGTGGCGGAACTCGCGGCTGCGCTCAATCTTAGTCAGGCGACAGCATACCGGTTGATCAAGCTGTTCCGCGCCGGCGGGACCATCCTGTCTCTGGTCGATCGTAAACGTGGGCGACCACAGGGGCACCGCGTACTGGACGATAAGCGGGAAGAGATAATCCTCACCACGATCAAAGCATATTACCTGAAGCGGACCCGGCCGACGGTTTCGCAGCTGGTCCGCGATGTGCAGACGAACTGCATATCGGCGGGGTTCAAGCCACCGCATCGCCGGACGATAGTGGCTCGCCTTGAGGACATCGACCTGCAACAGCGTGCCAGGCGACGCGGCGAACAGAAGATCGTCAAGGCGACAACGCCCGTTCCCGGGACGTTCGGTGCCTCCCGCCCCCTGGAGATGGTCCAGATCGACCATACGAAGGCCGACGTCTTCGTTGTTGACGAGGAGACCCGGCAGCCGGTCGGTCGACCGTGGCTGACCCTGGCGATGGATGTGTGCAGCCGGATGGTCACCGGTTTCTATCTCACCATGGACGCGCCGTCCCGGCTGTCGACCAGTCTGTGCCTGTTGCACTCCGTCTTCGACAAATCGGCATGGTTGAGAGAACGCGAGATCACTGAGCCTTGGCCCGTTGCCGGGCTGCCGGACACGGTGCATGTCGACAACGGCGCCGACTTCCGCAGCCGGGCGTTCAAGCGCGGATGCCAAGACGCCGGCATCGCCATTGAGTGGCGGCCACCGGGTGAGCCCCGCTTCGGCGGTCACATCGAGCGCCTGATCGGCACACAGATGGGAAGGCTGCACCTGCTCCCAGGGACCACGTTCAGCAACGAACAGGACCTGGGAGACTACGACTCGAAGCGGCACGCGGCACTGACACTGCATGAACTCGAGAGGTATATCGCACTCGACATCGTCGGCTCCTATCATCATTCGATCCATGGTGGACTGGGCCGCCCGCCGATTGCCGTCTGGCGAGACCATGAGGGTGAGATTCCACTTCGACTGCCACAAGATCGAATGCGCTTCTGGCTCACCTTCCTGCCCGAACAGGAGCGAACACTACGGCCGACCGGCGTTCATTTGTTCGGCCTGCGCTACTGGTCGGCGGCACTCAGCGCAGACGTCGGGCGTTCCGACCGGCGCCTGCTTGTCAAATTCGATCCACGCGACATGGCGCGTATCTTCGTTCGACGGCCTTCAGGAAACTTCGTGGAAGCCCGCTATGCCGACTTGACGTTGCCTTCGATCACCCTGCACGAGGCGGTGACCGCGCGACGCACCCTGCTGGCGAAAGGCCGCCGTGAAGTCGACACCCGCGCAATTGTCCGCACCGCCATCGCACAGCGGGAATTGCTCGAGACGGCCACCAGGAAGACGGCAGCGGCACGACGCGGGACAACTTCTTCAAAATCGAAGGTGGATGATCGGGGATGGGGCTCGCTCCGCGGTGTCGATTCCAGCAAACCTGTACCCTTTGTTGAGGATGCAGATTGAGCTGGAGTAAAAATGAACGACGAAATCTCCCATCTCACCGCTGGAGCTGTCGCGCTCCTTTCCGAAAGCGATGAACGCCGTATCAGAGCCATACGGTCACGCCGCTGGGTGCTCTACCCACGCGCCAAGCAAGCGCTCGACCGGCTGAGTGCGCTCCTTGATCATCCGCGAGGCACGCGCATGCCCTCGGTCGCGATCTACGGGGACAGTGGCATGGGCAAGACCATGATCATGAAGCGGTTCCGAGACAAGCACCCACCGAGCTTCAATCCTCTGACGGGCACACTGAAGACACCGGTCCTGGCTATGGAGATGACCAGCCGCCCGGGCGAGCGACGCTTCTACGCCGAACTGCTCACCCTTCTCGGCGCGCCTCAACGGCCGCGCGCCGACATTGCCCAGATGGAGCAGGCCGCCTTGCGGATTATGGAAGCGATCGGCGTGCAGGTGTTGGTGATCGACGAAGTGCACAACATCCTCGCTGGAACCTACCGCGAGCAGCGTATCGTGCTGAATACGCTGCGCTTCCTCAGCAACCGACTCCAGATCTCGCTGGTCTGTTTCGGCGTCAACGAGGCGCGCGAGGCTATCGGTGGCGACGTTCAGCTTGCGCGCCGGTTCGAGCAGTTCACACTGAGCCGGTGGGCCGCGAACGAACAGTTCGAGAACCTGGTGGCGTCGATCCTGCGCAATACGCCGCTGCGTCGGCCCTCAGTTCTCACGGCGAAATCGCTGCGGCGAATGCTGCAGATCACAGAAGGCATCACAGCCAATATCTTCCACATGATCAACGTTCTCGCCATCGAGGCTGTCGAAAGCGGCCGCGAGCACATCACAGACGAGATGGTGGAGAACTGGGAGCCTGAGTTCGACGCCGAGGCGGCATTCGCATGATGAAGCACACACGGCAGTTGCCTGTGCGGTTGCCGCCCTACCCCGACGAACTCCTGTCCTCCTGGATCAACCGGCATGCAACCTTCTACGCAGTTCCACCGCTGGTCATGTTGCGGCATTGCCTGCCGGAGGCCTCCACGATGCGAGCAGCCGATCTCCATCTGTGCAATGATCAGGAAATCCGCTTAGCCAACATGTTTGCCACCGAGCCGGCCGTCGTGCATCGGATGACCTTCACAAATGTCGCGCAATCATCGCGTCGGCTCATCTCCACGCGGCCAACGCAGGTCTGCCCATGTCCGGCGTCAGCGCTGATGGGACCAAATTGGCTTAACTGAGAGAGGAGGATTTCTGGCTCATCGTAGCCCTTCAAGAGGAGCGAAGATGAGACAGAAAGCCGGGACAGGGAAAGCGCCAGCGGAGAAGGTCATCAAGGACATCCGCCGGGCCACCCGCAAGCAATATGGAGCGGAAGAGAAGATCCGCATCGTGCTGGAAGGCTTGCGCGGCGAGGAGAGTATTGCTGCGCTGTGCCGGCGCGAGGGGATCGCCGAGAGCCTCTATTACACTTGGTCGAAGGAATTCCTGGAAGCTGGCAAGAAGCGGCTTGCCGGCGATACGGCGCGTGCCGCGACCAGCGACGAGGTGAAGACGCTGCGCAAGGAGACCCGCGACCTCAAGGAGGTCGTCGCCGAACAGGCGCTGGAGCTTCGGATTCTCAAAAAAAGCATGATCGCGGATGGGGGAGACGACGAATGAGATACTCCGCATCCGAGAAGCTGGAGATCATCCGGCTGGTCGAGCAGTCGCACCTTTCGGCGCGTCGCACGCTGCAGAAGATCGGCATTCCGCGTTCGACCTTCAATCGCTGGTATGACCGATTCCTCACCGGTGGCGCCGATGCGCTGGAGGACCGCAAGCCTCGACCGACGCGGGTCTGGAACCGTGTCCCCGATGAGGTTCGGGACCAGATCATAGAGCTGGCGCTGAACGAGCCGGAGCTGTCGCCTCGGGAGCTGGCGGTCACCTTCACCGACACCAAGGGCTACTTCGTCTCGGAATCCTCGGTCTATCGCCTGCTCAAGGCTCATGACCTGATCACCAGCCCTGCCTTCATCGTCATCAAGGCGGGCGACGAGTTCCACGACAAGACGACAGCGCCGAACCAGCTCTGGCAGACCGACTTCACCTATTTGAAGGTCATCGGCTGGGGGTGGTTCTATCTGTCCACCGTGCTCGACGACTTCTCCCGCTACATCATCGCCTGGAAGCTGTGCACCACGATGAAGGCCGACGATGTCACCGATACGCTGACTATGGCGCTGCAGGCTTCCGGCTGCGACAGCGCCAGGGTGGTGCAGCGGCCGCGGCTGTTGTCCGACAACGGCCCCTCCTATGTGTCTTCGGACCTGGCTGCCTGGCTATCCGGCCAGGGCATGGAGCACACGCGCGGATCGCCCGCTCATCCCCAGACGCAGGGTAAGATCGAGCGCTGGCATCAGACGCTCAAGAACCGCATCCTGCTCGAGAACTACTTCCTGCCGGGCGATCTCGAGCAGCAGATTGCGGCCTTTGTCGAGCACTACAATCACAGCCGCTATCACGAGAGCCTCGGTAATCTCACACCGGCCGACGTCTACTTCGGGCGTGGCCATACCATCATGCTGGAAAGGGAAAGGATCAAACGCGAAACAATCAGGCATCGCCGCTTGCTGCACCGGCAGGCAGCAGCCTAAAATGACAATCCTGATGGGCCAGAGCCTCCGTTAGCTCACCGCGCCATTTGTCCCAAAATCCCTGACGACGGACACGCAGTTGGAACGGGAGGATGGACAGCGGTGAGTGCGGTCTTGCCGAGCATGGCGGTGCTCCAGGTCAAGAAGAGGAAAGCCCGGCTCGGGGCCGGGTGAACGGTTGGTGGGTGCGGGTGATCCCGACCGGCGTTCGTCGTCATTCGTCGGCGCGCGTCGGCGCATCCGGTGGAACGTAGGCTTCGTAGGGATTTCCATCGGCGAGGTGCCCGAATGGGGTGAACAGGTACTCCTCGCCGTCGAAGGAAACGGTGCAGATGACGTAGCGGGGCTGTCCGGTGATCGCGTCGGAGCACTCGAGAAGTGCGAGGTCATCATTTTCGGCGGCGCGCAGCATCGTCCTGAAATTCGCGCTCGCATGATCGGGAATGCTCATGGCATTTCTCCTTAAGGGAACCGGAGGAAAGGCGGCCCCTCGCCTCGCTCATGTCCGGCCGGGGTTTTCCTTCCCTCAGGTGATGAAGATGCCCTTCGAGCGGCCGCCTCGCGGGCGGCGGGTCAAGGGCCGCGAAGCGGGCGAAGCATCCCTTGACGCGTCGACGGCGCATGCGGCAGCCAAGCTCAACTCCCTGCTACTTCCAATCGACCTGTTGTCAGTCTATATTCTGGTCAAAAGGAGCGCCCGATGAAACTTACCGAACGCGTCAGACCCATCAGCTACCTCAAGGCCCACGCACCGGAGATCATCCGCGGACTGGCGGACGGTCACGAGCCGGTCGTCATCACCCTGCACGGCGAGGCGAGGGCGATACTGCAGGACGTTGCGCGCTACGAGGAAACGCAGGAGACACTGGCTCTGCTCAAGGCGCTGGCGCTGACCAATGCGCAAGTCGAGGCCGGCAAGGTCAGACCGGCGGGCGAGGCCTTCAAGCGGATTCGCGAGCGCGTGAAGCGCTGAGCATGGCCTATCGCGTGCTCCTGGCCGAGGATGCCGAACGCGATATCGAGGACATCTTTCGTTTCATCGCCCAGCGGGAGTCGGTCGCCCGAGCCGACCAGGTGCTCACTGGGCTCGATGATGCCTGTGGCCGGCTCGTCGACATGCCTGAACGCGGCAACGTTCCGAAGGAACTGGCGAGCCTCGGAATCACCGATTATCGCGAGGTCCACTACAAGCCCTTCCGCATCATCTACCGGGTCTTGGGGAGGAACATCGTCGTGTACTGTGTCGTCGATGGGAGGCGCGACATGCAAAGCTTCCTCGAACGGCGTCTCCTGCGCTGACCGGATCTCCCGCCAGCGCCCGCCATGCCTCAGGCAGCCTGAAGTGATGCGCGCAGATCCTCGTTCCAGTCATCGCCGCGTGGCGAAAGGCGCTCGTGTGCGCACCCCAGTTCCTCCCCGATCGCCGTGATGCGTCTGGCGTAGACGTCGCCCTGGCGGTTGTTGTCCGTGGCGGCGACAAGCAGAATGCCCTGGATGCGCGCATAGTCGCGGATCGCCGCCTGGGTCGCGGGCGCCCATCCACCGGCGGTGCTGACATAGGCCGTATCCAACCTGAGGTCTTCAAAGGTGGCAAGGCTCATCGCGTCGATCGCTGCTTCGGTGATACATAGGCGGCCAGGATTGGCCGGCCCCAGCCGGAACAGCTCCTTGTCGCCGCCGGTCGCGAAACCACGCCAGTTCGGCCCGCGCTCTTCCCATCCGACGACAAGGTTCGTGGCCGTCATGTGCGCTGCCCACATGCTGCCATAGGGTCCCTCGCGTAAAAGGCCCTGGCGGACAGCAGCGGTGATCACCGCGTCCGGTATGGCACGCTGGCGCGAAAGATACCGCCAGGACGCCGATCCCGGCCAGGGCCTTGCACGGCCGCCCCAGCGGACCTCGACTGATGCCGGGGAAGCCTTCGGCCGCTCCTGGACATGGGGTTTCTGCGCCGGAACGTATCCGACGAGATTGCCCACGCGGTCCAGTGCCTCCGCAAAGCTCGCGGTACCGAGCCTTCGAGCAAGGTCGAACACGTCGCCCTTGTCCTCGGCCGACAGCGGATCGAACCAGCCGCGGCCGCCGTGAATGACGATGATAATCTCGCCCTCGCCGCGCCTGTACTTGACCGCCCCGCGGGTGCTTTCCTTTACGTCGATCGCCCACCCGTCATCATCGAGCAAGGCTTCGCAGGAGACCTTCTCCCGCAGCTCTTCAATTTCCCTTCTTTCCATTCTCTTTTTCGCAGGACCGCCTCGTGGGCGGTCCTGCGCCTTTCCTCGCCTGGGGTTGCTTCTTCCGCTCGTGGCGGAACGCCACCCCGCCGGGCGCGAAGCCGGCCGGAGGCAAGGGCGCGGGCGCGATCCCGCGAGAACTCGCGGAAGCGGCCGCGGCCGCGGCGAAGCTTCCCTTGCGTCCGGCCAGGCGCAAGCGGCACCGGCCGCACAGCCGGTTCGCTTGAACCCCGGACCTGCTGTTCCCCTGCCTGATGCGCGGATCGCCTCCTCTCGGGTTGCTGTTGAGGAAATTTCGTGAATCAATGCATGTGCGGAGGTGGCGGACCTCGGAGCGATGGAGGCGATGCGGCGGTTCAGGATTGGGAAGAGCGATTTCGAGGAGGACGGTGTAGGCTTGGGGGAAGCGCTAGCCGATGCCTATCGGCGCAAGGTACGACCGCTGTGCCTGTGCAGCAAACCTGGGTCGCGGATGTACATCGCCAAAATCGGCGACCACTACATCGTCAAGCGCATGCCGCTCAGCGGCGGCGAGCACGACCCTTCATGCGAGTCTTTTGAATCACCATACGAACTTTCCGGTCTCGGCGCATTGCTGGGAAGTGCGATCCAGCTCGACTCGCAAAGCGGGATGGCGGCACTCAAGCTGGATTTCAGCCTGTCGAAGACCGGAAGCCGTGCGGCGGCAGCTCAGACCGGACCGGGGTCGAACAGTGTAGCAGGCGAGACGAAGAGGCTCTCGCTGCTAGGGCTTCTCCACTATCTCTGGCACGAAGCCGAGTTGACGGTCTGGACGTCGCGTTGGGCCGGCAAGCGGCACTGGTGGAACGTGCAGTGGCATATTGGCGAGGCCGCGAAGCAGATGATCGTCAAGGGAAGCTCCTTGGCCGAAATCCTCTACGTGCCGGAGGCATTTCGGAAGGAAAAGAAGGAGGCGATCGAGAAGCGGCGCATGGAGGCGCTCTTGCCGGCTATCCCGCCGAAGACGGGGTCGAGGCGGTTGATGGTTCTCGTCGGGGAGGTTAAATCGTTCGATCCCGCGCGCACCGGCCACAAGCTGGTGGTGAAGCACATGCCGGGTTTTCCGTTCATGGTGGACGATGTCCTGCACCGTCGCATTCTATCCCGGTGTGAGAAGGAAATTTCGCTGTGGGAGGCGGATGATCGATCTCATCTGATGGCGATCGCGACGTTCGGTCTGAATCCGGCCGGTTTGGCGATCATCGAGGAGACCGCCTTGATGGTCGTGGGTGAAAACTGGGTTCCCTATGAGACGATCCATGAAAAGAAGCTGGTCGATGCGCTTGCGAAGGTGAGCGAGAAGAGCGTGAAGGGCCTGCGCTACAATCTCCCGGCCGATCAGCCGATCGCGAATGCACTTTTCCAGCATAGGCCGAGCCCTGTGGCGCTCTACATTGTGCCGGTCGGCGCTGGTGAGAAATACGAGGCTGCGCTTGAGGAGATGATCGCCGCGCGACCGGAGATCGGCGCCTGGGTCTGGCGGGTCGGAGATGGCGACATTCCGCTTTTGCCGTAACGGCAACAGAAGATCTGGCGTTCGCGGTCCATCAGCACGGTGAATCGGTAAGGCTGGACCGATTCAAAATAGTCGTTGGACAGCTCAAGAGAAAAGATTGAGCGAGTCACAATGGCGAGGGACGAGGGATATCGCGATTTGAAGCTGAACGTGCTGCGGCTTTGTCCGGTGCCCCGGTTCGATGACGGGCTTTGCTTGCTTGTCGTTTCGGCGGGTGTAGGCTTCGCCGGCGACATCGGCGAATTCGACAATGGAAGCCTTGGAGAGCCTGTCGAGATATGGCTCGCACGTCGGCGCAACAAGCTGGGTACAGAACCCCTAGCGGGTGGACGATAGCGGTCCGTAGCGCTACATGCGATGCCGAGCCTTGCAACAATCCGGTTTTCATCAAGAGAAAGCAAATGAAGCGGCAGACCCGACCGTTCGTGGTGGAGGTCAAGAAGAGACGTGGTGGCCTGGTGGGGAAGCGTCCGATCTGGGCCGGCACCGATCTGGCGGCGTTTGCGAAGGACGCCGCTTTTTCGCCGGAGGCGCCCGATCAGCGTGCGCAATTGCCGGGGCGGTATACTCCGAAAGACGCATCATCGAACACGGAGGAACAGGACGCTCAGTCACATGGTGCTGAGACGATCGTCCAAGCAAAGTACGATTTTGATGTGACCAAGTCCGACACCGAAAAGGACAGCGCCGCGGTTCGGGCCGAACCGGCCGAGGGAGGATCGCGACGGATACGACGACGCTGCCGGTTGCACAGGCTAGCTGTCGCGGATCTACCGAGAGGTCAGCGCTGGAAGCGTCGACTGCCGGCGGTGCTCATGCGTCACAAGAAGCGGGAAGCATGTGCGTCGCCGTATCAGCGGATTAGTGGATCAGTGCGAGCGCGGAGGATCGCCGCTCGAGGGTCATGACCGTGTCAGTCATGAAGTTACGGGCTCGCCTTCCCGGAACGCGCCTTCTTTCGTCCAGATCAGGAGGGAGGGGGATAGCGGGAACAACCTCTCATTCGAGATCCCAGCCTCCTTCCAGAAGGTCTGCGTGAAAGTCGAGTAAGAGATCTGACGCGAAATCGGCGATCTCTATCGACCATTCGCAAATGTGCGGTGAGCCAACCTTGTCCCGTATAGATAGCGTGTGGGCCAAATCTGCAACATGGTGGTGCCTGAACTCAACATCGCCGTCCGCATGGGGGACGCCGCCCAGCATCTGTCAGGCATGAAGGACTCCAAGGTCATCATCGCCATCACAAGGACGAGAAGGCCAATCCTGCAGATGGCCGATTATGGCCTCGCTGGCGGCCCGTTCACAGCTGCGCTGGTCACCGTGAAAGCGCTGTGTTGCATCTTCGTCCGCTTTGCGGAGAGACAATTTACGACACCTCGGTGCTGTGCGCTTTTCGTGTTCGTGAGTCGGGATCTCGCAGATACCGCTTCATCTTGCCATCAACCAGAGGACGAACTATTCATCTCTGGATGTCGATCTTTTCTCGCCATCTTTGCGACGCCCGGCAACCCCTTGAGGGTGGATCGGCACAGCTACGCCTCAATTGTGCTCAGGCCAGGCTATTCCCTTGAACAACTGGTCGACAACCGCCTGCGCAACCTGATCAGGTGAAAGGTCTCCGTCAGGCTTGTACCAACGTCCAATGCCGTTGAGACTGCTCAAAACAGTGAAGGTGGCGATCTTGATGTCGCAGGGTGGTATCGAGCCGTCCTCGACCGCATCGCAGAACAACGATCGCACCTGGTTATCGAAGCGCCGTTTCTGCTGGCTGACGCGCTCGCGGCTTTCCTCCGACAAATCCGCAGTCGAGATGCGCGCGGTGCATTTGCCATAGTCTTGGGTCAGAATCTCCGAATAAGCGACCAGCACGTCGCGTAGACGTTCCGCGCCGGTCTTCGCCGCCTCGCCCTCTCTGTTTAACGTCGCCTGGATCATCTCGAAGCCGGCCTCGAAGCAGGCGACGAGTACATCCTCCTTGTTCTTGAAATAGTAGTAGATCGTCGGCTTGGTGACGCCCAGCTCGCTGGCGACGTCGCTCATCTGCGTGGCCGTGTAGCCTCGCTCGCAGAACATCGACGCAGCCGTCCGCATGACGGCCTCACGCTTCATCTGCCGCTCGCGGTCCTTGTCTTCCGCCGAAGGAAACGGGGAGGCCCGCGCCGTCATGATCGATTGCTGCACTGCGCTTTCCTTGAGAATCCGTTGGCCCGCCATCTGGAACCTACACCAACCCAACGCGAAATCATAGTCCCGGAGAAGCTGAATTTACCCGCTAGTAAGTCGACATTAAGTATGGTAGGACACCTTCATTGAAGTCAGGGAGGACCTCATGAAACCCAGCATTTGCACTCTCGCTTTCGCATCGGCCCTGCTGGCCGGCGCGGGAACCGCCATGGCCCAGACACGGGGCGTCACCGATACGGAAATCCTGCTCGGCAGCTCGGTCGATCTCACCGGCCCGGTCGCTTCGATCGGCGTGCCGATGAAGGCCGGTTTCGAGATCGCCGCAGAGATGATCAATGAAGCGGGAGGCATACACGGACGCAAGGTCCGCGTCCTCGTCGAGGACAACGGATACGACACGAGACGCGCGATCCTCGCCGTCCAGAAGCTGATCAACAGCGACGAGGCATTCGGGATCATCGGCCTCCTGGGCTCGGCGATCACCCAGGTTGCCCTGCCGATCACCACCGAGCAGGGCGTGCCTATGCTGTTTCCCGCCGCTCCGACGCATGTCGTCTACGATCCGCCTCAGGAGCTCTCCTTCGGGCTCGTGACCGGCTATGACCTTCAGATGGAGGCCGCGACAAGCTACGCCCATGACGAGCTCGGCCTGCGCAAGTTCTGCATGATGTATCAGGACGACGAAAGCGGCGAGCAGTCGCTCGCCGGCGTCGAAAGGAAGCTGGGCGAACTCGGACTCTCTCTCGTCGAGAAGACCAGCTACAAGCGGGGCGCGACCGACTACAGCGCCCAGTTCGCCCGCATGAAGGCGGCCGATTGCGACGCCGTGATGCTCGGTACGATCGTCAGGGAAACCGCCGGCGCGGCGCTCGAACGGGAGAAGATCGGCTGGGACGTGCCGCTTTTCGCGCCGCAGGGTGCCGTGTCGAACGCCGTGATCGCACTCGGCGGCGCGGCTGTCGAGGGGCTGTACGCCTTCACGCCGTCGCTGCCGATTTCGCTCGTCCTCGACGACGAGAAGATTGCGGCCGCCGTCGAAAGATACAAGCAGCAGAGCGGGCAGGACCGCAATCCCGACGACTACTTCCTCGTCAGCCTGGCGGGGATGCTGCTGTTCGCCGAAGGCGCGCGCAACGCCGGCCCCGACCTGACCGTCGAGAGCTTCGTGGCCGGAATGGAGCAGGTGAAGGATTTCGACGTCGGCAAGGGCTGGGGCCGGATGACATTCACCGCCGAGCGGCGTCTGGGTTCAACCAAGAACTTCGCCATGCAGGTCAAGGACGGCGCCTGGGCCATGATCAAGGAAATTGACTGATCCTCCCGGGGCCGCGGACGGCGTTCCGCGGCCCCGCCTTTTTTGTTCCGCTCCACGTGCAATCAACTGACAGGCGGCGAAGGTGGTTCAGTTCCTGCAACAGGTTATTTCCGGCGTTTCGATCGGATGCGTCTATGCGCTGATCGCCCTCGGCTTCGTGCTGATCTACAAGGCCACCGAGACGGTCAACTTCGCCATCGGCGAGTTGATGATGATCGGCGCATTTCTCGGCTTCACCTTCATCGTCATCTGGTCCCTGCCACTGTGGCTGGCGGCAATCATCGCCATCTCGGCGACCGCGCTCCTGGCGGCGATGCTCGAGCGCGTCTTCCTGCGGCCCATGGTCGGCGAGCCGGCCTTCGCGATCCTCGTGGTGACGATCGGCCTC
This sequence comes from Neoaquamicrobium microcysteis, assembly GCF_008180155.1. Lineage (GTDB taxonomy): Bacteria > Pseudomonadota > Alphaproteobacteria > Rhizobiales > Rhizobiaceae > Aerobium > Aerobium microcysteis. Next base: position 51,670 of record NZ_VSZS01000059.1, on the reverse strand, counting down.
GGCTTCTGCCTTCGCGCCGCCGCGCTCATGGTGCCGGAATGGTCGTCCGAGACCGTGCGCATCTTCACGCCGCTGAGCGGCTCGGTGGTACGGCTTGGTCCGATCGTCATCTCGGCCGACCATGCGGCGGTGATCGTGGCGACGGCGCTGATCGTCACCGGCTTCTTCGTCTTCTTCAAACGCACGCGCATGGGGCTTGCCATGCAGGCGGTGTCGCAGAGCCAGCTTGCGGCGACCTATATGGGCGTGCGCACCCGCTCGGTCTCCACACTCGCCTGGCTGCTCGCCGGCGCGATCACGGCGGTCGCCGGCCTGCTTCTCGCCCCGATCGCCTTCATCCACGTCAATATGGGCGTGCTGGGCCTGAAGGCGATCCCGGCGGCCATCATCGGCGGCTTCTCCAGCCTGCCTGGCGCGATCGTCGGCGGCATCCTTCTCGGCGTATGCGAGAGCCTTGCCGGCTTCTACCTGCCGGCAGGGTTCAGCGAAGTCGCCGCCTATATCCTCGTTCTTGTCGTTCTCACCATCCGGCCCGAGGGTCTGTTCGGCGAGACGATCCACAAGCGGGTGTAGCCATGCGATACGTTCTGCGCACCAGCTACCGACAGGATACCCGGCTCTTCAAGGAGGGACTGCCGCAATATGGCTGGTATCTCGTCTGGCTGGCTCTCGCACTGGTTGCTCCGCTGTTCCTCGGCGTCCATCTTGTCTCCCAGCTCACCTTCATCCTGATCTTCGCCATCGCGGGCATCGGCTATCAGATACTCCTGGGCTACACCGGGCTCTTGTCGCTCGGCCAGGCGGCGTTCCTGGCGATCGGAGCCTATGCCTGTGTCTTCCTGGAGAAACAGGGCCTGCATTTCGCGCTCGCCCTGCCGGCCGCCGCCCTGCTGACGGGCGTTGTCGGCGCGGTGCTCGGCCTGCCCGCCCTGCGGCTGAAGGGCCTCTATCTCGCTATGGCGACCATGGCGATCGGCTTCATCGTGGAAGAGGTCGCCGCGCGCTGGACCTTCGTCACCGGCGGCAACTCGGGTGCGTCGGTGCCGCGCATCGAGGCGTTCGGCTATGTGTTGAGTCGCGACGTGCCGTTCTACTTCCTTTGCCTCGCGCTTTGCATCGCTTCGCTGTGGTTCGCCGCCAACATCCTGCGCTCGCCGACAGGCCGCGCAATGGCGGCCGTGCGCGACAGCGACATCGCCGCGCAGTCGATCGGCGTCGAGGTCGCGCAGGTGAAGACCAAGGCCTTTGCGCTGTCAGCCTTCTTCACCGGCATCGCCGGCGCGTTGATGGCGCACAAGCTCAGCTTTATCAGCCCCGAACAGTTCACGCTGCATCTGTCCATCGAGCTGCTGCTGATGATCCTGATCGGCGGCATCGGCTCGCTGCGCGGCGTGGTCTTCGGCGCGGCCTTCTTGGTCGCGATGCCCGAGCTGATCGCCGAGATCGAGAGGATGCTGCCCGGCGGCAGCCAGCCGGCGTTGCGGCCGATGGCCTTCGGCCTGCTGCTCGTCCTCGTCATGCTGTTCGAGCCGCGCGGCATCAACGGGCTCGTCGAGAAGATCACGGGATATTTCCGGCTGATGCCGCTTTACCGCAAAGGCATGTTCGCTCGCCAGCGGGGCTTCGCCAAATCGGAGCGCTGGTGATGCTGCTGGAGGCGCGCGAGCTGTCGGTTTCGTTTGGCGGCATCAAGGCCGTGGACAGCATTTCCTTCGCCGTCGAGCCGGGCGAAATATTCACCATCATCGGTCCGAACGGGGCCGGCAAGACGACAATCTTCAATCTTGTCAGCCGCATCTACAATCCGACCGGCGGGGAGATCGTCTTTGACGGCCGGCCGATCACCCGCGTTCCGCCTCAGGCGATCGCCCGCATGGGCATCGCCCGCACCTTCCAGAACATCGAGCTGTTCGACCACGCCTCCGTGATCGACAACCTGCTGGTCGGCTGCCACATCAGGAGCCGGACCAACCTTCTCGCCGACATGCTCTTCCTGCCGGTCGTGCAACGCCAGGAAGAAACGTTCCGGCGCAAGGTGGAGGAGATCATCGAGTTCCTGGAACTGGAGCACCATCGCGAGGCGACGATCGGCTCGCTGGCATACGGTATCCGCAAGGTGGTCGAAATCGGCCGGGCACTTGCGCTTGAACCGAAACTGCTGCTGCTCGACGAACCGTCCTCCGGCCTCAATCCGGAAGAGACGGACGATATGGTTCACTGGATCCGCGACATCCGCGACGATCTCGGCGTGACGATCATCATGGTCGAGCACGACATGTCGCTGGTGCGGCGGGTCTCGGACCGCGTGCTGGCAATGGAATCGGGGCGCATAATCGCGCTCGGCGCGCCGGACGCGGTGGTGTCCGATCCGCAGGTGGTGCGCGCCTACCTCGGGGATTGAAGACGATGACCCAGCCGCTCCTGACCTTGTCGAACGTCGAGACCTATTACGGTCGCATCATGGCCGTGCGCGGCGTCAGCCTCGCCGTGCCGGAAGGGGCGATCGTCACCATTCTCGGCTCCAACGGGGCCGGAAAGTCGACGATCCTCAAGACCATCAGCGGAGTTATGAGACCGCGCAAGGGTGCGATCACCTTCGCCGACAAGCCGCTCGCCGGCGTCGAGGCCGCCGACATCGTCGGCCTCGGAATCTCGCACGTCCCCGAGGGGCGTGAGATTTTCCCGTTCATGACGGTGCGGGAGAACATCCTCATGGGCGCCTATCTGCGCGCCGACCGTACGCACATCGAGCAGGACATCGAGGATTGGCTCGACCGCTTCCCCATCCTGCGCGAGCGCGCCGGGCTACCGGCCGGGCTCCTGTCGGGCGGCCAGCAGCAGATGCTAGCGATCTGTCGCGCGATGATGAGCCGGCCGAAGCTGCTTTTGATGGACGAGCCGTCGCTGGGCCTCTCGCCGATGCTGACCAGGCAGATCTTCGAGATCATACGCGAGATCAACGAGCGTTTCGGCACGACGATCCTGCTTGTCGAGCAGAACGCGAAGCTGGCGCTTTCGACGGCCCATCTCGGATACGTGCTGGAAGTGGGGCGCATCGTTCTGGAAGGCCCGACGACCGAATTGATGGACAATGCCGACGTGAAGGAATTCTACCTCGGCCTCTCCAACGAAGGCGTGCGCGGCGAGCGGCGCTGGAAACGCAAGAAGATGTGGCACTGAAGGCATGGCGGAAACGATGACGGCGACGACCCCGGCCACCAAGCAAACAGACTTCGACGATCTTTCGTGGAAGGAGACGCCGCCCTTCATCCGCAATTTTTCGGACCTGTTCCTCGCCCGCGCGCACAAATCAGGCGACCGTCCGGCCCTGTTCGAAAAACGGCTCGGCCTGTGGGAGCAAGTCACCTGGCGGAGCTATGCCGAGCGCGCCGCCACGATAGGCCATGCGCTGATGGCGCTCGGTCTCGCGAAAGGCGACGTCGTCAGCGTGCTGGCGCAGAACTGTGTGGACTGGGTCGCGGTCGACATGGGCACGCTCGGCATGGGCGGCGTGTGCAGCGGCATCTACACCACCGACGCACCGGCCCAGGCCGAGTATCTCCTGAGGGACTCGCGCACGCGTGTCGTCTTCGTCGAGGACGAGGAGCAGCTCGACAAGGTGCTGCTCGGCCGCGAGCGCTGCCCCGACCTGATCAGGATCGTCGTCCTCGACATGAAGGGCCTGTCGCATTTCTCCGATCCGGCGGTCATGGGCATGGAAGCTCTTCTCGACCTTGGCCGGTCGCACGCCGCAGCGCACCCGGGCGCGTGGCACGAGGCGGCGGCCAGGCAGTCGCCCGACGATCCGGCGATCATCGTCTACACCTCCGGCACGACCGGCCCGGCAAAGGGCGCGCTGGTCACCCATCGCAGCCTCACCTTCATCTGCTACAGCGTGCGCCAGTGCTTCGACAGGCCGGAAGGGGATGCGCTGCTGTCCTTCCTGCCGCTTTGCCACATGGCCGAGCGCATCGTCGGCTCCTACCTGTCGATCATGTGCGGCAATGTCGTCTACTTCGCCGAGAGCATGGAGACGGTTCCCGAGAACCTGCGCGAGGTGCAGCCTCATTTCGTGCTTGCGGTGCCGCGCATCTGGGAGAAGCTGTCAAGCCAGGTGACGGTCGCGCTCAAGGACGGCGTGCCGCTGCAACGCTGGCTCCATGCAACCGTCCTTGCAGCGGGACAGCGCCGCGTACTCGCCGCGGAAGGGGGCCGGCAGCCGGCCTTCGCCGACCGGCTCGTCTTCGCGGTCGGCGAAAGGCTGATCCTGCGCAATTTGAAGCGCATGATGGGGCTGTCGCGCGCCCACAGCCTGCTCACGGGCGCGGCTCCGATCTCACCCGACCTGATCCGCTGGTTCCGCGCGCTGGGCTTGAGGATGCAGGAAGCCTACGGGCAGACCGAATCGACCTGTTTCCTTACCGTGACGCCGAAGGAGTATCCGAGGCCGGGCGTGGTCGGGAAGGCGATCCCCGGCTGCGAGGTGAGGCTGTCGGAGGAGGGCGAGATCGTCGCGCGCGGCGACAACGTCTTCCTCGAATATCTGAACAAGCGCGACAAGACCGAGGAGGCCAAGGCCGGAGGCTGGCTGCATACGGGCGATGTCGGCCGCTTCGACGAGCACGGCATGCTCAAGATCGTCGACCGGCTGAAGGACATCATCATCACCGCCGGCGGCAAGAACATCACGCCATCGGAGATCGAGAACCAGCTGAAGTTCAGTGCCTACATCACAGATGCGGTCGTCATCGGCGACGCGAAGCCGTATCTCACCTGCCTGATCATGATCGACCACGAGAACGTGGCCAAGTTCGCGCAGGAGAAGAACGTCCCCTTCTCGAACTTCGCCAGCCTGACGCGAGCCTCCGAGATCGTGAAGCTGATCGGAGAGGAAGTGGAGCGCGTCAACGCCCTCTTCGCGCGGGTCGAGCAGATCAAGCAGTTCCGCATCATCGACCGGGTACTGACGCCCGAGGACGAGGAAATCACCCCGACGATGAAGCTCAAGCGCAAGTTCGTGCACCAGAAGTTCGCAACCTTGATTGAGGAGATGTATCGTTAGCGATCCGAGTCAGGAAGGGATCGCATGGACCCGAATCCGGTCAGGCTGTGGCATCACGCCATCGAGACGAACGACCTCAGCGGCTTCGAAGCGGCCCTCGCCGAGCACGCCGTCTTCCAGTCGCCGGCCGTGCATGCGCCGCAAGCGGGCAAGGCGCTGGTGGCGAAGTATCTGCGCGCTGCCTTCGCCGTGCTCAACAGTCCGACCTTCCGCTATGTCGAGGAATGGCACGGCGACGGCTCCGCCGTGCTGGAGTTCGAGGCGATGCTGGGCGACATCCACGTCAACGGCGTCGACATCATCCGCTGGAACGGTGACGGCCAAGTCGTCTCGTTCAAGGTCATGGTGCGGCCGATCAGGGCTCTGAACACGCTGGTTGCCCTGATGGGCGCGGAGTTGAGACGCGGCGAAGCCTGAGCCGCTACAGGATCAGCCCGCCGCCGGCGACGACGATCTGGCCGCTGATATAATTCGATTCCGGGCTGCAGAACAGGAACACCGCGTCGGCGCCCTCTTCCGGCGTGGCGCCGCGGCCGAGCGGGATGAGCTGGCGCATCGTCTGGATCAGGTTTTCCTGAACACCAACCTTGATCTCCCGCCCTCCGACGTCGATGGTCTGCTGCTCGGTCTGGATCGGCTGCGTCAGGCGCGTCTCGACATAGCCGAACGCCACGCAATTGACGTTGACCTTGTGACGGCCCCATTCCTTTGCGAGCGTGCGCGTCATGCCGACCAGCGCCGCCTTGGCCGAGGAATAGGCGACCTGTCCGAAATTGCCGTAGAGCCCGGCGATCGACGAGATGTTGACCACCTTGCGGAACACCTCGCGGCCTTCGGCCGCCTCCTTCTTCGCGGCGATGCGGATCGGCTCCGACGCCGCCCGCAGGATGCGGAACGGCGCGAGCACATGCACGTCGAGCATGGCCTGGAACTGCTCGTCGCTCGCCTTGCCGACGGTTGCGTCCCATGTGTAGCCGGCATTGTTGACGATGATGTCCACGCCGCCGAACTCCGAAAGCGCTGCGCCGACGAAGCGGTCGCCGAAATCGCCCGCCGTCACGTCGCCGTTGACGGCGATGGCACGGCCGCCCGCCTCCCGGATCTCGCGGGCGACCGCATCGCCCGGTGCTTCATCCAGATCGTTGACGACCACGCTCGCGCCTTCGGCCGCGAGCTTGAGCGCGATGGCGCGACCGATGCCACGACCGGAGCCGGAGACCAGTGCCGTCTTTTCTTCGAGCTTTCCCATCGGTTTCCTCCCTCAGATCGCCACGACCGCTTCGCCGGCCAGCTTGACGTCGCCATTCTGGTCGACGGCCCTCAATTCCAGGAAGGCGACCCGTTCGCCATTGCGCTCCGTCACCTCCGCCAGCGTTCCCGTGCAGGTGAGTTCCGCGCCGAGTTGGGTGATGGCCACGAACCGCGCCGAGAATGAGCGCAGCCTCTCTGGCGATACGGCGTCGGTGATCGCCTGGCCGAGCCAGGCCATAGCGAGCATTCCGTGCGCGAAGACGTCGGGAAAGCCGGAGGCCTTGGCGAAGTCGATGTCGACATGGATGGGGTTGTGGTCGCCGGAAGCGCCGCAGTAGAGCGCCAGCCGATGGCGGGTGATCGCCGGAAACGTCCTCGACAGGACCTGCGCTCCGATCTCGGCGCTCGCAATACCACTCATTGCGTCCCCTCCCCGTTGCGCACCACGATGGTGCGGCGCATCGAGGCGACCTTCTCGCCGCGCTGGTTCTCGACCTCGGTGGACTGGATGACGAAGGTGAGCGCGCCGCCCTTCTTGTCGAACACGTCGCCCACCCGCGAGCGATAGGTCAGCCGGTCGCCGATCCCGACCGGGGCGTGATACTCGAAACTCTGGTCACCGTGCAGCACGCGACCAAGGTCGATATCAAGCTCTTTGAGGAACACGAACGGGTCCGGCGCATCCATCATCTCAAGGCAGAACAGGTAGGTCGGCGGGATAGTTTTCGGCGTTCCGTCCTCTATGATAGCGGGATTTTCCTCACCGATCGTCTGAAGGAAGAAGCGCAGCCTGCCGGGCTCGACGGAAGCGAAGGTCGGCTCGAAACTGCGGCCGATGGCGGAGCGGTCAACCATGGCCGGCCTCGCGCTCGTAGAGTGTCACCACGCAGGCGCCGCCGAGGCCGAGATTGTGCTGGAGCGCGATGCGCGCGCCCTCGACCTGACGCGGGCCGGCCTGCCCGCGAAGCTGCCAGACGAGCTCGGCGCACTGCGCCAGCCCGGTCGCGCCGAGCGGATGGCCCTTGGCGAGCAGGCCGCCCGAGGGGTTCGTCACCACGCGGCCGCCATAGGTGTTGTCGCCGTCCTCGACGAAGCGTTCGGCCGTGCCCGCGGGCGTGAGGCCGAGCCCCTCGTAGGAGATGATCTCGTTGGCGGTGAAGCAGTCGTGCAGCTCGACCACGTCGACATCGTCCGCGCCGAGCCCTGCTTCGGCGTAAATCTGCGCCGCGGCGGCGGCGGTCAGGTCGAACCCCACCACCTTCATCATGCTGTTGTCCTCGAAGGTGGAGGCGAAGTCGGTGGTCATCGCCTGACCGCGTATCAGGACGCTGCGGTCGAGCCCGCGCTTCCTCGCAAAATCCTCCGAGACGAGGATCGCGGCGGCCGCGCCGCAGGTGGGCGGACAGCATTGCAGGCGGGTCAGCGGGCCGATCATCTTCTGCGAGGCAAGCACCTCCTCCACCGTCACGGGCGCGCGGAAGATCGCCCGCTCGTTGTGCTCGGCATGCCGCCGCGCCTTCCGGGTGATCTTCGCGAACGTCTCGTCCTTCGCGCCGTAGCGCGCCTGGTACTCCGCACCTGCCCCGCCGAACAGCCTGATCGCCATGGGTGCCGCGCTGGCCTCGGGGTCGACGGCGTCGGCGATGTCGAGGAAGCGGCCGAGCGGATTCGGCCGGTCGGAATAGACCGCCTGAAGCGCGCCCGGCGCCATCTGCTCGAAGCCGAAGGCGATGGCGCAGTCGACCGCGCCGGACGCGACCGCCTGCCGCGCGAGATAGAGGGCGGAGGAGCCGGTCGAGCAGTTGTTGTTGACGTTGACGACGGGTATGCCCGTCACGCCCACCTGATAGAGCGCGCGCTGGCCGCTGGTGGAGTCGCCGTAGACATAGCCGGCATAGGCCTGCTGCACGTCCTGATAGCCCAGCCGCGCATCCGCCAGGGCAAGCCGGACAGCCTCAGCGCCCATGTCCGGATAATCCGCGCTTGTGCCAGGCTTGACGAAGGGGATCATGCCCACGCCCGCCACGTAAACCCTGCCCATCGCCACCTCCCTGACCCAAAGTCTCCATATTTACTTTCGGGTAACGTATCGGAGTGATTCCGGCAACGTCAAGCGGGAGGCGCAGGAAATTTACCTTATAAATTTTATTTTACCCATGAGTAGGATGTGATGTATGCTTTGTCGGACTCAGAGGTTGGCAAGCGAACTGGATCGATAGATGAACGAGCATGTGATGGTTGGCGACGGCGTATTTCCGACGACGCTTTTCGCGGGCAAGCGGGTGTTCGTGACCGGAGGCGGTAGCGGCATCAACCTCGGCATCGCCCGGGCGTTCGCGCGGCTCGGAGCGGACATCGCCATTTGCGGCCGCACGCAGGAAAGGCTTGACCGCGCCGCGCAAGAACTGGGTGGACTGGGCGCGAGAGTCGTCGCCAAGGCCGCGGACGTACGTCAGCCCGACGAGATGCAGGCCGCCTTCGAGGCGGCGCGAGAGACCATCGGGGACATCGACGTACTCGTCTGCGGCGCTGCGGGGAATTTTCTCGCGCCGGCCGATCAGCTCTCTCCCAACGGCTTCCGCACGGTGATGGACATCGACCTCTACGGCTCGTTCAACGCGGCTCGGCTGGCTTTCGACCAACTCGTCCGCTCGCGCGGTTCGATCATTTTCATCACCGCCCCGATGGCGCATGTGGCGCACGCCTACCAGGCCCATGTCGGTGCCGCCAAGGCCGGCGTGGAAATGCTGATGAAGAACCTCGCCCTGGAATGGGGGCCTTACGGAATACGCTGCAACAGCATCATCCCCGGCCTCGTCGAGGACACGGAAGGGCTTCACCGCATCAGCGACGAGGCCGGCCGGCAGAGCTTCCTCGACCACATACCCTTGCGCCGCATGGGCGTGGTCGAAGAGATCGGCCATGCCGCCACCTTCCTCGCCTCGCCGCTGGCGTCCTACATAACGGGAACCTCGCTGTGGGTGGATGGTGGGCAGGGACTGCCCGGCTCCGGCTTTTTCAACCGCAACGGGGCCGATTTCCTGGCCGCCAATCCGCGCGGCGGCCGCTGACCGATACTGGGAGGAAACGATGTCTGAAAATCCCGTGCTGTTCAAGATCGACGGGCCGGTCGCGCGTATCACCTTCAATCGGCCCGATGTGCTCAATGCGTTCGACCGCGTCTGCGCAATGGCCTTGCTGGAAGCCTTCCGGTCGATCGAAGCCGATCCCCGCATCCGCGTGGTGGTCATGAAGGGCAACGGCCGCGCCTTCATGGCCGGTGGCGACGTAAGCACCTTCTCGGTCGGCCCCGAGGATGCCCCGGCCTACTTCAAGGGCCTGCTCGACCCGTTCCACGAGGCGATCGAGATCATGATGGGCCTCGACCGGCCCGTGGTCGCTGCGGTTCACGGCGCGGTCGCGGGCGCCGGCTTCAGCCTCGCCATGGCGGCCGATCTGGTGATCACCTCGGCGGATGCCCGGTTCACGATGGCCTACACGAAGCTTGGGGTCTCGGCCGACGGCTCCATCTCCTGGTCCCTGCCGCGACTGGTAGGCTTGCGCAAGGCGCTCGAAATGGCGCTTCTCTCCGACCTCTACGACGCAGAACAGGCGCTGTCCCTCGGGCTCGTGAACAGTATCGTGCCAACCGACCAGTTTGAAGGGGAAGCGGAGCGCGTTGTGCAGCGCCTCGCCGCGGGACCGACCATCGCCTTCGGCCGGATGAAGAAACTGCTTCGCCTGTCTCTCGAACGAACGCTGCCGGAGCAGTTGCGCGCCGAGGAGGATGCCTTGATCGATTGCGTGGTGACGCAGGATTTCGCGGTGGGGGTCAGCGCCTTCCAGAAGAAGGAAGAAGCGCGCTTCACGGGGAAGTAGACCGCACGCGAGGCATGGGACTGCGGCTGGCGTCCGCCGTCATCCGTTCTCCTGCCCGGATCCGGCCGCACGTTCAAGCCGCGCCGCGACCTCCTCCAGCCGCTCGACTACATCGGGCGGCTTCGCCCTGTCGCTGACGAGCCCGCGATAGATCATGTCGGCAATACCGTCGGCGGTGTTGTCGAGGTCGAAATCGCCCTCGTTGCGCAGGAACGACCATGTCCGGTGCTCGATGCAGCCGTAGACCATGTCGCGCACCAGCGAGGGGGATGCGTCGGCGCGGAACTCGCCGGTCTCGATCGCGGCCCTGACGACATCGGTGAGCTTGTGCGTGTAGATCCTGTTCAGTTCGAACACTTGCGAGCCTCGATAGCCCGGATCGGGCCGCAGTTCCTGGAAGACCAGACGGCTCAGCGCCGGATCACGCCGGATGGTCAGAAGGTGCCGGTGGATGATGAAGCGGAGCTGGTTCCAGGTTCCGCGCATGCTCGCGAAAAGCTCTTCTTCCTCCTCGATGAGCGCCTGATACCAGTCTTCGACCACCCGGACCAGCAATTCGCGCTTGTTGGCGAAGAAACGATAGATGCTGCCTTCGACCACCCCTGCCCGCTCGGCGATGTCCGATATCAGCGCCTCCTGATAGCCCTTCTCCGCGAAAACCGCACCCGCGGCAGCCATGATGTCGGCAATGCGGCGCTCGGCCGGAAGCCGGCTCACCTTGCGTCGCTTCGCGCGAACCAGTTGTTCCACCGCCATCTCATGCCTCCTGCGCCTGCCCTGTTCTCTATCTCAACTTAAGCGGTGCCTTGCAAGCCGGCCTCCGCGCGCCAGCCCGTAAGCCGTCAAGGCTCCCGCCGCTACGTCACCACGCGCTTGAAGAGAATTCAATTCAATAACTTTTCGTGAGCAGTCGACGCCTGCCTCCCACAGATCCCGGGGGTTTCGGATCGGCGACTAATCCTTGTTCGACAGGCAAAGGACTCATTCAAATTCCGGGCTCCCGATGAGCGTGGACTTGGTGGCTGAGCGACCTTTTCGCGGTGCTCCGCGAGGACAAGGCTTGACTAAATGAATGAAGTTCATTTGAATGCCGGCAAGAGGAAGGAAGATCGCCCATTGAAGGCGATCCGGGAGGAAACGGTTGACCAACGCGCCGACAAGAACGGCGGCTGGCCGGCGTGAATCGTCGGCGGCCTCCGCGACCGAAACCGGACGCATCCCGGTGGGTCAACAGGCTGTCCTGTCCTGCGCCGGCATCGAGCGGTCGTTCGGCGGGCTGAAGGCGCTCAAGGGCGTCGGGCTGCATGTCGAGGAAGGCGAGATCTTCGGCCTCGTCGGCCCCAACGGCTCCGGCAAGACCACCATGGTCAACGTCATGACCGGCTTCTATCCGCCGAACGCCGGCACGGTGACGCTGTTCGGCCGTGATGTGACCGGCATGGCCCCGCACCGGATCGCCTCGCTCGGCGTGTCGCGCACCTTCCAGAACCTCGCCCTGTTCAAGGGCATGAGCGTGCTCGACAACATCCTGCTCGGCCGCCACACCCATATGCGGCCGGGCGCGCTCGCCTCGCTGTTCTACTGGGTGTGGGCGCAGCGCGAGGAGCTGGCCAACCGGCGCGTGGTCGAGGAGATCATCGAGTTCATGCAGCTCGAGGACATCCGCGACGAGCCGGTCGAGGTCATCCCGATCGGGCTTCAGAAACGCGTCGAGCTGGCGCGCGCGCTCGCGGCCGAACCGCGCTTCCTGATCCTCGACGAGCCGATGGCCGGCATGAACCAGGAGGAGAAGGAATATATCGCCCGCTTCATCCTCGACGCGCGCGACGAGCGCGACGTGTCGATCCTGATCATCGAGCATCACATGGACGTGGTCACCGCGATCTGCGACCGCGTCGTCGTTCTGTCCTACGGCGAGATCATCGCCGAGGGCGAGCCGAGGGCGGCGATCGCCGATCCGAAGGTGGTGAAGGCCTATCTCGGCGAGCGCGCCGCCGCCCGGCATGCGGGGATCGCGCCATGACCGTCCATGCCGGCAGCGCGCACTCCGCGAAGGGCTGGGCCGTCCGCGACGACGGCTTTCCCGCCACGCTGGTCGATGCCGTGGCGCGCAATGCCGGCGAGGCGGGCGGACGCGTCGCCTTCCGCGAGCGGCAATACGGCATCTGGCGCGAATGGAGCTGGAGCGAGGTGCGCGACCAGGTGCTGGCGCTCGCCGCCGGCCTCGATGCCATCGGGCTGGAGCGCGGCCACGCGCTCACCGTGGTCGGCGACAACCGCGCCTCGATCTATTTCTCCATGCTCGCGGCCAACGCGTTGGGCGCGTTCCCAGCGCCGGTCTATCCGGACGTTCCCGTCGACGAGTTCGGCGCCTACATGCGCTTCGGCAACCCCCGCCTCGCGCTGGCCGAGGACCAGGAGCAGGTCGACAAGCTGATCGACCTGCGCGCCCGCACCGGCCAGCCGGAGATGATCCTGTTCGACGACCGCCGCGGCATGGCGGCCTACGGCGTGGACGGTATCCTCCCCCTCGATGCCGTGCGCGAGAAGGGTGCGGCGCGGCTCAAGGCCGAACCGGGTCTGCGCGCCGACCTTTCCGGGCGCGCGAAGCCGGACGACATTGCGGTGCTGCTCTACTCCTCCGGCACCACCGGCATGCCCAAGGGCATCCCGCTCAGGCACCGCAACGTCGTCGGCGGCGTGCGCAACGCCGAGGCCGGCGGCTATTTCGGCCGCCACGAGGAACTGTTCGCCTATCTGCCGACGGCCTGGGTGGGCGATTTCATCTTCACGCTCGGGGCCGGCGTGCTGCTTCAGGCGACGATCAACATCCCCGAGCGGCAGGAGACGGCGCTGCACGATTTGCGCGAGGTCGCGCCGACCTTCTATCTCGCCGCCCCGCGCGCCTGGGACAACATGCTCACCCGCGTGCAGGTCGGCATGGCGGACTCCACGCCGCTCAAGCGAAGGCTGTTCGACTTCTTCATGCCGCGCGCCATCGCGCACGAGCGCAATCGGCTTGCCGGCGAGCGGCTGGGGCTAAGCGAAAGGCTGCTCGACCTCGTCGGCGAGGCGCTCGTCTACGGGCCGATCAAGGATTTCCTCGGCCTGTCGCGCGCGCGCCGCGCTTTCACCGGCGGCGAGGCGATGGGCGAGGAGACCTTCCTGTTCTTTCGTGGGCTCGGCATCCGTCTCAAGCAGTTCTACGGCCAGACCGAGACCTGCGCGCTGTCGGCTGCCCAGACGGAAGGCGCGGTGAAGCTGCATACCGTCGGCCGCGCCATGCCCGGCACCGAGGTCCGCGTCGACGACAATGGCGAGATCATGCTGAAGTCGGAATCAGTGATCGACGCCTATTACGACGACCCGGAGGCGAGCGCCAAGGCGTTCGCGGACGGCTGGCTGAGGACGGGCGACGCCGGCTATCTCGAAGCCGACGGCGACCTCGTCGTGCTCGGCCGCGTCAGCGAGGTGGTGAGAACCGCCGCCGGTGAGCGCTTCATCCCCAACTTCATCGAGAACCGGATCAAGTTCAGTTCCTATGTGCGCAACGTCGCCGTGTTCGGCACCGGCCGCGACATGCTGACGGCGATCGTCTGCATAGACTACGAGGCGGTCGGCCACTGGGCCGAGCGGCGCGCCATCACCTACGGCTCCTATGCCGAGCTGTCGCAGAAGCCGGAGGTGCTCGCGCTGATCGAAGGCGTGCTGGCGCATGTCAACACCATGCAGCCCGAGGGCCTGCGCATCCGCCGCTTCGCCAACCTGCACAAGGACTTCGACCCCGACGACGGCGAGATCACCCGCACCCGCAAGCTCAGGCGCGCCGTCATCGAGGAGAGCTACGCGACGCTGATCGACGCGCTCTACGGCGGCGCGGCCAGCGTCACCTTCGAGGCGACCGTCGCCTATGAGGACGGCACGCGCGGCGTGCTCAGGCGCGATCTGGCAATCCGGGAGGTGCCAGCCTGATGGACATGCTTCTCATCGCCGAACTGTCGATCAACGGCGTCTTCGTCGGCCTGATGTATGCGCTGGTCGCGGCCGGCATCGTGCTGATCTACAAGACCTCCGGCATCGCCAATCTCGCGCAGGGCGCGCTCGCCATGATGGGCGGCTACGCGGCCTGGGCGTTCGCGACGCTGGCCGGCCTGCCGATCTGGCTGTGGCTGCCCGCCGCGCTCGTCGCCATGTTCTTCGCCGGCGCGCTTCTCGAGCGTCTTGCGCTGCGGCGCATGGTCGGCCAGCCGATCATCATGGTCATCATGCTGACGCTGGGCATCGAGATCATGCTGCGCGGCATATTGCCGGGCTTCTTCGGCTCGTCGGTCAAGCGGCTCGACATCGGCATTCCCACCACCCCGCTCTTCGTCGGCGAATTGTTCCTCAACCGCGCGACGCTGATCGGCGGGGCGGTCTCGCTCGCGACGATCCTGCTGGCGATCCTGTTCTTCAACTCCCGCCTCGGCATCATCATGCGCGCCGTGTCCGACGACCAGACGGCCTCGTGGTCGGTCGGCATCAAGGTGGAGCGGGCGATCGCGCTGGCCTGGGGACTTTCGGCGGTGATGGCCACGATAGCGGGCGTGCTGTGGGGCGCGACCCAGGGCGTGGACTGGTCGCTGTCGCTGCTGCTCATCAAGGCGCTCGCCATCGCCATCCTCGGCGGGCTCGATTCGCTGCCGGGCGTCGTCATCGCGGGCATCATCGTCGGCCTCGCCGAGAGCCTGGCCACCGGCATCGTCGACCCGATCGTCGGCGGGGGCACGCGCGACGTGGTGGCCTCCGTCATCATCGTTCTCACCCTGATCCTGCGGCCGCACGGGCTGTTCGGCCGCGAGCATATCGAGAGGGTCTGATGTTCTATCGCCGCGCCGGCATCCGCCATACCCGCTACCAGGACGAGCGCCAGATCTGGCCGCTGCCCTTCGACCGCGGGCTGGTGATCGCCGTCTTCCTGCTGGCGCTGGCCGCGCCCTTCTTCCTCGACCGGCTCTATCTGGTCGGCTACATGCTGCCCTGGATCATCTGGTCGACCGCGGCGCTTGGCCTCAATTTCCTGATGGGCGGGGCGGGACAGATCCATCTGGGCTACGGCGCGGTGATCGCCATCGGCGCCTACGGCTCGGTGCACATGGTGCGCTCCGGCATTCCCTTCGAGATCGCGATGATCGGCGGAGGGCTGCTCAGCGCCTCGGTCGGTATCGTGTTCGGCGCGGCAGCACTCAGGGTCAAGGGCCTCTATCTCGCCATGGCCACGCTCGCCATGCAGTACATCGTCGACTTCGTCATCGTCCATTTCCCGACGATCAGCGGCGGCACGCAGGCCACCATCCAGGTGCCGCGCGTCTCCTTCCTCGGCTTGGCCGTCGTGGGCGACGCGCCGACCTACTACGTCGCGCTCTTCGTCTGCATCGTGGTGACGCTGTTCATGCTCAACGTGAAGCGGACGAGCCTCGGCCGCGCGCTCGCTGCCGTGCGCGAAAAGGACTACGCGGCCGCCATCATCGGCGTGAACACCTTCCGCTACAAGCTGCTCGCCTTCTGGGTGTCGTCCTTCATCGGCGGCGTGGTCGGCTCGGTGCTGGCGGTCTGCTACTATCGCGCCATCTCGCCCGACCAGTTCCATCTGGAGCTGTCGATCCAGCTCGTCGCCATGGTGATCGTCGGCGGGCTGGGCAGCGTGCTCGGCTCGTTCTTCGGTGCGGCGCTGATCCTGTTCGCGCCGATCCTGCTCAACCAGGCGATCGGCTTCATGGCGGGCGGCATGGGCGTCGCCATCTCGACCGACCTGCGGTCGCACGTCCCGTTGATGCTCTACGGCGCGATGATCATCGGCTTCCTGCTGTGGGAGCCGCTCGGCCTCGCCAAGATCTACAGCAACATAAGGAATTACTTCCTGGTCTGGCCTTTCCGCCACGCCCGGCAGTGAGGCATGCCCAACGACAACGATATGGAGGAGAAGATGACTATCAAACGCAGGACTTTTCTGGCGGGAAGCGCGGCCGCGGCCATCGCCTCCCAGTTCCCCATCCGGCTCGCCTCGGCGCAGGACAATGTGATCCGCTTTTCGATGCCGCAGGACTTCACGAGGGTCTATACCTTCGTGACCGCCGAATACAGCCAGGGCCAGCGCGACTACCTCACCCTGATCAACGAGCGCGGCGGCATCAACGGCCACCGCTTCGTCGCCGACGTCTCCGACCACGGCAACGATCTGCCCCGCGCCATCGAGGCCTATGAGAGGGCCAAGTCGGAAGGCGCGGTGCTGGTCGACCCGCTGTCGACGCCGGTGGCGCGCGCGCTGGTGCCGCGGGCGCTGGAGGACAAGATCAACATGATCACCGCCTTTTCCGGCCGCAGCGACGCGGCCGACGGCTCGGTGTTCCCTTACGTGCTGCCGCTGTCGCCCAACTACTGGACGCAGGCCGGCCTGCTGATCGACTATTTCCGCCAGGTCGACGGCGACCTTTCCGGCAAGAAGATCTGCTTCGTCCACATCGACACGCCCTTCGGCAAGGAACCGCTGCCGATCCTGGAAAAGCTCGCCGAGAGCCAAGGCTTCGAGCTGCTCGCCTTCCCCTATACGCCGCCCGGCAACGACCAGTCGGCAATCTGGCCGCAGGTCAGGCGTGCGCGGCCCGACTGGATCATGTTCTGGGGCGCGGGCGTGGGGCAGACGGTCGCGCTGACCGAGGCGATCCGCAACGGCCTGCCGATGGACCGGCTGTCCTCCAGCGTATGGCTTTCCGAATCCGACATGGAGGTGGTGGGCGCCGCGCAGGCGGCCGGCGTCATGAAGGTCGAGCCCTGCGTGTCGGGCCGCGAGCCGAGGCTGATACAGGACATCCTCGCCGAGGTGGTGGGCGCGGGCAAGGGCGCGGGGCCGGAGGACAAGGTCGGCACGAGCTATTACAATTACGGCGTCATGCTGGCCTCGCTCATGGTAGAGGGCGTGCGCGTCGCCTTCGAGAAGGCGCCGGACGGGCCGGTCACCGGCGAATGGCTCAATGCGGGCCTGCGCGCGATAACCGGCTTCGACGCCGAAGGCCTGATCCCCCCCACCACCATCACGCCGGAGGACCATCAGGGCGGCGGACAGGCGCGCATCGGCCGCTGGGACGGCGAGAAGTTCGTCGCCGAGACCGACTGGTTCTCCGCCAACCAGGACGTGGTGTGGGAGGAGATCCGCAAATACTCGGCCGAGTTCAAGGAGACCGGCCAGTAGCGCCCGTGAAGCATCGCGCGGGGCTTTCTGTGCGGAGCCCCGCGCCGCATGAACCATGCCGGAGCACCCGATGTCCCTCCTGACGCTCAACAATATCGAGGTCGTCTACGACAGCGTCTTCCTTGCCGTGAAGGGCGTGTCGATCGAGGTGCCCGATGGCGGGCTGGTGGCGCTGCTGGGCGCGAACGGGGCCGGCAAGAGCACCATCCTCAAGGTGATCAGCGGCCTGCTCAAGCCGGAGCGCGGGCTGGTCACGCGCGGGCAGGTCCGGTTCGCGGGCGAGGACATCCTCGCGCTCGACCCGCCGGAGCGCGTGCGCCGCGGCCTCGTGCACGTGCTCGAGGGGCGGCGGGTCTTCGAGCACCTGACGCCGGAGGAAAACCTTCTGGCGGCGACGTCGATGCACCGCGACAGGGCGCGCATCCGGCAGCTGGTCGACGAGATGTTCTCGCTGTTTCCGCGGCTGGCCGAGCGCAACAAGGCGAAAGCCGGCTACCTTTCCGGCGGCGAGCAGCAGATGCTGGCGATCGCCCGCGCGCTGATGACGCAGCCGAAGCTGATCCTGCTCGACGAGCCCAGCCTGGGCTTGGCCCCTTTCCTCGTCGACGAGATCTTCGACACGATCCGCCGCATCAACGCCGAATCCGGTACCGCCGTTCTGCTGGTGGAGCAGAACGCGGTCGCCGCCCTCGACGTCGCGCAGTCGGCCTATCTGATCGAGCAGGGCCGCATCGTCATGAGTGGGACCGCCGAGGTGCTGAAGTCCAATCCCGACATCCAGCAGGCCTATCTCGGCGGCAGCAGTCAGGTCGATTACCACGCCGTCAAGCACTACCGCCGCCGCAAGCGCTGGCTGGCCTGAGGACATCGGTACATCATCTGGACTATCTTTCGGGAAGGGAGGCGGCACTCGCCGCCTCCTTGTTCGTCAGCGCATGAAGCGCCACAGCATCGGGAACACCAGCGCGGCCAGCGCCGACTTGACCAGATCGCCCACGACAAACGGGTAGAGCCCGAATTCGAGAACGGGCTTGTCGAAGCCGATCAAGGCCCCGAGCCAGAGAAGGCCCGCTGGATAGATCGCGGCCGCCGCGAGCAGTGCGGCCGCCAGGGTTCTCGCTGGCGTGCGGTCCCATCCGCGATCCGCGAGCATGCCAGCGACCGTGGCCTGAATCACAAAGCCGATGAGGAAGCCACCGGTCGGTCCCGCCATATAGGCGAGCCCGACTCCCCTCTCCGGCGAGCCTGCGAACACCGGGAAGCCGGCCGCGCCCTGAGCCAGATAGAGCAGGACGGCCAGCGCCCCCCGCACGGGGCCGAGGGCGAGTCCGAGGCCGATCGCGACGAAGGTCTGCATGGAAAGCGGTACGGGATAGAACGGGATCGAAACCTTGGCGGCCGCCGTCATCAGCAGGGAGCCCGCGACGATCACCACCATATCGGCCGCACGCTCCAGATGCGGATGGGTGGCGTGTTGCGGAAGGAATGCCTTGTAGAGTGTCATGGTGTTGTCTCCTGGCTTCGGCGGTGGAAAAGGATCGCGCCAACTCGAGGCAGAGGCCGATGCAGGCGAGTTCCGGAACGACAGCCGATGTCATCGAAACCGCTCATCATCCCCCTCCGGCAAGAAACCAGCGGAGCTGCGGAACCCTGTCCGCCCCGAAGAAGCTTTCGCCGTCGACCACAAAATAGGGCGAGCCGATCATCTTCTCCGCGATGGCGTTCTCGACCGCCTGCTCCAGCAGCGCGCGTCCCGTGGGTCCCTTCATGCCGTCATGCGCCGCCTTGGCGGAAATGCCTGCATCGGCGGCGAGATCGGTCAGCACCGCCTCGTCGGAGATGTCCTTGCGCTCGACGAAGAAGGCGCGGAACAGCCGGTGGGCCAGCGCCGCGGCCTTGTCCGCGCTTTCCTGCCTTGTCGCATGGTAGAGCCGCGCGGCCAGATGCGAGGAGAGCGGCAGCTTCACCGGCTCCCGGTAGGGCAGGCCGAAGAAGTCTGCCGAGCGCTGCATGTCGCGCAGGAAATAGGCGCGCTTTGCCGGAACATCCATTGGCGGCGCGACGCCGTGCGCCTTGAACACGGCCCACAGCAGGACCGGACGCCATTCCACCTGGCGGCCGAACTCCGCGCCGATCCTGTCGATCTCCCCCGTCGCGAAATAAGCGTAGGGCGAGGCGAAGTCGAACCAGAAGCGGATCGGTCCGGCCATGGCTCAGAACCTGAACACGCCGTAGCCGGGCTCGCTGAGCGGGGCGTTGAGCGAGGCCGAGATGGCGATGCCGAGCGCGTTGCGGGTGTCGACGGGGTCGATGATGCCGTCGTCCCAAAGCTCGGAGGTGGAGTAGTAGGCGGAAAGCTGCTCGTGATAGGCCTTTCGCGTTTCCTCCCACAGCCGGTCGACCTCGTCGCGGTCGACCGTGCCGCCGTTGCGCTTCATCTGGTTGACCTTGACCTCGGCCAGCGTGTTGGCGGCTTGGTCGCCGCCCATCACGCCGATCTGGTGGTTCGGCCAGGTGAACAGGAAGCGGCCGTCGAAGGCGCGCCCGCACATGCCGTAATTGCCGGCCCCGAACGAGCCGTTGCACATGACGGTGAACTTCGGCACGCGTGAGCAGCTTTGCGCCATGATCATCTTGGCGCCGTCCTTGGTGATGCCGCGCCGCTCGTATTCGCGGCCGATCATGTAGCCGGTGATGTTCTGGAGGAACACCAGCGGCGTGTTGTTCTGGTTGCACAGCTCGATGAAGTGGCCGCCCTTCAACGAGGAATCGTTGAAGAGCACGCCGTTGTTGGCGAGGATGCCGACCTTGTAGCCCCAGATGTTGGCGAAGCCGCAGATAAGCGTGGTGCCGTAGGCCGGCTGGTACTCGTGGAAGCGGCTGCCGTCGACGATTCGGGCGATCACCTCGCGCATGTCGAACTGCTTCTTGATGTCGTCGGGGATGATCCCGTAGAGTTCTTCCGGGTCGTAGGCGGGGTCTTCCGGCGCTTCCTGCTGGCAGTCCCATTTCCTCGGGCGGTCCCACTGCGCCACGATCTCGCGGCCGATGTGGATCGCCTCCTCCTCGTTCGCCGCTGGATAGTCGGCGGTTCCGGAAACGGACGTGTGCATGTCGGCCCCGCCCAGCTCTTCCACTGTCACCTCCTCGCCGGTCGCGGCCTTGACCAGCGGCGGGCCGCCGAGGAACACCGCGCCGGTGCCGCGCACGATGACGCTGTAGTCGGAAAGGCCCGGAATGTAGGCCCCGCCCGCCGTGCAATGGCCGAACACCAGGGAAAGCTGCTTCACGCCCAACTTCGACAGGATCGACTGGTTGCGGAAGATGCGCCCGGCCATGTACTTGTCCGGGAACACTTCCGACTGGAGCTGGAGGAAGCCGCCGGCCGAATCGCACAGGTGGATCACCGGCAGCCGGTTCTCCATGGCGATGTCGAGCGCGCGCACGATCTTCTTGGCCGTCAGCGGATACCACGCGCCGCCCTTCACCGTCGGGTCGTCGGCGCGGATGACGACCTCGCGGCCCGAGACGACGCCGATGCCGACGATCGAGCTGGCCGAAGGCGAGTCGCCGTCATAGGCCATGTTGGCGGCCAGCGACGACAGTTCGAGGAACGGCGTGCCGGGGTCGAGCAGCTTCTCGATGCGCTCGCGCGGCCGCATCTTGCCCTGCTTGGAGAGCCGTTCGAGATCGCGCTGCGGGCGGGCGTGGCGCGCCGCCTCCTGCCTCTCGCGGAATTCGGCAAGGAGGCGGCGGTTGTGGGTCTCGTATCGCCGGAAGTCGGCCGACGAGGTGCTGATCATCGACTGGATCTTGCGCATGGATCAGGCGTCCTCGGTCTCGGGTTCCAGCGTGGCGATCACCTCGTCCTTCTCGAAGGTCTCGCCCTCCGCGCGCAGGATGCCGGCGACCACGCCGTCGCGGGGCGCGGGCAGCGCGGTCTGCAACTTCATGCTCTCGATGGTGACGAGCGGCTCGCCGCGCACGACGCGGTCGCCGGGCTGGCGGTGCACCGTGACGACCGCACCGGGCATCGGCGCCCTCAGCGCATCCTGCGCGCCGCCGGCGGCCCCGCCCTTCGAGAACGGGTCGACGCGGCTCACGTCGAAGGTCCGGCCGCCGAGGCGCACGACCTGCCGGTCGCCGAGCGTGGCGCGGGCGAAGCCGACGTCGTGGCCGCCGATCGACATGGTCCCGCGCCCGTCACCGGGACCGGGCAGGCGGGTGATCTCGTGCTCCTCGCCGTCGATGACGAGGACGAGATGGGGATGCCGCCGCAGGATGGTGACGTGATGGACCTTGTCGTCGAGGCTGAGCCTGATGGCCATGGTCAGTTTCTCCATCCGCCGATGGCGGCGTAGGGTTCGGGCGTGCCGAGCGCGAGGTCCTGGAACTCGCGGAAGCCGAGCGCGGCGGCGGCGAGCACCTGCGGCAGCGTCGCCGCCGGGATCGCGGCCGACGCCAGCGCCTCCTTGTGCTCGCTCACGAAGCCGGTGTGGAGCTCGCCGGCGCGGAACGCGCCGTGGTCGAGCACGCGTGCGAGATAGTCGATGTTGGTCTTCACGCCGAGCAGGGCGAGGCCGTCGAGCGCGGCGATCGAGCGGTCGACCGCCTCGTGCCGGTCCTTGCCGTGGACGACGAGCTTGGCCAGCATCGGGTCGAAGTCGGCGGTCACCTTCTGGCCCTGGTCGAGCGCGCTCTCGAAGCGCAGCCAGCCTTCCTCCGGAACGCCGAGATACTGCACCTGCCCGGTCTCGGGCATGAAGTCGCGGTCGGGGTCCTCCGCGCAGATACGGCATTCGATCGCGTGGCCGCGCGCGGTCACGTCCGCCTGCGCCAGCGGCAGGCCCTTGCCGGCGGCGATCTCGATCTGCGCGCGCACGAGGTCGAGCCCGGTGATCATCTCCGTCACCGGATGCTCGACCTGGAGGCGCGTGTTCATCTCGAGGAAGAAGAAGCGCCCGTCGGCGCCGAGGATGTATTCGACCGTGCCGGCGTTCTTGTAGTTCGCCGCCGCCGCGAGACGAACGGCCGAGGCGCAGATGTCCTCGCGCAGCTTCTCCGGCAAGTTCGCCGAAGGCGCTTCCTCGATGATCTTCTGGAACCGGCGCTGCACCGAGCACTCGCGCTCGAAGAGATGGATCGCGCCGCCCTCGCCGTCGCCCAGCACCTGCACCTCGATGTGGCGCGGCCGCTCGACATAGGTCTCGGCATAGACGCGGCCGTCGCCGAAATAGCGTTGCGCCTCGCTGGCGGCGATGCGCGCGGCCTCGGCGAGGTCGGCGGCCGAGCGGACGATGCTCATGCCCTTGCCGCCGCCGCCGGCGGCCGCCTTGATGAGAAGCGGGAAGCCTATTTTCTCGGCCCTCGCGATGAACTGGTCGAGGTCGTCGGTCGGCATCACGGAGGGCGCGACCGCCACGCCGTTCTCCTCGGCGAAATTGCGGGCGGAAATCTTGTCGCCCATCAGCGAGATGGTGGCGGCGTCAGGCCCGATGAAGGCGATGCCGGCCGCCGCGACGGCTTCCGCGAAGCGGGCGTTCTCGGAAAGGAAGCCGTAGCCGGGATGAATGGCGTCCGCCCCGGTCGCGCGGGCAGCGGCGACGATCTGGTCGATGTCGAGATGTGCGGCGACCGGTGTGTCGCCGGTGATCTCCACCGCCTCGTTTGCCATCCTCACATGCCTGGCGCGCGCCTCGACCCGGTGGTTGATGGCGACGGAGGCGATGCCCATCTCGGCCAGCGTGCGCATCACGCGGCAGGCGATCTCGCCGCGATTGGCAACGAGAATCTTGCGGAAGTGGGGCGCGGTCATGCGGCAGGCTCCTTGTCCCAGCCGTCGAGCGCGCCGCCCTTCGCGACCCACGACGCGGGCACCTCGACCGGAAAATCCATCATGATCTGCGCGAGCGCCTTGCCCTGCGGGTCGTGGCGCAGCGAGGCGATGCCGCCGCCGCCGAGCCCGCCATGCAGCATGAAGTTCAGCCCGTTCAGCCCGGGCCAGTCGAACCGCTCGACCCGTCCCTTGACGAAATGGGCGAAGTAGCGCCCGACCGCTTCCGAAGTGGCGCTGCGGCGTATCCACGGCAGGTATTCGGCCTTGCGGGCGAGCACGCCGATATTGCCGATGTCGCCCTTGTCGCCGCTGCGGCCATGGGCCACCGCGATCAGCGGCACCTCGACGAGGGGTTCGTCCGCCGCCGGCGTCTCGATGACGGCCGTGGCGGCTTCCGGCTCGGGCGCGGCGTTCGGCAGGTGCGGCGCAACGGCGTGGACCTCGCCGTCGAGCTCGAAGCTGGCGTCGGCGTCGGCCTTGGGCGCGAGGAAGGAGAACAGCCGCACCACGGGCTGCGGCTCCGGCCGGCCGCCGGCGAAGCCGGTGATGCCTTGCGCCATCGCGGTCGCGGCCGGATAGATCTCGCGAGCGAAGATCTGGAGCGCGTCCTTGCTGGAGTGCCTGACGGAGATCTTCAGCACCACCTCGCGCGCCTCTCCCGCCCTCGACTGCGCGCCGTAGTTCGTCTCGCTGCCCAAAACCTCGACGGACGTGTCCTCGAAATTCTCGAAGCCCGCCGCCTGCATCAGCCGTCCGGCGCGGCGCAGGATCGCGTCGGCGGTGGCGCGCGCCTTGGCGACGGCGTCGCGGCCCGCGATCATCATGGTGACGCCGGCGCGGTAGCCGTCCGCATAGGTGGCGCTGACCTTGTAGCTGTCCGTGGGCGCTGTCCCACGCGCGCCGGAGACACGCACGCGGTCCGGCCCGGCCTGTTCGAGCCGGACCGCGCTCCAGTCGGCGATCACGTCCGGGAGGATGTAACGCGCAGGATTGCCGACCTCATAGACGATCTGCTCGGCGACCGTCGCCGTGCTGACGAGACCGCCGGTGCCTTCGGGCTTGGTGACGACGAAGCTGCCGTCGGCGGCGCATTCGGCGATGGGGAAGCCCATGTCGTCCCAGCCGGAGACGTCGCGCCAGTCGGTGAAGATGCCGCCGGTGGCCTGCGTGCCGCATTCGACGACATGGCCGGCGAGGCTGCCGGCGGACAAAAGGTCATGGTCGGTCGCCCGCCAGCCGAATTCGTGGATCAGCGGGCCGAGCACGACCGCCGAATCGACCACGCGGCCGGTGATGACGACATCGGCGCCCGCGTCGAGCGCGGCGGCGATCGGGAAGGCGCCGAGATAGGCGTTGACGCTGGCGAGCCGTTCCGGCATCGGCGCGCCGGAAAACATCTCGGCCACACCTTCGGCGCGGTAGCGATCGGCCTGCGCCGACAGGTCGTCGCCATGCACTACGGCCACCTTGAGGTCGACGCCGGCTTCCCTGAACACGGCAAGCAATGCGTCGCGGCAGGCGTCCGGGTTGACGCCGCCGGCATTGGTGACGACGCGGATCTTCTTCCCGGCGATCTCGCGGGCGAGCGGCTTCATCACCATGGTGACGAAGTCTGCCGCATAGCCGAGCTCCGGGCGCCTGGCCTTCATGCGCGCCAGGATCGACATGGTGATCTCGGCCAGATAGTCCATCACGAGATAGTCGATGCCGCCTGCGCGGACGAGCTGGGCCGGCCCTTCCGGGCTGTCGCCCCAGAAGCCCGCGCCGCAGCCGATGCGAACGGTCCCGCCCATCGCCGTCACTTTGCCGTCCAGTTCGGGGGGCGCTTTTCGCTGAAGGCGGTGAAGCCTTCGCGCGCGTCCCTGGTGCGGGCCATGTTGGCGAGCATGAACTGCGCGTATTCGAGCGCGCTGTCGGTCGACATCTCGCGGACCTTGGCGAGCGCCTGCTTGCCGAGCCGGATGCCCGTCGGTGATTTGTCGACAATGCGGGCGAGCAGCCAGTCGAGCTTCGCGTCCAGTTCCGTCGCAGGCACGGCGTAGTTGACGATGCTGTCGGCGACGGCGTCGCGCGCGGAGATCGTTTCACCGGTGATGCAGAGCTCCATCATCCGCCGGTAGGAGACCACGCGCAGAAGGTAGGGCAGGATCATCATGGGGAAGAGCCCTACCCTCACCTCGGTCACGCCGATCAGCGCGTCCTCGCGCGCCACCGCCAGATCGCAGGCGCAAACGAGGCCCAGGCCTCCGCCCAGGGCATGACCGTTGACGCGGGCGATCAGCGGCAGCCTGCACGAATCCATCCGGCGCAGCAGCCTGGCGACGTAGTGGCGCGGATCGGCCGCGTCGATGGTGAACGGCGTTCCGTCCGCGGCGGGCTGCATGTCGCCCCCGGCGCAGAACGCCTTCTCGCCCGCGCCGGTAAGCACCACCGCGCGAACCGAGCGGTCAGCCTCCGCCAGGTCGAGACCCGCCTCTATCCCGGCGGCCACGGCCTCGTTAAGGGCATTGCGCCGCGCTTCGCGATCGATCGCAATGGTGAGGATAGCGTCGCGGCGCTCGATGCGAACCTGATCGGTCACGATGCGTTTCCTGGGCTCCCTGCATTCGGTCTTGCGCCGAGTTCCCTTATAAATGATTTCAGTTCATCAACTTTGTCAACCGTCGCCGTCATGCGGTGCCAACCAAGCAATCAAATTTTCAGATGATCGGTCTAGATTGATGGTTTCCTGTTGACACACAGACGGAATTTGATTGATGAAGTGAGTTCATTACAGCCAAAGACCGCGCGGAAAGCCACCGCGCCGCGAAGGGAGGAGGACCCGACGTGAACCATTCCACCGGCAGTATGGCGGGTGTCAACCGGCCGTCCCCCTTCGACCTCGATGAGGATCAGCGCGCCATCCTCGATCAGGCCGACCGCTTTGCGCGCAACGAGCTCTACGGCCTCTCGGAACGGATGGACGCCGAGGAGTGGTGGCCGCAGGACGCGTTCGCGAAGATCGGCGACAACGGCCTTTTCGGTGTCACCATCCCGGAAGATTATGGCGGCGCGGGGCTGGACCTCGTCGCGGCCGGGCTCGTCCTGCAGGGTCTGGCGCGCTGGAACCATGCGCTTGCGCTGGCCTGGGTCGCTCACGACAATCTGTGCGCCAACAACATCTACCGCAACGGCGACGAGACGCTGCGACGCAAGTACCTGCCGGGCCTCTGCTCCGGCCGCAAGATTGGCGCTCTCGGCCTGACGGAACCCGGTGCCGGCTCGGACGCACTCGGCTCGATGCGCACCACGGCGCGCCGCGACGGCGACGACTACGTGCTCAATGGCAGCAAGATCTACATCACCAACGGGCCGGTCGCCGACGTGATCCTCGTCTATGCCAAGACCGACAGGGAGCGTGGCGCGCAGGGCATTTCGGCCTTCGTGGTCGAGAAGGGGTTTCGGGGCTTCAAGGTGGCGCAGAAGCTCACGAAGATGGGCTATCGCGGCAGCCAGACGGGCGAGCTGGTGTTCGAGGACTGCCGCGTGCCGGCGGAAAACCTCGTCGGTGGCGAGAACCGCGGCGTCGCCGTGGTCATGAGCGGGCTCGACCTCGAGCGGGCGATGATTTCGCCGCTGTGCCTCGGCATCGCCGAGCGCGCGCTGGAGCTGTCGGTGGACTATGCGCGGACGCGAAGGCAATTCGGCAAGCCGATCGGCTCGTTCCAGATGGTGCAGTCGATGCTGGCCGAGATGTATGTTCTGGTCGAAGCCATGCGCAGCTTCACCTACCGCACGCTTGCCGCCGCCGCGCCGCTGGAGATCGGCGAGGGCGGACGCGGCGACATCCACATGATGACAGCCGCCTCGGTCATGCACGCCGCGGAATCGGTCCATGCGGTGCTCGACAAGGCCGTGCAGGTCCACGGAGGCACGGGCTATATCTGGGAGTCGGAGATCAACAGGCTCTACCGTTCGATCAAGCTGATGGAGATCGGCGCGGGCACGACCGAGGTGCGCAAGATGATCATCGCCGGCGAGCTTCTGAAGGGCATGAAGGTCGATGACTGACGCCACGGACGGAACCGGCTCCGGCCAGGACGACGCCGCGCTGGCGGCGCATCCGACCGTCTATTCTTCCGGCTCGCTCGATGGGCAGGTGGTTGCCATATCCGGCGGAGCCGGAGGCATCGGCCGCGCGACAGCCTGGCTGTTCGCGCGGCTCGGAGCCCGTGTGGTTGTCAGCGGGCGAAGCAAGGACAAGATCGACGGCACGGTCGGCGCGATCACCGCGAACGGCCTGAAATGCAGCGGCCACCCGGTCGACATCCGTGACCCCGAAGGCGTCGCCGCCTTCCTCGATCTCATCTGGTCGGAACACGGACGGCTCGACATCCTCGTCAACAGCGCCGGCGGACAGTTCCCTCAAGCAGCGATCGACTTCAGCGTGAAGGGTTGGAACGCCGTCATCGACACCAACCTCAACGGCACCTGGTTCATGATGCAGGCGGCCGCGCGCAAATGGCGCGATGCCGGGCAACCGGGCAGCGTCGTCAACATCGTGGTGGTGACGACGCACGGACTCTATGGCGTAGCGCATACGGTCGCGGCGCGGACGGGCGTCATCGGGCTGTCGCGGAGCGTCGCGGTGGAATGGGCGCCGCTCGGCATCCGCGTCAACTGCATCGCACCCGGCGCGATCGAGACCGAAGGCTGGAAGGTCTACACGCCCGAGGTCCGCGCCACCTATCGGCGCGCAAATCCTATGATGCGCGCGGGCAGCGCCTGGGACATCGCGGAGGCTTGCGTCTATCTCGGCGGACCTTCGGGCAAGTTCATCACCGGCGAGTTGCTGACCGTCGACGGCGGAGGGCAACTCTGGGGCGAGACCTGGACGACCGGCAAGCCGGAATATTTCAGGGAATAGCGGCCTGCGGAGTCCGTTGGTAAGACTTGAACGCGAGAAGGCGTCAAAGCGCCTTTTCCAGCTCCGGGAGGATCGTGAAGAGGTCACCGACGAGGCCATAGTCGGCCACCTGGAAGATGGGAGCCTCCTCGTCCTTGTTGATGGCGACGATGACCTTGCTATCCTTCATGCCGGCCAGATGCTGGATAGCGCCGGAGATGCCGACGGCGATGTAGAGATCGGGCGCGACCACCTTGCCGGTCTGGCCGACCTGCCAGTCGTTGGGCGCATAGCCGGCGTCGACGGCGGCGCGCGATGCGCCCACGGCGGCACCTAGCTTGTCGGCCACCGGCAGGATGACCTCGGTGAACTTCTCGGAACTGCCCAGCGCGCGGCCGCCCGAAATGATGATCTTCGCCGAGGTCAGCTCGGGACGGTCGCTCGCCGACAGCGCGTTGCCGACGAAGCTGGACAGGCCCGGATTGGCGGCGGCGCTCACGCTCTCGACCGAGGCCGAGCCGCCTTCGCCCGCCGCCTGGAAGGAGGCGGTGCGCACCGTGACGACCTTCTTGGCGTCGGTGGCCTGCACGGTCTGGATGGCGTTGCCGGCATAGATCGGCCGCTTGAAGGTGTCGGCCGACACAACCTCGACGATCTCGGAGACCTGCATCACGTTGAGAAGGGCTGCGACGCGCGGCAGCACGTTCTTGCCCATGGTGGTGGCCGGCGCGACGATGGCGTCATAGTTGCCGGCGAGCGAGACGACGAGGGCCGCAAGCGGCTCGGCGAGGCGGTGCTCCAGCTCGTCGGCTTCGGCCAGCAGAACCTTGCGCACGCCCTTGAGCTTGGCTGCCGCGTCGGCGGCAGGCTTTGCGCCCTTGCCGGCGACGAGGATGTCGACGTCCGCGCCGATCTGGCTGGCGGCCGTCAGCGCCTTGGCGGTCTGGTCGGAAACGGTTGCGTTGTCGTGCTCGGCAACGAGAAGAATGGCCATTTGAATAATCTCCCTATCCGAACCTTAAAGCACACCAGCGGACTTGAGGCTGGAAACGAGTTCCGCCACGTCCTTGACCTTGACGCCCGCCTTGCGGCCGCCCGGCTCCTCGGTCTTGAGGACCTTGAGGCGCGGCGCGGCGTCGACGCCGTAGTCGGCCGGGCTCTTCTCGTCCAGCGGCTTCTTCTTGGCCTTCATGATGTTGGGCAGCGAGGCGTAGCGCGGCTGGTTCAAGCGCAGGTCGGTGGTCACCACCGCCGGCAGCGAAAGCTCGATCGTCTGCAGGCCGCCGTCGACCTCGCGCGTCACCTTGGCCTTGCCGCCGGCGATCTCGACCTTGGAGGCGAACGTGCCCTGCGACCAGCCCAGAAGGGCCGCCAGCATCTGGCCGGTCTGGTTGGCGTCGTCGTCGATGGCCTGCTTGCCGAGGATCACCAGCTCCGGCTTCTCCTCGTCCACCACGCCCTTGAGCAGCTTGGCCACCGTCAGCGGCTCGGTGGTCTCGTCGACCTTGATCAGGATGCCGCGGTCGGCGCCCATGGCGAGCGCGGTGCGGATCGTCTCGGCCGCCTGCGCCGGCCCGATCGAGACCGCGATGATCTCCGTGACCGTGCCGGCCTCCTTCAGACGGATCGCCTCTTCCACGGCGATCTCGTCGAACGGGTTCATCGACATCTTCACATTCGCCAGCTCGACGCCGGACCCGTCCGACTTCACACGGATCTTGACGTTGAAATCGACGACCCGCTTCACTGGGACAAGAACTTTCATATCCGGCCGATCCTATTTTCCCTGAAACCGCGGCGCGCGCTTTTCGAGGAAAGCGCTGAGCCCTTCCCATGCGTCGTCCGAGCGGGAGATCGCGGCGAGCGCCTGCGCCTCGTCCTCCATCTGGCTCTCAAGCCCCTGCACACGCGCCCGCAGCATCGTCTGCTTGATCCCGCCATAGGCGAGCGTCGCGCCGGCGGCGAATTTTTTCGCGGCGGCTTCCGCCTCGACCATGATCGCATCGGGAGTGGTGACAAAATCGACCAGCCCCGCCGCCAGTGCGTCAGTCGCGCCGAGCGTCTCCGACATCATCAGGAACCGTTTCGCGCGCGAAAACCCCATGCGTTGCGACAGGGTCACCGTGGAGCCGGAATCGGCGCTGAAGCCGATCATCGGAAAGGCGGCGGTGAAGCTGACCGTGTTGGCGGCATAGATGATATCTGCGGACGCGACCAGCGACACGCTGCCGCCCGCCACGTTGCCATGGATAGCGGCCACGACAGGGGCCGGCATACGCATGAAACGGGCAATAGCGGAATGAAGGTCGGCCGTCCAGTTCTTGACGATGCCGGGGATGGCCGAGCGCTCGCGTGCGAAGGACTTTATATCGCCGCCGACGCTGAAAAAACGGCCCCTGGCGCTCAGAAGCACGGCTCGCACATCGGCACGCTCGCTGAGTTCGACCGCCAGTTCCTTGAACTCGCGGCAGAAGGTTCCGTCGATCGGGTTGCCCCTGTCAGGCGCGTTGAGCACGACGCGCGCCAGACCGTCCGAAACGGTGCATTCCATTGTCTGGAGCTGATTCAAATCCATTGTCGCTTTCCTCCTGCGCCGCACCGCTAGCAAAGTGCCCGGCGCGCCTCCTCATATTCCCGCGTCATCGCGCCGACGATGTCGGCGGCCGGAGACAGACGCCTGACCGAACCAGCGCCATGGCCGGCGCTCCAGACGTCGCGCCAGGCCTTGTAGCTGCCTCCGTCCTCGCCGAATCCCTTTTCAGCCGGATCGCCCCGTGCCAGAGCGGCCGGGTCGAGCCCGTTGGCGGACAGCGACTGACCCATGAAATTGGCCTTCACGCCGGTGAGCCTGTCGGACATGACGATGTCCTGAGCGGATGCGCCGAGCAACATCCGCTTGTAGCCTTCCTGCGCGTTCGACTCGTCCGCAGCTATGAACGCCGATCCGACATAGGCGAAATCCGCGCCGAGGGCCTGTGCGGCCAGAACCCCGCGACCCGTGGCGATGGCGCCGCCGAGGCCGAGCGGCCCATCCCAGAAGGCACGAATCTCCTCGACCAGGGCGAAGGGGGAGATCGTTCCGGTATGGCCGCCCGCCCCGGCCGAGACGGCAATGAGCCCGTCCACGCCGGCCTCGGCGCATTTGCGCGCGTGACGGGCATTGACCACGTCGTTAAACACCAGCCCGCCATAGGAATGGACCGCGCTCAGGATATGCTCGGGCGCGGCGAGGCTGACGATGACGATCGGCACTTCGGCCTCGGCGATCACGTCCATGTCATCGCCGAGGCGGTCGTTGGTGCGGTGGGCAATCTGATTGAGCGCGAACGGCGCCGCCGGCGCTTCGGGGTGGACGCGGTCATGGGCGGCGAGGGCTTCCCTGATCTCCGCGATCCAGTCCTTCAGCAACTCCTTGGGCCGCGCGTTGAGCGCCGGGATGGCCCCAACCACGCCTGCCTTGCACTGCTCGACGACGAGGCGCGGCGTGGACACGATGAACATCGGCGCGGCGACCACGGGCAGGCGCAGGCGCGCCAGAAAGGCGCTTGCGACCGACCGTGAGCCGAACCTGCTGCCGGCTCCCGCGACCGCATCCGTCTGGTCCAATCCGATTTCCTCCTCCAAACAGGCGCGCGCAAGCTACACCTTATTATGGTAATATAGCGTACTATCTCCGCATGCTGTCAAGCCTGTTGCATTCGTACACAACCGTACTATTTTGCTGCGCACGATGTGCGCGGGTCGAATGGTCGTCGAGTCGAGCCAATCGGCGGGGGGAGGAGACGAAGGCATGCTGTCCAACAGGGCGATCCACGGCGAGGAGCATCGTCAGCTTCGCGAGACGGCACGCCGCTTCCTCGCCTCCGAGGTAGCGCCGCATTTCGCGCGCTGGGAAGAGGCGGGCATCGTCGACCGGGCAATGTGGACGAAGGGCGGCGAGGCGGGACTCCTTTGCCCGCAGGTCGGCGAGGACTATGACGGCGCGGGCGGCGATTTCAGCATGAACGCGGTGATCGTCGAGGAGTTCGCCTATTCCGGCTTCGCCGGCCCCACCTCCGACTTTTCCGTCCACAGCGACGTCTGCTGCGGCTATCTGCTGTCCTATGGAACGCCCGAACAGAAGCGGCGCTGGCTGCCGCGCATGGTCAGCGGCGAGGCGGTTTGCGCGATCGCGATGACGGAGCCGGGCACCGGCAGCGACCTTCAGGGCATCCGCACGCGGGCCGTCCGCGACGGCGACGACTATGTGGTGACCGGCCAGAAGACCTTCATCTCCAACGGCCAGATGTGCGACCTCGTCATCGTCGTCGCGCGCACCGGCGACGAGCCCGGTTCGCGCGGCATGAGCCTGATCCTCGTCGAGACGGATAGGGAAGGGTTCCGGCGCGGCAGGAACCTCGAAAAGCTCGGCCAGCTTTCCGCCGACACGTCGGAGCTGTTCTTCGACGGCGTCCGGGTTCCGGCCACAAACCTGCTCGGCGTCGAAGGCGGCGCGATGGGCGCGCTGATGAGCGAGCTTCCGCAGGAACGGCTGATCATCGCCATCACCTCGATGGGAGCGGCCCAGAAGGCGTTCGACATCACCCGCGACTATACGCGCGAGCGCAAGGCGTTCGGCAAGCCGATCGCCGACATGCAGAACACGCGCTACAGGCTCGCGGACCTGAAGACCGAGCTCGCCGTCGGCTGGGCGTTCGTCGACCAGTGCCTCGCCCGGCACGTCGAGGGAAAGCTCGGCCAGTCCGAAGCCTCGATGGCCAAGCTGTGGACGAGCGAGATGCACGGGCGCGTCGTCGATCAGTGCCTCCAGCTCTTCGGCGGCTACGGCTTCATGCGCGAATACGAGATCTGCCGGCTCTACGCCGACGCGCGTGTACAGCGCATCTATGGCGGCACCTCCGAGATCATGCGCGAGCTGATATCGAGAAGCCTCTGATCCTATGCCAAGCCAGGAACGGACACCGACGATGAGCACCATGCCGGCCATGAAGGAATTCCGCACGGAGACGACGCCAGAGGGCATCCTCCACCTGATCTTCGATATGCCCGGCCGCTCGATGAACGTGTTCTCGAACGCAGCGATCCACGAGATCGACGCCTTCGCGACGTGGCTGAAGACGAGCACGGTGCGCGGGGTCGTCATTCGCTCCGGCAAAACGTCGGCGTTCTGCGCCGGAGCCGACCTCGGCGAGCTCGGCGAGGCGTACGACATGATCGTGGCCGCCCGTCCGGCCGAGCGCAAGCGCATCGCGCGCGACCATTTCGCGCCGATCGGCAGGGCGTTCCGCAAGCTGGAGACGGCCGGCAAGCCCGTCGCCGCAGCGATCGACGGGCTCGCGCTTGGCGGCGGCTGCGAGTTCGCCATGGGGTGCCACTACCGTGTGCTCACCGATACGCCCCGAACGGCCCTCGGGCTGCCGGAATCGCTGGTCGGCCTGCTGCCGGGCGGCGGCGGCACGCAGCGGATGCCCCGGCTCGTCGGACTGGAAAGGTCGCTGCCGATCCTGCTCGAAGGCGCGCGGCTTTCGCCGCAGGAGGCACTGGAAGCAGGAGCCGCCGACGAGGTGGTCGCGGCGGGCGGGGAAGTCGCCACCGCCGAGCGGTGGGTGCTCGGCGCCACGGTTCCCGCACAGCCCTGGGACCGGCCGGACTGGCACGCGCCGGACGTGCAAGCCGTCTCCGAGGCGCTCGGACAGACGCGGGCGCGCATACTGGCCGAGACCGGCGGCCACTACCCTGCCCCGCTTGCCATCCTCGACTGCATCGAGCAAGGCTTGCCCGCCGCGATCGATGACGCGCTAGGCTCCGAGATCGACATCTTCGCCGACCTGATAAAACGCCCGGAGCCGCGCAACATGATCCGGTCGCTCTTCATCGGCAGGCAGGACTACGACAAGCGGCGGAAGGCGGACGCCCTGCCCGGCGCGCTTGCGAGCTTCGTCGCGGATGTCCGCGCCGCGGTCGAAAGCGCGGACGCAGGGCTGGGAGATATGCGGCCGGAGGCGCTGCGGTTTGCCGGCTTCACCGCCGAAGGCTCATATCCCGCCGATCCCGCGGAAATTGCCGGCCGCGAGGTTCCCTGGTTCGAAAAACCCGGATCACCGATGGAGGAAGCCGCGCTGAAGATCGTCGCCGCAACGGCCGGGGTCGCGCGCGCGTACGGCTCCGCATTTGCCGAGAGCGAGCGTGCCCTGGCCGATTTCGCCGCCGTGACCCAGGCCGGTTTCCCCTCTTATCTCGGCGGACCGTTCGCCGTGCTGGAGCAGTAAAGAGAGGACTCGGGCGAAGATCCGCATCCGAACCGCCCGGTCGAGTTCGCAGAGCAGTCAGCCGGGCAAACGCAAATGATCGGTTTCGGCTTGCCTAGATTATTGTATGCTAGTGTAATATACGCTATCAATCACTCTGGATGGAGTTGATAGCGTGGCGACCGGTCCCTCATGACCGATCCGACGCACGATACCGGATCGAACGACAGGGAGGATGGAATGTTGAGGAAATCAGTCTCGAAGTACTCGATGTCCGCGATATTCGCGACGGGGCTCGCCTTGGCGGTTGCCGCGGAAGCGCAGGCGCAGACGGTCCTGCGCTTCGCCGATTATGGTCCCAATCGCGGGTCGCGGGCAGAGGAGCAGATGTGGTTCGCCGACGAGCTTGCCAAGCGGACGGATGGCCGCGTCAGGATCGAGTTCCACTGGGGCGGGGCGCTGCTGAGCGCGACCGGCATGTTCGACGGCATTGCATCGGGCGTGGCGGCCATGGGCGCGATCACGGCCGCCTACTTCCCGCAGCAGCTCTACGCCTACAGCGTTGGCGACGCCATGATCGCGGTGCCGGATTCGGTAGCGAGCTCGATGGCGCTCTACGAGATGGGCACGAGCGACGAGCAGATGCTTGCCGAGTTCGATCGCTCCGGCCTCGTCTATATCGCAAACTACACGGTCGGCCCTATCCAGTTCATCTGCACCGGCGGCCCGATCGGCTCGCTCGACGACCTGCGAGGCAAGAAGATCCGATACAGCGGCGACATCGGCAAGGTTCTCGAGCAGCTCGGCGCGAACGCCGTTCCCCTGCCCCTGCCGGAGACCTATCAGGGGCTCGACACCGGCCTGGTCGATTGCGCTCAGACCTATGCCTATACGGCCGTCTCCTACAAGCTGTTCGAGGTGACAAACCAGTATCTCGACGTCAACTGGGCCACGCTCGGCTCGAACGGAGTTCTCATGAACAAGAGCCAGTTCGAGGCGCTCGGAGAAGAGGACCAGCAGGTGTTGCGGGAACTGGGCCGCGAGTTCACCGAGCGGCTCGCCAGACGCATCGAAGGCGACAACCGGGAAGTGATCGAGAATTTCCGAGCCGGCTATGAAGGCCGCACGATCGATGTCGTCACGCCCGGGCCGGAGGAGATCGCCCGGCTGGACGAGCTCGGCCAGCCGTTCGTCGACGAGTGGGTGGCCCGGGGAGCGAGCGTGGGCGCGGACGGCGCGCGACTTCTCGAAACCTACCGCACGCTCACCACAAAATATGCGACCGAGGCGCAAGAATAGCCCAATAGTCAGCCCGACGGCGCAAGAACACCGGCGCCGGCAAGGAACCATTGCGGGAGGATGAATCGTTGCGGCGATTTCTGGACCTGTTCGACAAGGGGCTCGGCCACCTGGAAAAGACGCTGTTCGCCGTCTCCGTCAGCGCGCTCGTCCTGATTGCGGCGATCATGATCACCGCGATCTCGATCCGCAACATCGGCCTGAGCATCCCCGACCATGTCCTGATCACCCAGCAGCTCATGCTGGTTTCCATCGCCTGCGGCCTGGGCTATGCGACGGGGCAGCGGGCGCACATAGCCGTCGACCTTCTCTACGACCGCTTCGGGCCGAAAGGCCGGACGGCGGCGGAGCTGGTCGCGGTGGCCGCCGGTCTTGTCGCCGTCGTCCCGGTCGCGCTCTGGGCCGTCGGCGATTTTCTCGCCTTCCTCCGGAGCGGGCGGTACTATTACGGGCAGCTCAACATGCCCGAATGGCCCGCCCGCCTCTTCTTCGCAACAGGCTTCATCCTCGTCTGGCTGAGATTGACGCATCACCTCCTGGCCGAGCTGGCCGGCGAAGGCGAGGTCTATCGCAGCAGGCACAAACCGCACGGTTGACATCCAATGGAACCCGTCCTGATGGGCACGCTCGGCCTCGGGCTGTCTCTGGTGCTGATCCTCCTGCGCGTGCCCATCGCCTTCGCCCTCGGCGCGATGGCCGTCTCCTGCATCTACGCCTTCTTCGCCTTTCCGGCGGCCGGGGGCATGCAACTTCAGGGCGCGATCGCTCCGGCGCTCACGCTCGTCACCAACACCTATTTCGGGCTGTTCCATTCCTACGACCTGACGGCCGTGCCGCTGTTCATCGCGCTCGGCCATATCTGCTACCGGGCCGGCATCACCAGCGACATCTATTTCGCAGCGAGAACCTGGCTTACCCGCGTGCCGGGCGGCCTTGCTGTCGCGTCGATCCTGGGCTGCTGCGGCTTTTCCGCCATTTCGGGGTCGAGCGTCGCCTGCGCGGCGACCATGGGGCGAATCGCGGTGCCGGAAATGCGCAAATACGGCTACAGCGACCGGCTGGCGAGCGGCGCGGTGGCGGCGGGCGGGACGCTCGGAGCGTTGATCCCGCCGAGCCTGCTGTTCATCCTCTACGGTATCTTCGCCGAGCAGTCGATCAGCCGGCTCTTTCTCGCGGGCGTGGTGCCCGGCATCATCTCGATGCTGAGCTACTGCCTGGTCGTGGCGATCTGGGCGACATGGAACCCTGCTTCCGCGCCGCCCGCGACCGAGCAGTATTCGCTCAGGGACCGCATGGTTGCCGCCGCGCGCTCCTGGCCGGCGGTCCTCATTCTCGTCATCATCATCGGAGGCATCTACGGCGGCTATTTCACGGCGACGGAGGCGGCTGCCGTGACGTTCTTCATCGCGCTGTTCATCAGCGCCGTAGGCCGCAGGATCACGATGGCGGATTTCATCGAGGCGATGCGCGAGACGGCGGTCCAGTCCGCCGCGATCTTCGTCATCGCGGGCGCCGCCAAGGTGTTCGTCACCTTCGTTTCGCTGACCGGCGTCGCCACCTGGCTCGTCGATCTCGTCCAGCAGGCGGATCTCTCGACCGTCTGGCTGATCCTGGCGATCGTCCTCGTCTATCTCGTGCTCGGCATGTTCCTCGACCCGCTCGGCATCATGCTGCTGACCCTGCCCTTCACCATCCCGCTGGT
Source organism: Neoaquamicrobium microcysteis (assembly GCF_008180155.1). Lineage (GTDB taxonomy): Bacteria > Pseudomonadota > Alphaproteobacteria > Rhizobiales > Rhizobiaceae > Aerobium > Aerobium microcysteis. The sequence continues at coordinate 14,280 of NZ_VSZS01000059.1, read as the reverse complement.
CGAGAGCCACGGCTTCAACCTGATCTGGTTCGGCGTCATCGTCGTGAAGCTCCTGGAGATGGGGCTGATCACGCCGCCGGTCGGGCTGAACGTGTTCGTCCTCAACAGCGTGGTGACGCCGAAGATCCCGGTCGAGCGCATGTTCGTCGGGGTCGCGCCCTTCTTCCTGATGGACCTGGTGGTTCTGGCGCTGCTGCTGGTCTTCCCGGCACTGTCGCTGTGGATGGCGAGCGCCATCTGAGCCGGAGTTTGTTCAGTCGCCGATTTTCCGAAGCTCGCGGCGCAGCAGCTTTCCGGTCGGCGAGCGGGGCAGTTCGGCGACGAAGCGGATTTCGCGCGGCCATTTGATGCGGCCCAGGCGCTGCCTGACATGCGTCTCCAGACGGGCGAGCAGATCGCCGGAAGCTTCGCGCCGACCAGCCGCAGGCACCACGAAGGCCACCGGCCTTTCCTGGAATTCCTCGTCCGGAAATCCGACCACGCCGCATTCGGCGACCCCTTCGGCCTCCTCGATCGCGGCCTCGATCTCCTGCGGATAGACGTTGACGCCGCCCGAAATGATCATGTCGTCGAGCCGGTCGGAGAGAAAGAGGTGTCCCTCCCCGTCGACATGGCCGATGTCCCCGAAGGTCTGGTAGCCCTGACGGCTCGTCCGGCCGGCCGTCTTGGCCTCGTCGCCGAAATAGGCGAAGGGCGGCGTGCCGCTGAAAAAGACGCGGCCGCTCTCCCCCGGCCCCAGCTCGGCGTCATCGTCGCCGAGAATGTGGATCGTCCCCTTCTTCGCCGCGCCGACCGAGCCGGGCTTGCGGAGCCATTCGGCGCTGCCGATGCTCGTCAGGCCCACGCCTTCCGAACCGGAATAGTATTCCTCGATGATCGGCCCCCACCACTCGATCATCGCCCGCTTGAGGGCCGGCGTGCAGGGCGCGGCGCCGTGAATCGCGCGGACATGCCGGGGCGCGTCATATGATCTGCGCCGCTCCTCCGGCAGGGCGAGGAGCCGCTGGAACATGGTCGGCACCCATTGCGACATGGTCAGCCTGTGCTCCTCGATGAGATCCAGCGAGCGCGCCGCGTCGAACTTCTCCATCACGGTCGACTGCCCGCCGGCCGCGGAGACCGCGAGCACGAAGCGCAGCGGAGCGGCGTGGTAGAGCGGAGCGGTCGACAGATAGCGCGTTTCGGCCGTGAAGCCGAAAAGCGAGATCAGGTCGCGCGCGAAGGCGGGCGGGCCGCCGGCAAGCTGCTCCATGGCCGGAAGCGGCCTCCAGATGCCCTTCGGCGCGCCGGTGGTTCCCGACGAGTACATCATCAGCGAGCCGGGGCTTTCGTCGGAGCGCGGATCGGCGGACATCGCCGCCAGACGCGGCTCCGCGGGCTCGAAGCCCTCGATGCCGCCATTGAGCGAGAGAAAGCTCGCGACGTGGGCGCATCGCGCCGGCAGCTCGGCCGCGACCCCGCCGTAGCGCGGATCCGCGATCACCAGCTTCGCCGTCGAGTTGTCGACGATATAGGCCGTCTCCACCGGACCGAGCGAATTGGGCATCGGGGTCAGGTAGATCGCGGAACGCGAGGCCGCCCAGCACAGGGCGACGATGTGGGGGCCGTTGCCGAGCAGCACCGCGACATGGTCTCCATGCCGCAGCCCGCAATCTGCGAAGAGGTTGGCGAACCGGTTGGCCATCCGCTCCAGCTCGCCGAAGCTGAGGACCGCACCGCCGTCGAACCGGAGCGCGACACGATCGGGCTCTCTTCGCGCCCATTCGCGCAGTCCGTAGTCCATGGTCGACCGCATCATCCGCTGTCCCGCCGTGTTCACGAGCCGTCGTCGACGAGCGCGAAACCCTGGTCCAGCACAGTCCGAGGCCCCGTCTTCGCCTCGAAAAGCACGGCGTCTCCCTCCCGCCACATGGAAAAGTCGATCCGGTCGCCCGGCATGACGACGCCGCTGAAGCGCATCGAAAGACTTTTCAGACGCATCGGATCGTCGCCGCAGAAATGCTTCAGGATCTGCGCGCCGGCGATCCCGTACGAGGCGAGCCCGTGCAGGATCGGCCGGTCGAATCCTGCCTTGCGCGCCACCTCGGGGTCGGCATGAAGCGGATTGAGGTCGCCGGAAAGACGATAGATCAGGGCGGCGCGCGGCGAAACCGCCACCTGAGCGACCGCGTCCGGGGCGCGTCCCGGCAGGTGCCGCGGCTCGACCCTTGGCGGGGCATCGCCGCCGAAGCCGCCATTGCCCCGCAGGATAAGCGTCTGCTCGACGGTGCAGTAGGACTCCCGCGTCGCTGCGTCCGATATGCGGCGCTCGACGACGCATACCGCGCCCTTTTCCACGCCGCGATCATGGAGCGACCTGATCCGCGCCTCGGCGCGCACCTTCGCCGCCCGGGGCAGCGGCGCATGGAAGGTCGCCGCCTGCGCCGAATGCAAAAGCCGTACCCAGTCGATGCCGAAGGACGGATCGCGTACCCACATGCCGAGCGTCGCCAGCGTAGCCGCATAGGTCGGCAGCACCTTCAGCCGGTCCTCCAGCAGGAACGCAAGATCGCCTGCGTCGAGCGGATCGCCGGGAAGTCCGACGCCGAGCGCATAGAGGATCGCGTCGCGTTCCGAATATTGCTGCTCGACCGGCGCGAAGCGGTGCCGGCCCAGCCTTTCAGCGTCGAAAGCCATCGTCCCTACACCGGGTCCCAGGTGAAGACGTCGCCGGAGCGATGGAGCGGATAAAAATCCCGCTCGAACATCGGGAACACGCGCTCGGCGATCGCTTCCGGCGTCCACCCTCCAGCCGTATGGGCCGAACGGATCGGCCGCGGCTGGGAGAACAGGAAGATCTCATTGTTGCGCACGCCGAAGATCTGCCCCGTGACGGAAGCCCCGGCATCACCGCACAACGCCACCACGAAGGGCGCGATCTTTTCCGGCACGAGCTTCTTCAGCCCTTCGACGCGCCTCTTCTGCTCTGGCGTGTCCTCGGGAATCGAGCCGACCATGCGCGTCCAGGCAAAGGGCGCGACGGCGTTGGAGCGCACGTTGAAGCGGGCCATGTCGAGGGCGATAGACTTCGACAGGGCGGCGATGCCGAGCTTGGCGGCGGAATAGTTCGCCTGCCCGAAATTCCCGATCAGGCCGGAGGTGGACGTCATGTGGACGTAGGCCCCGGAGGCCTGCGTCTTGAAATGCGGCGCGGCGGCACGGCTGACGTTGAACGCGCCCTTGAGATGGACCGCGATCACGGCGTCGAAATCGTCCTCCTCCATCTTGTGGAACAGCACGTCGCGCAGGTTTCCGGCGTTGTTCACCACCGCGTCGATCCGGCCGAAGCGGTCGGTCGCGGCCTGCACCATCGCCTGCGCGCCGTCCCAGTCGGCGACGCTGTTTCCGTCTGCGACCGCCTCGCCGCCCGCCGCCTCGATCTCGGCGGCCACCGCCTGCGCGGGCGAAAGGTCGCCGCTATCGTCGCCCTTCAGCGAAGCGCCGAGGTCGTTGACGACCACCCTGGCTCCGGCCTTCGCCATGTCGAGCGCGATGCCGCGGCCGACCCCCCTGCCTCCGCCCGTCACCAGGACGACCTTGCCTTGCATGCTGCCGGTCAAGCTTGTCTCCATCTCAGTAGGATTTGGGAAGGTCGAGCACCTTCTCGGCGATGAAGCAGAGGATGAGCTGCTCGGTGATCGGCGCGATGCGCGTCACCGTCACCTCCCTGAGAAGCCGCTCGACATGGTACTCCTTGGCGTAGCCGAAGCCGCCATGGGTCAGCACCGCCTGAAGGCAGGCGTCGTAGCCGGCGCGCGCGCCGAGGAATTTCGCCGAGTTGGCCTCGGCGCCGCAGGGCCTGCCGGAATCGTAAAGCTCGGCGGCGCGCATCGCCATCAGGAACGCGGATTCCAGATACATCCATTTCTCGGCGAGCGGATGCTGGATGCCCTGGTTCTGGCCGATCGGCCGGTCGAACACGACCCGCTCGCGGGCATAGGCGGTGGCGCGGCGCAGCGCGTCCTGGCCGATGCCGATCGCCTCCATCGCCACCAGCACGCGCTCGGGGTTGAGGCTGTCGAGGATGTAGGAGAAGCCCCTGCCCTCCTCACCGATGCGGTGCTCCTCGGGAATGAACAGCCCGTCGATGAAGATGGCGTTGGAGTCGACCGCCTTGCGACCCATCTTCGGGATCTTGCGCACCTCGATCTTCGAGCGGTCGAGGTCGGTGTAGAAGATGGTGATGCCGTCGGTCGGCCGCCGCGCGTCCTCGTAGCGCGTGGTGCGCGTCAGAAGCATGATCTTGCTGGCGACCTGCGCCGTCGAGGTCCAGACCTTCTGGCCGTGGACGAGATAGCCGCCGGGCACCTTCTCGGCGAAGGTCTTGATCCGCGTGGTGTTCAGCCCCGCATCCGGCTCGGTGAAGCCGAAGCAGCACTGGTCCTCGCCGGAGACGAGGCGGGGCACCCACTCCTTCTTCTGCTCGGGCGTCCCGTGCACCACGATCGGATGCGGTCCGAACAGGTTGACATGCACCGAGGATGCGGCCGCCATGCCGCCGCCGTGGCTGGAAACCTCGTGCATCATGACGGCCGCCTCGCTGACGCCGAGGCCCGAACCGCCATATTCCTCCGGCATGGTGATGCCGAGCCAGCCGGCCTCGGCCATCGCCTTGTGGAACTCCCGCGGAAACTTCCCGTCCTCGTCGCGCTGCAGCCAGTACTCGTCATCGAAGCGCGCGACGACCGAGCGAACCCCTTCGCGGATGACCTCCAGATCCTCGGGCGAACTCACGCGACCTGACGATTGGGCGTTCATGGCCTCTTCAACTCCCCGGGATCGACGCGAGCACGCGCCTTGCCTGCTTCAGATGCGGTATGTCGACCATCCTGCCGTCGATGCCGATCGTGCCCGCGTCGGGCTGCGCGGCGAAGGCTGCGACGATCTTCTGCGCCTCGGCAATGTCTTCTTCGGAGGGCGAGAAGCACGTATTGATCGTTGCGACCTGATCGGGATGGATCGCGATGCGGCCCAGAAAACCGTCGCGGCGCGAGCGCCGGCAGCTCTCAGCAAGGCCGTCAGCGTCGCGGAAATCGGCATAGAGCGTATCGATCGGCGTCACGTCCGATGCGGCAGCCGCGAACAGGCACATCGAGCGCGCCACCTGATAGGGCATGGTCCACGCGCCGTCCGCCTCCTTGTTGGCGGTCGCACCGATGGCCGCGCCCAGATCCTCCGCGCCCCAGGTCAGCGCGGCCAGCCGCGGATGGGCGGGCGTGTAGGAGCCGAGGTTGAACATGGCCTGCGGGGTTTCTGTCGACACGACCAGCACCTTGATCCCGCCGGCCGGCATTTCCGCTTTGGCTTCCAGCGCGTCGAGACAGTGGCCGAGCCGGACGAGATCGGCGGCACCGTTCGACTTCGGGAAGACGATGCCGGCAAGCCCCGGCGCGACGACGGCTGCAAGATCGTCCAGCGTCATTCCGGTGTCGAAGGCGTTGACGCGAACCCAGAAGCTCCAGTCGTGGGGGCTGCCGTCCCGCAGGAAGTGCTGGACGAGCGCGCGCGCCTCGACCTTGCGCGACGGCGCGACCGCGTCCTCCAGATCGAGGATCAGCGCGTCGGCGCCGCAGTTGCGCGCCTTGTCGAACTTGCGCTCGCTGTCGCCGGGAACGAAGAGGAGCGACCGCAGCCTCATGCCGGCCTCCTCAGCATCAGCGCCACGCGCCGGCACACGCACACTTCCTCGTCGCGCTGGTTGAACCCCGTGTGCTCGAAGGTGACGATCCCCTGCGTCGGGCGCGACCGGCTTTCCTTGAGCGCGACGACGCTGGTCTCGGCGCGCAGGGTGTCACCGGAGAAGACGGGTTTCGGAAACTTCACCTCCTCCCAGCCGAGGTTGCCCACCGTGGTGCCGAGCGTCGTGTCCTGGATCGAGAGCCCGACCACCAGCCCGAGCGTGAAGATGGAGTTCATCAGCGGCTTTCCGAACTCCGTCGTCTTGGCATATTCATGGTCGATATGGATCGCGGCCGGGTTGTGCGTCAGCGTCGAGAACAGGATGTTGTCCATGTCGGTGACCGTCCGGCGCACTTCGTGGACGAAACGCTGGCCGACCTCGAATTCCTCGAAATAGCGTCCTCCCATGGTTCTCTCCTATTCGAGCCTGCCGAAGATCGAGACCGCCGACACGCTGTTGGCCGGCGCGCCGCCGAGATTGTGGGTGAGGCCGAGATTGATACGGTCCCGCTGGCGCTCTCCGGCGCGACCGAGAAGCTGGCCGTAGACCTCGTAGGCCATGCGCAGGCCGGACGCCCCGACGGGATGGCCGAAGCACTTCAGCCCGCCATCGATCTGGCAAGGGATTGCGCCGTCGCGATCGAACCTTCCGTCGAGGATGTCGAAGACCGCCCTGCCCTCGTCGGACAGGCCCAGATCCTCCATCGTCACCAGTTCCGTCACCGAGAAGCAGTCATGCACCTCGGTCATGCCGATCTCGGCGCGCGGATCGGAAACGCCGGCTTCCGCATAGGCGCGCCGCGCCGCCTCGCGCGTGTTTCGGACATAGGAGCCGTCCCATTCGCCGTACTGGCTTTCCCAGCCGTTGCTGGCGGAGAGCTGGATCGCCTTGACGCTCACCAGCGCGTCCTTGCCGAGCCCGCGGGCGATGTCTGGCGTGGTGACGATGGCGCAGGCCGCGCCGTCCGACACCCCGCAGCAGTCGAACAGGCCGAGCGGGTCGGCGATCAGCGGCGCGTTGAGGATCGTCTCCATCGATACGGGTTTGCGCAGATGCGCCTTAGGATTCAGCGCCCCGTTCTGGTGGCTCTTCCATGAGACATGCGCCATGGCGCGCTTGAGGTCGCCCGCCTCGACGCCGTGCTTCGCCGTATAGGCCCCGGCAAGCTGGGCGAAGGTGCCCGGCGCGGAGCCGTAGGGCATCCACAGATCGTTGGCGAGCCCCTTGGTGCGCAGGGGCAGACCGCCGTAGCCGGTGTCCTTCAGCTTCTCGACGCCGAGCGCCAGCGCCACGTCGCAGGCCCCGGCCGCGACCGCATAGGTAGCGGCGCGCAGCGCCTCCGTGCCCGTGGCGCACATGTTCTCGACACGGGTGACGGGGATGTTCCTGAGGCGCAGCGCGGTGGCGAGCGGCAGCGCCGAATTGCCGACATTCATGTCGTCGAGCGCGACGCCCAGCCAGGCCGCCTCGATGTCGCCGCGCCCGATGCCCGCATCGGCCAGCGCCTCCTCGAAGGCCTCGACCATCAGCGCCTCGGGACCCTTGTCCCAACGCTCGCCGAATTCGGTGCAGCCCATGCCGGCGATGACGACGCGGTCGCGGATGCCGGAAGCCATCAGCCTTCCTCCAGTTTCGGCCGCTCAAGAGGGGCGGCCTTCCAGAAGTAGGTGCGGAAACCGCGCTTGCGGTCGATCGACTTGACGCGGAAGCGCATCCGGACCCTGTCGCCGACCTGCGGTGTCGCTCCCTCGATGTCCCGAAACTCCATCGAAACCCGCGCCCCGTTGTCGAACTGGACGAGCCCGAAATGGAACGGAGGGTCCGGGGTGAAGTTGAGCCGGTCAGCGGTGACGGAGACGATGCTGGCCTCGAGGTCGGCCAGACGCACGTCCGCCAGCGGCTCCGGTCCGTCCGCCAGCGGCGAGACGGGAATCAGCGTCTTCGGGAACTGGACGTTTCCGCGTGCGTCGCGGCCGCCGATGAAGCCGTGCATGTCGCGACCGTGACGGGCGAGGACGGAGGCGGCGGTCTTCTGGTCGAGTTCGGATCGCGGCCCCCAGTCGAGGTCGAGCGAGCCGGCGAGCGACAGGAAGCGGGTGATGTTCGTGAGCGCGGCGCCTTCGCGAAGCGATGTTTCCGCCGAAGCCGACCCGTCACAGGGCGCGGTCATTTCGAGGACGAGCGCGTCGCAGCCGCTGCCGAAGCCCGCGACGAGGATGCGGTCGCCGGGCTTGCCGCGCTCCAGGGCGAGCGCCAGCCCGAACAGCGCGTGCGCGGCACCGAGGTCTCCGGCCGCGGCGGTGATGTCGTCGCACAGGTTCGGCGCCTTCAATCCCGCCACGGCGGCAAGGCCCTTGTAGACGCCTCCGACAGGCTCATGCACAACCGCGAGCGCGATCTCGGCGGCGGAAACGCCAGCGTTCGCGCAGGCCGCCTCGATGGCGGGAACGAAGGCCAGCGCGATCGCTTCCTCGCGCACGAAGCGTTCCTCCGACGCATATGGCAGGGGCCGTTCGTCAGAGACGTAGACATCGACGAAGTCGACATTGATGCAGGCGCTTCCCAGCAGCCGCGCGCAGCCGTCGTCGCCAATGAGCGCCGCCGCGGCGCCGTCTCCCCAGGTGAGTTGGAAGGCGCTGCCGGGCATCGTCGCGCGCCGCTCCCCGGCAGCGACCAGAGCGTCGCCGCCGCCGTTCAGCAGAGCCTGACGCAGCGCCGAGACGCCGCAACGCCGCGAGCCCGCCACATCTGACACAGAGACATCGCGCGGCAGGCCGAGCGCCTCGCACAGAAGATTGGCTTGCAGCCTTTCGCGGAAGGGAGCTGAGGTCGAGGCGAAGACGACGCTGTCAGCATGATGGCCAGCAAGCGCCGTGCGCCCGGCTTCCACCGCCATGGTCAAGGCGTCCTCGTCCCAGGCCGCCACGCTTCGGCGGCCGCTGCGGGGCATCGCCAGCCCCGACCAGCCGAACGCTCCTGAAGCTGCCTTGCGGTCGAGCCGCAACAGCGGCAGATAAGCGCCGACGCTCCTTACATATCGCTGAGCCATCTTTCCGGTCGTTCCTCCCGATCGCCGATAAATAGCTTGCAGGTGTATCGTACGCAAGTATATTGTTTTCAGGAGCGCCGTCCTGGACGTGTGGGAGGATGAAAAATTGCGTGGACTGAAGGGAAAGACCGCCATCGTGACGGGCGGCGGCCAGGGCATCGGACGGGCGATCACGCTCAGGCTCGCGGAGGAAGGCTGCAATGTCGCGATCTTCGACCTGAAGCCCGACACCGCGGAGGAAACCGCCGCCGAGGCGAAGGGCGGCGCGGTCAAGGTCTATGGCGTCGATGTCGGCGATCGCGAAGCCGTCGACGCGGCCGTCGCGCAGGTGACGCAGGATTTCGGCGACATCTGGCTGCTGGTCAACAATGCCGGCTGGGACAAGCCGATGCCGTTCCTCAAGACCGACCGCGCGCTGTGGGACAGGATCATCAACATCAACCTCTACGGGCCGCTGAACACGCACCATGCGGTGTGCCCCGGCATGGTGGAGCGCGGCGGCGGCCGCGTCGTCAACATCGCATCCGATGCCGCCCGCGTCGGCACTAGCGACGAGGCGGTCTACTCGGCCTGCAAGGGCGGCCTGATCGCCTTCACCAAGTCGGTGGCGCGCGAGCTGGCGCGCAAGGGGGTGCTGCTCAACGCCGTATGTCCGGGGCCGACCAACACGCCGATGATGGCGTCGGTCCTCGGCACGGGCGATGATGCGGTCAAGTGGAAGGACGCCATGGTGCGCGGCATTCCGCTCAAGCGCATGGGCGAGCCGGAGGACTATGCCGGCATCGTCGCCTTTCTTGCATCGGAGGACGGCAATTTCATCACCGGGCAGACGATCTCGGTCTCCGGCGGCATGAACATGATCTGACGATGGATCCGATCGCCGAGCTGATAGCGCAGGACATCGCCGATGATCCGCCGCCGGGTTTCCATCGCATTCCGATCGGTGGTGGCTTCAATTTGTTCATCGGCGCGATCTACGGCCGTGTTCGTGACGGAAAGCTCGCGCTCGGCATGCGCATCAAGCCAAGATTGCTGAACCCGCACCAGACACTGCATGGCGGGGTGGTCGCGTGTTTCGCCGACATGCAGGCCTATGTGGCGCAGCGCGAGGGCGGAGTGCCCGACCATCTGACGCCGACGATCAGCATGAGCATCGACTACCTCGAGCCGATCGTCAGCGGCAATTGGTTGCAGGCGGACACGTCGCTGCTGAAGGCGACCCGCAACCTGCTCTTCACGCAGACCGTCGGAGCGGTCGCAGACAGGCCGGTGTTCCGGTCAAGCTGCGTCTACAAGATCGGGCCGAAATCGATCTATCCCGGATCGACGCTGGCTGGCTTCTTCGAATCCCTGGAGGAAAAATCATGACGACCACACCCGCCTTTGAGGATGTCATCTACGAGGTTCGCGGCCGCGCCGCATGGATCACCATCAACCGTCCCAAGGTCTACAACGCCTTTCGCGGACGCACCGTCGAGGAACTGATCCAGGCGTTCCAGATCGCCGCCAACGACGGGGAGGTATCGAGCGTCGTGCTGACCGGCGCGGGCGACAAGGCGTTCTGCACCGGCGGCGACCAGTCGGCGCATGACGGCAACTATGACGGGCGCGGCGTGGTCGGCCTGCCGATCGAGGAGTTGCAGGGCATCATCCGCGACATCCCGAAGCCGGTGATCGCTCGCGTCAACGGCTTCGCGATCGGCGGCGGCAACGTGCTCGCCACACTGTGCGATCTGACCATCGCGGCCGATTCCGCCCAGTTCGGCCAGGTCGGGCCCAAGGTCGGCTCCTTCGATGCCGGCTGGGGCACGGCCTTCCTCGCCCGCCATGTCGGCGACAAGCGCGCCCGCGAGATCTGGTACCTCAACGAGCGCTACACGGCCCAGGAAGCGCTGGCGATGGGCCTCGTCAACAAGGTCGTGCCGCTGGCCGAGCTCGACGCGGCAGTGGAGGACTGGACAACGAAGCTCGGCGAACGGTCCCCCACCGCGCTCGCCTTTCTCAAGCGCTCCTTCAACGCCGATTCCGACGCCATCCGCGGCATCAGCAACATGGCGCTGCATGCGGTCAAGCTCTACTACGCGACGCCGGAATCGAAGGAAGGCGTCAACGCCTTCAACGAAAAGCGCAAGCCGGACTTCCACAAGTTCGTCGAGTAGTCTTGTGGCTCCGAAGATCATCCGGCCCGACCGGCTCGCGGAGGTGCTGCCGCCAGGCGGCCTGACCTGGCTTCAGGCATGCTCTGCGGAGTCGGCCCTGCTGCGCGACGGCATCGTCGCCGCCGGGGACCGGCTCGGGCCGATGACCTTCACCGGCATCTTCGTTCCCGGCCTGAACAGGCTGGATTATCTGGTTCAGGACCGACGCCGGGCGAAGACCTTCTTCCTGACGCCCGAACTGCGGCGGCGGCCCGACGCGACGGAATTCCTTCCCTTCAACTATCGGGAGATCATCCGGCACCTCTACGCCACGCCGATCTCGGCCGCGCTGTTCATGGTGTCGCCTCCCGACGAGAACGGGCTGTGCGGCGTCGGCCCGGTCGCGGATTTCGTGCCGGATTTCTGGAAGAGAATCCCGATCAGGATCGCGCACGTCAACCCGCGGCTCCCTGAGACGAGGGGCTATGCCGGGATACCATGGGAGGAACTCACCGCGGTGGTCGAAGGTGAGCAGGATCTTCCGACATCGCAAACCGGCGCGCCGGACGCGGTCACCGAGGCGATCGGCCGGCATGTGGCCGCAATCGTCCCGGACAGGGCCACGATACAGACCGGGCTCGGCCGCGTCCCGGACGCGGCGCTACGCGGCCTTGCGGATCACAGGAACCTGAGAATCCACTCCGGCCTGATCGGCGACGCGGTCGTCGATCTGCTGGAAGCAGGCGCCATCGCGCCGGGCCTGTCGATCACGACCGGGGTGGCAATCGGCACGGCACGGCTCTACGAAGCGGTCGCCGACGACCGTTTCCGGTTCAGGCCGGCGGTCTTCACGCACTCGCCGAAAGTGATCACGACACTCCAGCGATTCGTCACGATCAATTCCGTGGTGGAAATCGACCTGCTTGCAAACGGGTTCGCCGAGCATCAGGCCGCCGGTCTGATGTCCGGACCGGGCGGCGCATCGGACTTCGCTTCCGCTGGACGCGCCAATGACGCGATACGCATCATCGTTCTGCCGTCCACGGCCGACGGCGGACGGACGAGCCGCATCGTGCCGACCGGAGCCAATCCCGCACCGGTCTCGTTGAACCGCTTCGACATCGACGTCGTGGTGACCGAGCACGGGGCGGCCGACCTGCGGCTCAAGTCCCATCATGAGCGCGCCGAGGCGCTGATCGCCGTCGCGGCCCCCGCTCATCGGCCGATGCTGGAAGAGAGCTGGGGCCGGTGGACAGGTCGGTTCTGGCAGCGATGATAAACTTGCGTACGATATGGGCGAATGGTATTAGTACGCCAGTGCATTGTTAGCTGATATCCGCATTGAGAAAGCTTTGGCATGATTGAGCGCACGCTGTTCCGCGAGGAACACAACATCTTTCGGGAATCCGTGCGCCGTTTCGTGGAGCGAGAGATCGTGCCTTTCCACGCGCAATGGGAAAAGGACGGCGTCGTCCCGCGCGAACTGTGGCTGAAGGCCGGCGCCGAGGGCCTGCTGTGCTGCACGGTGCCGGAAGAGTATGGCGGGCTCGGCCTCGATTACCTGTTCGACGTCGTGGTGTTCGAGGAATTGTGGCGCGCCGGGGCGAGCGGTCCCGGCTTCCTGATCCATACAGACCTCGTGGCTTCCTACATCCTCTCCTTCGGCACCGAGGAGCAGAAGCGCACCTGGCTTCCCAGGATGGTCAGCGGCGAGGCGATCGGCTCGCTCGGCATGACGGAGCCGCACGCCGGCAGCGACCTGAAGGCGATCCGCACGCGCGCCACGCGCGACGGCGACGACTATGTCATCAGCGGCCAGAAGGTGTTCATCTCCAACGGCCAGTTGTGCGACATCCTCGTGCTCGCGACCAAGACCGACAGCCAGGCCGGCGCGAAAGGCATCACGCTGTTTCTTGTCGAAGGCGACCGCGAAGGATTCCGGCGCGGCAAGAACCTCGAAAAGCTGGGCATGCACGCGCAGGACACCTCGGAGCTGTTCTTCGACAATGTCCGCGTACCGGCCACCAACCTGCTCGGCCAGGAGGGGCGCGGCTTCGCCCACATGATGACCAAGCTGGCGCAGGAGCGGCTGGCGCAGGCGATCCGATCCGCGCTCGTCACCGAGACGATCATCGGATGGACGGTCGACTATACGTCCGAGCGCAAGGCGTTCGGCAAGACGATCGCCGATTTCCAGAACACCCAGTTCAAGCTCGCCGAACTGGAGACGGAAGCGACGGTGGCGCGCGTCTTCACCGACAAGTGCATCGACCTCTTCATGCAGGGCAAGCTCGATCCGGTCGAAGCGGCGATGGCCAAGATGTTTACCGCCAATCTTCACTGCAAGGCCGCCGACGAATGCCTGCAACTGTTCGGCGGGTGGGGCTACATGTGGGAATACCCGATCGCGCGCGCCTATGCCGACGCCCGCATCATCAAGATCGCGGGCGGGTCGATCGAGATCATGAAGACGATCATCGCCCGCCGCTTGTTCGCACACAAACATCCGATCCGCACACCCGCGGCGGCTGAATAGGCAGCCAGCCGGCGATCGGAGATCGCCCGTATGTCCCTCGGGTAGAATTTTTGGCTTTAAGTGAGCCGCCGTGGCTCTGGCGCCCAAACTTGGACTGCTGATCCAAGAAGGCAGGGCACCGACCTATCTGCCATGCCGGCCCACCCGCCTGCCGCCGGCTTTTCGTACGTCGGTGATGACGGTTCTGGGCGCCGGAATGAGAACGGATCGCTCTACGAGGGTTTGCCTTCCTTCTTCGGAACTTCAACCCGACCAAAATCCCGCCTGACCGCGTATGACGACCGCGCCCGGCGATTGCCGCGCCATTCCAGATACGTGCCCACGACGCCTTTGCGGAACGCCAATACGCAGAAGATGAAAACGATGCCTTGCAATATCAGGACCCAGGATCCCGTATGTGCAAGGTACTGCTCTGCAGAGACGAAGATCGTTGCGCCAACGATCGGTCCCCATATGGTGCCGATGCCGCCGATCAAGACCATGAGCAGAACATTCCCGGATGTCATATAGAACAGGTCGGTCAGGGAAGCGAGTTGAAATACCAGGGCCTTAAGGCTTCCGGCGGTTCCGGCCAGACCGGCCGACAACGTGAAAGCCAGCAGCTTGAAGGCGTCGGTGTTGTAGCCGAGCGAAGTTGCCCGGGCATCGTTGCCCTTTATGGCCTTTAGGACACGTCCGAAAGGCGAATAGACCGCCCGGTAGATCAGGGCAAATCCGGCGGCGCAAACTGAGAGCGGCGGTGCAAAAACCGGCCACGGTAGCGGCGGGATAGTCCGGCCGCGGGCGGAGTAAAATCCGGCCACCTATTTCCCTTCTGCATTGAACGCAGGAGGGACAG
>NZ_VSZS01000058.1 GCF_008180155.1 Neoaquamicrobium microcysteis | reverse complement strand
GTTGACCGACAGCTTGTAGGCCGGCTCTTCGCCCTTCTCGCCCTTGAGGGTGGGGGCTGCGTCATTCAGCTGCTTGCGCAGCGCCAGAAGCGCGTCGATCTCGCAGTCGAGCGTGAGGTAGAAATGCGGGATGGTGCTTTTGGCTTCGACCAGCCTGCGCGCGATGGTCTTGCGCATGCTGTCGTGCGGGATGAGCTCGTAGGAGCCCTCCTCGAACAGCTTGAGCACAGCATCGTCGGACATCGGCTTCGGTGCAGGCGCGCCTGCTGCCGGAGCCGCCGCGGCATCGGCAGCCTTCGACGCAGGTGCCGCCTTGCCGCCCCCGGCAAGAACCGACTCGACATCGGCCTTCACCACCCTGCCCTTCGGCCCCGAACCGGAAACGGCGGAAATGTCGATGCCGGCATCCTTCGCAATCCGGCGGGCAAGCGGCGATGAAAAGGTGCGCCCACCGGACGCCCCGGAGGTCTCAGCCTGTTTCTTTTCTTGCTTCGGCGCAGGATGCTGCGACTTCGGAGCATCAGCCTCGGTCTTGGCGGGCGCTTCCGCCTTTGCCGGCTCTGCCTTCGTCTCAGCTTTAGCTGGAGGTGCTTCTCCACCCTTGGCAGCGGCAGCGGCATCCTCGCCTTCCTCGGCGAGAACCGCGATCAACGCGTTGACCTTAACGCCTTCCGTCCCCGCCGGCACGACGAGCTTTGCAACCGTGCCTTCATCAACGGCTTCCACTTCCATGGTCGCCTTGTCGGTCTCGATCTCGGCGATCACGTCGCCAGGCGAAACCTTGTCGCCTTCCTTGACCAGCCACTTGGCCAGATTGCCCTCTTCCATCGTGGGCGAAAGGGCCGGCATGGTGATGTTGATAGGCATCGCGCGGCCCTCCCTCAGCTACGGTAGGTGACGGCTTTGACCGCCTCGACGACCTCGCCGACATTCGGCAGCGCCAGCTTTTCGAGATTGGCGGCATAGGGCATCGGCACATCCTTGCCGGCGATGGTGATGACGGGCGCATCGAGATGATCGAATGCACGCTGCATCACCTGGCTGGCGATGTGGTCGCCCACCGACGATTGCGGGAAGCCCTCTTCCACCACGACAAGGCGGTTTGTCTTCTTCACGGATTCTATGACCGTGTCGAAATCGAGCGGACGGATCGTGCGCAGGTCGATGATCTCGACGTCCAGTCCCATGCCACGCAGTTCCTGCTCCGCCTTGACCACGTAGGTCATGCCGATGCCGAACGAGACGATGGTGGCGTCCTTGCCCTTCTTGTGGATGCGCGCCTTGCCGATCGGCAGAACGAAATCGTCCATCTTGGGTACGTCGAACGTCTGACCGTAGAGGATTTCGTTCTCAAGGAAGATGATCGGGTTGGGATCGCGGATGGCGGCCTTCAGCAGGCCCTTGGCGTCCGCCGCCGTGTACGGCATCACAACCTTGAGGCCGGGAATATGCCCGTACCACGCGGCGTAGCACTGCGAATGCTGCGCAGCCACGCGTGCGGCAGCGCCGTTGGGGCCGCGGAACACGATGGGCGCGCCCATCTGGCCGCCAGCCATATAGAGCGTCTTTGCGGCCGAGTTGACGATATGGTCGATCGCCTGCATCGCGAAATTGAACGTCATGAACTCGACGATCGGCTTCAGCCCCGCCATCGCAGCCCCGACGCCGACACCGGCAAAGCCATGTTCGGTAATCGGTGTGTCGACGACGCGGCGGGCACCAAATTCCTGCAGCAGTCCCTGCGTGATCTTGTAGGCGCCCTGATACTCCGCGACTTCCTCACCCATGATGAAGACGTCCTCGTCGCGGCGCATCTCCTCGGCCATGGCGTCGCGCAGCGCTTCGCGGACCGTGGTCGGCACCATCTCCGTGCCCGCCGGAATGTCCGGGTCGGCCGCAATTTCCAGCTTCGGCGCGGCAGGGACGGCGGCATCCTTGCTCGCGCTCGGCTCTTCATGGGCCTCGCGCGCCTTGCCGCCAGCGCTCCCTTCGGCCTGCGCCGGTTCGCCGGGCTTCGATTCCTTCGGCGCCTCCGCCTTTGCAGCTGCAGAAGCTGCACTAGCGTCCTCACCCTCCTGCAGGAGCACTGCGATGGGCGTGTTGACCTTCACCCCTTCGGTGCCTTCGGCAACGAGGATCTTGCCCAGCGTTCCTTCGTCGACGGCCTCGACTTCCATCGTCGCCTTGTCGGTCTCGATTTCGGCGATGACGTCGCCGGGGGCGACCTTGTCGCCTTCCTTCTTGACCCACTTGGCCAGATTGCCCTCTTCCATCGTAGGCGAGAGGGCGGGCATGAGAATTTCGATCGGCATTGTCCGCCTCCCCCTTAGAGCAGAATGTCGGTATAGAGCTCGGACGGATCCGGCTCCGGGTCGGTCTGGGCGAAGTCGGCGGCGTCGGCGACGATGTCGCGCACCTCCTTGTCGAGCGCTTTCAACTCATCCTCGGTGGCCCACTTGGCTTCCAGCAGCCGCGCCTTCACCTGCTCGATGGGGTCATGCTCGGACCGCATCTTCTGCACTTCATCCTTCGACCGGTATTTCGCCGGGTCCGACATCGAATGGCCGCGATAGCGGTAGGTCTGCATTTCCAGAATGATCGGGCCGTTGCCGGCACGGCAATGCGCCACCGCCATGTCGCCGGCCGCCTTCACCGCGCGCACGTCCATGCCGTCCACCTGGATGCCCGGAATGCGGAAAGACAGGCCGCGCTGGGAGAAGTCGGTCTCGGCCGACGAGCGCGACACCGAGGTGCCCATCGCGTAGCGGTTGTTCTCGATGATGTAGATGACCGGAAGCTTCCATAGCGATGCCATGTTGAAGCTCTCATAGACCTGGCCCTGGTTGGCCGCGCCGTCCCCGAAATAGGTCAGCGAGACATTGTCGTTGCCGCGATACCTGTTGGCGAAGGCCAGTCCCGTGCCCAGTGAGACCTGAGCGCCGACAATGCCGTGTCCCCCATAGAAGTTCTTCTCCTTGGAGAACATGTGCATGGAGCCGCCCTTGCCCTTGGAGTAGCCTCCCCGGCGTCCGGTCAGTTCGGCCATCACGCCGCGTGGGCTCATATCCATGGCAAGCATGTGGCCGTGGTCGCGATAGGCGGTAATCATCTGGTCGCCTTCGATGAGCGCCATCTGCATCCCGGTAACGACCGCTTCCTGGCCGATGTAGAGGTGGCAGAACCCGCCAATGAAGCCCATGCCGTAGAGCTGACCGGCCTTCTCCTCGAAACGCCGTATGAGCAGCATGTCGCGATAGGCCTTGAGTTCCTCCTCCTTGGAGAACTTCGCCGGAGGCGGTGTCTTGAGTGTCGGCTGGGCTTTGCCGTCTGCCTTGGATTTGGCAGACGTCTTCCTGGCGGCTGTCGCCATGGCTCGCTCCCTGTATTCGTCTCTTTGCGGACCGGGCCGGCGCATAGCCCTCCCGAATTTAAGCAAAGGCTATCATGCGCACCTGCGTTCTGCCATGCGGAAAAACGCATGGCTCACATGCACATAAGCAACTCTAATTGCACGGGATTCGGGCGATTAACCGGATTTAGATTAATTTCCAGAGACAGGCCGCATGATGACGATTTCGTCGGGAAGAGCCAGATTGAGTGCGCGTCGCGCATGCTCATCGAGCATATCCTTTTCCAGCGTTCCGTCATGCAGGAGCTGGACCCTTCGCTCCAGGTGCGTACGCTCGGCGCTCACCCGGGCCAGGTTGCCTTCCAGCATGGCGACCCGCTCTTCGAGGCGATACTTGGCATAGATGCCATACTCGCCCTGAAAGGCGTGAAATCCAAAATAGGAAAGGAACACAGCGGCAACCGCAGGAACGATCAGTGCGCCGGTGTTTCTCTTTTTATGCTGGCGTGTCCACATGGAGATGAAGCGATACTCGGATACAATCGCTGCATTGGACACCATCATGCTTAAGGGGCGGTTACCATCGCAACCGCCCCTTCGAATTTTCAGCCCTTGAGGATGCCCTTGCCGGCATAGCGCGCGCTCTTGCCGAGCTCTTCCTCGATACGCAGAAGCTGGTTGTACTTTGCGAGGCGGTCGGAGCGGGCAAGCGAGCCGGTCTTGATCTGTCCGCAATTCGTGGCGACCGCCAGATCCGCGATCGTGGAATCCTCGGTCTCGCCCGAACGGTGCGACATGACGGCGGTGTAGGCGGCCTTGTGTGCGGTCTCGACGGCGTCGAGCGTTTCGGTCAGCGAACCGATCTGATTGACCTTGACCAGGATCGAATTGGCCACGCCCATGCGGATACCGTCCTTGAGGCGGGCGGAGTTGGTGACGAAAAGGTCGTCGCCAACGAGCTGCACCTTCGAGCCGCAAAGGTCTGTCAGCGCCTTCCAGCCATCCCAGTCGTCTTCGGCCATGCCGTCCTCGATGGAGATGATCGGATAGTCGGCCGCGAGCTTTGCAAGGTACTTCGCTTGGGCCTTGGGATCGCGCGTCTTCTTCTCGCCTTCGTAGACGTAGTTGCCGTCCTTGAAAAACTCCGTCGCCGCGCAGTCGAGCGCGATGCCGACCTGCTCGCCGGGCTTGTAGCCGGCCTTCTCGATGGAGGCCATGACGAAGTCGAGCGCCGCCTGCGCGCTCTTGAGGTTCGGCGCAAAACCGCCTTCGTCGCCCACGTTGGTATTGTGCCCCGCGTCCTTCAGGCCCTTCTTGAGCGTGTGAAAGATTTCCGCACCCCAGCGGAGCCCTTCCCTGAAGCTCTCCGCGCCGACCGGCATAATCATGAATTCCTGGAAGTCGATCGGATTGTCGGCATGCGCGCCGCCATTGACGATGTTCATCATCGGGACCGGCAGCACGTGTGCGCCCGCGCCGCCCACGTAGCGGTAAAGCGGCAGGTCTGCCGCGTTGGCGGCTGCCTTGGCGACGGCCAGCGACACGCCCAGGATCGCGTTTGCGCCAAGGCGCGACTTGTTGGCGGTCCCGTCCAGCTCGATCATCGTACGGTCGATCTGGATCTGGTTTTCCGCGTCCAGACCGCCGATGGCCTCGAAGATTTCGCCGTTGACTGCATCGACTGCGCCCTTGACGCCCTTGCCCAGATAACGCGAGCCGCCGTCGCGCAGCTCGACGGCTTCATGGGCGCCGGTGGATGCGCCGGACGGCACCGCGGCGCGGCCCATCGAGCCGTCTTCCAGCACCACATCGACCTCCACGGTCGGGTTGCCGCGGCTGTCGAGAATTTCACGGCCGATGATGTCGATGATAGCAGTCATGGCGAGGTCCCTTCGATGGAGGATGGCGAGGTCGCCGCCGTCTTAACGAAAGGGCATGCAAGAGGCAATCGGATGACCGAGGCCGATACGCGACCATCCGCAAACGAAAAGCCCCGCAGCGCGGCTGCGGGGCTTGTGGTTGCCGATGGCCTGATCTTTAGACCCAGTAAGGCGGAACCTTGTAGTAGCTGTAGGAGGCATCGCGCACCTTGTGCCCGTCGCCGCCCGTCAGCTCGTTGATGTCGTGCACGGGTGCAGCCTGAAGCTGCTCTTTGCTGAACGGCACGACATAGCCGCCGCGAGAGGGCTCGTAGTCCAGCGTCGACCACGGAATCGCGTGGTATTTTTCACCGATGCCGAGGAAGCCGCCAAAGCCGATCACCGCGAACATGATGCTGTTCGAGGTCTTGTCGAGCATGACATCCTCGATCGTCCCGATGTGCTTGCCTTCGGTGTTGTAGACGTCGGTGCCAATGACGCGCGAAGCCTGAATTGCTTCGGTGTGTCCAGTTGCAGTGGCCATTTGTTTGCTCCTTGTCTGTTCGCCGCCCTGTCAGTCTTCAATGTTGGACAAGGCGCGAAGTTCCGGGAGCGGACGACAGGGGCCGCTATCGTGATTTGGCGATGCGGTCGAACTCCATGAGCGTTTCTATCAGGCGCGGCATGTCCCTAAGCGGCACCATGTTGGGGCCGTCCGAGGGCGCATTGTCGGGGTCCTGGTGCGTCTCGATGAACACGCCGGCGACACCGACCGCGACAGCCGCGCGCGCCAGCGTCTCGACGAAACGGCGCTCTCCCCCGCTGGAGCCGCCCTGCCCGCCGGGCTGCTGGACGGAATGGGTGGCGTCGAAAATGACCGGCGCGCCCGTCTCGGCCATGATCGGCAGCGCGCGCATGTCGGATACGAGCGTGTTGTAGCCGAACGAGGCTCCGCGTTCGGTCACCAGCACATTTGCGTTTCCGGAGCCTGTTACCTTGGCAACGACGTTCTTCATGTCCCATGGCGCGAGGAATTGACCCTTCTTGACGTTAACGACCTTGCCGGTTGCGGCGGCGGCGATCAGAAGGTCGGTCTGGCGCGACAGGAAGGCGGGTATCTGCAGGATGTCCACAGCTTCGGCCACCGCCGCGCACTGTTCTTCGGTGTGGACATCCGTGAGCACTGGCAGATGAAGATTGCTGCGGATATCGGCGAAGATCGGCAACGCGGCGTCGAGGCCGGCCCCGCGCCTGCCCGACAGCGAAGTGCGGTTGGCCTTGTCGAAAGAGGACTTGTAGACGAGGCCGATGCCCAGGCTCGCGCACATCTCCTTGAGCGCGCCGGCCATGTCGAATGCATGCTGCCGGGATTCGAGCTGGCACGGTCCGGCGATCAGCGAGAGCGGGCCGGTGTTGGAAAAGCGGACATCGCCCGCGCTCACCACAGAGTTGGCAGCGTTCATTTCGTCTCCTCGAAAAGGAAATCAGCCCCCTGCCCCGCTGTAGCGGGGACAAGGATTCGGTTGTCGCGCATCTCGTATCCGATGCCTTTGGCGCTGAACAGCGCTACCGCGGCGTCGAGATCGCCCACGCCGAACGTTACCCAGACGAGCCGCGTGCTGCCGGTATGAGCGGCAATGTCGATTACCCCGTTGGCAAGATCTATGACGAAGCCGGAAGGACCGGCAGGCCGCGCCACACTGTCCGACGCAAGGGCGACAAGACGGGCGAATGCATCCGTATCGTCCGATACAGCATGAATCCCGGCTAGGCGCACCGCAGTGTTCGGGTGACGTTCCAGCGCAGATCGGTCGATGGCCGGTACCCTCCTGCGTTCGCAGGTGAATAAGAATGCCCCCGGCGACCCGTCCGTGGCAAAGGCGAGCCGGAAGGAAGCGGTGTCCGCTTTTCCGTCCGCACCCACGGAGGGGCGGGAAAACTCGACCATGTCGCCGCCAGATATTCCCAGCCTCAGGAATGCGTCGTGATCGTCGGTCGCATCCTTCGTGGATAACACGATCGCAGATAGGCCTTCCTCGCCTTGAGCTGCACGGAACATGCGGTCGCGTGCAACGAAACTGTTGCCGTCTGACACGGCTTTCTCGACCGCCGCCGCGTCACCGACCGCCAGTGGCTCGATGAAGGTGCCGTCGGCGAAATAGACGCAAGCATTGACCGTGCCGAACGGGTGGACGCCTTGAGGCGCGACGGTGAAACCCAGAGCCGCCAGCCGCATCTGCGCCACGCCGAGGTCGGCCGTCGGCATGACGAGGTGGTCGAGTGCACGTGGTGCGACTGCTGTTTCAGGCATGGCTGCGGTTTGCCCCAATCGGCCACCGCGTGCAAGCCCGAGCGAGTTCTATTCGAGGATAGGCCCGACACCGTCCATCGCCGCGGCCGGTGCGATTGCGAGCTCCTGAAGGCCGCCGAGAAAGGCGGATACGACCTCCCATGCTCCATGCTCGAACATGTCGTCGTGCGAGGCTTCCGGGAAGACGTGGAGTTGCGACAATGTTTCGTTGATTGAAGCAAGAAGCGTCGCGAACGATGCCGGCGTGACCGTATCGCGCTCGCCCGCCAGAAGCAGAACCGGCGCGTCGATCGCAGCGTAGCGCGACCGGGTATCGAAGCGCGACCTGACCAGAAACAACGGCATCTGGCGTGCGTTATGTCCGACGATGTCGCGAAAGGACGTGAACGGTGCCTCCAGCACCACGCCCACAGGCTTCGAATGCGCAGCAATGTAGCTGGCGATGCCCGTGCCCATCGAATAGCCGTAGAGGACGATGCCGTTAGGCGCGAGCCGGTTTTCGGCCACCTTTTCAAGGAGCCTCGTGGCATCCCGGTACAGTCGGTCCTCGCTAGGGCGCCCGGGGTTGCCGCCATACCCGCGATAACCCGCCAGCATGAGACCGTATCCCTGCTCCGCGAGGTTGAAGAGGTGGCGCGGCTTCTTGATGACATCTCCCGCTCGTCCGGGAAAATAGACGATCACCGGCTTACCGGCACGCGGCGGATGATACCAGGACCGCAGCACGAGCCCGTCATGAGTGGTCAGATCGATGGGCTGCAACTCGACGTCGCTGTCGAGTTCGAAAAGGCTGAGCGCCAGTCGCTCCTTGAAAAGCAGTACTTCGGGCGCAGTAGACAGCGCGGCCAGCAGCACACCTACCGCCGCGAAGACCGAACCCAACATCCACCCGTGGCTCGACAGCAAGCCGAAAACTCTGGTCACGCAACGCCCCGTTCGCCCGGAGGCGCCATTTCGACGCCCTGCCAATCGCCCCAGTCTGACGCAGATTTTGTTGCCGAATCGTTTGCGCCGACAAGAACAGAATATTCAGCGAATATGTGCCGCTGTCGGACAAGCCGGCCAATCACGAATGCGAGATTTCAGACCAGTCGGCTCTGGTCCATCGCAGCGTTGATGAAGCTTGCAAACAGGGGATGCGGCTCAAGCGGACGCGACTTCAGTTCCGGGTGGTACTGTACACCGATGAACCAGGGATGATCCGCATATTCGACCGTCTCAGGCAGCACGCCGTCGGGCGACATGCCGGAAAACACGAGCCCGCATTCCTCCAGCCGCTCCTTGTAGTCCACGTTCACTTCGTAGCGGTGGCGGTGGCGTTCCGATATCTGCGTGCCGCCGTAGATATCGGCGATCCTGGTGCCTTCCTTCAGCGCCGCCTTGTATGCGCCCAGGCGCATCGTGCCGCCGAGGTCGCCGGAGGCCTTGCGCTTCTCAAGCATGTTGCCCTTGAGCCATTCCGTCATCAGGCCGACGACGGGCTCCTTCGTCTCTCCGAACTCGGTCGAGGACGCATTGTCGATGCCCGCCAGCGAGCGCGCCGCCTCGATACAGGCCATCTGCATGCCGAAGCAGATACCGAAATACGGCACCTTGCGCTCGCGGGCGAATTTGGCGGCGAGTATCTTGCCTTCCGAGCCGCGCTCCCCGAAGCCTCCGGGAACCAGGATGCCGTGCACCTTCTCGAGGAACGGCGCGGGGTCTTCCTTCTCGAAGACTTCCGACTCGATCCATTCGAGCTTCACGCGCACACGGTTCGCCATGCCGCCATGGGCCAGCGCCTCGATCAGCGACTTATAGGCGTCCTTGAGGCCGGTGTATTTGCCCACGATGGCGATGGTGACCTCGCCTTCCGGGTTGTGGATGCGCTCGGCGACCCCCTGCCAGGGCTCCATGCGGGGCTTCGGCGCCGGATCGATGCCGAATGCTGCCAGCACCTCGCCGTCCAGCCCTTCCTTGTGGTAGGCCATCGGCACGTCGTAGATGTGCGCAACGTCGAGCGCTTGGATAACCGCCGACTCGCGCACGTTGCAGAACAGCGACAGCTTGCGGCGCTCTTCCTTCGGGATCGAACGGTCGGCGCGCACCAGAAGAATGTCGGGCGCGATGCCGATGGAGCGCAACTCCTTCACCGAGTGCTGGGTCGGCTTGGTCTTGAGTTCACCAGCCGCCGGTATCCACGGCATAAGCGTGAGGTGGATGTAGACCGCCTGCCCGCGCGGAAGGTCGTTGCCCAGCTGGCGGATGGCTTCGAGGAACGGCATCGCCTCGATGTCGCCGACGGTGCCGCCGATCTCGCACAGCACGAAGTCGTAGTCTTCGTTGCCTTCCAGCACGAAATTCTTGATCTCGTCGGTAACGTGCGGGATCACCTGCACCGTCGCGCCGAGATAGTCGCCGCGCCGCTCGCGTTCGATGATGTTCTTGTAGATGCGGCCGGTGGTAATGTTGTCCTGCTGGTTCGCGGACCGACCGGTGAAACGCTCGTAGTGGCCGAGGTCGAGATCGGTCTCAGCGCCATCGTCCGTCACGAACACTTCGCCGTGCTGGTAGGGCGACATCGTGCCCGGATCGACGTTGAGGTAGGGGTCGAGCTTGCGGATTCGCACACGATAGCCGCGCGCCTGCAGGAGGGCTCCGAGAGCCGCTGCGGCAATGCCTTTACCGAGTGAGGAAACCACGCCGCCGGTGATGAAAACGTATCGCGCCATGGGAGTCGTCGCTTACCCCGATAAGAGTGATTCCACCAGTGAAAACTTGCCGGGCCAAGGTTTTCCCCCGGCCAAACAAAAGGGCCGGCACCCGCCGGCCCTTCATTGCCGCCATCGGCGACGAATTACTGACCGCTAGGAACCTGCGGCTGCGCCGGTTCTGCGGGTGCCGAGGGAGGTGTCTCCTCGCCGCCGAGTTGATCGAGAACGCCGCCCTGCCCCGAAGGCGCACCCTGCTCGCCAACCGGGATGCGGTCGAAGATGTCGGTCGGCCGGTCGCCGTAGCGGGCAAGGATCGACAGGGCCAGCGACGTAGCGAAGAACGCGACCGCCAGCATCGCGGTCGCCCGCGTCAGCGTGTTGGCCGCCCCGCGCGCCGTCATGAAGCCGGAGCCGCCGCCGATCCCGAGGCCGCCGCCTTCCGAACGCTGCAGCAGGACCACGCCGACAAGGGCGATGACGACCATCAGGTGAATGACGATGAGAACAGTTTGCATGTTTCAATCCGGATATTTCACGCGCAACGCCGCGCCGGCATTGCAGCGGACGCGGCTCATTACACGCCTTTGCAACGCTTTCCAACCCATATGGGCCGGCTTGCACCGCCAAAAAAGGCCGACGCGGGAAAAATCTCAGCCAATGGAAAGGTAGGCTTCGGCGATACCGAGGAAATCGGCGGCCTTGAGACTTGCCCCGCCAACCAGCGCGCCATCGACATTCTGCACAGCCAGAAGCTCCACCGCGTTGGACGGCTTGACGGAGCCGCCATAGAGGATGCGCGTGCGTGCAGCCTCGGCACCGATAGCCTTTTCCAGTTCGGCGCGAATATGCGCATGCGCCTCCGCAACGTCGTCGACAGAGGGCGTGAGGCCAGTCCCTATGGCCCAGACCGGCTCGTATGCAATCACCGTCGTCGCGTGGGTCGCGCTCGACGGCACAGATCCTGCAACCTGCCTGGAAAGCACTTCGAGCGTGCGGCCCGCTTCCCGCTCCTCACGCGTCTCGCCGATACAGATTATCGAGATAAGCCCCGCCCGCCACGCGCCGCGTGCCTTTGCATGAACGATCGCGTCCGTTTCGCCATGATCGGTACGCCGCTCCGAATGCCCGACGATAGCAAACGAAGCGCCGGCATCCTTGAGCATCTCAGCCGATATGTCGCCGGTGTGGGCGCCTGCCTCTTTTGCATGACAGTCCTGTCCGCCCGATTTGACCGGCGTGCGGTGCAGGATTTCCGATGCGCGCCAAAGCAGCGTGGCGGGAACGCAGACCAGCGCGTCGGTCGCTGTTTCCAGCCCCTTCATGAAACCGTTGCCGATGGCGATCAGTTCGCTCAGCGAGGCGCTCGTGCCGTTCATCTTCCAGTTGCCGGCGACGAGCGGGCGGATACCGGGTGTCATCTGGAGCGTCCCCTTGCTTTGGTCTTGCTGCTGGGTTCTCCTACCAAAAACGAGGCACAAAGCAATCGACACCGGCCGGGAAGGACGGTATTGCCGTTCTTCACATCAGGTAACCGGAAGACGATATGCTCGACTCTCTCAGAAACGCCGCCAGATCGTGGGTCGCCAAGCTGCTGCTCATGCTGCTCGTACTCAGCTTTGCGGTGTGGGGCATTTCCGGGCAGATTTTCGGCGGGCTGGGAAACAACGTGCTCGTGGCCGGCGACACGCGGGTTTCGGTGCTTGAGTACCGCCTTGCCTACGATCGCCAGCTTTCCATGCTGTCGCAGCAGTTCGGCACGCCCGTCACGCGCGAGCAGGCGCAGATGTTCGGCGTGGACAACCGCGTATTGGCGCAACTGTCGGCCGGCGCGGTGCTGGACGAACAGGCTCGCGAGATGCGCCTTGGTGTTTCGCGCGATCGTCTGGCGCAGCTCACTGCCGAGGACGCGGCGTTTCAGGGCCCCGACGGTCGTTTTGACCGCAACCAGTTCGACTGGACACTGCGCCAGATTGGTATGCGCCCGGAGGACTATCTGAAGAATCGCGAACAGGCCGCTGTGCGCCAGCAGATCATCGAGGCGGTCTCGGATGGTCTTGTTGCGCCCGACACGTTCCTGCGCGCCGTCTCGCTTTATCAGGGCGAGGATCGCACCGTCGAATATCTTGTCCTGCCGCGTTCCGTGGTCGAACCCGTTGACGCTCCCTCCGAAGAGGCCGTTACTGCCTTCTTTGACGAGAACAAGGCCGACTACGCCGCCCCCGAATACCGTCGGATATCCTACGTCAAGCTCGAACCCTCGGATATCGCGGACCCTTCGGCCGTCGATGATGCACAGGCACGCGAATATTACGAAGGCAACCGCGACCGGTTCACGAATGCCGAGCAGCGCCGTATCGAGCAGCTCGTTTTCGCCAACGAAGACGAGGCGAACGCGGCGCTGGAAAAGGTGCGCGGCGGAGCGTCGTTCGAGGAGATCGTAGCCGAGCAAGGCAAGTCGATGGGCGACGTTGAACTCGGCACCTTCGAGAAGGAGCGTGTCGCCGACGCAGCAATCGCCGAGGCCGCGTTTGGCCTTCCCGAGGGGGAGGTCAGCGATGTCGTGGCGGGCGCCTTCGGCCCGATCCTGCTTCGCGTGACCGAGGTGACACCAGAGGTCGCCCGGCCATTTGAGGAAGTGGCACAGGAAATCCGACAGGATGTCGCGCTCGACGAGGCGCACCGCATTCTGCAGGAGGTCTACGACGGCTACGAAGATGCCCGCGCCGCCGGCGAATCCATGACGGAGGCCGCCGCGCGCAACAGGCTCCGGGTCGTCGACATCGAACCAGTCGATCGCAACGGCCTGACACCAGACGGCCAGACCATGACGGGCGTGCCTCTGATGAGAGAACTTCTCGAAGACGCCTTCGACACGGAGGTGGGTGTCGAAAATCCGCCGCTGAACATCGGATCGGCCGGCTATCTTTTCTACGAGGTCGAGGAGATCGTGCCGGCGCGGGAACGCACGCTTGATGAAGTTCGCGACGAGGTCGTTGCAGACTGGACCGAACAGGAGGCAGCCCGGCTTCTGGCGGCGCGCTCATCCGAAATTCAGCAGGAGCTGGAAGGCGGTAAGAACCTCGCCGAGATAGCCGGTGAACTCGAGTTGGAGGTGCAGACCCGGCGCGGGCTGAAACGCGACTCCGACGACGCCGAGATGGGCCAGGCAGGTGTCGATGCGATCTTTTCCGTGGCGCGTGGCGAGACAGGTGCCTTTACCAACGACGCCGGCGACGGCCAGGTCGTGTTTCGTGTGACCGATGTGGTCGTGCCCGTCGATGCCGGCCCAGAGGCCATCCCGGAATCGACGCGCGATAGCCTCGCTTCGGCCTTCGCGGATGACCTGCTCGACCAGCTCGTCGCTCGCCTCCAGACCGTCTACCCGGTGACGGTGGACCGCGGCGCCATACAGCAGGCACTGAGCTTCTGAGCCGGCGATGAGCGATTTCAAGGCGCATATCGCGAAGGTCGCCGAGGGAAAGCCCCTCTCCTTCGAGGAAGCGCGTGACGCGTTCGACATCATGATGTCGGGCCAGGCAACGCCGAGCCAGATCGGCGGCTTCCTCATGGCGCTTCGGACACGCGGCGAAACCGTCGACGAGATATCCGGCGCGGTGGCGACCATGCGCGCCAAGATGCTGCCGGTGCGTGCGCCGGCCAATGCCATTGATATCGTCGGCACCGGAGGGGACGCATCCGGGACCTACAACGTCTCCACCTGTGCCGCCTTCATAGTTGCTGGCGCCGGCGTGCCCGTTGCCAAGCACGGCAACCGTGCGCTTTCCTCCAAGTCTGGCGCGGCCGACGCGCTGGCGGCGCTTGGGGTGAACATCGAGATCGGACCGGACACCATAGCGGCCTGCATCGAGGAAGCCGGCGTCGGCTTCATGTTCGCGCCCGCCCACCATTCCGCGATGCGCCATGTGGGCGCATCCCGTGTCGAGCTGGGCACGCGGACGATCTTCAATCTGCTGGGTCCACTTTCCAATCCGGCAGGCGTGAAGCGCCAGCTCGTCGGGGTCTTCTCGCCGCAATGGGTCGAGCCCATCGCGCAGGTCCTGAAAGGGCTGGGAGCCGAATCCGTTTGGGTGGTCCACGGTGACGGGCTCGATGAAATGACGACCGCCGGCACGACTAAGGTCGCCGCGCTTGAAAACGGCAAGATACGCACGTTCGAGATGAAACCCGAGGATGTCGGGCTGGACCCTGCGCGCCCGGAAGATTTGAAGGGCGCGGACGCGCAACACAATGCGAAAGCCCTGCGTGCCGTGCTGTCGGGCGAAAAGGGCCCCTATCGTGACATCGCCGTCCTCAATGCGGCCGGAGCACTGGTCGTCGCAGGCAAAGCGAAGTCGCTGAAGGATGCGGTGGACATGGCGGCTCGTTCGATCGACAACGGTTCCGCCGCATCGGCTCTCGAACTGCTCGTGCATGTCTCCAGTCGGGAAAAGCACGCATGACGGATATCCTGCGCAAGATCGAAACCTACAAGCGCGAGGAGATCGCTGCTGCAAAGGCCGCGCTGCCGCTTGGCGAAGTAAAGGCGCGCGCCGCCGAGATGGACCCGCCACGAGGTTTCCGGGCGGCGCTGCAGGCCAGACAGGCGGCAGGCCAGTTCGCGCTCATTGCGGAGATCAAAAAGGCCAGCCCTTCCAAAGGCCTGATCCGTGCCGATTTCGATCCGCCCGCACTTGCACGCGCCTACGAGGCTGGCGGCGCTGCGTGCCTCTCGGTGCTGACAGACATGCCTTCCTTTCAGGGCGCGCCGGAGTTCCTCACGGCCGCCCGCGCTGCCACCAGCCTCCCTGCGCTCCGCAAGGATTTCATGTTCGAGACCTATCAGGTCCATGAGGCACGTAGCTGGGGCGCGGATGCAATCCTCATCATCATGGCGAGCCTTTCCGATGACGAAGCGCGCTCGCTGGAAGACGAAGCGCACGCCATCGGCATGGACGTGCTGGTGGAGGTTCACGACGAGCGGGAGCTGGAGCGCGCGCTTGCGCAGCTGTCTTCGCCTCTGATCGGCATCAACAACCGCAACCTGCGCACGTTCGAGGTGAGCCTTGAAACCTCGGAGCGGCTGGCGAAGATGATCCCGGCTGATCGCATCATCGTCGGCGAGAGCGGCATCTTTACGCATGAAGACTGCGTGCGCTTGTCGAAGGCGAACATCTCGACATTTCTCATCGGCGAAAGCCTAATGCGCCAGGATGATGTGACTTCGGCTACCCGTGCGATGCTCGGTCTCGATGCGCCGCGACGCGCGGCTGCGGGCTGACGCGTCATGGCCCGGCTGACACATCTGGGTGCGTCCGGCGAGGCCAACATGGTCGACGTAGGTTCCAAGGACGAAACGCAGCGCACCGCCGTCGCGCAGGGTGTGGTGACAATGCTGCCCGCAACCTTGCAGATGATCCTGGCCGGCGACTCCAAGAAGGGCGACGTGCTCGGCACCGCGCGCATCGCCGGCATCATGGCGGCAAAGCGCACGCACGAACTCATACCGCTGTGCCATCCTTTGCTGCTGACCAAGGTGTCCGTAGAAATCGAGCCTGATGAGGCGCTGCCCGGCCTGCGCGTCACGGCGCTGGCTCGCGTCACCGGCAAGACCGGCGTGGAGATGGAAGCGCTCACGGCGGCGTCAGTCGCCTGCCTGACCATCTACGACATGGCAAAGGCGGTTGATCGGGCGATGACCATCTCCGACATCAGGCTTGTCGAGAAGAGCGGCGGCAAGTCGGGCGACTACCGCTACCCGGAGGCCTGACATGGCCGGGCTGATGCCGGTGGACGAGGCTCTGGCGCGGCTGCTGGCCGATGTCCGCCCGCTTCCCTCCGAAGATGTTTCCATCGATCAGGCAGCCGGGCGCGTTTTGGCGCAGGGCATCGTCGCGCGCCGCACCCAGCCGCCTTTCGATGCCTCGGCCATGGACGGCTATGCCGTGCGCGCGGACGACGTAGCCAACCCACCCAAGGCACTTCAAGTCATCGGCGAATCCATTGCCGGAAAGCGGTTCGAAGGAGAGGTCGGCCCCGGCCAGGCAGTTCGTATATTCACCGGCGCACCTCTGCCGCGCGGCAGCAACGCCGTCCTCTTGCAGGAAGACGCCAGGGTAGCCGCTGATGGCCTCGTCGAGGCGCTCGAGGCCGTTGCTCCGGGTCGCCACATACGCCGCTCCGGCCTGGACTTTGAAGCTGGCGATGCCCTGTTGCCGGCAGGCAGGTTTCTCGACCCCGCGGCTCTGTCGCTGGCGGCGGCGGCCAACCACCCTCACCTCCCGGTGGTGTGCAAGCCGCTGGTCGCCATTCTGGCCACCGGCAGCGAACTGGTTGCGCCGGGTGACACACCTGGCCAGGACCAGATCGTGGCATCCAATGGATACGGCGTGGCGGCGCTCGCCGCGGCCGCGGGAGCTGAAATCCTCGACCTCGGCATAGAGCCCGACGACCGGGCACTGCTAGCCGCCAGTGTGCGCCGGGCACTTGAGGCGGGCGCTGACGTCATCGTGACGCTGGGTGGAGCGTCCGTCGGCGATCATGATCTTGTGCGTGAAGTGCTGACCGGCGAGGGCATGGCGCTTGATTTCTGGAAGATCGCCATGCGGCCCGGCAAACCGCTGATGTTTGGGCGCTTTGGCGACGTGCGGGTGCTCGGCCTGCCGGGCAACCCGGTCTCCAGTCTCGTCTGTGCGCACCTGTTCCTGAAGCCGCTGGTCGCGAAGCTCGCCGGCCGGGCATTCACCCCGGACATTCGCGAAGCCTTTCTCGGCGAACCGATGAAGGCCAACGACCATCGCCGCGACTATGTGCGCGCGCTGGCCGAACAGGTGGGCGGTCGGCTGATCGTAACACCGTTCGGTACGCAGGATTCGTCGATGTTGAAGACGCTTGCGGCAGCGAACGCATTGCTGATCCGCGAGCCTCACGCACCCGCCGCGCAGGCCGGTGA
Source organism: Neoaquamicrobium microcysteis (assembly GCF_008180155.1). Lineage (GTDB taxonomy): Bacteria > Pseudomonadota > Alphaproteobacteria > Rhizobiales > Rhizobiaceae > Aerobium > Aerobium microcysteis. The sequence goes on along the minus strand of NZ_VSZS01000058.1, from coordinate 161,969 downwards.
GCCCTGCCGCGCGTTGATGCTGCGCTGACGCGTTGTTTCGGTTTTGGTTTCCGGCAGCCTAAGGAATTCATTAAAATTTAAACAGTTGCGGAACACAACTGGAACAGATAGTGTTTGTTCTGGTTTTGTTTATGGGCTGATTCCGTAGGGGCAACAGATGCTTACGCGCAAACAACACGAGCTGCTTCTCTTCATCCACGAAAGGTTGAAGGAAACCGGCATCCCCCCGTCTTTCGATGAAATGAAGGAAGCCCTCGACCTCGCCTCTAAGTCCGGCATCCACCGTTTGATAACGGCGCTGGAGGAGCGCGGCTTCATTCGCCGCCTGCCCAACCGCGCGCGTGCGCTGGAGGTGCTGAGGCTTCCGGATTCGATTGCGCCGGGATTGAACGCGGCGAGGAAGTTCTCGCCCAGCGTCATCCAGGGCAGTCTCGGCCGCGCCCCCGAGCCGGCGCGTGTTCGCGCTCCCTCCAATGACGATGATGCGACGGCGTCGGTATCCATTCCGGTCATGGGCCGCATCGCCGCCGGTGTGCCGATAGAGGCGATCCAGCACAAGACGCATTCGATCAGTGTTCCGCCGGAGATGCTTTCTGGCGGCGAGCACTATGCTCTTGAGGTCAGGGGCGATTCGATGATCGACGCCGGTATCTTCGATGGCGACACGGTCATCATCAAGGATGGGCAGACGGCAAACCCCGGCGACATCGTCGTGGCGCTGGTTGACGACGAGGAAGCGACGCTCAAGCGTTTCCGGCGCAAAGGCGCATCGATCGCGCTCGAGGCGGCGAACCCAGCCTACGAGACGCGCATCTTCGGGCCTGACCGGGTGAAGGTGCAAGGTCGGCTTGTAGGTCTCATCCGCCGCTATTGAGCCGAGCCGTCGCCAGCTGCCATTTGCGCTGTTGTGGAGTTGACGCATTAGCCGTCGTCGCTTGCGCCTTGCTCAGATCTTGGTGATGAGGTCGGTCGCTCGTACGGCGCAAGCCCCCTCGCCTCGCGCGAGAATTGCCGATGATGATGCCATGGCCGATACGGCTCGCGGATGGCGAAGCCGGCTTGTGCCTTGGGAGCGCGCGTAGCGATCGGGTCGGCGTGCGCTTCATCAATGGTCGCACGCTCTCCGTTTCGAAACACGATCCCGACGCTGCCGCGCCGCGCCAGATCTCGTTTGGTAATGACGAGAGGGCCGGCGCTGGCGCAAGGGTTTCTGGCCGTGGCGTCGTCTATCACGATCAGGCTGGCGTAGGAGCAGGCCGCGGCAGCTGAGCTGACGTCCTGCGTATGGACGACGATACCGCTGCCATGATGCCGTGCGACACATGAGGTCTGGTCGCAGGAAAACGCGCTTTCGCCGGCATCCGCGTGCGCGACATCCAACACACTTATGTTTTCGGTTTTCCGCGGGCGAACGGTTTCGTCGGCATCGAGCGCTCGCTCCCAATTCTGCATGGTGAAGGCGCGGGGCCGATCCCGGTTGACGGTCACGCGTCCGTCCGAAAGCCGCAATGCCACCAGCCGCGCATCCTCCGAAACCAGCACGTCCGGCATCTCACGCATGGCAAGCAGTATCGTGCCTGCTACAAGCAATGGCGCCGCGAACCAGCGCAGCGCGCTGCCCGCCATGGTCAGGATCGCCAGTGCAGCTGTCAGGGCCAGAACGGCCGAGAGCGGTATCGCGCCGGTTGCATCGAATGCCGAGCGGTCCGCAAGCCAAAGCGCGATCGCGTTCATCGCGGCGATCCCCATCCCCATCGCTTGCAGCGGCAAGCCATCCAGCCCGAACGGCATCGCCAGCGTGGCCAGTACAGCCATCGGCATGACCACCACCGAGACGAACGGCATCGCGGCGAGGTTGGCGATGAGACCTAGCGGTGCTACCTGCTGGAAATGCCACGCCGTGTAGAGCGCGGTGGCGATACCGGCCACGACCGACGTCATGGAAAGTCCGGCGGCATATTTCGCACCTGCGCGCAGCGTCGCGACGAACGGGCCATGCGACACCGGCGGCGCTCGCTTTCGCCCCTGACGATATTGCGTCCACGCCGAATAGGCCGCGATCAGCGCCGCCGTGGCGGCAAACGACATCTGGAAGCTCGGCCCGACAACTTCATGCGGCGCCCAAAGCAGGATGATGATTGCCGAGATAGCGAGGTTGCGCATGGTCAGAGCCGCGCGGTCGAATATCACCGCGAGAAGCATAACCCCAAGCATGATGAAGGCGCGCTGCGCTGCTATCGTACCGCCGCACATCAGCAGGTAGAAGGCTGCAGCAGCCAGAGCGGTTGCCGCTGCGTATTTCTTTACGGGGCGGCGTGCGGAGAAGGTGGGCGCCAGAGCGAATGCGGTACGCATCGCGACCATTACCGTGCCGCCCACTAGCGCCATGTGCAGGCCCGAGATCGAGATCACGTGGTAGAGCCCCACGATCCGCAGCGCCTCGTTTATGTCTTCGGGTATCCCGGTGCGGATGCCGGTAATGAGTGCGGCCGCAATCCCGCCTTCCGGTCCGCCGATCGTCGTTTCGATGCGAGCCGCCATATCCAGGCGCCACTTCTCGAACCACGCCCACACGGTTTCGCTAGACGAAAGCGGTGTCTGTTGTGCCGTCAGCCGTGGATTGGAGAGGAAGAAGCCGACCGCGCCGATCCCGCTAAAATAGCTGTTGAAGGCAAAATCGTAGCTGCCGGGGCGAACTGGGCCTGACGCGGGCATCAATCTGACAACACCTTCGACCGTGTCGCCGGGTCTCAAACCTTCCGGCACGCTTCTGGCGGTGGCGCGCACCCGGTCTGGCCCGTAGCGCAGCGTCGGCCGCTCGGTTGCAACCACATCGAGCGTCAGTCGCACCCGGCCCGATATCTGGTGTTCTATACCCGCCACCTTTCCCGTCAGGCGCGTGGTGATCTCCGAACCCAGCATCGGAGTATCTGCTCTCCATGTCTCGAATTTTGCCGCGAGCATGCCGGTCGTGGTCAGGAACCCGGCCAGCAGAGCCGCGCGAAGCGCCGGCCGACTTCGGCACGTGAGCGCCACGCCGGCAAAAGCGGCAGCGATCAGAAACAGGCCGATAAAACGCGGCTCGTCGGCCAGCGAAAAATAGAGAAGCGACCCCGCAGCAAGAAAGACGGGGATGAAGAGGAACGCGTTGCCGTGGTCGAGTTCGCTTTCGAACGCCTGCTTCATCCGCGCCGGCGGCTTCACCCAGTCCGTGACCGCAGCAAAAGGGGCGCGGCGCTGCGGCAGCTTTTGCGCGGCATCCGTCTCGCCTTCTGGAGGCGTGCGGGAGGTCACGCCGAATTGTCGGCGCTCGTCCGTTGCCTCTTTCGTCTCCCCGCCCATGCCGCGTTCCCTGCCCGGTAATCGCTTGCACGCCCAAGCCTCTATGCTACATGAGCGCCAGCAAAAGACCACCGGCCGCACGCGGCCTGCCTCCCCCTCCGGAGAAGATGACATGTCCGACAAGGTCGTAACCCGTTTCGCGCCTTCGCCCACCGGCTATCTGCACATCGGTGGCGCGCGCACCGCGCTCTTCAACTGGCTTTACGCCAAGCATACTGGCGGCCTGATGCTGCTGCGCATCGAGGATACCGACAGGGAGCGCTCGACCGATGCCGCGACGACGGCAATCCTCGACGGACTTTCCTGGCTGGGCCTTCAGTGGGACGGCGAGCCGGTGTCGCAGTTTGCGCGCGCCGAGCGTCATCGCGAGGTGGCCGAAGAGCTGGTCCGGGCAGGCAAGGCTTACCATTGTTATGCCACCCCGGCGGAACTCGACGAGATGCGCGAGAAGGCCCGTGCTGAGGGCCGGCCACCGCGCTATGACGGCCGCTGGCGCGACCGCGACCCTTCAGAGGCACCTGCCGGCGTGAAGCCCGCCATCCGCATCAAGGCGCCGCGCGACGGCGAGACGCTTGTGCGCGACCGTGTGCAGGGTGACGTGCGCTTTCCCAACAAGGACCTGGATGATTTCATCATTCTGCGATCGGACGGCAACCCGACCTATATGCACGCCGTCGTGGTCGACGATCACGACATGGGCGTGACCCACATCATCCGCGGTGACGACCACCTGACCAACGCCGCACGCCAGACCGTCATCTACGAGGCGATGGGCTGGGACGTGCCCGTGATGGCGCATATCCCGCTGATCCACGGCCCGGACGGCGCCAAGCTCTCAAAGCGCCATGGCGCTCTTGGCGTCGAGGCGTATCGGGCGATGGGCTATCTTCCCGAGGCGCTGCGCAACTATCTGGCTCGCCTGGGGTGGAGCCACGGCGACGACGAGGTCATGTCCACGCAGGACATGATCGGCTGGTTCGAGATCGAGGACGTGAACAAGGGCGCGGCACGCTTCGACTACGCCAAGCTTGAAGCGCTCAACGGCGTCCATATGCGGCAGAGCGAAGACAGCGCGTTGCTGGAACAGTTTGTCGCTACGCTGCCCTATATCGAGGAGCGCGGCGCGATCCCGGTGGATTTGAACGAGACGCAGCGCGCCAGACTGCTGGCGGCGATGCCGGGCCTGAAGGAGCGGGCGAAGACTCTGGTGGAGCTCGCCGATAGCGCACAGTACCTGTTTGCGTCCCGGCCGCTGGAGCTGGATGAAAAAGCCACGCAGATACTCGACGCCGATGCGCGCTCGACGATTGCCTTGCTCGTGCCCGAGTTCGAAAAGATTGAAGACTGGTCTGCTGCATCGACCGAGGCGGTCGTGCGCGCTCACGCGGAACGAACCGGCCTCAAGCTCGGCAAGATCGCACAGCCTCTTCGTGCTGCACTCACCGGCCGCGCAACCTCACCGGGCGTGTTCGACGTGTTGGCGGTGCTGGGCCGTGAGGAGAGCGTCGCGCGGCTTCGCGATCAGGGGGCAGCCTAGCGCACGGCGCCCGAAAGAGGATGGTGGCTTAGGGACAACGGCCGGTGCCAAAACATCCAGCGAACGCGAAAAGCGCGAAAGCCGCAGATCGCAACGCGCATTCGCGGCAGGCGCATCTAACGTGCTTTTCGCGTTGCAACAATCTGCCTTTGGGATAGCTTGGCACGCCCCCGCAAATGGGCTAGCTAGAGCGCGCAATCGGAGCACGGTTGTTATGCGTGATAGCTGATCGGCATCGAGGGCAGGCAACGTACATTGAGAGGTGAATGCGATGACCAATTCGACTGCAAGGCTTGAATTCGAGGGCAAACCTACCGAATTCAAGGTTCGAAAAGGGTCGGTCGGGCCGGACGTCATCGACATCAGTTCCCTCTACAAGGACACCGGGGCGTTCACCTACGATCCGGGCTTCACTTCCACCGCAAGCTGCGAATCGAAGATCACCTATATCGACGGTGACGAGGGCGTGCTGCTGCACCGCGGCTACCCCATCGACCAGCTCGCCGAGCACGGCGACTTCCTCGAGACCTGCTATCTGCTGCTCTACGGCGATTTGCCGACGAAGGCGCAGAAGGACGACTTCGACTACCGTGTCACGCGCCACACGATGGTGCATGAGCAGATGACCCGCTTCTTCACGGGTTTCCGCCGCGACGCGCATCCGATGGCCGTCATGTGCGGCGTGGTCGGTGCGATGTCGGCGTTCTACCACGACTCCACCGACATCTCCGACCCGCACCAGCGCATGGTCGCCTCGATCCGCATGATCGCGAAGATGCCCACCATCGCTGCGATGGCCTACAAGTACCACATCGGCCAGCCCTTCATTTACCCCAAGAACGAGCTGAACTTCGCGGCCAACTTCCTGCATATGTGCTTTGCGGTGCCGTGCGAGGACTACAAGGTCAACCCGGTGCTGGCCCGCGCGATGGAGCGCATCTTCATCCTCCACGCCGACCACGAGCAGAACGCTTCCACCTCGACCGTGCGCCTTGCTGGCTCTTCGGGCGCCAACCCCTTCGCGTGCATCGCGGCTGGCATCGCCTGCCTCTGGGGCCCGGCTCACGGCGGCGCGAACGAGGCGGCACTCAACATGCTGGCCGAGATCGGCAGCGTCGATCGCATCCCCGAATTTATCGAGAAGGCCAAGGACAAGAACGATCCGTTCCGTCTCATGGGCTTCGGCCATCGCGTCTACAAGAACTACGACCCCCGCGCCAAGATCATGCAGAAGACCACGCACGAAGTGCTGGGCGAGCTCGGCATCAAGGACGACCCGCTGCTCGACGTGGCGATGGAACTGGAGCGCATTGCGCTCACCGACGAGTACTTCATCGAAAAGAAGCTCTACCCGAATATCGACTTCTACTCCGGCATCACGCTGAAGGCGCTAGGCTTCCCCACTACCATGTTCACGGTGCTGTTCGCGGTTGCGCGCACGGTGGGCTGGATCGCCCAGTGGAAGGAAATGATCGAGGATCCGAGCCAGCGCATCGGCCGCCCGCGTCAGCTCTACACCGGCGAAACCACGCGCGACTACGTGCCGATCGCCAAGCGCTGAACGGCTCGAGCTGCAGATACGAAACGGGCGCCACAGGCGCCCGTTTCGCTTTCAGGATAGCTTCCCGCGCGTCAGTCTCAGGACAGCTTCGGCGGCGAGTTGCCCTGCCGGTCGTTCCGTCGCCATTGCGGCGGCGACCTGCGCGAAACCTGCCATCTGCGAGGCTCGCGCGTGGGTATCGCCAATGAGCTGTTCGAGCTGGCGGGCGATCAGGCCGGGGCGGATGTTTTCGTCCAGATACTCGGGAACGACCGGCCAGTCTGCCACCAGGTTCGGCAGCGCGGCCGACCATGTGGTCACCAGACGTTTGATGATGGGCCCAAACACCCGGTCGGTCCGGTAGCAGGAGACGGTAGGCACTCCTGCCAGCGCCAGTTCCAGCAGCACAGTGCCAGAGGCCGCCAAGGCGGCGTCCGCCTCGCCGAACGCCTGCCACTTGCCCCGTTCGTCATGGATGATGCGCGGGCGAACCTGCCAGCTGTCACACGCAGCCTCCACGAGAGCGGCCACATGCGGCACGGTGGGAATGGCGATGTCGAGCCGGTTACCGCGCGCATGCAGAATGTTCACGATCTCGCCGAACGGCTCCATCAGTCTCGTTACCTCGCTACGGCGAGAGCCGGGAAGCACCAGCAGCCTGCGGGGGTTGTCCGCGTGATCCTGGGATGCGCGGGCGACCTGCGTCGCCAAAGCGTCTTCGATGCCTGAATGGGTCGTGAGCCGGTGGCCGACATAAGTGCCGTACGGGCCGTCGAGCCGCTTCAGCGCTTCCGGCTCGAACGGCAGGACGCATAGAATTTCGTCGATGTAAGGCCGCATCGCTGCGGCGCGAGCCGGCCGCCATGCCCACACGCTCGGGCAAACATAGTGCACGATGGGAATGGATGGGTCGGCCGCCCTCACCTTTCTCGCTACCCGCAGCGAAAAATCCGGGCTGTCGATCGTCACGAGGCAGTCGGGGTTGGCGCGCACCACGGCGTCCGCCGTCTGGCCGATGCGGCGCATCAGGCGCGGCAAGTCCTTCAGCACCGCGCTCACGCCCATCAGCGCGATCTCCGAGCCGTCGAACAGCGGGTCGAGACCAAGCGCGCGCAGATGCCTGCCACCCACGCCTGAGAGGGACGCTTCATGACCGCTCAGATCGGCAAGCGCAGTCGCGAGATCGGCGCCCAGCAGATCGCCGGACTCTTCGCCAGCAACGATGGCGATACGAAGCGGGCGCTGCGCCGTCATCGCTGCGCGTCCTCGCCGGGTTCCAGCCCGATGATGAAAAGGCCCAACTCGTCCGCACGGGCAACCGTGCTGTCGAAGTCGAGAATGAAGGAATTGCCGGCATCCACGGCCACGCCCGCCAACCCCGCCGCTTGTGCTGCGACGATCGTGTCTGGACCGATCGCGGGAAGGTCGACCCGCTTTTCCTGCAAGGGCTTGCGCCTTTTGACCAGTACCCCGCGCTTCTTGCCCGCAAGACGGCCATGGCTGCGCAAATCCGCCGTCCTGCGTAGAAGGCCGTCCGTGCCTTCGATGTCTTCGAGCGCTACCGCCCTGCCCCCGATTGCAACGGCGGCTTGCCCGATATCGAGCCTGCCTATGGCTAACGCGGCCTCGGATGCGGCGGCGATGTCGCGCTTGTCCTGGGCCGTCGGGCCTGCGCGCGTCAGGATGCCGGCGGGCGCGAGCAGATCAGGGACGATCTCGTGGGGGCCAACGACGCGTATCCCATTGGTTTCCAACAGTTCTATGACGGCGCGCAGCAAGCCGTCATCGCCACGCAACAGCCCCGCTGCCAGCCGCGGCAGGGCAAGAACCACCGGCACTGTCCACTTGATGCGCCGCAGGTTCGGACGCCGCGTGACATTGCCCGCCATAATGAGGCGGTCGACCCCTGCCTTGCGAAGTGCCGGCAAGAGCAGGCCTATCTGCTCGACCGAGAGTATGATCCGATCAAGGTCGCGGAAGGTATCCTCGTCTTCTGTTTCCTCGGATACGATCACGACAAATGGTGCGTCACCGCGTTGCTGCAGCGTGCGCGCGACCGCCACGGGTAGCGCACCGCCACCGGCAATGACAGCGATGCGGCCACCGCCCTCAGCTTGCGCAAGCTTCGACTCAGTCCTGCTCATCGTCGTCATCGGCGCCGCCGCCCAGAGGCGGCACGGCAAAGTGCCGCTTGCCTCGCGAGGTGATGAAGTCGACGATCTCGAGAACCGCGGGGGCATCGGCGTATCGGGCACGCACGGTTTCCGCGCTCTCGACCAGAGGGACACCGCTCGAAAACAGGTCGCGATAGGCAGCGCGCAGGCTGGCAAGATCGCTGCGGGCCATGCCGGACCGCTTCAGGCCGACGACATTGAAGCCGCGCAGCTTGGCCCTGTTGCCGACCGCCATGCCGTAGGGAATGACGTCGCCCACTACGGCGGAGCAGCCGCCGACAAATGCTCGCCGGCCGATGCGGACGAACTGATGCACGGCGGTGAGCCCCCCGATGATGACATGGTCGCCTATCTCGCAATGGCCGCCGAGCGTGGCCCCATGCGTGAGGGTGACGTTGTTGCCGACGATGCAGTCATGGGCGACATGCGAATAGGCGAGGAAGAAGCCGTTGTCGCCAACCACCGTCGCGCCGCGCCCGCTGTCGGTGCCGACATGCATGGTCACGGATTCACGGATGTCGCAGTTCGCGCCGATGGTCAGCGTGGTGCGCCCGCCCTTGTGCTTGGCGTCCTGTGGCGGCCCGCCAAGCGCGGCGAATGCCTGAGCCCGCGTGCCGGCGCCGACCGACGTCGCCCCGGTTACCGAAACGTGCCCGGCCAGATGGACATTATCGCCCAGTTCGACATCTGCGCCGACGTGGCAGAACGGACCGACATGCACGCCCGTGCCCAGCTTTGCGCCGGATTCCACGAACGCCGTCGGGTGAATGAAGGTTTCAGAACTCATGATTGCTATTACTTGGAAGGCTTTGGCGACATCATGGCGGAAATCTCCGCTTCGGCTACCTTCGCCCCTTCCACGAGCGCTTCGCAGGCGAAGCGCCAGATATTGCCGCGCTGCTTCAGCTTCCTGACGTGGATCTCCAGCCGGTCGCCCGGCACCACGGGACGGCGAAACTTGGCGTTGTCGATCGTCATGAAATAGACCAGCGAAGGCTTGTCCTCACCGGTTGAGCGGATGCAGATCGCGCCAGCCGTCTGCGCCATCGCTTCTACGATCAGCACGCCCGGCATGACCGGCTGCTCGGGGAAATGGCCCTGAAAATGCGGCTCGTTGGCCGTCACGTTCTTGATGCCGATGGCCGAATTGTCGGCGTCGATCTCGATGATGCGGTCGATCAGCAGGAAGGGATAGCGGTGCGGCAGCAGCCGCATGAGCTGCAGGATGTCGAGGCTGTCCAGCGAACTGGCGGAGGCGGCGTCATTCATCGCGCTGTCCCTTTCCCGTCTGATCGTTTGTCAATTTGCGGATGGTTGCGATTTCGCGGAACAGGCTCTTGAGTGGCTGCGCCGGCGCGCCGCCCCACCTCGCACCGCCTGGCACGTCGTTCATGACGCCGCTGCGGGCCGCGATCGCCGCACCGCTGCCGATGGTGATGTGGTCGGCCAAGCCCACGCTGCCCCCGAGCATCACGCCGTCGCCCAGCGTCACGGAGCCGGAAAGGCCACACTGGCCGGCAATCAGGCAGGCGCGCCCGATCCGCACATTGTGTGCAATCTGCACCAGATTATCGATCTTCGACGCCTCGCCGATAACCGTGTCCGTCAACGCACCCCGATCGACTGTCGTGTTCGCACCGATCTCGACATCGTCCTGGATGACGACGCGTCCCAACTGGGGAACCTTTTCGGGGATGCCCCGGCCGGGCACGAAGCCGAACCCGTCCTGGCCGATCCGCACGCCCGCATGGATGATGACACGGTTGCCGATCAGCGCGTTCTGCACGGTGGCGCCCGGGCCGATGAAGCCGTCGCGCCCTATCCTGCAGGAAAAACCCACAACCGCATTCGGCGCCACCACGGTGCCGCTGCCGATCTGGGCATGTGGACCGACCACGGCACCGGCCTCGATGATCGCGCCGGGCTCAATGAGCGCGAGAGGGTGGACATGGGCTCCTGCAGACACCCCGGTTTCGCCGGTCAAAGGAGCTGGCCTTACGGAGGACGGGAACATCAGCCGGCCGACCGCCGCGAAATCCTGCTGTGGCCGTGCAGATACTAGAATGGCGCTGTTGCCGCGCACTGATCCCGCAACATCCTGCGTACAAAGGACGACAGAGGACTCGATGGTTGCGAGCTTGGCTGCGTTGCGCTTGCCGTCAACGAAAATCAGCCCCGTCGCGCTGCCTTCGCTGGCGGCTGCGAGCGAAGTAACGGCATTGCCGGCTCGTTCGGGATTACGAAGCTCCGCGCCCGTCAGCGCTGCAATCTCGCCTGCTGTGAACTGGCGCGACGGTTCGAAGAATACCGGATCGGTCATACAAGCCTTCTCTTCCGGGCCGTCTAAAGCGGCCCGGAAGTGCGTTACCCGTCATCCGAACACCTGCGTCCCCACATGGCCCGGAGCGGCGCTCCAACTCATGCCGCAGCGGGTATCCCACAGCGGCCCCTCTCCTGTATCCGGTTTATCAGAACCGTGTCGAGATGCCGAAGCTGAAGTTCTGGATCTGGTCGCCTTCTTCCTTGACCACCGGCACGGCGTAATCGACGCGCAGCGGACCGAAGGGCGATGCCCAGATCAGGCTTGCGCCGACCGAGGCGCGCCATTCCAACTCGGTTCCCTGGATGGGACCGAAACCGGAGAGCTTCGTACCGTAAAGCGTTGCGGCATCTGCGAAAACCGCACCGCGAAGGCCGATACCCGTCGGGATCAGCGGCATCGGGAACTGCGCTTCGGCGGACGCGTTGAAATACGTCGTACCGCCAAGGTGGTTGTAGACCGTATTGCCGTTTGTGTCCGTCGTGGTCTGGTAGGGACCGATGCCGTTGTTCTTGAAGCCACGAATCATCCGGTCGCTGTTCTGGAAATTGTCGAACACGCGAATGTCGTTGTCGCCATAAGCCTGAATGTGGCCTGCACCGGCAGACAACACGCCGACCAGGTCCAACTCCGACGAAAGGGTCTGGTAGTAGCTGCCGCGAGCCGTGATCTTCGCCCAGCGCGCATCGCCACCAAGACCGGCGACCTCAAGAGTCGTGTTGGCGTAGAGGCCGTCACGCGGGTTGCGCATGTCGTCGATCGTGTTGAAGATCAGCGAACCGCTGACCGAGGACTTCGTCCACGGGCTTTCGTTCTCAATCGCGTTCTTCAGATAATCGGAAAGCGTACACCGGGGGTCGTTCGGAATGGGATTGCCATTCGCATCGACGCAGACGCCGCTATACTTGTACTTTTCCTGCGTCAGATTGTAGGCAAGCTGTGTGCTGAGCGCTTCCGTAATCGGCAAGCCGAAACGCACCGTGCCGCCGGTAAGCTCGCTGTTGTAACCCTGGTTGAACTCGCGCGTCTGGCGATAGATATCGAAGCCGGCGCTGATGCGGCGACCGAGGAAGTAGGGCTCGGTAAACGACAGCGTGTAGTCGCGTGAGTTCTTGCCCGCGCCGACCGCAAGACGGATCGACTGGCCGCGGCCGAGGAAGTTGCGCTCCGCAACCGAGCCCTCGACGCTGAACCCTGCGGTAGGGCCGGAACCCGTGGTATAGCCGCCGCCGATGGACAGTTCGCCAGTCGACTTCTCGATCACGTCGACGACAAGGACAACCTGATCGGGCTCGGAGCCCGGTGCGGTCGCGATGTTCACCGTCTCAAAGAAATCAAGCGCTTCCAACCGGCGCTTTGCGCGCTGGATGAGAACCTGATTGAAGGCATCGCCCTCGCTGACATCGAACTCGCGACGGATCACATAGTCGCGGGTGCGCTGGTTGCCGCGGATTTCGATACGCTCGATATAGGCGCGCGGACCCTCATCGATCGTGTAGACGACCGAAATCGTCTGGTTCTCGAAATTACGATCGCCGCGCGGCGTGACCTGCGCAAACGCATAGCCGAGATCAGCAACGCGCTCCGAAAGACCGACGATCGAATCCTCGACGTCCTTCGCGCTGTAGTAGGAGCCGGGACGCGACTTGACTTGCGCGCGCAGCTGCTCGTTGCTCAGGCCTTCGATGGTGCTTTCCACGTCGACATTACCGAAGGTGTAGCGCTGCCCTTCGTCCACCGAGAAGCTGATGCGATAGGCGTTGGCCGCCTCGTCGAACTGGCCGACCGAGGACAGAACCCGGAAATCGGCATAGCCACGGTTGTAATAGAAGCGGCGGAGCGCTTCCTCGTCGGCACGCAGACGATCTTCGTCGTAGATGTCGTTGCGCGTAAGAACGGACAGGATGTTCGACTGCTTGGTCGAGACGACCTCGCGAAGACGGCCGTCCGAGAACGCCGAATTGCCTTCGAAGGTGATCGAGGCGATCTTGGTGCGCCCACCTTCCTGCACGTTGTAGACGACGTTGACGCGACCTTCGCCGAGATCGACCACCTGGCCGGTAACGACGGCGTCGTCGCGTCCGATGCGGCCATAGGCCTGCTTGATGGTCTCGATGTCGGCATCCATCAGCGCGGTCGAGTAGGAACCGCGCGGCTGCACCTGAATCTGGCGCGCCAGATCGGCGTCCTTGATCTTGCGGTTGCCCTGGAAGAGCACGTTGTTGACGATGGCGTTCTCATCGACGCTGATGACCAGCGTCGAGCCGCTCTGGTTGATGCGCACGTCGGAGAACAGGCCTGTGGCGAACAGGCGCTTCACCGCCTCGTCGATGTCGCCGCTGGTGAAATTTGCACCCGGACGGATCGCAACATAGTTACGGATCGTTTCCGCGTCGACCCGGCTGTTACCCCGCACCTCGATGCTGCTGACCACGGCGGCCTGCGCAACGGAAAGGGTTGCGAGCTGCAATGCACCCGCCCCGGACAATACGACACCGGTCGAGAGGGCCACCGCCGAAGCGGCGCTCAACAAACTGGAAGCTGCCTTCATTGGGCTTTTAAACCTTTTATTCTCGTAGTCCCCACGGCGAGAAATCCGGACGTCGCGGACAAGTCTGCTACCGTATTACCCGTATTTTCCATACACGCAAGGCTCCGGGTTAATATGCGTTTACTAAATCCCCGAGCGTGGCATTCGCGTCACTCTTAATCGGCCCCATGGTAAATGACCGGTCAATTTGCTTACGAAGCCATACATTTCATTCACTTTTCAGCAACCGAACAGGTCGTTCCAGAACACGAACACCATGAAGGCGAGAACGAGCAGAAGACCGATTCGGTAGATCATCTCCATGACCCGTTCCGAAACCGGCCGCCCGGCGGCTGCCTCGATGCCATAGAACACCAGATGCCCACCGTCGAGAGGCGGAATCGGCAGAAGATTGAGAAAACCGATACCCACTGAAAGCAGCGCCACTAGCTGCACCAGCCATTCAAAGCCCAGCGAGGCCGCCCTGCCCGCCATGTCGGCGATCTTCACCGGCCCGCCAAGCTGGCAGCGGTCTTCCCGACCGACTGCAAAGCGCTGCAGGAACTGCCCCGTGCGCACTATGATGAAGGCGGTTTCCTTCACCGCCTCGCTGACCGATTCGAGCGGATTGAAGGTCAGGTGCCGCGGCTGGCCGAGCTCATCATTGTTGACCACGCCGATCACGCCTACACGGATAGTATTTCCCAGCGCGTCGGTCTGCTCGACGATCTCGGGCGTAGCTGTCAGCGTCACCTCGTCTTCGCCGCGCATCATCACGAATACGAGGGGGTCGCCCGCGCGGCCGGAAACCATCCGCTGAACGTCGCCGAACGTGCTGACGCCGCGCCCGTTGACGGAGACGAACCGGTCGCCAGGCTGGAAGCCGGCAGCCTCTGCCGGGCTTTCGGCACGCACCTCGGCCACCGTGGGCTCGGACACATAGCGCCCGTAGATCGAGAACATCACGGAGAAAACGGCGATAGCCAGCAGGAAGTTGAACAGCGGCCCGGCAAAGACGGTTGCGGCACGCTTCCAGACCGGTTGGAGATGGAATGATTCGCGGCGTTCCTGCGGGCTCAGCGCCTCGTTTGCCGCCTGGCTCGACGGATCGCTGGTGACGCTCATGTCGCCGACGAATTTCACGTAACCGCCAAGCGGCACGGCGGACAGTTTCCAGCGCGTGCCCTTGCGGTCGTTGAAGCCGAAGAGCTCCGGCCCGAAGCCGATGGAAAACTCACGCACGCCGATGCCACACCAGCGTCCGACGAGATAGTGGCCCATCTCATGCACGAAAACGACGACGGTCAGCACGAACAGGAAGGGAATGATCGTCGTGATGATGATGTTGTCGAGGCTGAAGAATGTAGCGATAAATTCGTTCAAGACGGTCCCTTACCCGTTTGGCGTGCAGCGTTTCGCCTCATACCGCACAAATACCGGCGAATCCGTGTCCGAAACTGACCGAATTGTTTTCACCGTCGCCCATAGCGGCGCTTGCTTCCGATCAGCGCGCGAAAAAGGCATGCGCCGGCGCATCGACGCCGGCAGCAAGCGCGCCGATGACGAACATCGCGAATGCGGCCGCAACCAGCCCGTCCACGCGGTCCATCACCCCGCCATGACCGGGAATCAGCTGGCTGGAATCTTTCGCGCCGAAACGACGCTTGAGCGACGATTCGAACAAGTCGCCGAGTTGCGAAACGACCGAAAGCGCAAACCCGGTGACAAGCATTGCGGCCACGCCCCAAGCCGCGCCGACCCACAATGCGACGATGACGCCTGCCACGATACCGGCCAGGGTGCCGCCGATTGCGCCGCTCCATGTCTTGCCCGGCGATATCGAAGGCGCGAGCTTGGGCCCGCCCACAGCCTTGCCGACGAAATAGGCCAGGATGTCGGTGGCCCAGACGACG
The DNA here is from genome assembly GCF_008180155.1 of Neoaquamicrobium microcysteis. GTDB lineage: Bacteria > Pseudomonadota > Alphaproteobacteria > Rhizobiales > Rhizobiaceae > Aerobium > Aerobium microcysteis. Next base: position 146,613 of record NZ_VSZS01000058.1, on the reverse strand, counting down.
GCAAACAGGAACAGCGTCGCGGCGAGACCCGCCCAGTCGCCGCCTCGAAGCGCCGCAAGCGAGATCGCCGAAAGCCCGGCATAGGCGAGCCCGGCGACGGGCCAGAAGCCCACCTTCGCATAGGCGGCGTGCGTGGCTGCTAGGATGGTGGCGGCGGCAAGAGCGAGCAGCAATGTCGTCCCGGAAATCCCAACGACGAGCATGAGCAGCACCACCGCCAGCAGCACCGCCAGCACAAGCCGGTGCGGACTCCTGTGCTGCGGCAGGGCCATCGCCATCCACTCATAGAGAATCGCGCCGCCGATCGCGGCACTCAGAAGCCGAAACCAGATGCCGCCTGCCCATGTGAGCGCCAGGACGGCGACGATCAGCACGACGCCGGAAATGACGCGTTCCTGAAGATTGCTCCGGCCGGTAGCGGCCGTCATAGCGCGACGTCGCGAGCGGTTACGCCGCCGAATCGGCGCTCGCGGCTGGCGAAGCTTTCGATGGCTTCCTCCAGTTGCGCGGTGCCGAAATCAGGCCAGTAGCACGGCATGAAGATCAGTTCGGCATAGGCAGCCTGCCAGAGCAGGAAATTGGAAAGGCGCATCTCGCCGCTGGTACGGATGACGAGGTCAGGATCGGGAATGAGCTTGGTGTCGAGAAACCGGCCGAACATCTCCGGCGTGATCGTGGCCGGATCCAGCGTGCCCGAGCGAGCCGCCTCCGCCATCTTCTGCGCAGCCCGGGCGATCTCGTCGCGCGCACCGTAGTTGAACGCGATGACGAGGTTCATCGCCGTATTCTTCGCCGTCAGCGTCTCGGCTTCCTCCACCAGCGCGCGGATGTCCGAAGCCAGGCTTTCCCGTTCGCCTATCATGCGGACGCGCACGCCAGCCTGATGAATTTCGGCCAGATCCCGCCGGATGAAAAGCTTCAGCAGCCCCATCAGGTCGCTGACCTCGGACTTGGGCCGTGACCAGTTCTCGGATGAGAACGCGTAGACCGTCAGCCACTCCAGGCCCAGATCGCCTGCCGCCCTGACTGTGCGCCGCAGCGCCTCCACGCCTGCGCGATGCCCCGCCGCGCGCGGCAGGCCGCGTGCTTTTGCCCAGCGGCCATTGCCGTCCATGATGATCGCGATGTGGGCGGGCTTCAAATCCCGGTTCCTTTCCGCAGGGCCGCATGTTCCGCCGGGCTGACCGGCGCGCAGTCAGACCTGCATGATTTCCGCTTCCTTCTCTGACAGCAGGCTGTCGATGGAAGCGATCGTATCGTCCGTCAGTTTCTGGACCCGTTCGGACTGGACGCGCGAATCGTCCTGGCTGATCTCGCCGTCCTTTTCCGCCTTCTTGGCGTGCTCCATGCCGTCGCGGCGCACATGGCGGGCGGCAACCTTGGCGCTTTCGGCATATTGATGCGCGATCTTGACCAGTTCCTTGCGGCGCTGCTCGTTGAGTTCGGGCAGCGGGATGCGCAGGTTGGTGCCATCGACGATGGGGTTGAAGCCGAGATTGCTTTCGCGAATTGCACGATCGACCGCGCCGACGAGCTGCTTGTCCCACACGGATACGGCGATCATGCGTGGCTCGGGCACCGAGACGGTCGCCACCTGATTGATCGGCATCGGGGCGCCGTAGGCCTGTACCTGTATAGGATCGAGCAGGTTGGCAGAGGCGCGCCCCGTGCGCAGGGACGCAAGATCGTGCTTGAAGGCGCTGATGGCACCATCCATGCGACGCTGCATATCCTTGAAATCAACTCCGATGCTCATCTGACCCTCCGCTGCCGGCATCGCCGGTCTTTACTGTATGGACTGTTTCGGCTGATGCCTTCAGGCGTCGCTGACCACGGTGCAGCGGCCTTCGCCACGCAGAATGGCGCCAAAACCGCCCTCTTCATGTATCGAATAGACGATTATCGGAATGTGGTTCTCGCGCGCAAGTGCAATTGCGGCGGCATCCATGATCGAAAGCCCGTCGCGAAGCACATCCGAATGCGTGATGCGCTCATAACGTGTCGCCGACGGGTCTTTCTTGGGGTCGGCCGTGTAGACTCCGTCCACCTGCGTGCCCTTGAACAGCGCATCCGCCCCGATTTCGGCTGCACGAAGGGCCGCGGCCGAATCGGTCGTGAAGAACGGGTTGCCCGTGCCGCCGGCAAAAATGACCACCTTGCCCTGGTTCATGTAGGCCGTGGCCTGCCGTTGCGAAAAGCTTTCGCACAGCTCGGGCATCGCGATAGCGGACAGAACGACGGCATCGACGCCGATCTTGACCAGCGAGGTGCGCAGCGCCAGCGAGTTGATGACGGTGGCGAGCATTCCCATGTGGTCGCCGGTGACCCGGTCGCCACCCTTGGAGGCGACCGCCACGCCACGGAAGATGTTGCCGCCGCCGATGACGACCCCGACCTCGACGCCCATCTGCCGTGCCTCGCGTATGTCGGAGGCAATGCGATCGACCACCGAGACGTCGATACCGAACCCCTGATCGCCCATCAGCGCCTCGCCGGAGGCTTTCAGCAGGACACGGCGATAGGCTGGCTTGGGCGACATGGAAACCTCGTCTGCGGGTGATGCGAAGCTGCGATACACGAAGGGCGCCGCGATGTCACGCGACGCCCTTCGAAAGTCGTTTGAAAGGAAGGGCTCAGCCCTTGGCTGCGGCCGCGACCTCGGCTGCGAAGTCGCTCTCTTCCTTCTCGATGCCCTCGCCCAGTGCAAAGCGGACGAAGCCGGTGATCTTCGCTTCCGCGCCGATCTCCTTCTCGGCAGCCTTCAGCGCCTGCTCGACCGTCAAGTCGGGGTTCAGCACGAAAGCCTGCTTCAGCAGCACGACTTCCTCGTAGAACTTGCGCATGCGGCCTTCGACCATCTTTTCGATGATGTTCTCGGGCTTGCCCGACTCGCGGGCCTGCGCGGCGAAGATGTCCTTCTCGCGGGCGACGGCAGTCGCGTCGACCTCTTCGGCCGTCAGCGCCATCGGGTTGGTGGCCGCAACGTGCATCGCGACCTGACGGCCGAATGCGCGCGCGGCTTCGGCGTCACCGGTCGTCTCGACGGCAACCAGCACGCCCATCTTGCCGAGGCCATCGACGACGGCGTTGTGCACGTAGGTGGCCACCGCGCCGGACGATACCGCGAGCCTTGCCGAACGGCGTAGGCTCATGTTCTCGCCGATCGTGCCGACGGCGTCCTTGATGGTGTCGGTGACGCTCTTCTCGCCCGCGGGATAGGTTGCCGCAGCAACCGCATCGACGGTGCCGTCGGTCGTCAGCGCGACCTGCGCGACGTTGCGCACGATATCCTGGAAGGCATCGTTGCGTGCGACGAAGTCGGTTTCCGAGTTGACCTCGACCACGACGGCGCCCGAAGCGTCCGAAGCGACGCCGATGAGGCCTTCGGCAGCCGTGCGGCCGGCCTTCTTGTCAGCCTTGGAGATACCCTTCTTGCGCAGCCAGTCCACGGCGGCCTCGATGTCGCCATTGGTCTCGGCCAGGGCTGCCTTGCAGTCCATCATGCCCGCGCCGGTCATGTCGCGGAGCTGTTTCACCTGTGCAGCGGAAATGCTCATTGTCGCCTCTTCAATTCCGTTCGTTCAAAAAGCGCGGCGCACCGTGGGTTTCCAAGGTGCGCCTGCCGAAAGTTAAAAGTGATGGCCGCTGGCGCGGCCGGCAGGATTACGCGCCCTTGTTTTCCTCGGCGGGCGTCTCGTCCAGTGCAGGCTCCGCGGGAGCCTCGGCCGAAGCGCCGACATCGACGCCCAGCGCGCCCTGCTGACGGGCGATGCCGTCGATCGCCGCCTTGGCGATGAGGTCGCAATAGAGCTGGATGGCGCGGGCTGCGTCGTCGTTGCCCGGAATCGGGTAGTCGATCTTGTCCGGATCGCAGTTGGAATCGATGATCGCAACAACCGGGATGCCGAGACGCTTGGCTTCCTGGATCGCGATCGCTTCCTTGTTGGTGTCGATCACGAACATCAGGTCCGGCGTCGAGCCCATGTCCTTGATGCCGCCCAGCGCCTTGTCCAGCTTCTCGCGCTCACGCTCGAGGTTCAGGCGCTCCTTCTTGGTGAAGCCCTGGGCCTCGCCGGCCAGCAGCTCGTCGAGCTTGCGCAGGCGGGAGATCGAGTTGGAGATCGTCTTCCAGTTGGTCAGCATGCCGCCGAGCCAGCGCGAATTGACGTAGTACTGCGCGGAGCGCGAAGCCGAATCGGCGACGATGTCGGACGCCTGACGCTTGGTGCCGACGAACAGCACGCGGCCGCCACGGGCCACGGTGTCGGACACGACCTTGAGCGCCTGGTGCAGCAGCGGCACGGTCTGCGACAGGTCGATGATGTGGATGTTGTTGCGGGCGCCAAAGATATAAGGCGCCATTTTCGGGTTCCAGCGGTGGGTCTGGTGGCCGAAGTGAACACCAGCCTCGAGAAGCTGGCGCATGCTGTAATCAGGCAGAGCCATTGTCTTTTCCTTTTCCGGTTTGCCTCCACGGACCATCGACGGATCGGGGCAGTCCCCTCTCCGCCACCGGAGGTCTCAGCCGGATTTCTCCCGGTCAGAGGCCAAAGCCCGTGTGTGGAATGTGCGCGCATATAGAGGCTGTGGCGGTAAAACGCAACCGCCTCGGTGTCAGGTCATTCCGCCGCAGCCGGCAATTGCTGTCTCATCTTGTTCTTGCGGGGCTCGCGCACTCGGCGGAAAACGGCGACGATCTGCTCGCGCCCGACGGGCTGCGCACCCATGCGTACGGCGCGATCCCGCTCCAGCCCGGTCAGGTCGTAGTGCGGAGCGGATGTCTTCGGCGGCCCCTGATAGGCGTGGCGGTGGATGCCTATCCTTGCCGCGAAGCGATGCAGTTCGGCCTCGTCGTCGGCAAGCATATGGCACCATCGGCGTCCCGCCCAAGGCCAAACCGGCTCGTCCACATAGACCGCCACGCAACTACTCGGCGCAGTTTTCAGGTGCGTCGAACAGCGACAGATCGACCAGCCGACCGGTCATGGAAAAATCGCCGTAGTCCATCACGAGATCGCGCGTCACGCCGTTCTCGTGCAGCTTGAAGCTGATCCGGTAGGTCGGCAGTTCCTCGCCTTCGTCGCTTTCCATGTCGAAATAGGCGATATCGACCGGCCAGAACGCGTCGTCGCTCAGTGGAGCGATTGCTTCGGCTTCCGGGTCGTTGGCGGGAACCGGCGCTTCCTTGCCGATGATGACGGTTGTCGTCATCACCTTGTTGGCGTCTTCCGAACCATCGAACAAAGTCGTCTCGTAGAAACTGTCGCCTTCCTCGGCCTTGCGGATCAACTCCAGCAGGTGCTGGGTTGGAAACTGGGTGGCTTCGAGCTGCAGTTCCTGCGTCTCGGGCTTCTCGATCGAGACGACGGTGGCGGCCGGGTTGCCGCCAGCCGACAGCCGCGCGGTGCCCTTCAATTCCTTTTGAAGCGCTTCGTCGATGAAGGACCGCGTGACGAAACTGAAGCTCTCGCCGTCCCCGTCCTCGTAGGTGGTCGTCTGCTGGTCGGTCATACGCGCGCTGTCAGCCGTTTCGATCTGGGTCACGAATCGAAACGTCACCGTGTAGCCGTCACAGGCCGAACCGTTGAACTCATAAACCATGCGGCCGCTGATACCCGTGATCCCCGAGCGGTCGAAGGCCTGCTCCAGCGCGAGATCGTAGACCGCGCGGTGCGGCACCAGGGCAGCGGCCTGCGCGGGGGCGAGGCCGAGCATCGGCAAAGACAGGAAGGCAGGAAGGGCAAGGCGCGCAATGCGCATGAACAATTCTCCGTAGCGCGGCGCGTGCCGCAATCTGTCTATTCACCACAGGAAACATTCGTGGCAGAAGCAGGGCGCGTTTCGCAAGCCGTCCTCTCCTGCTTGCCAGCATAAGGAATAGATCATGGGCGACACAATCCAAAACCGCCTCTCCGCGCTGGGCGTCACCCTGCCCGCCGCAGCCGCGCCCGCAGCCAATTACGTGCCGTTTGCGCAGAGCGGCAACCTGTTGCTGACAGCGGGGCAATTGCCACTGGCGGAAGGCAAGCTGATGGCATCGGGCCTGCTAGGACGCGACCTCGACACGGATGCCGGCAAGAAGGCGGCCCGGCTGTGCGCGATCAACATCCTCGCCCAAATCCAGGCTGCGACCGGCGATCTGGAGCGAATCGCCCGTCTGGTGAAGATCACGGTATTCGTGGCTTCGACACCCGATTTTACCGAACAGCATCTCGTCGCTAACGGCGCGTCGGATTTTCTGGCCGACGTGCTGGGGGCGCGCGGCAAGCATGCGCGCTCGGCGGTGGGTGTCGCGGTGCTGCCGTTGAACGCGGCCGTCGAAATCGAAGCCATCGTCGAACTGAAATAGGCACCCTCATGACCGACCTTTCCTGGCTGACGAGCCGGCCGATCGCGCATCGCGGCTATCACGATCTCAACAACGCGCGGTGGGAGAACACGCTGTCGGCATTCGATGCCGCGATCGAAAAGAACTATGCCATCGAGTGCGACGTGCATCTTTCAGCGGATGGCGTTCCCGTGGTCTTCCATGACGGCGTGCTAAAGCGTCTGTGCGGACAGGAAGGTGCCATATTCGAAAAGACCGCCGGCGAGCTGGCTCAGATGAAGGTGGGCGGCACGACCGACCATGTGCCGACGCTGGCCGAGATGCTCGCCCGCGTGCGCGGCCGCGTCCCGCTCGTCATCGAACTGAAGGGTATCGAAGGCAAGGATGAGGGGCTCGTTGCAGCGGTCGCCGAGGCGCTGGCAGTTTATGAGGGCAATGCGGCCATCATGTCGTTCGATCACTGGCTGATCCGGCAGTTCGCCACGCAGGCTCCCGGCATTCCCGCCGGCCTGACCGCCCACGGCCGCATGATGCCCGATCTGGAAGCGCATTTTTCCATGCTGGCACATCCGATCTCGTTCGTTTCGTTCGGGGTCCACGACCTGCCCAATCCGTTCGTCGCGTTCGTGCGCGAGAAGCTCGCAATGCCGGTCATCACGTGGACGGTACGCAACGACGAGGCCCTCACCACGACGTTCGCCCATGCGGACCAGATGACCTTCGAGGGTTTTGAGGCCTGAGCGTTGCGAAACCGTGATCGCCACGATCTTGCAACGCACAATGGGTGTCGTATCTAGAAGGCATGAGCGACATCCGTGACGGGGAGGCAGACTCCGACGATGGTGAATTTGTTATTCGCGTCGTCCAGAGCATGTCGGCGTTTTCACCGGATGAATGGGGAACCCTTGGCGGAACGACGCGACGGGATTCCAGCACCCCCTACAACCCGTTCGTTTCGCACGCCTTCCTGCTTTCGCTTGAGGAGAGCGGCTGCGCGACGATGCAGACAGGCTGGCTTGGGCAGCATCTGCGGCTGGAGGGGCCCGACGGGAAGCTCGTCGGCGCGGTACCTTGCTATCTGAAGAACCATAGCCAGGGTGAATATGTCTTCGACCATGGGTGGGCAGACGCTTTCGAGCGCGCCGGCGGGCGCTACTATCCTAAGCTGCAGGCGTCGGTGCCGTTCACGCCAGCGGCAGGACCGCGCCTGCTCACCGCGCTGACGGGCAATGCTTCGACCACGCGCATGGCGCTCGCCGAGGGGCTCAAGGCGCTTAACGACAGGCTCGGCACTTCCTCTGTGCACGTCACTTTCGCGCAAGAAGTGGACATCGAAAATCTGACGCAGGCAGGTTTCCTGCACCGCACCGATCAGCAGTTCCATTTCTTCAACGAGGGCTACGGCAGCTACGAGGATTTTCTCGACACTCTCGCCTCACGCAAGCGCAAGGCGCTGAAGCGCGAGCGACGCGAGGCGCTTGCCCCCGGCATCGGGATCGAATGGCTGACCGGCCGCGACCTGACTGAGGCGGTGTGGGACGACTTCTACGCCTTCTACATGGACACCGGCGGGCGCAAATGGGGCCGGCCATATCTCAATCGCAAATTCTTCTCGCTCGTCGGCGAACGTATGGCCGACGATATCCTTCTGGTGATGGCGCGTCGCGATGGCCGATACATAGCCGGGGCAATCAACTTCATCGGGGCGGACACTCTCTATGGCCGCAACTGGGGTTGCGTGGAGGATCATCCGTTTCTGCACTTCGAGGTCTGCTACCATCAGGCAATCGACTTCGCTATCGCGAACGGACTGAAGGTCGTGGAGGCAGGCGCGCAGGGCGAACACAAGCTGGCGCGCGGCTATCTGCCGGTCACGACCCATTCCGCCCACCACATCGCGCATCCCGGCCTGCGCAACGCCGTCGCGGATTACCTGCGCCGCGAGCGTCGCGAGGTGGAGGAGATCGGCGAATATCTGGAAGAGCGCGCTCCGTTCAGGAGAGGCTGAGCCGCCGCCGCAGGTTGACCTTGACGGCGCGAACGCCGAAACATGCGCCGACAATCGCGCATATCGAGGAAGACATGAGCAAGGCCGCCTACGACAACGACAACGTCTTCGCCAAAATCCTTCGCGGCGAACTACCCGCCCACAAGCTCTACGAGGACGACGCTACATTCGCGTTCATGGACATCATGCCGCGCGGCGACGGCCACTGTCTCGTGATCCCCAAGCAGCCCTCTCGCAATATCCTGGATGTTGAGGCGGATAGCCTCGCCGCCGTCATGGCTACGACGCAGAAGCTGGCGCGCGCCGTGGTGAAGGCGTTCTCCGCCGACGGTGTGACCGTCCAGCAGTTCAACGAGCCTGCGGGCGGACAAGTCGTCTTTCACCTTCACGTCCACATCATTCCCCGTTTCGAAGGTGTGAGTCTCAAGCCGCATACCGGGCAGATGGAAGATCCGGGCGTCCTTGCTGCCAACGCAGAAAAGATCAGGGCCGCGCTGGCCGCCTAGTCAGCCGTCGAATCCGATCAAATAGAGGCCCGTTATCAGCACGGCCTCGGCCGCGAGAATGCCGGCCACGACGCTCTTGCGCACCAGCAGATAGGTGGCGAACCCGGCCGCTGCCGCGAACATGCGCAGGGCCATCGGCGCGGCGGCGAGCGCGCCGCTCGGAAACACGATGAGGTTGCCTATCACCGCCGCCACGAGTGCGGTTGCGAGTGCCCGCACCATCACCAGCGCGTCGGTATCCTCGCGCAACCGGCCACCGAGATAGACGCCGAGAAACCGCCACGCGTTGGTCGCGAACCATCCGGCGATGAGAATGAAAAGATACGGCCACCACCAGGTGTCGAGCGCGTCGAATGTCATGATGGTGCGCCCTTCCCTTTGCGAAGCCTGTGGATCAGGAATGCGCCCACACCGCCGATCACGCCGGCTGCAAGCAGGTCGAAGCCCGGCAGCAGAACGTGAAAGACCGGCCCGAGCACGAGCCCGAAGATCATCGCGAAATGGCTGGCGCTTTCGCGGGCCGAGCCCCACAGCGAAGTGAGGAAATAGATCGGCGTCAGCATCAGCAGCGCGGCCGACAGGGTTGGCGACAGGCTGCCGGCTACCACGTACATCACCGTGACGACCAGCATGTTGACGCCGACCAGCGTTCCGCCCAGCCCTGCATACCATGCCGTCCGCATGTCGCGCGGCACCTCGCGAAGGCGCTCCATCGCCAGCACCCAGGATGTCACCGCAACGAATTGCGACAGCAGATAAAGCACCCAGGGCCGCGTCTTCTCGGTGCGCAGTTCCGGTACCAGCACGACCACCATCGGGGTCAAGCGCACCGATGAGAGCGCGACGGCGAATGCGGCGGCAGGCAACGAGCTTCCAGCCAGGATCGCGCCGATCAGCACCACCTTGGCGGGCAGCGCCCACACGACGCCGACCATGAACACCGCCTGCGGCAGGGTGATTCCCGCTTCACGCGCCAGTCCGGCAAAACCCACGAAGGCGCTCATGAGGATGAGGGCGGGGATCGAAACGCAAGCCACTACGCCTTTGAAAAACCAGCGGCGGTAGTCGGAAGCGTTGGGAGGAGAATGCGGAGCAGGTTCGGCCATGTCCTATGGCCGATAGCATAGGGTTCCGTCCTGCGCGACACTCCTTCGCAGGTCAGTCGATCTTTGATACCGAAACCTTCAGTTGAGATGCCCGGTCCACCATGCCTGCTCGCTTGTGAGCCTTATGAGCAGCGAACCGAAACCCGAAACCATGCCCGCCACGAACAGCGGCGTGATCCACCGGCGCTTCGGATCGTCTCCGGCAAGCGAGGCCGACACGACCGCCTTTTGCCCGACGAGACCGGCGATTAGGATCATCGTCAAGCCCATGGACACGTAGTGCCAGGGCGAAGGCGGCCAGCTTCCGCCAGTCACGAACGCGCGATAGAGAAATGTCACGATAAGGTAGCCGGACAGGAGAAGGAAAAGCATCCAACCCCTGCCGGCATGTTGTTCGCTAGCGGCCATCGTCCCCTCCCCGCATCCGCCGCGCTATTTGCGCGGAAGCTGCGGGACGATGCTGCGCTTCGGCGGCTGCTTGTCCTTCGGTTCGGCCTTGGCGGCTTTCGCCTTGGGTGCAGCCTTGGCAGGAGCCTTCTTCGCCTTGCGCTTCACAGGCCGATCTTCCGGCTCTTCCTTCTTCGGCTTCACCGGGGTCTCGTCGGCGAGAGCCTCGAGATTGAGCACCTCGATGCCGGCCTCGGTCCTGATGACGGAGACGCGCACCGTGCCGCCCTTTCGCAGCCTTCCGAACAGTACCTCGTCGGCGAGCGGCTTCTTGATGTGCTCCTGGATCACGCGACCGAGCGGCCGCGCACCCATGCGCTCGTCATAGCCCTTGTCTGCCAGCCACGCGATGGCTTCAGGCGTCAGTTCGAAGGTCACGCGGCGCTCGGCCAGCTGGGCCTCGAGCTGCATCACGAACTTCTGCACCACCTGATGGATGACGGGCACCGGCAGCGATCCAAACGGGATGATCGCGTCGAGGCGATTGCGGAACTCCGGCGTGAAGAGGCGGTTGATCGCCTCCATGTCGTCGCCTTCGCGCTTCGACGAACCAAAGCCGATGGCCGCCTTGGCAAGATCCGACGCGCCCGCATTCGTGGTCATGATGAGGATCACGTTGCGGAAGTCGATCTGCTTGCCGTTGTGGTCGGTCAGCTTGCCGTGGTCCATCACCTGCAGGAGGATGTTGAACAGATCCGGATGCGCCTTCTCGATCTCGTCGAGCAGAAGCACGCAGTGCGGATGCTGGTCCACGCCATCCGTCAGCAGGCCGCCCTGATCGAACCCGACATAGCCGGGAGGCGCGCCGATGAGACGCGACACCGTGTGCCGCTCCATGTACTCCGACATGTCGAAGCGCAGCAGTTCGACGCCAAGCGACGCCGCAAGCTGCTTGGCCACTTCCGTCTTGCCGACGCCCGTGGGGCCGGAGAACAGGTAGGAGCCGATCGGCTTGTCGGGCTCGCGCAGGCCGGCTCGCGCCAGCTTGATCGCGGACGACAGCGCGGTGATCGCGGTATCCTGGCCGTAAACCACGCGCTTGAGCTCGGTTTCGAGCCCGGCGAGCACCTTCTCGTCGTCGGCCGAAACCGTCTTGGGCGGGATGCGCGCCATGGTGGCCACGGTCGCCTCGATCTCCTTGACGCTGATGGTCTTCTTGCGCTTCCCCTCGGGCAGGAGCATCTGCGACGCACCCGTCTCGTCGATCACGTCGATCGCCTTGTCGGGCAGCTTGCGGTCGTTGATGTAGCGCGACGACAGTTCCACCGCCGCCTTGATCGCCTCGTTCGTGTACTTCACCTTGTGGAAGTCCTCGAAGTACGGCTTCAGGCCCTTCATGATCTCGATCGCGTCTTCGACCGTCGGCTCGTTGACGTCGATCTTCTGGAACCGACGAACCAGCGCCCTGTCCTTCTCGAAGAACTGGCGGAACTCCTTGTAGGTGGTCGATCCGATGCAACGGATAGCGCCCGACGAGAGCGCCGGCTTGAGCAGGTTGGACGCATCCATCGCGCCGCCCGAGGTCGCGCCCGCACCGATAACGGTGTGGATTTCGTCGATGAACAGGATCGCGCCGGGATAATCCTCCAGCTCCTTCACCACCTGCTTCAGACGCTCCTCGAAGTCGCCGCGATAGCGGGTGCCGGCAAGGAGCGTGCCCATGTCGAGCGCAAAGATGGTCGCATCATGCAGCACCTCCGGCACGTCGCCCTCGATGATCCGCTTGGCCAGACCTTCCGCGATGGCAGTCTTGCCGACGCCGGGGTCGCCGACATAGAGCGGGTTGTTCTTGGACCGACGGCACAGCACCTGGATCGTACGGTTGATCTCGCTCGCGCGACCGATCAGTGGATCGATCTTGCCCTGGCGCGCCTTGACATTGAGGTTGACGCAGTAGGCCGTCAGAGCGTCCTGCTGCTTCTTCTTGCCGGGCTCCTCGCCCTCCCCGCCCTGCTGTCCGGGCTGCTCTTCCTCGGCACCGCGCGGCGCACGCGATTCGGAAGAGCCGGGCCGCTTGGCAATGCCGTGGCTGATGTAGTTGACCGCATCGTAGCGGGTCATTTGCTGTTCCTGCAGGAAGTATGCAGCATGGCTCTCGCGCTCCGCGAAGATCGCGACGAGCACGTTGGCGCCCGATACTTCCTCCCGGCCGGATGACTGGACATGGATGACCGCGCGCTGGATGACGCGTTGGAAACCTGCGGTAGGCTTAGAATCTTCGTCGTAGCCCGTGACGAGATTGTCGAGTTCGGTATCGATGTAGGTGACGACCGTCTGCTTCAGTTCATCGAGATTGACGTTGCAGGCGCGCATGACCGCGGCAGCGTCGCCATCGTCGAGCAGTGCGAGCAGCAGATGCTCGAGTGTCGCGTATTCGTGATGGCGCTCGTTTGCGAAAGTGAGCGCCTGGTGGAGTGCACGTTCGAGGCCTTGCGAGAAAGCCGGCATTCAGAACCTCATTTCTTTTCCATCACGCATTGCAGCGGATGCTGGTGCTGTCGGGCGAAATCCATGACCTGTGTCACTTTGGTCTCGGCCACTTCGTATGTATAGACCCCACATTCGCCGACACCGTGATTGTGAACATGCAGCATGATGCGTGTCGCTGCCTCGCGATCCTTCTGGAAGAAACGCTCCAGCACGTGGACCACGAATTCCATGGGGGTGTAGTCGTCGTTGAGGATGAGCACGCGGTAGAGCGAAGGCTTTTTCGTTTTCGTCTTGGTGCGTGTGATGACCGCTGTCCCACGACCGGGACCATTGGCACGGTCGTCGTCACCCTGCATTCTCGCCGCGAAGTCGAACATCGTTTCCCCGCCGCTGATCACCGCATCCTTCACTTTTCGCGCGCTTCCTTCAAGGCACGACATGTAGGCATTCGTCATGGAATTTTAAGGCCTTCTTTCCTGCTGACAATACGCAGACCACCTTCCGCTGCGTAATTCCGCGGCATCCGGTTGGTTGCACCGATCCAGACGACAAAAAACCCGGCCGCGCGAGCGCGACCGGGCCAGCCGGCGGTCAAGCGACCGGCCGGCAACGTCCCTTGAGGCTTTTTACTTAGCCTTTGCGACGACCGATTCGAAAGGCTTGTAGGCATCTTTTGCCATCTCGGCATAGAGCTCGCCCATCTTGGTCGCCTGCGCAACGAAGCCTTCATAGGCCTGCTTTGCGTAGTCCGTCTGGATTTCGACGGCCTTTTCGACCGACTTGGCGGAAACGAGCTTCTCGAGCGCGGCCGAACCGTTCTCGAAGGCCTTCTTCGAATATTCGCTGGCCTCGACGCTGATCGCCTGCACGTTCTTCGACAGAACTGCAAAGCTCTTCAGGCCGGTGTCCATGAATTCCTTGCCGGCTTTGCCGGCGTCTTCAAACGACTGAACCATTGTACGATACCTTCCTTGGGTGGGCCTTGGTTGGTGGCCTTGGCGGTGCGGGTTACGCGCATTCTTATGCGTTGCAACCTATTTATGCTGCACTGCACAAAAAGTCAAGATGCCGGCAAAATATGGGGTTGCGCCCGGCGCCGACGCTGAAAGCTTTCCTAGAAGTTGACGGAATTGGTGAACAGGACGGTTACCATAAACGGATTGGTAACACCCTCGCCTCTATCGTTCAGGCACCGGCGCCGGGTTCGGGCGTCATGTTCCTCGATTACGTAGAAGTTTGGGTATGATTGTGCGTCAGGCGTTGGCAGGCTTTTTCTCGCAAGTTTCGAACTTCAGCAAATTCTTCGCTGTCCTTGTCGCCGCCGCCGTTCTGGTGGTTGGCGTCGCAGGCCAGGCGTCGGCAAACCCGCGTTACGCGGCCTATGTGATCGACGCGCGGACAGGTCAGGTCCTGTTCTCCCGTAACGCCGATGCACGGCGCTATCCGGCCTCGCTGACCAAGATGATGACGATCTATCTCGTGCTTGAGGCGATCGAGAGCGGGCGGATCAACAAGAATTCGAGAATCCCGATTTCCGCCAAAGCGGCCGCCGAGCCCCCGACAAAGATCGGGCTCAAGGCTGGCTCCACGATTACCGTCGAGAACGCGATCCTCACCATGGTGACCCGATCGGCCAACGACATCTCGACTGCCGTTGGGGAGTTCATTGGCGGCTCCGAAGCCAGTTTCGCCCGTATGATGACGGCGAAGGCGAGGCAGCTCGGCATGAACTCGACCCAGTTCCGCAACGCGCACGGCCTGCCCAATCCCGAGCAATATACGACGGCCCGCGACATGGCGATTCTCGGCATAGCGCTGCGCGAGCATTTCCCGCAGCACTATTCCTATTTCTCCACCCGCTCGTTCACCTTGGGCAAGCAGCGCATCGGCAACCATAATCGCATGCTGGGACGCATCGAGGGTGTCGACGGCATCAAGACCGGCTACATCCGCGCCTCGGGGTTCAACCTCGTTTCATCGGTTCAGAACAACGGCCGCAGCATCGTTGCCGTCGTGATGGGTGGCCAGTCGGCAGCGAGCCGCGACGATCATATGGCGGCCCTCATCCGCGAGCACCTGCCGCGGGCGTCGCGCGGCGGCGGTGGCAGCAACCTCGTCGCGTCGCGCCAGCCGACGCCAGGCACGCGGGCTGTAGCTTCGGCTGGGACAACGGCTCTTCCGACACGCAACATCCCCATGCCCGCTTTCCGCCCGACCGCCGAGCCACAGGTGGCACAGGCACAGGTTCCCGCGGAAGTGGACATGCAGGTCACCGCCTACGTCCAGCAGACCAACCCCGTCCGCGCCTCCGCACCGATGCCGTCGGCACCCGTTCCTTCCGCCCCCGTGCCGACTCCGACGGCCGCTGTCGCCGATGATCGTTTTGCCAGCGGCGAAGGAAGCAACGTCGATCCGGTCATGACGGCCTCGACGGCAGCAGCATCGTCGGGCTGGGTCGTTCAGATCGCCTCGTCGCCCTCACAGTCGGATGCGTTTGCTGCCCTCGTTCGCACCGGCAAGGAAGCTTCCGGCGTCCTCGGCTCGGCAAATGCCTTCATCGAGGAATTCAACAACAAGGGCACCACCTACTATCGCGCCCGGTTCGGTGGCTTCGCCTCCAAGGACCAGGCGTGGAATGCGTGCAATGCGCTGAAAAGACAAAAGATCGACTGCTACGCCGTGGGGTCGTGAGCAGCAAGGTCGATCGAGCCTCCCGGGTCTGTAATCGCGTCGAAGGGGACTACTTGTGACCAGACAGCAGAACTTCCTTGGCTTCGTTGATCCGCGCCGCAAGGAAAGAAGTGCCGCCGAGATCGGGGTGCAGGCGCTGCATCAGGCGGCGATGCGCCTTGCGGACCTCCGCCGCGCTGGCCCCGGCTTCAAGACCAAGGATCTCGTAGGCCTCCTGCTTAGTCATGGGGCCCGAAGCTGGCGCGCTACGCTGCCGGTTGCCCATGTCCGCGTCCACGTGCTCGCGCCAAACGGGAAAGCGGCTGTCAAGGTAGGCCTCAAGTAGTTGCATGCTTTCGCCATCGGCGGACAACGCTCCACCGAGCTCAAGCAACTCTTCGAGCGAAAGCTGGCTCAGTTCCCTGCCCTCGAAGCGTCCGGCCAGCACGACGCCTTCAAGCCCGCCGCTGTCGTGATCCAGCTCCATTTCCAGCGCTGCGGTGCGCACGGTCGACCGCTTGCCCGGCGTCGGCCGCGAAGCGCGACGCACCCTCCCCGACAGGTGCCATGCGAGTGCGGTCGAAACCAGCATGCCGCCCAGACCCGCCCGGCCGAACAATAACAGCCCGACGCCGACCACGCCCACGATGAGCGGTCCTGCAAGCCGCATACCGCCCGCCAGCCTCGCCGCATCGAGTCGCAGAAAGACTGCCGATAGCAGCGTCAGAACGAGGATGGCGGCCGCGACGTAGAACAGAACCGTCATCCGCGTCCGCCGGCCTTCTTCAGATGCTCGATCATGAGGCGATCCTCGGCGCGGCCGCGCGCCTCCAGCGCTTTCAACCCGCCCGAGGCGAATACGGCCACTGCCGACAGCAACTTCGACAGCGCCGACGCCGCGCTGCGGTCGAACCTGAACCACGCTCCCTTGGAAAGGCGGGCGATTTCCTTGAACGCCGCCTCGGCCACCGGGTCGTGCCCTTCCTGAAAGGCGAAGACCGGCACACCGTGAAGGCCAAGCTTCCCGGCCTTGTTGGCCAGGTCGTCGATGCCTTCTTCCATCGCATCGCCGATATAGACGAGCGCATTGACCTTTCCGCGCTCGTTCTCCTTCAGCGCATGCGACAGCACCTTGCCGATCTGCGTATGGCCGCCGCGGCAGTCGATCTTCGTCATCAATTCCTTGAGAGAATCCGTATCGCGCACGAAACGCGACGATCGGCACTCTCCGAAACCGCGAAAATAGACGAGCTGGACGTTCAGCCCGCCTGCCTTGCCCACCGCATCGAACATCTCGCCCTGCAGCGAGCAGGCAAGATCCCAGGTAGGCTGACGGCTCATCGTCGCGTCGAGCGCGAGGATCAGCCGTCCGCCCTGCCCGCCGGCATCGGGCGTCGCCAGTGCGCGGGCCTGGCGCACGAATGCGTCGATCGCTGCCGAATCGGAGCGTTGAACGGCAGGCTTGCTCGTGCTGCCTGTACGTGTGGGCGTTCTATCGTCACTCATGGCGAGAACATGTGGCTCAACGGCGCTGCTTGCAAGTGCCGCCATCCCGCGTCGCGCTTACAGCAGGCCGAGTTCCGTAAGCTCACGCCGCAGGTTCAGCGGTAGCTCCTCTTCGGTGCCAGCGGCGGCGAGATCCTTCGGAGCATCCGCTTCGCCGAGATAGCGCCAGCCCTGAAACGGCCGGCGCGGTTGCCATTCGGTGCGCACCACCTCCGGCTCGAACACGAGGCGACAGCGCCCCACCCCTTCCGCATCGGTGAAGGGCCTGATGTCGATGAGCCGCTGGCGGCACTGCACCCCGCCCTTGACGATCCAGTAGAGGGAACCGCCATCGAGCAGTTCGTCGACACGCTTGGGCACCATGCGGGTCGTATGGAAATGCTCGGCCGCAAGGCCGGCCTTGCGCTTCTCGTCGAGCTTCAGCGCAATCCAGTCTTCGAGGTCTTCGACGCTTTCGCAACCGACACAGAGTTTTATGAGATGAAGAGCCATGGCCCTTATTTAGACCGCCGGCCCCTGGCAATGAAGCGGCGACCCTTCACAAATCCACAGGGTGGTCAGCACTCGACGACGTTGACCGCGAGGCCGCCCAGGCTGGTTTCCTTGTAACGCTCGTTCATGTCGAGGCCGGTCTGGCGCATCGTCTCGATCGCCGCATCCAGCGGCACGAAATGCGTCCCGTCACCCTTGATGGCAAGCGATGCGGCGGTGACGGCTTTCACCGCGCCCAGAGCATTGCGCTCGATGCACGGCACCTGCACCAGACCGCCGACGGGATCGCATGTCATGCCGAGATGATGTTCCAGCGCGATCTCCGCCGCATTCTCCACCTGCTCGGGCGTCCCGCCCATGACGGCGCAGAGGCCGGCGGCGGCCATGGCAGACGCAGACCCCACCTCGCCCTGGCAGCCGACTTCCGCGCCGGAGATCGAGGCGTTGTGCTTGATGATGCCGCCGACGGCCGCCGCCGTCAGCAGGAAGTCGCGAATCGATTCCTGGTCCGCCTCGACATGAAAGTGGAGCCAGTAGCGCATCACGGCGGGCACCACGCCCGCCGCACCGTTGGTAGGTGCGGTTACCACCCGGCCACCGGCTGCGTTCTCCTCGTTGACGGCCATGGCGTAGATCGACAGCCAGTCATTGGCCAGCAGCGGGTTGGGCCGGTTGCGGCTCCACTCCTCCTGCAGCCTGTCGTGCAGCTTGCGTGCGCGACGCTTGACCTTGAGCCCGCCGGGCATGATGCCCTCCTGCGACAGCCCGCGCTCGATGCAGCCGCGCATCGCTTCCCAGATCGCGTCGAGGCCGGCATCCAGCTCCTCGCGCGACATATGACGCTCCTCGTTGGCACGCTTCATGCCGGCGATGGAAAGGCCGCTTTTAGCAGCCATCGCCAGCATCTCCTTTGCGTTGCCGAACGGATACGGCACCTTCTTGCCGCCGCTTCCGCGCAGAGGACCCTCGGCCTTCATGCGCTGCAGTTCTTCGTCGGAGACGACGAAGCCGCCGCCGATGGAATAGTAGATTCTGCGCAGCAGCAGCCTGTCGTCCGCATCGAAGGCCGAGAACGCCATGCCGTTGGCGTGGCCCGGCAACGGGGTCTTCTTGTCCAGAACCAGATCGGCCGCGGGATCGAAGTGGTAGCCGGGATGTCCGGGCGGGCAGACACGCTTGGCGGCCGCGACCTGAGAAAGCACCTCATCGACGCCGTCCGGATCGACGGTCACCGGTGTGAGCCCGGTAAGGCCGAGGACGACGGCGCGATCGGTGCCATGTCCCACCCCCGTAAACGCGAGCGAACCGTGCAGGCTTACCGCCAGCCTGTCCACCTTCGCGCCGGTCGGGCGCGGCCAGTCGTCACCAAGCAGTTCGTCGAGGAAACGCGCAGCAGCCGTCATCGGTCCCATCGTGTGAGAGGATGAGGGCCCAATGCCGATCTTGAACAGATCGAAGACCGATAGAAACATGCCATGCGCTCCCGAGATTTCAGGCCGATGTTTCACGGCTTTTGCGCATATAGGCAAGCGGGCCGCCGACTTCCCCTGCCTTTCCTGCGACATTGGTCCGACGCAAAAGAAAAAGGCGCGGTCGAAGCCGCGCCTTTGCAATTCCATATGTCTGCTGGGTCAATTATGCGGCGGCGAGGATCGCCGCGCTTGCGGGGCCGCTGAAGAGCCAAGCCAGCAGGATGATGCCGGCAAACCCGATCACTGCCTTGGCGGTTACGCCCCAGCAGGATTTCTGAACGCTTTCGTCCATTTTTGTCCTGTTTCCGTAGATTTTTTCCCGAAATGCGGCTCTCGAAACGCCGCGACGGTCCCACCCGTCTGGCGATTTCTTAGCCGTTCGGGGCGCCCTGTGCAACGCACAAAGTGGCAGAACCAAGGCAGCCTGTTGATGCCGCCGACTCCATGTCGAACTAAATTATCTAAAATCAACACTTTAGGGTGCGACATCTGCTTCACATATCCTCAACATTGCCGGCCAAAACAAGGCACGCGGGAAGCCTTCGCCAGCGCCGCGCCTTTCAGGCTATCCTTGCGGCATGTTGATCGATTCTCTGCTCGGCAGCCCGGCCGATCTAGCCGCCATACTGTTCTTCCTGGTTGGCTGGGTGTTGTTCTCCAACGCCACCGACGAGCGCTTCGTCTCGCGCCCGTCGCTCACCTCGGCCATGAACCGGCAGCGCGAGGCGTGGATGCGCACCATGGCGCGCCGCGAACTGCGCATGATCGACACGGGCATCATGAGCGGGCTCCAGCAGGGCACGGCATTCTTCGCGTCGAGTTGCCTTCTCGCCATCGGCGGCTGCTTCGCCCTGCTCGGATCGACCGACGCCGTGCTCGGAGTGCTGGGCGATCTGCCGGCAGCGGACGAGGTCGCACGGCCCGTGTTCGAGGCCAAGGTTCTGGGCCTGATAGCGATCCTGTCCTACGCCTTCTTCAAGTTCGGCTGGTCGTACCGGCTGTTCAACTACTGCTCGATCCTGGTTGGGGCCGTGCCGGTGCTGCAAGACGAGGCGCAGGCGCTGGACGAGACGGAATTGGCCGTCAAGCGCGCGGCGCGCATGAACGTGCTGGCCGGAAAGCACTTCAATGCCGGCCTGCGGGGCATCTTCTTCTCGATCGGCTATCTTGGCTGGTTCGTCGGCCCTTGGGTCTTCATGGCCACGACCGTTTTCGTCCTGGGCGTGCTGATCCGCCGCCAGTTCTTTTCCGCCGCGCGTGACGCGGTCCTCGACAAAGGTTAGCTGCGGGCCGGAAATATGCTGTCGATGCGGCCGGTCACCCGGTACGCGATGAGACCTATCCATTCCCGGATGGCGACAGACAGGTTCTGCAGCGAGTCGGAAACATTGTCCTGGGCGAGCCCGAACGTCTCGTTGCCCGCAGTCCGGTAGTCCGCAGGCCACGGGGTCACGTCGAAGCCAGCCTTGCGGAACAGGCCGACCGAGCGAGGCATATGAAAGGCGGAGGTCACGAGAAGCCATGTCTCGCCCGGCTGCGGCTCAACCACCTCCCGGGTGAAAACCGCGTTCTCATGGGTGTTGCGCGAGCGGTTCTCCAGCACCAGCCTCTCCGGCTCCACACCCAGCGCCGTCAACAGGCGCGGCGCGGTATCCCCGTCGCCCTCGCCATCCAGCAGCAGGGTTCCGGTCCCCCCCGTCACCACGATCCGCGCCTCCGGGTAGCGCCGGGCCAGAACCGCGGTCTCGACGAAACGATCGCCGCCGGCATTCAGTTCATAGCCACCCCGCGCGAGGTTGATCGCGCCCTCGAACCCGCCGCCCAGCACGATCACGCCGGCCACGTTTTCCGGCGCAGGGTCGGGCCGCGAAAAATAGTCCTCGAGCGGATGAAGCATCAGCGCTCCTGTGGTCGTCCATGCACCCAGCGCCAGCACCAGCAGGCCGCTGATGGAGAAGAGGAGACCGGTGCGCCGCAGCCGGAAAAAGGCCGCAACCACGCCAACAAGCACCAGAATCCCGATCAAGTTGATCGGTTGAGCGACCGCCCAGAAGACTTTGGAAAGAATGAAGAACATTAGCGCCCTACCAGGCTGTTTGCGGCGTAGGGCGGGTCATTCCTACCACCATTTCTCCGGCTGGAACCGCCCCGCCGCCTGCTCGATCACGTGTGACGCGCGAAACAGCGTCTCTTCCTCGAACGGGCGTCCGATGAGCTGGAGGCCGAGAGGAAGTCCCTTGCCGTCGAGACCGGCAGGCACCGCGATCCCCGGCAGGCCGGCCATGTTGACCGTAACCGTGAAGATGTCGTTGAGGTACATCTTAACCGGGTCGGCGGCCATGTCCTGATCGGCGATGCCGAAGGCGGCAGAAGGCGTCGCGGGCGTCAGGATGGCATCGACACCATCAGCAAAGACGTCCTCGAAATCCTTCTTGATAAGGGTGCGCACCTTCTGCGCCTGGACGTAATAGGCATCGTAGTAGCCAGCCGACAGCACGTAGGTGCCAATCATGATGCGGCGCTTGACCTCGCGGCCGAAACCT
This sequence comes from Neoaquamicrobium microcysteis, assembly GCF_008180155.1. Lineage (GTDB taxonomy): Bacteria > Pseudomonadota > Alphaproteobacteria > Rhizobiales > Rhizobiaceae > Aerobium > Aerobium microcysteis. Next base: position 125,105 of record NZ_VSZS01000058.1, on the reverse strand, counting down.
TCGGCGCGGGTCTTCTCGTACATGTCGATGATGTCCTTGCCCGGCACGCGAAGCCCGTAGCGCACCCCGTCGTAACGGGCGAGGTTGGACGACGCTTCCGCGGGCGCAACGATGTAGTAGGCTGGCAGCGCGTACTTCGTATGCGGCAGCGAGATATCGACGATCTGCGCGCCGGCATCCTTCAGCCACGCAATGCCTTTCTGCCAGAGCGCCTCGATCTCATCGGGCATACCGTCGATACGGTATTCCTTGGGAATGCCGATCTTCATGCCCTTGACCGACTGACCGAGCGCTGCCTCGTAATCCGGCACCGGCAAATCCACGGAGGTCGTGTCCTTGAGGTCCACCGATGCCATCGACTTCAGCATGATCGCCGCGTCACGCACGTCGCGCGTGATCGGCCCGGCCTGGTCCAGCGAAGACGCGAAGGCCACGGTGCCCCAGCGCGAGCAGCGTCCGTAGGTTGGCTTGATGCCGACCGTGCCTGTGAATGCGGCCGGCTGACGGATCGAGCCGCCCGTATCCGTCGCGGTAGCGCCGGCGCACAGAAAGGCGGATACCGCCGCGGCGGAACCGCCCGACGAGCCGCCCGGCACCAGATCGACGTTCGATCCTCTGGCACGCCACGGATTCTTGACCGGGCCGTAGTAGGACGTCTCGTTGGACGAGCCCATCGCAAACTCGTCCATGTTCAGCTTGCCCAGCATGACCGCGCCGTCGGCCCACAGGTTCGCGGTCACGGTCGATTCGTAACGCGGCTTGAACCCGTCCAGCACATGGCTTGCCGCCTGCGTGTGGACGCCTTCGGTCGCGAACAGATCCTTGATGCCGAGCGGGATGCCTTCCAGCTCGCCGCCCTGCCCGCCGGCGAGCCTTGCGTCGGATGCCTTCGCCATCTCCCGCGCCTTGTCGTGCGTGACCGCGACATAGGCGTTGAACGTCTCGTTGGCGGCGTCGATCGCGCCGAGATAGGCGTCGGTCAGTTCCAGCGCCGAAATCTCCTTTGCACGCAGCTTCTTGCGTGCTTCGGCAATGGTGAGGTGCGTCAGGTTCGTCATCGTTTCTTTCGTCGATCTCAAAGGGCGGTTTCGGCGGCCTGCTGCCGGGTGAGCGCCTTTTCGTAGAAAACCGAATACGGATTGTCGGGATAGTCGGCAAACGGTCCGCACTGGGCGAAGCCCGCCCGCTCGTAGACCCGTCGCGCCGCGAGATAGGGCACCCCGGTCTCGAGCGCCAACCGCGACATGCCTTCGGCGGCCGCCTTTTGCTCGATGGCCGAGAGGATGAGGCCAGCGATGCCCCTTCCCTGCATTCCGGGCCGCACATACATGCGCTTGACCTCACCATAGCCCCCGCCGTGCCGCAGCAGCGCGCCGCAGCCGACAGCCTTGCCGTCCAGCCGTGCGATCCAGACGGTCGTCTCCGGGCCGGCCATCTCCTCGGCGGTCATTCGGAACTTGAACTCCTCGGGAGTGTCGGGTTCCTGCGCGTTCATCGCGTCGTTCAACTCCACGATCAGCGCGCGCATATCGTCCTGCAAGGGCGTCTCGATCGCGATCTCGATCGCCATGGCGGCTACTCCACCACCTTGGGCACGAGAAAGAAATTGTCCTCGGTCGCGGGCGCGTTTGCCACGATGTCCGCAGCCTTTCCGCCGTCGGTCACGCCGTCCTGCCGCTTCCTCATCGCCATGGGGATGACCGATGTCATAGGCTCGACGCCTTCGACATTGACCTCTCCGAGCTGCTCCACGAAGCCGAGGATTGTGTTGAGTTCGCCGGTCATGCGACCGGCTTCTTCTTCGGTGACGGCGATGCGGGCGAGCCGCGCCACGCGCTTAACGGTGTCGATGTCGACGGACATGATGCGCTCCGGCGATTGCTAGGGAAAACATATGCTCGCGCTATAAAGGCGCGGTCGCCGCCGCGCAACATGGAACGCCGGGATTCTGCCTAAGTCGATCAGGCGTCGAAGGCTTCTCCAACCTTGGGCGTAAGCACTGTGGCTCCGGAGCCCTCCATGCCGTCGATGAAGCTCTGAGCAGACGAATCGAGCAGCGGGAAGGTGCCGAAATGGCACGGCACGACCTTTTCGAAGCTGAAGAAGCGCTGGCAGGCAAGCGCTGCCACCGCACCGCCCATCGTGAACCGGTCGCCCACTGGCACAAGGCCTATGTCCGGCTGATGCAGTTCTTGGATGAGCGCCATATCCGAGAAAATGTCGGTATCACCCATGTGGTAGAGGGTCTTGTCGTCCGGGAAGTGCAGGACCAGTCCGTTGGGATTGCCCAGATAAACGTTCTTGCCGTCTTCCAGCGTGTAGGCGGACGAATGCAGCGCATTGACGAATGTCACGGTAAAGCCGCCGCAATCCACGGTGCCGCCATGGTTGCCGGGATTGACCTTCTCGACGCCCTGCCCAGCGAAATAGTCGCAAATCTCGGGATTGGAGACGAGCATGGCCCCGGTCTTCTTCAGGATCGGCAGCGCATCGCCCACGTGGTCATTGTGGCCATGGGTCAGCAGAACATGCGTGACGCCCTGTGCCGGCCCCTCCCACCCCTTGCTCCACGAGGGGTTGCCAGAGAGAAAAGGGTCTATGAGGATCGTTGCTCCGCCTGCCTCCACACGGAATGCGGAATGGCCGTACCAGGTCAGCTTCATCGGAAAGGATCTCCTCCTCGCTTTTGTGTTGCCGGAAGGATAGAACCCGAACGCGACAAGTCAAAGAGGATCGGGCGCTAATTGGCCGTCATCGACATTTCCGAGCTGCGCGCGCGGCTTGCCGCCGGCGCAACGGTCGCCGGGCTGGATCTCGGTACCAAGACCATCGGCGTCGCCGTCTCCGACCCCGGCCTGTCATTCGCGCACCCGCGGCCTGTCATCACGCGCCGGAAGTTCACGCTGGACGCCCAGGCCCTTCTGGCTGCGCTGGAGAAGGAAAAGGCAGGCGCCGTGGTGATTGGCCTGCCCGTCAACATGGATGGCTCGGAGGGTCCGCGCGCGCAGGCCACGCGCGCCTTCGTCCGCAACATCGAGAAGATGACCGATCTGCCATTCGTCTACTGGGACGAGCGGCTTTCTACCGTGGCGGCTGAACGCGCGCTTCTTGCGATGGACGTGTCCCGCAAGAAGCGCGAGGCCCGCATCGATTCGGCGGCGGCAGCCTTCATTCTGCAGGGGGCGCTTGACCGACTTCGGGCGCTGGGCTCATAGCCACCGACCGCGCGTTCCACCACGCGGCGATTTCGCGACGCTTGCGGAAAGCGTAGATCGCGAAGATCAGCACCGTGTCGACGACGCAGGCGCGCGCCACCAGTGGCGGGATCGTCGCAGGATCTATGCCGAGCAGGTTGCCGTAAAAGCCGAATGCAAAATCATGAACGCTGCGGCTCAGGAAGAGCAGCCCGAAATGCATGTCGTGGTAGGATAGCAGGTACCAGCCCCAGAAAAGGCCCATCGGCAGCGCCCAGAACAGCAGGATGTAGCGCATCAGCCTTCGTTCTCCGCGGTGTCCGGCCCTCGTCGCGTGAGCCGCGACAGCATCGATCCGTGAGCCGCCCCGACTGCCAGTCGTCGCGCTACGGCGTATGAATAATCCACAACTGCCGGTTCCTGTTCCCCGGCCCGTTCTTCCATGCGTATGACGAGGTAGGATGCAGCCAGCGCCGCAAACTTTATTCCTATCATAGGCGACACTTGCTCGCCGCCCAGCCCCTCGACGAGTGCCGCGGCCGACAGAACCAGCGAAGCTGCCGTAAACGCCACGCGCGCTACGTCGTCATAGCCACCGGAAGGCGCGCCGGGCACGCGCGCCCACGTCGCAATCGCAGTCCACAGGAAGAGTGCCGCCACAAGCGCATTTGCGATGGCCAGCGTGGCGTCGCCAAGGCCTGCCTGCTCCAGCCCGGCTGCAGACAGCGTTCCGGCGCCCGAAGCGGCCAGTGCGAAGACCACCGTCCAGTAGACCGACAGGCTGGTTATGAGAATCTTGTGCATGCTGGCCCTGTTCGACGAGAATCGAGAGTGGACGCTGGTCGCAACGACGGCAACGGAAACCATCTGTTAAGGTTAACAGCGGGACGTTTTGTCCACTGGGCCAAGGCAGACCGGCCCGTGCCGGCTTTACACATCATGGCGCAGCGCCTATCCGGCGCGTGTCTCTCCTGTCCGCGCCGCAACCAATGCTTGTCATCCTCGAAAGTATCCTGCCCATCTTCCTGCTGATCGCGGCGGGCATGGTCCTGCGTCGCCTGCCGATCATCAACGACGCCGCATGGCCGGGCATGGAGCAGTTGAGCTACTGGTTCCTGTACCCCTCGCTGCTTTTCGTGACGATCTACAACGCGGATTTCTCGGGTCTGCGGCTAGATGCGATGCTCGCGGCCCTCCTCACCGGTGTCGCCGTCATGGCTGTACTTATGCTGGCGCTATGGCCGGTGCTCCGGGGCACCGGGCTCGTCGCGGCCAGCGAATATTCCTCGGTCTTTCAGACGTCGATCCGCTGGAACGGGTTCATCGCCCTGCCGGTGGCCACCAAGATATTCCCGCCAGAAGGCGCGGCGGTGGTGGCCTTGGCAATGGCCGTCATCATCGTGCCGATCAACGTCTTAGTTATCTTCGTGGTGATGCGCTTCGCCAATCGTCAGGCAAGTCTTGGCCGGACGCTGCTTCAGGTCGCGCTCAACCCTCTTGTGCTTGCCGTTTGCCTCGGGGTGATCCTCCGCTTGACACCCTTCGGGCTCTACGAACCGGTCAATGAGACGCTGCGGCTGGTGGGAAATGCGGCGCTCGGTCTTGGGCTGATGGCGATCGGCGCGAGCTTGCGCCCCGGCGATCTGGTCGGCATGCGTTTCGCCATCTGGCTGCCCGTCGTGATGAAGCTCGCCGTGTTCCCGGTGGTACTGGTGGGCCTCGCCATGCTGTTCGGCCTGCGCGGCGAACCGGTGCTTTATCTCGCGCTCTGCGCGGCCGTGCCCACGGCTATGAACGGATACCTTCTCGCACGCCAGCTTGGCGGCGACGCGGAATTATACGCGGCAGTCACCACACTACAGACGGCGGTTTCGTTCTTCTCGATACCGCTGGTGCTGGCTTTGGCCGCTCAGGTCAGCTCCGGATAGAGCGTATCCACGATCACGCGCGCGTCATGCCGCGCGTCCAGCATGCCGTAGGTCGTGCGCCACTGCCCAGCCAGGCGGGATTCGACGAAGGCGTCGGCAATCTGCCCCGCGCCAAGCCGCCGAAGTTCAGCCGCGGCCGCCGAGATCGCCAGTTGCTCGGTCAGGATGCGTGCCGAGCCCTCGTCTGAGCTGGCGACCTGGAGGGCGGCCCGCAGCACGCCCACAGTGCCCTTGCCGGCCGGGCCCAGATCGCGGCCGATGCCGGCAAGCACCTCATCGAAGAGCTGTGGCGCGCGCCGGAGCACGCGCAGCACGTCCAGCGCCATCACGTTGCCGGAACCCTCCCAGATCGCGTTGACCGGGGCCTCGCGGTAGGCACGCGCCAGCGGCGCTTCCTCGACATAACCGTTGCCGCCGAGGCACTCCATCGCTTCATAGAGCAGCGCCGGCGCGATCTTGCAGACCCAGTATTTCACCACGGGCGTCATCGACCGTGCGAAGGCCGCCTCGCCGGGGTCGTTTGCTGCCTCGTCGAACGACCGCGCCAGCCGCAACGACAGCGCGGTCGCGCCTGCCACGTCCAGCGCCATGTCAGCCAGCACGCGCTGCATCAACGGTTGTTCGAAGAGCGGGGAGCCGAACGCGATGCGATGACGAGTATGGTGCACTGCCTCGGCAAGGCCCGCCCGCATCAGGCCCGCATTGGCCACCGCACAGTCGAGCCGCGTCAGCGTCACCATGTCCATGATCGTCTTGATGCCGGCACCTGGCTCTCCGACCATCTCGGCTATCGCGTTGGTGAACTCCACCTCCGAAGACGCATTGGAGCGGTTGCCGAGCTTGTCCTTCAGTCGCTGGAAACGCAGTCCATTGTCGGTTCCGTCGCCAAGGATGCGCGGCACCAGGAAGCATGACAGCCCCTCGCCCGCCTGAGCCAGCATCAGGAACGCATCCGACATCGGCGCGGACATGAACCATTTGTGCCCCGTCAGTCGGTAGAAGCCGTTGCCGGCCCGTTCTGCCCTTGTCGTGTTGGCGCGCACGTCCGTGCCGCCCTGCTTTTCCGTCATGCCCATGCCGAGCGTCAGCCCGGCCTTCTGCACCGGCGGCTTCTGGCCCTGATCGTATTTGCGCGTGGTCACACGCGGCGCCCACTCGCGGAAAAGCTTGGGGTTGGCCATCAGCGCGGCGAGCGAGGCGCTGGTCATGGTGATGGGACACAGATGCCCGCATTCAAGCTGCGCCGTCATGTAGAAGCGCGCGGCGCGCACCTGATGGCGCTTGCCGGTCTCCGCTGCATTGTTCTCCCAGACGGACGAGTGAAGGCCGATCGATACGGACCGGCGCATCAAAGCATGATAGGCCGGGTGGAATTCGACCAGATCGATGCGCTTTCCCTGCCGGTCATGCGTCCTGAGCTTGGGCGTTTCCGTGTTGGCGAGACGGGCAAGCTCCTGCGCCTCCGACGAGCGCACGTAGCGGCCCAACTGGTCCAGCTCGCGCCGCACCGGGTCGGAATAGCCTTCCGCGAGTTGCACCAGCAGGGGGTCGGCCCGCCACGCGCTCGTACCCGTCAGCGGGGGGCTCTGGTTCAGTACCTCATGCGTCAACTGCAAACTCCGGCGCGATTCCAGCAGGATCGCCACAGTTACATGCAAACCGGCCGCTCTTGCGAGGAAAATCCGGTGGATGTCCGCCTGCGTGCTTGCGAGGCCGCCTGCCCTTCCCTATAGCACCGCTTTGACATGAATGAGCGCGCGCCCTTCCCGCTTTATCCGCACCGGCACCTGCTGGGCATCAAGGATCTGTCTCCTTCCGACATAGAGCTGCTTCTGGATCGCGCCGACGATGCGGTTGCGATTTCGCGCCAATCGGAAAAGAAGACCTCGACCCTGCGCGGCCGCACCCAGATCAATCTGTTCTACGAGGCGTCCACCCGCACGCAATCGTCATTCGAGCTCGCCGGCAAGCGTCTGGGGGCCGACGTCATGAACATGTCTGTCGCCTCGTCTTCGGTGAAGAAGGGCGAAACACTCATCGACACGGCGATGACGCTGAACGCGATGCGCCCCGACATCCTCGTCATCCGCCACGCGTCGGCGGGCGCGGCCGCCCTTCTGGCCCAAAAGGTCGGCTGCTCGGTCGTCAATGCGGGCGACGGCGCTCACGAACACCCCACGCAGGCGCTGCTAGACGCGCTGACCATCCGCCGCGCCAAGGGCAAGATCGCGCGCCTGACGGTGGCGATCTGCGGCGACATCGGCCACTCGCGGGTCGCGCGTTCCAATATCCTGCTGCTCAACGCGCTCGGTGCCCGGGTGCGCGTCGTCGCCCCGTCCACGCTCCTGCCCGCGGGCATCTCGGCCATGGGCGTCGAGGTGTTCAACACCATGAAGGAAGGGCTGCACGGCGCAGACGTGGTGATGATGCTGCGCCTGCAGCGCGAACGTATGCAAGGTGCGTTCGTGCCCTCGGTGCGTGAATATTTCCGCTACTACGGCCTCGATGCCGAGAAGCTGAAAGCCGCTCGCGACGATGCGCTGGTGATGCATCCCGGCCCTATGAACCGCGGCGTGGAAATCGCCTCCGAGATTGCGGACGGCCCCCAGAGCGTCATCCAGGAACAGGTGGAGATGGGCGTCGCCGTGCGCATGGCCGTGATGGAGGCGCTGCTCGACCCGCGCCGCAACCCGGAAGGAGTTGCGGGATGAGTGTCACTCTCTTCCAGAACGCCCGCATCGTCGATCCGTCGCGCACGCTCGATGAGATCGGCGCGGTGATCGTCGATGGAAAGACGATCGCCGCTGCGGGCGCTTCAGCGCACAACCAGGGCGCGCCCGAAGGCGCGACCATCGTCGATTGCCGGGGCAAGACCATTCTGCCGGGCCTCGTCGATGCGCGTGTCCACATTGGAGAGCCTGGGGCGGAGCATCGCGAAACGATAGCGTCCGCTAGCACGGCGGCGGCCGCCGGCGGCGTCACCTCCATCATCATGATGCCTGATACCGATCCGGTTATTGACGATGTCGCGCTGGTGGAATTCGTGCTGCGCACGGCGCGCGACACCGCCATCGTCAACGTTTTCCCCGCCGCTGCGATCACGCGCGGGCTCAGGGGCACCGAGATGTCCGAGTTCGGCCTGCTGCGGGAGGCCGGAGCCGTCGCCTTCACCGAAGGGCGGCACACCATCTCCAACGCACTGGTCATGCGCCGCGCACTTACCTACGCCCGCGATTTCGGCGCAGTGATCGACCACGAGACGCAGGATCCCGACCTGGCGTCTACCGGGGTGATGAACGAGGGGCTTTTCGCAAGCTGGCTCGGTCTGCCGGGCATCCCGCGCGAGGCCGAGGCGATCCCGCTCGAGCGCGACCTGATGCTGGCGCGGCTGACCCGCAGCAACTACCACGCAGCCAAGATTTCCACCGCAATGTCGGCCGCCGCGGTCTCTCGCGCCAAGGCCGACGGGGCGGCGGTGACGGCAGGAGCCGCGATCGCCAGCCTGTCGCTCAACGAGCACGACGTGGGCGAATACCGCACCTTCTTCCGCCTCTCGCCGCCTTTGCGCGCCGAGGAAGACCGCGTCGCCATGGTCGAGGCGCTGCGCGACGGCACGATCGACATTCTCGTGTCGTCGCACGACCCGCAGGACGTTGACACCAAGCGCCTGCCGTTTGCCGACGCCGCCTCGGGTGCGATCGGGCTGGAAACGCTGCTGGCGGCGGCGCTCCGCCTGCACCACAATGAAGAGGTGCCGTTGATGCGCATCATCGATGCGCTCTCCACCGCACCGGCCAAACGATTCGGGCTGCCCGGCGGCACGCTCGCACCCGGGGCGGCCGCCGACCTGATCGTGGTGGACCTTGAAGAGCCCTGGCTCGTGCGGGAGCAGGATATCCGCTCGCGTTCCAAGAACACCTGCTTCGAAGGCGCACGCCTGCAGGGCAAGGTCTTGCAAACGCTGGTCGCAGGAAGCACAGTCCACCGCGCCTGAATACCGGTTCCAGGGGGAAACGTCCGTCATGACTCCAGTCATCATCGCGCTCGTCTTTGGCTATCTGCTGGGCTCGATCCCGTTCGGCCTGCTGGTTACGCAGGCGGCGGGGCTTGGGGACGTGCGCAAGATCGGCTCGGGCAATATCGGTGCGACCAACGTTCTGCGCACCGGAAACAAGGGGCTTGCCGCCCTCACCCTGATTCTCGACGCAGTGAAGGGAACGGCCGCCGTTCTCATCGCGGCGAACTGGGGAGCCGAAGCGGGCATGGCGGCCGGCTTCGCATCCTTCGTCGGCCATCTCTTTCCCGTTTGGCTCGGCTTCAAGGGCGGCAAGGGCGTCGCCACCTATCTGGGCGTGCTCGCAGCCTTCGCGTGGAAGGCCGCCCTCGTCTTCGCCGTCCTCTGGCTCGCGGTGGCGTTCCTGTCGCGCTTCTCTTCGCTCGCCGCACTGGTGGCTGCCATCGCGACGCCGGCGATACTCTACATAATGGGGTTGAACGACTGTGCGACCGTCATGTTGGTGATGAGCATCCTCGTGTTCATCAAGCACCACGCCAACATTTCCCGGCTGCTTGGCGGTACCGAGTCCAAGATCGGAGCAAAAGGATGAATGGCCCGCCGGCGGGAGGCCCGAGGCTCACCGACCGGCAGCGTCTTCACTGGCTTCGTCTGATCCGCACCGACAATGTCGGCCCTGCTTCGTTTCGCGAACTCATCAACCGTTTCGGCTCGGCGGAAGCCGCCATCGCCGCCCTTCCGGAACTGGCGATGCGCGGCGGTGCGTCGCGACCGATGCGAGTGGCCACCGAGAGCCAGGCCGAAGCCGAAATGGACGCCGCGCGGCGGCATGGTTCGCGCTTCGTCGCGATAGGCGAGCCGGACTATCCGCCGATGCTGCGCCGCATGGATTTACCGCCGCCGCTGGTGGCTATAAAGGGCCGCTCAGAAACCTTCCAACTGCCGGCCGTTTCCATCGTGGGCGCGCGTAACGCCTCGGTGGCCGGCGTACGAATGGCTCGGCTCCTCGCATCCGAGCTCGGGCGCGAAGGCTACGCGATCGTATCGGGGCTTGCGCGCGGCATCGATGCGGCCGCTCACGGCGGCAGCCTGGATACTGGCACGGTCGCAGTTCTGGCCGGCGGACTGGACAAGCCTTGACGTGCACTCTACAGAACGATTAGGACGGTTCTAACACACCGAGTTGGAGCCCGACAATGTTGCAAGCCAGAGACCTCAAAGGCCGCACCGCCATCTCTTACGCCCGTTGGTCCTCAGGGAAACAGGCAGAGGGCGACAGCCTTCGTAGGCAGTCGGAGAACGCCGAAAGCTTCTGCACGACCTATGGCCTCACGCTGGACAAGCAACTTGTTGATGATGGCGTGTCAGCATTCAAAGGCGCGAACCTAGAGGCAAGCCTTGGGCAGTTCGTCGCGGACGTTAAGGCTGGCAAGATCGCTAACGACTATGTCCTCATCGTCGAGAACATTGACCGTATCACCCGCGTGAAACCAACACGCGCCGTTCGCTACTTCCTCGACTTGCTCGATACGGGCTTAACGTTGGTCACCCTCACGGATGGCCGGGTGCATACCGCTGAAGGCTATGACGACAATTTCGCCAATCTCCTCATGTCGCTCATGGCGATGCAAGCCGCTCACGAGTACAGCGACAAGCTTTCCAAGCGCATCGGAGAATCATGGAATGGCCGCGTGAAGCGCGCCATGCAAGGCGAGCGTTTGAAGCTTTCAAAGGTCCCCTTTTGGATCGACCAGACGACGCAGGAACTCAATGCCCGCGCCAATGATGCCCGCCTGATCTTTCAGCTTGCTACAGACGGCCACGGGCAATGGGCCATCACAAATCATCTAAACGAAAATGGCATCCCGTCTTCCCGAGGGGGCACTTGGGGAAAGAGTATGGTGCAGGACGTTCTCAAGTCCAAGGCAGCTTATGGCTCTTTGGTGCTCAAGAAGGAGGAAGTGCGCAGCTACTTCCCTCCCCTCATCACGGAAACCGAATGGCTCGCTATCCAGAGCCGCCAACGTGTTCGCCACCAGAACCCGCAAGCTGGAAACACCACCAATCTCTTCCCACGTCTCTTGCGCTGCGCTCATTGTGGTTCGGCTATGGTCGTCACCTCTAGTACCGTTCGCGGCAAGACGTGGCGCTATCTGGTCTGCGAAGGCCGCTCCCTTAAGCGCACTGACTGCAAATCGCTCAATTGGAAGTATGACCAGTTCGAAGCTGATTTCCTTGAACGCATGGGCTTTCTCGCCCTTCCTATACCGAGCGGAGATACCGGCTTAGAAGACAGCAGGACAGAGGAACTTGAGGCTGAAATACGGGCCCTTGAGGACCGCCATAGAAACGTCCTAGCTGGTGTGGCCGAAGCAGCCGATGCCGCGACCCGCTCAATCCTTCTCGACAATGCCAGGGCGATTTCTGACAACATCAAGACAAAGCGCGATGCCCTCACCCAGCTTCGCGAGAGCGCGGCGCGCTTCCAACAGGCCGCAACCCACACCGCTGACTTCGCTGACGACATAGCGGCAATGCAGCGGATGGCCAAGGATGACCGTGAGGACGCCAAGCGTCTCATTGCAAACGTGGTGGAGCGGATCGAACTGGAAAGCGATAGCAAGGACCTGCGCCGCGCCGTGGTGACCTTGAGGACCGGCTACACCCACCAGATGGTATTTGATACCTCAGGGGCTCTCTAGCCTCCTTGAGGCTCCCACGGGCTCGGTTGCTGCGTGACACGTCTGCCCTGCCATGAAACTCATCTAAGTCACTGCGTTATCAGGGGTTTTCTGGTAGCGCAGGGATTTCCCCCCCATACAGCACACCGAAACCACACCTCCCGATCGGTCACTGTACTGACTGGGCGCCGCTACAGGTAATCATTCTCATTCAGAAACCGGACCACCATGAGATGGTGAACGCTGCTCATGGGGCCTTTTAGGGTCCCTGAGGGGCCATCAAGTGTGCCAGTCAAGCCGGTCGGATTTCCGTTTCCCCCTCATACAGAGACTAGCAAGACGTCGTCGTGCGTCCTCTGGTGCGCTCCCTGTTTTTCTCTTGGTGGTCCGAATTGTAGCCGCCGCAGCCCGATAGCACATCTAGTGCATTCGACACCGATCAACACTACATATAGCGAAGCCGATATGGCGAACTACAAGCGCGGTCCCGAGATCGTCGCGACCACCGATGCAATGAAGCAGCCCGCAACCGGGGGGAAGTCCCTCGCTTCCACATTCCCGTCCTTCTGCCCGCCGCACCTTTCATCCGAGCGCTGGCGCGAGGCAGAGAAGCGCCGCAATGCCCCTGACCATATTCGCAAGTCCCGTGCTGCCCGAAGGCTAGCCCACGCGGGAGCCATGGAACCGGAAGGCGTCTCACTGTCAAACCAGTATGAAGTGAGAGGCGCGCACAACGTCACCGTGCCCGTCATCCTTGAAATCGTGGACACGCTATGGGCCTTCCGGCTTCTCGACTGGGCACCCGGCGACACCCTCTATCTCTCCTATGACGCCATCCGCGAAATCATCGCCCAGGAGCAGCGCCGCCCAGCGGATACATGGTCACTGATACCGCCACGTTTTGCGTCTTCATGCTCCCCCGGGGAACTTGAGGACTTCCGGCACGGCAACCCGACACCATCGAAGCGGCAGAAGCAGTCGGTGCACCAGTAAACCAGAGGATGCCCACAGGGGACCTCAGGGAGTCATGGGAGCGCGTCAGGCGTTTCCCGCTGCGCCTATACCGCCGAGAAGCCCAGCGCCCTCAGGTGCCCCCCACGACTCAAAGAGCAGCCATCAATCGCAAGGAGAACTATGAGCGAAGGCCAAATCGTCCAATGCGTGTCCACGACACTAGGTGAAATCCGCGATGCCAGCGGCGCATGGCACACCGGCTACCTGCCATTCGCTGCGCTTGCGGTGACGTTTAACACGACCACCGCCGATGTCCTGAGACGGCTTGCCTGTCTCGGAATCGTCCAGAGGGACGCCAGAGGCCGCTATGGGATTACTCAGGACGCCCGACGCTTGTGTCAGGGAGAGGTGATCCATCGTCGCACTGGCAGGGGCGCGCCAACCAAAAGGTACGACGTTATTCTTCCCTCAGGGATGGTTCTCCTTGCTCGCAACCTTGAGGCAACCAACGAGCCACAGACGGAAATCGAGAAGCTGCACGATGATGTTGGGCTGTCGATGCGCGCCATCGGCCAGCGGGTTGGTATCAGTGCCGAAGCTGTTTCGAAGCACCTGAGGAGCCGCCCGCCACGGCTGACTGACTGGCCCGTCATTGGCTCATGGGAGGACGGCGTGGCTTTTGAGGCTGTCGCCAAGGCAGCTTGAAGCTGGGTAGTGTCAACCTTGCGTCGTGTCGGCCAGAACGGAAAACCAATCTGCAACCCGTGCAAACGCTGGGTTTCGTGTCAACCATCCGCCTATATATAAAGGGCTCATGAGGTCCCGCTGGGCGGGTACTTCCTAGCTATCAAACCATCTATGTCCCTATCTGGTGGTATCGTCGGACCCTCATGGATTGGAGCCGGGCGGTGCCCGGTCATGACATACCCGACAGCAGCACCAGCACTTCACGACAGACCGAGTTGGGGAAGACAAAGAGGAGTATTCCACTTCTGGTCTTTCCAATCACTGTCTCCGTTTCGGTCTTCCCGAGCGGACTAGGCCTCGCGATCCCATTGGACACCTCAAGCTTTCCCAAGAACGGGCGCAAGCCCGTCTCACGCCAAGTCTGTCAATGGGCGCGCGAGTTACTCCACCTCCTGCCCACTCCCTTCCTTCTCGGCTAGTCCGACCATCAACCATCACCCCAAGGAACCCTATGGCATCCCCTGTCACGCGGGGGCGTCCACGCGATTGGCGTGTGGGAGCCCAAGCGCCCAACAATGCGGCCCAGCTAAGACGCCGCCAGATCATCAACGAAACCAAACCATGCCAGTGTCCTCGCTGTCTCAAGAACTGCGCTGGTGTCTCCCGCTATTGTGGACCTCATCGCGACCTCGCAAGCCAGCGTGGTGACCCCGTGGCGCGCCTCCCGGCTCGCAACGAACTTCCCATCTTCAGAAAGGCAATCACGCTCTACCTCGCCACAGACCCCGTTAAGGCCCAGCGGATCACCGGGGACCTCAAGGCCCTTGAGACCCTCAAGACCCTCCCGCCATCTTTCATGCTCGGCCCCGGTGACATTCACCCCAAGCTGCCGCAGATCGCCAAGGCCCATGGTCTTCTGGCGAATTGGCAGCACAAGGACCGGCGCACCTATACCGAGGCCGTTACCCACGCCTTGGCGCTCATGGGCTGGATGGCGGTTTACTATGGGGGTCCCGCTGGGGGCCTTTGGGAGAACCGGGAGCGGTTTCTCTGTACCCGAGCCGGGGCGCTGCTGGGCGACTTCCACAAGACCATGGGCAGCACGACCATGCGCAAGGAAGTCTCAGGAGCAACCCACCGGCACCTTGGGCGCGACTTCACCAAACATGCCCGTGAGATTTACGGCGCATCCTTTTGGTCTTCCCCTGTCTCAACCAGCGACGGGCAGGAAATGACCATTCTCGACTACGCCAAAGCGGCACTCAGAGCCGCCAAGCTCCTTTAGAAAGACGATCACCACATGCACGACTTCAACGACAATCACGGCCATATGGGCCTCCCGAACCCTATGGACCCCAGTTCAGGATGGACGGTGCGCAGCAGCGCCCCCGACTATTCACGGGCAGAGGTGCCCGACACTGCCCCCGCTGGAATGGTCTTTGTTCCGGGCCTCAATACCTACGTGGCTGAGGACGTGGCGGCGTCCCTTGGGCTGGGTCCGAGCAATGCAGTCCCTCAGGAACACCCTGCGGCCATGCAAGCCTTGGACCCTCGCGGTGTCCCGGCTGGGACCGATCCCGCTGCCCATGCTGCCGAGGACCAGCTTGACGAAATCAGCGACGAGGACCTTGAGGCCCTCAAGGACCAGCTAGAAATTCAGGACGTTGAGCCGTCCCTGTCTGAGACTGCCGACGACATAGCGGCTTGCTTCACCCCGGAAGACTTTAAAGACGGTGTGACCACGCTGGTGGCCACAGGGGACCCTCAGGATGCCGTGGCGCGCATCGTGGAGGCCTACCGGCCTTGACGCTGCTACAGCCGCCAGCGTGGCCCAGACGGCCATTGACGAGGTCGAGCCATTCGCATCGGAAGCCATCGGGTCCGAGCGCTGGGCATCGCTCATGTACGCCGCTTCCCGAACGGACGATCCGTTTGCACGCCGTGTCGTTGCCGACTTCGTCACCGGCAAGCTCAAGCCCCACAAGCTTGGGGACGCATACGACATGTGGTGGCACTCGCTGCCGGATGCCGACTGAGGCGCACCGTCATGCTCAACATCGCCGTTGCCCTCTACATCGTGACAATCACGACCCTCATGATTGCGGTCCTCAGCGACGTGTTCGCGTCTCTACCGCTCATCGCGCCGTAGGCGCTATTCGCCCTGACTGAAAGGGCATCCTTAATGGAAGCCATCATTACCACGTTGCGCGAAACCGCAGCCGACCTTGCCGCTGTCGGCACCTACTACGCCGACGACGCGCGCAACATCACTCGGATCGCCAAGCGCCTTGAAAACTCCCTGCGCATCGCGAACGGCATCACGCCGATCACCGACGAAGAAGACGACGAATAGGAGGAGCCACTACCATGGCCAAGAAACCAGAAACCCGCGAGGAACTCCTCGCCAAGCTTGAAGCAATCGACAACAGCACCGAAATTGCCCAGTTGAAGGCGGAAGTTACCCGCCTTACCACCGACAACGCATTGCTTATCAATCAACGCAAGGCCAGCGAGATGAAGCTTGCCCGCATGATGGATGACTTTGAGACGTTGCGGAAAGTGCTCGCCCCAATCGAGCGCCGCAATTCCCGACTGACAATCGGTGTTGCAACGGGCACGACGACTGTCGCTCATAAGGCTCCCGTGGTCCGTGACCTGTCCGCAGGGGCACCTATGGTCACCCATGCCGAACTGGAGAAGTTCTTTCCCGAGTTGGGGTGCCTTCCAGGGGAGGATAAAGCGACCCTAGACAGTCCCTTAACAGTACAGACTATCTCCGACAGATGCGATTAGCTTTGCCCGATAGGCTTATTCCCGGCCGTCTATAGCAGCTCAGTCAGTCATGCAATCGAGGCAGGAACCGAGTCTGGAGATAAGATCGATGTATTTCGTACTAACCACGATAGCTGAAAGGGGATTGAAGTTCTCTTGGCGCTGCGAATGAGCAAGACTTAGAAGCATAAGTGTCCTGACGGAAACGAGGCTACCCTGCCCGTAGCGAACCGTGCCACGGGCAGGGCGCAAGCAAATCCTACGTCCACACGTAGAGTAAGGAGCTTTGGACACCTAAATCAGCACGATGGATACATACCTACGCGCCAACTCAATGTGCGGAAAGAAATCTAACCGTAGATCGCATCCTTGCGGCTGGCCTTGGGCGGAATGTTGGCCCACGCCTTTCGCTCGGTGACAGGAGTTCGTAATGCGTGGCAGCATACGTCTTGTCAGCGAGTAGCATGGCACCCTCCGGCAATCTTTGATCAAGTCCGGTGCGGAGGCGATGTCACTCATCTGGCCCGCCGTGAGCGTCTGCTTGATCGGTCTGCCTTGGGCGTCGAAAAGAGCATGGATTTTGTCGTCAGCCCGCCTCGGGAACGAACGAGACAATGATCCCAGTCCCTATTTTGCCGTCGCGCCCTGCTGATGGACGCGAACAATTGAGGCATCGATCATCTGCACCTTTGCCATCATGGGCTTTGGTGATAACCTCCATGAGGCGGTCCCCTACACCTGCTCTCCGCTATCGGACGAAGCGATTGTAGCAGGTGGTGCGTGGGCCGTATCGCTCGGGCAGATCGCTCCAGCGCGCACCCGATCGCAGCATCCAGAAGATGCCGTTCAACACGCGCCGATCATCAACACGCGGCACGCCTCGGGACTTGTTAAGCGACAGCCGCTCGATGACGCACCATTCCGAGTCAGTCGGATCATATCGGCTCATGCGGAGCCTGCATCAGAAATGGCGTGGCATGGAAGCCTAAATTGGGACGGTTAATGACTCTTACAGCCGAACCTCTTCGACGGGATCACCGCGCTCAAACTCCCATGCCCTTGCCCATGTTCAACACACCTTCAAATGGCTCACCTGCATGAGAAGTTGTGCATAGAAAGCGTGCTTCGTCGCTTCCGTCACCAACGACAATCTGGTCGATAATGTCTTCAACCTTCGCGCAGCCCAGTCCGACCACGGTCACGAGCGACACACCGACATTCAGACATTGCTCAACAAAGCCATCAAGGTCTCACCCGGAACGTGCAGAATTATTTTGCGGGCGAGCGGCATAGTCAGGTTGTAGACCGCCGGTTAATTGCTTTCCAGCGCCTCAATCACCCAGCGCTTAGGGGTTCACGGCCTAAGCCTTTTCGACCCCCAAATGGACTTCAGTGATGTTGTCCACCTCTTATCGCCGTCAACATCGGCCAAGCGATCATTCCAAAATACGGAAACCATCAGAAAGTTACTGTTCCAGTTACAGCTTTTTTCACACTTCCTTCAGCCTTTGAATCTTTTATAATAATCCAATGATCTTCTTCCTCATCGATCTTGAATATTCTTCCGTCATAAGCTTCTAAATATTCGAAGCTGAAAGGCTGTTTTCTGTAGTGAATGCCAGTATCATCTAGTGTGTAGACGAATTCATCCGCACCTGAAACAACCCACGCATCGATTCTACTATCCAAAGTGTTACCAATTGCATCCATTATCCGTCTCTTAAGAATAGGATACCTTTCTCCTAAACTGCTCCAGCTCTCTAGGGAATACCAGCACAGGTTCTTAATCACTGTCGATCGCAGTAACTCGTCAGCACAGTGCTCGTCTAGGGCGCCAAAGCTGGGATATCCATAGGGAGAAGCGCCGGCGGCGAAAGGATGATCACCGTTCAATTCGATTTTTCCATCCACACTCAAAGCGACAAGCTGTGCGAGTGAGGGAGGAAATTTACGAGGCCCCCAAGTGAACTCCGTGGGGTGCTCATCCCACAAAATGGCCGTTTGAAGAATAGAGAATTTTGAATGGTCGCGCGTGTACACAATACGCCCCCCATTAATGTTGTCCGAAATTCGAGTTGGGGTGCTCCCACTTGTTAGCTCGAATAGTCTCTGAACTGACCGGCCCGCATTAGTTGTTTCTCCACCTGTCAGTTCGCGATCGTAAACGAACCTCAGCACTTGCGCAAAAGGCGGCGCTAAGACGCTCCATTGGTTGTTATTGTCCCTCCAGTGGAGCTGTCCATCGTTCCTCTTGCCACTCATTTTCAGAATCGAAGAACTGACAAATTTAAACGGAGAAGTATCATTCTCGCGCAAAAAACGCTCGCGCAACCTTTGCGCGGCTTCAGCGATGAATTTGCTACACTCGTCGGTTCGAAAAGTCAGGCTCTCCCGCGCCACGGAGATTATGCCACCATCGCTGACATCGACCTGCGCGAGAACGCGGTCGTGTATATCGAGAGGCGACTCGTGGACTCCAAAGCCGCGCCACGAAACTTTAAGGCATTTCTCAGCTCTCAGAAAGTGGTCGCCGCTGGGAAGCCACGCTAGAGTGCTGCCATCGATATCCATGTAAACGGCGCAGTTGCCATGCTCTAGCTCAAAGTACGGCAGCCAGACTCTTACCCGAACCTTCGGGTCTCCCAATACTATCTCTTCAGGACCAAGCCACTTCAACCTCGTCAACGCGTCGCCTCTCATGCGTTGACGTTCTTCGAATTCCATTTCTGCTTGTTTGATGCGGGCTGACGAGGCATCAGCTGGAGGTCGAGACGCGTAAACTGGGGGCAAGCAGGAGCTGGAGAATTTTGCCGCCGGAAATGCCCATCCCGCTTGAAGAACGAGTGGGCTCTCTTCTCCTATATTGTCTTTGAATTCCAGTTTGCAGGGAAGGAATGAAACTGTTTTCGAAATATATTCTGATATTTGCGTAAATACTGACTGGGCGGAATCAAATGCGTCACGCCTTAGCCGAAGACGCACCTCAGTCCCCTTCGTGGAACGACTAGCGGGCATCAACTCACCAAAGGTGCCCAACCCTTCGGAGATGAATCGCCATCCGGAATGGTCGATGTCCCCAGCCTCGGCACTTTGCCTGGTCGTTATCTCCAATCGATCAGCGATCATAAAGTAGCTCAGGGCTCCAACCCCGAACTGCCCGGTTCTGCCGACAGAAAACCCTCGTTCGGCAGCCTCACGATCGAGTGTCCTGCTTGCAACCCTTGGTGGGGAACCGCTCACCAGCAAGTGATTTTCGATAATGTCACGGGTCATTCCGATGCCATCGTCGGAACACCTGAGCCAAATGTCTCCTGCCTCCTCTTCAATACTTAGCTTTATATGGTGAACTTGGCTCCAAATTTCTGAGAAATCTGTACACCCACAATCTTCTTGTCCGAGCCTTTCATAGGCGATTTGCTCCTTTACGGCGTCAACAGCGTTCTGCAGCAACTCGCGGACTGCGGCTAGAGGATTTCCATACAACGCGACGCCAGACAGCAGATTGAGAACGCGTTTCGTGTCCGGTCGGAATGCACCTTCGATGTAGACGAAGCTTCCATCCTTCTCCGCGATATCGACCCCAATTTGAGACGGCCAACCCCAGCGATATCGGCTCCGCTGTTGGCTCGGGATTTTTCCCTTTACGAAGAGGCCTTCGTGCTCAAGCGCCGCGCACACAGCTAGCTCGTGATTAACCGACTGAACAATATCTAACACTGCTCGATGTAAAGGAGCGTTTGGTGTCCGTGCGGAGAGAGAGATGCTGCTGTCTTCGGCATTGAGATGAAACGCTATTTGGTGATCGCGCATCCAATATATTCGGCTGTTTGCAGCAATGTCACGGCGTTCCAATATTACACTAGGCGTCCTCTCGGGATCAAACTCCACAACATCTGCGATACGTAGTAGAGCGGCTAAGTACCGCAAATTTACGGCCTGCCCCCTCGAACCAACCAGCTTCGCATCGAATCTGTCCGAACGTAAGGCTGCCAATCCTTCGTGGTGACTCCGACATAGCGTTACAGTATCGTCCACCCAATTTGCATAGAGAGAGTCCGGTAGATCGCCAAGTACCGAACGAGCCCACTCCTCACTCCAGTCATTATGCTTATGTCGAGAGTAATAAGAAATGATCTCGTCAACGAGCCTCAAGTCTGAAGAAGATAATTTGTCGACCGCAATCGGGACAGAAATTCCCCAATATTCTGCATCGATCCATTGCTGAAAATCTCTTATCTGCTGATTTGTTAGACTTTCCTTAGCACCGGTAATTAAGTAATTATAGTGCAAATTAACAATATATTGGGATGGCGACATGCCAATATCGTGAATATATGAACTCAGCAGTAACAATGCCAATTCATAGGCATTTAGATCAACATCTTTGGGAATTAACGAGAATATATTCTCTGCCACACGAAAACTATGGCCCTCATCGTGTAGCGTAAAATCTAGGGGGGCAGTGGAAGCGCTACGCAGCGAGAGCTGGGCAGACCGCAATGCAGCTGACACCGCCGCCATCTCCCTTTCCTGAAGTTGATCTCTCGCGCCTTTCCAGAGACTAGTCTCGGTCCAATCCATAGCTCTACCCTCCGCTCGAGGCCAAACTCTGCCATTCTAGGCAAGCGTTCCTCCTGAGTAAGCCGTCCCCTACCGATGCACAAGTGAATCTAGTTGCACGATTGTAAAGCCGGTGCCCCTATGTGACGCCGGTTACGAATCCTAGGTGGCATCATTGAGGAACTAACATCCTCGCGCCGCGGTTGATCTATTCCCCAACTGAAATAGAAAAACGGAACCTTGCAGGGTAGGCTGCCGGAAGCGCCATATTGGACGAGAAATTTGGAGATGCGCGACAATGAGTGCTGGAGTACTAACTCAAATAGTGGAGATAGTTGTAGCTGTCACTAAAATGACCACCTACCGTACTTGTATGTAGTCGGAATTATGACGCGTCAGCACCATTCGTATAGCTTCAACCTAGCAAGTTTGCCGTGATAATATTCAGTATTTTCCACACATTGGAGGCGACAATGCGTCTGCTCTACGTGCTCGCTGCCATAATATTCGTATCCACAAAAATCGCTTTAGCCCAAGTGACCGGATCGCAGTGTATTTCCTTAGCGCAAGCGATAGTTGCACCGAAATTTGAAACGATCACTGACAGACAGTTGAAATCCTTACAACACTACGCCTTCTGTGAAGCGGCCTCTCACGCCACCAGTACTACATTAGACATTGCTTACAAGGCGTTCAATCTGGGTCTCGGGATTTCCCAGACAGATCGCCAGACGTTTTGCAATGAGAGTTTGGGCGATATAGGAGTTTCCCAGCGCGATTACCACACGGGCGCATCGTTTTTTGCGAGCGCTTTGCCAACAATCGAGAAATGCCTGGTGGCTGCGGGCGCGGGCTGGGATATTAATTATCAGCCAATACAGAAGGATGCGTTAAGCATCAGTATCTCGAACAATTCTGAGAACGGCGGAATTCTTCATGGAGTTGACCTTATCTCTTCCAGCAGCGTGAATTGTATAGGCCTGCCGGATACGCTTCCGGCAAATGTAACCAAGAATGCACCGATAACTCTTACATGTCAGCGCCAAGCAGGCGTGCAGATATTCGAAGGCATTCAGGTTATTTCCAGCGACGACTTAACAGTCAACCTCCGCTTCGCATCAGGGCCGTTGCCAATAACTTTAAACGGCTATTCGGGTTCAGTACTTGATGCAATAAATGCGGACGTTCAGGCGCTAAAATCGTCAGTCAATGATCTCGGAGAGAAGAACGCGGAACTGGCGAACAGCCTCAGGGCCTGGGGCGGCGGCGAGACCGAAATAATATCAGCGGGAAACACGAAAGTTACTTGCCCCGAAGGTCAATATATTGCTGGCATACTTGGCCAAGACACCGACGGGGGGCGCTACTGCGGCGATTGTATATCGGTAGTTCGAGCATACTGCCGCCCGATCCGCCCCTGACCCCGCACGCTAGTGAAGCTGCGAACAGAACTCAGTTTACAGTTATTCGCTCTCAGACCTCAACGCATTCTAGTGAGCGATCGCCTATGCTGGGAGGAGCAAACGCCCCTCTCACACTTTGCGGCTGGTTGGAGGCGTCTCAGTTCTCCACCCGAAAATCCTCCGCCACGTCATCGTCAATTTTTGTCGGCATTTGATTCCCCTAGGTCGATACATTCGCGTCATTGGCCGCATCACCGCAATGGTGACGGCACTTCGGCATATGTGCCGCTTGCACAGTTATTCGCTGCAAATTTTAAAACGCCGCGACTACTTGACAGTGTAGTTCTTCCAATAATCGGCTCATATGGTTTACGCATGGCAATACCAAACGTCAGAGCATCAATCCGCGTCAGAAACTCTATTATGCGTTCGCGAGGAACTTCTGTAATGACTTCTGTCAGCATGGGCTCAATCTGCCAGATGGCGGGTGTGTGATCGTCCCAACGCATGTGGTCAGCGAACACTCCCACACCAGCAACTGCGCCCTGAACGGCGGCGGCTGGGCCGGTAATTGTCATTGAAAGAAAGAGGCGTCCGGGCAAGGCCTCAATACAAAACAGGCCGATCTCCATTTCTCGCTCAACGTCAGAGACAGTCCGCGAGAACGCTTGATAGCCGTCCTCCCTAAAGGCCAAGCGCCAAGCTGACTGCGCGGCAGGAAAGGAACCCGTCAACATTCGGATCACCCTCGGCTCGCTCTTTTCGAACCCGCTTTCCGCTTCTCCCGGGTACCGTGTAAGGCCCCAGCCTTCTGCATCTTCTCGCGAGAACCACAGGATATCGTCGGGTGCAACGTAGGTCACAAAGGCCGCTATGCTGCCGTGTGAAACGCCATGCTTGATGGCATGGGCCGCGATCTCCTCGTTACAGGCTTGGTCCGCAACACCTCCGACCGAACAGGAGTGCTGCCCAAGCGCGCCGCCATCTTCGATTGTTCGATTTTGACCAGCGACAAACACGATTGACGCACACGCCGATGCGCATTTCGCCCCATCGGGAATGACAGTGTGCGCAGGGTAGTCCGCCATGATGGCAGACAATGCCAATGCCTCGTCCACCAAGCCGCCGCTGCTGTCTAGCAAGAGAATGGGCAGCCCGTGGGGCAACCTGTCAACCGTCGAGACCAGTTCGCGATACCGCGCGGCAGTTCCATTCGAAATACTGCCTGATAAGCGCAGGACTTGGTATCCGCGCCACTGTTCAACAGTCACCTCAGCCATACCTCTCTGGACGAAGCACATTGTCAATGCGACGCTAATACAAGCGAGCACGACAACGCGGCGGCAACCATCGATATGCGTCAATACACTTCGGTACATTTATCCCCCCAGATGGTCGATGATTGCCGGTGCCGCGACGTGGTGTCAAATGGCCTAGCGGCGCGCGAGAGGTTTCATGGCAAATGACTTTTACGGCGACCGTTTTGAGAAAAATCTGTATCGGGATTTCGTATATACTCCTTACAGGAATACCCCCCGGCACCCCCTAGGACATCCCGCGAACCACCCTATACCGCGCGAGATCATGGGGCTTGACGCGGGGCCAACGGATGAGCGTTAGCAGCCCATTTCCGGCCAACGCCAGCTATGTGCTTTCAGCATTCCGCATAATAAATGTTAGGGCAGGCCCTACCCGCCCGAAAACATCCGGCTTTGCGAGGAGATCGCAGAGAGGGGCGTGCTCCTTTCCGAAATGCCGTTCGGATGGGAGCCCCGCGCACGGGATTTTCCCAGAAGGAACCGCCTTGTCGCCGGGCTGGGGCTCGGGCTCGTCGTGGTGGAGGCGGCGACCCGGTCGGGCTCGCTGATCTCCGCGCGGCTTGCCGGGGAACTCGGGCGCCTGGTCTTCGCCGTACCCGGCTCGCCTCTCGATCCGCGTGCTGCCGGAACCAACGGCCTGCTCAAGGACGGTGCGACGATGGTCACCGAAACACAGGATGTGCTGGAAGCGATCGCGCCGCTGGTCGGGCGGCCACCCTCGCCGGCGACGCCCCTCGAGGAACCGCCGGACATGGCCACGACAACGCCGCCGGGTGAAGACGAACGCGCTATGGGATCGAGGCATTGGGTCCGGTCCCCACGCCGATCGACGAGATAATCCGCCACACGGGCCTCCACCCGGCTCAGATATTCTCCGTGTTACTGGAACTTGACCTTGCCGGACGGCTCGAGCGTCACGCCGGAGGCTCTGTTTCGCTCATCCTGCACCCGTAGCGGCCGCTCGCCACGAATGATGTCGCTAACTTCAACATAGGCCATCTCAATGAGGTAGGCGAGCATGTCGCAACGTTCGGCCTCCGCCATGGTGCGCATCTGTCCCAGCATTGACTGCACGTAGTCGAGCGTCTCAGTGCGTCGTCGGTTGGGTTGATTCCGCATCCACCTCACCCCGCATCAAGTCATTGGCAGGCGCAACCATCAGCCGACGCCCGGAGTTGTATTTCTATAAAAAAACAACCATCACGTGAATTAGAAACTATTCAATTTATCTAAAATTGCAACAATTTTTGGGTGCTATTTATGGTTGCATTCCGTGCCCTCTGTCAGCGAAATACGGTAAGGCACTTGACCGGGGAACAAAGCGCGGCCATGTGACGGGCTGCCTTTTGCCAACATATGCGGTGCAATCGATCTCAGCACTGCGGGGAAATCCGTCAAAACATGGACGTCGTCGTCGTCGAATCGCCTGCCAAGGCCAAGACCATCAACAAGTATCTGGGCTCGAACTACAAGGTTCTGGCGTCCTTCGGTCACGTGCGCGACCTGCCGGCCAAGGACGGCTCGGTGCGTCCGGACGATGATTTTTCCATGTCGTGGGAAGTCGATGGTCCCTCTTCCAAGCGGCTGGCCGACATCGCCAAGGCGGTCAAGGATGCCGACGGCCTGATCCTCGCCACCGATCCGGATCGGGAGGGCGAAGCCATTTCCTGGCACGTGCTGGAGGTGCTTCGCCAGAAGAAGGCGCTCAAGGACAAGCCAGTCAGCCGCGTGGTATTCAACGCCATCACCAAAAAGTCCGTGCTAGACGCAATGGCCAACCCGCGCGAGATCGACGCGCCGCTGGTCGAGGCCTATCTGGCCCGTCGTGCACTGGACTACCTCGTCGGCTTCACCCTGTCGCCGGTCCTGTGGCGCAAGCTGCCTGGCGCGCGCTCGGCCGGTCGCGTGCAGTCCGTCGCGTTGCGGCTGGTCTGTGACCGGGAAGGCGAGATCGAACGCTTCATCCGTGAGGACTACTGGCAGATCGCCGCCCTGCTCGCGACGCCCCGTGCCGACGAATTCGACGCACGGCTCACCGCCTTCGAGGGCAAGAAGCTCCAGAAGCTCGACATCAATTCGGCCGAGCAGGCTGCCGACATCAAGACGATGCTGGACGGCGCGACCTTCAAGGCGGCATCCGTCGAGGCGAAGCCGACGAAGCGCAATCCCGGCCCGCCCTTCACCACCTCGACGCTCCAGCAGGCCGCCTCGTCGCAACTCGGCTTCTCGGCCTCGCGCACGATGCAGGTTGCCCAGCGCCTCTACGAGGGCATCGAGATCGGCGGCGAGACCACGGGTCTCATCACCTATATGCGAACCGACGGCGTTCAGATGGCGCCGGAAGCCATCGATGCGGCCCGGTCTTCCATCGGCGAGGAGTTCGGCGACAAATATCTGCCCGAGAAGCCACGCTATTATTCGTCCAAGGCCAAGAACGCACAGGAGGCGCACGAGGCCGTACGCCCCACAGACTTCCGCCGTACGCCGGCCCAGGTTCGCAAGTACCTCGACGCGGATCAGGCCCGCCTCTACGAGATCATCTGGAAGCGTGCCATCGCCAGCCAGATGAACCCGGCCGAGATCGAGCGTACGACGGTCGAGATCGAGGCGGTCAACGGTTCGCGCACGGCGGCCCTGCGTGCCGTTGGGTCGGTCGTCCGCTTCGATGGCTTCCTGGCCGCGTACACCGAACAGAAGGAAGAGGACGCCGAGGACGAGGACGGCCGCCTGCCGGAAATCAAGGCGGGCGAGACGCTGTCGCGCAAGTCGGTCACGGTTACGCAGCACACGACCGAGCCGCCGCCGCGCTATTCCGAAGCATCGCTCATCAAGAAGATGGAAGAGCTCGGCATCGGCCGTCCATCGACCTACGCCGCCACCCTCAAGACGCTGGAAGACCGCGACTACGTCACCATAGATCGTCGCAGGCTGGTGCCGCAGGCCAAGGGCCGGCTGGTTACCGCATTCCTGGAAAGCTTCTTTGAGCGCTACGTCGAATACGACTTTACCGCCGCGCTGGAGGAGAAGCTCGATGAGATTTCCGACGGCAAGCTGTCGTGGAAGGATGTGCTCCGCGACTTCTGGAAGGATTTTTCCGGCCACGTCGACGAGATCAAGGAACTGCGCGTAACCGAGGTGCTCGACGCGCTCAACGAGGAGCTTGCACCGCTCGTCTTCCCAGAGCGCGAGGACGGCTCCAACCCGCGCATCTGCCCGAAATGCGGAAGCGGCAACCTCTCGCTCAAGCTCGGCAAGTTCGGCGCTTTCGTCGGCTGTTCCAACTATCCGGAATGTGGCTACACCCGGCAGCTCGGCGAAGCCGCGGATGGTGACGGCTCCGGCGGTGAAAACGGCGACCGCGTGCTCGGCAAGGATCCCTACACGAGCGAGGAAATCGTCCTCAAGAGCGGTCGTTTCGGCCCCTACGTCCAGCGCGGCGAAGGCAAGGAGGCCAAGCGCTCCAGCCTGCCCAAGGGCTGGGCGCCCGACCAGGTCGACCACGAGAAGGCCATCGCGCTTCTGTCGCTTCCACGCGACGTCGGGCAGCATCCGGAAACCGGGAAGATGATTTCCGCAGGGCTCGGCCGCTACGGTCCTTTCGTCCTGCATGACGGCACCTACGCAAACCTCGAATCGATCGAGGATGTGTTCTCTATCGGCCTCAACCGTGCTGTCACGGTCATTGCGGAGAAGAAGTCGAAATTCGCCAACGGCAAGGGCCGTGCGGCGGCCGTCGCACTGAAGGAACTGGGCGAGCATCCCGACGGCGGGCCGATGACCGTGCGTGACGGTCGCTACGGCCCCTATGTCAACTGGGGCAAGGTCAACGCCACCCTCCCCAAGGGCAAGGAGCCTGCCTCGATCACCGTCGAGGAGGCTCTCGAACTGATTGCCGCCAAGGCTGGCAAATCCGGCGGTGGCAAGAAGGCCGCGCCCAAAAAGGCTGCCGCCAAGAAAAAGCCGGCGGCCAAGAAGGCCGCGAAGAAAAAGGAATAGGACGAATTGGCGAAGCGGATTCCCGGGGGCAAGGCCGGCGGCGCTTCACGCGACTTTCGTCCGTCGCGCGACGACATCCTCAAGTTCATCCGTGAGAACCCGGATCAGGCCGGCAAGCGCGAGATCGCCCGCGCATTCGGCCTCAAGGGAGAGGATCGCGTCTGGCTGAAGGACGCTTTGCGCGAGTTGCAGGACGAAGGCCTGCTGAAGAAGAGCGCCAAGCGGTTTTCGCGCCCTGGCGCGCTTCCGCATGTGGTCGTCCTCGACGTGTTTTCCCGCGACGCCGATGGGCTTCTCCTGGCGCGCCCCGCCGAATGGCCGGAAGAAAACGGCTCTGCTCCGGTGGTCTCCATACGCGCGCCACGCGCCGACAAGGCCCGCGCCCCGGGAGTCGGCGAGCGTGTGCTGGCCAAGGTCTTCCCCACCGACGACGATACGGGGCCGGCCTACACAGGCCGGGTGATGAAGATTTTCGAGAAGCGGCGTGAAGCCGTTCTCGGCGTGTTCCGCAAGCTGAAGGACGGCTCCTTCCGCATCGAGCCGGTCGAGCGCCGCCAGCCTGAACTGATCGTCGAGCGCGACAATGCAGGCGACGCACAAAGCGGCGATCTGGTCGAGGTGGAGCCGCTGTCGAGCGGCCGCTATGGCTTGCCGAAGGCTCGCGTCATTGCGGTGCTGGGCTCGCTGGAAAGCGAAAAGGCGGTCTCGATGATCGCCATCCACGCTCACGACATACCGCACATCTTCCCGCCCGAGGTGCTGGCGGAAGCGCAGGCTGCGAAGCCGGCAACGCTTGAGGGCCGCGAGGACTGGCGCGCCCTGCCTCTGATAACGATCGACCCGGCCGACGCGAAGGACCATGACGACGCGGTCTACGCGGAACCCGACACCGATGAGGCGAATGTCGGGGGCCATGTCGTGACGGTCGCCATCGCGGACGTCGCAGCCTACGTCACGACCAATTCGGCGCTGGATCGCGAAGCGCTGAAGCGCGGCAATTCCGTCTATTTCCCCGACCGCGTCGTCCCGATGCTGCCGGAGCGCATCTCCAACGACCTGTGCTCGCTGCACGAGAACGAAGACCGCCCTGCCCTCGCAGTGCGCATGGTCTTCACGTCGGAAGGTCGCAAGCTGCGCCATTCCTTCCACCGCATCATGATGCGTTCGGCCGCCAAGCTGGCCTACCCGCAAGCTCAAGCGGCCATCGACGGCAATGCGGACGAAAAGACCGCGCCGCTGCTCGATGGCGTTTTGCGTCCTCTGTGGGAGGCCTATGGCGCGCTCAGGCGTGGCCGCAACGAGCGAGCGCCGCTGGAACTCGACCTGCCCGAGCGCAAGATACTGCTGAAGCCTGACGGAACCGTCGATCGCGTCATCGTCCCCGACCGCCTCGATGCGCACAAGCTCATCGAGGAGTTCATGATCCAGGCCAATGTCGCGGCCGCCGAGACGTTGGAAGGCAGGCGCCAGCCGCTGATCTATCGCATCCACGATGCCCCCACGCTCGCCAAGCAGGAATCGCTACGCGAGTTTCTGCAGACGCTGGGGCTGTCGCTCGCGCGCGGTGCTCAGATGAAGCCGTCGTCGTTCAACGGCATTTTGTCGCGGGTGCAGGGTTCCGACAACGAGGCGCTGGTCAATGAGGTCGTGCTGCGCACCCAAAGCCAGGCCGTCTATGCACCGGAGAACATCGGCCATTTCGGCCTCAATCTTCGCCGCTACGCCCACTTCACTTCGCCCATTCGCCGCTATGCCGACCTGATCGTCCATCGCGCCCTTATCGGCTCTCTGGGCCTTGGAAATGAAGGGATTTCGCGGAGCGAGGAGGAGCGTCTGGAGGAGATATCGGCGTTGATTTCGGCGTCGGAGCGGCGTGCCATGGCCGCCGAGCGCGAAACCGTCGACCGGCTTGTCGCCGCTCATCTCGCCACGCGCGTGGAGGAAACCTTCCAGGCGCGGATCTCCGGCGTCACCAAGGCGGGACTCTTTGTCCAGTTGCCTCAGTACGGTGCCGACGGCTTTATCCCGGTGTCATCTTTGGGTGACGATTACTATATATTCGATGAAGGTGCCCGTGCGCTGTTCGGCGAACGAAGCCGCAGGGGCTACCAACTGGCAGATGAGGTCGAGGTGCGGCTTGTCGAGGTGCTTCCTCTTGCAGGGGCGATGCGTTTCGAGATGCTGAGCGAGCCCAAGCCGCTTCCGGGATCGAAGCAGTCGTTTCACAAGACGCGCAAAGGACGCGCCGGCACGGGTCGCGCAGCCTCGCGGGGCCGCTCAAGGAGAAGGTGACGATGGAACAGCACGTTTATGGCCGGGCCGCGAAGAACGATCGCCCGCTGATGCGCTCCATGGCGCGGGGCTTCATGGGCCGTTGCCCGCATTGCGCCAGGGGTCGTCTGTTCGGCAAGTTTCTCAAGGTGGCGGATCGTTGCGATGCCTGCGGCGAGGAATATCACCATCACCGCGCCGACGACCTGCCCGCCTATCTGGTCATCTTCATCGTCGGCCACATCGTCGTCGGTGCCTTCATGGGCGTCGAGCGCATGGTCGAATTGTCCACGTGGCAGCATCTGGCGATCTGGGGACCTCTCACGCTGGTCGCGACGATCGGACTTCTCCAACCGGTCAAGGGCGCCGTCGTTGGTTTGCAGTGGGCGCTCAGGATGCATGGCTTTTCGGGAACCCCCGACGCCCTCGAAACGCACCCGGAGCTTTGATAGCCTTGGCTGTGGAGGGACGCACCATGGAAGGCATGACGCGCGCCGAAGTCGATAAAGTCGAAAACAAGGACTTCGCGCTGGGCGTCGGGCCGAAGCGTCCGCGCGACGCCGCGACCCTCATCCTGCTCGACCGCGTCGGCGGGGAATTCCGCGTGCTGATGGGCCGTCGCCACATGCGTCACGCGTTTATGCCCGGCAAGTTCGTGTTTCCGGGCGGGCGCACTGATCCAGCCGACAGCCGCATACCGGTAGTGACGGGGCTCCATCCCGACGTCGAATGCAAACTTGTGGGAAAGCGCACCAGCACGGCCCGCGCACGCGCGATCGCCCTTTCGGCCGTGCGCGAGACCTACGAGGAAGCCGGCCTCCTTATTGGGCGAAAAGGCGCATTCGCGACATCAAAGGCCGACTGGCAGGGCTTTGCCGACCACGGCGTCCGTCCCTCGCTGGAAGCCCTGCGCTTCGTTGCCCGCGCAATCACCCCGCCCGGTCGCGTGCGTCGCTTCGACACCCGCTTTCTTGCAGCCTTCAAGGACGATGTCGCCGTCGAACTGGCAGATGGCGGCCCGACCAACGAGTTGGAAGAGATCGTGTGGCTTCCCCTTGCTCAGGCGAAGAACGCTGACGTGCCCGCCATCACCCGCACCGTGCTGGACGATCTCGAAAGCCAGCTGAAGGAAGACCCCCTGCTCTCGCCCGGCGGGTCTGCGCCCTTCTACTACATGCGCCACAACCGCTTCTGCCGCGACGTCCTCTGACGCTTTCCATCTCTTACCGCAGGTGACCACGATGGCGACCTCGCCGTCCGCTCAGCAGCATCAACCGGAAGCCGCCATGCGCTGGCTCTCGATCTCGGCGGCCATTGCATCCATCAGCGTGGTGGGCATTGCCATCGGGCTCGGCGTGCCGCTGCTTTCGGTCATTCTGGAATCGCGCGGCCACTCCGCGACGATGATCGGCGCCAACACGGCCGTCGCGGGCATCGCGTCGATCGTTGCCGCCCCTTTTGCGACGCCGCTGGCCGTACGGTTCGGCGTTGTGCCTGTCATGCTGGCCATGATCGTCGCGGGCGGGTTCGCCTTCGTCGGCTTCTATTTCGCGCCGGCTTTCTGGATGTGGTTCCCGCTCCGCGCGGTTCTGCATTTCGCTCTCACCGTCCTGTTCATCCTGTCGGAATTCTGGATATCGACATCCGCCCCGCCCCACAGGCGCGGCCTTGTGCTGGGTCTCTACGCCACAGTGCTGTCGCTCGGCTTTGCCTTCGGTCCGTTCCTGTTCGCGCAGATAGGCTCCGCCGGTTTCGCTCCCTTCGGCATCACCTTCGCGCTCGTCATGCTGGCGGCCGTGCCGGTTTCGCTGGCATGGCGCGAAAGCCCCGACATGCGCGGGCCCGCCACGCACTCGGGCAGCGGCATAGCCCGCTACATCTGGATGGTGCCGATGGCGACGGCGGCCGTCCTCGTGTTCGGCGCGGTTGAAACCGGCGGCTTCGCGCTATTCCCCGTCTACGGCTCGCGCATCGGCTATTCCGAAGCAGACGCCGCTCTTCTGCTGACGGCGGTCGGGCTCGGAAACGTCCTGTTGCAGATCCCGCTGGGCCTGTTGAGCGACCGAATGCGCGACCGACGTCACCTTCTGGTCGCCTGCGCCGTGGTCGGCCTCGTGGGCGTTCTGGCGTTGCCCTATGCGGCCGGCAACTGGCATGCCAGCGCCGCCATCCTGTTCGTCTGGGGCGGTGTCGTCGCGGGGCTTTATACGATCGGCCTCGCCCATCTGGGCTCACGCCTGTCGGGGCGCGACCTCGCCTCGGCCAACGCTGCCTTCGTGCTGTGCTACGGCATCGGCATGCTGCTCGGCCCGCAGGCGATCGGCATCGGCATGGATGTCGCCGGACCGAACGGTTTCGCATGGTCGATAGCGCTTTTCTTCGCCTTCTATCTGGTTCTTGCGGTCTTCCGGCTGGGCAGCCGCCAGCTTCGTGCCTGATCGGACTTGACTTTCGCCCAGCGTTCTTTATGTGTCCGCGCGAGTTTTCCGCAACCGGGCTGCCGCCCGAAACGATGCGGCGACCCCATTCAAGAATAGCGGACAGGAAAAATGGCCAAGGCTACGACCATCAAGATCAAGCTTCTGTCGACCGCCGACACGGGCTTCTTCTACGTCACGAGCAAGAACAGCCGCACGATGACGGACAAGATGACCAAGCGCAAGTACGACCCGATCGCCAAGAAGCACGTCGAGTTCAAGGAAACGAAGATCAAGTAATCTTCTCATCCTCGCAGAATGCAAAACGCCGCTCCTTCGGGGCGGCGTTTTCTTTTGGCGTAACACTGGCGCGATCTCACGCGAGCATGCCGACACCTGCACGCGACGATGCGGCTGTCTTGGACGGTTCAGACATATGAGAATGAGAGCAAAGGGGGCCGGTCGGCGTCTGGCAGCGGTACGAGGAGGCCACTATGCACCAGAGCCGACCGGCCAACCCCACGGACCCAGGAGATGCGGCGGACCTGAGCATCATGGGGTGTCTGCATGAACGGATGGGAACGTTTCCCCCACCCGTCTTACCCATGGCGACAGTCGCTCAACATCGCAGGAAAATCAATAGTTTCTTAACTATCCGGCCTGATTCTCGAATATTAGGGTAAATTTCTAACCACGTCGCGATTGATTTCGACCGCAAGCACCTGACGGTGTGTCGAATCAGGCGGCAGCGGCCACGACGCGGTTGCGGCCGCCGTTCTTGGCCTCGTAGAGCGCCACGTCGGCGCGCTTCATCATCGCTTCGACTGTGTCGGGCGCGCTTGCGGCCATTGCCGAAACCCCGACGCTCACTGTCACGTCGATCAGGGCACCGTGTGGCCCGGCTGCGAAAGGAGCCTGCGCGATTTGTTCGCGGATGCGTTCGGCAACCTTCTGGGCGATCTCGGCATCCGTGTCAGGCATGACCACGACGAACTCCTCGCCGCCCATCCGGCACGCGAGATCGATACCCCGCACGTTCTTGCGCAGCCGTGCCGCAAATTCGCGCAGCACCTCATCGCCGACGTCGTGCCCCCAGGTATCGTTGATCGACTTGAAGCGGTCGATGTCGGTAATCATCAGCGAAAGCGGCCGGCGGCGGCTTCGGGCTCTCTCGAATAGCGTCGCCAGATGGCTGTCCAGATAGCGGCGGTTGTGCAGGCCCGTCAGCCCGTCGGTCACCGCCATCTCGATTGTCTGCGCCACGCTGGCGCGCAGATGGTCGTTATAGCGCTTGCGCTTGACCTGCGTGGTCAGCCGCGCGACCAGCTCGTGCTGGTCCACCGGGCGCACCAGATAGTCGTTCACGCCCAGTTCCAGCGCCCGCACGAGGCGTTCTTCCTCCCCCTCGCCGGCCAGCAGCATGATGGGCACGAAACGCGTGCGGTCGAGAGTGCGCAGCTGCGAGCAAAGCCGCAGCGGATCGTAGTCGCCCAGGTCCGTCGAGACGATGACGCAGTCGAAACCGCCTTCGGCCGCCTGGAAAAAGGCCGCCTGCGGATCCTGCGTCACCGTGAGTTCACATCGCCCGCGCAGCATCTTGCCGATGCGCTCGGCCGCCGCCGGACGTGTATCGACCAGAAGCGAACGAACCTGCTCGTCCATTGCCGCGCTGCGGCGGCTCAACAGTTCCTCGATACCGATATTGCGAGTCGTGGACGCGCGCAGGCGCAGTTCGTCCGTCAGGTTCTTGAGCCGCACGAGGCTCTTGACCCGCGTCATCAGTTGCAGGTCGTTCACCGGCTTGGTCAGGAAGTCGTCGGCGCCGGCTTCCAGACCGCGCACGCGGTCCGATATCTGGTCGAGCGCGGTTATCATCACGACCGGGATGTGCTGGGTCGCCGGATCGGATTTGAGCCTTCGGCAGACCTCGAAGCCGTCCATCTCCGGCATCATCACGTCGAGCAGAACCACGTCGACCTTGCCGTTCTCGCAGATTTCCAGCGCCTCCGCGCCGCCATGCGCGGTCAGCACCTCGAAATACTCGGCCAGCAGCCGCGCCTCGAGCAGCTTCACATTGGCCGGGACATCATCGACGACGAGAATGCGAGCGGTCATCAGGCATCGCCCAGATAGGATTTGATCGTCTCGATGAACTTGCCGACCGAGATCGGCTTGGAAATATAGGCCTCGCAGCCACCCTGCCGGATGCGTTCCTCGTCACCCTTCATGGCAAAGGCGGTGACCGCGATTACCGGAATGGGGTGCAGCTCGTCATCCTCCTTGAGCCATTTGGTCACTTCCAGCCCGGAAACTTCCGGCAGCTGAATATCCATGAGGATGAGGTCGGGCTTGTGCGCGCGGGCAAGGTCCAGCGCCTCCAGGCCGTTGCGGGTACGCACCGTTTCGTAGCCGCTCGCCTCGATCAGGTCGCGGAAGAGCTTCATGTTGAGCTCGTTATCCTCGACGATCATCACCTTCTTGGACATGGCCACCCTGTCTGCCGATCGGATGCAGCTCTCCGGCGCATCCGCACTGCACGAATCTTCATTCCAGCCTACCGCAATTTCATTGACGAAAGGAAAACCTCGGTCGAACCGCCGGTTGCGGCACCGGCGCTGCCTGCGCTACAGGCTTTGGCATGAACAGAACGCCCCACTCACGACTGGGCAAGATGGACCCGGCCGCCGCCGAGCAGCTCGCGATTTCCGCGCTGGCCTTTGTCGCGTCCGACCCCGCCTTGCTGCCGCGCTTTCTGGCACTCTCGGGCATCGATGCCGGCCAGATCAGGCTGGCGGCCGGCGAGCCCGGCTTCCTTGCGGGGGTGTTGCAGTTCATCCTGGCCCACGAGCCTACCCTTGCCGCGTTCTGCGAATCGACGCAGACCGAACCCGCGCACGTCTCGGCCGCCCTGCGTGCGCTCCCCTTCGGCGACGACCGCTTCGAGGCTTCAACGTGACTATCGACCCTGAGACCCTTCGCCAGATCGAGGAGCTTTCGCACGACGACAGGCCGCTGCTGGTGCTTGATGTCGATGATGTGCTGCTCGATTTCATCCGGCCGTTCCCGCGTTATCTCCAGCAGGAGGGCTATCGGCTGGAGTTCAGCAATTTCCGCCTGCACGGCAACATATTCCATGTCGAGACCGGCAGCGCGGCCGAGCGCGAACGCGTCAGCGACCTGCTTGCCGCCTTCTTCGACGCACAGGCGGCGTGGCAGACCTTGACCGAGGGTGCTGCCGACGCGATCGAGACGATTTCCAGGGATGCCGAAGTGGTATTGCTGACCGCTATGCCGCATCGCCACCGCGATATCCGCCGCCGGCATCTGGACGAGCTTGGCCTGTGCTACCCCTTGTTGACGACGGAGATGGCAAAGGGGCCGGCGATCCTGCGTCTTCGCGGCGAGACGGAACGCCCGGTCGCCTTCGTCGATGACATGCCGCACAACCTTCTCTCGGCACAGGAATTCGTCCCCGACGCGCATCTGTTCCATCTGATGGCCGACAACTCCCTTCGCAAATTTCTGCCTCCACCGCCGGAAGGCATCGTCACGGTAGAGGACTGGCGCGATGCGAGCGGCAGGATTGCGGCGGCGCTGGGTATCTGACTGCCGCGTGCAGCCTCAGCCGAGTTCCATCCGCATCAGCGGCCGGCCCGGCTTGCGCGTTACCACCGGCAGGAAACCGGCCTTCTCGAACACCCGCGTCGAGCCGACGAAAAGTCCGATCGAGCGCGAATCCTTCGACTGGTCCATTGGGCAAGCCTCCAGCGCCCGTGCGCCGGCCTCGCGCGCGTAGCCTATGCCCGCAGCCACGAGCCGGTGGGTCAGTCCCCTGCCTCTCGCCTTGCTGCGGATGAAGAAGCATGAGATCGCCCACACTGCCGGATCGCCAGCTTCGTCCGGCATCAAGGGCGCCGACACGCGGCCCGCATTGTTCCATTCGGGCACGTCCGCACGCGGGCCGATCTGCATCCATCCGACGGCCTTCCCGTCCGCAACGGCAAGCAATCCCGGCGGCGGGCCATTCTCGATTCGCGCGCGAATGAAATCCTTGTTGCGCTGCCGGTCGTTCTCCCGGCGTATGGCAGGCGGCAACCTGAAATGCGTGCACCAGCAGCCGTAGCAGGCGCCTTGCTTGCCGAACAGATCCTCGAAAAGCGGCCAGCGCTCCGGCGTCAATGGCAGGACGTCCGTCGCCTCGTCGACAACAGTCACCACCCCTCCTTCCCTACCCGCACACCGTCTTGTTGGCGCGGCGGGCATCGACTATGATTACGTTTGTTCCCTCTATGTTCGCATCCATGCCGACGCCTGTCAACGATCCAACACAAGGCTTTTGCCGCGATTGCCTCGGCCTTCAAAGGGCCGTAAAGCAGCGCTGCGAGGTGTGCGGAAGCCCTCGCCTCGCTCGCCATGCGGAACTCTACGATCTGTCCCTGGCGCACATAGACTGCGATGCCTTCTATGCTGCGGTCGAAAAGCGCGACCGGCCCGAATTGCGTGACCGGCCCGTTATCATCGGTGGCGGCAAGCGCGGCGTGGTTTCCACCGCCTGCTACATCGCGCGCATCCGCGGCGTTCGCTCGGCCATGCCGATGTTCAAGGCGCTGGAGGCCTGTCCCGACGCCGTGGTCATCAAGCCCGACATGGAAAAGTATGTGGCCGTTGGGCGGCAGGTGCGCGCCATGATGCAGGCGCTGACACCTCTGGTGGAGCCCATCTCGATCGACGAGGCTTTTCTCGACCTCGCCGGAACGCAGAAGCTGCACGGCAGGCCGCCGGCACTCGTGCTGGCCGACTTTGCCAGAAGGGTCGAGCGGGAGGTTGGCATCACCGTGTCCGTGGGCCTGTCCTATTGCAAGTTCCTTGCGAAGGTCGCGTCGGATATGGCCAAGCCGCGCGGCTTCTCCGTCATCGGCGACGCCGAGGCGCTCTCCTTCCTGGCCGACAAGCCGGTGTCGCTCATCTGGGGCGTGGGCAAGGCGTTCGAGGCAACGCTGGCGGAAGGCGGCATCCGCACCATCGGTCAGTTGCAGACGATGGAACGCAACGAACTGCTGCGCCGCTACGGCACGATGGGCGACAGGCTGCACCGGCTCTCGCGCGGGCAGGATGAGCGCCAGGTCCATCCGGAGCACGACGCCAAGAGCGTGTCGGCTGAAACCACCTTCGACAAGGATCTGGCGACGTTCGACGATCTCGTCCCGATCCTGCGGGCGCTGTCGGAGCAGGTGTCGGCCCGTTTGAAGAAGTCCGGGATCGCAGGCCGAACGGTCGTTTTGAAACTGAAGAGCGCCGATTTCCGGATCAAAACGCGCAACCGTCAGCTCGCAGACGCGACGCGGCTGGCGGATCGCATCTTCGCTACGGGACTGGAGCTTCTGCGGCGCGAGACCGACGGCACGCGATACCGCCTGCTTGGCATCGGCGTCAGCGATCTTTCCGATGACGGACGCGCCGACCCGCCCGACCTGGTGGACGTGCAGTCACGCAAGCGGGCGCTGGCGGAAGGAGCGGTCGACCAATTGCGCGCGAAGTTCGGCGGCAAGGCCGTCGAGACCGGATACACGTTCGGGCGCGGCAGTCGTGGACGACTGCCGCGCCCGGATGAAGAATGACGTCTTGCCGAGGAAAGCTAGATGTCCAGCGCCGGCCGGCGAGGCTGGGCCGCACCCGGGTCGAGCGGGGGCAACTGTGCGGCATCGCTGGTCTGCTGCATTGCCGGCTGCTGCGGGTTGATCTGGCGCGCGACCCACTCCGGCACTTCGCGCTGCGGATACATCAACGGCTCGTTCTGAAGAACCACCACGACCGTGTCCACTGGAACGCGATTGTAGAGGTCGATGATGTCCTGATTGAACAGGCGGATGCAACCGGACGAAACGGCAAGACCGATGGACCATGGCTCCGACGTGCCATGGATGCGGTAGAGGGTGTCTCGGCTGCCCTGGAAGAGGTAGAGCGCGCGCGGCCCGAGCGGGTTGGTCAGGCCCGGCTCCATGCCGCCGGCATACTGCGCGTAGCGGTCCGGCTCACGCGCGATCATTCCGGGCGTCGGGGTCCAGCGCGGCCATTCGGCCTTGCGGGCGACGCGGGCGGTGCCTTCGAACTCGAGACCGGCCTTGCCGACGCCGATGCCGTAGCGCATCGCCTTGCCACCTTCCTGCACGAGGAAGAGGAAGCGGTTTGCCGTATCGACGACGAGCGTGCCGGCCGGCTCGCTGCGATGATAGTCGACCTGCTGGCGATAGAAGCGCTGGTCGACCTGACGGATGTCGGTGGCGGGAAGCGGGAAGCGTTCATCCGGCTTCGCCCCGTACATGGCCACGTAGTACGGGTCAGGGCCGGTTGGCGTCACCGATTCGAGAACCTGCGCGGTCTTGGTGCAGGCGGCCAGGAAAAGCGGGGCGGAGGCGAGAAAGAGCCGACGGGAAAGCCGGCCAGGGGTCGATCCCTTGAGATCGTCTTTGACACACATGAGGCGGAACCTGAGACTTCTGTTGTTCGTAGTCGCGCAGCGAACGCGTTCGGCGTCCTTCAGTTCCGTTGGTGAAGGCCAAACGTGGCCATGGCTTGTGCGATATGGGGCAGAAAAGTGACGGGGTCGCCGGTGTTGCTCTGTTGCAACAATGCGGCGCGCGCGACGCTATTCGCCGGCTGTCGCCAAGGTTTCGTCATACGCGCTCATCGCAGCGGGAATACCCAGTCCTGAAAGTATGAACGCTCCGCTGGCGCCATCGGGCGTTTCCTTGTCGATCCGAACCGCTGCGGTTTCCTGCGTGGGCTCCGCCTGTTCTTCATGCGCCCTTATCGCCTGATAGACGGCGGCGAGCGAGCCGGGACTGATGGCGGAGATAGCGCGAAAATAGGTCGGGCTTTCGTTCATCTCCTCGCTCTCCTCCACCAGCGCCCGCGTCGGAGTGCCTGGGAGGTTATGCGGTGGAGAAGCCGTGGCCGGTCGTGCGAGCGTGCCCACATAAGAAAACCCGCCGACGATCATGTCCGTCCCCGCTGCGCCCGAGCACCTGCTCTGGCGCGCGTTCTAGC
Organism: Neoaquamicrobium microcysteis; assembly: GCF_008180155.1. GTDB lineage: Bacteria > Pseudomonadota > Alphaproteobacteria > Rhizobiales > Rhizobiaceae > Aerobium > Aerobium microcysteis. The sequence goes on along the minus strand of NZ_VSZS01000058.1, from coordinate 85,861 downwards.
GAAGCTTTGTGGACGACGTCTTCACGCACGCGGCGCAATTTGGCTCAAATACCCGCGATCAGGAATCGAGCATGTCCTTGACCGTCGTCGCCAGTTGCTTGAGCGTGAACGGCTTGGGCAGGAAGCCGAACTTCGCTTCTTCGGGAAGGTTCTTGGCAAAGGCGTCCTCGGCATAGCCGGACACGAAGATGAACTTGATGTCGGGCTGGCGCTTGATGAGTTCACCCAGAAGCGTCGGCCCGTCCATCTCCGGCATCACGACGTCGGAAACGACGATATCGACCTTGCCGTCCAGTTCCTCGAAGATTTCCAGCGCCTCGACACCGGAGGAAGCCTCGTGCACCGTATAGCCGCGGGAGGAAAGCGCGCGCACGCCGCCCATGCGCACCGCGTCCTCGTCTTCCACCAGGAGCACCGTGGCCGAACCGGACAGATCCTTGCTGGCTGCGGGCTTTGCAGGCGCAACAACTTCGGCCACCGCCGCTTCGTCGCCGCTCTTTTCCTTCGGCGCCTCCGCGATGTGGCGCGGCAGGAAGATGCGGAACGTCGCGCCGTTGCCCGGCTCCGACGAGCAGAAGATGAAGCCGCCGGTCTGCTTGACGATGCCGTACACCATCGACAGGCCGAGGCCGGTGCCCTTGCCGACTTCCTTGGTGGTGAAGAAGGGCTCGAATATCTTCGCCAGCACGTCGGCGGGGATACCCGTCCCGGTGTCCTCGACTTCGACCAGCACGTAGTCGGCAGGCGCAAGCTCACGATAGCCGAACGACGCGCACTCTGCCTCCGGCACGTTTCGTGTGCGCACCGAAAGCGCGCCGCCTCCCGGCATGGCGTCGCGCGCATTGACGGTGAGGTTGACGATCACCTGCTCGAACTGCCCGATATCGGCCTTGACCGGCCAAAGGTCGCGGCCATGGTCTATGGTCAGTTTGATCTCGTTGCCGGCCAGGCGCGACAACAGCATCCGCAAATCCGCCAGCACGTCGGTGAGGTTCAGCACCTCCGGCCGCATGGTCTGCTTGCGTGAGAACGCCAGCAACTGGCGCACCAGCGAGGCGGCGCGGTTGGCGTTCTGCTTGATGTTCATGATGTCCGGGAAGGACTGGTCGGACGGCCGGTGATTAGCCAGAAGCAGGTCCGACGCCATGATGATGGCGGTCAGCACGTTGTTGAAGTCGTGCGCGATGCCGCCCGCGAGCTGGCCGACGGCCTGCATCTTCTGGCTCTGCGCCATCTGCGCTTCCAGCGCCTTCTGCTCGGTCGTCTCGACGGCGTAGACGATGGCCGCCTCCTCCGCGCCCTCGCCCGAACCGGCATCGGCCACGGCGTTGACGTAGAAGCGCATGTGGCGCTCCTCGTTGTCGGGCAGCACCGTGTCGATCGGCGCGATGTCCGCCTGATGCTGGCGCGCGCGGGCGAGCGCGGCATCGAAGGCCGCGCGGTCGCGGGGATGGATGACCGCCTCCAGCTTGACCCGGCGATCCAGCATGTCGCGGTCCACGGCGGGCGAGAACAGCGACAGGAACGGCGCGTTGGTTCGCAGGATGCGCCCTTCGCCGTCCACCCCGGCAATGGCCATCGGCGTCGAGTTGAAGAAGCGCGTGAAGCGCACTTCCGACGCGCGAAGCTCTGCGGAGGCGTCTTCGCCGTGGTTGCGGTTGAGCACGATGGTGCGCGAGGGTCCCGGCGCTCCGTCGCGGCTGGCCGTCACGCGGTGCATGAAGCGCACCGGCAACGCGGCCCCCGAGACCGTCGATAGGTCGAGGTCGATCACGGCGTTGCGTGTCGACCCCGGATCGGCCTTCACCGAGCGGATAAGCGCCATACCGTCGCCCGCCACCACCTGAGACAGCGTGGTCGATCCGGGCGTGAAGGAAGCGAGGTCGATACCCAGCCATTCGGCCAGTGTCGCGTTGATATAGGTCACCCGGCCGGAAGCGTCGGCGGCGAAGAAGCCTGCCGGCGCATGGTCCAGATGGTCGATCGCCTTTTGAAGGTCGAGGAAGAAGCGTTCCTGCTCTGCGCGTTCTGCCGAAATGTCGGCGATCTGCCATGCAGACAGCGGCTGGCGGTAGCCAGGCACCTTGAAGGTCCGTGCGCGCACCCGATACCAGCGCGCGCCGGGATCGGCACCGGGCCGGATCGCGCCGCCGAGCCGGAACTCGCCGTCGCCGGCGATGCCGTCACGGAGGCCCGCGGCCAGCCGGTAGATCGTGGGAGACGCTTCCGGGCTGTCCGACAGCAGGCCTTCCACCGTGCGCACGTCGGCTGCCGATGTCGCGCCGGTCATCTCCGCATAGGCGCGGTTGGCGTAGACGACCCTGCCCTTTATGTCCGCGACGATCAGCCCCTGCCCCATCGTGTCGACGAAGGCGCGCGACAGTTCGTCGGCCGTTGAGCGCGGAGCCACCTGTATGAAGCCGATGGCGGTGGTAAACAGGAAGCCGACGCCGATCATCGCCAGAACGCCGAGCAGGCCGAGCAGCAGCGGATCCCCCAGCCGTTCGCGGAACACGGCGAACACCAGGGCTGCGAAGATCAGCACGACGATGAAGATCAACAGGCGCGTTATCGCACCGGGTCTGGCGCTCTGGTCCACGATCGGTGCGGGACGGATTTCGCCGCCGGTTTGTCTCGCCATTCGATTCCTGCCTGCCATGCCCGCGCGGCCCAAGGATGGTTCGGCATACATCATGGCCGTCCGCATTCGCAAGGGCGGCAGGCCCGTCTCCCTGGGTTCCGTGCCGCCGCCGCACGCTTCGCTCAAGCTTCGGCCTCATTGGCCGGTCCGGGAACTTGCCGCGACCATCGACGCCGTCTAGTGTTCGCGCGCAAAAGCGCGAAAGCGAAGAAAATACCAGGAGAGTCGACATGCAGGCATGGTTGGAGAGTGTGGCCGGCCCGGAATACGCTTCGGCGCTGATGTGGACGCTTCTGGCGCTGGTCGCGCTGCTCGTGCTGCTTGTGGCGGTCAAGATCGTGCGTGGCCTTACCTTCGGCACCTTCGTGGCGGGCGGACGCAACCGCAAGACCCGTCTGGCGGTGATGGACGCCGCCGCCGTGGACAGCCAGCGCCGGCTGGTGCTGGTGCGCCGCGACGATGTCGAACATCTCATTCTTATAGGCGGGCCGAGCGACGTGGTTGTCGAGCAGAACATAAGGTTGCTGCCGCCCTCGCGGCGTCCAGCGGAGGAAGCGCCGGCAGTTGCCGTGGCTCCGGTGCCGGAGCGCCCAACCCAGCAGGAACCCGCCGCCCGCCCGGTACGCACGCCTCAGCCGCCCGTCGCGACCCCTCCTCGCCAGCCCGCGCCGCCCCCCATCATCCCGGCACCGCCGGTACAGGCAGCTCCTCCGCCTCCTCCACCCGTATCGCCCTCCGTGGCATCACCGGCTGTGCAGGCATCCGAGCGTGCCACCGAACCGAGATTTTCATCGCTGGCGCCGACCGTGCCGGTTCAGGCACCCGCATCACAGCCGCCCTTGGTGGCGCAACCCGAGCCCGTAGCCGCCAGCGTCAAGACGCTGCGCCCGGTAACCGAGCCCGTGGCGGAAACGCCGGCCCCGCGCAATCATGATCTGGACGACGCCCTGCTGGAAGAGCTCGAGGTGTCGCTGGAAATGGACCAGCAACGCAAGAATGCGGCTGGCCCCGATCTGTCGCTTGACGAGGAGATGAGCAGGCTTCTGGGGGACCTGTCGAGCAAGCGGTAGACGAGGGCACCGCCTTCCCGTTCTCGGCAAATGAATGCGCCGTCCGGCGGAGGGGCCGGCTGTATCGTCAATAAAAAAAGCGGCTCCAGGGCCGCTTTCAGTTCCGCTCAGTCGTCGCGATACACTTTTTCGCGACGCTCGTGTCGCTCTTGCGCCTCGATGGAGAGCGTCGCGATGGGGCGCGCATCCAGGCGCTTGAGGGCGATCGGCTCGCCGGTCTCTTCGCAGTAGCCGTAAGTCCCCTCGTCGATCCGCTGCAGGGCGGCATCGATCTTCGAGATGAGCTTGCGCTGGCGGTCGCGGGCGCGAAGCTCGATCGCCCGATCGGTCTCCGAGGAGGCGCGGTCAGCGAGATCGGGATGGTTGGCGTTTTCCTGCTGGAGGATTTCGAGCGTTTCGCGTGCTTCGCGAAGTATATCGTTCTTCCAGGAAACGAGCTTAGTGCGGAAGTATGCTTTCTGCCGCTCGTTCATGAAGGGTTCGTCTTCGGAGGGAACGTAATCGGTCTCAATAGTTCCTGACATTCGACTCAATCCCAAAAGCTGCAGTCCGGGCGCCTATATATTCTTGGGTTCAAGGGTGCACAAGCGCAAAGGAATGACCGCTCACGCATTTGTCAAACACGCCAAGCGGCCTGCCGCAGCGTCATCAAGCACGTCGTCACGCCCGTCCGTCGACCATCCGGTTGCACGGCGCATTGCGGAAAGCTAAACCGGATCGACGGGCCCGCGATCGCCATTCCGGCAGGGCTGGAACTGCGAGGTTCGATGACCCGGCTCTATCTTCTTCGACATGCACGGGCGAAATGGGCCGAACCTGGCTCCCGCGACTATGACCGAGCGCTCGACCCTTCCGGCAAGGCTGACGCCGAGACCGTGGCGGCCTCCATGCTGCTCGCCGGCTACGTCCCGGACAGGGTTCTGTGCTCTGGCGCAAGGCGTGCTCGCGAGACGTGGGAAGCGGCCTCGCGGCACCTCGCCGTCACGGATGTCGAGTATCTGGACGGGCTCTACAGTTCCGACGCTGGCGGCTATCTGGAGATCATACGGCAAAATGGCGGCTCTGGCTCCGTCCTCGTCGTCGGGCACAACCCGATGATGGAGGACCTCGCCATGGCGCTTTCGCGTGGCGGCGAAACCGATGCTCTCGCCGCCGTTGCCGGCGGCTTCCCGACCTGCGGGCTGGCGGTCATCCGCTTTTCGACGCCGCTGGCGCAGATCGCCCCGGAAGACGGTTATCTGGAGGAGTTTCTCGCCCCGCGCGACCTGTAGATACCTGCCTTTGCTCGCCGAAGCGACGGCTGTCGGGTGAAGACTATGCGCAAAACACGAATGGCCGAGGCGCGGGCCTTTTCATATCGCCGAAGAAATACCTATATCGGGCCGATGACCATGAGACGCATTCTTTGGCTGCCCTGACTAGCATCGGCGACGAAGCGCGCATAGCGCTCGACACGCTGGCGGGACGTGCGGCCGGCCTCGTCAACCCGTCGCTGCGGCTCGGCGTCACCGGCCTTTCGCGTGCCGGCAAGACGGTGTTCATCACCTCGCTTGTGCACAATCTCGTCCATGGCGGGCGGCTGCCGCTGTTTGAGGCGCAGAAGAGCGGCCGCATTGCGCGCGCCTACCTCGAACATCAGCCCGACGACGCCGTGCCACGCTTCCAGTACGAGGATCACGTCGCCGCGCTGGTGGATGAGCGGGTCTGGCCCGATTCCACCCGCGCCATATCGGAACTTCGCCTGACGATTGAATACGAATCCGCTTCCGGCTGGGGCCGCATGTTCTCGCGTGGAAGGCTGTCCCTCGACATCGTGGATTACCCCGGCGAGTGGCTTCTCGACCTGCCGCTGCTGGGCAAGGACTTCGGCGCGTTTTCGCGCGATGCTTACGAACTTGCTCTGCTGCCGGCGCGTTCCGACCTCGCGGCCGAATGGCTGACCCTTGCCGGCGCGGCCGATCCGGACGCTCCCGCCGACGAGATGACTGCGCGGCGGCTGGCCGAAAGCTTCGCCGCCTATTTGCGTGCCGGCAAGCAGGATGAGCGCGCACTTTCGACCCTCCCGCCAGGACGCTTCCTGATGCCGGGCGACCTCGAAGGCTCCCCCGCGCTCACCTTCGCACCGCTGCCGAACCTCGCGGACGGCCGCGCAAAGCCCGGTTCCCTGCGCGCGATGATGGAGCGGCGCTACGAGGCCTACAAGACGCACGTCGTCCGGCCCTTCTTCCGCGAGCACATCGCGCGTCTTGACCGCCAGATCGTGCTGGTCGATGCGATGCAGGCACTCAATGCCGGTCCTGCGGCGGTGGCCGACCTCGAACGCGCCCTGACCGAAATCCTCGCCTGCTTCCGGCAGGGGCGCGGCAGCCTGCTCACCGGGTTGTTCTCCCGCCGCATAGACCGCATCCTGATCGCCGCCACCAAGGCCGATCACATCCACCACGAAAGCCATGACAGGCTGCAGGCGATCGTACGCCGGCTCGCCGACCGGGCCGTCGAGCGCGCCAGCTTTTCCGGCGCGGAAGTCGACGTTCTCGCGATGGCGGCAGTGCGCGCAACGCGCGAAGGCACGGTAAGGCAGGGGCGAGACACCCTCCCCGTTATCATCGGCACGCCGCTAAAGGGCGAGACCATCGGCTCGGAAACCTTCGATGGAGAAAGCGAAACAGCGATATTTCCCGGTGACTTGCCGGAAAAAGCTGACATCGCGCTCAAAGGGTTGCACGGCGCCTCGCAGCCTGCCGAACCCGCCATACGCTTCGTGCGCTTCCGCCCGCCGCGGCTCGAACGGACCGCCGAAGGCGTAACCCTTTCGCTGCCCCATATCCGGCTCGACCGGGCGCTGCAATTCCTGATCGGGGACCATCTGGCATGAACGAGCCCAGAAAGCCCGCCGCGTTTCGCATTGAGCCGGAACGAAAGCCCGAGCCGGCAACGAAGGCTGCCCCGCCACGCGAGCCACGCGCCCTCAAGCCCGAAACTGCCGTCGTTCTTCCGGCCGAAATCGACGTCTTCGACGAGCCGGACGCCGCACTGGCCGAGCCGCCCCCCGCCGCCCCGCCGCGCCGCAGATCCAGGTTAGGTGCGATCTTCTTCGGCGCTATGGGGATCCTGCTGTCGCTGGCGCTGGGGCTGTGGACGGAACGGCTTATCGGCGATCTGTTCGCCCGATCCGACTGGCTGGGCTGGCTTGCGGCGGGCGTCGCAGCTGTCGCCGCTCTGGCCTTCATCGTCATAGTCGCGCGCGAGCTCGTCGGCCTTGCCCGCCTCAACTCCGTCGAAGCGCTTCGCCGCAAGGGCGCGGACGCGTTGGCGCATGACGATGCACGCGAGGCACGAAAGGTCGTCGCCGAACTGACGAGCTTCGTTGCGTCACGACCGGAGACTGCTGCCGGGCGTCGGTCCCTCGATGCGCTCAAGGACGACATTATCGACGGGGCCGATCTGGTGCGCCTCGCCGAAAAGGAACTGCTGGCCCCGCTCGACGCGCAGGCGCAGACGCTCATCCTCGATGCCGCCAAGCGTGTCTCGGTCGTCACTGCCGTCAGCCCGCGTGCGCTTGTGGACATCGCCTATGTGCTGTTCGAGGCCGGCCGCCTCATTCGGAGGCTGGCGGAGCTTTACGGCGGACGCCCCGGTACGCTCGGCTTCATCCGGCTGGCGCGTGACGTGCTTGCGCATCTCGCGGTCACGGGGGCGATTGCGGCAGGCGACGAGTTCGTCCACCAGATCGTCGGACAGGGCCTTGCAGCCCGCCTTTCTGCCAAGCTCGGCGAAGGCATCGTGAACGGCATGATGACGGCGCGAATCGGCGTTGCGGCAATGGAAACGGTACGCCCCCTGCCCTTTGCGGCGGTGAAGCGCCCCGGCATGGGCGACTTTCTCGCCGCCCTGTCCACTTTCGTGCGCCGAAAGAACGCTGTGGAAACCAAAAAAACCAAATGATCTTGCGCCGCGCCGCAGGTTCGACCATTCTCCGCGCGAGAGCGAATAGACGAAGCGTTAACCATTATTCTCCAAGGTCGGCTTCGTCGTTCCAGTCATCGTTGTCGCCGGGTGTCCCATCATGATCGCACGCGCATTCCTGTCCGCATTGCTGCCAGTCGTTGCCTCGATGGCTGTTGTCGGCAGCGCGCATGCTTCTGAGAAGGACAAGCGATTCTTCAGCAAGGTTCAGGGCGAATGGTCCGGGCCGGGCGAAATCGTTGCCGGCAAGTACAAGGGCACCCGCTTCACCTGCAATTTCACCGGTGCGACTCCCGACGGCAAGGTCGGCATGTCGCTTGACGGCGGCTGCCGTGTCGGCCTCTTCACGCAGAAGATGTCGGCCAGCGTCGAGCACAAGGGCCGTCAGGGCTATCGCGGCACCTTCATGGACGGCGCGATCGGTGAAGGCCTCGACGTCGTCGGCGGCAACGTCAATGGCGAACGCGTCACGCTGACGCTCAACCGCAATCAGCTCAACGGGGCGATGCTGGCGCGGCTGCCAAACGACGACACCATGCATGTCACCGTGTCCGTCAAGGTCGACAACGAGATGGTGCCGGTCATCGGCATGAACCTCAAGCGCATGGACACCCGCGCGGTCGGCTCCATCGACAATCGCTGATCGCGCCCGTAATCCCCATATTCCCTCCTGCCGATTCTATGCCTAGAACTAGACGCTGATGCGTTCGCGCGAAGCGTCTGGAGACCTTGGCATGGCAGGTGAAGCAGCCAATCACGGCGTGGATCTGATTCCGGTCGTTGCTCTTCTGGCGGCAGGCGTCGTCGCGGTGCCGCTGTTCAAGCGCTTCGGCCTTGATTCTGTACTGGGCTATCTTGCCGCCGGCCTCGTCATTGGTCCGTTTGGCCTCGGCCTGTTCTCCGACCCGCAGACGATCATCCATGTCGCCGAGCTCGGCGTGGTCATGTTCCTGTTCGTGATCGGGCTCGAAATGCAGCCTTCGCGGTTGTGGAGCCTGCGCGGCGAAATCCTCGGTCTCGGCGTCCTCCAGGTCGCGGCCTGCGGCTTATTGTTGACGGGCATCGGCATTCTCCTCGGATATTCGCCGGCCGTCGCGTTTGTGTTCGGCATGGGCTTCGTGCTGACCTCTACCGCCATCGTCTTCCAGCTTCTCAATGAGCGGGGCGAGCTTTCGACACCCAAGGGTCAGCGCATCGTCTCCATCCTGCTGCTGGAAGACATCGCGATCGTGCCGCTTCTCGCCTTCGTCGCGTTTCTCGCGCCCGGGTCGGGTGCGGACGAGGAGGCCGCCCGCTGGGTCACCATCACGATAGCGCTGGCCTCGATCGCCGGATTGGTGCTGGTGGGCCGTTTCCTGCTCAATCCGCTGTTCCGCATCCTGGCGCAGGCCGGCGCGCGCGAGGTGATGACCGCCGCCGCGTTGCTCGTGGTGCTGGGGTCCGCGCTAGCCATGCAACTCGGCGGTCTGTCGATGGCAATGGGCGCCTTCCTTGCGGGGGTGCTCCTGTCGGAATCGACCTTCCGTCACCAGCTCGAAGCCGACGTCGAGCCGTTCCGCGGCATTCTGCTCGGCCTGTTCTTCCTCGGCGTCGGCATGGCGCTCGATCTGACCGTCATCGCCCAAAACCTCGGCCTCATCGCGATTGCCGTGATTTCTTTCATGATCGTCAAGGCGCTCGGCATCTACGTCGTCGCGCGGCTGCTCAAGACCGGCCATGCCGAAGCTATGGAACGCGCCGTGCTGATGGCGCAGGGCGGCGAATTCGCTTTCGTGCTCTACGCCACGGCCACGACCGTCGGCCTCATCGACGGCACCGTGAATGCGATCTTCACGTCCACCGTCATAATTTCCATGGTGATCACGCCCTTCGCGATGATGGCGCTGAAACGCCTCACACCCGCGCCCGAACAGTCCTTGGACGGCGTCGAGGTTGCACACGATCTGCGCGGCAGCATTCTGGTCATCGGCTTCGGACGCTTCGGCCAGATCGTCAGCCAACCGCTCCTTCTGCGCGGCGAGGAAGTGTCGATCATCGATGCCGATGTCGAGATGATTCAGGCGGCCGCCGATTTCGGCTTCAAGGTCTATTATGGCGACGGCACACGCCTCGACATTCTCCGTGCGGCCGGCGCGGAGCATGCCAAGGCCATCCTCGTCTGCATCGACAAGCCGGAATCCGCGCTGCGCATCGTCGAGCTCATCAAGGCGGATTTCCCGCTTACCCCGGTTATGGTCCGCGCTTTCGATCGCGGCGCCGCGATCGAACTCATCAAGGCCGGCGCGGACTACCAGATCCGCGAGACGCTGCATTCAGCCTTCGTATTCGGACGCGCCACGCTCGGGCAATTGGGCGTCCCCGACGAAGAGGCGGACGAGTTGATGGAGGAGGTACGCCGTCGCGACGCGGAGCGGCTGGAGATCCAGGTAGTAGGCGGCATCTATGCCGGCAACCAGTTGCTAAAGGGCAACCAGCCGGTGCCGACCCCACTCGCTACGCCTCGCCGCGAGGGTAGCGCCGGCAATGAGGAAGCGGCCGAACTCATCCGTAAAGCGCCGGAAGCGGATGCCGTCTGACGGATCAGGCCGGTCCGCGCCACCAGTCGCGCCCGCCGGCAAGCCGTTCGATGCCCGCCTGCTCCACCGCCGCCAGCCGCTCGGCCGCCGTGCTGCCGGAGAGGTCGAGGCCGGGAGCGATTTCGGCTAGAGGCGCCAGCACGAACGCGCGCTCACCCATGCGCGGGTGGGGCACCTGCAGCCCCTCCTCGTCAATGCGCTCGTCAGCGAACACCAGCACGTCCATGTCGATCAGCCTCGGACCCCAGCGCTCCGCGCGCACGCGTTTGAGCGCGCGTTCGGTTTCAAGGCAAAGGTCGAGCAATTCCCGCGCTGTCAGCGTCGTATCGACAGCCGCGACCGCATTGAGAAAATCGGGCTGGTCTATCCTGCCCCACGGCGGCGTGCGGTAAAGCGAGGATACCTCGGCCACGGTGACGGCCTCGTGCGCATCCAGCGCGCGCAGCGCGGCCCCCATGGCAGCCGCCGGATCGCCCAGATTCCCGCCCAGTCCCAGATAGGCGCGCGATTGCAAGGGCTTATTGGGGCCAGACAACCGTCACCTCGACATGGTCGAGCACGCCGGGAACTGGCGCATTCGGCTTGCGCACGGTGATTTCGGCCCGTCGGATTTGCGGAAACTTCCTGCACAGCGCCTGCGCCACATCGAACGCCAGCGCTTCGATGAGAAAGCGCCGACGCCCCGTGACGATCTTCTCTATCTCGATGAAGGCGACACCGTAATCCACTGTCGCATCGATCGAATCGCTCTCCAGCGCGCTATCCGGAACGACATCGAGCTGCGCATCGACATAGAAGCGCTGACCCAGCGTCTCCTCTTCGTCCAGAACACCATGTCGGGCGAAGAACGCGCAGTTCTTCATGCGGATCGTATACATCAGGCTGGTTTCCTCTGCGCGGTCATCCCGCGCGCCACCATAGCATCGGCAAAGCGCAGCGCGTCCATGTTGATTGCGACATCATGCACGCGGAATATGACGGCTCCCTGCAAACGCAGGATGACGCTTGTCGCAGCCGTGCCGGGCCCACGCTCTGCAGGTTCGCGGCCGGTCACGGCGCCCACGAAGCGCTTGCGCGACGTGCCTACGAGCAGCGGCCGCCCAAGGCCGGAAAGCTCGCCGAACCGTGCCATCAGATCGAGATTTTCCTCGGGCGTCTCCTTGGCGAAGCCGAAGCCCGGATCGAGCAGGATGCGCCGCTCCTCGACACCTGCCTGCCGGGCGATCTCGAGCGACCGCGACAGGAAAGCGACTTGATCCTCGATCACATCGTCCAGTTTCAGCCGTTCGCGCCCGGTATGCATGACGACGAGGCCGGCGCCGGTTTCGGCGGCAACCCGCGCGATGCCGGGCTCGCGCTGCAGGCCCCAGACATCGTTGACGATATGCGCGCCAGCCGCCACGGCAAGCCGTGCCGTCTCCTCCCGATAGGTGTCGACGGAAATCAGCACGTCATCGCGGCCGGCCAGCGCCTCGATGACCGGAAGGATGCGCGCCTGCTCCTCGGCGGCGCTTACGGCAGCGCCTCCCGGGCGCGTGGATTCCCCTCCCACGTCGATGATGGACGCTCCCTCGCCTATCATCCGCTCGGCCTGCGCAAGCGCATCATCCCCTTGCTGAAACAGCCCTCCGTCGGAAAAGCTGTCCGGCGTCACGTTCAGCACGCCCATGAGGCGCGCGACCGGCCCCAGCTCTAGGCTGCGGCCGTGGGCGAGAGGCCACTGGAGGGGCTGGAACATGGCGTTTCGTCCAATCTTCAACTGCCAGCGTTCTGGTCCGCCCGCCCGCCAAAAGCAACGTCGTTGTGCAAGATTTCAGGGGCGATAACCCCCTCGTTACGTATCGGTGCGACATTCTCCATTGCCTGCCGTGGACCCCTGCCCCACACTGGCCGCAAAAGGAGACGCCATGAAGAAGCTTGTACTCGCCGCCGGCATCATGGCGCTGGCCAGCCTGCCATCGCACGGCGCAAGCATTTCGCGGACCTACAGCTATTTCACCATCGGCGGGGTTACCCTTGAGGAAATCGAGCAGGAACTGAAGAAGCGCGGCCCGCAGATCGGCGGCCAGGGCGCCAGGCATCCCGGTGCGACGCGCATGGAGTTCACCACCCGTGTCGGATACGGCGAGAGCAATGGGCGCTGCAGCGTCCTCCAGGCCGATGTCAGCGTGAAAGCCACCATGATCCTGCCGCGCTGGAACAAGCGCGGCCGCGCCGAAACGGAAACGCGTTTCGTCTGGGACACGCTCTCTTCAGACATCAGGCGGCACGAGGAAAGCCATGTTGTCATTGCGAAAAATCACGCGCGCGACATGGAGAGAGCGCTGTTGCAGGTTCGAAACGAGCCCAGTTGCGAGGCGGCGCAGAGCAAGGCGGCCGCTGTCAGCGAGCGCATCCTCGCCGCCCACGACAAGGCACAGGACGATTTCGACCGCATCGAGGGAATCAATTTCGAGCGCCGGCTGATGCGGCTGATGGACTACCGGATGGAACGAATAGAGTCGGGACGGATCCCGCCCAGCTGAACCGTCAGGTCAGCCCTGCCTTTCGGGCACGTTGACGACCAGGCCGTCCAGCTCGTCGCGGACGCGGATCTGGCAAGACAATCGCGAGGTCGGCCGCACGTCATAGGCGAAGTCCAGCATGTCTTCTTCCATCGCCTCGGGCGAGCCGACGATAGCACTCCATGCGTCGTCGACATAGACATGGCAGGTCGCGCATGCGCACGCGCCGCCGCATTCCGCCTCGATACCGGGCACGGAGTTGCGGATCGCGTTCTCCATCACTGTGGAGCCGTTTTCCGCCTCGACTTCGAAGCGTGTGCCGTCGAAGGCGACATAGGTGATCTTGGTCATTGGATTGCCTTAGGAGACGTGCTGGCCGCTGCGGGCCGATTTTGGCGCGAGAGATACAATCTCGCCGCGACAAGTCAACCGCGACCAGTCGGCGCGTCTCAGCGGTTGATGGCAGCCACGAAGTCCCGCACCTCATCGATGAGGCCCGGGAGCTTGGCAAGATGCGTCTTGCTTGAAGGCGTCTTCTCGATCTCGTCGGCGCAATCTGCCACGGCGAATGCGCCGACGCCGCGGGCCGCGCCCTTGAGCGTATGCGCCAGCATCTTCCGCTCGGCCTCGTCAGCCAGCGGCAATCGCTCGCGTATCGAGATCATCTGCTGCACGAACAGCTCCAGCACCTCCTGCTCCAGCGCTCTGTCGCCGAGTGTCTGGCGGGCCAGATGCACGAGATCTACCGGCCTTGCGCCGGGCCTGCCACATGTTTCTCCGCCCGGCTTGCCGAACGCCATCGTCTCATCCGCCCCCGGCGTCATGACCCTTCACCCCATTGTCCCCACGGGGCAAAGTGTGCTTCGTCAAGGTACACAACCGGTTAATGAAGGAGTTAACTTCCGGCGGCAGGGGCACGCATCGCCCGGCAGCCAAAAGCCGTTTGGTGTCCGCCTGTTAACCTTATATTTAAAGTTTTACACATGGCGGCGAATGGCAGTTTCCTTTGTCGCCCTGTCCCAGTACGATACGCCATGGCCCGTAAAAGGCCCAAATGAGCGGGCACGAGGCGTCGTAAAGGCGGCCCGCGACACGAGTACAGGGTAGCAGCGGCATGGCGCGTAAAGCAACGACGACAACCAATCTCGATAGCGAAGTGGCCAAGGAGCTCGAAGACGCGCTCGACATCGACCTGTTTGTCGATGACGAGGATGGCGGCCTCGACATGGCCGGCTCGATGGCGGACTTCGAAGCGCAGATCAACAAGGCCGCCGAAGACCTTGCAAGGGATTCGCGCGCCGGCGCCAAGCCGGAGCCGTTGAAGGTCGAGCAGCCCGCGGCAAAGGCCCCGGCCGTCGCGCCTGCCGCTCCCAGGCCCTCCCCTGCACCCACCCAGCCGACAAGGCTTGCCGGCAGCGCCGCTGCGTCCGACCTCAAGCCGGTGGCCGCCCCTGCGCCGGCCGCGCCGTCCTCATTCGCGCACGCCAACGACGACCGCCAGAAGGACTATCGCGCGCTCCAGCAGCAGATGCGCCGTAGCAGCCCGCGTACCATCTACTGGCTGGTGTCGCTGCTTTCGCTCGCGTGGATCGCGGGCGGCGTGCTTCTCGGCCACATGCTCTTCTCACCAGCCATATGGGAAGTGCGCTCCATCCAGCAGCTCATGGCCACGCCGCAGCTCATCGGGCTGATCGTAGGCATCGTCGTGCCGATCGTCCTGTTCTGGGGCTTCGGCGTCATGATCCGGCGCGCGCAGGAGATGCGCCTTGCCGCCCAGTCGATGGCCGAGGTGGCCTTCCGTCTGGCCGAGCCTGAGCATCTGGCAACCGATCGCGTCATGATGGTGGGTCAGGCCGTGCGCCGCGAGGTGCAGGCGATGGGCGAAGGTATCGAGCGTACGCTGGCGCGCGCCGTCGAGCTCGAGACCCTGGTTCATACCGAGGTCAACGAGCTCGAGCGCGCTTACACCGACAATGAAAGCCGCATCCGCACGCTCATCGACGGGCTCGGCAGCGAGCGCGAAGCGGTCGTCACCCATGCCGAGCGCGTGCGCTCGTCCATCTCGGGCGCGCATGAGACCCTCAAGGAAGAGCTCGATCAGGCCAGCGACGTCATCCGCCAGAACATTCTGGGCGTCTCGTCGCGCCTCAGCAGCACGATCTCCGATTCCGGCGCGCAGCTCGTCGATCGCATCAACGAGAGCGGCGTCTCGATGTATGACGCCATCGACCAGCGCCTCGATGTGATCTCGGACCGCATCACCACCTCTGGCGAGGCTTTCGCGAGCCTGCTCGACACGCGTATCGCGCGGCTCACCCAGAGCACCGACGATGTGACCCGTACCCTCTCGCAGATGCTCGACGAACGCACCACCGGCATGGTCTCGCTGCTGGGCGGCGCCACCACCTCGCTCAACAACGAGCTTGGCGCCCGCCTCGAAGGCATCGAGGCGACCCTGCGCGAGCGTGGTCAGGCGCTTATCCACGAGTTCCAGACCCGCGCGGAAGCGCTCGATACCGGCGCACAAAAGCTCAATGCCGCGCTGGAAGCGCGCGCGCGCCAGATAAACGAGACGCTGGTCGAACGTTCCCGCCAGATCGCGCAGACGTTCACCGACGGCAAGAACGGCATTTCGAGCCTCATCGACGAGAGCAAGGCACGCATCGGTTCCGAGATGGCCGAGCTGGTCATGTCCACCTCCACCATGCTGGAAAGCCGCGCATCGGACTTCGCCAGCCGCCTCGCCGGCGGCCGCGACATGATCGCGCAAGCGCTGGAAGCCGACCTTCAGCGCATTGAGGCCTCGCGCCAGAGCGTTGACACGGCTATGAGCAGCCATGTGGAGAAGCTGGCCGAAGGCCGCGCCATGATGGTGCAGGCGCTGGACGAAGATCTGCGCAAGCTGACCGAGGCACGCGCCAACGTCGATGCCGCCGTCACGGGCCACGTAGAGAAGTTCGCCGAAGGCCGCCAGCAGATCGCCTCGATGCTCGACAGCGATCTCGCCCGCATCAAGCTGGCGCGCGACGGCATCGATCAGGTGGCTACACAGCACCTCAAGTCTCTGGAAGAGCGGCAGAAGGACCTCACCACCGCGATCTCCGTCGATCTGGCCAAGGTGGAAGACGCCTTCGATCGCCAGACCAACATCATCGGCGAGCGCACGCTTGACCTCCAGGCCGCCCTGGGCCGCAGTGTCGAGCAGATGAAGGGCGCGCTCGGCGAGGAGGTCGCGCATATCGACGAGGCGCTGGCCGCGCATACCGGCCAGATCCAGCAGCGTACGCAGGCAATCGAAACGGCGCTCGCCACCGGTGCCGAGCAGCTTCGCGGTGTGATCGCCGACGATGTCGCCAAGATCGACGAAGCTTTCTCCCACCAGCAGGGCGTCATCGAGGCCCGTACCCGCACGATGGAAAGCGCCCTTTACGCCGGCGCGGAGAATATCCGCAACGCGCTCGGGGACGACATTTCCCGCATCGAGGATGCGTTCAGCCGCCAGACAGGCGTGATCGAGGCGCGCACCAAGGTGCTCGAGGATACGCTGCTTGGCGGGGCGGAGACGGTGCGCAACGCGCTCGGCGACGACATCGCCCGGATCGAAGGCGCGTTCGCGCAGCAGACTGGCGTCATCGAGGCGCGTACGAAGGCGCTCGAAAGCACGCTGCTTTCAGGTGCTGAAACCGTACGCAATGCGCTCGATCAGGATATCGCCCGCATCGATCATGCCTTCGAGCGGCAGGCCGGTGCCATCGAAATCCGCACCAGCGCGCTCGCCGACACGCTTAACGCCGGTGCCGAAACGGTGCGCAACGCGCTTGGTGACGACATCACCCGCGTCGAAACCGCATTCGCCAATCATGCCGGCATCGTCACCGAGCATACGAGGGCGCTGGAAAACGCCCTGCATGCAGGCGCGGAAGGCGTGCGCAATGCGCTCGGCGAGGACCTTTCCAAGATCGAGGAGGCATTCGCCCGCCAGTCCGGCGTGATCGAGGAGCGCACCCAGAGCATGGAGCGCGCCCTCAACATCGGCGTCCAGAACGTCAAGGGCGCACTGGAAGGCAGCGCCGTTGCGGTTGCCGGTTCGCTGCGCGACAAGGTGCTGGAAGTTACCGCCTCACTGGGCGAGGAAGCGGGTAAGGCGGTTGCCGATGCCGATGCGCTTATCGCCGCGCGCGCCGAACAGGCCGCACAGGCTCTCTCCGCCCGCGCAGGCGAATTTACCGATGTCTTCGAGGCCGCCGAACGTCGACTTGCCGAGCGCACGCTGGCTACCGGTGAAGAACTGCGCGGCCATGCCGAGCACGCGGCCGGCATCTTCTCGGCGCGCGCTGCCGAGATCCGCATCGCCTTCGACGACGCCGACAAGCGTCTGGCCGACCGCATTTCGCTGTCCGGCTCCGAACTGGGCAGCCAGGTCGACAGCATCGCCCAGTCGCTGGCCAACCGCGCTGCCGAGATCGCCCGCTCGTTCGAGGGCACGGACCAACGCCTTGCAGAGCGCGCTTCTGCCCTCGCCGAGGTCTTCGCGAACGCTGACGACGCCATTGTCTCACGCACGCAGCAAACGGCTTCCGAGCTTGAAGCGCGCGCGGCAGCCATACGTCAGATTTTCGCCAAGGCCGACGACGCCATTGTTTCACGGACGCAGCAGACGGCTTCCGAACTGGAAGCGCGTGCCGCAGCCATAGGCGAGATTTTCGCCACGGCAGACGAAGCCATCGTTTCGCGCACGCAGCAGACAGCTGCCGAGCTCGAAGCTCGCGCGGCGTCGATCGCTCAGTCGCTCGATGGTGCCGACCAGCGCCTCGCTGCCGGCGCAAGCGCGATTGCCGCACGCATCGACGACAACATCTCTGGCGCCGAACAGCGCCTGAGCGCAGGCGTCGAACATGTCGGCGAGAAGCTGCAGGAGCAGATCTCCCGTGCCGAGGCGGATTTGCGCGCTCGCGCCGACGCGCTTTCCCAGGCATTCGCCGCGGTCAACGATCAGGTCGGAACGTCGGCGACGGAAGCCGCCCTCACGATCGACGAGCGTACGCGGGAGCTCAACGCTCTCCTGTCGGCCCGCTCGTCCGACCTCGCCCGTATTCTCGACGAGCGCGCGGCTCCGCTGGTGCAGCGCTTCGCGGAAAGCGGCGGCGAGCTCCAGAAGAGCCTCGAGATCGCCACCGAACAGGCGACCGAGCGCCTTCGCCAGCAGAACGCGGCACTGGTCAACGCCCTTGCGACCCGTACTGCCGAGACGCTCACGGCGGTGGATGCAGCCAGCAACAATCTTTCCGACAATGTCTCGAACCTCATCGACCGACTCACAGCGTCGAACGAGAAGTTGGGCGAACTCGTCGAGCAGGCCGCGACGAACCTCGTCAGCCTTGACGACAAGATCGTGGGCACGACGGAGCGCTTTGCCTCCAGCACGGAGCGCGCCGCCCAGTCGTTCGCAAGCTCGGCTCGCCTGATCGACTCCAACGCCGGCCGCCTGACCGAGCTGTCGTCCTCCACGCTCAAGGACATCGCCGCAATCGCAACGCGCTTCGACGAGCATGCGCAGGTGCTCAACTCCGCCTCCGACCTGCTCGGCTCGGCGCAGAACGACCTCGCCTCCACGCTCGACGGCCGCCAGCAGGCACTGGAAAGCCTCGCCGTCGGCCTCGTCAAGAAGTCGGAAGATATCGAGCGCGTGATGCGTTCCTTCGAGGACCTCGTCGGCAACGCGCTGGAGAAGGCCGAAGGCCGCACCCGCACCTCGACCGAGCACATCCGCGCCGCGATCGCCGAGGCCGTGGATGGCGCTGCCAAGCGCTTCGCCGAGGCGACCGAAGAAATCCGCAGCACCGCCGGCACCATCCGCCGCGAGCTGGAGCAGACCCGAGCAGAGGTCAAGAAGGGCGTGATGGAACTGCCCGAGGAGACCAAGCAGTCCACCTCCGCAATGCGCCGTGCCGTCAGCGAGCAGATCAACGCGCTCAAGGAGCTGGCCGATATCGTGGCGAAGTCCGGCCGCGCCATCGACGCGACGGACCGCAAGGCTGCGCCCCGTGCCGCAGCCCCTTCGCTGACGCCTCCCCCGGCAGCGCCTGTGGCAGAGCGCAAGCCTGCGCCGCCGTTAGCCGACACGCCGCTGCGCGGTGGGCTGACGGCCGCCCCGGTTCGTGAGCGCGATCCGCAGGCGCCTTCGGGCGGCTGGGTCAAGGATCTGCTGCGCGGCGCGTCGCGCGAGGAGGCAGCACCGGCCGCCGGTGCCGAGCGTTCGCCGCTCCATCTGGTCGAATCGCTCAACTCGCTCTCGGTCGATATCGCCCGCGCAATCGACCACGAAGTCTCGATCGAGCTTTGGGACCGCTACCGCCGTGGCGAGCGCAACGTCTTTACCCGCCGGCTCTACACGCTGAAGGGCCAGCAGACGTTCGAGGAAATCCGCCGCAAGTATCAGGCAGACAGCGATTTCCGCGAAGCCGTCGATCGCTACTGCCGCGATTTCGAGAAGTTGCTTCAGGATGTCGGCCGCAACGACCGCGACAACATGATGACGCAGACCTACCTCACCTCCGATACCGGCAAGGTCTACACCATGCTGGCGCATGCGAGCGGCAGGTTGAAGTAAGGCCCTCGGCGCCATGAAGCGTTGCGAAGGCGGGCTTGTCCCGCCTTCGTCTTTTTCGGGCAATGAACGGAAGCCGCCCGGCGGCTTAAGTTTGCCGCGTTTGCACCCGATGCTTCGCGCGCAGGACAGGAGAAGGATCACGCGATGCGCAAAGCTATCGTTCTGGCATTGACGGCCCTTGCGCTTGCCGGCTGTCAGAACTCCGTCGCCGTCCAGCGCGAGCGAGAGGTCGTCGGCTCCATGCAGTTCGACACCGTGCCGTGCGGCGAGCTCACGCAGCGGCGCAACCAGCTTGCGGCGCAGCACGGTCTGTCTCCGGATGTGGAGCGCGAGCCGCAGCAGGAATCGCTATCCGCAGGCTTCGATCTCGTCATTCCGGACGGCCGCAGCGACGCGGCGCGGGCAAAGGCGCGCGCCATCGGCGAGATCACCGCAATGAACAATTCAATGAAGCGGCGAAACTGCGGCGCAGCCTGAGGCTGCGCCATGGCCTTTCGCCCATACGTTGGCGTATCCGGCAATCTTCCAGATAGAAACGAGGTTGGAGCGGGCGATTGCGCCTTGCCGTGCAACACTCGCGTGCATGATGCGTTTCCTTCCTGAAAGGAGACACCCATGGACCTCTTGCTGATTGCCGCTATCGCCGCCCTGCTGCTGACCGCATACCTCACCTACCGCGGCTATGCCGCCCGCGCGCGCGGCCGCCGCACGCCCGATCAGGAAGTCTGACCCGGCCCTTCCGCCGCTTCCTTCTGCTAGGGCGCAGCGGCGACTTGTTCGGCTCACGAGATCCAGGGCCGGCCGCAAATCGGCGTAGCGAGGCAGCTCAAGTTGCTCGAAAAAGCCGTCGGCCACACGGTGTAAGAACGCGAGCAGACCAACTCCTCGTTTCACGCTGACGCCACGGCGTCCCTTGGGGGCGCACATCACCGTCGCAAAGCGCCCTCCGAGCGAGAGGCGGCTGCGTAACCTTTTCTACATGGTTCCCAGAGACCACGGCACCAGTTCGTTCAGGACCTGCGCGAGCGCGCGGTCGAGCGCGGCGACATAGGCATCGTTGCCGGAACCGCCGACGGGTGCGGATGCGGCGAAGCTGCGCGAGGCGCGCACGACACCGTTGCGGTCGTTCAGCACCTTCACGTAGAGCCGCACTTCGGCACGCGCCGGACCGTCCAGCCGGATTTCGAACGAGCGTACCTCGGTGACGATCTGGTAGTCGATCGCCAGCCCCTCGCCCGGCTTGCCGACGCCTCCGAGCCTGCCTGTCGATTGCAGGGCCTCGACCATCCGCGCCTGCACGATGCGCGGCAGGCGGTCGGCCCACTGCGCGCCTTTGAGGAACTCGACCGAGCCTGCAGCCGGCCGGATCACGACATTCTCGCCGTCAAGAACCTTGAGCGCGGTCGGCTCTGCAACCAGAACCTGCGTCCGGCCCCGGCGCGGCTCCGTTGGGTCGACCGCCGTTCCAGCCGTCAGATCATAGGTGTCCAGCGGCGCCGGCCCACCGCCCGGCAGGGCAGCGCATCCGGACACAGCAAGGAGTGCGACGAGCGCGCACGCTCTCAAACTTCTACCGATCATACCAACTCGTCCCACCGGCCGTCGGAGTGCAGGCCCTTGAAAACCGTTAATTTTTGGCGGTGTGCGTCGACCATGTCAACGTCGCGCACGACCGTCATACTCCCTCACGCTGCCTGCTCCACCGGTAATTATACGCTGCGGATTGCGTTCCAGATCGGTGATCGCCTGCTCGATGCGGGTGATGGAGCGCCGCGAATCGCGCACCAGCGACTCGACTTCGCGCAGTCCCTGTCCGGAGAAGCGTGCCAGCCCGTCGGTGATGGTGCCCATGCGCGCGTTGAGTGTATCGGCCACTTCGCGGAACGCGCGCAGCGTCTCGCCCGCATCGCTCATGAGCCCTTCCGCCTCGCCCGAGCCCAGCAGGCTGTCCACGCGCGCCAGCACGCCGTCGACCCGCTTCGATGCCTCGTTGAGGCGAGCGGCGATCTGCTGCGCATCGGTGATGATGCCATCTATGTCGCCTGCCCGCTCCCCGAACCGCTCGGTCACCTTCGCCACGTCGTTGACGGCGGCGTTGACGGTGGTGCTTGCCTGCTCGAAATTGGTCAGGGCCGTACGCACGGCCGCAGCATCGACCCCGTCGAGAACCCCGTCGATCTTGGCCAGCGTGTCGTTCGCCGAAGCCGAGAAGCGCGCGATCTCGCTCGCGGCACTGTTCACCTCGCCCATGATGCCTTCGAGCCCGCTGCTGGCTTCGTCGATCCGTCTCGTGAACTGTTCGATGTTATTCACCGTCGCCGAAATCTGGTCGGTATCTACCGACCGAATAAGGTCTTCGGCCGCGGCCAGCGTGGAATCCAGACGACCGGACACGCCCGACAGCGTCTCCGACATCGACGTAACGCTCGCAAGAAACCGGTCGATTCCCTCGGCATTGCGGCTGAGCGCGCCCGAAAACTCTTCGACGTTGCGCAGCGTCTGGGTGATGGGGCCTCTTGCGTCGCCCGCCAGCCCCTCCAGATCGCTCAGCACCGAGTCCGCCCGGCGGAAGATGTTCTGCGCGCTCTCAAGCAGGTTGGAAACGGCTGACGGGTTGGCCGTCATCTCGGCGATCGTCCCCTCGGCCTCCGCCAGATCGAGCAAGTTCGGCTCGGCCGGGTTGCCGCCACGAAGCTCGATATTCGCCTGGCCGGTCGTCAGGCCCGCAAGACCGACATCGGCCTGGGTGGACTCGGTGATGGGCGTCAGGCGGTCGACCTCGGCTTCCGCGATCGCCACCGACGGGTTGGACACGTCGATATAAACACGCGTCACGTCGCCGACCTTGATGCCGTTGAAGAGCACCACGCTGCCGCGCGTCAGGCCCGACGCGGAACCGGGAATGCGAAAGCGCAACGTCGAAACCTCGCCCCTGTCGCCGACACCGGATGTCCAGTAGACGAAGCCGAACGCGGCAAGCACGGACAGGACCGTGAAGATGCCGACGATGACGTAGTTGGCTCTTGTCTCCATTCGTCCTTCCCTACGCTTGCTCTCGGGCTTTGAGATCGATCTGCCGCGCGCGCTTGCCGCGGAAATACGACTTCACCCACGGATCGTCGAATTTCATCATGTCTTCGATGGTCCCATCGACGAGAACCTTCTTCTTGCCGAGCACCGCGATGCGGTCGCACACCGAAAACAGGCTGTCGAGGTCGTGGGTCACCATGTAGACCGTCAGGCCCATCGTATCGCGCAGCTTGGCGACCAGTTCGTCGAAATCGGCAGCGCCGATGGGGTCGAGGCCGGAAGTCGGTTCGTCTAGGAAGACGATATCGGGGTCGAGCGCCAGCGCGCGGGCAAGTGCGGCGCGCTTTATCATGCCGCCGGAGAGTTCCGAGGGAAACTTGTCGGCCGCGTCCGGAGGCAGGCCGACCAGTTCCAACTTCAGCATCGCCAGTTCGTCCATCAGCTTCTTCGGCAGGTCGAGATATTCGCGCATCGGCACCTGGATGTTTTCCCGCACCGACAGCGCGGAAAACAGCGCCCCGTGCTGGAACAGCACGCCAAGCCGCATGTCCACCTGCATCCTCTGCTGCTCATCGATCTGGTCGAGATCGAGCCCGAAAATGGAGACGGTGCCCGAGCGCTTGGGCGTCAGCCCCAGCACCGTGCGCAGCAGCACCGACTTGCCGGTGCCCGAAGCGCCCACGAAACCCAGGATTTCGCCGCGATAGACATCGAGCGACAGATTGTCGAGCACCACATTGTCGCCGAAGGCCACCGTCACGTCGCGCACCGACAGCACGACTTCGCGCGTGTCTTCCGTGCGCGAAGCGTTGGGGTCCATGTGCAGCGTTTCGGTCTGTTCCATCCTCGCTCCGGTCAGAAATCGATGGCCACGTAGAACATGGCGAACAGGCCGTCGAGCACGATGACGACGAAGATGGCCTTCACCACCGAGGAGGTGACGTGGCGGCCGAGCGATTCCGCACTTCCGCCCACCTTCATGCCTTCGACCGATGCGACGATGCCGATAATGAGCGCCATGAAAGGGGCCTTGATGAGGCCGGCGAAGATCGTCGAGAGGTCGATGCTGGCGCGCAGCCGGTCGATGAACTGCTCCGGAGGGATGCCGGAATACATCCACGCCACGGCCATGCCGCCGCCCAGCGTTGCGGCGTTCGCGATGATGGTCAGGCAAGGTATGGCGATCACCAGAGCCACCAGCCGCGGAAACACCAGCACGCCGATGGGGTTGAGGCCGATCACCTTCAGCGCGTCCACCTCCTCGCGCATCCGCATCGACCCTATCTCGGCGGTTATGGCGCTGCCTGAACGACCCGCGACCATGATGGCGGTCAAAAGGACGCCCAGTTCGCGCAGCGCCAGTATCCCTACCAGATCGACGATGAAGATTTCCGCGCCGAACCAACGAAGCTGGTAGGCGCCCTGCTGTGCGACGATGGCGCCCACGATGGTGCAGATCAGAACCACGACGGGGATCGCACCGACGCCCATGCGGTCGATCTGGTGAAAGATGGCGGCGGGATTGACGGCATGGCCGCGCCCCAGCTTCATCTGCGCGCCCCGGATCGTCGCACCCAGTATGTACATCCCGAAGACGAGGTCTTTCCACGCGCTCTCGGTAGCCCGGCCGATCGCCTCCAACCACCGAATCAAGAAGAAGGGCGGCGTTTCGGTCCGGCGTCCCTCGCGCGGCTCGATAGCCTCGCGCACCGCGGGCAGCAGGATGCGGGCGGCGTCCGACGCCCCGGCTATCTCGACCGTGTCGCCACGCGCCGCGCGCGCCGCCGCCAGCCGCTCGATGAGCCACGCGCCTGCCGTGTCCATGCGGCGCACGGCGGAAATATCGATGACTGTTGTGCCGGTT
The DNA here is from genome assembly GCF_008180155.1 of Neoaquamicrobium microcysteis. GTDB lineage: Bacteria > Pseudomonadota > Alphaproteobacteria > Rhizobiales > Rhizobiaceae > Aerobium > Aerobium microcysteis. The sequence goes on along the minus strand of NZ_VSZS01000058.1, from coordinate 61,600 downwards.
GCAGGCGAATTTTCAAGCTCCCGCATCCTTGCATCGACCAGATGCACGGAGCGCGTGTTCCAGACGCCGGAAAGCGTCCAGACCGCGTGTCCGTCCGTTTCGCTCACGGCAACGTCCGGCGTGCGCTCTGCGTCCGCCTGCCGCATGCTGCTTGCTTCGTCTGCGTCTTTGGTCAACATCGCGCCAGTCATAATGGGTCGGGCCGGCGCTGTCACTTTGCGAGCGCTGCCGCGAACGGCCGTGCACGGAGTTCTTTCATGAAGCGTGACCTTTTTGTCGAAGCTGAGCGGTTCCCCCTGGCTGCCGCGTTCACGATCTCGCGAGGATCGAAGACGGAAGCCGCTGTCCTGACATGCACGGTCAGCGAAGGTGAAAACGTCGGCCGGGGCGAATGCGTTCCCTATGCGCGTTACGGCGAGACGCTGGAGAACGTCCGCGAAGCCATCGAGGCCGTCCGCGACCTCATCGTCGCGGGCATGTCGCGCCAGGAACTGCAGAAGGTGATGAAGGCCGGCGCGGCGCGCAACGCGGTGGATTGCGCGCTGTGGGATCTGGAAGCCAGGCAGGAAGGCAGGCGGGTCCACGAGCGCGTATGCGCAGCGCCGCCCAGGGCATTGACGACTGCCTACACGATTTCGCTCGGGGAGCCGGACGCAATGGCCGCGCAAGCCCGCGAACACGCGCACCGGCCGTTGCTCAAGGTGAAGGTCGGCACCGGCGACGACGTTTCACGCATCGAGGCCGTCGCAACCGCAGCGCCCGCCAGCCGCATCATCCTCGACGCAAACGAGGGCTGGAGCCCTGAAAACATCGTCCGGCACATGCTGGCCGCCGCCCGCCACCGGGTTGCACTGATCGAGCAGCCCCTGCCGGCCGGCAAGGACGCGATTCTGCGCTCCATCCCCCATCCGGTACCGATCTGCGCCGACGAAAGCGCCCACACCGCCGACCAACTGGAGGAGTTGCTCGGGCTTTACGACGCCGTGAACATCAAGCTGGACAAAACCGGCGGCCTCACGGGTGCGCTGGAGCTGCGTGAACGCGCGCGAGCCTTGGGCTTCGGCGTCATGGTCGGGTGCATGGTGGGCACGTCATTGGCCATGGCCCCGGCCTTGCTGGTCGCGCAGGACGCCGATTTCGTCGATCTCGACGGGCCGCTGCTTCTGGCGCGCGACCGCGAGCCGCCGCTTTCCTATGAGGGATCGCTTGTCTCACCGCCGCAGCCGGCACTGTGGGGCTGAGCGGCCCGTCGCAGCGGAGCCGTCAGGTGGCGGCCGCGCGTCTGGCGAGCAGCAGCAGCACCACGCCCATGCCGGCCACGCCCGACATGACATAGAAGCCGCTCGCCCCCAGCATCTCATAGAGCGGCCCCGAAGCCAGCATCACCGATGCCATGGCGAACCCGTTGGCGAAGAACGCTGCCCCCTGCGCGGCACCCGTCCTGTCTTCCGAAACCGTTTCCGCGATCATCTTCTGCACGCCCAGCAACACCAACCCGGTGGATACTGCATGAAGCGATTGCGCGAGAAAGAAGCCGGTCGTCCCCAGCCCGGCCTGCCAGAACAGCGGAAAGGCCGCCCAGCGCACCATCGACGCGAAACCAGCGAAGATCAGCAGCCGCAAGGGCGATACGTGGCCGAAAAATCGCGTGAAGAACGCGAACATCACCACTTCGGCCACCACGGCCCACGCCCACAGCATGCCGATGGTGGTTTCGCCGATCCCGAGACCCTTCCAGTAGATCGAACCGAAGCCGTACAGCAGCCCGTGGCTGGCATTTATCACGCCCGCGCCGGCAACGAGGTAGAGAAAGGTCGGCGTCAGCAGCGAAGGCGCTGCCTGCTGCAGTTCGGCCGCTGACAGCGGTGAAGCCCGGCGCGGTCGGCCGAGCCGCGGCGCAAGCAGCGCCACGGCAAGCGTTGTCGCCAGTCCCACCGCCATGATCGTCGGCACAGCGCCCGGCCCCGTTGCGGCGAGGATCAGTCCGCCGGCCAGGTTGGCCACCAGAAACGACGACGAGCCCCATATCCTCATTCGCGAGTAGTCGGAACCGAAGCGCCGCACCCCCGAAAGCGCCAGCGAATCGGTCAGTGGCGCATGCGGCGTCCAGAAGACGGCGAGAACGAGCGATACCCCCAGCACGATCGTGTAGGTCGGAGGCAGGAAATAGCCGAGCGACAGCAGCAGCGAAGCTGCCACGAATGCCACCAGAACGTTGGCACGGTCGCGCGCGCGGTCAGCGAAAGCGGTCACGACCGGCGTCGTCACAACGCGCAGAAACAAAGGCGCGGCAAGGATGACGCCGATTTCGCGCGCACCGAACCCGACATGTTCCAGCCATAGGGGAAAATACGGCAGATGGATGCCGACCGGCAGGAACAGCGCGGCGAACATCAGCGAGATGCGCAGCTCGAAACGACGCGGTTTGACCATCTGGTCTGGCGTGAGAGGCGGCAGCGTCATCGGCGGGAGTCAGTCCGGAAGGCAGGAAAAGGAGTGACCTGCCATACCACGCCGCCGGCAAGGTCGATATGGGCCTGCGCTGGCGATACGCTCCGCCAGCGTCGATCCCACATAACCCGTCTTCACTGGCCTCATGAAGGTTGTACATCAAGGCGCGCGGGGCTAGTTTGCGCGCCTTATCGAAAGGGACATTCATGGATCTGGGCATCAAGGGCAAAAACGCCATCGTCTGCGCATCGAGCCGTGGGCTTGGCCGCGGCTGCGCCATGGCGCTGGCCGAAGCGGGCTGCAATCTCGTCGTCAACGGCCGCGACGCCGCCATTCTCGCCGCCACCGCGCAGGAAATCAGGGCCACCTACGGCGTTGACGTGATCGAGATCGCCGGTGACGTGAGCGACGTTTCCGTCCGTCAGGCGATGCTTGCCGCGTGCCCGAACCCCGACATCCTCGTCAACAACAATGGCGGCCCCCCGCTTCGCGATTTCCGCGAACTGACCCATGAGGCGATGGTCGCTGGTGTCACCAACAACATGATAACCCCGATCGAGCTGATCCAGGCTGTCATCGACGGAATGGCGGAGCGCGGTTTCGGCCGCATCGTCAACATCACCTCCCTGTCGGTCTATCAGCCCATTCCCGGCCTCGACCTTTCATCCGGCGCGCGCGCTGGCCTGACCGCGTTTCTTGCAGGCGTCGCGCGTACCGTCGCCTCGCGCAATGTCACGATCAACCACATCCTGCCCGGCAAGTTCGACACGGACCGCATCCGCAGCACCATCGAATTTGCGGCGAAGAAGGCTGGAAGCACGGTCGAAGAGCAGGCTGCCAGGCAGGCAGCGGCCATTCCCGCCGGGCGCTTCGGCACGCCGGAGGAATTCGGCCAGGCCTGCGCTTTCCTGTGCTCGACCCATGCCGGCTACATGACCGGCCAGAGCCTCATCCTCGATGGCGGCAACTATCCGAGTGCATTCTGAAATTCGTGGTCAACACTTCAATATAGGGGGGTAATCCATTGAAGCTCATACGTTTTGGTGAAAAGGGCAGCGAGAAGCCCGGCGTCGTCGATGGCGCAGGCAAAATCCGCGACGTATCGTCGATCGTCGCCGATTACGGCCCGGAGACGCTGTCGCCGGCGTTGATCGAGAAGCTCGCCGCATCCGATCTGTCGTCGCTGCCTGCAGCGCCTGAAGGCGCGCGTATCGGCGCGCCGGTCTCGCGCATCGGCCACTTCATCGCCATCGGCCTCAACTATGCGGACCATGCCGCTGAAACCGGTGCGGCCATCCCCGCCGAGCCGATCGTCTTCTCAAAGGCTCCGAACAGCTTGTCCGGTCCCAACGACGACGTCGTGATGCCGCGCGGCTCCAAGAAGCTGGACTGGGAGGTCGAGCTGGCCATCGTCATCGGCAAGCGCGCCGACTATGTCGAGGAAAGCGACGCGCTCGACTATGTGCTGGGCTACGCGCTCTGCAACGACGTGTCCGAGCGCGAGTTCCAGGCTGAACGCGGCGGACAGTGGATGAAGGGCAAGAGCGCGCCGACCTTCGGACCGCTGGGGCCGTGGATCGCCACGCGCGACGAGATCGCCGATCCCCAGGCGCTCGACATGTTCCTCGACGTCAACGGCCAGCGCTGCCAGACCGGCAGCTCGAAGACGATGATCTTCGGCGTCGCCCACATCGTCTCCTACCTGTCGCAGTTCATGGTGCTCGAGCCGGGCGACGTCATCACCACCGGCACGCCTCCCGGCGTCGGCCTTGGCATGAAGCCGCCAAAGTTCCTGAAGGTCGGCGACACCATGCACCTCGGCATCGCCGGCCTCGGCGAGCAGCGCCAGACGGTCGTGGCGCGCTGACGCGCGCCCAACGGCACAGCCAACGGAGACGACACCGACAATGAGTTCGCCGGACAAAGCGACGGCGCTTTCCGATCTCGACGAGAGCGCGCTTTTCTATCATCGTTATCCGGCACCGGGTAAGCTGGAAATCCAGGCGACCAAGCCGCTGGGCAACCAGCGCGACCTTGCGCTCGCCTACTCCCCCGGCGTGGCTGCCCCCTGCCTCGCCATCCAGGAAGACCCGTCCACGGCCGCGCTCTACACCGCGCGCGCCAACCTCGTTGCGGTCATCTCCAACGGCACCGCCGTGCTGGGTCTCGGCAACATCGGCGCGCTCGCTTCCAAGCCCGTCATGGAAGGCAAGGCCGTCCTGTTCAAGAAGTTCGCCGGCATCGACGTCTTCGACATCGAGATGGACGCGCCGGACATCGCCCGCATGGTCGATACTGTCGCCGCCCTCGAGCCCACTTTCGGCGGCGTGAACCTCGAGGACATCAAGGCGCCCGAATGCTTCGAGATCGAGGAGCAGTTGAAGGCGCGGATGAAGATCCCCGTCTTCCACGACGACCAGCACGGCACCGCCATCATCGTCGCCGCAGCGGTCCTCAACGGGCTTGAGCTCGCGGGAAAATCGCTTGAGTCCGCCAAGATCGTCACCTCGGGCGCGGGTGCTGCGGCGCTTGCCTGCCTCAATCTTCTGGTCTCGCTGGGCGCGAGGCACGAGAACATCTGGGTCACGGACCGTTTCGGAGTCGCCTACAAGGGCCGTATCGACGAGATGGACCGCTGGAAAGACCCTTACGTGAAGGACACGCCGGCGCGAGAGCTGGCCGACGTCATCGCGGGCGCAGATGTTTTCCTCGGCTTGTCGGCCGCCGGCGTGCTGAAGCCCGAGCTGCTGAAGGAGATGGCCGAAAAGCCGCTGATCCTGGCGCTCGCCAACCCGGTACCCGAGATAATGCCGCAGCTGGCGCGCGAGGCGCGGCCCGACGCGATGATCTGCACCGGCCGGTCCGATTTCCCCAATCAGGTCAACAACGTCCTGTGCTTCCCTTACATCTTCCGCGGTGCTCTCGATGTCGGCGCGACGGCGATCAACGAGGAGATGAAGATGGCCGCCGTGTGCGCCATCGCCGCCCTCGCCCGTGAGGAGCCGTCGGACGTGGCCGCGCGCGCCTATTCGGGCGAGACGCCCATTTTCGGCCCGGATTTCCTCATCCCCTCACCCTTCGATCCGCGCCTCATCCTGCGCATTGCGCCCGCTGTCGCCGATGCCGCCTGCAAGAGCGGCGTCGCCACCCGGCCTATCGAGGACATGGCCGCCTATGTCGATCGGCTGACGCGCTTCGTCTTCCGCTCCGGCCTCGTCATGAAGCCGGTCTTCTCCGCGGCCCGGTCGGCCACCGCCAACCGGGTCGTCTATGCCGATGGCGAAGACGAGCGTGTGCTGCGTGCCGCGCAGGTCGTGCTGGAGGAAGGCATCGCCCGTCCGATCCTCATCGGCCGTCCCCACGTCATCGACGTGAGGCTGCGCCGCTACGGCCTTCGCATCCGCCCAGGCACCGATTTCGAGATCGTCAACCCCGAGGACGATCCGCGCTACCGCGATTATGTCGAACTGCTCATCCGGCTGGCCGGTCGGCGCGGCGTCACGCAGGAAGCCGCCCGCACCATGGTGCGCACTAACAACACGGTGATTGCCGCGCTCGCCATGATGCGCGACGAAGCCGATGCGATGATCTGCGGGCTGGAAGGCCGTTTCGAGCGGCACCTGCGCAATGTCGATCTCATCATCGGCCGCCGCGATGGCGTCGGCGACCTGTCGGCCCTGTCGATGCTCATTTCGCAGCGCGGCGTCACCTTCTTCACCGACACCTATGTCACTGTCGATCCCACCGCCCGTGAGATCGCGGAGATGACGGTGCTCGCCGCCGAGGAGATCAAGCGGTTCGGCCTCACGCCCAAGGCCGCCCTGCTCTCGCATTCCAATTTCGGCTCCCGCGATTCCGCCAGCGCCCTCAAGATGCGCGAGGCGGCTGCCCTGCTCAAGAAGATCGCCCCCGACCTCGAGGCCGATGGCGAGATGCACGGCGATTCCGCGCTATCGGCGACGTTGCGCCAGCGCGTCTATCCGCATTCGGTGCTCAAGGATGAAGCCAACCTTCTGGTCTTCCCCAATCTCGATGCGGCCAACATCGCCCTCACCACCGTCAAGAGCATGCTGGATGCATTGCATGTGGGGCCGATCCTGCTCGGCACCGCCAGGCCGGCGCATATCCTCACGCCTTCGGTCACCTCACGTGGCGTGGTCAACATGACTGCGCTGGCGGTGGTGGAGGCGCATTCGCGCTCCGAGGCGACGATAGCGTAAACAGGCGCTTAACCCGACCCATGCTAGCGTGATGCATGGTTTCGGGCGGCAATCTTGGGCTTTCAGGCTTTGCGCGGCGCATTCTCGTTGCCGCGTTTGCCGCTCTATGTCTGCCTTCCGTGGCACATGCCGACACTCGCACCTGCCGCCAGCTTGAAACGCGATTGGCGGGCCTGTCGTCGGGCGGCGGAGGTTCATCCACGCAGGCGCGCCGCTACGATGCCGCCATCGGCCGCCAGCAGCAGCAGTTGCAGGTGGCGCGCGATCAGGCCCGGCAGGCCGGCTGCGGCCGCTTCATGGGGGGCGGGTCGGTCGCCTTCTGCGGCAGCATCAACGCCACCATCCACCGGATGGAAGCCAATCTTGGCGAACTGCAGCGCACCCGCGAGCGGCTCGGCGGCGGCGGCGACAACGGGCGTGAGCGCGCCCGCATCATGGCGTCGCTCGACGCCAATGGATGCCGCGGCCATGCGCGCATCCTGCCCGCACCCATCGAGGACGCGCCGCGCCAGCAGACGGTCATAGACGGCCGCACGGGTCAGCGCATAGGCGGCAACCTTTCCGGCAATTTCCGCACCATGTGCGTTCGCACCTGCGACGGCTATTATTTCCCCGTTTCGTGGTCGGTTTCGTCAGCAGCCTTTGCACGCGACCAGAACGCGTGCGCCGCCATGTGCCCCGGCACGCAGGTCGAGCTGCACTACCATCGCGTGCCCGGCGAAGAATCCGAAGCCATGGTCTCGGCCGTTACCGGCCTGCCCTACCGCCAGATGACCAATGCCTTCCTGTACCGCCGGCAGAACGCCGCGACACCGCCCGGATGCAGTTGCGGGGCGACGGCAGGAGGGGGCGAGCGCGGGTTCGAGGTCATCGGCGGAGACCACGGCAACGGAATGGTCCAGGAGGAAGAACCGGTCACGGCGGCCATTCCGCAGCCGTCGGGCCGCCCCGATCCGGCCGAAGATCCCGACACGCTGGCAAACCGCGAGGGCGGGCTCGATGCCGAAAGCATCAGGCGATTGTCGCGGCCCGCCCACCGAACACCGCCTTCAACCGCCGAAGATGGCGGCGAGCGTCAGGTCAGGGTCGTCGGGCCAGTGTTCCTTCCCGACCCAGAAGAGGCAATAGATCTGCAAGCTCCGGCCCCTGCTCGCGCCCGGTAAGCGCTATCCGAAGCGGCATGAACAGCGCCCTGCCCTTGCGGCCCGTCAGCTCCTTCAGCCGGTCGGTCCATATCTTCCACGTCATGCGGTCCCACGGCTCCGGCGGCAGATTGTCGAACGCCACGTCCAGAAACGCCGCATCCTCGGCTGCGAACACGGGCTTCGTCTCGGGCCCTTCCTGCACGATGCGCCACCATGATGCCGCATCCGCAAGCCGGTCGAGATTGCCGCGCACCGCCAGCCAGAACGGCTCTGCCTCGTCGCCCGCAACACCCAAGGCGGCCAGCCTGTCCTTCGCCTCCTCGAACGGCATGGCGTGGATAAGCGCGCGGTTGAGCGTCTGCAATTCCGCCGGATCGAACTTCGATGCCGATTTCGACGTCGCGGACGGCTCGAAACGCTCTGCAAGATCGTCCATCGACCGTACCGCCGACACGCTTTCCGATGTGCCGATCAGCACGGCCAGCGAGCAGACCGCCATCGGCTCGATGCCTTCTTGGGCCAGGCTGTGTATCGACAGCGCGCCGGTTCGCTTCGAAAGACCCTCGCCGGACACGGTGGTCAGCAAATTGTGATGCCCGAACGCAGGCGGCTCGGCCGCCAGCGCACGAAACAGCGCGATCTGTGCGCCGGTATTGGTCACGTGGTCGTCGCCGCGGATAACATGGGTCACGCCCAACTCTATGTCGTCCACCACAGAGGGCAGCGTGTAGAGATAGGTCCCGTCCTCGCGCACCAGCACCGGGTCCGACATTGAGGCTAGATCGACCGTCTGGGGCCCGCGCACCACGTCGTCCCAATGCACCTCGGTGCGTTCAGGCGCGAACGGGTCGGCCTTGAAGTTGGGCAGCAGGAAGCGCCAGTGCGGCTTGCGCCCCTCGTCATCGAAAGCTCTTTTCTGCTCGTCCGTCAGCTTCAGCGCCTCGCGGCCGTACACGGGCGGCAGGCGGCGCGACAGCCGGATTTTCCTGCGCCGCTCCAGCTCGTCCGCCGTTTCCCAGCATGGATAGAGCAGCCCCAGTTCCTTCAGCCTTTCCACCGCCGCGTCATAGGTGTCGAACCGGGCCGATTGGTGCACGGTCACGTCGGGGCGCACGCCCAGCCAGTGCAGGTCGCGCTGGATGCCGTCGGCATATTCCTGCTTGGAGCGCGCCGTATCGGTGTCGTCGAAGCGCAGGATGAACCGGCCGGCATGCTTTTTCGCAAACAGCCAGTTGAAAAGCGCGGTACGCGCATTGCCGATATGGATGTGGCCGGTCGGCGACGGCGCGAAACGAACTGTGACTGTCATCGCCTGCCGGTAGCCCAAGCCCATGGCATTGGCAAGGCGGTGCAGTCTCCCCCGTCCCGGCATCGCCGAAAGAGACTGCACCGCGCCACTAGACGAAGCCCTTGGTCAGCTCCAGCGCCTGGCGCTCGAACAGCCGGCGGTAGATGCCGCCCTCCAGCCGGATGAGCGAGACGTGGTCGCCCTCCTCGATCACCCTGCCCTTGTCGAACACCAGCAGCCGATCCAGCGCACGCACCGTCGAAAGCCGGTGTGCGATCACCAGCGTGGTGCGTCCCACCATCAGCCGCTCCATCGCCTGCTGGATCAGCACCTCCGATTCCGAATCGAGGCTGGATGTCGCCTCGTCCAGGATCAGGATCGGCGCATCCGCCAGGAAAGCCCTTGCGATGGCGACACGCTGGCGTTCGCCGCCCGACAGCTTGATGCCGCGCTCCCCCACCAGCGTCGCGTAGCCCTTTGGCAGCCGCTCGATGAAATCGTGCGCGCTGGCCAGCTTCGCCGCCCGCTCGATCTCCGCTTGGCTCGCACCCGGCCGCGCATAGGCGATGTTTTCGGCCAGCGAGCGGTGAAACAGGATCGGCTCCTGCTGCACGATGGCGATCTGCGCGCGCAACGAGGCCTGCTGAACATTGGCGATGTCCTGCCCGTCGATCGTGATCCGGCCGCCGGTCACGTCGTGCAGTCGCTGGATCAGCTTGACGAACGTCGTCTTGCCCGACCCCGAATGCCCGACCAGCCCGACGCGCTCGCCGGCCGCGATCTCCAGCGAGAAGTCGCGGTACAGCGGTTCGACATGGCCGCCATAGTGGAACGTCACGTTCTCGAACGCGATGCGGCCCTCCTCGATGGCGATCGGCAGCGCTCCGGGACGATCGGAAACGCCGATGGGCTGGTCGTGCATGTCGACCAGTTCCTCCATATCGTTCACCGAGCGCTGCACGTTGCGCACATGCATGCCCACGTCGCGCAGGTAGCCCTGCAGCACGAAGAACGAGGTGAGCACGAAAGCGATGTCGCCGGCGCTTGCCCGCCCTTCGCTCCAAAGCACGATGGCGAAGCCGATCACGGCCGCGCGCAGCGCCAGCATGGTCACGCCCTGCGTCGTGCCGTTGATCGTGCCGCGCGTCCAGGTGCGCGCGGTGCGGTGGCGCCATTTGCCCACCACCTTTGCCAGCCGCGCCTCCTCCCGCGTTTCCGCCCCGAAGGCCTTCACCACGGCGTTGCACGAGACGGCGTCGGCCAGCGAACCGCCTAGCCGCGTGTCCCACGCATTTGCCAGGCTAGCGGCCGGCGCGACATACCACAGCGACAGCGACACGGTGATGGCGATATAGACGAGCGAGCCCGTGCCCACGATCACGCCCATCATCGGCCAGTACCAGCCGAGCAGCAGGGTCGAGCCCAGCAGCATCACGGTGGACGGCAGCAGCGCGATGAGGATCGTGTCGTTCAGGAGGTCGAGCGCCCACATCCCGCGCGTCACCTTGCGCACCGTCGAGCCTGCGAAGCTGTTGGCATGCCAGTCCGTCGAGAAGCGCTGAACGCGCGCGAACGCATCGGCCGCGATGTCGGACATCATGCGCAGCGTCAGCCCGACGATCGCCTGGAAGACGACGTGCCTCAGCACGATCGCGCCGGTGGACAGCATGATGAGCATGGAGAAGGCCGCGATCGCCGCATTCCAGGCGACCTCGTCGGTCGCTGCGCCGCGCGCGACGGCATCCACCAGCCGTCCCGAGTAGAGCGGCGTTAGCACGTCGGCCGCTGTCGAAGCCAGCACCGCGATCATGATCAGGCTCAGCCGCACCGGCTGATGACGCCAGTGAGTGCCGGTGAAACGAAAAACACGGCGAAACGCGTTACCGCGCTGCCTTCTGCGAAAAGGGGTCATGTGATGCGCCGGAGGCATTCGCGCGTCCGGTCCCAAAAAAAACGATGTCGATGGAAATCGGCGCCGAAGACGGACGATGTCTGGGGCAGGCGGTGCCGGGAAAAGACGATCCTCCCCGCATGGCGGGACGGGTCGATTGGCAGCCGCCTCGAAAGGCCGGGTTCAGCTACGGGTCTGGCTGGACCCTAGGCGCTGCGCCCTGCGATCATGGCGCTGCCCTGATGCGTGGAAGAGAATGCTGGCATTCGGGCCTCCTCAAGGACAGACGGGATGGCGCTTGTAGCTGCGTCGTTGCGCCTTGCCAAGTCCACCGGATAAGATTTCCGTTGGGTCAGAATACCCAACCGTTAAGCCAGACGAATAAGCCATTGCCTATCTGATAAGTTCATGCTTATTCTAAAGCCATGAACGAATCCGAAATATTCCGCGCTCTCGCCGACCCTACCCGCCGCGCCGTGTTCGAGCGTCTTCTGGCCGGCGAGAAAAATGCCACCGAGCTTCGCGAAGGGCTTGCGATATCGCAGCCCGCCGTCTCGCAGCACATTGCCGTGCTGCGCGGGGCTGGTCTCGTCAGCGAGGCGCGCGTCGGGCGCAACGTCAACTACAGCGTCAACCCGGACGGCTTCGCGCCTCTGTTCGACTGGCTGTCGCGCTACCGTGAGTTCTGGCCTCACCGCGTGGACAGGCTGAAAAAGCTGCTGAGGGAGATCGACCAATGAGCGACATCGAAACGGAAGACGCCGTCGTGGTCGATTGCGAACTGGATGCCGCGCCGGAAAAGGTCTGGCGCGCGCTGACGGTGCCGGAACTCGCCGCCCGGTGGCTCGACGGTCCGGAGGGCCACTCCTACGCGCTCATCGAGGCCGAGCCCTGCACGCGAGTCCGCTATGCGTGGAACGATCCCGAAGCTAGCGAACCGGACACGGTCGTGACGATCGACCTGTCGCCGATGCCGGAGGGGCGCACCCGCTTTCGGCTCACCCACGGCATCGCCGCACGAACGCCGGTCGCCGCCAACGCGAACCGTTCGCCGATGGCGCGCGCCGCCTGATCTGAACCAACCAGCCCAGCAAGGAGGATCGCGCCATGCGCGACACGATGAATCTCGTCCCCATGGTCGTCGAGCAATCGCCACGCGGCGAACGCTCGTTCGACATCTTCTCGCGGCTGCTGCGCGAGCGCATCGTCTTCCTCAACGGCGAGGTGAACGACACCTCTGCCTCCCTGATCTGCGCGCAGCTTCTGTTCCTGGAGTCGGAAAATCCGAGCAAGGAAATCTCGTTCTACATCAACTCCCCCGGCGGCGTCGTCACCAGCGGCTTCGCCATCTACGACACGATGCGCTTCATCAAGTCGCCCGTCTCAACGCTGTGCATGGGCACGGCAGGCTCCATGGCGTCGTTCCTGCTGATGGCGGGCGAGCCCGGCCGCCGCATCGCGCTGCCCAATGCGAGCATCCTGTTGCACCAGCCCTCGGGCGGCTTTCGCGGGCAGGCGTCCGATATCGAGCGCCATGCCGAGGATATACTCAAGCTGAAGCGTCGGATGATCCGATTGTATGCCGAGCATTGCGGCCGCACCGAAGAAGAAGTCGAGCGCGTGCTGGACCGGGACTACTTCTTCAACGCCGAAGAAGCCCGCCAATGGGGCCTCGTCGACCATGTCTACGACCGGCGCGAGATCGTCGAGGCCGGCGGCACGCCCCCGCCCGTCTGACTACTGCCTGTCGCGGAACCGGTTGGTGATCGGATAGCGCCTGTCACGGCCGAAGTTCTTTCGCGTGATCTTGACCCCCGGCGCAGCCTGCCTTCGCTTGTACTCGGCGATATAGAGCAGATGTTCGATGCGATGGACGGTGTCGCGGTCGTGGCCGCGCGCGACGATGTCGTCTACGCCCATCTCGCCTTCCACGAGGCATTCGAGAATATCGTCCAGCACCGGATAGGGCGGCAGCGAATCCTGGTCCGTCTGGTCGGGGCGAAGCTCCGCCGACGGCGCCTTGTCGATGATGTTGTGCGGGATCACCTCGCCCGAAGGCCCCAGCGCGCCGGGCGGCACATTGTCGTTGCGCCAGCGCGATAGCGCATAGACCTGCATCTTGTAGAGGTCCTTGATCGGGTTGAAGCCGCCATTCATGTCGCCGTAAAGCGTGGCATAGCCCACCGACATCTCGCTCTTGTTGCCGGTCGTCACCACCATCGAGCCGAACTTGTTCGAGATCGCCATCAGGATCGTGCCACGCGCGCGGCTCTGGAGGTTCTCCTCGGTGATGCCCTCCTTCGTGCCCTCGAACATCTGCGAAAGCGCGTTCGAGAACCCCTCCACCGGCTCGAAGATCGGCACGATGTCGTAGCGGGTGCCGAGCGCGCGGGCACAGTCTTCCGCGTCTTTCAGCGAATCCTTCGACGTGTAGCGATACGGCATCATCACGCAGCGCACGCGCTCTTCGCCCAGCGCATCCACCGCCAGTGCCGCGCAGATGGCGGAATCGATGCCGCCCGAAAGGCCGAGAACGACGTTCTTGAACCCGTTCTTGTCGACGTAATCCCGCAAGCCGAGCATGCAGGCACGATAGTCGGCCTCTTCCTTCTCCGGAATTTTGGACATCGGTCCGTCGGTACACCGCCAGCCTCCGTCGTCGTCCCGGCGCCATGTGGTGACGACGCAGGTCGCCTCGAACTGGCTCATCTGGAAGGCCAGCGACTTGTCTGCATTGATCGCGAACGACGCGCCGTCGAAGATCAATTCGTCCTGTCCGCCCATCTGGTTGGCGTAGAGCATCGGCAGGCCGGTCTCGATCACCTGCCTGATGACCACCTGCTGCCGCACATCCCCCTTGCCGCGATAGTATGGCGAGCCGTTCGGCACCAGCAGGATTTCGGCCCCGCTCTCGGCCAGCGTCTCGCACACGCCAAGCTCGCCCCAGATGTCCTCGCAGATCGGGATGCCTAGCCGCACGCCGCGAAAATTGACCGGACCCGGCACGTCGGGGCCAGCCTGAAACACGCGCTTCTCGTCGAACTCACCGTAATTGGGCAGGTCGATCTTGAAGCGTTCCGCAACGACCTTGCCGCCGTCCAGCACCATGATGGCGTTGTGCAGTCCGCTTTTGCGGCGAAGCGGTGTTCCGATGATGACGCCCGGGCCGCCATCGGCCGTATCGCCCGCCAGCTCTTCCACGGCGCGCTCACAGGCAGCGACGAAGGCTGGCTTCAGCACCAGATCCTCAGGCGGATATCCCGCGATGAAAAGCTCGGTGTAGAGCACGAGGTCGGCGCCGTGGCGGGCAGCGTCCGCCCTGGCTTCGCGCGCCTTGGCGAGATTTCCTGCAACGTCCCCGACGATCGGGTTGAGCTGGGCGACGGCGATGCGGAGAATGGAAGGCTTCGACTTGGTCATGGCAAAGGCTGTAGCGCGGCCTCCCCGCTGCGGCAATGGCACAGGCGCCCGCTACGCGCTGACATAGGCGCGCAACTCTTCCGGCGAACGGTTCGGCCCGATGGACATGGAAAGTATGCGCGAGATATGCGCGCGGGGCAGTTGGTTCTCCTGCGCCCACGCATTCAGCTGCGCCTGTATGGCGGCCAGGTCTTTCTTCGAGGTCGGGTTTTCGGCGATGTCCAGCCCGGCATCGCGCAAGGCGGCCGCCATGTCTGCGGAAACGATGAAAGTGTCCCAGCCCAACCAGCGTAGCAGATACTGCCCGGTATTGCCGCCCAGCCTGCTGCCGTGCTTTGCAAGGTAGGCCGTCAGGCCGACCTGGTCGTCGGCCGGCCAGCCGGCCAGAAACCGGCCGAACCCGCCATGCTCCTGCGACACGCGATCCACCAGTGCCGCGTTTTCCCTGACCGACCTGATTTTCTGCGGATTGCGCACGATGCGCTTGTCGGATGCCAGCTCATGCCAGAAATCGTCCGGCTGGAAGAGCAGCCGCTTCGGCTCGAAGCCGAGGAACGCTTCCTCGAAGCCCGGCCATTTCTGCTCGATCACGCTCCACACGAAGCCGGCCGAGAACACGCGTTGCGCCATGGTGGACAGGATACGGTCGTCAGACACCCCGGCCAGCGCGGTATTTTCCGGCTTCGGGCCCAGCAGTGAGGCAAGCACCTCATCGCCGCCCTTGCGGTCGGCGGCCCGTGCGCGGATAGATTGAAACGAAAGCATGGTCGGCCTCCTTGAATCGGCGCGATGATGCTTCACCGGATCGGTTCAGCCAAGCGGGAGAATCGCAATGGCCAAAACAGTCGAAGAGCTGGCGTCACGATGGCTGCCGGGTGCGGAAATAGGCGATGCCGAAAACCGCGTGTTGCAGAGCGCCGTCACCCGCAGGCCGCTGGCGAAGGACATCAACCGGCATGTGTCGGATCACGCCGGTCTTGGCGAACGGCTGGCCGACGCCATCGCACGCGTGGGCGGCTCGTGGACGTTCATCGTCAGCTTCCTGCTTTTTCTCGTACTCTGGACGGTCGGCAACGCCTGGCTGCTCTCGCGCGACGCGTTCGACCCCTACCCCTTCATCTTCCTCAATCTCGTATTGTCGATGCTCGCAGCCATTCAGGCCCCGGTCATCATGATGTCGCAGAACAGGCAGGCCGCGCGCGATCGGCTCGATGCCGCGCACGACTACGAGGTCAACCTCAAGGCCGAGATCGAGATCATGGCGTTGCACGAGAAAATGGACGCGCTGCGCCATAACGAGATCGTCGCCATGCACTCCGAGGTTCGGTCGGTGTCCGAGAGGCTGGAGCGCCTGGAGGCGGCACTGCGCAGCGAAAGGCCGGGATCGTGACCGACGCCATCCACCTGCTGATCGAGCGATACGGCCTGATTGCAGTGTTCCTTGGCTGTGTCGCCGAAGGTGAGAGCGCGGCTGTCCTCGCCGGCTTCTTTGCACACCAGCATGTGTTCAATGCCGCGGGCGCATTTCTGGCCGTGTTTGGAGGTGCGTTTCTGGGTGACGCCCTGTTCTTCATGGCAGGGAGACGGTTTGCCGCGCACCCTTTCGTCGTGCGGCAGGCAGCGCGCCCGGGCTTCAGCCGCGCGCTGGAACTCGTGGCGAAACGACCGGCCACCTATGTGATGCTCAACCGCTACGCCTACGGCTTCCGCCTCGTCGGAGGCGTCGCCGCCGGCCTGTCTTCGATACCCGCCGGCAAGTTCGTGGCGCTCAACGCGGTTTCGTCGGCCGTTTGGGCGGTCCTGTTTCTAGGCGCAGGCTACCTGCTTGGCGCGGGAGCCGAGCAGCTCGTCGGGCAGGAACTCGCCAGGCACGAGCGCCTGCTGATCGGGCTGGGCATCGGGCTCGTCACCACGCTGCTGGCCGCCGTGGCGGCGCACCACTACGCCCGGCGCGCGAAAGGCTAGACCGGCCTCCCGGTCATCCATTCCAATTAGACAGGCCCACCGGTCATCCATTCCAATATAGCGAGCAGCCACACGCCGCCGGCAAGCACAAGCGAGATGGCGACCGCCAGCGAACCGCAATCCTTGGCGAGCCGGATATCGGTGTTGAACTCTCGCGAGAACGCGTCGCACGCGGCCTCCACCGCCGTGTTCAGCACCTCCACGATCATCACCAGCAGGATCGCGCCGATCATCAGCGCAAACCCCCGCCACGATGACGCGATGAAGTAGGCTACCGGCACGGCCAGCACGAGCAGGATGGCTTCGAGGCGAAAGGCCGCCTCTTCGCGGATGAGAACCTGCAATGCCCGGAGCGAGTTCTTCGTCGCGTTGATGAGTCGTTTCATTGGGGGCGGGCCGCTATGCGTTGTGTCCGCCCCTCTTATCCAAGCCTTGCGCTCAATGGAACAGGTAGGAATCGTAGGCGAAGAAACCCAGTTGCTTCGACGCATGCGCCCGCTCGACACGCGGATGCTCGCCGGCCGCGCCATAGGCGAAGAAGATCGGCATCAGGTGCTCGTCGGTCGGGTGGTTCTCCGCCGGGTAAGGCGCCCTCGCCTTCCAGTCCAGAATTGCCTCGCGGTCGTTTTCGGCCAGCCTCTGCGCGAACCAGCCGGTGAACGAATTGACCTGCTCGACCAGCTCCGGGTCGGCCGTCTTGCCGCCGCGCATGATGGGGAACAGCGCACGCAGATTGTGAGTAATGTGGCCCGACCCGATCAGCAGAACGCCCTCGTCGCGCAGCGGAGACAGCGCCTGCCCCAGCGCATGGTGCCATGCTGCGTCCCGGTTGGGATCGATCGACACCTGCACCACCGGGATCGTGGCGGCCGGAAAAGCCAGCTTCAGTGGCGTCCAGGTGCCGTGATCGTAGCCGCGCTTTTCGATGCGCGACGGGCCCAGCCCGGCATCCCGCAGCAGGCCGAATACACGTTCTGCAAGCTCCGGCTCGCCCGGCGCGGCGTACTTCATTTCATAAAGTTCCGGCGCGAAACCGCCGAAATCGTAGATCATTTCGGGCGCCGGGTCGGTCACCACAGCCACGCCATCGGTCTCGAAGTGAGCGGACACGATCACGATGGCCTTGGGCGTGGGCAACCGCTCGCCAAGCGTTTCGAGATAGTCGCGCGCGGGGCTTTCATCGATGACGATGTTGGGCCCGCCATGCGAGATGAACAGTATCGGCATCTTTGCCATGGGAAATCTCCTTTCCCATCATATACGCCTGTTCCGCTGGCCTTAGCAGGGGCTTCGCAGGCGACTCTACGTTCACAAAACCGGAACGAAAAGCCAGAACGCGTTCAGTCTCCCGCGACTTTGACCGAACCGGTCGATCGCTCATGTTGCGGCAGCCCGTCGTTCAACTCGTAATAATCGCCCTTGTCGGCGACGAAGATATGCACCTCGCCCACCAGCCCGGACGGCGTGTCGAAGCTGCCGGCCATGATCGAGGTATGGGCCAGCCTGTCGCCTTTCCAGAACAGCGCTGAGCCGCAGGTCGAGCAGAACCCCCGCCGCGCGAAATCGGAAGCCCGGTACCATGTCAGCCTGTCCGCGCCTTCGATCTGGAGCTCTTCGTCCGACACGTTCGTCGCCGCATAATAGTGGCCCGTCTGTCGCCGGCATTGCGAGCAGTGGCAATAGACCACGCCGCGCAACGGTCCTCTCGCGGTGAAGCGGACGCCGCCGCACAGGCACCCTCCGGTATGGCTGTCCATGACGCACTCCCTTTTTGCCGACAATCGCATCCAATGCCAGCGCGAGCCATCGCGCATTTCTTCACGCTCGGATCAACGAGACGCGTCGCAAGCGCCGAACATTACCAAGAATTAACGGACTGATCCGCGCTTTTGCGCGTTGTTGCGTCGCAATACGCCGCCGCGGCACCTATCTGCGCCCGGCACAGATCGAGGTTGCCACCAATGCCGTCCCAGTCGAAGCGCGCACTCCTGCTCGTCAACCCCAAAGCCCGGCGCGGCGGAGAAGCAATAGCCCCCGTCGTCGACCGGCTCGAAAAGGGCGGGCTTCAGGTCACGATCGAATCCTTTGAAGCCCTGCCGGAGATCGCGCGCGACATCGTGCGCCTGCGCGAGACCGCGGATCGGGTGATCGTCTGCGGCGGCGACGGCTCGGTCTCGTCGGCTGCGCTCGCCGCAATCGAAAGCGGCCTGCCGCTCGGCATCATCCCCATGGGCACCGCGAACGACCTCGCACGCACGCTCGAAATCCCGGTCGATCTTGAGGGGGCCGCAGACGTCATCGCCGCGGGCCACACGCACCGCATCGATGTGGGCACGGTGAACGGCTATGCCTTCTTCAACGTCGCCAGCATCGGGCTCAGTGCCGAGCTTGCGCGCGGGCTCGACCCCAAGCTCAAGCGGCGCTTCGGTCGCTTCGGCTATGCGCTGGCAGCCGCGCGCGTTCTTTCCAACGCAGACCGGTTCGAGGCCCGCATCACCGAAAAGGGCCAGCGTATCGAGACGTCCACCTACCAGATCGCCGTAGGCAACGGCCGCCACTATGGCGGCGGCAATGTCATCGAGGCGTCGGCGACCATCGACGACGGCCACCTCGATCTCTACAGCCTCGAAATGAAGAACGTCTGGAAACTGGCCCTGATGATGCGCTCGTTCCGCTCCGGCACGCACGGTGCGTGGAACGAGGTGCGCACGGCGCGATGCATCGAGTTCGACATCGAGACCGACACCGAGATGCCGGTCAACGCCGATGGCGAAATCGTCACCTCCACCCCGGCGCATTTCAAGGTTCTGCCCAAGGCCATCGAGGTGTTCACCCCGCGCAAGCGCGCCGCCTGAACGAAAACGGGCGCCCGAAGCGCCCGTCTCGATCTCAGCTGCCGAACTGCGTCAGCCGTTGACCACCTTCTTTTCGGTGTGCCCGGCCGCGCCCTTCTTGAGCAGATCCGCCACGAGGAAGGCCAGTTCGAGCGCCTGGTCCGCATTGAGGCGCGGGTCGCAATGCGTGTGGTAGCGGTCCTGCAGTTCCTCGTCGCGGATGGCGCGCGCGCCGCCGGTGCATTCGGTGACGTTCTTGCCCGTCATTTCGACATGGATGCCGCCCGGATGCGACCCCTCGGCGCGGTGCACCTCGAAGAACGACTGCACCTCCTTGAGGATGCGATCGAACGGCCGGGTCTTGTAGCCGGCCGCCGTCACGGTGTTGCCGTGCATCGGGTCGCACGACCACACGACCTTGCGGCCTTCCTTCTGCACCGCGCGCACCAGCTTCGGCAGATTGTCGCCGACCTTCTCCGCGCCAAAGCGCGCAATCAGCGTCAGGCGGCCGGGCTCGTTCTCCGGGTTCAGCAGGTCTATCAGCTGGATCAGCCCGTCCGGCGTCAGCGACGGGCCGCATTTGAGGCCGAGCGGGTTCTTGATGCCGCGGCAGTATTCGATATGCGCATGGTCGGCCTGCCGGGTCCGGTCGCCGATCCAGATCATGTGACCCGACGTGGCATACCAGTCGCCCGAGGTGGAATCGATGCGGGTCAGCGCTTCCTCATAGCCAAGAAGCAGCGCCTCATGGCTGGTGTAGAAATCGGTCTCGCGCAGCGACGGATGGCTCTCGGCGTTGATGCCGACAGCGCGCATGAAGTCGATCGTCTCGGAGATGCGCGTGGCCAGCGCCTCGTAGCGCTCCGACTGCGGGCTGTCGGCGACGAAGCCCAGCATCCACTTGTGCACGTTTTCGAGGTTTGCGTAGCCGCCCTGCGCGAACGCGCGCAGCAGGTTCAGCGTCGCGGCCGACTGGCGGTAAGCCATCTCCTGGCGCGCGGGATCGGGAATGCGCGACTTCTCGTCGAACTCGATGCCGTTGATGATGTCGCCGCGGTAGCTGGGCAGCGTCACGTCGCCCTTCGTCTCGTTGTCGGACGAGCGAGGCTTGGCGAACTGCCCGGCAATTCGTCCGACCTTCACCACCGGCTGCGCGCCGGCATAGGTCAGCACCACCGCCATCTGGAGGAACACGCGGAAGAAGTCGCGGATGTTGTCCGCGCCATGCTCGGCGAAGCTCTCGGCGCAGTCACCGCCCTGCAGCAGGAAGGCCTCGCCATTGGCCACCGTGGCCAGCTGGCGCTTGAGCTTTCGCGCCTCGCCTGCAAAAACCAGCGGCGGATAGGTGGAGAGCTGCTTTTCGGTCTCCGCCAGCGCGGCGGCATCCGGATAAGCCGGAACCTGCTGGATCGGCTTGTTTCGCCAGGAGTTCGGGGACCATTTCGTCGTCATCTTCGCACCCATTACGTCGCGCCGGGCGGATTTCGCCCGCAAAGAACCCGGATTTTCGGGAACGCGGCTCCTTACACCAGAGCAGGGTTATATACTACCCCGCAATACGTGCCGATTCGATGGCAGACTTGCTGGCCTCGCCCAGCATTCGTTCGAAAATCGCGCGCTGCGCGTCGGCCAGCGTCACCGGGCGTGGATAGATGGGCGCGTCGCGGTCGTCGTGAATGCCAACCTCGAAACCCTCCGTCTGGGCAAGGAATCGCGAAAGCCCCTCCTCGCCATGTTCGACAAGGAAGCCGAGCATGACTGCATCGAGGTAGGAACGCAGGATTTTCGGCGGCTGCGGGTGCAGCGGAATATCGTCCTCGGCGACATAGACATATGCGGGACAGTCGAACGGCGCAGGTTCCAGCAGGTCGAGATCGGTCGCCATATCCAGCTGCACGCGGCGGTAGCAGGCTTCCCGCGCATCGACCGCGGCAAGGTTCTCCGCACGATCGAACACCAGCAGCCCGTCGCACGTGCCGTCCGCCTCCCGTCTCACCGTCAGCAGCGCCGCCGGAAACCCCGGCATGTCCGGACGTGCCCGCCATTGCCGCCGCCAGCCGCTCAGTCGCGCAGGCACGGCCGCCACGATCTCGGTTCGATGCGTCGCGCGGCACACCAGCGAGCCATAGCCGAAATAGGCGATCACGTCGCTTCGCTCACCATTCGCATGGCTGGTTTCGGCGTGTCTCATCGCGCAAGCCTATCGCGCCTGTGCGACCGTTTGAATAGCGCAGATTGTTCAAACATAAACAAATCGGATTGACTTTGACGTTGACGTAAATGGTAGCCTTCCCGGCGTGCAATCTCATGATCGCCGGAGGACACGATGGCCACGCAACCATCCGCAGCGCAAGACCACGCCTTCGACAGCCGGCTGCAGCAATTCGATGTGTCGAAGCGCCCGGTCGCCATCGAAACGCCTGACGGCTTTTCACTCGGCGGCACCTTGTTCGAGGGTGGCGGCGACGGCCCTCTGGTGCTGATTTCGTCTGCCACCGCCGTGCCTCAGGGTCTCTATGCGGGTTTCGCCGCCAAGCTGGTGCAGTCGGGCGCAAAGGCGGTGCTGACCTATGACTACCGTGGCACCGGCCAGTCCCCTCGCCCATCCGGCTGGTCCCGCCGCATAGACTACAAGGACTGGGCGATGAAGGATTTTCCCGCCGCGCTGGATGTCCTTCAGGCCGTCGCACCTCACCACGAAACCGTTGGTCTCGGCCAATCCCACGGGGGCCACGCACTCGGCCTGTCCGGCGCAGCCGGTCGATTCTCGCGCTATGCGATGGTGGCTACCATGTCCGGTTATGTCGGTCTGCTGGACGACCGCTGGGTATGGGCAAGAATGAACCTCGTCGGCGTGCCAGTCTCGCTTTTCCATCGCGACATGCCACGCTGGCTTGGGCTGGGCGAACCGATACCGTCTTCATGCTTTCGCGACTGGGCACGCTGGTGCCGCATGACGAACTATTTCTTCGACGACAGGCAGTTGCCTGAAACGGAACGCTTCCGGGAAGTAGACCTGCCGATTCTTGCAATCGGCCTTACCGACGATCCGTGGGCAACCCCGCGCGCGGTCGATCATTTCATGTCGTATCATTCCAACGCGCAGGTCGAGCAGCGCTGGATTTCGCCTGCCGATGCCGGCGGTCAGCGCATAGGGCACCTCGGCTTCTTCCGATCTCGCTTCGCCGACACGCTGTGGCCGCCGCTTGCCGACTGGCTGCTTTCCGCCCGGCCTATGACGCTCGGACGTGCGCGTTGAAGGGTTAGACCGAGATGAGGTTGGATTGAATCGTTCTGCCGGAGGGCATTCGGGTCAAGATCGAGGACTTCGGTGCAGGTCGTATCTGGATACGGCCAAATCCGAAGACCGAAGGGATTGGCGCGAATGCACCCGGCCCGAAGGGTTTCCCGCTGGCGGACGCCCGCGTCGACGGACGGACTTGGCCGTATCCCAGATACTGCCTTGCCCGTCCTTCTAGCGGATCGCCTCGCCATCGGAGAAACAGAACTGTTTCAATCCGATCTCATCTCGGTCTAGGCTACCCGTTCGCCGTTCTTCACCCGGTAGGTTGGCTGGTACATCGTCACCAGTTCTTCCGCCGCCGTGGGGTGCACGGCCATCGTGGCGTCGAAATCATCCTTGGTCAGCCTGGCCTTGACCGCTATGCCCAGAAGCTGCGCCATCTCGCCGGCATCGACGCCGAGCACGTGCGCGCCCACCACCCGTCGCGTGGCGGCATCCACCAACAGCTTCATGATCATCTTTTCCTGCCGGCCCGACAGCGTATGGCGCATGGGGCGAAATTCGGCGCGGTAGATTTCCAGTTCGTCGAAGCGCTTTGCCGCCTCGTCTTCCGAAAGGCCCACCGTGCCGATTTCCGGCTGCGAGAACACCGCCGTGGCGATGGCGTCGAAATCCGGCGTCGTCGGCTTGTCGCGATAGACCGTATCGATGAAGCACATCGCCTCGTGAATGGCGACGGGCGTCAACTGCACGCGGTTGGTGACGTCGCCGATGGCGTAGATGTTGTCGACGTTGGTCCGCGAATAGTCGTCGACCACGATCTCGCCGATATGCCCCGTCTCCACGCCGGCAGCTTCCAGCCCGAGGCCCTCGGTGTTGGGGCTGCGGCCCAGCGCCAGCATCAGCTGGTCCACGATGAGTGTTTCGTCGTTGCTCAGCTCGATCGCCAGCTTGCCGTCGGCACGCTTGCCTATGTTGTGCGCGACAGCCGGGCAGATGATGCGGATGCCCTTGGCCTCCATGGCGTTGTGCACCCCGCGGCGCATGTCCATATCGAAACGGCCGAGGATTTCCTTGCCGCGATAGATCAGCGTGGTTTCCACGCCCAGCCCGTGAAAGATATTGGCGAACTCTACCGCGATGTAGCCGCCACCCGCGATCGCGATCGAAGCCGGGAGTTGCTCGAGATGAAAGGCCTCGTTGGAGCTGATCGCATGTTCGTGTCCCGGCAGTGCGGGGTGCTCGGTCGGCCGGCCGCCGGTCGCGATGAGGATGTGACGTGCGGTGACCGTTCGGTTGTCCTTCACGATGCGTACCGTGTGACGGTCGAGCAGGACCGCCCTGCTTTCGACGATCTCCGCGCCCGCCCGCTCGAGCCCGGCGCGGTAGAGGCCCTCCAGCCGGGCGATCTCCCTGTCCTTGTTGGCGATCAGCGTCGGCCAGTCGAAGCTGGTTTCGCCGACGGTCCAGCCATATCCGGCGGAATCCTCGAAATGCTCGGGGAACTGCGAGGCGTAGACGAACAGCTTCTTGGGGACGCACCCCCGGATGACGCAGGTCCCGCCGAAACGGTACTCCTCGGCAATCGCCACCCGCTTGCCCATGGACGCAGCGAGCCTGCCGGCACGCACCCCGCCCGAACCGCCGCCGATGACGAAGAGGTCGTAGTCGAATTCAGCCATGCGGGCGCTCCGGGATGGTTACAGGAATGCGTCTGACGTAAGGGTGGAGGCCCAAAAAGAAAAGCCCGGCGCATAGGCCGGGCTCCGATTCACTTGTAGGCCAACAGCTATTCGCTGGCAGGCGCCGGCGTCGCCTCGCCCTCGGGGTTTTCCAGCGGATTGAACCCGACGCGCTCCTGGAGCTTCTCGGCTACCTGCTGCGCCATGTCGCGCGCGATGCCCCTGCCCCAGATGTCGGCCGACTGACGGATTTCACGGACCATCAGCGGTGCGGTTTCCATCACCTTCTTGCCGGTTTCGGTGGCGTAGAAGGCGGCCAGTTCCTGCAATTCCGGCTCGGTAAAGGCACGCGCGTAGATCAGCGCCACCTCGCGCTCCAGGTCGCCGCGCCGCGAAGCAAGCGAAAGTGCGGTCTCGTCGACGATGGCATTCACGTCGCCCTGCAGATTGGGGTTCTGCTGGATCAGCTCGTTCTTCAGGCCGAGGGCCGCCTGCGGCAGGATATTGTCGAACTCGTTGGTGGCGCGCATGGCGGTGATGGCCGAGCGTGCGGCGGCTAGGTGCGAATCTGCGATTTCCTGCGCTGCCGCGGGAAGAGCCGTCATCAGAAGAGCTGCTGCGCCTATGGCGGCTGCAAGGCGACGGGACCTGTTGACCAGATTCATGACGTTCGAAACTCCTGTTTATACGGCGGGCCGCACCGTTCTCACCCCGCCGGCCTCCGCGACGATTGCCGCCTTGGCCAACCCCAGAAAAAGACCATGCTCGACCACGCCCGGTATGGCGTGAAGGGCATCGGACAGCGCTCTTGTATCCGGAATGCGGCCAAAAGATGCGTCGATGATGAAATGCCCGCCGTCTGTAACAAAAGGCGCATCGTTCGTCATCCTCAATGTCAGTTCACCCTTGAGGCCGAGCCGTGCGGCAGCGTCCTCAATGGCGGCGCGCGTCGCACCAAGCCCGAATGGATTGACTTCGATGGGCAACGGAAAGCGCCCCAGCGTATCGACCAGCTTCGACGCATCGGCGATCACGATCATCTTCGAGGAGGCCGCCGCGACGATCTTTTCGCGCAGCAGCGCGCCGCCGCCACCCTTGATGAGCCCGAGGTGCGGGTCGATCTCGTCCGCGCCGTCGATGGTCAGGTCCAGCCGCGGCGTCTCATCCAGCGTCGACAGGGGCACGCCGAGCTCGGTGCACAGCGCCGCCGTGCGCTCCGATGTCGGCACGCCGATGATGGAGAGCCCTTCGCCGACCTTCACCGCCAGCAGGCGCACGAATTCTTCTGCCGTCGAGCCCGTTCCGATGCCCAGCTTCATGCCGTCTTCGACATGGCCGAGCGCTTCGCGCGCCGCCTCGATCTTGAGCTGCCTGGCGTCCATGGTCCTCTCCCCGTGTTCGATGCCCGCTCCTAGCATCTTTCATCGCGGGTGCAAGGCTTGCCCGCCGCACGTGGGCAGGCTATCGCAGCCTCACCTTTGCAGCCGGGATAAAGCAGCATGAGCAGACCGATCGTCGTCTTCGACCTGGATGGCACCCTCATCGACACCGCGCCTGACCTGCTCACCAGCCTCAACCACTGCCTCGGCATCGCCGGGCTGGAGCGGGCCGAGCCGGCCGAGCTGCGCAGCTTCGTCGGCATGGGCGGCCGCGTGATGATCGAACGCGCATTCCTGGCGCAGCAGCGCGCACTGCCGCAGACCCAGCTCGACGAACTGCTGGCGACCTTCCTCGACCATTACGGCGGCAACATTCCCGGCGAATCGCAGCCCTATCCCGGCGCGCTCGCGGCCCTCGACCGCTTCCAGCAGGCCGGCTATCTCGCGGCGATCTGCACCAACAAGTACGAAGGCCTCTCGACCTCGCTCATCGGCGCGCTCGGTCTGGCGCCCCGGTTCGCCGCCATATGCGGGCAGGATACGTTTGCCTTTCGCAAGCCCGACCCGCGCCATCTCACGGAAACCATCGCGCTGGCGGGCGGCGATCCGGCCCGCGCCGTGATGATCGGCGATTCGCGGACCGACATCGACACGGCCAAGGCGGCCGGCATCCCGGTGGTGGCGGTCGATTTCGGCTACACCGACCGGCACGTGCGCGAGTTCGAACCCTCGCGCATCATCTCGCATTTCGACGAGCTTACGGTCGATGTGGTTGAAGAGCTTCTGGGCGCCATGGCGCGCTGAGCAGCCGGTCATTCAGGCAGATTCAGAGCGTGGGAACGGTGGAGGTGGGAGGAGAATCCTCGAACCGGAACAAGGCGCGACCGCGGCCCGGGCTTTCGCCCGCCCCATCGGAGGCGTGAGCGAAGCGAACTGCCGTGAGATATGGAGAATGGTGGGCGCGACAGGGATTGAACCTGTGACCCCACCCGTGTGAAGGGTGTGCTCTCCCGCTGAGGCGTCCCCTGACGGTGACTTGACCGGCTTCGCCTACTACGCGCTCTTATTCCTAGAAGCCAAATAAAATCAGCTACTTCCAAGAGATTAGCAGCTTCGGAGATACGTCGCAAGCTCCTTGCGTAAGGAGACAAGGACGGTAGGCGAAGGAGATAGAGTAGCCCCGATGCCGCCTGAAATCACCCGTTGACTGGAGCCAGAGTGGGACCAGCGGTCCTTTGGAACACCCCTCGGAGGGGGTAGGAGGGGGGCATACCGGGCCTGTCCTTTAGGGTATCACGCCCCGAGATTTTCTAGCAGAAATTCCAGAACCCAATGTCGCCCGGGCTACTACTGTGTTCCCGCCCGCGTATTATGGGTTGAATTAAACGGTACACTGCCATGTCAGGACTGACGCCAATTGCTTCCCGGTTGAATATCTCATTGGATGACGAATATCGGCGAATGCAAAACGAGTGGTTCTTCAAATGGCATTATATTGGCAGGGACGGGCCGGTTGAGATCGACACGTTTGACGGCAGGACCGCGACGTACGGAGGTTTGGCATTTGCAGGGACTCCACGGCAAATCTATTGGGACACCATCCAACGATATCTGCGGAAGAAGTTAGGGTCGATATTTGACGACCTCGAAAGAGAACTAGCGCGCTATCCAGTCACCGTAAGGGAACGTGCACTGAAAGAGACGGAAGGGCTTGTCGGGCAATTCGTAGGAAAGATTCGCAGGGCTGCTGTTGACAAGGATCGTGTTCTTCGTGGCAACGGAACTGAGTTTCCACAGGCGCGCGATGAAGGGCGGTGGGAGGGCTGCACATCTGCCGACATAGCTTCTCGGGTTAATGTACTTCGCGAGATATATTGCCACATTGCGAATGAGGAGAACGGCGCTCAGATGGGATACAAAGCAGATGTCATAAGAGTGATGATTGCATCGCCCAGTGACGTGGCTGCTGAGCGGGAAGTCGTTCGCAGTGTCATTCACGAGTGGAACGCGATTCACTCGGAAGATCGTGGAATTGTGCTTATGCCGGTGGGGTGGGAGAGCCATTCTTTTCCGGCTATGGGTGATCGTCCTCAAGCGATCATCAACAAACAAATCTTGAAAGGGTGCGATCTTCTCGTCGCAGTCTTCTGGACCAAGCTCGGAACGCCAACAGGCAATGCGGCCAGTGGAACTGCTGAAGAGATTGAAGAGCATTTAGCGGCTGGGAAGCCAGCTCTTATCTATTTTTCCTCAGAGCCCGTTGTTTTAGACAGTATCGACCCCCAGCAATACCAAGCCTTAAAGGCGTTTAAGCAGAGGACGATGGCTGATGGCTTGATTGAGGAATACGATACCAAGAACGAGTTCCGTCAAAAGCTAGCGCGGCAACTCGCACAGACTGTCATTAAACGCTTTGGACGATCAGATGAGTTTACCGGCAGTGAACCCGCAAGCATCATACACGAAAGCCCTCGACCGCAGATAAGCAACCAAGCGAGGGAGCTGTTGCTTGAAGCCGTGAAGGACCAGAATGGTATGATCATGCGCTTGCAGCATCTGAGCGGTAGTGTGGTGCAGACAAATGGCCGGAATCTCATTGAATCTAATGACGGCAGA
Organism: Neoaquamicrobium microcysteis; assembly: GCF_008180155.1. Taxonomy (GTDB): domain Bacteria; phylum Pseudomonadota; class Alphaproteobacteria; order Rhizobiales; family Rhizobiaceae; genus Aerobium; species Aerobium microcysteis. Next base: position 33,465 of record NZ_VSZS01000058.1, on the reverse strand, counting down.
GAGATTGCTCGATGGCGTAGTGCGATAGATCAGCTCGAGCGGCTTCACCTTATCGAAGATCGTAATGGTAAGGGCGAGGTCTTCTATGTCACCAACTCTGGATTCGAAACGGCGGATCGTTTGGTGCAAGGCAGCTAGAACAGGTGGTGCCCACGTGAATAAACCGCCACTATGCCTACCTAATTGTTTCTAGCGCGATGCCCATTACCTCTTGCAGTCCATGGCGATACCCCCAAGCAACGATATAGCTGTCGTGAACGGTCAGGACAGGTATTCCCTTCTGTGTGAAGTGCTCGATAATCCGTTCCGCGATCTTGGATTCCTTGTTCATCATTTCGTGCCCGCAGCCAGTGCCAAAACTGTCGGCAATCGGCCTATGCTTCTCCTTCAATAGATCGAGGATTTGCCTAAGGTGGGTTAGTTTCTGGCCCTTGCCGAGGACCGATCTAAGGGCGCTCGTTTCGTTCTCGGCGTTGACAGCGGCATGGAAGAGAGTCTTGCAGAACTCCCTAGTCGCGATGCTGGCAACCGACGCAGGGGGATCAACGAGGGTGTAGGGGTCGCTGCCGACCTCTGACCAATAGTCGATACCGGCTTCGGCGTAGAGCAGGGTGGGAAGCATGCCGGGGAAGTCGAGTTCAATTGTCTCTTCGGCATCTATTGTTATTAGCGCCCGTTCGGCCTTCGAACAGTCCTGCCACCAGCCACCATAGAACCGGCCACCCATCTCGAACGATCCACGGTTGAACACCCGATAGACGAATTTGTCATGTGGATTGGTGTCTCTGCTAGGAATGCCGATATCGGTCCGTGCAAGGAGAGAGTTATATTCACCCAAAAGCGCACGCATCCGATGGGTTTCTTCGGTGTCGTCGTAGTCGATGCGCTCATTGACCTTCGGCTTCGAACTAGGACGGTTGAGAACAATCGTTTCCTGTCGGTGGTGAGTATCGATGTCCTCCGGTTCGAACCCGGCTTGGCCGAACATTGCCGTCAGCTTACCCGTCGGCCAAATCCGTGAGATGTAGCCCTTCGAGGATAGGCGGTCATTAAAGCCAATTGCTTGCCGGATCAGTCCAGCATCACGAAGGATATTGATAACGTCGATGATCGTCTTCGTAATCCCCATGCCGTTGTAGCGGTCACGCGGATAGTCGTTGTTGTTCCGTGAAACCGTGAGCTTCAGGGTCGGGTCTGTCGTCCAAGCAAGATAAAGCTCCAGAAGGACCAGTCGAAGGAGCTTCCGCCTGACCGTCGATTGTTTGGGGCCGAAGTGATCGGCATAGATCGTATCCGTCAGGGCGTCGACCGCCGGGTAGTCTGACCACGTATGGAGACCAAGGGGACGGCTGTGATTGAGAAGCACGGACTTCGGCTTCCCGAGAGTGTCCGTCAGCCGTTGGCAGGGGTCATAGTAACCTTCCCCGTTGGCTTCATTGGCTTTGATAAGTTTAACAGCGGAAAGGGCGGAAAGGACGGCATCACGGTCATCGACAGACGGATCCTCGATATGCGTCGGCAAGCCATCGACCAAGACAGAATGGCCACAGAGATAGCCGTCAATGACTGAAAGGATGATAGGAATCAGGAACTGCGTAGCGGGATGCCGTAAGCTCTCCTTCGGTATGGCGTCAACGACAGCCGCGATCCATCGCCCTTCCTCGTCATTGCGGGGCTGTAGGGACCAATCGACATTCATAAATTTGGCTGTTCTGGTGAGTGCATTCATTCCTTCCTAGGTCAAAGACCGTCTCCTTTCTCCGCTGCTGATAAGAAGGGTCTATATCACCCTTCCCATTACTAAGACGTTTTTATGTACTTCATATAGATTGAAACTACATCACGAAAGAATTTCACGAAGAGAACTTGCAGATACTGGGTTTGGCCACTCTTTAATGACAACATCACAAACCCGTTTAGATCGCTCATAGATGGCGTGATTTCCAGTTGTTTTTACCATAGAGCAAGCATGGGCAATTCTAGATGTTAATTCAGATGATTTAAAATTATTTCCAAATATGATCTGATTTAAATTATCGTATGCTTCATCGACACCAAATTCATCTGCAGAAATACCAATCAATATTAAAAATATATCATTCTGAATAGGATCATCATTCATCTTCGAAACTTTTGCCGATCCGCGAATGAACCAGATTACGACCGCGATGATGACAATCGTGCCAATTATCAATTCCATGCTTTCCCCCTCCATTACCAATCGTCATTGAGTATGAACGGCTTTTAGCAATGGGCAATGAGGAACTATGCTGACTCTATCCTACGCAGTCTCGTCGATACCTTTTTCCGAATACGGGTAGCCGTCCTTGACGATCTTCTCCTTCCACCCCTTTGGTGGAGGCCACGGGACACCCCATTCAGCCAGTTGGGCTTTCGTCCATCCTCCCCGTTCGGTCTTCACGGCTTCGATTTCTTCTGGAGTGATCGGGGTTTTCGTTTCCTCGTTCATTCGGCTACCTCCATGGAAATGACGGCGTCTATGGCGCGGGCAGCTATCCTTGCATCAGAGTGGAACTCATCGGGCAGGATGGCATCGGCACAGCGATAGATGCCCTTCTCGACAGCCGGGTATTTCAAGCCAAGATGCTCACACTGACGGCGAGTGAGCGACTTCGAGAACATGAAGACTTCATAGCCTCGGTCGAAGCAAAAACCGCTCCAATCGGCTGAACGTCGCAAATCATCGAGGGACACGCTATTTGGCTTTCTGGAGGCCTTGCGCTGTAAGGGTTTGCGGACGCGCCTTACCCCATTTAGGTAGAATGTAGCGTCAGACCGCTTCGCGCGTGCTGGAGCCCTTGGATTTCCTGGGTTTCTGGATTTTGACGCTTCTTGCTGTCTCATTATCTAAATTCTCCTTCTTGGCGGGAGTTATTCTTTAAAGAGCCGGAGGCTGGTTCTGATCGGCCTTCGACCTTGGGAGAAAGGAGGACCGGGAGAAGCGCCTACAGCTACTTGCCTGTAGCCGGACCAAAGGACTCCTCCCGGTTCCTTCTCCAAGCGAGTGCTCGGAGCGTCCCGCTAGCTACCGGGGAAGGGCCGCTAGCAGAGAAGAAAAGATCGGCTTGGAGCCGAAGGCGAACACGTGCTCGACAGGCGGACCCCATGCCTTCCGCTTCTCTTTCGGGGTCAGATAGTCCCGGTCACGGCGGATGGCGTTTCCTTCCGGTTTGATTTCGAGATTGTCCCGGCGAAGGTCGGTAGGATCGCCGTTCCGGTAGCGGATATTCTGACCCGGCCCTAGATCGAGAAGGACACGGGCGACTTGGACGGAACCACCTGAAGACGCCGAAGTCGGGGCGACAACGATGCCTGTCCTTGTGTGCCGGTTCCATCTCATGGAGAGGCCGAGAGATTCGAGAAGGGCGAGGTCTTCATCAAGGATAATCGCCGTTCCCTTTTCGCCTTTCCTGCCGAGAGGAACGAGAGCGACAGGATTGGAATCTTCATCAACAATATGGGTAATGGCACGATTTGTCATAGGGCCTCCTGTGCGAGAGCTTCCCGTTCGGCTAGCTCACGCTCTCGAAGTTCCCTCTTCTTCAAGGCAGCGACGGAATATGCCGCTCCAAGGATTTTCTCAGCCTGTGCCCGGAACGTCTCCTTGTCCCGCCACATACCTTGAAGCCCCTTGGGTATTGGGTTTCCGTCTTTATGGCGAATGGCGAAGAGGTCATAGACAGGATCACGAGTAAGAAAGAAGTCCCCGACATCAATCGAGTATTCCCGCTTCTTCCTCTCGGCTTCCGCCCTTTCGGCAATCTGGCGATCATATTCTGTCTCGTAGGCACTCGATGCCGTCTGATAGAGGGAGGCCGGTTTAGAGTTTACCATCTTGGTCTTATTCATGCTCCCGGCCCCCAAATGTGACGCTCATGGGAAGGGGCGCGGCGGGCTTCTCTTTCAGCTTCTTCGTCCAAGAGTTCTTGCGCCCTTCTAGCCGTCGCACGGGAAGCCCGTTCTCCCATGTCTTCTTCTGGCGATTTCGGCTTTGAGTATTCACCAGCTTTGGACGAAGAAGAAAGGGCGTCTTCCGCCAGCGCTTGGGCGACCTCTGCTAGGAATTCAGGAGAGACGTCCCTTCCGGCAAGGTTCTTGATACGGGATACGAGGTTCCGGATTTCCATGTCCCGTGCTGCAAGGTACGTCTCGTTGAGACTGTCACGGGAAGCAGCCTTTGGACGGTTTCTCATTTCTTGGTAGTTCATTATGGCTCCTTTCTAGAGCTTCTTGCTGCTTGATAGCCCGCTATCTTGCCTTCGGCTACGAAGGACAGCAGGCAGTTAATGTCTAGGAGTCAGAATCCCTCCAGCCCCTCCTGAGAGGTTTAAGGTAAAAACGGCAGAAGATTGGGATTCATGAAAGGATGGAAATTCAGCCAATGTGGTAGAAAAAATAGAAATCCAACCCTACACTTATAAAGTAGCACATTTTCGGAAAAAATTCAAGTATATTCTCTGTTCCCTTGTGAGGTAAGGCTTTGATAGTCATAATTTTATTCAAAAGATTGCTCAGGATGAGGATTTATCAACAAGTTTTATTGAGTCAAATCAACGGTTTGCGAGAGGTGAGAAAAAGAACAATAAATTCAACGGTTTGTAGAGTGTTGAGCGGCGGGTGATTTGGGTTGATTTGGATTGCCATTCTGACCCCGATGCGCCTACGAATTTGTCTTCGACTGCATAGGAGAACGGAAGGCTGTAAAGCCCCCTAGAAGACTCGTGGAGAGCTTCTGGCGCTCGCCGCTGTACTTGCCACGATGAGGGTTGACGTCTGTCAGCGGGCTTGTGCATAGGATAGAGAGAAAAGGAGGGGCAATGGTAGGGCGGAAGGTGAGGGTGAAGATTCTTACCTACGTCAGATTTGCTGAGATGATATGAAAAAGGCTGAACCCCAAGGATTTCAAGGGGTCCAGCCTGCCGCTCCGTCAGATCGAATATCAAGGGCGTCTCATTCTCCCAGCGTCTAAGCCCTATACCTCACCCTTCCCCTTACTAAGACGTTTTTATTCAGCAGCAGCCAGCCTTTCACTTTCGCCAAGGCTCAATTCTCCCGAGGTCGGACCGAGCCGAGCTTACGGCAGCCATTTTAGCCCGATAGGCCTTCGGCCATGTTGAGCTTCGCTCTAATGGAGACGTGATTGGCGTGTGCATATCTGAAAAGCATCCGCATATCCCTGTGCCCTGACACCGAAGCGACCTCCGGAACCGTCAATCCAAGCTCGAACAGCCGAGATATCGCCTCATGCCGAAGGTCATGGAAATTCAGATCATCAATTCCTGCCCTCTTGGTCAGTCGATCCCATGCGAGACGAAGGGCGAGAGGCTTTGTCGGAAAGATGAGAGCATTCCTGACCTTGTCCTTATCGCTCATCCGTCGAATTGCATCCGTCAGTACGGCGACAGCGGCAGCAGACAGCGGGATTGTTCGCGAATACCCGTTCTTTGACTCTCTGACGGTCAAAGAGTGGCGTTCAAGGTCTACGTCGTGGAAACGAAGGGCAAGGATTTCCCCACGTCTCATGGCCGTTTCTAGGGCAAAACGGATGATAGGAACGATGAGCGGGTTCCGCGTCTTCTTCCCGGCCAGAAGCAGCCGGTCTTGCTCGCCTTCGCGTAGCCGTCGCTCCCGCCTTTTGTCTGCCCCCTTAAATCTGACCTTCGCTAGCGGGTTGTCGCGTAGTGGGATACCCCAATCGTCATGAGCGTGGCGGAACATATGCCGGACCGGGGTAAGCTGCCGCTTCAAGGTGGCGAGGGAAACTGTCTTACCCCTGCGACCGCACGGGCGCGTAAGGCGCTCATCGCGGTATGACGTGAAGTCCGAAGGCGACAGTTCGGATAGGGATTTCTTTGCGACCTTGTGCCGAAGCAGCATGTTCAAGGCGAATGTGTCTGTCTCGCCATGGCGCTTCCTCGGGACGACTTCTTTCAGATAGCGTTTGATGAGATCGGCAAGGGTGATCCGGTCTAGCTCTCTCTTGTCGGGACCAAGCTCGCCTCTGTCTGCCTGCCGCTCTTGGTGGTTCGCCCATTCCTTCGCGTCGGGCAGTTTGGCGAAGGTCTTGGTTATCGTCGGATATCCATGCCTACGGATGCGGACTTGGTATTTGTCGCGGTGCTTGCGTATCGAAGCCATTGGCTAACTCCTGGAGCCAGAGTGGGACCAGCAGCCGTTTCAATGGTCTCTAGGAAGGAAGGGCTATCGAGGTAAACCACCGAGAAGACTAAGCTTTTCGATGGTGGGCGCGACAGGGATTGAACCTGTGACCCCACCCGTGTGAAGGGTGTGCTCTCCCGCTGAGCTACGCGCCCGTTCGCGATCCGAAATCGCAAACGCGCCGCGATATAAGGGGCCGCCCCACATCAAGTCAAGCGGCGAACGGCATCATCTTCGCGCCGTCTTTCACACCCCTGCGCTGCGCAGCGCTTCGACCTTTTCGATCGCCTCGCGGGTCTTCTCGTCGCGGCTGTAGACGTCGTTGAAATACTCCACGGTTCCCGCAGCGTTCGGCCATGCGGTGAAGTATGCGACGTAGACCGGCACCTTGACGGACAGGTTCTCGCGACCGTGCTGGCCTTCGAGGCGCCTGTCGACCTGCTGCCTGTCCCAGCCCAGCACGGCCGCGGCCATCGCGCGCGGGTCCGCCAGCCGGACGCACCCATTCGACAGCGCGCGGTTGTCGCGGTCGAACAGGTGCTTTTCGGGCGTGTCGTGCATGTAGATCGCATGGCTGTTGGGGAACATGATCTTCATCTCCCCCAGCGCGTTGCCGCGGCCCGGGCGCTGGCGCACGTCGTAGGGCAGGTTCGCGCCGTACTGCGCCCAGTTCACGGACGAGGACGGGATCGCGCGGCCGCGGCGATCCACCACCTCGAAGCCGTTGCGGTCCAGATAGGATGGGTCGGAATAGAGCTTCGGCAGGTACTTGTTGACGAGGATCGAGCGCGGCACGCCCCAGTAGGGGTGAAACTCGACATACTGGATTTCGTCTTGGAAGAAGTAGGTCTGCGTCGAAAGCCCGCCGACCACCGTGCGCATCGAGAGCTTTTCCTGGCCGTCCTCGACATAGCTGGCCGTAAACGCAGGGGTGTTGATGAAGACGTGGCGATCGGTGAGGTCGGAGGGCAGCCAGCGCGCCTGCTCGAGCGCCATCTCGACCTTCTCGATGCGGCTTGCCTTGGACACGCCCGCCAGCGCCTGCACCGTGCGCGGACCGATCACGCCGTCGGAGCCGACGCCTGCGGCCGCCTGTGCCGCCTTGATGACGGGCCCCAGTTCCTGCACGTAGGTTTCGCTTCCCAGATGACGGGTCAGCACCTCGCCGTGCTCGGCACGGAAGGCTTCATCGGCGCGCTGGTTGATGAGCGTCAGGATTTTGGGGAATTCGGGGTTCGTCTCGCCGGGGCGAACGAGCGTGTTCGGCGCAACGACGATGTCATTTTCGGCCGATGCGCGCAGCATTTCCAGCTCCACCCGCAGCGCCCTGTATTGCTCGTTCTGGGGATGCTGCGCCTCCAGCACGCTCGCCACGTCATCGCTTTCGGCCAGCGATTGCAGCAGGCCTGCCCTATCCAGCTCCTTCGGGGCGAAATCGTGATATCCGGAGATGCGGTTGGGGTCGATCCGGCCAGATTGCGCATCCCGGGCATAGCGCAGCACGCGCGCCGAAAGCTCCATCTCGAACGCGGCCAGTTCGGCCACACCCGCGCCGGCGCCCGGCACCGTCAGCGCATAGTCCTCCGGGTTGAGCGCGTGGCTCGAAGCGTCCCCCAGCACCCGCAGCGCGGCGCGGGCATCGTCGTTGAGCGCACCTGCGCTGACCCAGATATATTCGGGCGACGCGGTGTAGTGGGCCACGATGGCGTCGGCGGCTTCCTTTTCCGCCATCAGCTCGAACTGCTGGAGAGCGGCGATCTGCTCGTCGGTCAGCGGCTCCGGTGCGGGCGTCTCCGCAACGGTCTCACCCGGTTGCGTCTCCTCCACCGCCGGCGGTGTCAGCGTCTCGGCAGTGCCCACGTCCGGGGTCGATTCCAGCACGCTGCGCGCCCGTTCGATCACGTCCTGAACGGCCGCGTCCTGATCCGTTTCGTCCAGCGGCGCCGCCTCCTGCGCGGCTTGCGAATCAGTCACCGGCTCATCGGCTGCGGCTTCCTCTGAAGCAGGCGTCTCGACCGGCGTCGCCTCTTCCTGCACGGAAGTCACCGTTTCATCCGTCTCGGTCACCACAGGCGAAACGGCCTGCGCAACCAGAACGGTCGAGCCAACCGACTGCGAATCGACGCCAGGCGGCGGGAGCGCGGCATGGTCGTCGGTACGCTCGGGCGTGATCGCGGCGAAATCGACCCGCACCAGCGCGTCGGTCTTGTAGGCGTAGTAGCTTGGGCCGCTGACGCGCGGCGGCGCGGCGCGCTGGACAGGCGCGGCGGGCGGCATGGCCTGCGGCGGCGCTTCGCGCTGAACGCGGTTGCCGCGCAGCATGTCCATCAGCGTCTGCGCCGGAGCCTGGGGCACACCGGAAAGTATCGCAACCATGGCGGTGGTCGAAATGGCCAGGGCCTTGCTGCGCGTCAATCTCATCATCTGTCCCCTTGTTCCCCTCGCCCGCGAATAAGCAGGATGTGGGCCGCGACTATAGTGATTCAACTTTGCCGGGTTAAGCGTCCACGCACTTCACAGCTTCGCGATTGCCGGCGGCTGCGGCACATGCGCAACAGCCGTCTACACTGTAGCGGCAAGTTCGGCCTTGTTACGGCGGCGAAACAGCTCGGCCACCGCCAGACCGGAAACGATGTGCCACACGCCCCACCATGCCGCGACGATCGCCATTCCACCGAGCCCGCCGAAGAAGTTGAAGATGAGCACGAGCCCCAGCCCCGAGTTCTGGATGCCCGTTTCGATCGAAATCGCGCGACGGTCGGCCTCTGCCAGTCCGCCGCCGGCGGCGATGACATAGCCGCCCGCCAGCGCCACGGCGTTGTGCACCAGCACGAGCACGAAGACCATCCCGACATAGGCGATGAAGATCGCCCAGTTGGCCGCAAGCGCACCTGCCACGAATCCGGCGAACACCAGCAGGGACACGATGCGCATCGGCCCGCGCATCCGTGCGGCGACCCGTGGCACGCGCGCGTTGATGGCCATGCCGGCCCCCAGCGGCAGCACCAGCAGCACGCCGACCGTAAATCCCATGTCCAGCACGCTCACATTCGTCTCGCGCACCAGTTCTGCCGCCGGCGCATGAAGGCCGGCCCAGAATGCAAGGCTGAACGGCGTCATGAACACGGCGGCGACCGTCGAGATCGCCGTCAGGCTTACCGAGAGCGCGGTGTTGCCCTCCGCACGGTGGGTCAGGAAATTCGATATGTTGCCGCCGGGGCAGGCAGCGACCAGGATCAGGCCAAGCGCGATGCTCGGCGGCGGCGCCGTCACGATCACAAGCAGCAGCGTGGCTGCCGGCAGAAACACAAACTGCGAAGCGAAGCCTAGAGCCAGCGCGCGCGGCGCTTTCGCCACCCGTCTGAAGTCCGCGACGGACAGATCGAGCGCAACGCCGAACATCACGATGGCCAGCACCGCGTTCAGCAGCATCAGGCCCGAGGGGTTGAAGTTGAGCGTCACGTCATCGAGGGGCATCGAGAACCGTTCCCAAGTCAGGTAACGCTGTGTAACAGGGCTTCAACCAAGGTCAAAGGCGGCGGGCGATTGGATTCCCTGCGCCTCGCCGTTAAAGAAGCCACAAACATTCCGCCGGCACCCCAGCCGCCACAGCAGAACGGACGCACAGCCATGGCCGACCAGGCAACAGCCAGCCTCTTCCCTCTCGGAGCCGACGAGACCCCCTACCGCAAGCTCACGTCGGATTTCGTCTCCGTCGATACATTTCGCGGGCAGGAAATCCTCACCGTCGAGACGGAAGCGCTGCGGCTCTTGTCCGAGAACGCCTTCGCCGACATCAACCACCTTCTGCGTCCCGGCCACCTGAAGCAGCTCGCCGCAATCCTTGAGGATCCAGAAGCGACCGACAACGACCGTTTCGTCGCCTACGACCTGCTCAAGAACGCCAACATCGCAGCCGGGGGCGTGCTGCCCATGTGTCAGGACACCGGCACGGCGATCATCATGGGCAAGAAGGGCCGCCGCGTCTGGACCGAAGGCGGCGACGATGCGGCGCTGGGCCAGGGCGTGCTGGATGCCTACGAGCGAAAGAACCTGCGCTATTCGCAGCTGGCGCCGATCTCCATGTTCGAGGAGAAGAACACGAAGAACAACCTGCCCGCACAGATCGACATCTACGAGGAGGGCGAGGACGCCTACAAGTTCTTGTTCGTAGCCAAGGGCGGCGGCTCGGCCAACAAGACCTTTCTGTATCAGGGCACACCGTCGCTTCTGACACACGACCGCATGGTCGAGTTCCTGAAGGAGAAGATTCTCACGCTCGGCACCGCTGCCTGCCCGCCCTATCACCTCGCGATCGTGATCGGCGGCACATCCGCCGAGATGAACCTCAAGACGGTGAAGCTTGCCTCCACGCGCTATCTCGACGCGCTGCCCACCAGCGGCGGCGATGATGGCCATGCCTTCCGCGATCTCGAAATGGAAGCGGAGGTCCACAGGCTCACGCAGCAGATGGGCATCGGCGCGCAGTTCGGCGGCAAGTATTTTTGCCACGATGTGCGCGTCATCCGCTTGCCGCGCCACGGCGCATCGCTGCCGATCGGCCTCGGCGTCTCCTGCTCGGCCGACCGACAGGCCAAGGGCAAGATCACGAAGGATGGCGTGTTCATTGAGGAGCTGGAGACCAACCCGGCCCGCTACATGCCCGACATCGACGAGGAGAAGCTGACCTCTCATACGGTCAGGATCGATCTCAACCAGCCGATGACTCAAATTCTCAAAGAGCTTTCGCAACACCCGGTAAAGACTCGCCTTTCGCTCTCCGGCCCGATCATCGTGGCACGCGACCTGGCGCATGCGAAGATCCGCGAGCGCCTGGAAAACGGCGAGCCGATGCCCGACTATTTCAAGAACCATCCGATCTACTATGCCGGCCCTGCCAAGACCCCGGCCGGCTATGCATCCGGCTCGTTCGGCCCCACCACCGCTGGGCGCATGGACTCCTATGTCGACCAGTTCCAGTCATTCGGCGGCTCGATGGTCATGCTCGCCAAGGGCAATCGTTCGCGCCAGGTGCGAGAGGCCTGCGGCAGCCACGGCGGCTTCTACCTCGGCTCCATCGGCGGCCCGGCGGCTCGCCTCGCACAGGACTGCATCAAGAAGGTAGATGTCGTCGAATATCCCGAGCTCGGCATGGAGGCGATCTGGCGGATAGAGGTCGAGGATTTCCCCGCCTTCATCGTCATCGACGACAAGGGCAACGACTTTTTCAAGGAGCTCAATCTAGGCTAGGCTTACTTCGGCGGCCAGTTCGCCGTGCAGGGCGAAGGCGGCGATAGCCTCCGTCACCTCGCCGTCGGCCAGTATGCGGCGGTGGCCCCTGCCCGGCACGCGCATCAGGCGCACATGCTCGCCTGCCGCCTCGAACCGGCGCGCTTCCTCGAAAGGCACTTCCTTGTCGTCCGGTGCGTGGATGGCAAGGGTCGGAACCGGCATCCCGCGCAATTGCTCATCGCCGACGAAATCCGCCAGAGGACGCCCCGCCACGCGTTCCACCTCGCGTGCCAACGCCACCTGCGTGCGGCTGCCGAGCCCCAGAAACCGGCCGAAATCCTCGAACAGCGCCGGCATCGAGCTCGGCGCCGAAACCAGCACCAGCCGCCGCGCCTCCACGGGCGCCACCCCTCGCACCGAACCGGCCAGCGCGTTGACGGCGACCGCGCCTCCGAACGAGTGGCCCACCACCGTCGCGAACGGGCCGAACCAGTCGGCAGCCGCTCGCACCGCCGCCACCGCGATGGCCAGGTTCAGCCGCCGCCCGGGCGAAGCGCCGTGGCCCGGCAGGTCGAGCGCGATGACGCGAAACCCTTCGCCGCGCAGAGCCTCCACGATGGTGCGCATATGCTCCGTTCGCGAGCGCCATCCATGGATCACCAGCGCCACCGGCGCATGTGACCCCTCCGGCCCGCGAAAGTCGTGCGCCACCACGCAGCCGTGCGGCGTCGCCAACCAGTGATGCCGCGCCTCAGCCATGAACGGCACCGCTTCGCGCAAAACCTCCGCCTCGCGCTGCGAAACGCGCGCCGGATGCGGCGTCCGGCAGAACAGCTCGAAAGCAGCCCGACCGGTCAGCCGTGGCGCGATTTGTTCGGCGAGCGCGAATGCGCTACGGAAAAGCAGGAAACCAACGGTCGCCATGGTCACGATTCCCAAGATCGTTCAAACATGAACAGAATAGTTCAATCATGAACAATACGCAATCCCTGCCCTGGAACAATCCGCGCTTTCGCAACTGGATCGCGCTGGTGCGCGCCGAAAAGGCCGTCGTACGCGAGTTGACGCGCGCGCTGGCGCCGCTCGATCTCAAGATCGGGCAGCTCGACGTAATGATGAACATCTACCGCCACCCCGGCATGTCGCAGCAGGACGTTGCGCGGCGGCTGCTCATCGGCCGCTCCAACATCACCATGCTCCTGCCCCAGCTCGAGGCGCAGGGCCTCATCCGCCGCGAGGGCGACAAGAAGGACAAGCGCGTCATGCGCCTGTTCCTGACCGACGACGGCGAAGCCCGGCTGCAGGAGGCCCTGAAGGTCTACACGAAGCTCATCGACCGCGTCATGGCGCAGTCGACCCCCGCCCAGTGCGACGCGATGGGCGAGCAGATGCGGCGTATCGAGGAAATGCTCAACGAAGAGGATTGAGCCCCCGGTTCACCACACGAACGCTCATTCAGCGCTCTCTCGACAGGCCCTTTGCGGCCAGTTCATCCAGATACGACTGCCAGCGCGTGTCCTGTTCGTGACCGAGCGTGTGGAAATAGTCCCAGGTGAATATCCCGGTGTCGTGCATGTCGTCGAACGTGATGCGTACCGCGTAATGCCCGACGGGCTCGATCTTCATGATCGCCACGTCCTTCTTGCCGGGCACGGTCACGCGCTGTTCGGGCGAATGGCCCTGCACCTCTGCCGATGGCGAAAGCACGCGCAGCAGCTCTGCCGGAAACGTGAACGGCGCATGGCCGGGAAAGGTGACGGTCAGTGTGCGGCGATCCTTGGAGACGCGCAATTCCGTGGGCGATGTCATGAGGCGATTCCGGATTGGACGGACCGCGACATTACCCCCCGCGCCGCCGGCTTGCCATAGCCGACCTCCACTACTGGGCCTTGAAATCGCCGTCCGATTGGCCGACATTCCGGCAACGGGCAGCAGCCCGGCCAACGCAGATGGCGTGAGAACGCCGGAGGATACGCAGGCCAATGAGCTTTGCCGGCAGCAGCATGATCGATCCGTTCGGGCGCGCAATCACCTATCTGCGCGTTTCCGTGACCGACAGGTGCGACTTCCGCTGCACATACTGCATGGCTGAGGACATGACTTTCCTGCCGAAGAAGGATTTGCTCAGCCTTGAGGAGTTGGACAGGCTCTGCACCGTCTTCATCGAGAAGGGCGTTCGTAAGCTACGGCTTACCGGTGGCGAGCCGCTCGTCCGCAAGAACATCATGCATCTGGTACGCCAGCTGTCGCGCCATCTCGAAAGCGGCGCGCTTGAAGAGCTGACCCTGACCACCAACGGGTCGCAGCTTGCCCGCTTCGCTCAGGAGCTCGCCGATTGCGGCGTGCGGCGCATCAACGTGTCTCTCGATACGCTCGATCCCGAAAAGTTCCGCTCCATCACCCGCTGGGGCGAGCTTTCCAAGGTCATGGCCGGCATAGAGGCCGCGGAAGCCGCGGGCCTGAAGATCAAGCTGAACGCCGTCGCCCTCAAGGGCTTCAACGACGCGGAACTGCCCGAGATGCTGCGCTGGGCGCACGGCCGCGGCATGGACCTGACGGTGATCGAGACCATGCCCATGGGCGAGATCGATGCCGACCGCACCGACCAGTATCTGCCGTTGTCGCAGTTGCGCGCCGATCTGGAACACCGGTTCACGCTCACCGACATCCCGTTCAAGACCGGCGGCCCGGCGCGTTACGTGCAGGTTGCCGAAACCGGGGGCCGCCTCGGCTTCATCACCCCGATGACGCACAATTTCTGCGAGAGCTGCAACCGCGTGCGCATAACCTGCACCGGCACGCTTTACATGTGCCTGGGGCAGGACGACGATGCCGACCTTCGTACCGCGCTTCGCGCATCCGAGGGCAACGAGCTTCTCTCCAACGCCATCGACGAGGCCATCGGCCGCAAGCCCAAGGGCCACGATTTCGTCATCGACCGTCGCACCAACCGGCCTGCCGTGTCGCGACACATGAGCGTCACGGGCGGCTGAACCCGCAGATTTCCGTCTTCATGGCCCCATGATTTGGCCTGGCTGACCGTTGCACGCTGGTGCGGCGGGCCATACACGTCTGGGCCATAAGAAGAATCATCCGGAAACGCTCGTGGCCCTTTCCCCAAACCTGCGCGGTTCGCTCTTCATGGCCATTGCCATGGCGGGCTTCACCTTCAACGACGCGATCACCAAGGTCGTCGTTGAAACGATGAACACCGGGCAGGTGATGATGGTGCGCGGCCTGTTCGCCACGGCGATGATCGGCCTGCTGGCATGGAGCCAGGGCGCGCTGAAGTTTCCCCGCCAGGCGGCGCATCCGATGGTTGCACTGCGCGTTTGCGCGGAGCTGATGGCGACGGTGTTCTTTCTCGCCGCACTCGCGCATATGCCGCTGGCCAACGTGTCTGCCGTGCTTCAGGCGCTGCCGCTGGCCGTCACCATGGGCGCGGCCCTGTTTCTCGGCGAGGCGGTCGGCTGGCGGCGCTGGCTTGCCATCGCCGCAGGTTTCACCGGCGTCATGATAATCGTGCGGCCGGGCCTGGAAGGGTTCAACGCCTATTCGCTGATGGCGCTGGGTTGCGTGATGTTCTGCGCCGTGCGCGATCTCGCGACCAAGCGCATACCCTCCGAGGTGCCGTCCCTGCTGGTTTCCACCGCCACATCGGCAGCCGTCACCATAGCCGGCGGCGTTCTCATCGCGCCGTTCGGCGGCTGGACGCCGATGTCGGCCGGCAGCGTCGGGCTTCTGGCAGCGGCTGCGGTGCTGCTCATCATCGGCTACCAGTTCATCATCATGGCCATGCGCGTGGGCGACATATCCTTCGTCGCTCCGTTTCGCTACACGGCGTTGATATGGGCGATCCTGCTCGGCTTCCTCGTCTTCGGCGATGTGCCGGATGCCGCCATGATCGTGGGCGCGTCCATCGTCGTCGGCTCCGGTCTGTACGCCCTGTACCGGGAGCGCGGCGCGGGACGGCGCAAGCCGGCTGCGGAAAGCACGGGGCCGGCCATGGCGCCCGACGGGCTTTAGGCGTGACGATGACGGCCACTTTCCTCGACCGCACCACGCCGCCGCACATCGTCACGCTGGTGCTCGCCACGGCCACGGGCGCGCTCGCCATGAACGTGTTTCTGCCCTCGCTGCCCGGCATCGCACGCTATTTCGATGCCGACTATGCCGTGGTGCAGCTCGCCGTGTCGCTGTATCTCGCCGCCACCGCCGTGCTCCAGCTCTTCATCGGCCCCGCGTCAGACCGGTTCGGGCGTCGGCCGGTAATGCTCTTCTGCTTCGGCATGTTCCTTGTGGCTTCCGTTGTCACGATCTATGCGCCCACCATCGAATTCATGCTGGCAGCGCGCGTTCTGCAGGCCTTCTCGGCTGCCGGCATGGTTCTGTCGCGCGCCATCGTGCGCGATACGGTCAGCACCGATGAAGCCGCCAGCAAGATGGGCTACATCACCATGGGCATGGCGGCCGTGCCGATGGTCGGCCCCGCGATCGGCGGCATATTGGACGAGCTCTACGGCTGGCAGGCGGCCTTTTTGCTGACGCTCGGCTTCGGCATCGTCGCATTCGTCGTGGTCTACCTCGACCTCGGCGAAACCAACCGCAACCGATCGTCCAGCATGCTGGCGCAGGTCAGGGCCTATCCCGAGCTGATAAGTTCACGGCGCTTCTGGGGGTATGTTCTCACCGCCGCCTTCACCTCCGGCACCTTCTTCGCGTTTCTGGGCGGCGGGCCCTATGTGGCAACCGAGATGCTCGGCCTGCGGCCGTCGCAGTACGGCTACTACATTGGCATGATCTCTATCGGGTACATCGCCGGCAACTTCCTGTCGGGTCGTTTCTCAAGGCGCTTCGGCATCAACACGATGATGTTCGCCGGTTGCCTTGTGGCCACGGCAGGCACGTTCAGCGCTCTCCTGCTGTTCGGGGCGGGATATTTTCATGCCCTGTCGCTGTTCGGGCCGACTGTCTTGGTAGGGTTGGGAAACGGCATGACCCTGCCGAACGCCAATGCCGGCATCGTCAGCGTCCGGCCCCATCTGGCCGGCAGCGCGTCGGGCCTTGGCGGTTCCATGCAGATCGGCGGCGGCGCAGTTCTGGCGATGGTATGCGGCATTCTCCTGTCTCCCCAGACAGGTCCGTGGCCGCTGCTTTGGATGATGTTTTTCTCCACGCTGGGCGCAATCGGTGCATCGCTCTATGTCCTGCGCATCGCCCGAACGGCCGGCGAGATCTGAGGAGGAACCGCGTGTCGCAACGCGTCATCGGGATAGCGGGGTGGAAAAATTCGGGCAAGACGACCCTGGCGGAACGGCTCGTCGCGGAGCTTGCATCGCGCGGCTTTCGCGTCTCCACCGTCAAGCGCGCGCATCATGACGCCGACATCGACAGCGAGGGAACGGACAGCTTCCGCCACCGCAAGGCCGGCGCCGGCGAAGTGATGCTGGTGACGCCGCTGCGCTGGGCTTTGATGCATGAACTGCGTGAGGAACAGGAGCCACCGCTGGATCAGGTTCTCTCCCACCTGTCTCCCTGCGACCTGGTCATCGTCGAGGGCTACAAGGGGGCAGCCCACCCCAAGATCGAGGTGCGCCGCAAGGCGGCAAAAGACCGGACGCCCCTGCCCGCCTCGGCCAACGTGGTGGCGATCGCCGCAGACCATGTCGTGGCGGACGGCGGTATACCCGGTTTCGATCTCGACGATATTTCCGCCATTGCTGATTTCGTCGTGGACAAGGCCGGCCTGGGCACGTAGCCGCCTCGCCCAGCGTAAGGCAATTGGCGATTGCAATCCTGCTGAAAACAATGGGAATATCGGGCTCAAGGCGCGGACAAAACCGCGTCTGATCCGATCGCCGCGCATATCGTCGCGGTGCATCCACGCAGAGAGGAACAATATGCGTATTTCTTCACGAGTTTCGTTGGCCTTGTCGGCTGCTGCCCTGGCGCTCACCATCGGAGCGGCGCAGGCGCAGGAAAAGATCAGAATCGGCACCGAAGGCGCTTATCCGCCCTTCAACAATTTGACCGCAGATGGCCAGCTCGAAGGCTTCGACATCGACATTGCCAACGCGCTCTGTGAAGAGATGCAGGTCGAGTGCGAATTCGTCACGCAGGATTGGGATGGCATCATCCCCGCGCTCCAGGCCAACCGCTTCGACGCCATCATCGCGTCCATGTCGATCACCGACGAACGCATGAAGCAGGTCGATTTCACCAACAAATACTACAACACGCCGCCGGCCATCGTCGCGCTCAAGGACACCGACATCGCGGGCGTCACCGCGGAAGATCTCGCCGGCAAGTCCATCGGTGTGCAGGGCTCCACCACCCACGCCAACTACTCCGAAGCCACCTACACCGACAGCGACGTTCGCCTCTACCCGACGGCCGACGAATACAAGCTCGACCTCATCAACGGCCGCATCGATGCCGCCAATGACGACATCACCGTGCTTGAGGAGTGGCTCGCGACCGACGAGGGCGCGTGCTGCAAGATCGTCGGCACCATCACCCCGGTGGACGAAATCCATGGCCTCGGCGCGGGCATCGCCATCCGCAAGGGCGAAGACGAGCTGCGCGAAAAGTTCAACGCGGCGATCGACGCCATCCGCGCAAACGGAAAGTACAAGGAAATCAACGACAAATACTTCTCGTTCGACGCTTACGGCGGCTGATCCGAGGCTGATCGACTTCTAGACCCGAAGGCGGCGGGCCATGTCCCGCCGCCTTTCGGCAAGACCGGACCCTCATCGAAAGAAGACCGCCGGCACGCATGGAAAGAACGCTGACACTGCTCAGCTTCGGGGCTGAGGGCTGGGGCGACGAGATCGCCGCTGGCGTGCTGGTAACGGTTTCGCTGGCGCTCGCCACCCTTCCGCTCGGGCTTGCGGCCGGCTTCATGATCGCGCTCGCCAAGCAGTCGGAAGAGCGCTCCCTGCGTCTCGCCGCCAACGTCTACACCACCATCTTCCGCGGCCTGCCCGAACTCCTTACCCTGTTCCTCGTGTTCTACGGTGTACAGTTGGGCGTCCAGCGCGTCGTCGCGCTGTTCAGCCCCGGCACCTCCATCGAGATCAACGCCTTCGTCGCGGGCATGGTCGCGCTCGGCGTCGTGTTCTCATCCTACGCCAGCGAGGTTTTCCTGTCCGCCTTCCGCGCCATACCGCGCGGGCAGTATGAAGGTGGCTACGCCATCGGCCTGTCCAACTGGCAGACGATGCGCCTCGTCGTGCTGCCGCAGCTCGTCCGCATCGCGCTGCCCGGCCTGTCCAACCTGTGGCTCATCCTGCTCAAGGATACGGCCCTCGTGTCGGTCATCGGCCTTTCGGATATCATCCGCCAGGCCGGCATCGCCGCGCGTGTCACCAAGGAGGCGTTCCTGTTCTTCGGCATCGCCTGCGTGCTTTATCTCGTGCTCGCCATCATCTCCTCCATCGCATTCGGCGCTATCGAGCGCTGGACCGGCAGGTCGGAGCCGGCACGATGAGCGACACCGCCGGGCGCATCATCGGGGCGATAGAACGCCCGCCACCCCCGCCCCGCCGCTGGACCGGCCAGCGCATTGCCGGCCACGCCTTGATGGCGCTGTGGGTCGTCATGGGCGTCGGGCTGGTCGCCTTCCTCGTCGGCGCATGGGACGCCGAGCTGTTCGCCCGCTATGCGCCGAACTACATGTCCGGTCTGGTCGTCACCGTCCAGCTGGTGCTGATTTCGATCTTCCTTGGCGCGCTTTTGTCCGCCCCCATCGCCTATGCGCGCATGTCGTCCAACAGGCTTCTGGCCTGGCCGGCATACGCCTATGTCTATTTCTTCCGCGGCACCCCGCTTCTGGCCCAGACCTTCCTGATCTATTACGGCCTCGGCTCGTTCCGCCCTCAGCTCGAGGCGGTGGGCCTGTGGACCTTCTTCCGCGAGGCCTGGTACTGCGCGGTGCTGGCCTTCACCCTCAACACGGCGGCCTATCAGGCAGAAATCCTGCGCGGCGCGGTGCGCAGCATCCCGCGAGGCCAGTGGGAAGGCGCAGCCTCGCTCGGCCTCCACACCTTCCAGACGCTCCGCAAGATCATTCTCCCGCAGGCGCTGATCGTCGCGCTGCGGCCCTACGGCAACGAGATCATCCTGATGATCAAGGGCTCGGCCATCGTCGCGATCATCACCGTTTACGACCTCATGGGCGAGACGCGGCGGGCCTATTCGCGCACCTTCGATTTCCAGACCTACATCTGGGCGGCCGTGATCTACCTTGCGATCGTCGAGACGCTGCGCAACATTATCGACTGGATCGAACGCCGCATCACCAGGCACCTCAAACGCTGAGCGGCATTTCCATAAAGAGCAGGCAGGAAAGGAAAGCCGTCATGGCCAAGGTTGCATTTCTCGGATTGGGCGTGATGGGCTACCCGATGGCCGGGCACCTGAAGAACAAGGGCGGCCACGACGTCACCGTCTACAACCGCACCACCGCCAAGGCCGAGAAATGGGCGGCAGAGCATGGCGGCAGCTTCGCCCCCACGCCGGCGGAAGCGGCGAAGTATCAGGACTTCGTGTTTGCCTGCGTTGGCAATGACGACGACCTGCGAGCTGTCACTTTGGGCAAGGACGGCGCGTTCGACGCCATGAAGCGCGGCGCGATCTTCATCGACAACACCACGGCCTCGGCCGAGGTCGCGCGCGAACTTGCTGCCGAAGCGGACAAGCGCGGCATCGGCTTCATCGACGCACCGGTTTCCGGCGGTCAGGCGGGCGCCGAAAACGGCGTGCTGACGGTCATGTGCGGCGGCGACGAAGCGATCTTCGAAAAGGCAAGGCCGGTCATCGATTCCTTTGCCCGCATGGTTGGCCTCATGGGCCCCGCGGGATCCGGCCAGCTCACCAAGATGATAAACCAGATCTGCATCGCCGGCCTCGTGCAGGGCCTGGCCGAGGGCATCCATTTCGGCCGCAAGGCGGGGCTCGACATCGAGAAGGTGGTGGACGTGATCTCCAAGGGCGCTGCCGGCTCGTGGCAGATGGAGAACCGCCACAAGACCATGAACGTCGACAAATACGATTTCGGCTTCGCGGTGGACTGGATGCGCAAGGATTTGGGCATCTGCCTCGCGGAAGCCGACCGCAACGGCGCCAAGCTGCCGGTCACCGCGCTGGTCGACCAGTTCTACAAGGACGTGCAGCAGATGGGCGGCCAGCGCTGGGACACGTCGTCCCTGCTCGCCCGGCTCGAGCGGTGAGCGGCGACGCAATCCCGCTTACGCGCGATGCGACGGCCGACCAGATCGTCGCCTATCTCCGTTCGATCGGATCGGAGGAAAACCGGCAGGGGATGAAACGCTACGGCATCCGCATCGAGCGGGCGCTCGGCATTTCGCACGGCATACAGCGCAGGATCGCCAAGGCCGTCGGCCGCAACCACGACCGGGCCTTCGCCCTGTGGGATAGCGGCATCATGGAAGCGCAGTTCATCGCATCGGTGACCGCCGATCCCAAGCGCTTCACCATCGATGACGCACGGCACTGGGCCGCGGAGTTCGATTCCTGGGATATCGTCGATGGCGTCTCCGACCTCTTCGTCGACACCGAGCACTGGCTGGCTCTGATCGGCGAGTTCGCACAGGACGAGCGCGAGTTCGTCCGCCGCACCGCCTTCGCCATGATGGCGTGGTCAGTGGTCCATCGGAAGACCGAGCCGGACGAAACCTTCCTCGCCTTCCTGCCCCTCATCCGCCGCCATGCGTCCGACGAGCGCAATTTCGTCAGGAAGGCGGTAAGCTGGGCGCTGCGCTCGCTTGGCAAGCGCTCGATGGCGCTCAACACCGCCGCGCTCGCTCTGGCGCAGGAGTTGTCCGCCTCCAACGACAAGACCGAGCGCTGGATCGGCCGAGAGGCCGCGCGTGAACTGAGCGCCGAAAAGACCCTTGCCGGCGTGGCAAGGCGCGAGGCGAGCCGCGCGAAGGCTAAGCGATAGGTTACGCCGCCCGCTCGCCGCTTTCCTTGTCCAGCACCAGATAGTCGAGCGGAAGCTGCGTCGTGTTCTTGATCTGCTCCATCGCGAAGGCCGAGGAGACGTCGCGGATTTCGATCTTCGCGATCAGCCGCTTGTAGAAGGCATCGTAGGCCGCGATGTCCGGCACGACCACGCGCAGCAGGTAATCGACCTCGCCGCTCATGCGATAGAATTCAACCACTTCCGGGAATTCCTGGATGACTTCCGCGAAGCGCTTCAGCCACTCCATGCTGTGCGCGTTGGTGCGGATCGACACGAAAACATTGACGCGGGTGTTGATCTTCACCGGGTCGAGGATGGCGACACGCCGCTGGATGACGCCCTCTTCCTCCAGCTTCTGGATACGCCGCCAGCACGGCGTCGTCGAAAGCCCGACCTTCTTGGCGATATCGGCGACGGCGAGGGTCGAATCCTCCTGCAAGAGGCGAAGGATTTTTCGGTCGAGGCGGTCCATTGGGAACTCCGGTAGAATTTCATGCCATATTGCCGGCAAAATCCTGCCTCGACAAGAAAGATTTTCTCCCACTTGGCTCAATCGACGCGTCAATCGCCTAGGATCGAGGACTAATCCGGATTGCGATTTCGCGGCGCAGGACAGGAAGCAGATCTTCCTCGAACCAGGGATTCTTCTTCAGCCACGCCGTGTTGCGCCAAGAAGGATGCGGCAGCGGCAGCACGCGTGGCACGGCGTTGCGCATGAAGATCGCGCGCCAGTCGAAGACCGTTTCCGTCAGCGACCCTCGGCGCGCCTCGCCCAGATGCCAGCGTTGCGCATAAAGCCCGATAGCCAGCACCAGCTCGACCTGCGGCATCAGGCTCAGCAACTCACCGCGCCACGCAGGCGCACATTCGCGCCTCGGCGGCAGGTCCCCGCCCTTGGCGTCCTGCCCCGGAAAGCAGAAACCCATCGGCGCGATTGCGAAGTTTCGGGCGTCGTAGAACGCGTCGCGCGTCACGCCCAGCCAGTCGCGCAGGCGATCGCCCGACCGGTCGTTGAACGGCAGCCCGGTCGCGTGCACCTTCGTCCCCGGCGCCTGCCCGGCGATCAGCACCTTCGCCTGCGACGAAGCCATGACCACCGGCCTCGGCTCGTGCGCAAGCGGCTGGCCGGCAGGCCGGTCGCGGCAGAGGCGACAGGCGTGGATGCGCTCCACCAGATCGGCGAGCTCGGGGTCCATCAGGCCTTTGCGCTGGGCCTCGCGGCCACCGCATCATACCAGCGGCGTACGTTGCCCAATTCTTCCGGTACCGCGAGACGCGCCGGCTTCATGAAGTCGATGGCGATCAGGCCCGTGATGTCGGCGATGGAATAGCTGTCGCCCGCGATGAATTCCCGGCTCGCCAGTTCGCGGTCCAGCAGCGCGAGGAATTCCAGAGCCTTGGGCTTGTTCGCTTCGCCCCACTCGGCCACCTGCGGCACCTCCCATTCCTTCATCGCCGGGTGCAGGTGGCGGAAGGCGGCGGCAATCGCGCTGAGGAAATTCAGCTCCATGCGCCGCTGCCACATCTCCACCTGCGCACGTCCGACAGCGCCGGTGCCGAACAGCGGCGGCTCGGGATGAAGCTCCTCGAAGTAGCGGCAGATGGCGACCGACTCTGTGATGATCGTGCCGTCGTCCAGTTCCAGCACCGGCAGGCGGCGCAGCGGGTTGCGGCTGGCAACCTCTTCGTCGCGATGCCCCATGGCGCCCATATCCACCGGCACCAACGGCACCTCGATGCCCTTTTCGGCCAGAAACACGCGCACGCGGCGGGGGTTGGGCGCGCGTCCGCCGTCATAGAGCTTCATTGGATGTTTCCTCCGTTTTCGTCGAGCGGCATCCTGCCCTGCAACATGGTGCGCAGCCAATCCCAAAATCCCGACAGCCCGTCATGGGCGTCTTCCGCCAACCCGCCGTGAACGCGCCGCCACTCCTGCGGCCGATCGAACTCGCCGGCCCACAGCCCGGAGCCCGCATCGCTCGCCGCACGTTCGGAGCTGCCGTAGTCGCCATAGGCAACCGCCCATCCACGCTCCACCATTGCGCGATTCAGGTCGACACCATTGGCCGTGCATCGCGCCAGCAGCCTGCCATAGCGGTCCCGCCGGTCCGCCCGGCACTCCACCATGCCCACGCCGGCCAGTTCGACAAGCGCCGCGCGCGCCTCGCGGCCGCATGGATACTCCGCCGCGCCGCGCGTGCACATCTGGGCGAGTTCCGGCGCGTCCATGCCTTCCAGCCGGATGCGATGGCTGCCGATCTCGAGTGAATCGCCGTCCACCACGCGCGCCGCCCCGGCTATCGTCTCCGTATCGCCGAAGCGCTCATTGGCCACGACCAATGCCAGCACCCCCAGCACCAGCACGGCAAGCAGAACATCCAGCAGAAGCCGCAGATGAGACCTTTTGCGCTGCGCCGCGCGCCGCGGTTTGCGCCGATTTCGAATCATTGGCGGAAGGGTCTCTTAATCATTCGGCGCTAGCATCGCGCAACGAGAGTTCCGGCGCGAATATTCAAATCTTACATGGCGTTACAACGCTCGCCCACAGCCGACAAGAACATTGTGGATCGCACGAAGGTGCACCGCAACAGCGATGTCGCGCGCGCGGTCAAGCGTACGCGCGACCGGCTTTCGCAGCAGGCCGGCAACGCCGCCTACGATCGCGAGCTCTTCAAGCTGCATGCCCGCGCCATGGTCAACACCGCGCTTGCCATCCCTTTGATGGTCCTGATCGTGGCCACGGCTGGCCTGTTCGCCGGCGTCGGCATCGACATGGCAACCTGGGCGCTCGTCACCATCGCCTGCTATGGCGGCCTGCTGCTCATCGCACGCCAGGTGAACCGCACGGAAACGAGTGACGTCGAACCCGACAAGGTCCGCCGCGGTTTTCTGCTCGGCCATTTCGTCAGCGGCATCGGCTGGGCCTATTTCGCGTCGCTGGCATGCGTCGAATGCCAGATAGACCAGTTCGCGGTGCTGAAGTCGGTCGTTCTGCTTCTGGCAATCGCCGCCACCGCGATCATTTCCTCCGCGCTTGGCGGCGCGCTGGTCACCACCTTCGCGCTCCCGGTCATCGTGTTCGCTTTGTCGCTCGCGCCTGAATGGGAGCCCGTCGAGGCGGTCATGGCGGGCCTGCTGGCCGTGTCGTTGCCCTTCTTCACCTATGTCGCGCGGCATCTGCACCATTCGACGGTCATGCTGCTGTCCTTCCGCACCGAGAAGGATGCGCTGATCGCGGAGCTCGAGACCGCCAAGGCGATGTCGGACGAAGCCCGCCGCCGCGCCGAGGAAGCCAACCTCGCCAAGTCCCGCTTCCTCGCGACGATGAGCCACGAACTGCGCACCCCGCTCAACGCGATCCTCGGCTTCTCGGAAGTGATGGCCGGCGAGGTGCTCGGGCCGCTGCCAAACCCGACCTATCGCGACTATGCGCGCGACATCAACGATTCGGGTCGCCACCTTCTGCATCTCATCAACGAAATCCTCGACCTGTCGCGCATCGAGGCAGGCCGCTACCAGCTCAACGAAGAGCCGGTCACGCTCGAAAGCGTGGTGGAGGAGTGCTGCCACCTTATGGAGCTCAAGGCGCGCAACAAGGACATCCGTCTCATCCAGCAGTTCGAGCCCAGCCTGCCGCGCATTTTCGCCGACGAGCGCTCACTGCGTCAGGTCACGCTCAACCTGCTTTCCAACGCCATCAAGTTCGCGCCCAGCGGCAGCGAGGTGCGTGTGCGCGTCGGCTGGACGGCTGGCGGCGGGCAGTACATCTCGGTCAAGGACAATGGGCCGGGCATACCCGAAGACGAGCTTCCGGTCGTGCTGTCTGCCTTCGGACAGGGCTCCATTGCCATCAAGAGCGCCGAACAGGGCACGGGCCTCGGCCTGCCTATCGTCCAGGGGCTTGTCGCGCTGCACGATGGCGAGTTCCAGCTTCACTCGAAGCTGCGCGAAGGCACCGAGGCCATAGCCATCTTCCCGCGCCACCGTGTCATGGAAGAGCTGCCCGCATTGCCGACGCAACCGAAGATCGTCGCATCGGGCGGTCGCAGGCGCTGATCTATTCCCGGATCGCCATTCCGGCGTGAACGAGGGCGGCGTTCTTGACGACGCCTGCGGCAAGCGCCGCACCCAACCCCTCCCCGTCGCCCAGCGACAGGTCGAGCAACGGCCGCATGCCCATCGCCGCGGCGGCTTTCGCCACACCCGGCTCGGTCGACGCATGCGCCAGCAGGCAATGGTCGATTGCGGTCGGCTCGGCCGCGCGCAGCACGGCCGCCGCCGCGAGCGCGGCATAGCCGTCGAGGATCACCGGCACCTTTTCAACCCGCGCGGCAAGGATCGTTCCGGCAATCGCCGCAAATTCGCGTCCACCCAGCCGGCGCAGTGCTTCCAGAGGGTCTTTCAGGTGCGCGCCGTGCAACGCCAGCGCCTTTTCCACCGTCTCGATCTTGCGCGACATCATGTGCGTGTCCGCGCCGGAGCCGGGGCCCACCCATTCGGCAGCCTCGCCCCCCAGCAGAGCGGTCATCAGCGCTGCGGCCGAGGTCGTCCCGCCTGCGCCGACGGCGCCGACGCAAACGAGGTCGATGCCGCCCGCCACGGCCTCCATGCCGAACGCCATGGTCGCCGCACAGCCACGCTCGTCCAGCGCCGGCTCCGATGCGATGTCGCCGACGGGCAGATGCAGTGCCAGGTCGAATATCTTGAGGCCGAGGTCGTTGGCCGCGCAAAGCTGGTTCACCGCCGCGCCGCCGGCCGCCGCGTGCTCGATCATCGCCTGCGTCTCGCCCTTGCCACGCGGCGTCACCCCATGGCGGGTCAGTCCGTGCGTGCCGGCATAGAGCGCCACCAGTGGGCGCAGCACCTGCGGGTCGCGGCCTGTCCATGCGGCCAGCCATTCGGCTGTCTCGCCCAGCCGCCCCAGCGCCGGCCCCTGCGCCGAAAACCTGGCGTTGCGGTTGGCCGCGCGCGCGCGCGCAGCTTCGCTGGGTCCGGGAAGCGTCTTCAGAAGCTGGCGATAGTCGTCGAAGGGAAGGCCGGTGGTCATGTCAAATCCGGATTGATAACGTGGCGTCGGCATAGCCGCTCGCCCGCGCCGTTACAACGCCGCGCGGCCGCTTTCAGTCGGCCCAGATGATCGGGCGTTCGAAGATGGCTGCGGGGATGCCCGAATGGCCGCCGCCGCAATTTCCCGTCATGCCGACCTTGGAGAAGCCCTGCGCGAGATAGAAGGCCACGGCCTTTGCGTTCTGCTCCTCCACCTCGAGCCGAACCTTGTCCGCGTCGGGAAAGCAGCTCTCGATCTCGTCCAGCAGCAGACCGCCGATGCCCCTGCCCTGACAGTCCGGCTGGACATAGAGCTGGTGCAGCATCACCGTCTTGCCGTCGTCGGCAGCCGACGCGAAAGCTACGCCGCCGATCCGCGTCCCGTCATCGGCGACCAGAAATTCCGAGTTCGGTCGCTCCAGCCGCGCCTCCAGCGACGCGATGGAATGCCAGTCCTCGGTGATCTCGTTCACGCGCTCGACGCCGTAGATGGCGTCGTAGGTGTCGTGCCACGTCGCGACCAACAGGGCGCGCACTGCCTCCAGGTCGCGCGGGGAGGCCGTGCGCACGAACATCCTACTCGATCCCCAGCCGCGCCTTGACGAGGTCGTTCACGGCCTGCGGGTTGGCCTTGCCGCCGGTGGCCTTCATCACCTGCCCGACGAACCAGCCGGCCATGGTCGGCTTGGCCTTCGCCTGCTCGACCTTGTCGGGGTTGGCTGCGATCACCTCGTCCACGGCCTTTTCGATGGCGCCGGTGTCGGTCACCTGCTTCATCCCGCGGCTCTCCACGAGCGCGCGCGGGTCGCCGCCCTCGTTCCAGACGATCTCGAACAGATCCTTGGCGATCTTGCCGGAAATCGTGCCTTCCTTGATGAGGTCGATGATCGCGCCGAGCTGGTCGGGCGACACGGGGGCAGTCTCAATGTCGCCCCCGGCCTTGTTCAGCGCGCCAAGCAGGTCGTTGATCACCCAGTTCGCAGCAGCCTTGCCGTCGCGCCCGGCCGCCACCTTCTCGTAATAGTCGGCAATCGCCTTTTCCGAGACGAGGATGGAGGCGTCGTAGACCGACAGGCCCAGGCTTTCGATCAGCCGCGCCTTCTTGTCGTCGGGCAGTTCCGGCAGGTCGGCCGCCAGCGCGTCCACATAGGCTTGGTCGAACTCGAGCGGCAGCAGGTCCGGATCGGGGAAATAGCGGTAGTCGTGCGCTTCTTCCTTGGAGCGCATCGACCGCGTCTCGCCCTTGTTGGGATCGAAAAGCCGCGTCTCCTGGTCGATCTTGCCGCCATCCTCCAGAATGCCGATCTGGCGGCGCGCCTCGTATTCGATCGCCTGGCCGACGAAACGGATCGAGTTGACGTTCTTGATCTCGCAGCGCGTCCCGAACGGCTCGCCCGGCCGGCGCACTGACACGTTCACGTCGGCACGCATCGAGCCTTCGTCCATGTTGCCGTCGCACGTCCCCAGATAGCGCACGATGGTGCGCAGCTTGGTCAGGTATGCCTTGGCCTCGTCGGAAGACCGCATGTCCGGCTTCGACACGATCTCCATCAGCGCGACGCCGGAGCGGTTGAGGTCGACGTAGGACATGGTCGGGTGCTGGTCGTGCATCGACTTGCCTGCGTCCTGCTCCAGATGCAGCCGCTCGACGCCCACTTCGATGTCCTCGAAGTTGCCCTGCTTGTCCGGCCCGACCGAAACGGTCACCGTGCCCTCGCCCACGATAGGCTGCTTGTACTGCGAAATCTGGTAGCCCTGCGGCAGGTCCGGATAGAAATAGTTCTTGCGGTCGAACACCGACTTCAGGTTGATCTGCGCCTTCAGCCCCACGCCCGTGCGGATCGCCTGGCGCACGCATTCCTCGTTGATGACCGGCAGCATGCCCGGCATGGCGGCATCCACGAGGCTGACATTGTCGTTGGGTGCCGCGCCGAACGAGGTGGACGCGCCCGAAAACAGCTTGGCTTCCGAAGTCACCTGCGCGTGAACCTCGAGCCCGATGATGATTTCCCAGTCTCCGGTCGCACCCGCAATGAGGCGCTTGGGATCGGGCGTGCGCGTGTCGATGATCGTCATGAAGGTCCGGTTCGTTCTGGTTCGGGCGGCGCTTGCGCGCCTTGTTCGCTGGCGCTTTCGCTAGATCAAAGCAGCCTTTCATGCAAGCGATTCGCGGACTTTGCGGCCATCTGCGGGGTGGACTGCCCGGCTGCGGGCGACTATATCGCCCCCACACGCCAAGGTGTCCTATGTCCAGCTTTGAGTCCCGCTGAAGCCCTGACGTCGCTTTAGACCGTCAGGGCATGAAAACCGAGAGCCACCGCCCCGCCTTCGCGCGGGCGGTATCTGCGTTCGGCCTTCGGGCCGGGTTTTCAGGACTTTTCCCAATGAACATCACACGCGCTGAACAGCGCATTCTCCACCTGCTGGCGCAGGGCGGCTGGATCGAGCTCGAAAAGGACGAGCACGGCCGCATCGCCTCGGCCCACTGCCACACCCGCGACAACTGGCGGTTCGCCGCGTTCGATCTTTCGCTCTTCAGGAAGCTCAAGCGGCGCAAAGCCGTCGCGTCCAGAGGCGGCGGCCCCTACCGCATCACGCGGCGCGGGCTCGAACTCGTGCGCTCGCGACCCGACAACCGCTGAAACTGAGCATCCTGCCGGCCCCACGGGTCGGCGGGCCACCGCTCAGGCGGTGGCGATGTATTCGCGGATTTGCTCGGCCTCGCGCTCGACCTCCTCGATGCGCCGCTTCACCACGTCGCCTATGGAGATGATGCCGTCGAGATGGCCGTCGCGCTCAACCGGCAGGTGGCGGAACCGCCCGCGCGTCATCACTTCCATCACGTCGTTGATCGTGTGCGTCTCGCGGCAGGTGCTCACCTTCGCCGTCATCGCGTCGCCCACCGGCTGCGAAAGCCCGTCGGCACCTTTTTCGCCAATCACCCGCACGATGTCGCGTTCGGACAGGATGCCGAGTATCTTGCGGTCGCCGGCCGTCACCACCACTGCGCCGATGCGTTTTTCGCCGAGCATCCGCGCCGCCTCCCCCAGCGTCGCCGTCGGCTTTATCGTGACGACGTCGCGCCCCTTCTCGTCCAGTATCGACCTGATCGTCATCGCACGCTCCTCTCGGCTTTTTGGTCCGTCATACGCCTGACGATGCATGGTGCGCCGAGCCCGAAAGCTTTTCAAGTGCCGGGGCCCGGCCCCCGCAGCACCGGCTGGCGACGGTCGAAGACCCGCACCAGCAGAAAGCCGGCGAGGAACCCGCCGATATGCGCTTCCCATGCGATGCGGCTTTCCATGCCCGGCGTGCCGATGCCCAGTCCCATCAGCAGGTTGATCACCATCCACACGCCCACGAAGGTCACGGCCGCACGCGAGCGGAACACGGCGGGAATGGAAAGGACCGGCCCGGCAAACGCCGCCTTGCCCTCGGCGCGGTCGATCTTGAAGCCGAAGCGGGCTGCAGCCCCCATCATCCCGGATATCGCTCCGGACGCACCGACCAGCGGTGCGGCGTCGGCCGGATGCAGCACATAGTGCAGAGCGACCGCCGCCAGAGATGTAACGACCCAGAACGCCAGGAACCGGCCTGTCCCGATTCGGTTCGCCAGCGGCGAGCCGAATGCGGCGAGCCACACCATGTTGACCACCAGATGCGCCATCCCGCCATGCAGGAAGGCATAGGTCCACGGCCCGGTGAACGCCCATATGTCGATGTCGTAGCCGCCCGAATAGCGCAGCGGGATGAAGGCGAAACGCACGATCAGCTCGAAATCCTGCCGGTCGCTGAGGAGATACATCCTAATCAGGTGCAGCCCGACGCAGATCGCCAGCAGCGCGATCACCACCCTCGGCAGGTTGAAAACGGGCTCGCGCGCCGGCGGCCGGGGCGGCTGGCTG
This sequence comes from Neoaquamicrobium microcysteis, assembly GCF_008180155.1. Taxonomy (GTDB): domain Bacteria; phylum Pseudomonadota; class Alphaproteobacteria; order Rhizobiales; family Rhizobiaceae; genus Aerobium; species Aerobium microcysteis. Next base: position 3,114 of record NZ_VSZS01000058.1, on the reverse strand, counting down.
GCAGGTGTTTCGTATTCGGCTGAACTGTCGGGCTGTGCGGGATCGTGAGACATCTGCCTCACATCTAGAGCATAGAATCGGAAAGTGGAATCCGGTTCGGCCATCCGCGCAAATGAAAAGCCGTCCGGGGTTTCCCCCGAACGGCTGGTCGAGCCCCCTGCTCTCCCCCAGGAATTTCTTCTGACTGGAGTTCCCGCCGAAGCGTTGTCCCCTTGGAGTGGCCCAGAGATGCCACAGGGCCGGCCGCCCGGCAACGTAAACCCTTTGTTAACCCTAACGGGCCCGAACGCCGTGAACAACGGTTAACGGGACTGGCACGGCATCTGCGTGGCTGGGCATGTAGCGCATCGGAGGGCTTCGATTCTGTTCACCGATGAGACAACCGCAAAGGGACAAATGGGGCGGCACGGCATATGAAACAGGACGGATCGATAGCGTTGTTCCAGTATTGGAATCGGCTGCGCAACGGACGCCCGGCGCCACGGCGCACCGAAATCGAGCCGGCGGACATCAAGTCCCTGCTGGCCGACACGTTCATCCTCGAAAAGGACACGCGCGGGGAAGCGATCTTCCGCCTCGCCGGCACGCGCCTGTGTGCCACATATGGACGCGAGCTCAAGGGATACTCCTTCCCGCTCATCTGGTCGCGCCGCGACCAGCGCATGATCTCGCGCCTCGCCCACAGCGCCTTCCACGACAAGTCCGTCGTCGTCGTCACCTATGAAGGCATCAGCAAGGATGGCAAGACCAACCCGTTCGAGCTGGTGTTGCTGCCGCTCGAAGGCGGGCTGGGCAGCCCCCGCTCGCTGGGCGCGATCACGCCCGTCGCCAAGCCCTACTGGCTGGGCGCCGATCCCATCGTCGAAGGCAAGGTGGATACGCTGCGCGTCGTCGACCCCGACCGCGAACCCGTTTTCCTCGGCGGCCGCGCCGCGATGGAGGTCCCTTCCCTTGCCCCCGGCGCCTCGCAGATGATCGCCGGTTCGGCCTCTTCCGACCAGGGCCGCCGCATCCGCCATCTGGTGGTATTCGAGGGCGGCAAGGACAGTTGAACGGCCTGCCGCACCCGGCCCAACTTACCGGATATTAACCGGTTTGCGATTATCGTTGCGCTAAACACTTCGCGGTTTGCGAAGCACGGAAGTGGAGCGGGGCGGGTGCGAGAATGATTTCTGCGGCGAGCAAATTGGCGCCGTCAAGGACGGAGAGACGTAACTTTCAGCGCGTGCGCGTGAAGGTCTACGGTCGCTATATGCTTGAAGACCGCTCGGAATATCCCTGCCAGGTCGTCGACATGTCTCCCGGCGATGTTTCCTTCCGCTCCGACCATCCGGGCCAGCTCGGCGAGAAGGTCATCGCCTATCTCGACCATATCGGCCGCATCGAGGGCGTGGTCACCCGCCGCCTCGACAACGGCTTCGCGATGACGATCCTCGCGTCCGACCGCAAGCGCGACAAGCTTGCGGCTCAGCTCACATGGCTTGCCAACAAGCACGAGCTGGACCTGCCGGAAGACCGCCGCCACGAGCGCGTGCAGCCGCGCAACCCGATGAGCATCCTCCAGCTGGCAGACGGACGCCAGTACCAGTGCCGCCTGATCGACCTGTCGCTCTCCGGCGCGGCCATCGAGATCGACGTCAAGCCGGCCCTCGGCGTCGCCGTCACGCTCGGCACCATGCGCGGCCGCGTCGTACGCCACTTCGAAGACGGCATCGCCATCGAGTTCGGCGTCATCCAGCGCGAGGAAACGCTGGCCGCCGAGTTCGGCGGCCGCCGCGAAAGCTGACCCGAACGATCCCACCCATCAAAACAGGCCGGCCCAGCGCCGGCCTTTTGTTTGGTGCGGTGGTGGGGGTAGCGGAGATCTGGAGACGACCCCGTCGCAGTCATTTAGTTTGATCTGGGAGCAATCCCAAAGCAGCCAAACAAAGGGTGGCCAAAAAACTGGTCGGTCGCGGCAAGATTGGAAGGCACGAGGTTTCAACGTATGTTACTCGCCGCAAGATAAACTTGCGTTCCTTCACCATTTGCATTCTATTTCGCGTGGGTACGGACGGAACGAGTGAAAGCTCGTTGGCTCGGAAGGGTCACTGTTACTAAATAGGGCTTCGGCCTTGGCTTCTGCTGCATTCGGGAACGAGTGCTTAGTTATCCATGAGAAATTGCGTCCGTACCCATATGGAGCTTTGATGTCGGAACCGGCTTCCCCAACAGACTATATCCAAGATAAAATATGGATTACATCGCGCGTTAGGATGATTGGTGAGAGGCGCCTTCTTCGGTACAATGTATGGTCTCTATTTCTTCTTGCATATTACTCTGTCTTCACAGTAATACTATCAGTCTTTTCAGAATATTTCAAATCATTTTACACACACTTCGACGGGATCGCGGTCGCAGCCTCAGTGGCTGTGTTGGTTGCCTCTCTCGTTGTCGGTGGATTCCGGTTTGAAAGGACCGCCTCGCTATATCGCGATTGCTATCTGTCCCTGCAGCGCCTTTACGACGATGAAGGGGACGTAAGGTCCAAGCAGAAACTCTACGCTGATATCTTGGTGGTATGCCCCAACCATTCGAACGGTGATTACCATGACTTCCTGTTCACCCACATCATTCTCGAAGGGAAGGAGGTCACAAGCAACGGTAAGCCGCTACATTGTACTTGGTACATGAAGTTCGCCTATGTCTGGAGGCGTGTCGTCTTCTGGACTCTGGTTGGAATGCTCATTCTGATCCCTCTCGCTTTCGCAGCAGGCCCCTTCGCGGCTAAGTGTGCATGACTGCACGCCAGCATTTCGACCGCCAGTTTGCCCATGATAATCTCAGGGAAATTTTCAAAGAGCGGATCGCTCATACCGCAACAACCGGCAAGGATGGAGTTTCGCCAGACGCCTTTGAAGGCATGATTGACACAGAGCTTTCTCTAGCACTCACCAAAGTTCGAAGTGGAACCTATCGCTTCACGACCTATAGACAGAAGCTCGTACTCAAGGGCGCCGGGAAAGTGGCCTGCCTCCTGAAAAGTGGTCCTCCCTGAAGTAGGCTATTTGGCCGATAGAGAGGACGTTGGAATGCCCCAGAAGAAGCACAAGCCCGAAGAGATCGTCGCGAAGC